>NZ_STGJ01000016.1 GCF_004919095.1 Crenobacter intestini | reverse complement strand
AAAGTAGGACACCGCCAGACGCCCCATCCGCAGACCCCCAGCTCAATGAGCTGGGGGTTTTGCAATTTACACGCCTCTACACTACTCCCATTATTGCTGCTGGTCGCATATAGACGGCTTCTGCCAGATATCCTTGTTCTAATCTTGCTCGAAGTCAAATTATTATAAAATAATAATGGAATGGACTTGATGGTAGACGCTAAGCTTGCCGCACCTGATTACCAAGCAAACTGGAGGCATTCCATGTCTTACCTTCGTGTCGCACCGCTGACGGCAGCCTGCTTGGCCGCCTTTTCCATGTCCGCCTTTGCCGCGCCGCTCGACGCAGCCAAGGTCAAGGCGACGGTCGAAGGCCAGTTCCCGGCGTTTGTCCAGGACCACAAGACGATCACCGAGATCGAGTCGCCGACCGGCGACAAGGCTGGCAGCCGCAAGATGGCCGAATGGCTGAAAGCCAAGTTTGAGCCGCTGGGCTACACCGTGAGCTTCCGCGAGAACGACAGCAGCACCCACGTGATCGCCCGCAAGAAGGGCGAGGGCAAGCAGCGCGTGCTGATCCTCGGCCACACAGACACCGTGCAGCCGGTCGGCAGCCTGGCCAAGCAGCCGTACAGCTTCGACCCCAAGACCGGCATCGCCAAGGGTCCGGGCGTCGGTGACAGCAAGGCGTCCGTCGCCCAGCTGCTGCACTTCGCGCAGAGCCTGGAAAAACTGGGTTACAAGAACTACGGCGAGATGATTTTCTACTTCGACGGTGAAGAGGAAGTCGGCTCTGACCTCGAGGAGCAACTGCTCGAGGAACTCTCCAAGCAGGCCGACCTGACGCTGTCGGTCGATACCTCGCGTCCGGACTGGGGCCTGACCACCCAGCGCAAGTGGTCGGCCAACTACGACCTCAAGGTGCACGGGGTGACCGGCCACGCGGGCAACGCGCCGCAGTCGTCGGCCAGCGCGACGGTCGAACTGGCCAACCAGATCACCCGCATCATGAAGCTGGCGTCGCCGCTGCCGAAAGACCCGGCGCAGTTCTCCGCCGAAGGCCTGAAAAAGCGCGGCCTGAGCGACCACGGCCAGTACATCCCCGAAGTGACGATCAACTTCGGCGTGGTCGAGACCGGCAACAAGAAACGCAATAGCGTGCCGGCTGACGCGCTGGCCAAGTTCGAGGTCCGTGCCTACGACCCGGCGCTGATGCAGAAGCTCGACTCCGCGATCAAGAAGATCGCCGCGACCCCGAGCGTGGGCGGCACCCGTATCGAGCTGAAGGGCCCGTTCTCGACGCTGCCGGCGATGGCCAAGACGCCGCAGGCGGCACGCATGGTCGAGTCGTACAAGAACATCATCAAGCAGCAGTACGGCGCCAAGGTGGTTGAATGGTCGGGTGGTGGCGTGACCATCGGCAACTTCACGTCCAAGCATATCCCGACCATCGACGGCCTGGGCGTGGAAACCGACTACGAGCACGACCTGAACAAGGAGACGGCGGACCTCAACACCTTCGCGCCGCGTACCGTCGGCATGATCCTGTTGCTGGACGATGTCGCCAACAACGGTCTGGCTGCCAAGAAGTAAGGTCAGAACCGTGCACGCCAAAGCGCCCCGAACCGGGGCGCTTTTTTTGTGTTCGGATGACCGCAGACATCATTCGCTGGCTGGTTCGAGCCCCAACTCCTGGATCTTGCGCGTCAGCGTGTTGCGTCCCCAGCCGAGCAACTGCGCCGCCTCGACGCGGCGCCCGCCGGTGTGCGCGAGCCCGGCGCGGATGCAGGTCAGCTCGAAGCGCTGCACCAGTTCGTCGATGATGCCTGTCTCGCCGGCGGCGAGCCGCTGCTCGACCTCGGCGGACAGCTGCGCACACCAGTCACTGCCGGCGGCAGCCGGCGCGGCGCTACTGCCCTGGACCTGGCGGAATTCGGGCGGCAGGTCGCACAAGTCGACCGTCTGCCCGGGCGCCATCACGGTCAGCCACTGGCACAGGTTTTCCAGTTCGCGCACGTTGCCGGGGAAGGGCGCGTCGCTGATGGCGGCCATCGCGCCGTCGGTGAGGCGTTTGCTGTCGACGCCCAGCTGCAGGGCGCTGCGCGCGAGAAAGTGGCGCAGCAGCAAGGGAATGTCCTCGCGTCGCTCGCGCAGCGGCGGCAGGCGCAGGCGGATGACGTTGAGACGGTGGTACAGGTCTTCGCGGAACTGGCCTTGCCGCACACGGTCCTCGAGGTTCTGGTGCGTCGCGGCGATGACCCGCACGTTGGCGCGGATCGGCGTATGGCCGCCGACCCGGTAGAAGTGCCCGTCGGAGAGCACGCGCAGCAAGCGGGTCTGCAGTTCGGTCGGCATGTCGCCGATCTCGTCGAGGAACAGCGTGCCGCCTTCGGCTTCCTCGAAACGGCCGCGCCGCGTCGCCGCCGCGCCGGTGAACGCGCCCTTTTCGTGGCCGAACAGCTCGGATTCGAGCAGGTCACGCGGGATCGCGGCGGTGTTGATCGCGATGAAGGGGCGGCTCGCCCGTACCGAGTGGCGGTGTAGTGCCTCGGCGACGCGTTCCTTGCCGGTGCCCGATTCGCCGGTGATCAGTACCGTCACGTTCGATTGCGACAGCCGGCCGATGGCGCGGAACACGTCCTGCATCGCCGGTGCCTGCCCCAGCAGCGCAGGCAGCGCTTCCTCGCCGAGCGCGTCGCTGCCGGCGTCGCCGTATTCGGCGAGCGCGCGCTCGATCAGCTGGACGGCCTGGTCAACGTCGAACGGCTTGGGCAGGTACTCGAACGCGCCGCCCTGGAACGCCGAGACGGCCGAGTCGAGGTCAGCGTGCGCGGTCATCACGATCACCGGCAGCGCCGGGTGCTCGGCCTTGAGCTTGGCGAGGAACTTCAGCCCGTCGGTGCCCGGCATGCGGATATCGCTGATCACCGTCTGCGGCGTGTGGTCGTACAGCGCGTTGAGCGCGTCGTCGGCGGTACTGAAACTCGTGTAGCGGATGCCGGCGCGGGTCAGCGCCTTTTCCAGCACCCAGCGGATGGCCTTGTCGTCGTCGACGATCCACACCGGATTGAGCATGGTTTCTCCTCGTTTCTTATGGTCTGGTCGCCTGCTGCACGCCGTCTTCCGGCCTGAAGGGCAGGGTGACGGTGAAGCAGGTGTGTCCTGCCCGGCTGTCGAACTCGATGGCGCCCCCGTGCTGGTGCACGAAGGCTTGCGCGAGGGTCAGGCCAAGCCCGGTGCCTTCGGCGCGCCCGGTGACCAGCGGGTAGAACACATGGTCGCGGATCGCCTCGGGGATGCCGGGGCCGTCGTCGATTACTTGCAATTTCAGTGCCAGCGGGTAGCGCCTGCGGGCGAGGGTGACCTGGCGGCAGATCCGTGTCTTCAGCAGGATGTTGCCCCGGCCGTGCATCGCCTGCGCCGCGTTGCGCACCAGGTTGAGCACCACCTGGATCAGCTGCTCCTTGTCGGCGACCAGTTGCGGCAGGCTGACGTCGTAGTCGCGGCGCACGCACAGGCCGCTGCGGAACTCCGCCAGCACGATGCTGCGCACGCGTTCGAGGATCTCGTGGATATTAGTTTCGCTCGACACCTGCCGCTGCTGCGGCGCGAGCATGCGGTCGACCAGCGACTGCAGGCGCAGCGCCTCCTCGCGGATGACCTGCGTGTACTCGAGCAGGTCTTCGCGGCCGGCCAGCTCGTGCTCGAGCAGCTGTGCCGCCCCGCGGATGCCGCCCAGCGGGTTCTTGATCTCGTGCGCGAGGTTGCGGATCAGCTCGCGGTTGGCGTGCTGCTGCAAGAGCAGCCGTTCCTCGTTGGCGATGCGCTTTTGCTGGTCGAGCAGCCTGAGCTCGATCAGCGCAAGCTGCGCACCGTGGACGGGGGTGACGGTCAGGCCGATCGGCAGCGTCTGCTCGTTGCGCAGTGTGAGCTCGAGGTCGTGTTCGATGAAACTGGTCTGGTGCGAGAAGGCGTTGCCGACCGCGTGTTCGAGCGCGCGGGCATCGGTAAACAGGTCGTACAGGCGGTGCCGGTTCAGTTCGCGGCTACCGGCGCCGAACAGGCTTTCGCTGGCCGGATTGGCGTAGGCGACGCGACCGTCGGCCTCGATGATGAGGACGGGGGTGTCGAGAAGCTCGAGTCCTTCGTAGCTTGGCGCGTGCATGGGCTCTCCCTGGGGATGTTGCAGCCCTAGCTAGCAAGAAACGCTCCTGCCCGGGGCAGAGACCAGCATGCACGACGCACCAATCTGGTGCAAGCATGGGCCTTACTGGCCCAGCTCCTTTTGCAGTGCCGCCACATTGCGCTCGCGGTCCTGCACCTGCGCACGCAGCTTGCCCTGGTCGGGCTGCCGTTTGGCTTCAGCGTCGAGCAGCGCACGGCGGGCCGCATCGAGCGCCTGCTGTTCGTTGGCAAGCTCGGTCTGCAGGATCTGGCGGCGGCCGCTGTCTCGCTGCTGCTGGGTGCTCGCCGAGACGCTGGGGAAGTTGCCCGGCGCCGGGGCGGGGGCGCGGCTGCTGGCACGGGGCGTGTGTGCGGCTGGCCCGCCCTGGCTGCCCGTCACGCGCACATCGATCTTCTGCGCGCCGCGTACCGGGATGTTGCTGTAGGTGACATGCCCGTCCTGGTCGACGAACTTGTAGATGGTCGTCGCCGCCGCGTGGGCGCAGGCGACGCCGAGCAGCAGGGCAGTGAGTGACTTGAGGATGACGCGTGGCCGGTTCATGGCGAAATGATAAGGAAAACGGAGGCGCCCGTCATGAAAAAACGGCAGCCGAGGCTGCCGTTGTTGCTGCTTGCGTTGCCGCTTACAGGCTGTAGTACATCGCGAACTCGACCGGGTGGGTGGTCATGCGGGTCAGGTTCACTTCCTTCATCTTCAGCTCGATGAAGGCGTCGATCCATTCGTTGGAGAACACGCCGCCGCGGGTCAGGAACTCGCGGTCCTTGTCCAGCGCCGCCAGTGCTTCGTCCAGCGACGCGCACACGGTCGGGATCAGCTTGTCTTCTTCCGGCGGCAGGTCGTACAGGTTCTTGTCGGCCGCGTCGCCCGGGTGGATCTTGTTCTGGATGCCGTCAAGGCCGGCCATCAGGAGCGCGGAGAAGCACAGGTACGGGTTGGACAGCGGATCCGGGAAGCGCGCCTCGATGCGGCGGCCTTTCGGGTTCGCCACGTGCGGGATGCGGATTGAAGCGGAACGGTTCTTCGCCGAGTACGCGAGCTTGACCGGCGCCTCGTAGTGCGGCACCAGACGCTTGTACGAGTTGGTACCCGGGTTGGTGATCGCGTTCAGCGCCTTGGCGTGCTTGATGATGCCGCCGATGTAGTAGAGCGCGGTGTCGGACAGGCCCGCGTAGCCGTCGCCGGCGAACAGGTTCTTGCCGTCCTTCCAGATCGACTGGTGCACGTGCATGCCGGAGCCGTTGTCGCCGACGATGGGCTTGGGCATGAAGGTCGCGGTCTTGCCGTAGCTGTGCGCGACGTTCTGGATCACGTACTTCATGATCTGGGTCCAGTCGGCGCGCTGGGTCAGCGTGCTGAACTTGGTACCGATTTCCATCTGGCCGGCGGTGGCCACTTCGTGGTGGTGTACTTCGACCGGCACGCCGAGTTCTTCGAGCAGCAGCACCATGGCCGAGCGCAGGTCCTGGCCGGAGTCGACCGGCGGCACCGGGAAGTAGCCGCCCTTGATGCCCGGACGGTGGCCGGTGTTGCCGCCTTCGAATTCCTGCGCGGACGCCCACGCGGCTTCTTCGGACTTGATCTTGACGAAGGTGCCCGACATATCGGTGCCCCAGGTCACGCTGTCGAACACGAAGAATTCCGGTTCCGGGCCGAAGTAGGCGGTGTCACCCACGCCGGAGGCCTTCAGGTAGGCTTCTGCGCGCTTGGCGATCGAGCGCGGGCAGCGGTCGTAGCCCTTGCCGTCGGCCGGGTCGACCACGTCGCAGCTCATGAATACGGTCGGCTCGTCGAAGAACGGGTCGATCTTGGCGGAGGCCGGGTCGGCGATCAGCAGCATGTCGGAGGCCTGGATGCCCTTCCAGCCGGCGATCGACGAGCCGTCGAACGCGTGGCCACGCTCGAACCACTCTTCGGCATCTTCGGTCAGCACGTGCGCGGGGATGGTCACGTGCTGCTCTTTACCGAGGGTGTCGGTGAAACGCAGGTCGACGAACTTGACGTCGTTTTCTTCGATCAGTTTCAAAACGTCTGCAACCGCCATAATGGTCTCCTTGAGAGCGTAGCGTATTCGGGTGAGGGGACTGCGATGCCTGACAAAAAGCATGAACCGTGCCAGCTGCATTTTGGTGCCAACACCATTCTGCCATAAGTCAAACGGCTTGTTGATGTGCTGGTCATGCACTGTCATGGTGAATCTTGTAGTGCGAATGCACTGTTGTGGTGCATTGAGGCGGCTTGGCCATGCATGGCCGACGCGGTATGCTCGAACCTGTCTGATCTTGATCCCTGAGCGAGGAGCCGGCGATGAGCGAAGTGGGCACCATCCTTGATAAGGCGCACCAGCGTGCGCAGGAATTTGTGCTGCCGTATTCCGGCGTCGTGTTGCCGCAGGAGGCGTGGGCCTTGTTGCAGGCCTTGCCCGAGGCGCGGCTGGTCGACGTGCGCTCCGCGGCCGAGTGGCAATTCGTCGGCGGCGTGCCGGGCGCGGTATGCATCGAATGGAAGACCTGGCCGGGCATGCTGCCCAACCCGGACTTCCTCGCCCAACTGCAGCGCCAGGTCGACCCCGAGACGGTGCTGCTGTTGCTGTGCCGGACCGGCGCGCGCTCGGACGACGCGGCCAGGCTGCTGGCGGCCAACGGCTTCGCCAGCGTGTACAACATCGCCGAGGGCTTCGAGGGTGAGCGTGACGGTGCGGGCCACCGTGGCAGCGTGAACGGCTGGCAGGCGCACGGCCTGCCCTGGCAGCAGGCCTGACCCGCCTTTGCATGCCGATGGGTTGCTGAGAGCCCCCCTGCGACGCTAAAGTGTTCGCGATTCCCATCCATCCGGCGGCTGCGGCCGCCCAAGACGACCCCGACATGACCGATCGCTACGCCGTCGTGGGCAACCCGGTTGCCCATAGCCAGTCCCCGTTCATCCACGCCGAGTTCGCGCGCGAATGCGCGCAGGATATCCGTTACGAAAAGCTGTTCGCCGGGCTTGGTCAGTTTGCCGAGGCTGCGCGCGCCTTCTTTGCCGAAGGCGGCAAGGGGCTGAACGTCACCCTGCCGTTCAAGGGAGACGCCCGCCGACTGGCCGACGAACTGAGCGAGCGCGCGCGGATGGCCGACGCCGTCAACACGCTGGCGCTGCTGCCGGACGGCCGCCTGTACGGCGACAAC
Source organism: Crenobacter intestini (assembly GCF_004919095.1). Classification (GTDB taxonomy): domain Bacteria; phylum Pseudomonadota; class Gammaproteobacteria; order Burkholderiales; family Chromobacteriaceae; genus Craterilacuibacter; species Craterilacuibacter intestini. The sequence continues at coordinate 64,116 of NZ_STGJ01000016.1, read as the reverse complement.
ACCGACGGTATCGGCCTGGTGCGCGACATCGTCGACAACCTGGACATCCCCATCAGCGGCAAAAGCGTGCTGGTGCTCGGCGCCGGCGGCGCGGTGCGCGGCGTGCTGGGGCCTTTGCTTGCCGAAGGGCCGGCCCGGGTGACCATCGCCAACCGTACGCTGATCAAGGCCGAGGCGATCGCCCACCACTTCGCCGCGCAGGGCAAGGTCGAGGCGGTCGGCTACGACGAGCTGGCCGGCCGCCACTTCGACATCGTGATCAACGGCACGTCGACCAGCCTGTCCGGCGAGTTGCCGCCTATCCCGCACGGCCTCTTCTCCGCGCGCACGCTGGCCTACGACATGGTGTACAGCAAGGGGCTGACGCCCTTCCTGCAGCGCGCGCAGGCCGAGAACGCAGGCATGCTGGCCGACGGGCTGGGCATGCTGGTCGAACAGGCGGCCGAGTCGTTCCGCATCTGGCGCGGCGTGCAGCCGCCGACCCGCACCGTGACCAACCTGCTCAGGGAAGTGCTGGCCTGATCTTCCCGTGCCGGGTGTACCTGCGGCGCACTCGGTTTTTTCCCGCCGTAACCTGTCTGCTTCTGATGCGCCTTGCTTTCAAGCTGCTGGCAGCGCTGTTTGCGCTGATCTTTCTCTACTACCTGTGGATCTTCGGCCATCTGGTGTACTGGCGTAGCCAGAACCCGACTGCCAGCGCGTTCATGAGCGCGCAACTGGCGCGATTGCAGGAAGAAAACCCTGACGCCGAACTCAGGCACCGCTGGGTGCTGTACGAGCGGATCTCGCCCAACCTCAAGCGTGCGATCGTCGCCGCCGAGGACGCTAAGTTCGTCGACCACGAGGGCTTCGACTGGGACGGCATCGAGGCGGCGTTCGAGAAGAACCTCAAGCAGGGGCGCATCGTCGCCGGCGGCTCGACCATCAGCCAGCAACTGGCGAAGAACCTGTTCCTGTCGGGCAAGAAGACGCCGTGGCGCAAGCTCGACGAGGCGGTGATCACCGTGATGCTCGAGGCGGTGATGGACAAGCGGCGCATCTTCGAGATCTACCTGAACGTGATCGAGTGGGGCGACGGCGTGTTCGGCGCCGAAGCGGCCAGCCGTTACTATTTCAGGAGCAGCGCCGCCCGCCTGTCCGCGCCGCAGGCGGCGAGGCTCGCCGCGATGGTGCCCAACCCGCGCTATTACGACGCGCACCGCAACGCGTCCGGCCTCAAGCGCAAGAGCAACATCATCCTGCGCAGGATGCGCTATGCGGAAATACCCTGACTTGGCGCGCGCTGGAAGGCGCGTCGCCGGCCATGCTACAATCCCCGCTTTCCTTCGTTCCTGCCGCGCAAACGGGCGCGGTAATCGTATGGACTTACCCAGTTATCCGATAACGACAACGACCCGGGTCGAACCGACCCAAGCCACCCGCCGCTAAAAACCCGTGCGCGTATCCGCTGCCGGCCGCGGCGGCAGGAGACGTGCATGACGGTTCTCGAAAAGAAAACCACCGATCGTCTGCAGGATAGTCTTGTCCAGGTGCAGCGCCTGATCGAGCGCCACCATCTGGTCGAGGAGCTGGTCCATCGCCAGGACATGCCAAGGCATGCGCTGGTCGAGGACCTTGTCCACAAGCAGAACCTCGTCGAGCTCAAGCAGAAGCTCGAACAGCTGCACCCCGCCGATATCGCCTACATCCTCGAGGCGTTGCCGCTCAACGAGCGCCTCTTGGTGTGGGAACTCGTCAAGAGCGAAAGCGACGGCGAGATCCTGCTCGAAGTATCCGACGCGGTCCGCGAGACGCTGATCGAGTCGATGGACGCGCACGAGCTGGTCGCCGCCGCCGAGACGCTCGACGCCGACGAACTGGCCGACCTCGCACCCGACCTGCCGCGCCAGGTTGTCTACGAAGTGATGGGCGCGCTCGACGACGAGGAGCGCGAGCAGCTGCAGTCCGCGCTGTCCTATGAAGAGGGCACGGTCGGCGCGCTGATGGACTTCGAGCTGGTGAACATCCGTGCCGACGTCTCCTGCGAGGTGGTGCTGCGTTACCTGCGCCGCTTCGACGAGCTGCCGCACCATACCGACAAGATCTTCGTGATCGACGACGACGAAGTGCTCAAAGGCGTGTTGTCGATCAGGAAGTTGCTTGTCTCCGACCCGGACGCCGAGGTGTCCGAGGTGATGGCGACCGACGTGGTGACCTTCCACCCGGAGGACGACGCCGAGAAGGCGGCGCTCGCGTTCGAGCGTTACGACCTCGTCACCGCGCCGGTGATCGACGACGCCGGCAAGCTGATCGGCCGCCTGACCGTCGACGAGATGGTCGACGTGATCCGCGAGGAGTCGGACAGCGAAGTGCTGAACCTCGCCGGCCTGAAGGAAGAGGAAGACCTGTTCGCGCCGGTGATCGACTCGCTGAAGAACCGCTGGGCGTGGCTGGCGATCAACCTGTGCACCGCCTTCCTCGCCAGCCGGGTGATCGGCGTGTTCGAGGGCGCGATCCAGCACCTGGTCGCGCTGGCGGCGCTGATGCCGATTGTCGCCGGGATCGGCGGCAACTCGGGCAACCAGACCATCACCATGATCGTGCGAGCGCTGGCGATGGGGCAGTTGCAGGTCGCGCAGGCGTGGCGGCTGTGGCGCAAGGAGTTGGGCGTCAGCGTGATCAACGGCGTGGTGTGGGGCGGGGTGATCGGTTCGGTCGCCTGGTGGCTGTACGGTAGCTTCCCGCTGGGCTTAGTGATGACCGCGGCGATGACGCTGAACCTGGTGCTGGCGGCGACGCTGGGCGTGCTGATCCCGGTGCTGATGCAGCGCGCCGGGCGCGACCCGGCGGTCGGCTCCAGCGTGCTGATCACCGCGTTTACCGACTCCGGCGGCTTCTTCATTTTCCTCGGCCTCGCCTCCCTGTTCTTGATGTGATGCCGACGATACGCGAACTGATGGCCGGAAGCGGCCTGCCCAGACTGGAGGCGCGGCTGCTGATGATGGCCGCGTCCGGCTTCGACCGCGTGCGCCTGATCGCGCACGACGACGAGACCCTGCCCGGGCACGCGCAGGCCGCCTTCGAAGCGCTTGTCGCGCGCAGGCGCGCAGGCGAGCCGGTCGCCTACCTGTTGGGTGAGCGCGAGTTTTACGGACGCCCTTTCGCGGTGACGCCAGCGGTGCTGATCCCGCGCCCGGAGACCGAGCTGCTGGTCGACACCGCGCTTGCGCGTGTCGAGCGGAACCTGCCGTGCCGGGTGGTCGACCTGGGGACCGGCAGTGGCGCGATCGCGGTGACGCTGGCGCTTGAGGCGCCGGCGTGGCAGGTGCGCGCGGTCGACCTCTCCGATGACGCGCTCGCCGTAGCCCGTGGTAACGCAGCGCGTCTGGGTGCGACGGTCGGCTTCATGCAAGGCAGCTGGTACGCGCCGCTAGGGGGCGACACCGGCTTCGCGCTGATCGCCTCCAACCCGCCGTATATCCGGGCGGACGACCACCACCTCGGACAGGGCGACGTGCGCTTCGAGCCGTCGCTTGCGCTGACCGACGGCGGCGACGGGCTCGCCTGCCTGCGCGAGATCGCCGCCGGCGCGCCGGCGCGGCTGGCGGCAGGGGGCTGGCTGATGGTCGAGCACGGCTTCGACCAGGGGCACGACTGCCGCGCGCTGTTTGCGGCGGCCGGGCTTACGGCGGTCGAGACGCTGCAGGACCTGGCCGGGCTCGACCGGGTGACCGTCGGCCAGCGCGCATGAAAAAAGGCAGCCGTCAGGCTGCCTTTTTTGCGGGCGTAACGCGCGCTCAGTGATGGTGGCCGTGTTCGCCGTGGGCGTGGCCGTGGGCGACTTCGTCGGCGGTCGCCGCGCGCACGTCGGTGATCTTGGCCTTGAAGCGGATGGCCATGCCGGCCAGCGGGTGGTTGGCGTCGACCACTGCCTTGCCGTCGGCGATGTCGGTGACGCGGAACAGCAGCACGTCGCCGGTTTCCGGGTCGTCGGCTTCGAACATCATGCCGACTTCGATGTCGGTCGGGAACACGTCGAGCGGCTCGATGCGGACCAGTTCTTCTTCCGGATCGCCGAACGCGTCGTCCGAGGTCATCAGCACGTCGATGGTGTCGCCGACCGACTTGCCGTGCAGCGCTTCTTCGACCAGCGGGAAGATGCCGTCGTACCCGCCGTGCAGGTAGGCGATCGCTTCTTCGGACTTGTCGAGCAGGTTGTTGTCGGTGTCGAACATCTCGTACTCGATCGTCACGACGGAGTTTTTGGCGATTTGCATTGAAATTGGCTTTCGTGCTGGTGTGGTCGGGACAGCGGACCGCGCGGGGCGGACTGCCTGGCGAGGCGCGGATTCTGACGGCGCCAGCCGGTATTGTAAACCATTGGAGGAGTGATGACCCTTGAGGCAAACGGGATCGACGTGCTGGGCGGCATGTCGGCCGAAACCTTTCTGCGCGAGTACTGGCACAAGAAACCGCTGCTGATCCGCGGCGCGCTCACCGAGGTCGGCGAGCCGGTCGATTTTTCCGTGCTCAGCGAACTGGCCAGGCGCGAGGACGCCGAGTCGCGGCTGATCGAGTGGAAGGGCGGACACTGGCACCTCGAGTGCGGCCCTTTCCGTGCCGGGCGTTTCAAGCGGCTGGGCGAGACCGACTGGACGCTGCTGGTGCAGGGCGTCAACCAGTTGCTGCCGCATGTCGACGAGATCCTGTGGCGCTTCAACTTCATTCCCTACGCGCGGCTGGACGACCTGATGGTCAGCTACGCGCCGCCGGGCGGCACGGTCGGCCCGCATTTCGATTCCTACGACGTGTTCCTGTTGCAGGTGGGCGGGCGCAAGCGCTGGCAGGTCTCGGCGCAGGACGACGAACGTTTCGTCGAGGGCGAGCCGATCAGGGTGCTGCAGGATTTCCGCTGCGAAGAGGAGTGGGTGCTCGAGCACGGCGACATGCTCTACCTGCCGCCGCGCTACGCACACTACGGTGTCGCGCTGGAGCCGGGGATGACCTACTCGATCGGTTTTAGGGCGCCGACCACCCAGCAGCTGGCGACCGAGTTCCTGGTCTACCTGCAGGACAGGGTCTGCCTGGACGGGCGCTACGCCGACCCGGGCCTGCTGCAGCAGAGGACGCCCGCGCGCATTCCCGACGCGATGGTCGACCAGGTCGCCGAATTGCTCTCGCAGGTGCGCTGGGACCGTTCGACGGTTGCCGATTTCCTCGGCCATTATCTGACCGAGCCCAAGCCGCACGTGTTCTACGAGGGGCCCGACGAGGAGCTGGACGAGGACGCGTTCGCCGAGGCGGTCGCTGCGCACGGCGTGGTGCTGGATGCGAAGACCCAGCTGCTTTACGGTGGGGGTGTGCTGTATTGCAACGGCGAACGGCTGGAGGGCGCCGACCCCTCTGTTGTAGAGTGGCAACAACTGGCCAACCAGCGTCGTCTGGCGCCTGTGCAGGCCGGGCATGACATGCTGGAGGTGCTGTACCAAGGCTACCTCGACGGCTACTGGCGTCCGGGTGCAGATTGATGGCGCAATAATACAAACGGATGCTTGATGTAGCAGCCAGTCATGGCTATCATTTTGCTTCGGTTTGAAGGTGAGTCTGGCAGTGTGTTGCGTTGCGGTATCAGCGGCGCTTCAGAGTAAAAAATTTCCGGAGAGTTCCACTTCCCAGAAAATTTTTTCGTGCTAGAATCGTCTTCACAAGCATTCTGATCAGGTCCCGGGTGGGGTCTGGCTGAAGTTAACGTCTTGTTTTTACACTTATCGCAAAGGTATACAAAAATGAAACAGTCGCTCCTCGTTGCTGCCCTGCTGGCCGTAGCTCTGTCCGCTTGTGGCAAGAAAGAAGAAGCTGCTCCGGCTGAAGCTTCCGCCCCGGCCGTCGAGGCTTCGGCTCCGGCCGTTGAGGCTTCCGCTGCTGTGGTTGACGCATCCGCTCCGGCTGCTGACGCTTCCGCTCCGGCTGCTGACGCTTCCGCTGCTCAGTAATCGCTTTTGCGATAGTGAAAAAACCCGCTTCGGCGGGTTTTTTTGCGTCTGTCGCGTGCGGCCGGCGGCTTGCCGGTGTCGCATGCAAACAAAAACCCCGCGTGAAGCGGGGGTTGTTCGTTGCGGAGCTGCAGCTTAACGCAACTGTTCTTCGAGCTTGCGGGCGAACTGTTCGGCCATCTTGGCCGGCAGCGGCTGGCCGGCCTTGTCGAGGAACGCGATGTCGGTGCGCTTGGCGTCGCTCTTGAGCACGATACGGTATTGCTCGTCCTGCTGGGGCGCCGCCGACTTGCCGTCGCGCCAGAAGGCGAGGCTCTGCCAGAAGCCGCTGTCGTCGGACTTGTTTTGCGCGTCGGCCTTGGCAGGCTTGACGTAGTAGATGCCCTGCGAGCGGTCGCGGTCGGTGACGAGCAGGCCCACGCGGTCGAGCGCGAGGCCGACCCGGCGCCAGGCGCGGTCGAAGTCGTCGTCGACCACGACCTGGTTGCCTTCGACGCGGGCGCGCTGTACCGCAGGCGCCTGGGTCTGTGCGGCCTTGGCCGACGCCTGAGCCTGCGCTTCGCTGCTGCCCAAGCGGACCATGAAGCGGGCGAGGAATTCGGTCTCGAGTTCCGGGTCGGCCGGGCGCGGCTGCCACTTGGTCTCGCTCTTGCCCTCGTTGACGTAAGTCTCGTACATCCCGCGGTGGGTGAAGTAGACCTCGGTGCCGTTCGCGGTGCGCTCGAGGCGGACGCGGAACTTGTCGCGCTCTGGGGTCGACATCACGCCGCCCAGACCCACGCCTTCAAGCAGGCGGCGCACCGGGTCCATGCCCAGCTTGGCGCGGTTTTCGGCCCAGTCGGTTTCCATCAGGCCGATGTCGGGCTCTTCGCTCTTGATCACGAAGCCGTTGTCCTGCCAGAAAGCCTTGAGCAGCGGCCAGACCTGTTCGGGCTGCTTGCCGTCGATCGCGAGCCAGCGCTGGGTGCCGCCGCGCTCGATGCGCGCGTTGGACGGGGTGGCCAGCAACGCGCTGTTGCCGGTGGTGGCCACGGCGGCCGCGTTCGGTTGCGGCGCGTTGTTGGTGTACGCGTTGAGCGACGCGGTGCCGCTGTCCGGCAACTGGTAGCGGTTCTGGATCTGCGGCGCGGTCAAGTCCGGTGGCATCTCCAGGCTGGCCTTCTTGTCGACCTTGGTGTCGGACTGATAGTCGAGCGGTTTTTCCAGTGGCGCGTTGCTGCCGCACGCGGCGAGCGTGCCGGCGATGAGCGCTGCCAGGGTGGTGTTGCGGGTGGTTTTCATCGGTCAGATCACTCCGGCCTGTTGCATGGCGGTTTCGACGACGGGCTTGGCGCCCTCGCCGATGGGTTCGAGCGGCAGGCGGATGCCGGCGGGGATCAGCCCCATCCGGTGCAGCGCCCACTTGGCAGGGATCGGGTTCGGTTCGACGAACAGGTGCTTGTGCAGGCCCTGCAGCGGGTCGTTGATCGCGCGCGCCTCGCGTACCTGGCCTGCGATGGCGGCCTTGCACAGGCGGCTCATCGCGGCGGGTGCGACGTTGGCGGTCACCGAGATCACGCCGTGGCCCCCGCACAGCATGAACGCCATGCCGGTCGGGTCATCGCCCGAGTAGAGCGCGAAGCCTTCGGGGGCGCGGCGGAACAGGTCGCAGGCGCGGCCGATGTCGCCGGTCGCGTCCTTCAGGCCGACGATGTTCGGGACCTCGGCGAGCTTGAGCGCGGTGTCGTTGCACATGTCGGCGACGGTGCGGCCCGGCACGTTGTACATGATCATCGGGATGTCGACCGCCTCGGCGATCGAGCGGTAATGCCGGTAGATGCCGCTTTGGGTCGGCTTGTTGTAGTAGGGGACGACCGACAGCGTCATGTCGGCACCCAGCGCCTTCGCGTGGCGCGACAGCTCGATCGCCTCGGCGGTGCTGTTGGCGCCGGTGCCGGCGATCACCCGGATGCGGCCTGCGGCGTGCTTGATGACGGCCTGCACGACGGCGAGGTGCTCGTCGACGCTCAGCGTGGCGGATTCGCCGGTGGTGCCGACCGCGACGATGCCGTCGGTGCCGTTTTCGATATGAAAGTCGACGAGGCGATTCAGTGCTTCGAAATCTACCCGGCCATCCTCGAACATCGGGGTGACCAGGGCTACCAGGCTACCGGTGAGCATAGTTGGGCCTACGTTTTTATTGGCAAAGGCTTCAGATTGTAGCGGAATTCGCGAAGCGGGCAAAAGAGCGGCAGGGCGGTGTTGCCACACTGCTGCTGTGCGCGTGTCTATGGTAGAATCTCCCGTTTTTCCGAAGACTTACGGCCGACCGGCCCGGGGATTCCTGAAGTGATTACTACCAGCAACATTACCATGCAGTTCGGCGTGAAGCCGCTGTTCGAGAAAGTTTCGGTCAAGTTCGGCGAGGGCAACCGTTACGGCCTGATCGGTGCCAACGGCTCTGGCAAGTCGACCTTCATGAAGATCCTTGGCGGCGATCTCGAACAGACCTCGGGCGAGGTGGCGATCGAGAACGGCCTGCGTCTGGGCAAGTTGCGCCAGGACCAGTTCGCGTACGAAGACCAGCGCGTGATCGACGTGGTGCTGATGGGCCATGCCGAGATGTGGGCGGCGATGAGCGAGCGCGACGCGATCTACGCGAATCTGGAAGCGACCGAAGACGACTACATGCACGCGGCCGAGCTCGAGGCCAAGTTTGCCGAGTACGACGGCTACACCGCCGAGGCGCGCGCGGGCGAGTTGCTGCTCGGGGTCGGCATCCCGCTCGAGCAGCACACCGGCCCGATGAGCGAGGTTGCGCCCGGCTGGAAGCTGCGCGTGCTGCTCGCGCAGGCGCTGTTCTCCAACCCGGACATCCTGCTGCTGGACGAACCGACCAACAACCTGGACATCAACACGATCCGCTGGCTCGAAAATGTGCTGAACGAGCGCAACTCGACGATGATCATCATCTCGCACGACCGCCACTTCCTGAACCAGGTGTGCACGCACATGGCGGACCTCGACTACAACACGATCCGTATCTACCCGGGTAACTACGACGACTACATGATCGCGTCGACCCAGGCGCGTGAACGCCAACTGGCCAGCAACGCCAAGGCGAAGGAACGCATCCAGGACCTGCAGGAATTCGTCGCCCGCTTCTCGGCGAACAAGTCGAAGGCACGCCAGGCGACCAGCCGCCTCAAGCAGGTCGACAAGCTCAAGTCCGAGATGGTCGACGTCAAGCCGTCCAGCCGCCAGAGTCCGTTCATCCGCTTCGAGACCGACGACCGCTTCAAGCTGCACCGCCAGGCCGTCGAGGTCGACAGCCTGTGCAAGGCGTACGACGACAAGGTGCTGTTCAGGAAGCTGGGCTTCATCCTCGAGGCCGGCCAGCGCCTGGCGATCATCGGCCCCAACGGCGCCGGCAAGTCGACGCTGGCCAAGCTGCTCGCAGGCGCGTTCGAGCCCGAATGGGCCGAGGGCGTGAGCCCCGACTCGGGCTCCATCAAGTGGGCGGAGAAGGCCAAGGTCGGTTACTTCGCGCAGGACCATGAGGCGGACTTCGATTCCGACGAGACGCTGACCGAATGGATGCGCGAGTGCGGGCAGGAGGGCGACGACGAGCAGGTGATCCGCGGTACGCTGGGCCGCCTGCTGTTCGGCAGCGACGACGTGACCAAGGCCGTGCGCGTGCTCTCAGGTGGCGAGAAGGGCCGCATGCTGTACGGCAAGCTGATCCTGCTCAAGCCGAACGTGATGATCATGGACGAGCCGACCAACCATATGGATATGGAAACGATCGAGGCCTTGAACATGGCGCTCGAGAAGTACAAGGGCACCCTGATCTTCGTGTCGCACGACCGCCAGTTCGTCAGCTCGCTGGCGACCCAGGTGATCGAACTGGACGGCAAGGGCGGTTACGACCATTACAAGGGCGACTACGAGGCCTATCTCGAGAGCAAGGGCATCGAATAAGCGTGTGCCGCCCAACCATCCAAACCGCCGGCTTGCCGGCGGTTTTTTTGCGCGCGCCAAGCGTATGGAGTCTTTGCTTTACCGTAAATATGCAATGAGCTATATTGCATCGCGCCAATTTTATGCTGCAATGCAGGGCAGCCTGGCGTATCCATAACGATAAAAACCACGCGGCAAGCCGCGAAGGGCGATGGCAGGAAGGTGCCGGCTTCGCCGGCCTCCCGGACCCGTGTACAAAGGAAGAATCATGCGTTTGAAAGGCAAAGTATCGATCATCACCGGTGCCGCCAGCGGCATCGGCAAGGCTACCGCCGAGAAGTTCGCCCGCGAAGGGGCGATCGTCGCGGTGTGCGACCTCAATATCGAGGCGGTCAGCACGGTGGTCGAGTCGCTGAAGGTGTCGGGTGCCGAAGCCGTCGGTTATCAGGTCAACGTGACCGACAAGGCGCAGATCGCCGCCATGGTCGCCGACCTCAAGGCGCGCTACGGCCGCATCGATGTGCTGGTGAACAACGCCGGCATCGTGATGGACGCGCAACTCTCCAAGATGACCGACGACCAGTTCGACAAGGTGATCGACATCAACCTGAAGGGCGTCTACAACTGCGCGAAGGCGGTGGTCGACACCATGATCGAGCAGGGCGGCGGCGTGATCCTGAACGCCTCGTCGGTGGTCGGCGTGTACGGCAACTTCGGCCAGACCAACTACGCGGCGACCAAGTTCGGCGTGATCGGCTTCGTCAAGACCTGGGCGAAGGAACTGGGCAAGAAGGGCATCCGCGCCAACGCGGTGTGCCCGGGCTTCGTCGCCACCCCCATCCTGAAGGCCATGCCGGAGAAGGTGATCCAGGCGATGGAAGACAAGGTGCCGATGAAGCGCATGGCGGCGCCGGAAGAGATCGCCAACGTCTACGCCTTCCTCGCGTCCGACGAAGCCAGCTACATCAACGGCGCCGCGATCGAGGTGACCGGCGGCCTGACGCTGTAAGCCGGACCGCGCGTGAACAAAGAAAGCCCCGCCGAGTGCGGGGCTTTACTTTTGTGCGTCAGTCGTCGTGGTCGGCGTGCGGGTCGTGCGCGAGCAGCGCGGCGTCGACTTCGCGCCGGTGCAGGTGCGGTGCGAACAGCTCGATGAAGGTATACGCGAAGCCGCGCAGGTAAGCGTCCTTGCGGATGCCGATCTTGGTGGTCGACGGCAGGAACAGGTGGGCGGCGTCGATCGCGGTCAGCTTGTCGTCGCGCTCGGGCTCGAACGCCATGCTGGCGATGATGCCGACGCCCAGCCCCAGCGCGACGTAAGTCTTGATCACGTCGGTGTCGATCGCGGTCAGCACCACGTTGGGGCTGAGGCCGGCCTCGGCGAACGCCTTGTTGATCTTGGAGCGGCCGGCGAACGCGAAGTCGTAGGTGATGACAGGGTAGGCGGCGATGTCGGCGAGCGTCAGCGGACGGTCCAGTTGCGACAGCGGGTGGCCGTTCGGCACGACGACGCTGCGGTTCCACTTGCAGCAGGGCAGCATCGCCAGTTCCTTGTAGAGCTCGATCCCTTCGGTCGCGATCGCGAAGTCGGCCTCGCCGGCGACGACCATCTCGCAGATCTGCGTCGGGCTGCCCTGCTTGAGCGACAGCCTGACCTTGGGGTGGCGGCGCACGAATTCGGCGATCACCTGCGGCAGCGCGTAGCGCGCCTGGGTGTGGGTGGTCGCGATTGTCAGCGCGCCTTCGGATTCGCGCGAGAACTCGTCGCCGACCCGCTTGAGGTTCTGCGCCTCGCGCAGGATGCGCTCGGCGATCTTCAGCACTTCCTTGCCCGGTTCCGAGACCGACACCACGCGCTTGCCGTTGCGGATGAACACCTGGATGCCCAGTTCGTCCTCGAGCAGGCGGATCTGCTTGGAGATGCCCGGCTGCGAGGTGTGCAGCTTCTCGGCGGCTTCCGAAACGTTGAGGCCCTGGCGGGCGACTTCGACCAAATAGCGCAGTTGCTGCAGCTTCATGCGGCCTCCAGATAAAACCGGATGGAATTAAGATCTAACACGATATTCTTTCTGGATTATAAGTCAATTGGGTACGATGCTGGCAACCATCGCCAGGAGAACCCTGATGCCCGCCCAGGACAAGCTGGAACAGACCGTCGCACGCCTGCTGTCGATCGCGCGCGAGGAGGCGTCGGTCGCCTTCGCCAACAGCCTCGGCGCCGAGGACATGGTGCTGACCGACCTGATCGCCCGTCACGCGCTGCCCTTTGCCGTGTTCAGCCTCGATACCGGCCGGCTGCCGGAGGAGACGTACGCGCTGATGCAGCGCGTGCGCGAGCACTACCCCGGTTTCACGCTCAGGGTGTTGTCGCCGGACGCCGCCGACGTCGAGGCATGGGTCGCCCGCTACGGGGTCAACGGCTTTTACGACAGCGTCGACGCGCGCAAGGGCTGCTGCGAGGTGCGCAAGCTCGCGCCGCTCAAGCGTGCGCTTAACGGGCATTCCGCATGGCTGACCGGCCTGCGCCGCGCGCAGTCGGTGACCCGCGACGCGCTACCCGAGTCGGCCTTCGACGAGGCGAACGGGCTGATGAAGTACAACCCCTTGTTCGACTGGAGCGAGGCGGAGGTCTGGGCCTACCTGAAGGAAAACGGGGTGCCTTACAACGCGCTGCACGACCGCCATTACCCGTCGATCGGCTGCGCGCCTTGCACGCGCGCGATCTCGGTGGGCGAGGACGTGCGCTCGGGGCGCTGGTGGTGGGAAAACCCGGCGTCGCGGGAGTGCGGCTTGCACGTCAAGGCGCTCACGCCGCTCACGCCACGCTGACCCAGCCGGAAACACGGAGAAACCATGTACCGATATGATGAAGTCGACCGCCGCGTCGTTGCCGAGCGCGTTGAACAATTCCGCGGCCAGACGCAGCGCTTCCTGGCCGGGCAACTGAGCGAAGACGAATTCCGGCCGCTGCGCCTGATGAACGGCCTGTATGTGCAGCGCCACGCGCCGATGCTGCGCGTCGCGATCCCCTACGGCCACCTGAGGAGCGGCCAGTTGAGGAAGCTTGCCGACATCGCCCGCCGCTACGACCGCGGCTACGCGCATTTCACGACCCGGCAGAACATCCAGTTCAACTGGCCGGCGCTGGAGACCGTGCCCGACATCCTCGCCGAGCTTGCCGAAGTCGAGATGCACGCGATCCAGACCTCGGGCAACTGCGTGCGCAATACCACCACCGACGCGTTTGCCGGCGTCGCCGCCGACGAGCTGGCCGACCCGCGCCCGTGGTGCGAGATCGTCCGCCAGTGGAGCACGCTGCACCCCGAGTTCGCCTACCTGCCGCGCAAGTTCAAGATCGCGGTGTCGGGCAGCGCCGAAGACCGTGCGGCGACCTGGGTGCACGACATCGGCCTGCAACTGCGTAAAAACGACGCGGGCGAGACGGGTTTCCGGGTACTGGTCGGCGGCGGGCTCGGCCGCACGCCCATCATCGGCGAGGAGGTGTGCGCCTTCCTGCCGGCGCGCCACCTGCTGACCTACCTGGACGCGGTGCTGCGGGTCTACAACCGCTTCGGCCGGCGCGACAACAAGTACAAGGCGCGCATCAAGATCCTGGTCAAGGCGCTGTCCGTCGAGGGCTTCGCCGCCAAGGTCGACGAGGAGTGGTGCCACCTGAAGGACGGCGCGGGCACGCTCACCGACGCCGACGTCGCGCACTACGCGTCGTTCTTTGTCGATCCTGTTTACGACACGCTCGAACCGGATCCGGCCGACTTCGTGCGCGCGCTGGCCGAGGTGCCCGCGTTCGCGCGCTGGGCCGGCCGCAATACCCGGCCGCACAAGGCGCCGGGCTACCGTTCGGTCACGCTGTCGCTGAAGAAGACCGGCGTGCCGCCGGGCGACATCAGCGCCGCCCAGATGGACGCCGCTGCTAGCTGGGCCGACCGTTTCGGCTACGGCGAGCTGCGTGTGTCGCACGAGCAGAACCTGATTCTGCCCGACGTGCGCGAGGCCGACCTGTTCGAATTGTGGCAACAGGCTCGCGAGGCAGGCTTTGCGACGCCGAACATCGGCCTGCTGACCGATATCGTGTGCTGCCCGGGCGGCGACTTCTGCGCGCTAGCCAACGCCAAGTCCATCCCGGTGGCCGAGGCGATCCAGCGCCGTTTCGAAGATGCGGACTATCTGCACGACCTGGGCGAGATCGAGTGCAATATCTCCGGCTGCATCAACGCCTGCGGCCACCACCATATCGGGCATATCGGCGTGCTCGGCGTCGACAAGAACGGTGAGGAGTGGTACCAGATCACGCTGGGCGGCAGCCAGGGCAACGAGGCGAGCCTGGGCAAGGTGATCGGCCCCTCGTTCGCGCAGGAGCGGGTGGCCGAGGTATTCGGCCGCATCCTCGACGTCTACGTGCGCGACCGCCTGGCGGGCGAGCGCTTTATCGAAACCGTCCGCCGAGTCGGCATCACCCCGTTCAAGGAGGCTGCGTATGCATAATCTGGTCAAGGAGGGCGTCCCGGCCGAGGACGCGTGGCAACTGGTGCGCGAAGGCGAGGGCGAGCTGCCGGCGGGCGATTTGATCCTGCCCCTGGCGCGCTTTGTCTCCGGCGAGCGTGCGCCGCATGGCCGCACCGCAGCGTGGTTCGCGCCGGACGACGACCCGCTGGCCGCCGCTGCCGACGTGCTGGCGCTGCCCTTGCTGGCGGTCGATTTTCCGGCGTTCACCGACGGTCGCGGCTACAGCGTCGGCCGTCTGTTGCGCGAACGCCGCGCTTTTGCGGGTGAACTCAGGGCGATCGGCGACGTGCAGCGCGACCAGCTGCATTTCCTGCACCAGGTCGGCTTCGACAGCTTCGCGATCCGCGCTGACCTAAACGCGGCGGACGCCGCCGGCGCGCTGGCCGACTTCAGCGCGGGCTGCCAGACCAGCTGGCGGCGCCGGCAGGGACGTGGTCTTCATGTTTGACATTCGGCTTATTTGCCGTTGCATGTGATGCAAAAATGATAATATTGGAGACTAGTGTTGCTTTTGAGCAATGCTGGCGGGTGTATGGCCTGTAAGCGAGTTGACACTATGTAAACGTGTTTATATAGTGGCTAGCGTTTGCAAATTGAATGATGTGCGCTATTTTGCAGGTGCGCCGTGACGAGAATGCTCGGCGACCCCAGGCACAGACGCACGGTCTTATTTGATAAGTAAAGGGAATACAATGATCAAACAGCTGAAAGTAAGCGCTCTGCTGGCTGCTCTGATGGTTTCGTCCAGTGCTTTCGCGGCCTACCCGGGCTACCTGAACGATCCGGCTTCCGAGTCCATCGTCCGCAACAACTACAACGAGTGCTGGCGCACTTCGTCCTTCGACAAGGCGAAGGACGGCGTGGTGCAGTGCGGCGACCGCGAAGCAGTGAAGGCTGCTGCGCCGGCACCGGTGCTGGTGCTGGTTCAGGAGAAAATCTCCCTGTCCGCGGACGTGTTCTTCAACTTCGCCAAGGCAACCCTGAAGCCGGAAGCCAAGGAAGAGCTGGGCCCGCTGGTCGAGAAGCTGAAGGCCAACGGCGACAAGCTGCGCTCGGTTGAGCTGGTCGGCTACACCGACTTCTACGGCTCCGACAAGTACAACCTGAAGCTGTCGCAAGAGCGTGCTGACGCGGTCAAGACCTTCCTGGTCGACAACGGCGTGGCAGCTGAAAAAGTGACCGCCGTGGGCAAGGGCAAGGCAGACGATGGCCTGACCCAAGAGTGCAAGGCGAAGAAGCTGAAGACCCAGAAGGAAATGAAAGAGTGCGTGGCTGGCGACCGTCGTGTCGACATCACCATCAACGCAGTCAAGGAGCAGATGGTCGAGCAGAAGTAATCTGCCCGTTCCTGCTTCACGCGAAAGCCCTGCAATTGCAGGGCTTTTTCCGTTTAAGGGCGGCTCCCTCGCGGGTGGACGCCCGTGCCGTGCCGCCGCTACAATCGAAGACTTTCTGATAAAAGGGCGGCAATGCAGGTTTTCTTCGGCGACCCGGGGCGATTCCGCCTGGACGGCTGCGCGCTGACCATCGGCAACTTCGACGGTGTCCACCTCGGCCACCGCAGCATGCTCGAGCGGCTGCGCGCCGAAGCCGACGCGCGTGCGCTGCCGACGGCCGTGCTGACCTTCGAGCCGCACCCACGCGAATTTTTCAGCCGGACCGAGCCGCCGGCGCGCCTGTCTACCCTGCGCGACAAGCTCGCCGCCTTGCGCGCGAGCGGCCTCATCGACCGGGTGTTCGTCTTCCGCTTCAACCACGCGTTCTCCCGGATGAGCGCGGCCGACTTCATCGACGACATCCTGGTGCGCGAGCTCAAGGTGCGCTACCTGCTGATCGGCGACGACTTCCAGTTCGGCGCGCGCCGCGGCGGCGACTTCGCCTTGCTGTCGGCCTGCCCTCAGTTCGTCACCGAGGCGATGCCGTCGGTGCTCGCGCGCGGCGAGCGCGCGTCGAGCACGCGGGTACGCGAATGCCTGGCCGCCGGTGATCTGGACGGCGCCGCCCATCTGCTGGGCCACCCGTACACGCTGAGCGGGCGGGTGATGCACGGGCAGAAGCTCGGGCGCACGCTGGGCTTCCCGACCGCCAACATCCACCTGCCGCACCGCCGCCCGGCGCTGGAGGGCGTGTTCGTCGTCGAAGTCGACACCCCGCTCGGCCGTTTCGGCGGCGTCGCCAGTTTCGGGCGCAACCCGACGGTCAGCGACACCCCCGATTACAAGCTCGAGGCGCACCTGTTCGGCTTTTCCGGCGACCTGTACGGGCGCCGGCTGACCGTGCGCTTCCTCAAGAAACTGCGTGACGAAGCACGCTATGATGACCTCACCGCGCTGGTCGCCCAGATCGAACGCGACGCGGCCAGCGCCAGAACCTATTTGAACAGTTTGCAGCGAGAGAAGGCATGAGCATCGACTACCGCAAGACCGTCAACCTGCTGGACACCCCGTTCCCGATGCGGGGCGACCTGGCCAAGCGCGAACCCGCTTGGGTCAAGCGCTGGCAGGAAGAGAAACGTTACGACAAGCTGCGCAAGCTGACGGCTGGCCGTCCGAAGTTCATCCTGCACGACGGCCCGCCGTACGCGAACGGCGACATCCATATCGGTCACGCGGTCAACAAGGTGCTCAAGGACATCATCGTGCGCTCGCGCACGCTGTCCGGCTTCGACGCGCCCTACGTGCCGGGCTGGGATTGCCACGGCCTGCCGATCGAACTGATGGTCGAGAAGCTGCACGGCAAGAACATCCCGGCCGCGCGTTTCCGCGAGCTGTGCCGCGAGTACGCGAAGGAGCAGATCGCCCGCCAGAAGAAGGACTTCATCCGCCTAGGCGTGCTCGGCGACTGGGACAACCCCTACCTGACGATGGACTTCAAGACCGAAGCCGACATCGTCCGCACGCTGGGCAAGATCAACGACAACGGCTACCTGTTCAAGGGCGAGAAGCCGGTGCACTGGTGCATCGAGTGCGGCTCGGCGCTGGCCGAGGCCGAAGTCGAGTATGAGGACAAGGTGTCGCCGGCGGTCGACGTCGGCTTCCCGGTCGTTGACGCGGCGGCGCTGGCCGAGGCGTTCGGCGTCGACAATGCCGACAACGCGCTGGCGGTGATCTGGACCACCACGCCGTGGACGCTGCCGGCCAACCAGGCGGTCGCGCTGAGCCCGACACTGGCCTACGGCCTGTACCGCACGCAGCGCGGCCTGCTGGTGCTCGCCAAGGAACTCGCCGAAGCGGCGCTCGCGCGCTACGGTTTCGACGGCTCGCCGTGCATCGGCGAGGCGAACGGCGAGGCGCTGGAGGGGCTGCGTCTCAGCCACCCGTTCTACGCGCGCCAAGTACCGTTCATCCTGGGCGACCACGTCACCACCGACGCCGGTACCGGCCTCGTGCACACCGCGCCGGCGCACGGCCTGGAAGACTTCCAGGTCGGCCGCGCGTACGACCTGCCGATCGACAACCCGGTGATGGACGACGGCCGCTACAAGTCGGACACCGAATTCTTCGCCGGTCTGAGCGTATGGGAAGCCAACCCGGCGGTGCTCGCCAAGCTGGAAGAAAACGGCGTGCTGCTCGCGCACGTCAAGCTCACCCACAGCTACCCGCACTGCTGGCGCCACAAGACGCCGATCATCTTCCGCGCGACCGCGCAGTGGTTCATCGGCATGGACAAGCCGGGCAAGGACGGCGAGCCCTTGCGCAAGCGTGCGCGCCAGGCGGTCGACGTGACCGAGTTCTTCCCGGCCTGGGGCCGCGCACGCCTGGAGGCGATGATCGGCGGCCGTCCTGACTGGTGCGTGTCGCGCCAGCGCAACTGGGGCGTGCCGATGACCTTCTTCGTGCACCGCGAGACGGGCGAATTGCACCCGCGCTCGGGCCCGTTGCTGGAAGAAGTCGCGCTGCGCATCGAACAGCAGGGCATCGAGGCGTGGTTCAGCCTCGACCCCAAGGAACTGCTCGGCGACGAGGCGGACAACTACCGCAAGCTGACCGACACGCTGGACGTGTGGTTCGACTCGGGTTCGACCCACTTCGCGGTGCTCAAGCAGCGCCCGGAGCTCGCGTGGCCGGCCGACCTCTACCTCGAGGGTTCCGACCAGCACCGCGGCTGGTTCCAGAGCTCGCTGCTGACCGGCTGCGCGACCATTGGCCGCGCGCCTTACAAGCAGCTGCTGACGCACGGCTTCGTGGTCGACGGCAAGGGCATGAAGATGTCCAAGTCCAAGGGCAACGTGGTCGCGCCGCAGAAGGTCAACGACAGCCTCGGCGCCGACATCCTGCGCCTGTGGGTCGCGTCGACCGACTACTCGGGTGAACTGGCGATCTCCGACGAGATCCTCAAGCGGGTGACCGAGAGCTACCGCCGCCTGCGCAACACGCTGCGCTTCCTGCTCGCCAACCTGTCCGACTTCGACCCGATCAACGACGCGGTGCCGTTCGCCGACCTGCTCGAGCTCGACCGCTACGCGATCCTGATGGCGAGCCAGCTGCAGGAGCGCGTCGCCGGTGACTGCTACACCCGCTACGCCTTCCACCAGGCGATGCAGGAGATCGTCGGCTACTGCGGCGAAGAGATGGGCGCCTTCTACCTCGACGTGCTGAAAGACCGCCTGTACACCACCGGCGCCGACAGCCGCGCCCGCCGCAGCGCGCAGACCGCGCTCTACCACATCACGCGCAGCCTGCTCCTGCTGCTGGGGCCGGTGCTGTGCTTCACGGCCGACGAGGCGTGGGCGGTGCTCACCGGCTCGGACGAGGAGTCGACGCTGTTCCACACCTGGCACGAGTTCCCGCAGCTGCCGGCCGAAGAGGCCGAGGCGCTCTCGGCCAAGTGGGAGGCGATCCGCGCGCTGCGCGCGCAGGCGAACAAGGACATCGAGGCGCTGCGCGGTGCCGACAAGATCGGCTCGTCGCTGCAGGCCGAGCTCACCATCGTCGCCGACGAGACGCTGTACCCGCTGCTCGCCAGCATCGAGGACGACCTGAAGTTCGTGTTCATCGTCTCCCGCGTGACGCTCGCCGCCGGCGACGAGACGCGGCTGACGGTCGGCGCGTCCGCGCACGAGAAGTGCGACCGCTGCTGGCACTACAGCGCCGACGTCGGCCAGCACGCCGGCCACGGCGATATCTGCGGCCGCTGCGTCGACAACCTGGACGGCAAGGGCGAGGTGAGGCGTTATGCCTGAGGCGGCCCACCCGCTGCAAGGCGGCGCGGACCGGCGCTGGGTCTGGTTCGCGCTCGCCGCCGCGATCATCGTGATCGACCAGCTGACCAAGCTCTGGTTCAACGGCGCGTACAGCTACGGTGAGGTGCGCACGGTGATCCCGGGCTACTTCAACTTCACCCTGCTGTACAACCCGGGCGCCGCGTTCAGCTTCCTCGCCGACGCCGGCGGCTGGCAGAAGTGGTTCTTCACGCTGCTCGCCTTCGGCGTGTCCGGTTACCTGGGCTGGCAGATCGTGCAGCGCCGCTTCTCGGCACTGATGGACTGCGCCGCCGCCTTCATCATCGGCGGCGCGCTGGGCAACGTGATCGACCGCATGCTGCACGGGCACGTGATCGACTTCATCCAGGTCCATTACTACGACAGCTGGTACTACCCCGCCTTCAACCTCGCCGACTCCTTCATCTGTGTCGGCGCCGCGTTGATGGTGATCGACAGCTTCAGGCACCCGAACTGAACAACCCACGGCCGGGCATCCCCCGGCCTTTCTTGACGGAAACCCTTCCGATGACGAAGACCATCCTGCTTGCGAACCCGCGCGGCTTCTGCGCCGGCGTCGACCGTGCCATCGCCATCGTCGAGCGCGCGCTCGAACAGTACGGCGCGCCGATCTACGTGCGGCACGAAGTGGTGCACAACCGCTTCGTCGTCGACGGCCTGCGCGACAAGGGCGCGGTGTTCATCGAGTCGCTCGGCGACGTGCCTGCCGGTGCGACGCTGGTGTATTCGGCGCACGGCGTGCCGCAGTCGGTGCGCGACGAGGCCGAGGCGCGCGGCCTGAACGTGTTCGACGCGACCTGTCCGCTGGTGACCAAGGTGCACGTCGAGGTGCGCCGCATGCACGAGGCGGGGATGGAAATCGTGATGATCGGCCACAAGGGCCACCCCGAGGTCGAGGGGACGATGGGGCAGGTCGACGGCGGCGTGCACCTGGTCGAGTCGGTTGCCGACGTGGCGGCGCTTGCCGTCGCGCGGCCGGACGCGCTCGCCTTTGTCAGCCAGACCACGCTGTCGGTCGACGAGACGCGCGACATCATCGCCGCGCTCAAGGCGCGCTTCCCGGCCATCGTCTCGCCGAAGAAGGACGACATCTGCTACGCGACGCAGAACCGCCAGGACGCGGTGAAGGTGCTCGCCGGGCAGTGCGACGTGGTGGTGGTGGTCGGCTCGCCGAACAGCTCCAACTCCAACCGCCTGCGCGAAGTCGCCGCGCTGCGCGGGGTCGCCGCGTACATGGTCGACAACGCGTCGCTGCTCGACCCCGCGTGGTTCGCGGGCAAGACACGGGTCGGCGTCACCGCCGGCGCGTCGGCGCCCGAGGTGCTGGTCGAGCAGGTGGTGGCGGCGATCCGCGGTTTCGGCGCGGCCGAGGTGAGCGAGCTTGCCGGCGTCGAGGAGTCGGTGCATTTCCCGCTGCCGGCCGCGCTGCGCTAGGCGCTGGTTCCGGCCGGGGCCAGGGCTGCCCTCGGGCAGCCCTTTTTCTTGTGTACCGCAGGGGGTTGAAATGCCTGTTGCTGCCCCTATCTCGCTTGCATCTTTTGACCAACGCTGACGAACAGAACGATGAGCAATAAGGAAACACTGGGCTTTCAGACCGAAGTCAAGCAGCTCTTGCAGCTGATGATCCATTCGCTGTACTCGAACAAGGAAATCTTCCTGCGCGAGCTGGTCTCCAACGCGTCCGACGCCGCCGACAAGCTGCGTTTCGAGGCGCTCGAACAGCCGGCGCTGCTCGAGTCCGACCCGGAGCTTTCGATCCGCATCGAGGCGGACAAGGCCGCGCGCACGCTGACCATCACCGACAACGGCATCGGCATGAGCCGCGCCGAGGTGATCGAGCATATCGGCACCATCGCCAAGTCCGGCACCAAGGCCTTCTTCGAGCGGCTGACCGGCGACGCGCAGAAGGACGCCAACCTGATCGGCCAGTTTGGCGTCGGCTTCTACTCGGCGTTCATCGTCGCCGACCGCGTGACGCTGAGCACCCGCCGCGCCGGCCTGCCCGAGAGCGAAGGCGTGCGCTGGGAGTCGGAGGGGCACGGCGAGTACACGCTGGAGACCATCGATCGCGCGGCGCGCGGCACCGAGATCGTGCTGCACCTCAAAGAGGGCATGGACGAGTTCCTCGACGACTGGACGCTGCGCCGCATCGTGCGCACCTACTCCGACCATATCTCGCTGCCGATCGAGATGAAAAAGGCGGCGAGCTTCGACGAGGACGGCAAGGAAGTCGCCGGCGAAGGCTACGAGGCGGTCAACCAAGCGTCCGCCCTGTGGGCGCGTAGCAAGAACGAGATCAGCGACGAGCAGTACCGCGAGTTCTACAAGCATGTCGCGCATGACTTCAGCGACCCGCTGGCGTGGACGCACGCCCGCGTCGAGGGCAGCCAGGAGTACACCGAACTCCTGTACATCCCGTCGCACGCGCCGTTCGACCTGTACGACCGCGAGCGCAAGCAGGGCGTCAAGCTGTACGTGCGCCGCGTGTTCATCATGGAAGACGCCAACAAGCTGATGCCGATGTACCTGCGCTTCGTGCGCGGCGTGATCGACTCGGCCGATTTGCCGCTGAACGTGTCGCGCGAGATCCTGCAGCAAAGCCGCGACATCGACGCGATCCGCGCCGGCTGCGTAAAGAAGGTGCTCGGCCTGCTGGATGACCTGGCCGCCAACGACGCCGAAAAATACGCGACCTTCTGGCAAGCGTTCGGCCAGGTGCTCAAAGAAGGCGTCGGCGAGGACTTCGCCAACAAGGCGCGCATCGCCAAGCTGCTGCGTTTCGCCTCCACCCACGAGGACGGCGCCGAGCCCAAGGTCTCGCTCGCCGACTACGTGTCGCGCATGCAAGCGGGCCAGGACAAAATCTACTACATCACCGCCGACAGCCGCGCCGCCGCGCTGGGCAGCCCGCACCTCGAGGTGTTCCGCAAGAAGGGCGTCGAGGTGCTGCTGTTGACCGACCGCGTCGACGAGTGGGTGACCGCCAGCCTGACCGAATTCGACGGTAAGGCGCTGGTGTCGGTCGCCAAGGGTGCGCTCGACCTGGGCGAACTGGAGAACGAGGCCGACAAGGCCGCGCAGAAGGAGGCCGAGGAGGCCGCGCGCCCGCTGGCCGAACGCATCACGGCGCTGTTGGGCGACGCGGTCAAGGAGGTGCGGCCGACCGCACGCCTGACCGACAGCCCGGCCTGCCTGGTGGTCGGCGAGCACGAGATGAGCGCGCATCTGGAGCGCCTGCTAAAGCAGGCCGGCCAGGACGTGCCGCACGCCAAGCCGGTGCTCGAGATCAACCCCAGCCACATGCTGGTCAAGCGTCTGGCCGCCGAGGCCGACGACGCGCGCGCGGCGGACCTTGCGCAGGTGCTGTTCGACCAGGCCCTGCTCGCCGAGGGCGGCAAGCTGGAAGACCCGGCCGCTTTCGTGCACCGTATCAACCGCCTGATGCTCGAGCTCTCCGCCTGAGCATTTGTTTGGAACGATGAAAAACGCCACCCAAGGGTGGCGTTTTTTTGCGGGTGAGCGGGTGCTCAGGCGGCGGGCTTCGCGTAACGCTTACCAAAGCGCATCTCGGTCGGGTAGGGGAAGAAATCCTCGATATGGCCCTCGGCGATCATGTCCTTGCGCTGTTGCCAGAACGGCACGTCGAGCAGGTCGCGGTGGTACTTGAGGAACAGCCGCCGCACTTCCGGGTCGCCCAGCAGGAAGGTCGCGAACTCCTCGGGGAACACGTCGTTGCGTTTGACCGGGTACCACACCTCGCCGGAGAGCTCCATTTCCGGCGTTGGCGCCGGCGGGATGCGCCGGAAGTTGCAGTCGGTCATGTACTCGATCTCGTCGTAGTCGTAGAAGATCACGCGGTTGTAACGGGTGACACCGAAGTTCTTGAACAGCATGTCGCCCGGGAAGATGTTGGCCATCGCGAGCTCCTTGATCGCGTTGCCGTACTCGCGTATCGCGTGCTCCTTCTCCTCGGCGTTGCAGTTCATCAGGTAGAGGTTGAGCGGCTTCATGCGCCGCTCGATATACAGGTGGCGGATCACCACGCGCTCGTCGTCCTCCTCGACCAGCGACGGCGCCAGCGTGCGCAACTCGTTCAGCAGCTGTTCGGTGAAGCGCGCCTTGGGGAAGGCGACGTTGGAGAATTCCAGCGTGTCGGCCATGCGCCCGACCCGGTCGTGCTTCTTCACCAGCAGGTACTTTTCCTTGACTGTGCTGTGGTCGACTTCCTTGCTGCTGCCGAACACGTCCTTGATCAGCTTGAACACGTAGGGGTAGGAGGGCAGCGTGAAGACCAGCATCACCAGGCCGCGGATGCCGGGCGCGATGTCGAACTGGTCGTTCGAGTGCGACAGGTGCTGCATGAAGTCGCGGTAAAAGATGTTCTTGCCCTGCTTTTGCAGGCCGAGCATGGTGTAGAGCTCGGCCTTGGTCTTGGACGGCAGCATCGAGCGCAAGAACTGCACGTAGGCGGACGGAACGTCCATGTCGACCAGGAAGTGCGCGCGGCTGAACGAGAACAGGATGCTGATCCGCCACGGCTCGAGCAGCAGGGTGTCCAGATAGAGCCGGCCGGTCTCGTCGCGCAGCACCGGCACCGCGAACGGGTAGGCCTGCCCGCCGTTGATCACCTTGCCGAAGATGTACGCGGTCTTGTTGCGGTAGAACGCAGAACCCAGCACCTGGATCTGGTAGCTCGCCTCGGCCGCCGGCCACGCGCCGCCCAGGTACTCGTGGGCGGTGCGCAGCACGCAGGCGAGGTCGTGCGCGAGGTGGGCGAACGGCTGCGTCCAGCCGAAGTCGCGCACGATGCGGCGGATCACCCGGCGCAGGCCGACCGACTTCGGATAATAGCTGCGCCAGGTCGGCGGTTCCGAGTCGATGTATTCGGTCGACACCGCCGGACGCACGAAGATGAAGTCGTTGTTGAAGTAGTCGCGGTGCAGGATGCGGCAGAACACCGAGTTGAAGAAGGTTTCGGCGAGCTCGGGCTGCTTGTGGTTGGTCAACAGGCCGATGTAGTAGAGCTTGGCCTGTTGCCAGATCTCGTCGTCGAGCAGTTCGGCGTGCAGGTCGCGGTGCAGGCGCTCGACGGTCTCGCCGACGCGTTCGTCGTACAGCTGGATGCGGCCGCGGATCGCCTGCTGCACGCCCTGCCAGTCGCCGGCCTCGAACAGCGCCTTGGCGCCCTGACTGACCGCGCGGAACAGCCGGTAGTGCTTGTTGAAGCCTTCAATCAGCGCCTCGGCGATCTCGCGGGCGACGGGGTTGTAGTAGTCGGGTATCTGCATGGCACGCCTTGTGGTGGGCGGACAGGCGTTGCCATGCGGAAGGTCAGCGTGGTGTGCGGTGCCGCAAGGCTCTGCCCGGGCGGGGAGGTGCTTTTGGCGGCAGTCCCGGCTGGCCTGTCCTCTTGTGAATGCCTTTAGCATGCTGCACTTGCTTCAATTGTTCAAGCGTCAGCGTCTCCTGTCGCCACTGGCCCGGCGCGAGGCCATCGACGCGCCACGGACCGATCGCGACGCGTACCAGGCGCAGCGTCGGCAGGCCGACCTTGGCGGTCATCCGCCGCACCTGGCGGTTCTTGCCTTCGTGGATGACGATCTCGAGCCAGGCGTCGGGCACCGTCTTGCGAAAGCGCACCGGCGGGTTGCGCGGCCACAGCCCGGGCGGGTCGATGCGCCGCACCTGCGCAGGTCGGGTGGTGAAGTCGCCGAGGTCGACGCCCTGGCGCAGCGCCTCCAGTTGTGCGTCCTGCGGTTCTCCCTCGACCTGCACCCAGTAGGTCTTGGGCAGCTTGAAGCGCGGGTCGGCGATCGCGTGCTGCAGCGCGCCGTCGCCGGTGAGCAGCAGCAGCCCCTCGCTGTCGGTATCCAGCCGGCCAGCCGGGTAGACGCCGGGCAAGGGGATGCAGCTTTTCAGGGTCGGGTGCTTGTCGTGTTCGGAAAACTGGCAGATCACGCCATAGGGTTTATTCAGCAGGACGAGTTCAGGCATTTGGTATAGCGGTGCGGCCGGGAATTCAGCATAATAGCAAGCCGGGATGCATCAGGCTGAGAATAAGACCCTCTACGAAGAGGGGACGGCATCCCGCTCTACCCGAGTTCACCACTCGTGGCCGTCCGCGACGGGCCCTAATCTTGCCCGTGACGCCGGGCGGCGGCAGAGTCATTTTGCAACCAACCCATGATGGAGTAGGCATGAGCGCCCAATCCCTGATCAAGGTTCCCGCTGCAGGTCAGAAAATCGTTCCCGGACAGGCTACCCCGAACAACCCGATCATCCCGTTCATCGAGGGTGACGGCATCGGCGTCGACATCACGCCGGTGATGATCAAGGTCATCGACGCAGCAGTCGAGAAGGCCTACGCAGGCCAGAAGAAGATCCACTGGATGGAAGTGTACGCCGGCGAGAAATCGACCCGCCTGTACGGCCCGGACGAGTGGCTGCCGAAGGAAACCTTCGACGCGCTGAAAGAGTACGCCGTTTCGATCAAGGGCCCGATGACCACGCCGGTCGGCGGCGGCATCCGCTCGCTGAACGTCGCGCTGCGCCAGGAGCTCGACCTCTACCAGTGCGTGCGTCCGGTCCAGTACTTCAAGGGCGTGCCCAGCCCGCTGAAGAACCCGGAACTGACCAATATGGTCATCTTCCGCGAGAACACCGAAGACATCTACGCCGGCATCGAATGGTCGGCCGAGTCCGAGGCGGCCAAGAAGGTGATCGCCTTCCTGCAGGAAGAGATGGGCGTCAAGAAGATCCGCTTCCCGGAAACCTCCGGTATCGGCATCAAGCCGATCTCGGTCGAGGGGACTACCCGTCTGGTGCGCGCCGCGATCCAGTACGCGATCGACAACGACCGCAAGTCGCTGACCATCGTGCACAAGGGCAACATCATGAAGTTCACCGAAGGCCTGTTCCGCGACACCGCGTACCAGGTCGCACGTGAAGAGTTCGGCGCCGAGCTGATCGACGGCGGCCCGTGGTGCAAGTTCACCAACCCGAAGACCGGCCGCGAGATCATCGTCAAGGACGCGATCGCCGACGCCTTCCTGCAGCAGATCCTGCTGCGTCCGGCCGAGTACGACGTGATCGCCACCACCAACCTGAACGGTGACTACATCTCCGACGCGCTGGCCGCGCAGGTCGGCGGCATCGGCATCGCCCCGGGCGCCAACATCTCCGACAAGTACGCGTGCTTCGAGGCGACCCACGGCACTGCGCCGAAATACGCCGGCCTCGACAAGGTCAACCCGGGTTCGCTGATCCTGTCCGCTGAGATGATGCTGCGTCACCTGGGCTGGAAGGAAGCGGCTGACCTCGTGATCAAGTCGATGGAAGCGGCGATTGCCGACAAGCAGGTGACCTACGACTTCGCCCGCCTGATGGACGGTGCGACCGAGGTGAGCTGCTCGGCCTTCGGCGACGCGATGATCGCCCGCATGTAAGCCAGGCTTGCCTTGAGGAGCAACCGGCCGCCTGCGGGCGGCCGGTTTCTTTTGGGTGCCCGAACTTTGCGGGCAACAAAAAACCGCCTCCCTGGAGAGGCGGTTTTTTTCATCCGGCGAAGTGGCCTTGGCCGCTTCAGCGACGGCCGAATCAAGCGGCTTGGATGTTCGAAGCTTGCTTGCCCTTCGGACCCTGCACCACGTCGAAGCTGACGCGCTGACCTTCTTTCAGGGTCTTGAAGCCTTGCATGTTGATCGCGGAGAAGTGCGCGAACAGGTCTTCGCCACCTTCATCCGGAGTGATGAAGCCGAAGCCCTTCGAATCATTGAACCACTTTACGGTGCCAAGTGCCATTATACTTCCTTAACTTACGGTAACGGGCTGGTGAGGCCGAACAACAAAAGCGAATGTCTGCAACGGATTCATTCCAATGCAATACATAAGCCAAGCACCAAGGCCATTTCTACGCAATAATGCCCATGGCGTCAAGAGTATTCTTTTCGGGTGACAAGGGCTTGAAAAAGACTGTTGCGGAACCACAATCCAACTAAAGACTTGCTGAATACTAAGGCCGCCATGTCAACGCAGTACCACGACGACGCCCTGCTCGAGGCGTCCAGGGTGCGCACCGCGCCGCCCCCCTTGTTCAAGGTCGTTCTGCTGAACGACGATTTCACCCCGATGGATTTTGTGGTCGAAGTGCTGGAGACGTTTTTTCATATGGAGCGCGACAAGGCCGTACAGGTCATGTTGCAGGTCCACGAGGCAGGGCGCGGCATCTGCGGGGTCTACCCGCAGGACATCGCGGCCACCAAGGTCGAGCAGGTGATGCAATTTGCACGCACGCACCAGCATCCGCTGCAGTGCGTAATGGAGGAAAACTGATGATCGCCCAGGAACTGGAAGTCAGCTTGCACATGGCCTTCATGGATGCAAGGCAGAAGCGGCACGAGTTCATCAGTGTCGAGCACCTGCTGTTGGCCATGATCGACAACCCGTCGGCGACCGAGGTGCTCAAAGCTTGTGGCGCCAACCTCGACCAGCTGAAGAAGCAGCTCACCGACTTCGTCGACGAGCACACGCCGGTCGTTCCCGGCGACAAGGAAGTGGAGACCCAGCCCACGCTCGGTTTCCAGCGCGTGATCCAGCGTGCGATCCTGCATGTGCAGTCGTCCGGCAAGAAGGAAGTGACCGGCGCCAACATCCTGGTCGCCATCTTCGGCGAGAAGGATTCGCACGCGGTGTACTACCTGCACCAGCAGGGCATCTCGCGCCTTGACGTGGTCAACTACATCTCACACGGCATCACCAAGCAGCGCTCGCAGCCGGGCAGCGAGACGCCGCGCGAGAACAACGGCGAGGCCGAGAACGAGGACGCCGCAGGCAGCGGCGGTGCGCTGGAGAACTACACGCAGAACCTCAACCAGCTCGCCCGCGAGAACAAGATCGACCCGCTGATCGGGCGCGAGCACGAGCTCGAGCGTACCATCCAGATCCTTTGCCGCCGCCGCAAGAACAACCCGCTCTTGGTCGGCGAGGCCGGCGTCGGCAAGACCGCGATCGCGGAAGGCCTGGCGCGTCGCATCGTCAACAACGAGGTGCCCGACGTGCTCGCGTCGGCGACCGTCTATTCGCTCGACATGGGGGCGCTGCTCGCAGGCACCAAGTACCGCGGCGACTTCGAGCAGCGGCTGAAGGCGGTGATCAAGCAGCTGACCGACGACCCGACCGCCATCCTGTTCATCGACGAGATCCACACGCTGATCGGCGCCGGCGCCGCGTCCGGCGGCACGCTCGACGCGTCCAACCTGCTCAAGCCGGCGCTGTCCGGCGGGCGCCTGCGCTGCATCGGCGCGACGACCTACAACGAGTACCGCGGCATCTTCGAGAAGGACAACGCGCTGTCGCGCCGCTTCCAGAAGATCGACGTGAACGAGCCTTCGGTCGGGCAGACCGTCGACATCCTCAAGGGGCTGAAGAGCCGTTTCGAGGAGCATCACGGCGTCAAGTACACGCAGTCGGCGCTGCAGACGGCGGCCGAACTTTCGGCGCGCTACATCAACGACCGCCACCTGCCGGACAAGGCGATCGACGTGATCGACGAGGCGGGCGCCGCACAGCGCATCCTGCCCAAGTCGCGACAGAAGAAGGTGATCAACAAGGGCGAGATCGAGGAGATCGTCGCCAAGATCGCGCGCATCCCGCCCAAGACGGTGTCGAGCGACGACCGCAACGTGCTGAAGAACCTCGAGCGCGACCTCAAGAACGTGGTGTTCGGGCAGGACAAGGCGATCGAGAACCTGGCCGACGCGATCAAGATGACCCGCTCGGGCCTCGGTAACCCGCAAAAACCGATCGGCTCCTTCCTGTTCTCCGGGCCGACCGGCGTCGGCAAGACCGAGGTCGCGCGCCAGCTGGCCTTCGTGCTCGGCGTCGAGCTGATCCGCTTCGACATGTCCGAGTATATGGAGCGCCACGCGGTCAGCCGCCTGATCGGCGCGCCGCCCGGGTACGTCGGTTTCGAACAGGGTGGCCAGCTGACCGAGGCGATCAACAAGCACCCATACGCGGTATTGTTGCTCGACGAGATCGAGAAGGCGCACCCGGACATCTTCAACGTGCTTTTGCAGGTGATGGACCACGGCACGTTGACCGACAACAACGGCCGCAAGGCGGACTTCCGCAACGTGGTGCTGATCATGACGACCAACGCGGGCGCCGAGTCGCTGTCCAAGCCCAGCCTGGGCTTCACGGCGAACAAGGCGGCCGGCGACGAGATGGCCGACATCAAGCGTCTGTTCAGTCCCGAGTTCCGCAACCGTCTGGACGCGATCGTGCCGTTCAGCCAGCTGAACGAGGAAGTCATCCTGCGCGTGGTCGACAAGTTCCTGCTGCAGCTTGAACAGCAACTGCACGAGAAGAAGGTCGACATCCACTTCACCGACGCGCTGCGCCGCCATCTGGCGAAAAACGGCTTCGACCCGCAGATGGGCGCGCGGCCGATGGCGCGCCTGATCCAGGACTGCATCCGCAAGGCGCTGGCCGACGAGCTGTTGTTCGGCAAGCTCAGCCAGGGCGGCGAGGTGACGGTCGACGTCGGCGACGACGGCAAGGTCGCCTTGCAGTTCGACGAGACGCCGTCCAAGGCCGCGCAGCCGGCCTGACACGAGCTAGGAAAGATAGAGGCGGCGCCTGCGGGCGCCGTCTTTTTTTGCGCGTATACGCGGCGAGGTGGGCTGCCAAGCGAAAACCCCCGCCGGGAGCCGGACGGGGGTTCGGGAAGACCGTGCGGGCCGTCAGCCCGCACGGTCTCAGTGGAACTGCTCTTCTTCGGTCGAGCCGGTCAGGGCCTTCACCGACGAGGAGCCACCCTGGATCACGGTGGTCACGTCGTCGAAGTAGCCGGTGCCGACTTCCTGCTGGTGCGACACGAAGGTGTAGCCCTGCTCGCGTGCTGCGAATTCCGGCTCCTGCACCATTTCAACGTAGTGCTTCATGCCTTCGCCGCGGGCGTAAGCGTGGGCAAACTTGAAGGTGTTGTACCAGTTGACGTGGATGCCGGCCAGGGTGATGAACTGGTACTTGTAGCCCAGTGCGGACAGCTCTTCCTGGAACGAAGCGATCTGGCTGTCGTTCAGGTTCTTCTTCCAGTTGAAGGAAGGCGAGCAGTTGTAGCTCAGGAGCTTGCCCGGGCAGGCTGCGTGCACGGCCTGCGCGAATTCGCGGGCGAAGCCGATGTCCGGCACGCCGGTTTCACACCACACCAGGTCGGCGTACGGCGCGTAGGCGACGCCGCGGCTGATCGACTGCTCCAGGCCGTTCTTCACGCGGAAGAAGCCTTCCTGGGTGCGCTCGCCGGTCAGGAACGGCTTGTCGTTCTCGTCGTAGTCGGAGGTGATCAGGTTGGCAGCTTCCGCGTCGGTACGGGCCAGGATCAGGGTCGGCACGCCCATCACGTCGGCGGCGAAGCGGGCGGAGATCAGCTTCTCGACGGCTTCACGGGTCGGCACCAGCACCTTGCCACCCATGTGGCCGCACTTCTTGGCGGCTGCCAGCTGGTCTTCGAAGTGCACGCCGGCCGCACCTGCGGCGATCATGTTCTTCATCAGTTCGAAGGCGTTCAGCACGCCGCCGAAACCGGCTTCAGCATCGGCGACGATCGGCAGGAAGTAGTCGATGAAGCCTTCGTCGCCCGGGTTGATGCCACGCGACCACTGGATCTCGTCCGCGCGCTTGAAGGTGTTGTTGATGCGGCGAACCATGGTCGGCACGGAATCGTACGCGTACAGCGACTGGTCCGGGTACATGGTTTCGGAGGTGTTGCCGTCGGCGGCGACTTGCCAGCCGGACAGGTAGACGGCTTCCAGGCCGGCCTTGGCCTGCTGCATCGCCTGGCCTGCGGTGATCGCGCCGAACGCGTTCACGTAACCTTTCTTGGCGCCGCCGTTCACCTTGTCCCACAGCACCTTGGCGCCGCGCTGGGCCAGGGTGTACTCGGGCTGCAGGCTGCCGCGCAGACGGACCACGTCGGCAGCGGTGTAGCCGCGCTTAACGCCTTGCCAGCGCGGATTTTCAGCCCAGTCTTTTTCCAGGGCGGCGATTTGTTGTTCGCGAGTGCTCATATCTCTGGTTCCTCTACTCGATGCGATTTAAAAGCCGGTTGCAGCCGGCCAACCTTTGTAATGGTTTTCGGCGGTGGCCGAAGGGCGGGCGCGTGGTCAGCGCCTTTTGTTTTCCTGCTGCCCGGTCTCTACGCTGGGGTCAGCGCGGCGGGGCAGTGGATGCCTCTGTTGCATGATTAAAACATAATTTCCAAACGGGGTGTGCGCTGCAACAAACAAAAAGTTCATGATTTTCAATTGCTAACAAGACGATCACGTAGCTGGCAAAAACTGATGCTCGCTGTGAGCGAAACCGAAAATAATCCGGTCAAATCGCGAACTGTCCGGCAGGGGCTTGAATTCAGGCCGACCACCCCTACCTTGCGTCAGGTCATTCAGTCATTCGCGATTTCGCCGCAGGAGTTCCAGAGAAATGCAAGAAAACCCGAACGCCACCCATCTCGACCCGGAACAGCAGGAAACGGCCACCGCGGCCGCCTCCGCACAGCAGGCGCAGGAAGAGGAGCTGGGCCTGCCCAACCTGTCGGACGAGGCGGTTGCCCGCATCGACGCGCTCGAACACGAGCTCTCCGCGCTCAAGGACCAGTACCTGCGTGCCGTCGCCGAGCAGGAGAACCTGCGCCGCCGTGCACAGGAGGATGTCGCTGCCGCGCACAAGTACGCAGTCAGCAAGTTCCTGCAGGAAGTGCTGCCGGTGAAGGACAGCCTGGAGATGGCCCTGATGGATCAGAGCGGCCAGTTCGACAACCTGAAGTTCGGCGTTGACCTGACCCTCAAGCAGCTCGCCAGCGCCCTGGAAAAGGCGCAGGTGCGCGAAGTGAACCCGCTGGGCGAGAAACTCGACCCGCACCACCACCAGGCGATGAGCATGGAAGAGTCCGACGCCGAACCGGGCACCGTGGTGCGCGTGATGCAGAAAGGCTACCTGGTCGCCGACCGCGTGCTGCGCCCGGCGATGGTCGTTGTCGCCAAGGCGCGCGGCTGAGTTTTTAAGACGGGCTTGAAATCTGGTTTTCAGCCAATACCTTGAAACGCATGAACCGGTCAGGAATTGCTCCGCGACCGGATAACAGGACAAGAAAGGACGAAGAACATGGGAAAAATTATCGGTATTGACCTTGGTACCACCAACTCCTGCGTGGCGGTCGTTGAAGGCGGCAACCCGAAAGTGATCGAGAATGCCGAGGGCGCGCGCACCACGCCTTCCATCATCGCCTACGTCGACGACGGCGAGATCCTGGTTGGCGCCCCGGCCAAGCGCCAGGCGGTGACCAACCCGAAGAACACCCTGTACGCGATCAAGCGCCTGATCGGCCACCGCTTCGAAGACAAGGAAGTGCAGAAGGATATCGAGCTGATGCCGTTCGATATCGTCAAGGCCAAGAACGGCGACGCATGGGTCAAGGTGCGCGACGAGGAACTGGCGCCGCCGCAGATTTCCGCCGAAGTGCTGCGCAAGATGAAGAAGGCCGCCGAAGACTATCTGGGCGAAGAAGTGACCGAGGCGGTGATCACCGTGCCGGCCTACTTCAACGACAGCCAGCGCCAGGCGACCAAGGACGCCGGCCGCATCGCCGGCCTCGACGTCAAGCGCATCATCAACGAGCCGACCGCGGCCGCGCTGGCCTTCGGCCTCGCCAAGCAGGAAGGTGACCGCAAGATCGCCGTGTACGACCTGGGTGGCGGTACTTTCGACATCTCGATCATCGAGATCGCGGACGTTGACGGCGAGCACCAGTTCGAAGTGCTGTCGACCAACGGCGACACCTTCCTGGGCGGTGAAGACTTCGACCAGCGCCTGATTGATTACATCGTCACCGAGTTCAAGAAGGAACAGGGCGTCGACCTGAAGAACGACGTGATGGCACTGCAGCGCCTGAAGGAAGCGGCCGAGAAGGCGAAGATCGAACTGTCGTCCGCGCAGCAGACCGAGGTGAACCTGCCGTACATCACCATGGACGCGACCGGCCCGAAACACCTGGCGATGAAGATCACCCGCGCCAAGTTCGAAGCGCTGGTTGACGACCTGGTCGAGCGCACCATCGAGCCGTGCCGCACCGCACTGAAGGACGCCGGCGTGTCGATCGCCGACATCGCCGACGTGATCCTGGTCGGCGGCCAGAGCCGCATGCCCAAGGTGCAGGAGAAGGTTAAGGAGTTCTTCGGCAAGGAAGCGCGCCGCGACGTGAACCCGGACGAAGCCGTCGCCGTCGGCGCCGCGCTGCAGGGCTCGGTGCTCTCCGGCGACCGCAAGGACGTGCTGCTGCTCGACGTCACCCCGCTGTCGCTCGGTATCGAGACCATGGGCGGCGTGATGACCAAGCTGATCCAGAAGAACACCACCATCCCGACCAAGGCGCAGCAGGTGTTCTCGACCGCCGACGACAACCAGACCGCGGTGACCATCCACGTGCTGCAGGGCGAGCGCGAGAAGGCGTCCGCCAACAAGTCGCTCGGCCAGTTCAACCTGTCGGACATCCCGCCGGCGCCGCGCGGCATGCCGCAGATCGAAGTCGCCTTCGACATCGACGCCAACGGCATCCTGCACGTGTCAGCCAAGGACAAGGGCACCGGCAAGGAAGCGAAGATCACCATCCAGGCGTCGTCGGGTCTGTCCGAGGACGAGATCCAGCGCATGGTGAAGGACGCCGAGGCGAACGCCGAGGAAGACAAGAAGCTGCACGAGCTGGTCCAGGCGCGCAACCACGCCGACACCATGATCCACAGCGTGAAGAAGTCGCTCTCCGAGCACGGCGACAAGCTGCCGGCCGACGAGAAGGCCAAGATCGAGGAAGCCCTGAAAGAAGCCGAAGAGGCGCTCA
The DNA here is from genome assembly GCF_004919095.1 of Crenobacter intestini. Taxonomy (GTDB): domain Bacteria; phylum Pseudomonadota; class Gammaproteobacteria; order Burkholderiales; family Chromobacteriaceae; genus Craterilacuibacter; species Craterilacuibacter intestini. Next base: position 29,570 of record NZ_STGJ01000016.1, on the reverse strand, counting down.
AGGGTGACGACAAGGAAGCGATCGAAGGCAAGACCGAGGCGCTGATGACCGCGTCGCACAAGCTGGCCGAGATGATGTACGCGCAGACCCAGGCCGAAGGTCAGCCGGGCGCGCAGCCGGAAGCGGCCAAGGCCGACGACGGCAACGTGGTCGACGCTGAGTTCGAGGAAGTGAAGGACAAGAAGCAGTAAACCGCTTCGTCTGAAGTAAGAAGGCACAGTGCCGGTCGCGCCTTGACCGGTGGCTGTGCCTTCGACCGTATTGGCTTAACAAGCGCGCCGGCGACAGCCGGCCCAATGGTGTGAGAATGTCCAAACGCGATTTGTACGACGTGCTCGGCGTGAACCGCGACGCGTCCGATGACGATATCAAGAAGGCCTATCGCAAGCTGGCGATGAAGTACCACCCGGACCGCAACCCGGACAGCAAGGAAGCCGAAGACAAGTTCAAGGAAGCCAAGGAGGCTTACGAGATCCTGTCCGACGGCCAGAAGCGTTCGGCGTACGATCAGTTCGGTCACGCCGGGGTCGACCCGCAAGCGGGGATGGGCGGCGGCGGCGGGGCCGGCTTCGGCGGCTTCGGCGACTTCGCCGACATCTTCAGCGACATCTTCGGCGGCGGCCGTGCCGGCGGTGGCGGCCGCTCCAACGTCTACCGCGGTGCCGATCTGCGCTACAACATGGAGCTGACGCTGGAAGAGGCGGCGCGCGGCTGCGAGAAGCAGATCCGCATCCCGACCCACGAAGAGTGCGGCACCTGCCACGGCAGCGGCGCCAAGCCGGGGACCGAGGCGAAGACCTGTTCGACCTGCGGCGGCCACGGCCAGGTCCGCATGAGCCAGGGCTTCTTCTCGGTGCAGCAGACCTGCCCGACCTGCCATGGCACCGGCAAGGAAATCAAGGACCCGTGCCCGAAGTGCCACGGCGCGGGCCAGGTGAAGACGCACAAGACGCTGAACGTGAAGATCCCGGCCGGTGTCGACGACGGCGACCGCATCCGCCTCTCCGGCGAGGGCGAGCCGGGCCAGAACGGCGGCCCGTCCGGCGACCTGTACGTGGTCACCCACATCAAGCAGCACCCGGTGTTCCAGCGTGACGGCAGCGACCTGCACTGCGAGATGCCGATCTCGTTCGCGACCGCCGCGCTTGGCGGCGAAATCGAGATCCCGACGCTCGACGGCATGGCCAAGGTCAAGATCGCGCCGGAGACGCAGTCCGGCCGCGTGTACCGCCTGCGTGGCAAGGGCATCAAGGCCGTGCGCGGCAGCCAGGTCGGCGACCTGATGTGCCACGTGGTCGTCGAGACGCCGGTCAAGCTGACCGAACGCCAGAAGGAGTTGCTGCGCGAGTTCGACGCGATCAGCCAGGGCGACGTCGCGACGCACAGCCCGCGCACCAAGTCGTTCATGGACAAGCTGAAGGACTTCTTCGGCTGATATACGGGTGTTTCCCTACAAAGCGGCAGCCTGCGGGCTGCCGCTTTGCTTTTGTGCGCTCTCTTTCTGCTTCGACGTGAAAAATGTTAAATGCATTGCTGCATGAAATTTTCTTTGCATTTCACGCTAAAAAACCGCTATCTTCTGCCCTGAAACCGATTCGGATTTGTCGACTATATCCATTCGACAACCGGCGGGGCGAGGTCCCACACCGGCAGGCGCGGCCATGAGCCGCCACCCCAGGGGTGGGCGATCGGGAAACTGAGAGAGAAACAGCAGATGAATGAAATCGTGAATGCCATCAACGGCGTGATCTGGAGCCCGGCGCTGATCTACCTGTGCCTGGGCGTGGGGCTGTATTTCAGCCTGCGCGGCCGCTTCCTGCAGGTGCGCCACTTCGGCGAGATGATCCGCCTGATGTTCGACGGCAAGAGCTCGGACGCCGGCGTGTCTTCGTTCCAGGCGCTGGCGATGACGCTGGCCGGCCGCGTCGGCACCGGCAACATCGCCGGTGTTGCCACCGCGATCACCTTCGGTGGCCCGGGCGCCGTGTTCTGGATGTGGATGGTTGCCTTCCTGGGCGCGAGCTCGGCGTTTGTCGAGTCGACCCTCGGCCAGATCTACAAGGAAAAGCTCGACGGCCAGTACCGTGGCGGCCCGGCCTTCTATATCGAGAAGGGCCTGGGCGTGAAGTGGTACGCGTGGGTATTCGCCGTGGTCACCATCTTCGCCTGCGGCGTGCTGCTGCCGGGCGTGCAGGCGAACTCGATCGCCGCCGGCCTGCAAGGCGCGTTGGGCATCGACCCCAACGTCACCGCCGCGCTGCTCGCCGTGCTGCTCGCCTTCATCATCTTCGGCGGCCTCAAGCGCATCGCGGGCTTCGCCGAGCTGGTGGTGCCGTTCATGGCGCTGGGCTACATCATCGTCGCCTGCGTGATCATCGCGCTGAACATCCACATGCTGCCTGACGTGCTCGCGCTGATCTTCAAGAGCGCCTTCGGCATGGAAGCGGGCTTCGGCGCCATCCTCGGCCTTGCCATCCAGTGGGGCGTGAAGCGCGGCGTGTACTCGAACGAAGCCGGCCAGGGTACCGGCCCGCACGCATCGAGCGCTGCCGCCGTGTCGCACCCGGCCAAGCAGGGCCTGGTACAGGCGTTCTCGGTGTATATCGACACCCTGTTCGTGTGCTCGGCCACCGCCTTCATGCTGCTGATCACCGGCCAGTACAACGTGCAGGGCCCGGACGGCCAGGCGCTGTACACCGGCATCGCCGGCGTCGCCGCGGGCCCGGGCTACGTGCAGACCGCGATGGAACATATCATGCCGGGCTTCGGTTCGCTGTTCGTCGCCACCGCGCTGTTCTTCTTCGCGTTCACCACCATCGTCGCCTACTACTACATCGCCGAGACCAACATCGCCTACATCAACCGCAAGGTGCACCGCCCGTGGCTGATGTTCGTGCTGAAACTCGCGCTGTTGGCCGCGACCGTGTACGGCACCGTGAAGACCGCCGACCTCGCCTGGGGCCTGGGCGACATCGGCGTCGGCCTGATGGCGTGGCTGAACATCGCCGCCATCCTGCTCCTGCAAAAGCCGGCCTTCATCGCCCTGCGCGACTACGAGGCACAGCGCGCACAGGGCCTCGACCCGGTGTTCCACCCGGAAAAGCTCGGCATCAAGAACGCCGACTACTGGGCCGGCCACCGCGCCGAGGACAACCTGGAAGACGAGCAGCGCCAGGCCGCCGGCCAGCAGCCGCTGCACCAGCAGTAAGCGTCAAGCCGGGCGGCGCTGGCCGCCAACTTGGCATGGGCATACAATTGCCCTGTCCTGACCGGGGCCTTGCCCCGGTTTTTCTTTTTCTGCCGGGGGCGATCATGGATTTTCTGCATTCGACCTGGTTCTGGTGCGTGGTGGCGGCGGCGCCCTTCGTGATGGCGGTCGGCACGCTGGCGCGCCTCGCCCGGCGCGAACCGCCCCCCGAGCTGCCGCCCGGGGTGGGGCCGGGGACCTACCGCCGCTACGGCGACGAGACCGCGCCCGATGCGCGCACCGAGCCACCGGCCGGCCCAACAGAAGAAAGGTAAGCGCCGATGATTTTTGCCAACCGCTATTTCCCCGCCACCCGCTTGCGCCGCATGCGCCGCGACGACTTCTCGCGCCGGCTGATGCGCGAGCACTCGCTGACGGTGGACGACCTGATCTACCCGGTGTTCGTGCTGGAAGGCGACAACCGCGAACAGGACGTGAAGTCGATGCCTGGCGTCAAGCGGCAGAGCCTCGACCGCCTGCTCTATACGGCCGAGGAAGCGGTACGGCTGGGCGTGCCGATGCTGTCGATCTTCCCGGTGATCGAAAGCGGCAAGAACAACGAGGCGACCGAGGCGTACAACCCGGACGGGCTGGTGCCGACCGTGGTGCGCGCGCTCAAGGCACGCTTCCCCGAGCTCGGCCTGATGACCGACGTCGCGCTCGACCCGTACACCATCCATGGCCAGGACGGCCTGATCGACGACGCCGGCTACGTGCTCAACGACGAGACCACCGCGGTACTGGTCAAGCAGGCGTTGTGCCACGCCGACGCCGGCGCCGACATGGTCGGCCCGTCCGACATGATGGACGGGCGCATCGGCGCGATCCGCCAGGCGCTGGAAGAAGAGGGCTTCATCCATACCAAGCTCTTCGCCTACTCGGCCAAGTACGCGTCAAGCTTCTACGGCCCGTTCCGCGATGCGGTGGGCTCGGCCGGCAACCTCGGCAAGGCCGACAAGAAGACCTACCAGATGGACCCGGCCAACGTCGACGAGGCGGTGCAGGAAGTGGCGATGGACCTGGAAGAGGGCGCGGACCTGGTGATGATCAAGCCGGGCATGCCGTATCTTGACGTGATCCGCCGCGTGAAGGACACCTTCGGCGTGCCGACCTTCGCCTACCAGGTGTCGGGCGAGTACGCGATGCTCAAGGCGGCCGCCGCCAACGGCTGGCTGGATGGCGACAAGTGCATGATGGAGAGCCTGCTCGCCTTCAAGCGCGCCGGCGCCGACGGCATCCTCACCTACTTCGCGTTGGACGCCGCCCGCCTGCTCAAGGCCTGACGCTTCCCCACGCGCGCGCGGGTAGAATCCCGAACCGCTCCGCAAGCCGCAGCTTGCGGGGCGGTTTGTCGTCTGGGCCCCATCCACCTTGCGGATCGGCCGGCGATGCGCGGCATGCTTGCGTCAGTCACCCTTCCGCCCGATTCAGCCCGCACCCCATTTTTCTATCTCAAACGAGTAGTTTGCGCGATTTTTCTTTGCAAAATAGATAGAGCGCAGGTTATCTTTTTGTCGTGATGCCATGTGCAAAGGCGTGGCACACGCCGTCCGTTCCCCATCCGGGCGGCTGGTCGTACCCAAAACAGACAAGAGAGAGAACTGACATGGAACAACTCGTCAATGCCGTCAACGGCATCATATGGAGCCCGGCGCTGGTCTACCTGTGCCTCGGCGTCGGGCTTTACTTCAGCGTGCGCGGCCGCTTCCTGCAGGTACGCCACTTCGGCGAAATGGTCCGCCTGATCTTCGACGGCAAGGGGACGGACGCCGGCGTGTCCTCGTTCCAGGCGCTGTCGATGACGCTGGCCGGCCGCGTCGGCACCGGCAACATCGCCGGGGTCGCCACCGCGATTACCTTCGGCGGGCCGGGCGCGGTGTTCTGGATGTGGGTGGTCGCCTTCCTGGGCGCGAGTTCGGCCTTCGTCGAGTCGACCCTCGGCCAGGTCTACAAGGAAAAGCTCGACGGCCAGTTCCGCGGCGGGCCGGCCTTCTATATCGAGAAGGGCCTGGGCATCAAGTGGTACGCGTGGCTGTTTGCGGTGGTCACCATCTTCGCCTGCGGCGTGTTGCTGCCCGGCGTGCAGGCCAACTCGATCGGCGCGGGCCTCGAGCAGGCGTTCGGCGTCGCGCCGACCGTCACCGCCGCCGTGCTGGCGATGGCGCTGGGCTTCATCATCTTCGGCGGCATCAAGCGCATCGCCACCTTCGCCGGCGCGGTGGTGCCCTTCATGGCACTGGGTTACATCACCGTCGCCTGCGTGATCCTGCTGCTTAACATCCACCAGGTGCCGGCGGTGTTCATGCTGATCGTGAAGAGCGCGTTCGGCCTGGAAGCGGGCTTCGGTGCCATCCTTGGCCTCGCCATCCAGTGGGGCGTGAAGCGTGGCATCTACTCGAACGAGGCCGGCCAGGGCACCGGCCCGCACGCCTCCAGCGCCGCCGCCGTGTCGCACCCGGCCAAGCAGGGGCTGGTGCAGGCGTTCTCGGTGTATATCGACACCCTGTTCGTGTGCTCGGCTACCGCCTTCATGCTGCTGATCACCGGTCAGTACAATGTGCAAGGGCCGGACGGCGAGCCGATCTACACCGGCATCGCCGGCGTCGCGGCGGGGCCGGGCTACGTGCAGACCGCGATGGAGTCGATCATGCCGGGCTTCGGCGCCGCCTTCGTCGCCGTCGCGCTGCTGTTCTTCGCCTTCACCACCATTGTCGCCTACTACTACATTGCCGAGACCAATATCGCCTACATCAACCGCAAGGTGCACCGCCCGTGGCTGATGTTCGTGTTGAAACTCGCGCTGGTAATCTCCACCGTGTACGGCACGGTGAAGACGGCCGACCTTGCGTGGGCAATGGGCGACATCGGCGTCGGCCTGATGGCGTGGCTGAACATCGTCGCCATCATCCTGCTGCAAAAGCCCGCCTTCGCGGTGCTGCGCGACTACGAGGCGCAGCGCGCACAGGGCCTGGACCCGGTGTTCCACCCCGAGAAACTCGGCATCAAGAACGCCGACTACTGGGCCGGCCACCGCGCCGAGGACAACCTCGAAGACGAACACCGCGCCGCCGAGGGCAAGGCACCGCTGCACGACAGGGGGTAGCTGGGCTTATTGATCCGCTTGTTGCTGGCTTGAACGAAACCGCCACGCAGTTTTTTAAGCTGCGGGGTGGTTTGGTGGAGGTAGGCTGCATGCGGCGTATACGACTCTGCGAAGCTAGATAAATTTTGAATTAACAGATGTCGTCGCTGGTTTTGTAACGACGCCCCGTTGAAGGACTAGTCGAGGGCCAAAGGTCGCCGGCAACGTGTTGCTGGATGAGGTCATGGTCATGCTACGAAAACTTTATTCTCTTCCTTGTAGACGGAGATGCCACCGTCCTCTGAGATTTTTATTCCAAGCCCGAGGCTGCTGCCCTTCTTGGCTGCAGCGGTTCGGCCGCCACCTTCGCTACCCGCTGGTACGCTAATTATTGCGCCAACTGCAATTATATTACCTAGGTGGTCTAGAACCATTGCGCCATCCAAAGCTAGCAGTTCCTGTCGCAATCTTCGATCCAGATTCTGGAATTTTTCGTTCACCATGGTGCGAATTGTTTTTGATTTGATGGAAGGATTTTCTCCTAAGAGCAGGTCTGGCTCTGAAACAATGCTTTTGATTTCGACGAGTTTTCCGGATTTTATTACAATAATGCAGCCGCCGCTTCTAGTAAACGATATGTCGAGACAGCTTTGATAGATTGCTTCGCGTAAAACTCTATTTTGAGGGGGCTGTATTTGGCGGAGATACAATTCATGAGCGTAGTATTGCCATTCGCCACGCCGCTTGGCAAAGATTAGCTTCTTGTTTCTGAATATTAGTTGCTCCCCAAGACGATTTAATACTAGGGCAATTCGGTCATTATTGGTCCAATCTGCAATTGCATTTAATCGGTATGGAACATATTCAAGACCTAGCTGGTTTGCTGTAAGTTGACCTGATCCAGATATTTTACAATCAGGAGTAACAACTAGAAGGGTGTCAAATCCGTTGCTTATGACTGCCGAGAAGTCTTCTTGAAATATTTCTGCGAGATAGATTTCTTGGCTGTTGGCGTTTGGATCAATCCCTATGGAGGAAGTGATTGCTCCTCCTTCATATGTGCGGGCAGACCAAGCCTCAAATTGGCGCAATATTTGGCTTGTTGCGGCAAGATCGCCTAGGTGACGTGAAATTGCCCGTGCGGGTAGAAAAGTGAATAAATCAGATCTGTAGTCTGGATCAGTGGCGTCATGTATAGCGACGAGTTCTTCAACAAAATCCTTCGTAAGCGTCAACTCTTCGGGCATAAATCCAGGCTGGCGATAGAGGACGAGTCTCTCTACACCCCTATCCTCAGCCTTGATGGCTGTCTTTGTGGGGTCTAGTGCTGCAACTCGTGGGCTAGAGGCTCTACAAAATACAGTTTCTGGCAAAACTTGGGCGGACAGCAGTGGCGCCAGGTACGCACCCAAAGCCTCCCGCAATTCGTCGATGGTCAATTGTTTTTCTCCGAAAGTATGGTGTGCAGAATTATTTATAAGCACCCAGTGTAAAAAATTTGTACAGATTTATATTTTGCTTGTCTTCGTGTGATATGGCAGGTGTCTGGTATATTCAGGCATCGATTCGTTCTGCCTTAGGGTGAGGTTTGGTCTACGCATACTGAATGATTTCAGTGCTAGTGGAAGACACTTCGCTGGAATGGTTGGTGAGCTTCGCCTTTACTGCCGTTCCATTGAGATATGGAGTGAGAATTTCTGTTGCTCCCATCATGTCTGTGATAAAAATAACTTCCATGAGCATCAAAATTATTGGCAGGGTAAATCCAAATGCACGGATGAGATGAGCTTCTGTGTATAGCTTTAAGCGTGGGAGTCCAGTAATGAAATAATCGTTTACCATCTCTAGGGTTGCAAAGCGATAATCGTTTCTGTCGTGGTTTTCAACATCGGTGACTATTTCGGAGTAGTGTTTTTGATAGGTGGCTAGTTTTTCACCGCTTATTGATCCATTACTTAATTCTCGATCTTTGTCTAATGATCGAATTAGTTCTTTTAACTTATCTCCGCATTCCGTTAGTTGCTCGGCACGCATGTCGTATCTAGCAGTGCCTATTACGACAGAGTAAACAAGAACGGCTACGCCCAAAAATATTTGCATCATATTAAGTACGTTTGCTTGAAATGCAAGTGGCACTTCGGCATTTTGCATTAATGGTATGAAAACTAAGCCCAAAGACAATACTGTTGTGGTGAAAAAAGAAAATTTCCCTTGGCGTTGAAGGCGACTAGAGGCGTTGTATCGACATTTTGCAGTAGTTCGCATGCTCATCTGTAATTTCTCAGCTGCGTCTTTTGCCGCTCGTTCTCGTTCTCCGCCTGCGGTTATCCATGAAATGAATTTTTTCATATGGGTATGATGTGCTTGTTAGGATTTAGGATTTTAACACTTAATCCTGTTAAGAAAATCTGATTGTCATGGTGGTTGGACTTTTAATGCGCAGTATTCTTGCGCCAGCCACCCTTCCACGTAGGCTCGCGCCGGCGACAAGGGCGCTGGCGAGGTCTTAAGCTGGCCCTTGTTCGAGCGATTCGACGGTAGCGAATCGCGAGTTGGCCAGCGCCTCGCCAGCGTCTTTGTTGACGGGGAAGTCGCGAGCCTTCGGGGGCGTTTGGGATGCAAGGGGCTTGTCGCGACAAGCCCCTTGCCCGTTCGCCGCGCGGAAGCGGCACCCAAACACGTCCGCGCAGCGGACACAAAACCCGATGCGGCCTGCGTGGCCGGAAAACAGGCGAAAAAATGGCCGGCGTGAGGCCGGCCATTTGCATGGAGGTGCGTGTCAGCGCGGTAGGGTGGGTTAGCCGCAGCATGCGGCGTAACCCACCGCGACTTGGTGGAGCTCGGCCGCTGGTGGGTGGTGGGTTACGGCCTGCGGCCTAACCCACCCTACGCAGCTAACCCACCCCACTTCTGCGAAGCCACCCGACGCCGCCAACCCGCCCCGCGCGGCGGACGCAAACCCGGCGCGGCCTGCGCGGCCGGAGCGCAGGCGAAAAAATGGCCGGCGGGATGCCGGCCATTTGCTGGATGATGCGTGTCAGCGCTTGCCCATCAGGTGCAGCGCCAGCGCGTGGTAGGCCGGCAGCGAGGTCGGGTCGATCGCCTTGTTGCTGGCGACCGGGTAGGACGCGTAGCGGGCGATGACCATCTGCGCAGCCGGGTCGATGTACAGTGCCTGGCCGTGCACGCCGCGCGCCATGAAGGCGCCGTGCGGGTTGTGGCTGACCCACCACATATTGCGGTAGCTCCACCCCGGCAACTGGCTGTAGCCGGCCTTGGCGAACGCGGCCTTGTCGCCACCGGTGCGGATGTCGGCCACCGCGGCGGCCGGCACGACCTGCTGGCCGTGGTAGGCGCCGTTATTCCTCAGCATCTCGCCGAAGCGGGCGAGGTCGCGCAGGCCGGTGTTGAGGCCGCCGCCGGCAAACGCGGTGCCGGTGGAATCGACGGTCATGTATGCGTCCTGCTCGGCACCGAGCTTCTGCCAGATCTTCTCCGACATCAGCTGCGGCACGGTTTTTCCGCTGGCACGCGCGATCACCCAGCCCAAGGCGTCGGTGTTGGCGGTGCGGTAGCCGAACGCCTCGCCGTGTTTGCCTTCGCCGTGGATGGTCGGCAGGAACTCATAGTACGACTGCGGGCCCTGGTAACCGGCCGGCTTGGGCAGGGGGTTGCCGGCGTTGGCGTGCTGCCACACTTCGGCGTTGGGGTCGGCGTAGTTTTCGCTGAAGCGGATGCCGGTGGTCATGTCCATTAGCTGGCGCACTGTCGCGTCGCCGAAGCCGGACTTCGCCAGTTCCGGCACGTAGTCGGCGACCTTGCGCGCCGGGTCGAGCTTGCCTTCGGCTGCCAGCAGGGCGGCGAGGGTGCCGACGAAGCTCTTGGTCACCGACATCGCGCCGTGCTGGCCGGTGGGGGTGAGCGAGCCGAAGTAGCGTTCGTAGACGACGCGCCCCTTGTGCAGCACCACGATGCCGTCGGTGTAGTTGGCAGCGAGCGAGTCCTGCCACGTCATCGGCTGGCTCGCGCCCGTCGGCGTGAAGGTCAGCGCGTCGATGTCGCTACGCAGCGCGTACTTGAGCTTGCCCGGCGCACCTACGCCGCGCGAGACGCCGACGGTCGGCATCAGTTCGCGAAAGTGCGAGACGGTCCAGCGCAGTTGCGGGAAGCGGTAGTAGCTGCCGTCGGCGAAGCGGATCTGCTTGTCGGCCGGCGGCGGCGAGCCGACCATCCAGCCGAGCTTCACCGGGTCGCTGTTGGCCGCATCGGGAAAGGCGGGGGCGGCGGCCTGGGCCGACAGCGCTGCGCAGAGCAGGGCCAGGCCCGGCAGCAGGCGGGCAAGGGCGGGGCGGTTGGGTCGGTTTTGCATTGCGTCCTTGTCGGTCATGGTTGGGGCGCCAGGCTCGGGTATACCTTGCCTGCGCGCGCGGGTCATCCCCCGTTCAGCCGATGGATGAGCTGGTTGCGGCTGCCGCGCCACACTAAAGAGGCGTCGGCTTGCGTCTCGTCATACTTGCCGTCGATGAGCACGTCGACGAGCGCCACTACTTCGCACTGCGCGGGGGTCAGTTGATCCAGCGTGTAGCCGGTCCAGCACCACACGTCCTTGCCCGGGCACTCGGCGCGCACGCGCGCGAGCAGCCGTTTGACGGCGGCAAGGTTCGGCGGGTAGAGCGGGTCGCCGCCGGAGAGCGACAGCCCGCGCCGGCGGATGCGGGCGTCGCTAAGGTCCGCGATCACCCTGTCTTCCATCTCGGCGTCGAACGGCAGGCCGCTGTCGGCCTTCCAGGTCAGAGCGTTGTAGCAGCCGCGGCAGCGGTGTTCGCAGCCGGACACGAACAGGGTCACGCGGGTGCCGGGGCCGTTCACCACGTCGACCGGGTAGTACTGCTGGTAGTTCACGGGGTCTCCTCAGGCCGCGCCCGCCCGCGCTGGGACTGGCGAGGCACCGCGTTTACAGGTGCTTGACGCGGCGTTTGACTTCTTCCTGCTTGCCCGCGTTGAACGGGCGCGCGTCCGGGCTGCCCAGGTAGCCGCACACGCGGCGGGTCACCGACACCCGGGAGGGGTTGTGGTTGCCGCAAGACGGGCAGACGAAGCCCTTGCTGGTGCAGGAAAACTCGCCGGTGAAGCCGCAGTCGTAGCACTCGTCGATCGGCGTGTTGGTGCCGTAGTACGGCACCTTGCGGTAGCTGTAGTCCCACACGTCTTCCAGCGCCTCGACGTTGTGCCTGAGGTTGGGGTACTCGCCGTAGCAGATGAAGCCGCCGTTGGAGATGGGCGGGTACGGCGCCTCGAAGTCGATCTTGTCGAAGGGGTTGACCTTCTTCTCGACGTCGAGGTGGAAGCTGTTGGTGTAGTAGCCCTTGTCGGTGACGCCGGCGATGGCGCCGAAGTCGCGCGCGTCGATCCGGCAAAAGCGCGAGCACAGGTTTTCCGAAGGCGTCGCGTACAGGCTGAAGCCGTAGCCGGTCTCGGTCTTCCACGCGTCGGTCGCCGCGCGCAGCCGCTCGACGATGGCGATGGCCTTGGCGCGCAGCGCCTCGCTGTCGTAGAGGTGGGTGGCGGCGCCGTAGAGCGCGTTGACGGTTTCATGCAGGCCGATGTAACCCAGGCTGATCGACGCGCGGCCGTCCTTGAAGATCTCGCTGACGTCGTCGTCGGCCTTCAGGCGCACGCCGCACGCGCCTTCCATATAGAGGATGGGCGCGACGCGCGCCTTCACGCCCTTGAGCCGCTCGATGCGGTAGTTGAGCGCCTCGCGCGCGACGTCCAAACGTTCGTCCAGCAACTGCCAGAAGCGCGTCTCGTCGCCGGCGGCCTCGATGGCGATGCGCGGCAGGTTCAGGCTGACCACGCCCAGGTTGTTGCGGCCTTCGTGCTGTTCGACGCCGTCCTTCTCCCAGCGCGACAGGAAGGAGCGGCAGCCCATCGGCGTCTTGAACGAGCCGGTGACGCGCACCACCTCGTCGTAGTTGAGGATGTCCGGATACATGCGGCGGCTCGCGCATTCGAGCGCCAGCTGCTTGATGTCGTAGTTGGGGTCGCCCGCCTTGTGGTTGAGACCGTCGCGGATCGCGAACACCAGTTTGGGGAACACCGCGGTCTTGCGGTTCTTGCCCAGCCCCTCGATGCGGTTGGCGAGGATGGCGCGCTGGATCATGCGCGCCTGCCAGCTCTCGCCCAGCCCGAAGCCGAAGGTGACGAACGGCGTCTGCCCGTTCGAGGTGTGCAGGGTGTTCACCTCGTATTCGAGCGACTGGAACGCGTCGTGGCAGTCCTTCTCGGTGCGCGCCATCGCGTAGCCGTCGATGTCGGCGACGCCCCATTCCTCGGCGACCGTGCGGTGCTTGGCGTGGCTGAGGGTGACGTAGGGCGCGAGCACCTCGTCGATGCGGTTGATGGTGGTGCCGCCGTAAATATGGCTGGCCACCTGCGCGATGATCTGCGCGGTGACCGCGGTGGCGCTGGTGATCGAGCGCGGGGTGTCGATCTCGGCGTTGCCCATCTTGAAGCCGCGCGTCAGCATGCCTTCGAGGTCGATCAGCATGCAGTTGAACATCGGGAAGAACGGCGAGTAGTCGAGGTCGTGAAAGTGCATCTCGCCCGCCTCGTGCGCGCGGGCGACGGCCCGCGGCAACAGCCGGGTCAGCGCGTAGTGGCGCGCGACGATGCCGGCCAGCAGGTCGCGCTGGGTGGGGATCACCTTGGCGTCCTTGTTGGCGTTCTCATTGAGCAGCGCGCTGTCGTTCTGCTCGATCAGGCCGGCGATGTCGCGCGCCAGGCGGCCGCGCGCCTCGCGGGCGAGGTCGCGGTCGTGGCGGTATTCGATATAGCGGCGCGCGACGGCGGGCGCGACGGTCATCAGCGCGTCCTCGACGCGCTGCTGCACTTCGTGGATGTCGACTTCGGCGCGCGTATCCAGCGCGGCTTGCAGCGTGCGGGCGATGCCCTCGGCGAGGTCGGGGTCGGCGTGGCCGGCGGCGGCACTGGCGGCGAGGACGGCGTCGGCGATGCGCGCGCGCTCGAAGGGGGCGCGGCAGCCGTCGCGCTTGATGATCACGGTGGGCATGAGATCCTTACTACGGGTGTTAACCACTACATATGGTTAACACGCTGGTGTCTTGTCAAAATGTTGCGGCATTGAAGCAGTTTGGACGCTGTCAGGTATTGATCCAGGACAGGTTTTCGCGCGAGGGGGCGTACTTTAAGCCAGAGTATGCTTGCTTTCAAATATTCGGATGCGGGGGTATTCTCACGCCTTCGCGTATTTAGCGTTCGGCGCCGTGCCCGGCACCGGACGCCTACATTGACAGTGCCGCTTCTGGACAAGGATGCACGATGAACCACACCTACCTCGCCCACCTCGAAGCCACGCTCGCCCAGATCAAGGCTGACGGCTTCGAGAAGCCCGAACGCGTGATCGCCACCCCGCAGAGCGCCGACGTCGCGCTCGCGGACGGCGCGCATGTGCTGAACTTCTGCGCCAACAACTACCTCGGCCTCGCCGACGACGCGCGCCTGATCGCCGCGGCCAAGCAGGGGCTGGACGACTACGGCTACGGTTGTGCGTCGGTGCGTTTCATCTGCGGCACGCAGACCGTGCACAAGGACCTTGAGCGCGCCATCTCCGGCCTGCTCGGCACCGACGACACCATCCTCTATTCCAGCTGCTTCGACGCCAACGGCGGCGTGTTCGAGACGCTGCTGGGCGAGGAAGACGCGGTGATCTCCGACGCGCTCAACCACGCGTCCATCATCGATGGCGTGCGCCTGTGCAAGGCCAAGCGCTTCCGTTACGCGAACAACGACATGGCCGACCTCGAGGCGCAACTGCAAGCGGCCGACGCCGCCGGCGCGCGCTTCAAGCTGATCGTCACCGACGGCGTGTTCTCGATGGACGGCATCATCGCCGACCTCAAGTCCGTCTGCGACCTGGCCGAGCGCTACGGCGCGCTGGTGATGGTGGATGATTCGCACGCGGTCGGCTTCATTGGCGACACCGGCGCCGGCACCCCCGAGCTGTGCGGCGTGTCTGACCGCGTCGACATCTACACCGGCACGCTGGGCAAGGCGCTCGGCGGCGCGTCCGGCGGCTACGTGTCCGGCCGCGCGGCCATCGTCGCGCTGCTGCGCCAGCGCTCGCGCCCCTACCTGTTCTCCAACTCGCTGGCGCCGGCGATCACCGCGGCCAGCGTCAAGGTGCTGCAGATCCTGCAGGGCGAAGAGGGCCGTGCGCTGCGCGAAAAGCTTACGGCCAACGCCGAGCGCTTCCGCGCCGGCATGAGCGCGGCCGGCTTTAGCTTGGTGCCGGGCGAACACCCGATCATCCCGGTGATGCTGGGCGACGCGCGCCTGGCCGGCGAAATGGCGTCGCGCCTGCTCGCCGAGGGCGTGTACGTGGTCGGCTTCTCGTTCCCGGTGGTGCCCAAGGGCAAGGCGCGCATCCGCACGCAGATGTCCGCCGCGCACAGCTTCGAGCAGATCGACCGCGCCATCGAGGCATTCACCCGCGTCGGCCGCGAGCTGGGCGTGATCACCGCTTAAATTGCACGGAGCGCCGCGCGGCTCACCCGCGCGGCGCCGCAAAGAAGAAGGATGTTACAGAGATGAAAGCACTTGCCAAACTGCAAGCGGCGCCGGGTCTGGAGATGACCGACGTGCCGATGCCCGAGGTCGGCCCGAACGACCTGCTGATCAAGATCACCAAGACCGCGATCTGCGGCACCGACATCCATATCTGGAACTGGGACGAGTGGTCGCAGAAGACCATCCCGGTGCCGATGCACGTCGGCCACGAGTACGTCGGCGTCGTCGCCGGCATGGGCTCGGAAGTGAAGGGCTTCAAGATCGGCGAGCGCGTCTCCGGCGAAGGCCACATCACCTGCGGCCACTGCCGAAACTGCCGCGCCGGCCGTCGCCACCTGTGCCGCAACACGGTCGGTGTCGGCGTCAACCGCGCCGGCGCGTTCGCCGAGTACCTGGTGATCCCGGCGTTCAACGCCTTCCCGATCCCCGACGGCATCTCGGACGACCTGGCCGCCATCTTCGACCCGTTCGGCAACGCGGTGCACACCGCGCTGTCGTTCAATATGGTCGGCGAGGACGTGCTGATCACCGGCGCCGGCCCGATCGGCATCATGGCGGTCGCCGTCGCCCGCCACGTCGGCGCGCGCCACGTGGTGGTCACCGACGTCAACGAGTACCGCCTCGATCTCGCCCGCAAGATGGGCGCGAGCCGCGCGGTCAACGTCGCCAAGGAAGACCTGAAGGCGGTGATGAGCGAGCTGCACATGTGCGAGGGCTTCGACGTGGGCCTCGAGATGTCGGGCAACCCGCACGCGTTCCGCCAGATGCTGGAAGTGATGAACAACGGCGGCAAGATCGCGCTGCTGGGCATCCCGCCGGCCGACACCGCGATCGACTGGAACCAGGTGATCTTCAAGGGCCTCGAGATCAAGGGCATCTACGGCCGCGAGATGTTCGAGACCTGGTACAAGATGGTCGCGTTGATCCAGTCCGGCCTCGACATCAGCCCCATCATCACCCACCACTTCAAGGTCGACGACTACCGCCAGGGCTTCGAGGCGATGCTCTCCGGCCACAGCGGCAAGGTCATCCTCGACTGGCAGTAAACCCGGGCTTTGCCCGGGACGGACAGAAGCCTGCTTGCGCCGCAAGCGGGCTTTTTTTGGATTTGAAGACAGCCAAGGCGGCTCGGCGCGCCGCCTTGACCGCCGTCAACTGTTTGGACTGCCCTTTGCGGCATGCTTGCTTTCATGAACGATACCAACAGCTTGCAAACTTTCCCCGGCCAGGACGCCACGACCGTGCTGGTGGCTGGTGCCGGCATTTCCGGCCTGTCCTCGGCGTGGCACCTCGCGCAAGAGGGCGTTGCCGTGCGCGTGTACGAGGCGGCCAGCCGCGTCGGCGGCAAGATCATGAGCCTTGAGGCGGGCGGCGCGAGCTACGAGGGCGGCCCGAACACCCTGCTCGCCGACGGCGCGCAGCTCGAATGGCTCGCCTCGCTCGGGCTGTCGGTCGAGTACCCGTCGAAACTCTCGAAGAAACGCTACGTGCTGCAGCAGGGGCGCTACCGCCCGCTGCCGGCCGGCCCGGTGAGCTTCCTGTTCGGCGACTTCTTCAGCTGGCGCGCCAAGGCGAAAATCCTCAGCGAGCCGTGGCGGCGCAACGCGCCGGCGTCGGACGCCGAGACGGTCGCCGACTTCATCCGCCGCCGCCTGGGTGGCGAGGTGCTCGACAAGGCGGTCAACCCCTTCGTCGGCGGCGTGTTCGCCGGCGACCCGGAGAAACTGCTGGTCGGCGAGACGCTGGGCCTGCTGGCCCGCGCCGAGCGCGAGGCCGGCTCGATCACCGGCGGCATGTGGCGGCGCGCGCGCGCGGGCGCCTTGCGCCGGCGCGACACCTATTCGCTCAAGGGCGGGCTGGAAGCGCTGCCGCGCGCACTCGCGCGCGGACTGGACGTGCGGCTGGGCTGCCCGGTGATGGCGCTCGAGCGCGACGCGGACGGCTCCTGGTGGGTCGAGACCGGCAACGCGCGCGTGCACGCCGAAAAAGTGGTGCTCGCGCTGCCCGCGTTCGCGGCGGCGCGCCTGCTGGAAAACGTCGACGCGGCAGCGGCCGAGGCGCTCGCCGCGGTGCGCTACGCGCCGATGACGGTGGTGGTCAGCCGCATCGCGCGGGCCGACCTTACCCGTCCGCTCGAGGGCTTCGGCGGGCTCAACCCGGCCTGCGAGGGCGCGTTCGCCGCCGGCCACCTGATGACCGGCGCGCTCTACCCCGGGCGCTGCGCCGAAGACGAGGTGCTGGTGACCAGCTTCGTCGGCGGCGAGCAGTACGCGGCCAACGCGACGCTCGCCGACGACGCGCTGCTCGCCGCGCTCAACGCCGAACTTGGGTCGCTATTGGGGCTCACCGGCACGCCGCGCGCGCAGCATGTGGTGCGCTGGCCCGCCGCGATCGCGCAGGGGAGCAGTGAAGTGCTGGCGGTGCGCGAGGCGTCGGCACGGCTGGCCGCGCAGGGGGTCTACCTGTGCGCGTCTTACCTTGACGGCGTGTCGGTGCCCGACTGCATCGGCAAGGGCCGGCGCCTAGCCGGGACAATTGCCGACGAACTGGTCGTGATGCCATAAGCAACGCCGGCGGGGCTTCCCGCCGGCGTTTGCTTTTCCCGTGGCCTGTTCGCCGTTAGAATCGTCCTTTGATTCTAAAACGACGAACCGCCATGCTGACCTTCCAGGAAATCATCCTCACGCTGCAGAACTATTGGAACCGGCAAGGCTGCGTGATCATGCAGCCTTTCGACATGGAGGTGGGCGCGGGGACGTCCCACCCGGCCACCTGCCTGCGCGCTATCGGTCCCGAGCCGTGGAACGCCGCGTACGTGCAGCCGTCGCGCCGCCCGAAGGACGGCCGCTACGGCGAGAACCCGAACCGCCTGCAGCACTACTACCAGTTCCAGGTGGCGCTCAAGCCCAGCCCGGACAATATCCAGGAACTCTACCTGGGTTCGCTCAAGGAACTGGGCATCGATCCGACCGTGCACGACATCCGTTTCGTCGAGGACGACTGGGAGAACCCGACCCTCGGCGCGTGGGGCCTCGGCTGGGAAGTCTGGCTCAACGGCATGGAAGTGACGCAGTTCACCTACTTCCAGCAAGTCGGCGGCCTCGACTGCAAGCCGGTGCTGGGCGAGATCACCTACGGCATCGAGCGTCTGGCCATGTACCTGCAGGGCGTCGAGAACGTGTACGACCTGTTGTGGACGGTGTACCCGAACGGCCAGCGCGTCACCTACGGCGACGTCTACCACCAGAACGAGGTCGAGCAGTCGACGTACAACTTCGAGTACGCCAACGTCGACAAGCTGTTCGAGCTGTTCGCCTACTACGAGTCCGAGGCCAAGCGCCTGCTGGACATCCCGCTCGCGCTGCCCGCGTACGAGATGGTGCTCAAGGCCGGCCACAGCTTCAACCTGCTGGACGCGCGCGGCGCGATCTCGGTGACCGAACGCGCCGCCTATATCGGCCGCGTGCGCGCGCTCTCGCGCGGCGTCGCCCAGGCGTACTACGCGTCGCGCGAGGCGCTCGGCTTCCCGATGTGCCCGAAGGCCAACTGACGTGACGTTCCGCCTGCCCCTGATGCTGCTGGCGCTCGCGCCGGCCTTCGCGGCTGCCGCCGACTGGCGCGTCTACGACGAAGGCCCGGCGCTGCAACTGTCGATCGACGCGGCGAGCGTCTGGCACGACAAGGGCAGGGTCCATTTCGTGAACCAGGAGCGGTTCACCGAACGCCAGCGCTCGAAAGAGCTGGCGATCGACTATCACATCCGCCGGCTCGAAGGCTGGGCCGAATGTAACAGGCAGCGCTACGCCTTTGTCTCCGCCGGCTACTACCGGCTGGACGGCAAGAGCGTGTACGCGCAGATGTTCCCGCTGCCCGAGTATGACTGGGCCTGGCAGGATGTAGACCGGGGGTCGGTCGCCGCGGCGATGTTCGCCGAGGTGTGCCGGCTTGCAAGAACCGCCCACAGCAAGAAAACACCATGACCATGCAACAGACGCTGCTTATCGAACTCCTGACCGAGGAGCTGCCGCCCAAGGCGCTGCAGCGCCTCGCCGACAGCTTTGCCACCACCATCACCGACGAACTCAAGCGGATGGGCTTTGCCGGCGCCGACGCCGAAGCGGCCGTGTTCGCCAGCCCCCGCCGCCTGGCGGTCAGCCTGCCTGGCGTACTCAACCTGCAGCCCGAGCAGACCATCGTGCGCAAGGGCCCGTCGCTTGCCGCCGGCATGAAGGACGGCGTGCCCTCCAAGGCGCTGGAAGGCTTCGCGCGCTCGTGCGGCGTCGCCGTGTCCGAGTTGACCACCATGAGCGACGGCAAGCAGGACGTGTACGCGTACCAGAGCGTCAAGGCGGGCGAGCCCTTGTCGGCGGTGCTCGCCGGCGTCGTCGAGCTTGCGCTGAAGAAGCTGCCGGCGCCCAAGCTGATGCGCTGGGGCGACCTCGAGCACCAGTTCGTCCGTCCGGTACACGGGCTGATGATGCTGTGGGGCGAGACCGTGGTCGACGGCGAGGTGCTGGGCCTGAAGAGCCGCAACGCGACCCGCGGCCACCGCTTCATGAGCGAGGGCGAGGTGTTCGTCGAGCACGCCGACGCGTACGCGAAGACGATGTTCGAGACCGGCAAGGTGGTCGCCAGCTTCACCGCGCGCCGCGAACTGATCGGCAAGCGCCTGCGTGACGCGGCTGCCGTGCTCGGCGCGACCATCGCCGCCGACGACGCGCTGCTCGACGAAGTCACCGCGCTGGTCGAATGGCCGGTGGTGCTGGAGGCCGGCTTCGAGGCCGAGTTCCTCAAGGTGCCGCAGGAATGCCTGATCCTGACCATGCAGCAGAACCAGAAGTACTTCCCGCTGCTGGACGCTGCCGGCAAGCTGATGAACCGCTTCTTGCTGGTGTCGAACATCGAGGCGGCCGACCCCATCCATGTGGTGCAGGGCAACGAGCGCGTGCTGCGCGCGCGCCTGTCGGACGCCAAGTTCTTCTTCGAGCAGGACCAGAAGCAGACGCTGGACGCGCGCCTGCCCAAGCTTGCCGGTGTCGTCTACCACAACAAGATCGGCTCGCAGCTTGAGCGTGTCGAACGCCTCGAGGCGCTGTCCGCCGCCTTCGCAGGCGCCCTGGGTGCCGATCAGGCCGCCGCGCGCCGCGCCGCGCGCCTCGCCAAGGCCGACCTCGTCACCGACATGGTCGGCGAGTTCCCCGAGCTGCAGGGCGTGATGGGCATGTACTACGCGCGCATTGGCGGCGAGACCGGTGAAGTGGCCGCCGCCATCGAGGGCCATTACCACCCGCGCTTCGCCGGCGACACCCTGCCCGAGGGCAAGGTCGCGACCGCCGTCGCGCTGGCCGACAAGCTCGAGTCCATCGTCGGCATCTGGGGCATCGGCCTGATCCCGACCGGCGACAAGGACCCGTTCGCGCTGCGCCGCGCCGCGCTTGGCGTGCTGCGCATGGTGATGGAAACCCCGCTCGACCTGCGGGTTCTGGTGGCCGACACCGCCGCCGCCTTCCCGGCCGGCCTGCTCGCCGACGGCACCGTCGACGAAGTGGTCGCCTTCTGCCAGGAGCGCCTGAAGCACCTGCTGGCCGCCGAGTACAAGGCCGACGAGATCGACGCCGTGCTGTCGCTCGCACCGACCCGCCTGGACGAAGTGCGCGCGGTGCTCGCCGCGGTCGCCGGCTTCAAGGCGCTGCCGGAAGCCGCCGCACTGGCCGCCGCCAACAAGCGCGTGAAGAACATCCTGAAGAAGGCCGAAGGCGCGGTGGCTACCGTGAACCCCGCTCTGTTCGCCGAGGATGCCGAGCGCGCGCTGTTCGCCGCGATCGAGGCGATCGCCCCCGAGGTCGACGCCAAGTTCGCAGCGCACGACTTCGAAGGCGCGCTGTCGAGGCTGTCCAGCCTGAAGGCGCCGGTCGACGCGTTCTTCGACGGCGTGATGGTGATGGCCGACGACGCGGCGGTACGTGCGAACCGCATCGCGCTGCTCGCGCGCCTGGCCGAGCTCTTCAACCGCGTGGCCGACATCTCGCTGTTGGCCGACTAAGGGAGGACAGGCGGACGGCCCGCTGCTGGCGGGCCGTCCGCTTTATGCGCGATGAAACTAGTGATTCTCGACCGCGACGGCGTGATCAACCAGGACCGCGACGACTTCGTCAAAAGCGTCGACGAGTGGGTGGCGCTGCCCAGGAGCCTGGAGGCGATCGCCAACCTGACGCAGGACGGCTGGCATGTGGTGGTGGCGACCAACCAGTCGGGCATCGGCCGCGGCTACTTCGACATGGCCGCGCTCAACGCGATGCACGAAAAGATGCACCGGCTGGTCGGCCAGGCCGGCGGGCGCATCGACGCGATCTTCATCTGCCCGCATACCGCGAACGACAAGTGTGGCTGCCGCAAGCCCCTGCCGGGCATGGTGCACGACATCATCGAGCGCTTTAACGTGCGCGCCGAGGGCCTGCCGCTGGTCGGCGACAGCCTGCGCGACCTGGAGGCAGTCGCCGCGGTCGGCGGCCAGCCCATCCTGGTGCGCACCGGCAAGGGCGAGAAGACGCTCGCCGCCGGCAACCTGCCCGAGGGTACGCTGGTGTTCGACACCCTGTTCGACGCCGCCGCCCACCTGATCGCCACGTGCTGACAAGGAAGTACGCATGAGCTTGGGTCTTCTGATTCGCAACCTGATTTACTGGCTGGGCGTGGCAGTGCTCACGCCCTTGTGCTTTGCCGGTATGTTCGTGTTCTGCTGGCTGCCCCGCCGCAAGCGCCACATCTTCGGCCAGACGTGGGCGGTCTCGCTGCTGTGGCTGCTCGAGCATGTGGTCGGCCTGCGCTACCGCGTGGTCGGCGCCGGCAACATCCCGGCCGTGCCGTCCATCATCTGCTCCAAGCACCAGTCCGGCTGGGAGACGCTGGCGCTGCAGAAGATCTTCCCGCCGCAGATCTACGTCGCCAAGCGCGAACTGTTGTGGATCCCGCTGTTCGGCTGGGGGCTGTGGCTGACCAACGCGATCATGATCAACCGCAGCGACCGTGCCAACGCCAACCGGCAGATGCTCGAGCAGGGCCTCGCGCGCAAGGAGCTGGGCTTCTGGATCACCGTGTTCCCGGAAGGCACCCGCGTGCGTCCGGGCGCGCCCGGCAAGTACAAGCTGGGCGCCGCGCGCATGGCCAAGCAACTCGACATGCCGCTGGTGCCGGTCGCGCACAACGCCGGCGAATTCTGGCCGCGCAACGCCTTCTTCAAGCACCCGGGCGAGATCACCGTGGTGATCGGCGAGCCCATCCTGCCCGAAGCCGAGACGGGTCCCGAGGGGCTGATGAAGCAGGCGGAAGCCTGGATCGAGGCGCGCCAGCGCGAGATCGGCGGCGTCGGCCCGTACGCCGACCCGAAAGAGCGTGCCGCGCGCCGTGCCTGCGTCCAGCCTGCCTGATCTGGGCCTGCCGCTGACGCTGGTCCGCCGCCCGCGCAAGCGGGTGTCGCTGCGTGTCGGCGCGGCGGGCGCCGAACTCATCGCCGACCCTTCGGTGCCGGTGGCTTGGCTTGCCGCCTGGCTCAAGCAGAAGCAAGGCTGGCTCATCGAGCGCTACCATGCGGCGCGCAGGGCCGGGCAGACGCCGCCCGACTCGCTTTTGTGGCAGGGTAGGGCGCTCGCGCTGGCGTGTGCTGCCGGCAGCCGTGCCGGCCTGCGCCTGAGCCTGGACGATGGGACCGCCTGCCTGAGCGTGCCGGCGCGGGAACTGGGCGACGCGGAAGCGATTCGGGCGCGGCTCTCGTCCTTGCTGCGTAGCCGCGCCCGCGTGCTGTTTGACGAATGTCTCGCGGCATTCGGGCCATCCCTGATGCGCAAGCCTGCCGCGTGGCGTCTATCATCCGCACGTTCGCGTTGGGGTTCGTGCAATGCCGCCGGCGTGGTGAGGCTGAACTGGCGGCTGGTGATGGCGCCGCCGGCGGTGCTCGCGTATGTCGTTGCGCACGAGCTCGCGCACCTCATCCACATGAATCATTCGGCGGCCTTCTGGTCTGAAGTTGATCGTTTGCACCCATCGTGGCGCGCAGATAGGGACTGGTTAAAGACCCACGGCGCGTCATTGTTCAGCCTCGGTTGAACCCTTACCAAAACAGGAGATCTATCCATGCGTTTGCTGCATACCATGCTGCGGGTCGGCGAACTCGACCGTTCGCTGGCCTTCTACCAGGACGTGCTCGGCATGCAATTGCTGCGCCGCCAGGACTACCCGGACGGCCGCTTCACGCTGGCCTTCCTCGGCTACGGCGACGAGGACAGCAACACCGTCATCGAGCTCACCCATAACTGGGACACCGCAAGCTACGAACTGGGCAACGCGTTCGGCCACCTCGCCGTCGAGGTCGACGACGCGTACGCCGCGTGCGACGCGGTGCGCGCCAAGGGCGGCAAGGTCGTGCGCGAAGCCGGCCCGATGAAGCACGGCACCACCGTGATCGCCTTCGTCGAGGACCCGGACGGTTACAAGATCGAATTCATTCAAAAAGGCACCCGTTAAGGGGCCGCTAATCACGGAGACATGATGTTCAAGAAAATGCTTGTGGCCGCCACGCTGGGCTTGCTGCCCGCGCTGGCCAGTGCCGCCGAGCTCGACGGCGCGACGCTCAGCCTGATGTGGGGGCTGCCGTTCGCGGCCATCCTGCTGTCGATCGCGCTGTTCCCGATCTTTGCGCCGGGCTTCTGGCACCACCATTTCGGCAAGATCACCGCGCTGTGGACGGTGTGCTTCCTGGTGCCGTTCATCGCCGTGTTCGGCTTCGGCGCGTCGGCCGCGCTGGTCGTGCACGCGCTGATCGCCGAGTACATCCCCTTCATCATCCTGCTGCTGGCGCTGTATACGGTGTCCGGCGGCATCCTGGTGTGGGGCAACCTGCACGGCTCGCCCAAGCTCAACACCACGATCCTGGCGATCGGTACCGTGCTCGCGTCGATCATGGGGACCACCGGCGCGGCGATGCTGCTGATCCGCCCGCTGCTCAAGGCCAACGACAACCGCAAGCACAACGTGCACGTGGTGGTGTTCTTCATCTTCCTGGTCGCCAACGTCGGCGGCGGCCTGACCCCGCTGGGCGACCCGCCGCTGTTCCTGGGCTTCCTCAAGGGCGTGACCTTCGGCTGGACCATGGTGCACATGGCGCTGCCGGTGTTGCTGACCGCGCTGATCCTGCTGGCGATCTTCTACGCGGTCGACAGCTACTTCTTCGCCAAGGAAGGCGTCGAGCCGCGTGACCCGACCCCGGACGCGCCGATCTCGCTGCACGGCAAGTTCAACTTCCTGCTCTTGGGCGGCGTGGTCGGCGGCGTGCTGCTGTCCGGCTTCTGGAAACCGGGCGTGTCCTTCGACGTGATGGGCACCCACTGGGAACTGCAGAACATGGTGCGTGACGGCCTGCTGCTGGCGATCGCCGGCGCGTCGCTGATGCTGACGCCCAAGCAGGTGCGCGCGGGCAACGACTTCAACTGGGACCCGATCCTCGAAGTGGGCAAGTTGTTCGCCGGCATCTTCGTGACCATCGCGCCGGTGATCGCCATCCTGCGCGCCGGCACCGACGGCCACCTGGCGCCGCTGGTGCATATGGTGTCCGACAGTTCGGGTGCGCCGATCGACACCATGTATTTCTGGATGACCGGCATCCTGTCGAGCTTCCTCGACAACGCGCCGACCTACCTGGTGTTCTTCAACCTCGCGCACGGTGACGCGCAGACCATGATGGGCCCTATGGCCGACACCCTGCTGGCGATCTCGATGGGTGCGGTGTTCATGGGTGCCAACACCTATATCGGTAACGCGCCGAACTTCATGGTGAAGGCGATCGCCGAACAGCGCGGCGTGAAGATGCCGAGCTTCTTCGGCTATATGGCGTGGTCGATCTGTTTCCTGCTGCCGGTGTTCGCGCTGCTCACCTTCGTGTTCTTCTGATCAGTCGTTCCTGCTGCACCAGGCCCGCCCGATGGCGGGCCTTTTTCATGCGCGTTTGATTTGCGCCAAGTTAAGCGGTGCGGGCTTCATTTATAAATAGTCATCGATACCTATATTGCCGGCACAGGCCGGCCGGAGGCGAGATGAAGTTTTCCAACCTGGTACAGGCGGTCGACGCGCATACGGCAGGGGAGCCGGCGCGGGTGCTCACCGGCGGCATGCCGTTCATCCCGGGGTGCGACATGCCCGCCAAGCGCGCGTGGTTCCAGCGCGAACTCGACTACCTGCGCACGGCGGTGATGCTCGAGCCGCGCGGCCACGCAGACATGTTCGGCTCGATGCTGCTCGCGCCGACCCGCGATGACGCCGACCTCGGCGTGCTGTTCCTCGACAGCGGCGGCTACCTCAATATGTGCGTGCACGGCTCGATCGCCGCGGTGACCGTCGCGATGGAAACCGGCATCGTGCCGATGGACGAGGGGGTGTCGCATCTGACACTGGAGACGCCGGCCGGCTTGGTGCGCGCCAAGGCCGAGGTTAGCAACGGTCGGGTGCGCGAGGTGGCGATCGCCAATATCCCGGCCTTCGTCGCGCACCTGGACGCTACGGTCGACGTGCCGGGGCTGGGGAGCGTGCGCATGGACGTCGCCTTCGGCGGCAACTTCTTCGCGCTTGTCGACGCTGCGCAACTGGGGGTGGCGCTGGTGCCGGAGAACGCGGCTGCGCTGGCCGGGCTTGGTGTGCGGCTGCGCGACGCGGCCAACGCAGCGCTTAGGGTGCGTCACCCCGAGCTGCAGCATATCGACAGCATTGACCTCGTCGAACTCTACAGCCACGAGGACGCGGGCGAGGGCGCCTGTTGCCGCAACGTGGTGGTGTTCGGCGACGGCCAGCTCGATCGTTCGCCATGCGGCACCGGCACCTGCGCGAAGATGGCGTGCCTCGCCGCGCGCGGCCAGTTGGCCGAGGGCGGGACCTTCGTCAACGAGAGCATCATCGGCACCCGTTTTCACGGGCGCGTGCTGGGGCATGCCCGGGTTGGCGCCTTCGACGCGATCCTGCCGCAAGTCAGCGGCGCGGCGTATATCACTGGTTTCAACCAGTTGCTGATCGACGAGCGCGACCCGGTACGCCACGGCTTCATGCTGAAGTAGGCGAGGGCTCAAATGCACAAGGCCAGCGCGGAGGCTGGCCTTGTGAGGAATTGCCGCCTTATGGCGGGCTGAAATGGAAAAAGGCCAGCGCAAGCGCTGACCTTTGAAATTCCTTGGTGCCCAAGAGAAGACTCGAACTTCCACACCCTTGCGGGCGCTAGGACCTGAACCTAGTGCGTCTACCAATTCCGCCACCTGGGCACAACAGAGTATTTAGACGTTTGCGGTATCGCTGGTGCCCAGGAGAAGACTCGAACTTCCACACCGTTGCCGGCGCTAGGACCTGAACCTAGTGCGTCTACCAATTCCGCCACCTGGGCATGCCAAAGTGCGAAACCGCATTGTCTGTGTTTTGTACTGGTGCCCAGGAGAAGACTCGAACTTCCACACCGTTGCCGGCGCTAGGACCTGAACCTAGTGCGTCTACCAATTCCGCCACCTGGGCCAGAACAAAACAGTTACGCTACTGCAACGATCAAACTAAAAGCGATTGGTGCCCAAGAGAAGACTCGAACTTCCACACCCTTGCGGGCGCTAGGACCTGAACCTAGTGCGTCTACCAATTCCGCCACCTGGGCTTCGCTTTACTGTATGATCTGCGCTACAGTGTTGCAACGAAGTGCGAATTATATTGAGCTCTCAGCGAATGTCAACGCCTACCTCCAAAAAAAATCGCAATATCCCGCCCCTGCGCCTGCAGGATCCCCATCTTGAGCGTGAAAAGCTCAAATACGAACAGCCGCTACCCAGCCGGGAATTCATCCTGCAGCAACTGGCCGAACACGGCGTGCCGATGTTTGCCGCCGAGTTGTCGGCGCTGCTGGATATCGAAGCGCACGAACAGGCGAATTTCAGCCGCCGCCTCGCGGCGATGGAGCGCAGCGGCGAAGTCGTGATCAACCGCAAGGGCGCAATCTGCGCGGCGGACAAGCTCGACCTGGTGCGTTGCAAGGTCGCCGCGCACCGCGACGGTAACGGTTTTGCCATGCCGCTCGAAGGCGAGGGCGGCGACTTCTATCTGGGTGAGCGCGAGATGCGCCAGCTGTTGCCTGGCGACACCGTGATGGTGCGTCCCGGCGCGCCGGACAGGCGCGGCCGGCGCGAGGGCCGGGTGGTCGAGGTGCTTGAGCGCGCGCTGACCGAGATCGTCGCGCGCGTCTATTTCGAGCATGGCGTGTGGACCGCGCGTGCCGAAGACCGGCGCATCGCGCAGGACTTCCTGGTCGAGCCAGGTGGCGAGGGCAACGCTGCGAGCGGGCAGGTCGTCGTGCTCGGCATCGTCGAATACCCGGGGCTGCACCGCCTGCCGGTCGGCCGGGTGACCGAGGTGCTCGGCGACTACGCCGACCCGGGCATGGAAATCGAGATCGCGCTGCGTAAGCACGACCTGCCGCACCGCTTCAGCGAGGCCGCGCTTGCGCAGGCCAAGGCGACGCCTAAGAAAGTTCGCAAGAAGGACATGGCCGGGCGGGTCGACTTGCGCGAGATGCCGCTGGTTACCATCGACGGCGAGACTTCGCGCGACTTCGACGACGCGGTGTACGCCGAGCGTGCCGGCAAGGGCTGGCGGCTGGTCGTCGCCATCGCCGACGTCAGCCACTATGTGGCGCCGGGCGACGCGCTGGATGTGGACGCGTACGAACGCGCGACCTCGGTCTACTTCCCGCGCCGGGTGATCCCGATGCTGCCCGAGGCCTTGTCCAACGGCATCTGCTCGCTGAACCCCGACGTCGACCGCCTGTGCATGGTGTGCGACATGCAACTGGGCGCGCGCGGCAAGGTCAAGGCGTACCGCTTCTACCCCGCGGTGATGCGTTCGCGCGCACGACTGACTTACGGCCAGGTCTGGCAGTGGCTGCAGGACGGCAGCGAACATCCGCTGCGCGCAGAGATCGACGCGCTCCACGCGGTGTTCCGCCTGCTGCTCGCTCGGCGCGAGCAGCGCGGCGCGATCGAATTCGACACGGTTGAGACGCAGATGCTGTTCAACGAGTCGTGCAAGATCGACGAGATCGTACCGGTGGTGCGCAACGACGCGCACCGCCTGATCGAGGAGTGCATGCTAGCGGCCAACGTCTGCGCGGCCGACTTTATCGCCACGCACCGGCGCAAGGTGTTGTACCGCGTGCACGAGGGGCCGACCCCGGAGAAACTCGAGAACCTGCGCGCCTTCCTGGGCGGGGTCGGTTTGACCCTGGAAGGGGGCGACCAGCCGACCACCGCCGACTACGCGCAACTGGCCGCGACCATCCGCACCCGGCCAGACGCCGAGGTGCTGGAGACCATGTTGCTGCGTTCGATGCAGCAGGCGGTCTATACGCCGGATAACAAGGGGCACTTCGGCCTGGCTTATGCTGCGTACGCGCACTTCACCTCGCCGATCCGCCGCTACCCGGACCTCTTGGTACACCGTGCGATCAAGGCGACGCTGGAAGGCCTCAAATACAAGCCCGCGCGCAAGTGGACCGAGATGGGCGTGCACTGCTCGATGGCCGAGCGGCGTGCCGACGACGCCAGCCGTGACGTCGAGGCCTGGCTGAAGACCTACTATATGCGCGACAAGGTCGGCGAAGTCTTCGAAGGCAAGATTTCCGCCGTCACCGGCTTCGGCGTGTTCGTGCTGCTCGACGGCGTACATGTGGAGGGGCTGGTCCATATCTCCGAACTGGGGCGTGACTACTTCCACTTCCGCAAGGAGCAACAGGCGATCGTCGGCGAGCGCAGCGGTGCGCGCTACCAGCTGGGCGACCGTCTGCAGGTGAAGGTGGTGCGTGCCGACCTCGACGCCGCACGCATCGACTTCGCGCTGGTGGCACCGGATGTGACGGAAGACGTCTCCGCCGAGCCCGCAGCCGGGGCGAGCGCCAAGCGCCGTCGCCGCCGCCGTGGGCCGGCGGCTGGCGACGCAGCGACTGTCGCGGAGGATAGGGGCGCAGGCGATGCCGCCGCTGCAAGTAAAGAGGCGGAAGCACCGGTCGCGGGTGGCGAGGCTGCCACGGCGATGCCTGCCTCTGAAGAGGCCGGCGGTGCCGGGCCGGTTGCTGGTGCGGCAGCCAAGCGTCGACGTCGCCGTAAGTCAGCTGATGATGTCGCGCCTGTCGCGCTAGGTGCGGGCGATGTCGCCGCTACGGAAGTGCCTGTTGCGGGTGGCGAGGCAGCCACGGCGGTGCCGCCGTTTGAAGAGGCGGGCGCTACCGGGCCGGTTGCCGGCACGGGCGCCAAGCGTCGCCGTACGGCTGCAGGCGCTGCCGCCACTAAGGCCAAGGATGAGGAGGTGCCGGCCGCGAGTGGCGAGGCCGTCCCGTCGATGCCAGCCTCCGAAGAGGCGGGGGTTGCCGAAAGCGGGGCGGAGGCGAAGCCGCACCCGCGTCGGCGCCGGCGCAAACCCGCGGCTGGCGCGGAAGATGCTGGGGAAAACAGCTGATCCTTCAAGGGCTTGTCCGGTTTGTGTCGTTTAAGTTGCCGAAAGGTGTTGACGCAGACCGGGCGTCCCCGTATAGTTCGCCACCTCGACGCAACGCACACAACGCGAAACGTCACTGCTCTTTAACAGAAC
>NZ_STGJ01000015.1 GCF_004919095.1 Crenobacter intestini | reverse complement strand
TAGAGTTTGAGAAGCAATATTTCCAACGGCTCAAGAGTGTCTAGAGAAGCCGGGGCGATTCACTGTAAGCAGACATTGATGGCTTGAACATGAAAGTTTGCTTTGGCCGATGAGCTGCCGCTCAGATAACACACTGAGCGGCATTTTTGTAAATTGGCGGCCTCACCCATCCAACCCCGCCTGCACCAATTCCGCGGCGCGGATCACTGCGCGGGCCTTGTTCTGGGTTTCCTGCCATTCCGATTCGGGTACCGAGTCGGCGACTACGCCGGCGCCAGACTGCACGGTGAGCACGCCGTTCTTGATCACCGCGGTGCGGATGGCGATGGCGAGGTCCATGTCGCCGGAGAAACCGAGGTAGCCGACGGCGCCGCCGTACACGCCGCGCCCCGAAGGCTCGAATTCGTCGATGATTTCCATCGCGCGCACCTTGGGCGCGCCGGACAGGGTGCCGGCGGGGAAGGTGGCGCGCAGCACGTCGATGTTCGAGGTGGTGGGCGACACCGTGCCTTCCACGCTGGAGACGATGTGCATCACGTGCGAGTAGCGCTCGATCACCATATTGTCGGTGACGCGCACACTTCCAGTTTCAGCGACGCGGCCGACGTCGTTGCGGCCGAGGTCCATCAGCATCACGTGCTCGGCGATTTCCTTGGGGTCGGCGAGCAGATCCTGAGCCAACGCCTCGTCTTCCTCGCGGTTCTTGCCGCGCACGCGGGTGCCGGCGATCGGGCGCACCGTCACGGTGTCGTGTTCGCGGCGCACCAGAATTTCGGGCGAGGCGCCGACCACGTGGAAGTCGTCGAAGTGGTAGAGGAACATGTAGGGCGAGGGGTTGAGGCTGCGCAGCGCGCGGTACAGCGACAAGGGCGAGTCGGTGAACGGCATGCTCATGCGCTGCGAGAGCACCACCTGCATGATGTCGCCGTCGACGATGTAGCGCTTGGCCGACTCGACCGCTGCCTTGAACGCTTCCTGGCCGAATTCGGAGGTCGCCTGCGTGGGGGGCGAGGGCAGCGACAGCGGCAAGGGCGAGGGTTCGCGCAGGCGGCCGCGCAACTGGGCGAGGCGCGCGTGCGCCTTTTGCAGCGCGTTGGGTACCGCCGGGTCGGCGTACACGATCAGCGTGAGCTTGCCCGAGAGGTTGTCGACCACCGCCAGCTCTTCCGACAGCATCAGCAGGATGTCCGGCGTGCCGGCCGGGTCTTCCTTGCGGCCGTCGGAGAGGCGCTTCTCGACGTAGCGGACGGTGTCGTAGCCGAAGTAGCCGACCAGGCCGCCGGCGAAGCGCGGCAGGGCTTCGGCGGGCGGGGTGTGGAAGCGCTGCTGGAACGCCTCGATAAAGGCGAGCGGGTCGCCCTGGTGGCGTTCGATTACCTTGTCGCCGTACTCGACCTGCACCCGGTCACGGTTCACCCGCACGCGGGTGGTGGCGGGCAGGCCGATGAAGGAGTAGCGGCCGAAGCGCTCGCCGCCGACTACCGATTCGAGCAGGTAGGAGTAGGGCGCGTTGGCGAGCTTGAGGTAGACCGACAAGGGGGTGTCGAGGTCGGCGAACAACTCGAGGGTGACGGGGATGCGGTTGTAGCCGGCGTCGGCCAGCGCGTTGAATTCGGTTTGCAGCATGAGAGCTCCCGGTGGGGCTGTGTGTAGGTGGCGGATGTCTAGCGGGGGTCGTCTAGCGTCGCCATCGGCAGGGCAGCAGGGCCGGGAGCAGTGTCGTCATGAGCTTGCGGTCAGTTGTATGTCAGATCGCTAGCCATTTTTCATCAAATCGTAGAGCTGGGCAAGGCTGTCGACCACCACGTCCGCTTCCAGCGTGGCGACGTCCTCGTAGCCGTAGCTGACCGCGACGGCGACGGCGCCCGCCGCGCGCGCGGCTTTCACGTCGTTGACCGAGTCGCCGACCA
Organism: Crenobacter intestini; assembly: GCF_004919095.1. Taxonomy (GTDB): domain Bacteria; phylum Pseudomonadota; class Gammaproteobacteria; order Burkholderiales; family Chromobacteriaceae; genus Craterilacuibacter; species Craterilacuibacter intestini. Next base: position 94,845 of record NZ_STGJ01000015.1, on the reverse strand, counting down.
TACCAAGCTGACTAGCCTCGACGCCCATCACGGCGGCGGCGTGGCGCACCGGCAGGCCGGACGGCTTCTTCTCGGTGAGGGTGTCGCCGCCGATCACCAGCGAGAACAAATCGGCGATGCCGAGCTTTTGCAAGAGCGGCACGGCGAGCCGCTCGGACTTGTTGGTGACCACCGCCAGCGGCAGCTGCAGGGTTTTCAGGAGCTGCAGCCCGTCGAGCACGCCCGGGTAGAGGCGGGTGTGGTCACACAGGTGCGCCGCGTACTCGGTGACGAACAGGGTGTAGCCCTGCTCCCACAGCGCGGGGTCGGCGGCGCCGTCGCGCTCGTCGGTCAGCGCGCGGTGCACCAAGCTTGCGATGCCGTCGCCGACATGGCTCTGGATGCGGGCTTGATCCAGCGGCGGCATGCCGAGTGCCGCGCGCATGCGGTTGGCGGCGCCGGCAAGGTCGGCGATCGAGTCGCTGAGGGTGCCGTCCAGATCAAAGGCGAAGGCCTTGAGGTGCTTGATGTCCATGTCTCGCTCCTTAGCGGCCGGCCTTGGCGAGTTCGGCGCGCATCGCGTCGATGACTGCCTTGTAGTCGGGCTTGCCGTAGATCGCGGAACCGGCGACGAAGGTGTCGGCGCCGGCGGCGGCGACTTCGCGGATATTGTCGACCTTGACGCCGCCGTCGACCTCGAGCCAGATCTCGCGGCCGGTGCGCGCGGTGTAGGCGTCGATGCGCTCGCGCGCGGCGCGGATCTTGTTCAGCGCCTCGGGGATGAAGCTCTGCCCGCCGAAGCCCGGGTTGACCGACATGATGAGGATCATGTCGATCTTGTCCATCACATGGTCGAGGTAGGACAGGCTGGTCGCCGGGTTGAACACCAGGCCCGCCTTGCAGCCGGCGTCGCGGATCAGCTCCAGCGTGCGGTCTACATGCTCGGACGCTTCGGGGTGGAAGGTGATGATGTCGGCGCCGGCCTTGGCGAACATCGCGGCCAGCGCGTCGACCGGCTTGACCATCAGGTGCACGTCAATCGGCGCGCTGGTATGCGGGCGGATCGCCTCGCACACCATCGGGCCGATGGTCAGGTTGGGCACGTAATGGTTGTCCATCACGTCGAAGTGGATGATGTCGGCGCCGGCGGCGACGACGTCGCGGATTTCCTCGCCCAGGCGGGCGAAGTCGGCGGACAGGATGCTGGGGGCGATGCGGTAGTTCATGGTGTCGGCATGGTTGGACGGGAGGCTGGCATTGTAACGCCCGCCCGCCGCCTGCGTCATGCCGGCGCCGTCACTGCGCGGTTTCGGCCGGCGGCGTGGCCTCGCTCTCCGGCGGTGCCGCGGTTTCCTCGGCCGGCAACTCGGCGAGCGCCTCGTCGGCCGGGGCGGAAGCGTCGGCGATGGCCGGCTGTGCGCGGGCCACCGCGCGCGGCAGCACGGTGACCTTGCCCGAGTGCGGGTGCGGGGTATACGCGGCGACCGGGTCGGTGTTGGCCGACGGCGTGAACGGCTGCAGCAGTTCGGGACCTTGCGGGGCGCTAGCGAAGGTGGCGTTGGAGAAGCCTTGCCATGCGGCGTAGGCGGCGAACACGGCGGCGACGGCAGCCGCGGCCAGGATGAAGCGCTTGCGCTTGTCTGCGATGTCTGACATCTATGCTGGTTGGGTGGTGTGCTGCGGCGGATTGTCGGCCGCGCACCGCGGCGTGTCAATTGCAAGGAGAAGGCGATGGTCGAAGTCGAAGTGGTGCCGTTTTATCTGGCGGACGAGTCGGACGTGGCGGCGGACGTTTACGCGTTCGGTTACCGGGTGTCGATCCGTAACCGGGGCGACGCACCGGTGCGCCTGCTCGCCCGGCACTGGGTGATCACCGATGCCAACGGCCACATCGAGGAGGTGCGCGGGCGCGGGGTGGTCGGCGAGACGCCGCGCATCGAGGCCGGCGGCGTCTACGAGTACGACAGCTGGACGCGGCTCACCACGCCGTGGGGCAGCATGCGCGGCAGCTACCAGATGGTCGGCGCGGACGGCGAGCGTTTCGACGCCGACATCCCCGAATTCCGGCTTATCGCGCCGCGCAGCCTGCATTGAGTCAGCTGCGTGGCCAGGTCCACCACACGATAAAGGCGGCCAGCAACAGCGCCAGCGCCGCTTCGGCCAGCAGGATCCACATGGCGTTTCCCTCCGGGTTCTGTTTCAATCTGGCCGACAAGCATTCCACAGGCAAGCCAAACCCATGCGTTTTACCCATACCACACCCCCGCCGACCGACCGTGACGACTGGCAGACGCTGCGCACGCTGTGGCCCTACCTGCTGCGCTTCAAGGGGCGGCTGGCGCTTGCGCTGTCCTGCCTGATCGGTGCCAAGGTCGCCACCGTCACCGTCCCGCTGTTCCTGAAAGACATCGTCGACGCGCTGTCCGTGCCGGCCACCCTGCTTGCGGTGCCGGTGATGGCGCTGGCCGGCTACGGCGTCGCCCGCCTGCTCTCCAGCGTGCTGGGCGAGGTGCGCGACGCGGTGTTCGCGCGGGTGATCCAGGGCGCAATCCGCCAGGTGGCGCGCCAGGTGTTCGCGCACCTGTTCCGGCTGTCGCTGCGCTTTCATCTGGGGCGGCAGACCGGCGGAATGAGCCGCGACATCGAGCGCGGCACCAAGGGCATCGGCTTCCTGCTCAACTTCACGGTGTTCAACATCCTGCCGACGCTGATCGAGATCGCGCTGGTCGCCGGCATCCTGTTCTGGCTGTTCGATATCTGGTTCGCGCTGGTGACGGTGGCGACCATCGCCGTCTACATCGGCTTCACGCTGGTGGTCACCGAGTGGCGCACGGTGTTCCGCCGCACCATGAACGATCTGGATTCCAAGGCCAACGCCAAGGCGATCGACGCGCTGATCAACTACGAGACGGTCAAGTACTTCGGCAACGAGGGCTGGGAGGCGGCGCGTTACGACGAGGGCCTCGCCCGCTGGGAGGCGTCGGCGGTCAAGAACCAGGTGTCGCTGTCTTTGCTCAACGCAGGGCAGGGCGTGATCATCGCGGTGGGCGTCACCTCGGTGATGGTAATGGCCGCGCGCGGGGTGGTGGCCGGCACGATGACGGTCGGCGACGTGGTGCTGGTGGCCAGCTACCTGACCCAGCTGTGGTCGCCGCTGCACTTTTTGGGTTTCGTCTACCGCGAGATCCGCCACGCGCTGGCCGACATGGAGCGCATGTTCGGCTTGTTGCGGCAGGACGAGGAGGTGGCCGACGCGCCCGGCGCCCGGGCGCTGTCGGGGGCCGAGGCGACGGTCAGCTTCGACGCGGTCGATTTCTCCTATGACGGCAAGCGGGAGATCCTGCAGGGGGTGAGCTTCACCATCCCGGCCGGCAAGACGCTGGCGGTGGTCGGCGCGTCCGGCGCCGGCAAGTCGACACTCGCGCGCCTGCTGTTCCGCTTCTACGACGTTTCGGGCGGCGCGGTGCGGGTGAACGGCACCGATATCCGGCAGCTCACCCAGGACAGCCTGCGCGCGCACATCGGCATCGTGCCGCAGGACACCGTGCTCTTCAACGACACCATCTGGGCGAACATCGCGTACGGCCGGCCTGAGGCCAGCCGCGAAGAGGTGATCGACGCCGCGCGGCGCGCGCATATCCACGCCTTCGTCGAGACCCTGCCCGACGGCTACGACACCCAGGTCGGCGAGCGCGGCCTCAAGCTCTCCGGCGGCGAGAAGCAGCGCGTCGCCATCGCGCGCGCGCTCCTGAAGAACCCGCCGATCATGATCTTCGACGAGGCGACCAGCGCGCTCGACTCGCGCACCGAGCGCGCGATCCAGCAGGAACTGGCGGCGGCGGCCAGCGGGCGCACCACGCTGGTGGTCGCGCACCGGCTGTCGACTATCGTCGACGCCGACGAGATCGTGGTGCTCGACGCCGGGCGGGTCATCGAGCGCGGTAACCACCGCACGCTGGTTGCCGCCGGCGGTCGTTATAGCGCGCTGTGGGCGATGCAGCAGCAGGGCGAAGCCGCCGCGGCGGACCTTTGAGGCAGGACAATTAACTGCCTGACCCGCGTTGAAAATGCGAATCGGGCATGGTATCACTGTGCTGTTGTCGGCCGGGGTTGCCCCGGCCGTTGTTTTTGCCTGCGGAATCCCTCGATGTTCAGTGTCCTTGCCTGTCTGATCGCCGGCGTCGTCGTCGGCCACTTCGCGCGCGACTATCGCGCCGTGCGCCATACCGGCCGCCTGATCTCGTTCACGATCATGCTGCTTTTGTTCTTCCTCGGCGTGTCGGTCGGGCAGAACGAGACCATCCTCGCCAACCTGTCGACCATCGGCGCGAAGGGCGTGCTGATCTCGCTCGCGTCGACCATGGGCAGCGTGCTCGCGTCGTGGTGGGTGTACCGCCGCTTCTTCAGGGAGCACGCGGCATGATGGGCGCACTGGTGGTGATCGGCTGTTTCGTCGCCGGCGTGCTGTTGGCCGCGTTTGACCTGTGGCCGCAAGGCTTCGAGGCGGACACGCTGACCCTGTGGGCGCTGTTCGCCTTGCTGTTTTGCGTCGGCGTGTCGGTCGGCTCGGACGACACGCTGCGCCGCACGCTCGCCCGCATGCGCCCGCGCATCCTGCTGGTGCCGCTGGCCACCATTGTCGGGACGCTCGCCGGCAGTTTCCTGGTGAGCTTCGCGATCAGCGACGTGTCGCCGACCGAGGCTATGGCGGTCGGCGCGGGCTTCGGCTACTACTCGCTGTCGTCGATCTTCATCACCCAGTACAAGGGCGCCGAGTTGGGCACCATCGCGCTGGTGTCCAACGTGTTCCGCGAGATCTTCGCGCTTCTGATGGCGCCGCTTTTGTTCGCGTGGTTCGGCCGCCTGGCGCCGATCGCCGCCGGCGGCGCGACGACGATGGACACCACCTTGCCGGTGATCAGCCGGGTGTGCGGGCGCGACTGGGTGTTCGTCGCGATGCTGCACGGCTTCGCGGTCGACCTGTCGGTGCCCTTCCTGGTGACCTTCCTCTGCGCGTGGTAGCCGCGGCGCCGGGGCTGTCAGGCCGAACGGCCGGCGGCTTCGTACGCCCGGCAGAGGCGGCGAGGGCGGGCGCGGTCGGCTAGGCTGTGCGAATGTCCGCCGCCTGTCGTTGCCTGTTTGCCTGCCTGCTGCTTGCCGCGTGCGCGCGCGCGCCCACGCCTCCGCCCGCCCCCGCAGCACCGCTTCCGCCTCTGCCGGTTATGCATAGCCACGCGCTGGCGCTGGGGGACGATCACGTCGGGCTGTGGGTGCACGCGGCGCCTTGTGACAACGGCGTGCTCTTGCTCGGCCTGCACGACAGCGAACAGACCGCACGGCTGGCCGCAGAGCAAGCGTGGCCTGCGCCGGCGGCGCGCCTTGCCTGGCTCGCCAACGGCCAGCGCCGCGCGCTCTCCTTCACGGCAAACGGCGAGACCTACCGCGCCGACCCCAACCGCATCTTCACGCCTGCGGGTGTCGCGGCGACCCTCGCGCACTACGGCAAGGACGCGGCGGCCGCGCGGCTCGCGCTCGCGCGCTTCGCCGGACAACTCCTGGTCGCCGCCGGCCTCGGGCAGGCGTCGGCGGTGGTCGCGCTGCACAACAACCATCCCGGCGGCTACTCGGCCGCGTCCTACCTGGCGGGCGGCAAGCTCTCCGCCGCCGCCAGCGCGGTGCACCTGGGCGAGCCGCAATCACCGGACAACTTCTTCTACCTGACCGACGCGCGGCTCTTCGCCGCACTGTCGGCGCAAGGCTTCAACGTGGTGCTGCAGGACAATGCGCGGGTGCCGGACGACGGCTCGCTGTCGGTGTTCGCCGCGCGGCGGGGGCTCGTCTACGTCAACGTCGAGGCGAGGCAGGGCGAGGTGGGCGCGCAGCGGCGGATGCTGGTCGCGCTGCGCGCGCTGCTGCGCGACGGGCAGTGTCCGACAGGCGGGTGAGCGAGGACGTTGCTGGTCGGCGGCTCGCGCCTGCCTTAACATGACATGGGCTTAACAGGAGGCGCCATGTCGGGATTCGGGGGTTACCAGCAGTGCGATGCGACGGCGCTTGCCGCACGCATCCGTTCGGGCGAAGTGAGCCGGGAGGACGTCTTGCAGGCGTCCCTCGCGCAACTGGACGCGGTCAACCCGCGCATCAACGCGGTGGTGCACGACATGCGCGGGCAGGCCGCGGCGTCCTTGCCGGGCCTGCCCGATGGGCCGTTTACCGGCGTGCCCTTCATCGTCAAGGCGCTACTGTCCGATTGCGCGGGCGAGCCCATCGGCGCCGGCACTCGCTTGCTGCAGACGGTCCGGGCCGCCGCCGACAGCGAACTGGTGACGCGCTACCGCAAGGCGGGCCTGGTGATCGTCGGGCGCAGCAACACGCCCGAGCTTGGGCTGACCAGCTACACCGAGCCGGCGGTCAGCGGGGCGACCTGCAACCCCTGGCAGCCTGGGCTGACGGCGGGGGGCTCCAGCGGCGGCTCGGCCGCGGCGGTGGCCGCCGGCATTGTGCCGATGGCGGGCGGTGGCGACGGCGGCGGTTCGATCCGCATCCCGGCCGCGTTCTGCGGCCTGTTCGGGCTCAAGCCCTCGCGCGCTCGGGTGCCCAGCGGGCCGTGGCCCGGCATCCCCTGGCACGGCCTGGTGCAGGAACACGTGATCACCCGCTCGGTGCGCGACAGCGCGGCGATGCTGGACGCGGTGCACGGCGTCGACGCGGGGGCGCCGTGCGCGGCGCATTCGCCGGTGAGGCCCTTCCTCGCCGAGGTCGGCGCGCCGCCCGGCCGCTTGCGCATCGCATACACCGCGCGTGCGCTGTTCGGCAAGGGGCGGGCCGACGCCGACAGCGTGGCGGCGCTGGAGGACGCGGTGGCGCTGCTGGGCTCGCTCGGCCACGAGCTGGTCGAGGCGACGCCGGCGCTCGACGCCGAGGCGGTCGCGCGGGCGTTCTTCGTGATGGTCGCGGCCGAGGCGCGCGCCGACATCGAGTGGGTGGCGAAGACCGCCGGCGTGCGTGCGCGCATGGCCGACTTCGAGCCGCCGACCTGGGTGCTGGGGCTGTTGGGGCAGAGTTTCGGCGCGGACCGGCTCGCCGACGCGTGCCGGGTGCTGGACGGTGCCGCGCGCGAGATGGGGCGCTTTCACGCCGGGTTCGACCTGTTGCTGACGCCGACCATGGCCGCGCCGCCGCACCCGCACGGCGCCTTGCAGCCGACGCCTGCCGAGCATCTGCTGATGCGCGTGCTCGGCCGGCTGGGCAGCGGGCATGTGTTCCGCGCGCTGGGCGTGGTCGACGAGATCGTCGACAAGGCCTTTGCCGCGCTGCCTTACACGCCGCTCTTCAACGCGACCGGCCAGCCGGCGGCGTCCTTGCCGCTTTACTGGAACGCAGCAGGTTTGCCCGTCGGCGTGCAACTGGCCGCCGCCTACGGCCGCGAGGACCTCTTGTTCCGTGTCGCCTCGCAACTGGAGGCGGCGCGGCCGTGGTTCGCCTGCCGCCCCGCGCTCGCGTCAGCGCCCTGAGCGCTCAGTGCCGGGCCGCGTACGGCGCGGCGAGCGGGTCGCCGATGATGAGCCCCTGCGCGGGCCACAGCACGCTCTTCCAGTACGCCTCGAGCGCAGTGTCGCCCGCGAGGTAGCGCGCGACCAGCACCTGCGGGTGCGGAAACTTCTGCGGCCAGTTGCAAGGCTCGGACACCGTGCCGTAGCTCGCGCTGGCGCCTGCAGCCAGCCAGCTAAGTACGCTCATCTGCGGGCCATGGCTGAGCACGCCGCCGAACGAGGTGAGGTGGTCGGCCAGCGCGCCGGGCAACAGCGACGCGCGCGCGACCTCGTTCGCGTCGGTGTCGCCGGTGAAGACGAACATCGCCCGCCGCGCCGGGGCGAGCGCGCGGCCCTTCAGGGTGACCAGACGCACGGCGCCGGTTGCGTGCGCGCCCTCGGGCGGGAAGAAACGCGCGCGGCTGTCGCGCGCGGCGTCGCCGCTGACCACGAAGTAGGCGGCCGCGTCCGGCGGGGCGTGCGCGGTGCGGCCGCGCCTGGCGAGCACGCCGGCGAGTGCGGCGTCGTCGGTGAGCAGCATCGACGGCGGCAGCACGCCGCCCTTGAGCGGCCCGCCTTCGTTGAAGAAGGGGCTGTCGCGGCCGGCCGCGCAGGTGTCCGTGCACTGGCGCGCGTCAAAGCCCAGCGTCAGCGCCGAGGTGACGCTGTTGCAGCCGACCGCGTAAGGCTCGGTCCAGGCCAGCGCCAGGGCGCGGGTGCCCGCGGGCAGCTTGCTTGCGATCTCTCGCCTGAGCGCGGGCAGCGCGGCGGGCGCGAGCACCGCGCCCTTGGGGACGCGCACCGCGACAAGCTGGCTTGTCGGCACGCCGCGCGCCTCGGCGTACGCGCGCGCGGCCGCTTCGCTGGCCGGGTCGGCCATCCGGTAGAGTACGGCGAGCGTGCGCTCGCCCTGCGGGGCGCCGTGGGCGAGCGCGGCAAGGAAAAGCGCGGCAAGGGCAAGGCAGGTGCGCGCGTCAGGCATCGGGCGGTTGCGTCATCCGGTAGGCGTCGCATACCCGGTCGAAGAGTTCGGGTGCGACGCCCATCTGTAGCGCGGCGTCCCTGAGCGGGATGCGGCGGGTCAGCGCGAAGCGGGCGATCTGTGCGGCCTTCTCGTAGCCGATATGCACCGAGAGCGCGGTCACCCGCATCAGCGCGCGGTCGCTGTAGTCGGCCATGCGCGCCTCGTCCGGCACGCAGCCGTCGATCAGGTACTGGCGGAAGCTGGCCATCGCGTCGCCCAGCAGGTTCGCAGACTCGATCAGGTTGCGGCCGATCAGCGGCTTGTACACGTTCAGTTGCAGGCTGCCCGCGGCGTTGCCCAGCGCGACCGCGTGGTCGTTGGCTATCGCCTGCAGCGCGACCATGGCGAGCATCTCGCACTGCGTCGGGTTGACCTTGCCCGGCATGATCGACGATCCCGGCTCGTTCTCGGGCAGGATCAGCTCGGAGAAGCCGCACAGCGGGCCGCTGGCGAGCAGGCGGATGTCGTTGGCGATCTTGAAGAGCACGGAAGCCAGCGTGCGCAGCGCGGCGGAGACGCGCGCGAGCGCGTCGTGCGAGGCCTGCAGCGCGAAGCGGTTGTCGGCCGGGCAAAAGGGCAGGCCGCTGAAGTTGGCAAGCTGGTTGACCGCGCGCGCGGCAAAGCCCGCCGGCGCGCCGATGCCGGTGCCCAGCGCGGTGCCGCCCAAGGGCAGCGGGTAGAGCCCCGCGAGCGCGTGCTCGACGTCGGCGCGGCACGCGGCAAGCTGGCTTGCGAACGCCGACCACTCCTGGCCGGCGGTCATCGGCACCGCGTCCATCAGGTGGGTGCGGCCGACCTTGACTAGGCCCGCCCACAGCGACGCCTTGTGCGCGGTGGCGAATTCCAGCTGCTGCAGCGCGGGGATGAGGGCGCGCTGCAAGGCGAGGGCGGCGCCCACGTGCAGGGCGGTCGGGAAGGTGTCGTTGCTCGACTGCGAGCGGTTCACATGGTCGTTCGGGTGCAGCGGGCTGTGGCTGCCGACGGCCTCGTTGTCCAGTTCGCTTGCGCGGTTGGCGATCACCTCGTTGACGTTCATGTTGAACTGGGTCCCGCTGCCGCTGATCCACGGCGGCAGCGGGAAGTGGCCGTCGAGGCGGCCGCCGAGGATCTCGTCGCACACCCGCACGATCAGGCCCGCCTGCTGCGGGGTGATCTCGCCGAGGCTGGCGTTGGCGAGCGCGCACGACTTTTTGATCAGCGCGTACGCGCCGAGGATCTCGCGCGGCATTTTCTCGCGGCCGACGGCGAAGTGGGCGAGCGCGCGCTGGGTCTGCGCGCCCCACAGCCGGTCGGCGGGGATTTCGATCTCGCCCAGCGAGTCGTGTTCGGTTCGGGTGGTCGGCACGGCGGCGTCCTTCGGGCAGCGTCACGCATCAAGCATAGACGCTGCCCGGAGCAGTACGCCTAGCCGTGGCGTGGCGGCGGGCGTTTGCCGCGGGGCTTGCCGCCGGCGCCACCGCCGCGGCGCGCGCCCTGCGGCTTGCCCTGCTTGGTGCCTTGCTTGCCGCGCGAGCGGCGGTTCTGCTGCTGCAGCATCGCGTCGATCTCGTCGGACGCCTTGAGCATCAGCGCCTGCGCCATCTCGCCGTCCGGGAAGGTGTCGGCCATGCGGTAGGCGAGCCACGCGTACGCGGCGTACAGCTTGCACAAGTCCTCCAGCCTTTGCAGCGCGTTGCGCCCCGGCGCGACCTCGCCCATGCGCAGCACGGTGGCGGTGCGCCGCTTCGCGCGCGCCTCGGCCCAGTCGAACAGCGCACGCTCCAAGAGCGGGATGCGCGTCGACACCGGCGTCAGGCTCAGCGTGAAGCGGTCCTCAAGCGACAGTGGCAAGGCGTCCAGCCAGCGCGCCTTCTCCATCTGCTCGGAGAGGTTGGCCGGCAGGAAGAATTCGTCGTGCACGTTGATGTGCTTGGTGAAGAGTTCGAGCAGCGCGGCGAGCTTGGTCTCGCCGGTCGCCTGCGAGATGTCCTGCAGGTAGGCGAGGTTGGGCGCGACGTAAAAGCCGGTGTCGGGCAAGGGCTCGGGCTTTTGCCGCAAAAGCTGGGCGATGCTCTTGTGCGTGCGCGCGTCGATGCCGGCGACAAAGCCGGTCTCGTGCTTGCCGAAGCGCCCGGCGCGCCCGGCGATCTGCCGCGCCAGGGGCGCCGGGATCAGCCCCTCTGCGACGCCGTCGAACTTGCTGTCGGTGGTGAAGATCACCCGGCGCGCCGGCGTGTTGAGCCCCATGCCGATCGCGTCGGTGGCGACCACCACGCTGGTGTGCCCCTCGACGAAACGCTCGGCCTGCGCCTGGCGCACCTCGGGCGACAGGCTGCCGTAGATCGCCGACACCGAGTGGCCTTCCTCGATCGCGCGGTCGCGCCAGGCCAGCACCTCGCGCCGGGAAAACGCGATCAGCACGTCGCCGGGCATCAGGTTCCTCAGCGAGCCCAGCGGCGCCTTGTCCATCTCGAGTTTGGTCTTGCGGGTGAGCTCGCGCACTTCCAGCGTGCCGCCGACGCGCGCGACCAGCGATTCGATCGCGTCGCGCGCCTCCAGCGCGCCCAGCAGGTACACCGTTTGGGCCGGCACGCCGCACACCGCCGCCGTCCACGCCGCGCCGCGGTCCGGGTCGTCGAGAAGCTGGATCTCGTCGATCACCGCGACCTCGACCGGACGGTTTGAGTTGAGCATCTCGACCGTGCTTGCCACATGGCGCGCGTCCGGGTCGATCTTGCGCTGCTCGCCGGTGACGAGGCTCACCGGCACGCCGGCGTCGACCAGCCGCTGGTAGTTTTCCAGCGCCAGAAGGCGCAGCGGCGCGAGGTAGACGCCGCTCTTGGCCTTGGCCAGGTGCTCCATCGCCGCGTGCGTCTTGCCCGAGTTGGTCGGCCCGAGCACCGCGATGAAGTGGCGCTGCATGCCCTGCGCGACGGTGAACGACTCGGGGTAGCGCGACAGGTTGACCGCCGCGCGCGTCCTCGCCGCCGCCTCGTCGGCCTTGCTGTCGGCCGACGCCTCGCGGATACGCGTCTGCGCCAGGCGCACGCGCTCGCTCGCGCGCTCGTACTTGGCGACAAGGGCCGACAGCGCGCGCCGCGCGTCGAGCCCGTAGCGCCCGGCCGTCTCCAGCACCTCGCGCGCGGTGTCGGCGAGCAGCGCCTCGAGCTTGGCGCAGGTCTCGTCGTTCCAGCGCTCGCGCAACAGTTCGAGCTTGCCCTGCGCCGAGAGGCGGCGCCACTTGCCCGACTTGCCGAGAAAGCCCGCGTCCGGGATCAGGTGGTAGGCGACGGCGTGGCCGTCCACCTGCACCTCGCCGTGCACCGACACGGCGTAGCTGCCGTCGGTGGTGACGAGGGTGGCACGGTGCGCCTCGAGGTAGTCGGAGAGCGCGCTCTGGTCGAAAGGGTCTTGGATTTCGTCGTTCATGCAGGGAAGGGTAGGCAAGGGACAGGCGGTGGCAAGGGAAAGCACGGCCGCCCGGGGCAAAACAGGCCCGGGCGGGGTGCCGAGTCTAGCAGAGATCGGCGGCCGGATCAGCGCCGGCCATGGCACGGGGCTTGCTAGGAACTTAGCAGGACACCGAGAGGGAGCACTCCATGCACGCGCTGACCCTGCCCGAGCCGGGCCATTTTGACGAGATGCTGCTGCAAAGCGGCGGCATCCGCTCGCATTACCGCACCTTCGCGCACTGGCTGCAGGCGCAGTCGCCGTCGGTGCTCGCGCAAAAGCGCGAACAGGCCAACCAGCTCTTCCACCGGGTCGGCATCACCTTCGCGCTGTACGGCGACGACGCCGGCGCCGAGCGGCTGATCCCGTTCGACACCATCCCGCGGGTGATCCCCGCCGCCGAGTGGGAGAAGCTCGAGGCGGGCCTCGCGCAGCGGGTGCGCGCGCTCAACGCCTTTCTCGAGGACATCTACCACGAGCACCGCATCGTCAAGGCAGGCGTGGTGCCGGGCGAGCAGGTATTCGCCAACGCGCAGTACCAGCCCCTGATGCAGGGGGTGAACCTGCCCGGCGCGGTATGGGCGCAGGTGACCGGGGTCGACCTGGTCCGCCACGCCGACGGCGGCTACTACGTGCTCGAGGACAACCTGCGCGTACCCTCCGGCGTGTCGTACATGCTGGAGAACCGCAAGATGATGATGCGGCTCTTCCCCGAGCTGTTCGCCCGCCACGCCATCGCGCCGGTCGACCATTACCCGACGCTGTTGCTCTCGACGCTGCGTAGGGCCTGCGCACGCGAGAACCCGACCGTGGTCGTGCTCACCCCGGGGCACCACAACAGTGCGTACTTCGAGCACGCTTTCCTCGCGCAGCAGATGGGCGTCGAGCTGGTCGAGGGGCGCGACCTGTTCGTGCGCGACGACCATGTGTACATGCGCACCACCGCCGGGCACAAGGCGGTCGATGTGATCTACCGGCGCATCGACGACACCTTCCTCGACCCGCTCGCGTTCCGCCCCGACTCCATGCTCGGCGTGCCCGGGCTGATGCAGGCGTACCGCAAGGGGAACGTGGTGCTCGCCAACGCGGTCGGCACCGGCGTCGCCGACGACAAGTCGATCTACCCCTACGTGCCCGAGATGATCCGCTACTACCTGGGCGAGACGCCCATCCTCGACAACGTCGAGACCTTCCAGTGCCGCCATCCGGCCGAGCTTGACCATGTGCTGGCCAACCTCGAGCGCCTGGTGGTGAAGGAAGTCCACGGCGCCGGCGGCTACGGCATGCTGGTGGGCCCGGCGGCCACCCGCGCCGAACTGGATGAATTCAGGGCGCGCCTGCTCGCCCAGCCGGAGAACTACATCGCGCAGCCGACGCTGTGCCTGTCGTCCTGCCCGACTTTCGTCGAGGCCGGCATCGCGCCGCGCCACATCGACCTGCGCCCCTTCGTGCTGACCGACGGGCGCGAGACCAGCATGGTCGCCGGCGGCCTGACCCGCGTCGCCTTGCGGGCGGGTTCGCTGGTGGTCAATTCGTCGCAGGGCGGCGGCACCAAGGACACCTGGGTACTGGAGGAATAAGCAATGCTGTCAAGAACCGCAGACCACCTGTTCTGGATGGCGCGCCAGATGGAACGCGCCGAAAACCTGGCCCGCCTGCTCGACGTGAGCCTGGCGGTGTCGCTGTTGCCGGCTTCGCGCGGCGGCGCGGACGTCTCGGCGCCGCTGGTGCTCACCGGCACGCTGGACGCCTACCTTGCGCGGCACGGCGAGCCTGACGCCTCGCGGGTGCTCGCCTTCATGAGCTTCGACGCGGGCAACCCCTCGTCCATCCTCAGCTGCATCCGCCACGCGCGCGACAACGCGCACGCGGTGCGCGGCAAGATCACCGCCGAGATGTGGATGTCGATCAACGCGACCTGGCTGGAGGCGCGCGAGCTCGCGCAGGGCGGCGCGGGCGACCAGGCCTTCTTCGACTGGGTGAAGGAGCGCTCGCACCTCTTTCGCGGCGCGACGCACGGCACCTGCCAGCGCACCGACGCGTTCTCCTTCATCCGGCTGGGCACCTTCATCGAGCGCGCCGACAACACCGCGCGCCTGCTCGAGGTCAAGCGCCACCTGCTGGACGACGCCGACGCGGCCGACTACTACGCGTGGAGCGCGCTGTTGCGCGCGGTCGGCGCGTTCGAGGCCTACCACGCGCTGTACCGCGACGCGCCGTCCGGCCGCCGGGTCGCCGAACTCTTGCTGTTGCGCCCGGACATGCCGCGCAGCCTGCGCGCGTGCTTCGACGAGATCTACAAGTGGCTCGCCAGGCTGGAGGGCGACAACGGCCGTGCGGCGAAGAGGCTGGCGGCCGAGCTGCGCGCGGCACAGGCGTATACCAGCGTCGACGAGGTGTTCGAGGCCGGCCTGCACGACTACCTCACGCGCATGCTCGGCGACATCACGCGGCTGGGCGCGCTGGTGCACGAGGCTTACCTGGAGGCGGCCTGATGCGGCTGCGCATCCGCCACGAGACCTGCTACCGCTACGACGGCGCGCCCGCGCGCAGCACGCAGCTGTTGCGGTTGACCCCCGCCGACAGCGCCGCGCAGCGGGTGCTCGCGTGGCGGCTGACCCTGCCCGGGGCCGCCAGCGAGGGCGTGGACGGTTTTGGCAACCGCACCCACCTTGTCACGCTGGAGGGGCCGCACCACGAGATCCGCCTGCTCGCCGAGGGCGAGGTCGAGACGCGCGCCGCCGGCCCCGACCCCGCGCCGGGGCCGCTCGACGTACGGGTCTACCTGCGCCAAAGCGCGCTGACCGCGGCGAGCGCGGCAATCGCTGGCCTGGCATCGGGCACGGCGCCCACGTCGGCGGGCTGCGCGTCGCTTGCGCTGCGCGTGCTCGAGGCGATGCCGTACCGGCCGGGGGCGACGACGGCCGGCACCACGGCGGCCGACGCGCTGGCGCTTGGCGCCGGCGTGTGCCAGGACCACACGCAGGTATTCGTCGCTGCCTGCCGCACGCTCGCGCTGCCGGCCCGCTACGTCAGCGGCTACCTCTTGAACGAAGACGAGACGCACGCGGCCAGCCACGCGTGGGCCGAGGTCTGGCTGGACGAGGCGTGGCACGGCTTTGACGTGAGCAACGCGCGCGCGCCGGACGAGCACCACCTGCGCCTGGCGGTCGGCCTCGACTACCTGGACGCGTGCCCGGTGCGCGGCGTGCGTCTGGGCGGCGGCGACGAAACGCACCGCGCGCACGCCGACGTGCGCGCATCCGAAGAATGACAGGGACCCAACATGACTTATTGCGTCGCGATCCGCCTGGCCGAAGGGCTGGTGTTCGCCTCCGACACCCGGACCAATGCCGGCGTCGACCACGTCGCCACCTTCCGCAAGATGCGGGTGTTCAGCGCGCCGGGGCTGCGCCTGGTGCTGCTCTCGTCGGGTAACCTTGCGACCAGCCAGAGCGTCGCCAGCCTGCTTGAGCGGCGCATGCGGCTGCACGACGGCACCGGGCTCTCGACGGTCGATTCGCTGTACGACGCGGCCGCGCTGGTCGGCGCGACGTTGCGCGAGGTGCTCGCGCGCGACGCCGACGCGGCTGCCGGCGTCGACTTCTCCAGCCACTTCCTGCTGGGCGGGCAGGTCGACGGCGAGCCGGTCCGACTCTTCCACGTCTACCCGCAGGGCAACTTCATCGAGGCAAGCGAAGACACGCCTTACTTCCAGATCGGCGAATCCAAGTACGGCAAGCCCATCCTCGACCGCGTGCTGGACTACCACACGCCACTTGCGCAGGCGATCCAGTGCGCGCTGATCTCGATCGACTCGACGATGCGCTCCAACCTGTCGGTCGGCGCGCCGGTCGACCTGGTATGGCTGCGCCCGGGCGACGCGAATGCGCCTTCCCCGGTGCGCCTGGGCGAGAACGACCCTTACTTCATGCGCCTGCGCGAAGGGTGGAGCCGCGGCCTGCGCGAGGCGTTCGCGACCCTGCCGGCGCCCGGGTGGGATATATAAGCGGCGGCTTTCATCAAGGCGTAACAATATGTCGCATTGGTGTATCTGTTTGGCATCTGCAAAGTGATTTAATGCTCCGGCACGGACATCGGGTCCGTCTTCGGCCGACCAGCCCCCGACTGAATGAGAGGCGTGCGGTGCGGCCCCAACTGGGAGAATCTCTGGATGAAAAAAATCGCTTTGCTCGCCGCACTTGTGGCTTCCGGTCTGGCTCACGCGGCTGACCCCATCCGCATCGGCGTCGACGCCACTTACGAGCCGTTCGCGTACAAATCGGCCGACGGCAAACTGGTCGGCTTCGATATCGACATGGCCAACGCCCTGTGCGCGCAGATGAAAGCCAAGTGTGAGTTCGTCGAGCAGGAGTGGAAGGGGATTATCCCGGCGCTGAACGCCAAGAAGTACGACGCGATCGTATCGTCGATGTCGATCACCGACGAGCGCAAGAAGGCCGTCGACTTCACCAATAAGTACTACCACACCCCCTCCCGCCTGATCGCCAAGGCAGGCAGCGTCTCCGGTACGCCGGACAGCCTGAAGGGCAAGAAGGTCGGCGTGCTCAAGGCGTCGACCCAGGAAAAATACGCGCTGAAGTACTATCAGCCGGCAGGCGCGACCGTCGTCCCGTACAACAGCACCCAGCAGGCTTATCTCGACATGGCGGCCGGCCGACTGGACGCGACCGTCGCCGACAGTGTCGAGGGCTCCACCGGCTTCCTGAAAAAGCCGGAAGGCAAGGGCTACGCCTTTGTCGGCCCGGTGCTGAAGGACGAGTCCATCTTCGGTTACGGCGCTGGCATCGCGGTGCGCAAGGGTGACGACGCGCTGCGCAACAACTTCAACAAGGCGATCGTCGATCTGCGCAAGAACGGCACCTACAAGAAGGTCAACGACAAGTACTTCGCCTTCGACGCCTACGGCGAATAAGCCGTCCAGCTGACGACTAGGGCGCGTGAGGTTGACGCGCCCGCCCGCCGGGCCCTGCGGGGCCCGCTTTCATGGAGCCTGCCGATGCTGGAAGGTTATACCGCGTATATCGTCGCCGGTGCGTCGACCACGCTGAAGATTGCGCTCTCTTCGCTGGCGGTCGCCACCGTGCTGGGTCTGGTCGGCGCCGCTTGCCGCCTGGCGAGCCACCCCTTGCTTAACCGCAGCGCCGAAGCGTACTCGACGCTGGTGCGCGGCGTGCCCGACCTCGTGTTGATGCTGCTGGTGTTCTATGGTGGCCAGGTCGCCGCCAACAGCCTGCTCGAGTCGCTCGGGCTACCCGCCGTCGACTTCGACCAGTTCATCGCCGGCGTGCTGACGCTCGGTTTCATCTACGGAGCCTATCTGAGCGAGACCTTCCGCGGCGCCTTGCTCGCCGTGCCGCGCGGCCAGTGGGAAGCCGGCTGGGCGTACGGCATGAGCCGTCCGCGCGTATTCCTGCGCGTCGTGCTGCCGCAGATGATCCGTCTGGCAATTCCCGGCTACACCAACAACTGGCTGGTGCTCACCAAGGCGACCGCGCTGGTGTCGGTGATCGGCCTGCAGGACATGATGTACCGCGCCCGCGAGGCCGGCGCGGCGACCCGCGAGCCGTTCACCTACCTGCTTGTCGTCGGCGCGGTCTACCTGATGATCACCACGGTTTCGCTGCTCTTGTTGCGCGCGCTCGAGCGCCGCACCTCGGCCGGCGTGCGCATGGGGGAAATGTGATGCTCGACTTTGCCGTCGTCCTCGAACCGGACAACCTGAAGCTGTACGGCGAGGGCCTGCTGACCACGATCAAGCTGCTGGTCATCGCGCTCGCCTGCGGCCTCGCCGCTTCGGTGCCGCTGGCCGTGCTGCGTGTTTCGAACAGCAAGCTTGCCAGCCTGCCGGTGTGGGGTTTCACTTACGTGATTCGCGGCACGCCCATGCTGCTGCAGCTCTATCTGATCTATTATGGCCTGTCGCAGTTTGAGGCGGTGCGCGAGAGCGCAGCGTGGTCGTTGCTGTCTGACGCATGGTTCTGCGCGATGCTCTCGCTCGCCATCAATACCTGCGCCTACACCACCGAGATGCTGGCTGGCGCCTTGCGCGCGACCAGCCACGGCGAGATCGAGGCCGCACGCAGCATGGGCATGAGCCGCTTCACCCTGTACCGGCGCGTGCTGCTGCCCTCTGCGCTTCGGCGCAGCCTGCCCGCGTACAGCAACGAGGTGGTGATGATGCTGCACGCAACCAGCCTTGCCAGCACGGTGACGCTGCTCGACATCACCGGCGCCGCCGACCGCCTGTACTCGACGTATTACATGCCGTTCGAGCCCTTCATCGCGGCCGCGCTGTTCTACCTTGCGCTGACCTGGCTGATCGTCAGGCTTTTCCGCCGCTTCGAGCGTCGCTACCTCGCCTACCTCGCCCCGCGTACCCATTGAGAACAACCATGCAAACACGCATCCATCCATTGGCGGCACCCGGGCTTGGCGCGCGCCGCAGCGTGACCAGCTTCCACTTCGGCGCCGCCGGCGACGGGCAGAAGGTCTATATCCAGGCTGGCCTGCACGCTGACGAAATCCCCGGCATGCTGGTGTGCCACCACCTCAAGGCCATGCTCGCCGAACTGGAAGCTGCCGGCCGCCTGCCAGGCGAAGTGGTGCTGGTGCCGGTGTGCAACCCGGTCGGGCTCGACCAGTCGCTGCTGTTCGACGCGCAGGGGCGCTTCGACCTGGCATCCGGCGAGAACTTCAACCGCGGCTACCCGCAGTTTGCCGAGGCAATTGGCGACGCGCTTGAAGGCGCGCTGGGCACGGACGCCACGGCCAACCGCGCACGCATCCGCCAGGCCATGCGTGACTACCTGGCCGCGCAGCGGCCAGTCGGCGAGCTCGCCTCGCTCAGGCACACGCTGGTGTCGCTCGCCTTCGACGCCGACATCGTGCTCGATTTGCACGCCGACTTCGAGGCGGTGGTGCACCTCTACACCGAGACGCCTTACGTCGAAGACGCGCTGCCGCTTTGCCGGCTGTTGGGCGTCCGCGCGCTCTTGGTCGCCGAAGGCAGCGGCGGCCAGTCGTTCGACGAGGCCTTGAGCGGCGTGTGGTGGCAGCTTGCGCGCCGCTATCCCGACGCCAACATCCCTCTGGCGTGCTTCGCGACGACGGTCGAGTTGCGCGGCGAGGCCGACGTCGACCACCAGCAGGCCGGAATGGACGCGGCGGCGCTGCTTGCCTTCCTTACGCTCAGGGGCGTGGTCGCAGGCGAGGTGCCGCCGCTTCCTCCCGCCCTGTGCGAACCGACGCCGCTGGCCGGCTCCGAGCCCTTGATCGCGCCTGAAGCCGGCGTCGTCGTCTACCGCAAGGCGCCGGGCGACAGGGTGGCTGCCGGCGAGACCGTGTGCGAGATCGTCGACCCGGTCAGCGGGCGAGTGTTGCCGCTTGCAGCCACCGTCGACGGAGTGCTGTACGCGCGTGCCGCCACCCGCTTCGCGCTCGCCGGTGCCAACCTGGGCAAGGTCGCCGGCCGTGTGCCGTTTCGCAGCGGCAATCTTCTCAGTGCCTGAGACCCTCATGGAGAACACGATGTATCACGACCAGAAAACGGGTGAGACGGCTGCCGCCGGCGCCGGTGTCGCCGCGCGCGCGGTCAAGCTTGAGGTGAAAGACGTCCACAAGCGTTTCGGCGAGCACGAGGTGCTCAAGGGCATTTCGCTGACCGCGCACGCAGGCGACGTGATCAGCATCATCGGCTCGAGCGGCTCGGGCAAGAGTACGTTCCTGCGCTGCATCAACCTGCTCGAGCGCCCGCACGAGGGCAGCGTCGCGCTGGCCGGCGAGCCGCTGGAACTCATCCGCAAGCCCGACGGCATGCTGGGCGCGAAGAGCGAGAAGCATCTGCAGCGGATGCGCGCGCGCCTGGCGATGGTGTTCCAGCACTTCAACCTGTGGGCGCACATGACGGTGTTGCAGAACATCATCGAGGTGCCGGTGCACGTGCTGGGCGTGCCGCGCGACGAAGCCGTCGCACGCGCGCGCCGCTACCTCGAGAAGGTCGGCCTGTCCGGTGTCGAGGACAAATATCCGGCGCACATGTCGGGCGGCCAGCAGCAGCGCGTGGCGATCGCGCGCGCGCTGGCGGTCGAGCCCGAGGTGATGCTGTTCGACGAGCCGACCTCGGCGCTCGACCCCGAACTTGTCGGCGAAGTGCTGCGCGTGATGCGCGCGCTGGCCGAGGAGGGGCGGACCATGGTGGTGGTCACCCACGAGATGGCCTTCGCGCGCGAGGTGGGCAACCACGTGATGTTCCTGCACCAGGGACGCGTCGAGGAGGAGGGCGACCCGCACCAGGTGCTCGTCAACCCGCAGAGCGAGCGCCTGCAGCAGTTCCTGTCGCGTACCCGCTAAGGGCAACGTGATGGACAGCGCACATCCTGGCGGTCGCTGGCACGTCCTCCTGCTGCCGGGCTTTTTCGACGGTGAGGCCGGTGTATTGGCGGACCTCGCCGGTGCGCACGCCGGCCCCACGCGGCCCTCGCTGCAGTGGGTGTCAGCCGACGGCGCGCCGGTGCGCTCGGCGGCAGGCCGCGTCTTCTCCGTCGACGCGGCGCTTGGTACCGGGTCCGCGCCGGCCACCTTGTTCGTGCTGGGCGGAGACGAGGCGCCTGCGCCCGCCGACGCGCCGCTGATCGCTTCGCTCGCGGCGCTTGGCAAGGCGGGTACGCGGCTCATGGCCGTGCACGGCGGCGTGTTCTGGTTCGCGGCCGCAGGCGTGGCGGCGCCGGCCGTCGCCGTGCACTGGGCACAGGCGGACGCCTTTCGCGAGCGCTACCCGGCCGTGAAGGTGGGCGAGACGCTGTTCGAACTCGGCCCGCACGGCGGCAGTAGCGCGGGCGGTGCGGCGCTGGCCGACTTCGTGCTGTCGCTGCTTGCGGCAGACGGCCACGCGGCTGCCGGCGGCCATCTTGCCGAGTGCTGGCTGCTCGAGCGGGTGCGGCGCGGCGACGAGCGCCAGCGCGCGGCCTTGCGCACGCAAAGCGGCACCGCCGACCCCAAACTGGTCGGCGCGGTCGAGCTGATGCAAAACAATCTCGAAGAGCCGCTGACCACCGACGAGATCGCCCGCCTCGTGCATATCTCGCGCCGCCAGCTCGAGCGCCTGTTCCGGCAGTACCTGGACCGGGTGCCGTCGCAATACTATCTGGAGCTGCGCCTCGAGCGCTCGCGGCAGTTGCTGCGCCAGACCAGCACCTCGATCATCCAGGTTGGCCTCTCGTGCGGCTTCTCGTCGGGGCCGCATTTCTCCAGCGCCTACCGCAACCATTTCGGCCTGACCCCGCGCGACGAGCGCAGGCAGGCGCGCGGCGGCTGACAGGACCTTTCCCATGCTCGTATTCAGACCCGTCACCGAACAAGACCTCGCCGCGGTGCACGCGCTGGCCGCACAAAGCCCGGTCGGCGTGACCTCGCTGCAAGGCAGCCGCGCGCGCCTCGCCGAGCGCATCCGGCAGAGCGAGTCGGCGCTCTCGGGCGACATCCGTTTCCGGGGCGAGGAGCGCTACCTGTTCGTGCTGGAGGACAGCACCAGCGGCGAGCTGGCCGGCGTGGCCGGCATCGACGCGTCGGCAGGCTTCGGCGAGCCTTTCTACTGTTTTCGCAACGACACGCTCTCGCACAGCTCGGCCAGCCTCGGGCTCGCCAACCGCGTGCATGTGCTGACGCTCTGCCACGACCTGAGCGACGCGTCCTTGCTGACGGCCTTTTATGCCGGCCCGGGGGCAGGGCGTGCGGGCACCGAACTTCTGTCGCTCGCGCGCCTGATGTTCGTCGCCTGCCATCCGCAGCGTTTCGCGGACACGGTGGTGTCGACCATGCTCGGGGTGACCGAAGCGGACGACGTCTCGCCCTTCTGGGATTCGGTCGGGCGGGTGTACTTCGGCATCGACTACGCCGAGGCCGAGCGCATTTGCGGCGAACACGGCCGGCGCGCGCTCGCCTCGCAGATGCCGCAGCAGCCGATCTACGTGCCCTTGCTGTCCGAGTCCGCACAACTGGTGATGGGCGAAGTCGGCGAGGAGGCGAGGGTGGGGTACGACATCCTCTACGGCGACGGATTCGAGGTGGAAGACTATATCGACGCGTTCGACGGCGGGCCGGTGCTGCTCGGGCGGGTGTCCGCCCTGCGCTCGACCGCCGCGAGCAGGACCTGGCCGGTCGCCTCCGGCGCGCCGGAAGCGCCCGAGGCCGGCACCGAATGGCTGCTCGCCAACACCGGTACCGCGACGTTCAGGGCGGTGCGCGCGCGCGCCTCGCTCGAGGCGGGCATGCTGCGGGTCGGGCCTGCGGCCATGGCGGCCTTGCAGCTTGGCGAAGGCGCCTGGGTGCGTGCGTTACCGTGCGGGGAGGGACAATGATGCAGGTGAGGCTTGCACAGGGGGGTGACAGGGGCGCGCTGATCCAGCTTGACGGCGGCCGCTGCGCGGGGTTTGGCCGCCTCGGCGTAGAAGTGCATGAGCTGAGCGACTGGCTTGGCGGCCCAGCCGGCACCGGCACCGCCGTGCTGGTGCTCGAAGACGCTCGGCAGGCGCTGTGCGGCTACGCGCTGTTGGGTACGCCGGCCGTGGCCGCGCACTTCAGGCGGGGGCTGTGCGTGCGGCGCGTCCCCTTCGCCGGGATCGAGCGCGCGTTGCCGACGCTATCGCTCGTCAATGATCTCACCGGCGCGGGGCAGTTGCATGCGCTGCGGGTGGGGGGTGGCGTCGAGCCTTCTGCTGGCGCGGCACAGTTGCTTGCGGCCTGCCAGACGTTGGCGTCAGCCGAACCGGACCGCTTCGGCCGGCGGCTCTTCGCCACCTTGCCAGGTGTGCGGGACGACAGCGGCGATTCCCTGCTGTGGCAGGCGCTGGGCCGGCATTTTGCCGTGCAGGGCAGCGACTTTATGGCCACGGACGGGGCGCTGCTCGCCGAATTGCTGCCGCAGCACACCCTCTTTAGCGGTTTCCTGCCCGAGCCCGCCCGCGCCGCGCTGGGGGAGGTCGGCGACGCACACCTTGACGCGCAAGAATGGCTGCGCGCGGCGCTCTGGCAAGAGAGTGACTACGTCGACCCGTTCGACGGCGGGCCGGTACTGGTGCTGCCATCGCAGGGCGCCGGGCGCTGACGCCCGGGCTTCACGCGCCACCCCATTCGTCGATCAGGGCGAGCCGGCCGGTGCTGTGCGCACCGCGCAGCTGGTGCACACGAGCGATCAGCGCCTCGACCAGCACGAACAGCGGCAGCTTGCTGCCCCAGCCGGCAGCCGCGCTGCTGCGCCCGACCAGCACCAGCCGTCCTAGCGGCGCGATCGGCGACAGCCACTGGTCGGTGATCAGGCACAGGGTGAGCCGGTGCTGCGCCGCCTTGCGCGAGAGCGCTTCCAGCGCCGGGTCGTAGCGGCGGATGTCGAAGAGCAGCATCAGGTCCCCCTTGCGGAAGTCGACCAGGGTATCCGCCCAGGCTGACCCCGCACCGGCGAGCAGGTCGACGCCCGGGCGCATCGCGCGCAGGTGCTGGGCGAGATAGGCCGCCAGCGCCTGCGTGAGCCTGCCGCCGGCGAGTACCACCCTGTGCGCGGGGTCGGCGAGCGCATAGGCGAGCGCCTCGAAGTCGCCGCGCGGCACCTGCGCGAGCGTACCGGTCAGCGCCTCTTGCGCTAGTCCGGCAAACCCGGCGAGGAAATCCTCGTCGACCGGAACGCTTCCATCCAGCCTCGAGCGCGACAGCGTCGATGCCAGCCTCTCCTCCAGTTCCCCCCTCAGTGCTGCCTGGAAGGCAGCGTAGTGCTCGAACCCGAGCCTGGACACCAGACGCAGCACGGTCGGCCCGCTGACCCCGCATTCGGCGGCCAGCTGCGCGATCGTCTGCAGACCGGCGACCGGGGTGTCGACCATCAGCCGCCGTGCCACCTTGCGCTCGGCCGGCGGCAGCGCGTCGAACTGCGCACGCATGCGTTCAAGTACGGCCATTGCAGCCTTTCTCCGTCATATGTTCCATTTGTTACAAATTAGTCTTGATTTCCAAAAAATGAATTTCTAAAACAATTCCATGTGCATTTATGCGCGAAGGAAGGAGTAGGCGATGCAGACGCAGGCGATCAGGACGGCGGCCGATCTTGCGGCGCTGGTCACGCAAAGAGGGCTCAAGCAGGTCAAGGTGGGTCTCTACGACATCGACGGGGTGATGGCAGGCAAGTACATGTCGACCGACAAGTTCCTGTCCGCGCTCGACAAGGGCTTCGGCTTCTGCGACGTGGTGTTCGGCTGGGACGTCGGCGACCGCCTGTACGACAACACCCGGCTCACCGGCTGGGGGCGCGGCTACGGCGACGCCGAAATCCGCCTGTTGCCCGACTCGGTGCGCGAGTTGCCGCTGGAAGGCGACATGTTGCTGGTGCAGGGCGAGGTGACAGGCAGGCTCGAGTGCCTGTGCCCGCGTGGCGTGCTGCGCCGCCTGCTCGCGCGGGCCGACGCGCTGGGTTTCGAGGTGCACGCAGGCTTCGAATACGAGTTCCTCGCGGTGGACGAGCCGGACGAGGCGCTGTTTGCGCGCGCCTACCGCGACCCGCGCCCGCTCGGACGCGGCGCCTTCGGCTACTCGGTGCTCAGGAACTCGGTGAACACCGACTTCTACCGCGCCCTGCTTGATTTGTGCGAACGCATGGACATGCCGATCGAGGGCTTCCACGAGGAGACCGGGCCGGGCCAGCTCGAGGCCGCGCTGTCGGTGGCCCCTGCGCTGCGCGCCGCCGACAACGCCGCGCTCTTCAAGACCTTCAGCAAGGTGCTCGCGCAAAAACAGGGGCGGATGGTGTCGTTCATGGCCAAGTGGAACGAGCAGCAGTCGGGGCAGGGCGGCCACCTGCACATCTCTCTGCGCGGCAAGGACGGGTGCAACGCCTTCTACGACGAGGCCGCCGAACACGGCATCAGCCGCGTGCAGCGCCATTTCGTCGGCGGCTTGCAGCGCTACATGGCCGATATCGCGGCGACCGCCGCGCCGACCATCAACAGCTTCCGTCGCCTGGTGCCGGGCTACTGGGCACCGACGCTGTCGCTGTGGGGCGTCGACAACCGCACCGTCGCGATCCGGGTGATCCCCGGTTCGGACAAGAGCCAGCGCGTCGAGTACCGGCTGCCCGGTGCCGACGCCAACCCCTACCTTGCGCTGGCCGGCGCATTGGCGGCGGGCCTCGCCGGCGTCGACGAGGCAATCGAGCCGGACGAGGCGGTGACCGCCAACGGCTATCAGTTGGACGCGCCGCCCGAGCGCAAGCTGCCCTCGACGCTGTGGGACGCCGCGCAGCGCCTGCGTCACAGCAGCGTCGCCCGCCGCGCCTTCGGCGACGACTTCGTCGAGCACTTCGCCGCGACGCGTGAATGGGAGGAGCGCGAATTCCAGCGCTACGTGACCGACTGGGAACTGAAACGCTACTTCGAGATCATCTGACATGCCCTTTGAAGTCATCTCCCCCGCGGACGGCAGCGTCTGCTTCAGCGGCGAGTATTCGAGCGACGCCGAGGTCGCCGCCGCGCTGGGCGCCGCGCGCAAGGCCGGCCGCCACTGGCGCGCGCTTTCCATCGCAGAGCGGGCCGCGCATGTCGCGCGAGCGCTGGATTGCCTGGAAGGGCAAAAATCGCGCGTCGCGCAAGCGATCAGCGTCGCCATCGGCCGGCCTATCCGCTATTCGCCTGGCGAGGTGGGCGGCGTGCTCGAGCGCGGCCGCCACATGCTCGCCGCCGCCGAGGCCGCGCTCGGGGACGTGCACCCCGCAGCCGTGCCCGGCATCCGCCACTTCATGCGGCGCGAGGCGCTGGGCACGGTGCTGGTGCTCGCGCCGTGGAATTACCCCTTCCTGACCGCGATCAATTCGATCGTGCCGGCGCTCGTCGCCGGCAACACGGTGCTGCTCAAACACTCGAGCCAGACTCCGCAGGCAGCGCGGCTGTTCGCCGAGGCCTTCTCGGCAGCCGGGCTGCCCGCCGGCGTGTTCCAGATCCTGTTCCTGCCGCACGAGGCGACGCTCAGCTTAGTCGCGAGCGACGGGGTCGACGCGGTGGTGTTCACCGGTTCGATCGAGGGCGGGCGCGCAATCGAGCGCGCCGCCGCCGGGCGTTTCATCCCGGTCGGGCTGGAGCTGGGCGGCAAGGACGCCGCCTATGTGCGTGCAGACGCCGACCTTGGCCGTGCGGTCGAATCGCTGGTCGACGGTGCCTTCTTCAACAGCGGCCAGTCCTGCTGCGGTGTCGAGCGCATCTATGTGGCGGCGCCGCTCTACCGCGACTTCGTCGACGCCTTCGTCGATGAGACGCTGCGCTACCGGCTTGGCCATCCGCTGGACGCCGAAACCACGCTGGGGCCGATGGTGCGCGCCAGCGCCGCCGACTTCGTGCGCGGCCAGATCAGCGACGCCTGCCGCGAGGGCGCCTCGGCGCTGATCAGCCCCTCGGCCTTCCCGCGCGACGCGGCGGGCACGCCCTACCTCGCGCCGCAGGTGCTCGTCGACGTCAGGCAAGCGATGCGCGTGATGCAGGAGGAGAGCTTCGGGCCGGTGGTCGGCATCATGCCGGTGCCGGACGACGAGGCGGCGCTCGCGCTGATCAACGACAGCCGCTACGGGCTGACCGCGTCGCTGTGGACGCGCGACGAGGACGCCGCGCTGCATCTGGGCGCGCGCATCGAGGCGGGCACCATCTTCATGAACCGTTGCGACTACCTCGACCCGGCGCTTGCGTGGACCGGCGTCAAGGACAGCGGGCGCGGGGTGTCGCTCTCGACGCTCGGCTACGCGCAACTGACCCGCGTCAAATCCTTCCACCTGAGGGCCTGAACATGTCGCTGAACGGCAACTGGAACTACCCGACCCGCGTGCGCTTCGGCGCGGGACGCCTCGCCGAGGTGCCCGACGCCTGTGCCGCGCTGGGCGTGACGCGCCCCTTGATCGTCACCGACCCGGGCCTCGCGCAACTGCCGCCGCTTTCGCGGCTCAAGGCCGTGCTTGGCCAGGCGGGCATGCCCTTCGCGCTCTTTAGCGCGCTCAAGCCCAACCCTGTCGGCGCCGAAGTGGTCGCCGGCATCCGCTGTTATCTGGAGGCGGGCTGCGACGGGGTGGTCGCGATCGGCGGTGGCAGCGCGCTCGACGTGGGCAAGGCGGTCGCGCTCTTGGCGCGCCAGTTGCCGTTCGCCGCGGGTGCGGGCGAGGCGGACGACTTGTGGCAGTACGAGGACGTAGGGGACAACTGGGCGCGGGTGGACGCCGCGCTGGCTTCCCCGGTGCTCGCGCTGCCGACCACCGCAGGCACCGGCAGCGAGGTCGGCCGCGCGTCGGTGATCGTCGACGAGGCCGAGCACCGCAAGGTGATCCTGTTCCACCCGCTCATGTTGCCCGGGCAGGTGATCGCCGACCCGGAACTGACGGTCGGGCTGCCGCCCGCGCTCACCGCGGCGACCGGCATCGACGCGCTGGTGCACAACTTCGAGGCGTACTGCGCCGCTGGCTACCATCCGCTGGCCGACGGCATCGCACTGGAGGGGATGCGTCTGGTGCACGGTTTTCTTGAGCGCGCGGTGCGCGACGGGCAGGACATCGAGGCACGCGCCCAGATGCTCGCCGCCTCGCTGATGGGCGCGACGGCGTTCCAGAAGGGGCTGGGCGCGGTGCACGCGCTCGCGCACCCGGTCGGCGCGGTTTTTGACAAACACCACGGCCTCGTCAACGCCGTGCTGCTGCCTTACGTGATCCGCCACCAGCAAGCTGCGATCGAAGGCAAGCTTGTCCACCTCGCGCGGGTGCTTGGGCTGCCGGGCGGGGACGCCGCCGCGGTGCTCGCCTGGGTGGAGGGGCTGCGCGCCGCGTGCGCGATCCCCGACACGCTCGCCGAGATCGGTGTAGCGGAAGAGCGCGCCGACGAGGTCGCGCGCATGGCCAAGGCCGACCCGAGCGACGCGACCAACCCGCGGCCCTGGTCGGTCGACGACTACCGCGCGGTGTATCTTGCCGCGTGCCGTGGAGAGACGGGTGGCTGAGGTGGTGGTGGGGCTCACCAGCTACCCGGCGGCCGACGGGCACGGCCCGCATGTGCCGGTCGAGTACCTGGACGCCGTGGTGCGCGCAGGCGGCGTGCCGCTGATGCTGCCGCATACGGCAGGGGAGGACGCCGGGCGCTGGGCGCGTGCCTGGCTTGCCCGCGTCGACGCGCTGGTGCTGATCGGCGGTGGCGACATCGACCCTGTGCACCACCGCAGCGAGCGCCACGCCGAACTCTATAGCGTCGAGCCCGCGCGCGACCAGACCGAGCTTGCGCTGGTGCGCGCGGCGCTTGCGGCGCGCCGCCCGCTGCTTGCGATCTGCCGCGGCCTGCAACTCATCAACGTCGCGCTGGGCGGCAGCTTGCACCTGCATTTGCCCGACGCAGTCGGCGAGGCCATCGCGCACCGCCAGCCGCCGCGCTCGCCGACGCCGCATCCGGTGCGCATCGCCGGCGATTCACGGCTGGCCACCCTGCTGGGGGAGAGGGTGAGCCCGATGTCGTGGCACCACCAGGCGGTCGAGCGCCTCGGCTCGGGCGTGCGGCCTGTCGCGTGGGCCGACGACGGCGTTGTCGAGGCGATCGAGCTTGACGACCACCCGCAAGTCACCGCTGTGCAGTGGCACCCGGAACTCACCGCGGCGCAAGACGCCGCGCAACAGTCGCTGTTCGACCATCTGGTTCAGTCCGCGCGCCGCGGACAGCTTTCCGGCGCACACAACAACTCTGGGGAGGGTTTATGAGCGATCAAAGAGACGGGGTGCACGCGCACTTGTCGGAAGACGAGAAGCAGTTGCACAGCATGGGGTACGCGCAGGAGTTGTCGCGCCGGATGACCGGCTTTTCCAACTTCGCGATCTCGTTTTCCATCATCTGCATCCTGGCCGGCGGCATCACCGCGTTCCCGGCCGCGCTGTCGGCCGGCGGCGGCGCGTCGGTCGGCATCGGCTGGCTGGTCGGCTCGGCCTTCGTGCTGATGGTCGCCGCGTCGATGGCGCAGATCGCCTCGGCCTATCCGACCGCCGGCGGCCTCTACCACTGGGGCTCGATTCTGGGCGGGCGCGGCTACGGCTGGGTGGTCGCCTGGTTCAACCTGCTCGGGCTGATCTTCGTCGTCGCGTCGGTGAACTTCGGCGTGTACGACCCCTTCTTCAAGACGCTGATCGCGCCGATGCTGGGCATCGCGCCGGAGAGCCTGGGCTGGGGCGCGCAGACGCTGTTCATCGCGCTTGTCACCCTGTCGCAGGCCTGGCTCAACCATCAGGGCATCCGGGTGACGACCTGGCTGACCGACCTCTCCGGCTACCTGATCTTCTTCGTGTCGATGGTGCTGACGGTGTCGCTCCTGCTGTACGCACCGGGCCCGCTCGACTTCACGCGCCTCTTCACCTTCACCAACTTCACCGGCAGCGAAGGCAGCCTGTGGCCGCAAAACAGCAGCCCGCTGATGGTGTTCCTGTCGGGGCTGTTGCTGACTGTGTACACGCTGACCGGCTACGACGCGTCCGCGCACACCTCGGAGGAAACCCGCCACGCCGCGGTCAACGTGCCCAAGGGCATCATGCTGGCGGTGCTGTGGTCGGCGCTGTTCGGCTACATCCTGGTGTCGGTGTTCGTGTTGGCGATGCCGAGTGTCGAGGAGGGCGTCAAGCAGGGCATCGGCGTATTCGCCGCACTGCTGGGGATGTTGCCAAAGCCCTTGCAGGTGGGGCTTGGCATCGGCGTATTCGTCGTCAACTACATCTGCGGTCTGGCCTGCCTCACCTCGACCTCGCGCATGATCTATGCGTTTGCGCGCGACGGTGGCCTGCCTTTCTCGCACGCGCTCAAACAGGTGCACCACCAGCACCGCACGCCGGTGGCGGCGATCTGGACCGGCGCGCTGCTCGCCATTGCGGCGACGCTGTACGGCGACGCCTTCATCGTGCTGTCGACCGCGTGCGCGGTATTGCTCTACATCTCCTACGTGATGCCGATCACCGTCGGCATCTTCGCCGAGGGGCGGAGTTGGAAGCACAAGGGGCCGTTCAACCTCTACAGCTGGTCGCGCCCGGTCGCCGTGCTCGCCACCATCGGCGGGTTGACGCTGGCCTTTGTCGGCATCCAGCCGCCGAACGAGAAGGTGCTCTACATCATCGTCGCGCTGCTGGTCGTGCTTGCCGTGTTCTGGCACGTAATCGGCGTGAAGAAGTCCTTCAAGGGGCCGCCGATGGGCGAGCGTATCGGCCGCCACCAGGCGCATATCCGCGAGATCGAGCGCGAAATGGAGAGCTGACGCGCCTGGCCGCCCGGGCCGGAGCATGCCGCACGGCGTGTTCCGGCTTTTTTCTTGCCTACACTTCTCAGGATTGCCGGCCTGCCCTGCGTCATGCGCAGGCAGGCCGGTCCCACACCGTAGCGGAGGGTTTGACGATGCAAGCGAAGCAGCAAATGGCGGGCCAGTGCCCGGTGATGCACGGCGCGAACACCGAAGTGGGCAGCAGCGCGCCCTGGTGGCCGCACGCGCTGAACCTCGACATCCTGCACCAGCACGACAGCAAGACCAACCCGATGGGGGGCGGCTTCGACTACCGCAAGGCAGTCGCAGGGCTCGACTTCGCCGCGCTGAAACAAGACCTCGCCGACTTCATGACGCAGAGCCAGGCGTGGTGGCCGGCCGACTGGGGGCACTACGGCGGGCTGATGATCCGCATGGCCTGGCACGCGGCCGGCACCTACCGCACGGCCGACGGGCGCGGCGGCGCCAGCCGCGGCAACCAGCGCTTCGCGCCACTGAACTCGTGGCCGGACAACGCCAACCTCGACAAGGCGCGCCGCCTGTTGTGGCCGATCAAGAAAAAATACGGCAATCGGCTTAGCTGGGCCGACCTGATCGTGCTTGCCGGCACCATGGCCTACGAGACGATGGGACTGAAGACCTACGGTTTCTCGTTCGGGCGTGAAGACATCTGGCACCCGGAAAAGGACATCAACTGGGGGCCGGAGAAAAACTGGCTGGGCGCCGAGCGCTATCTGGGCGACGAGCGCGCGTCACTCGCCAACCCGCTCGCCGCGGTGCAGATGGGGTTGATCTACGTGAACCCGGAAGGGGTGGGCGGCCAGCCCGACCCCTTGCGTACCGCAGAGGACGTGCGGGTGACCTTCGCGCGCATGGCGATGGACGACGAGGAAACCGTCGCGTTGGCCGCCGGCGGCCACACCGTCGGCAAGTGCCACGGCAACGGCGACGCCGCCCGTCTCGGGCCGGCGCCCGAGGGCGCGCCGCTGGAAGACGCCGGTCTTGGCTGGCTCAACAAGACTACCCGCGGCATAGGCCATGATGCGGTAACCAGCGGGCTGGAAGGCGCGTGGACGACTCATCCGACGCGCTGGGACAACGGCTACTTCAAGCTGCTCTTGGGTTACGAGTGGGAACTGAAGAAGAGCCCGGCCGGCGCCTGGCAGTGGGAGCCGATCGGTATCCGCGAGGAGGACAAGCCGCTTGACGCCGAAGACCCATCGATTCGCCGCAACCCGATCATGACCGACGCCGACATGGCGATGAAGATGGACCCGGCGTACCGCAAGATTGCCGAGCGCTTCGCCGCCGACCAGGACTACTTCTCCGCAGTGTTCGCCCGCGCGTGGTTCAAGCTGACCCACCGCGACCTCGGGCCGAAAAGCCGTTACATCGGACCGGACGTGCCCGCCGAAGACCTGATCTGGCAGGACCCGGTGCCGGCAGGCCCGGTGGGCTACGACGTCGCCGCCGCCAAGGCGAAGATCGCCGCCTCCGGCCTGTCGGTGGCCGAGCTGGTCGCCACCGCGTGGGACAGCGCGCGCACCTTTCGCGGCTCGGACAGGCGCGGCGGCGCCAACGGCGCGCGCATCCGCCTGGCCCCGCAGAAGGACTGGCCGGGCAACGAACCCGAGCGGCTCGCCCGCGTCCTTTCGGTGCTCGAGCCGGTCGCGCGGGAGGTCGGCGCGAGCGTCGCCGACATCATCGTGCTGGCGGGCAATGTCGGCGTCGAGCGGGCGGCGAACGCGGCGGGGTTTGACGTCGAGGTGCCGTTTTCGCCCGGGCGCGGCGACGCGGGCGAAGAGACGACCGACGCGGCGTCGTTCGCGGTGTTGGAACCGGTGCACGACGGCTTCAGGAACTATCTGCAGGCCGACTACGCGGTGCCCGCCGAAGAGTTGTTGCTCGAGCGCAGCCAGCTGATGGGGCTGACCGCGCCCGAGATGACGGTGCTGGTTGGCGGCCTGCGCGTGCTGGGCGCCAACCACGGTGCTTGCAAGGACGGCGTGTTCACCGGACGCGTAGGCGTGCTCAGCAACGACTTCTTCGTCAACCTCACCGACATGGGCAATAGCTGGCAGGTGGCGGGCGACAGGGGTTACGAACTGCGCGACCGCGCCAGCGGCGCGCCCAAGTGGACGGCGAGCCGGGTCGATTTGGTGTTCGGATCGAATTCGGTGCTGCGCGCCTACGCCGAGCTGTACGCGCAGGACGACAACGCCGGAAAGTTCGTGTGCGACTTCGTCTCGGCGTGGGTGAAGGTGATGAACGCCGACCGCTTCGACCTGCACGCCTGAGCCTGGGCTTCAAGCGCGAGGGCACCCCGCGGGGTGCCCTTTTTGTTCAGTTTCACTTTGGCCAGCCACATGGCCTGAAAATGCTTAGGCAACTAACTAAAGTGGGTTTTTAAGCCGACGGGAGCGACGCGATGACCGGGCCGTTGACAGACGAAGCGCTAGCCGCGCTGATCGAAAGCCACAGGAGGCAGAAAGGCGCGTTGCTGCCGCTATTGCACGCGGTGCAGGCCGCCTGCGGCTACATCCCGGAGACGGCGATCGCGGCTATCGCCAAGGCGCTGCGCATCTCGCGCGCCGAGCTCGAAGGGGTGGTCAGCTTCTACGCGGACTTCCGGCGCAGCCCGCCGAACCTGCACCGGCTGCGCATCTGCCGTGCCGAGTCGTGCCGCGCGACGGGCAGCGAGGCGCTGTGGCTGGCCGCCCAAGGCGCGCCCGCGGATATCGACGTCGAGGCCGTGTACTGCCTGGGCGCCTGCGCGGCCTCTCCCGCCGCCGAATACGACGGACGCCTGTTGTGCAGGCTGGATCCCGCGCGCGTCGCGCGGCTGCTGCAGGAGGGCAAATCGTGACCGTACGCGTGAGGATCAGCGAGGACTCGGTCGCCTGCGCGCTGGGCGCGAACGAGGTCGCCGCGGCGCTTGCAGCAGCGCTTGCCGAGCGTGGACTGCAAGCGGAGGTGGTGCGGGTGAGCGCACGCGGGCTCTATTGGCTCGAGCCGCTGCTGGAAGTCGACACCGACACGGGCAGCTTCGGCTACGGGCCGGTCACCGCGGCCGACATCGACAGCCTGCTGGACGCCGGCCTCATGCAGGGCGGCGCGCACCCGCTCGCGCTGGGGCCGGTCGACGCGCTGCCGTATCTGGTACGCCAGCAGCGGCTGGTGTTCGCGCGCGCCGGGCTGACCCGGCCGCTGTCGCTGGACGATTACCTGGAGCGTGGCGGTTACGCCGGGCTCAAGCGGCTGCTCGCCATGGGGGAGGACGCCTTCCTGGCCGAACTGGAAGCGTCCGGCCTGCGCGGGCGTGGCGGCGCGGCGTTCCCCGCGCATATCAAGTGGCAGAGCGTGCGTACGCAAGCGGATACCGAGCGCTATGTCGTGTGCAACGCCGACGAGGGCGACTCCGGCGCGTACGCCGACCGCATGCTGCTCGAGGGAGACCCGTACGCCTTGCTCGAAGGAATGGCCATCGCCGCGTTGTGCGTCGGCGCGGAGCAGGGCTACGTCTACGTGCGCAGCGAATACCCGCAGGCGATCGAAAAGCTGCGGCAGGCCGTAGCGCGCGCCGAGGCGGCCGGATTCCTGGGGGGCGATATAGCGGGCAGCGGCCGCGCGTTCCGCGTCGAAGTGCGCGCCGGCGCCGGCGCGTATATCTGCGGCGAGGAGTCGGCGCTCATCGAGTCGATCGAGGGCAGGCGCGGGCAGGTGAGGGCGCGCCCGCCGCTGCCGGCCGTCTCTGGCCTGTTCGGCAAGCCGACGCTGGTGCACAACGTGCTCTCGCTCGCGTCTTTGCCGGTGATCGCGCGGGACGGCGGTGCGGCGTTTTACCACTTCGGGCGCGAGCGCTCGCGCGGCACCCTGGCGCTCACCCTCGCCGGCAGCCTGCGCCAGTGCGGGCTGGTCGAGACCGCGTTCGGGCCGACGCTCGGCGAACTCGTCAATGACTTTGGTGGCGGTGCCAGAACGGGGTGCGTCAAGGCCGTGCAGGTCGGCGGGCCGCTGGGCGCGTGGCTGACCCCGGACGACTTCGAGCTGCCGCTCGACTACGAGGCGTTCGCCGCGCGCGGCGCCATCCTCGGCCACGGCAGCGTGGTCGCGGTTGATGAAACGTGCGACATGGCGGGCATGGCGCGTCTGGCGTTCACCTTCTGCGCGGCCGAATCCTGCGGCAAGTGCACGCCGTGCCGCGTCGGCTCGGTGCGCGGCGGCGAAATCGTCGACCGCCTGATGGCCGGCAGCCATCACGCCGCCGACGACGTCGCGCTGCTGTTGGAACTCACTGACACCCTGCGCGACGCATCGCTATGCGCGTTGGGCGGCATGCTGCACTACCCGGTGCGCTCGGCGCTCGAGCATTTCCCGGGCGAATTCACCGAAAGGGGACCGCAATGAAAAGCCGCCGCGAAGCCGACCTTGGCACGCCCGTGCCCGTGCCCGTGCCGGCCGGTGCCGTCTCGCTGACCATCGACGGCCATCGTATTGAAGTTGCCGCCGGCACCTCGTTGATGCGCGCCGCCGCGCTCGCCAACTCGCCGCTGCCCAAGTTGTGCGCGACCGACACGTTGTCGCCTTTCGGCTCGTGCCGGCTGTGCCTGGTCGAGATCGACGGCCGCCACGGCACCCCTGCCGCCTGCACCACGCCGTGCGAGGACGGCATGCTCGTGCGCACGCAAAGCCCGCGCCTTGCCGAGCTACGCCGCGGCGTGATGGAACTCTACCTGTCGGACCACCCGACCGATTGCCTGAGCTGCGCGGCCAACGGCAATTGCGAGCTGCAGGACACCGCAGGCGAAATCGGCGTGCGCGAGATCCGCTACGGGGTCGGGCAGGGCGACAATCACCTGGACGAGGCGATCGACACCTCCAACCCCTATTTCGTGTACGACCCGGCACGCTGCGTGGTGTGTTCGCGCTGCGTGCGCGCCTGCGAAGAGGTGCAGGGCACCTTCGCGCTCAATATCAGCGGCCGCGGTTTCGCCTCGCGGGTCGGTTTTGCCGGCGAAAACCTGATGGGGTCCGAGTGCGTGTCGTGCGGCGCCTGCGTCGAGGCGTGCCCGACCGCCACGCTGACCGAGCGCACGCTGATCGCCGCCGGGCAGCCTACCCACGCGCTGACTACCACCTGCGCGTACTGCGGCGTCGGGTGTTCGCTGGAGGCCGAGGTCAAGGGCGGGGAGGTGGTGCGGCTGACCCCGTCGCGCGCGGGCGGCGCCAATCACGGTCACGCCTGCGTGAAGGGCCGTTTCGCCTGGGGCTACGCGACGCACCCGGAGCGGGTGAAAAAACCTCTGATCCGCGAGCGCATTACCGACCCTTGGCGCGAAGTGGATTGGGACGAGGCGATCGCCTTCGCCGCCGCGGGCCTGAAACGCGTGCAGGAAGAACACGGGGTCGGCGCGATCGGCGGCATCGCGTCCAGCCGCTGCAGCAACGAGGAAGCCTACCTTGTGCAGAAGCTGGTACGCGCAGCGTTCGGCAACCACAACATCGACAACTGCGCGCGGGTCTGCCATTCGCCGAGCGAGTACGGGCTGAAGGCCGCGTTCGGCGAGGCGGCCGGCACCCAGCACTTCGACTCGGTGTACGCGGCCGACCTGATCCTGGTGTGCGGCGCCAATCCGACCGACGCGCACCCGGTGTTCGCCTCGGCCTTGCGCCGCCGCCTGCGCGAGGGCGCGCGGCTGATCGTGATCGACCCTAGGCGAACCGGCCTGCTGGACACCCTGCACGCAGGCGAAGGGCTGCACCTCGCGGTGAGGCCCGGCACCAACGTGCTGCTGCTCAACGCGATCGCCTACACCCTGATCGAGGAAAAACTGGTCGACCGTGACTTCATCGGCAAGCGCTGCGATGAAAGCTCGTGGCTGTCCTGGCACGATTTCATCCTGCAGCCCGAACATGCACCGGAGGCGGTAGAAGCCGAGTGCGGCGTCGCGGCGGCGCTGATCCGCGAGGCGGCGCGCCTGTATGGGCAGGCCGCCAACGCGGCGATCTTCTACGGCCTTGGCGTCACCGAACACAGCCAGGGCTCGAGCGGGGTGATGGCGCTGGCCAACCTGGCGCTCGCCACCGGCAACCTCGGCCGCGATGGGGTCGGCGTCAACCCCTTGCGCGGGCAGAACAACGTGCAGGGCGCGTGCGACATGGGCGCGGTGCCGCACGAATTCACCGGCTACCGCCATGTCGGCTTGTCGGAGGTGCGGGAGAGCTTCGAGGCGGCGTGGGGCGTGAAGCTGCCGGAAGAGGCCGGCCTGCGCATCCCGCAGATGTTCGAGGCGGCGCTCGAAGGCCGTTTTCTCGGGCTTTACTGCCAGGGCGAGGACATTGCACAGTCCGACCCGGACAGCCGCCACGTGCACGCGGCGCTCACGGCGATGGAATTCGTGGTGGTGCAGGACATCTTCCACAACGAGACGGCCCGCTTCGCGCATGTGCTGCTGCCCGGCGCGACTTTCCTGGAGAAGGATGGCACCTTCACCAACGCCGAGCGGCGCATCTCGCGCATCCGTCGCGTGCTGCCGCCGCTTGCCGGCATGGCCGACTGGCAGGTGACGCAGGCGCTTGCGCGCGCGATGGGCTACCCGATGGCGTACGGCCACCCCTCCGAGGTGATGGACGAGATCGCGCAGCTGACGCCGACCTTCGCCGGCGTCAGCTACGGCCTGCTCGACAAGCTAGGCAGCGTGCAGTGGCCGTGCGACGCAGCTGCGCCCCACGGCACAGCCGTGCTGCACGCCGATACCTTTACCCGCGGGCTTGGCCAGTTCAACAACACGCCCTACATGCCGACCAGCGAGGCGGTCAGCCGGGCCTTCCCGCTGTTGCTGACCACCGGGCGCATCCTCGAGCACTACAACGTCGGCGCGCAGACGCGGCGCACCGCCAACCTCGTGTGGGCCGACCGCGACCATCTGCGCATCCACCCGCAGGACGCCGCCGCGCGCGGCATCCTGGCGGGCGACCGGGTGCGCGTGGCGAGCCGGATGGGACAGACGGAACTGGACGCGCAAGTGACCGACACCGTGCAGCCGGGCGTCGTCTACGCGTCGTTCCACTTCCCGCAAAGCGGCACCAACGTGCTGACCACGCTGAATGCCGACTGGGCGACCTCGTGCCCCGAGTACAAGGTCACCGCGGTCGAGGTCGAGCGAGCGGGAGGGCCGGAATGAAAAAAGGCCCCGCGCAAGCGGGGCCAACCACCACATCGAGGGGCTGCAAACTTTAAGGCATGTAAAGCACGATCAACTCGTTGATCAGTGCGGGTCTTTCCTGGCCGACCACGTGCACGCACATCTCCAGCGTCAGCTGGGTGCCGGCCTTGACTTCGTCGACCGCCTTGACGCGTGCGCGGCCGTGGATCCGGCTGCCGGCGGGCACCGGCGAGGGGAAGCGCAGCTTGTTGCTGCCGTAGTTGGCCATATTGCCGAAGCCGGCCAGTTCCCAGTCAAGCGGCATAGACAGGCGGGAGAGCAGCACCTGGATCAGCATGCCGTGCGCGATGGTGCCGCCGAACGGGCCTTGCTTCCTGGCGCGCTCCGGGTCGGTGTGGATCCAGTAGTCGTCGCCGGAGAGCGCGGCAAACTGGTCGATCAGGTCCTGCCCCACCGTATACGTGTTGCTCCAGCCCGAGTAGTCGTCGCTGATAAGTGCCTTCAGCGACTCGAAGTCCTTGAAGTGGATCTGCCGCTTAGGCGTGGCCGGCGTGGTCTCTGCCGGCGTGTCGTCCACCGCGCGCCCGATCACGGCCAGCGACTTGTCCTCGCCCGTGAAGCGCAGCAAGGGGGTGTCGCCGCTTTCGTCGAACACCGGTTTCACCGCCATGCCGACGCTGATCTCGTCTTCGGCGAGGCCCACTAGCGTGGTGTTGAGGTGTACGCCTTCGGCCAGTTCGACCACCGCGAGCTTCTGCGGCGCCTCGTCGGCGAAGTCCGGCAGCGTCGGGATGCGCGCGACGGTGTAGGTCAACAGCTTGCCGCGGCCGGACACCTCGCGCCAGGCGAGGCGGTCGGACAGGCAGTGCGGGCAGTGGCGGCGCGGGAAGAAGTTCCAGCGGCCGCAGGCGTCGCACTGCTGCAGCTCGATGCGGCGCGCCTTGAGCGCATCCCAGTACGGGCGCGAGATGTCGGTCGCGACCGGTTGCGGTTTGTTTGCCATGGTTTATTCCCCCATCAGGATCAGCGCGGCCTGCTCGCTCATCACGCCGCCGGTGCCGGAGACGAAGGCCTTGTCGCAGCGCGCCAGTTGGCGTTCGGCGCAGCTGCCGCGCAATTGTTCGACTGCCTCGATCAGTTGGCTCATGCCACCGGCGCTGCCGGCTTGGCCGAAGCCCAGCTGGCCGCCGTGGGTGTTCAGCGGGAAGTCGCCCTTGTAGGTGAGGTCGTGCTCGCGCACGAAGGCCATGCCTTCGCCCTTCTTGGCGAAGCCGGCGTCCTCCAGCGACAGCAGCACCGTGATGGTGTAGCAGTCGTAGAGCTGGGCGACGTCGATGTCGGCCGGCGTGATTCCGGCCATCGCGAAGGCGCGGCGCGACGCCGTCCCGATCGGCGTGTCGAGCATGTCCGGCGCGTAAGTTGGCGACTTGCTGATGATGTGCTCGCCAAAGCCCTTGATCCAGGCCGGGCGATGCCGGCAGCGGTGGGCGAGGTCCGCGCTGGTGACGATGAAGGCAGCGCCGCCGGCAACCGGCATCACGATCTCGAGCACGCGCAAGGGGTCGGCGACCATGCGGCTGGCGAGCACGTCGTCGATGGAGAGCGGCTTGCCGTAGAACATCGCGTTCGGGTTGGCGCAGGCGTTGGTGCGCTGGTCGACGACGATCTTGGCCATCGCCGCCTCGTCGTAGCCGTAACGCGCCTTGTAGCGCTGGGCGATCATCGCGTAGCCGGTGTTCTGCGCCATATGGCCGTAGGGCAGGTCGAACTCGGCCTCGGGCGCGCCGTAGGCGGTGCTGTGCCCGCCGTAGCGCATCGCGCGCGCCATCGCCATCGGGTCCTCGTCCGGGCCCATCGGCGCCATCCGCTGCGGAATCACGCACAGCACGGCGCGGCACAGGCCAAGCTCGATCGCGGCGGCGGCGCGCCACGCCATGGCGACGCCGGAGGCGCCGCCCAGATCGACCACTTCGCCGAAGTTGAGCGCGGTGCCGAGGTATTCGCCGACCATGGCCGGCACGAAGCTGCTCGCCTCGTGAAAGTGCGGGCCGTTCACGCACAGCCCGTCGATGTCGGACGCCTCGAGGCCGGCGTCCAGCAGCGCCTGGCGCGCGAGGTCGGCGACCTGCTCGAGGTGGAACATGCGCGGGGCCGTCTGGTACTTCTCCGGCCGGTATTGCGCGACGCCGACGATTGCCGCCTTGCCTTGCAAGCCCATCGTTTTTCTCCTGGCTGAAACTGTCCTGTGTCCTTTGTACCGCGCACCGGCCCCTCCGCCATCGTCCGTGCGGAGGAGTCGGCGGGTGCCGGCCGCTAGACGGGCACCCTGAGCGCCTGGCGCATCAGCTTGCCGGTCGCGTTGCGCGGCAGCGCGGTCTCGCTGACATGGATGCTGGCGGGCACCTTGTACGCGGCTAGGCGCGCGGCGGCAAACGCGCGGATCGCTTCGGCGTCACGCGGTGCGCCCGCGCGCACCACCACCACGGCTTCCAGCCGCTCGCCCAGGCGCTCGTCCGGCACCGCCAGCGCGGCGGCTTCCAGCACGTCCGGGTGCGCGGTCAGGCAGTGTTCGACTTCGGAGAGCGAGAATTTCTCGCCGCCGCGGTTGACCACTTCCTTGCTGCGCCCGGTCAGCCGGACCAGGCCGTCGGCGTCGACCACGCCGATGTCGCCGGTCGCGAACCACGCGCCATTGAAGGCCGAACGGTCGAGCTGCCCGTCCTGCCAGTAACCGTCCATCAGCGTGACGCCGAAGAAGGCGAGTTCGCCTTCGACGCCGGCCGGGCAGGGCGTGCCGTCGGGCGCCTGCGCGCGCACCCGCATGATCGGCGACACCAGACCGCTGGCCTGCGGGTGTTCGAAGAAGAGCTCGCCGCTGTTCACACAGCCGGCGCCGCCGGTCTCGGTCATGCCGTAGCCGACGCCCTGCATCGTCTCGGGCAGCGCGCGCGCGATGCGGCCGGACAGCGACTCGGGCACGCCGGCGCCGCCGTAACCCAGCGCCAGCAGGTGGGAGAGGCGCGCCGGATCGAACGCCGGGTGGCTGATCAGGTCGACCTGCATGGCCGGCGAGCCGTTGAAGGTGGTGACGCCGTCTTCCTGCATCGCACTGATCGCCTCGGCAGCGTCCCATTTGTGCATCAGCGCAAGCTCGCGCCCGCCGCGCAGCCCGGCGACAAACTGTGCCATCAGCCCGGAGACGTGAAACAGCGGCACCGCGAGCAGGCTCTTGATGCGCCGGCCGGCGGCGCGCGCGATCAGCGCGGGCTGCGCCATCGCGCCGACCGCGGCGAAGAAGTCGAAGTTGAACGCGCCCTGCGCGAGCGCACGCTGCGAGAGCAGCACTGCCTTGGCGCGCGCGCTGGTGCCCGAGGTGAACAGCACCGCGGCGGTGTCGTCGGGCGAAACCTGCGGCCAGACCTCCGGTATCGGGCCGGCCAGGGTTGCCAGTTCGAGCCCGGCTGCGCCGTCGACGCCGACCACGGTCAGGCCGCCCAGCCGCCCTTCGAGCCGGGAGAGGCGGTCGCCGTCGGCGATCAGCCAGCTTGCCTGGCCGTCGGTGATCGCGTGGGCGAGTTCCTCGCCCTGCCACCAGCTATTGAGCGCGCAGGGCACGGCGCCGGCCTTGAGCACCGCGTGGAAGGCGACCAGCCACTCGGGCCGGTTGCGCATCGCGATGGCGACGCGCGTGCCGCGGGAGAGCCCGTGCGCGATCAGGCCGGCGGCCACGCGTTCGACCTCGGCGAAGTAGTCATTGAAACTCAGCTGTTTGCCCAGGTAGGACACGAAGATGGCGTCGCCGTGGCGGCGGCCTGCTTCCAGCGCCTCGTTCAGCGTCGCAGGCGCGTTGCGGAACACCGGCAACCCGTCCTGTTCGGCCAACTCGAACGGCGCACCCGGTGCGGTCAGCTGCGCGTACGCGGTCTTCCACTTGTCTATCGTGCTCATGCCACCACTCCGATCACTCGTGCGTAACGCGCGCGCTGGTACACGCTGTCGCCCAGCAGGGCTTCCAGCACCTGTACGCGCTTGAGGAAAAGGCCGACGTCCAGCTCGTCGGTGACGCCGATGCCGCCGTGCAGTTGCACCGCCTCGTCGGCGATGGCAAGCGCAGTCTCGCCAGCCATGCCCTTGGCGAGCGCGGCGAGGCGGGCGAGGTCCGCGTCGCTGTCCAGCGCGGCGACGGCGGCCTGCACGCAGCTCTCGGCAAGCTCGATGCGGGTGAACAGCCGTGCCATGCGGTGCTGCAGCGCCTGGAAGGCGCCGATCTTGCGGCCGTACTGCTCGCGCTGTTTCAGATAATCGAGCGTGGTGTCGAACAGCACGCGGCTGACCGCCTGCAACTGCGCGGCCAAAGCGATGCGCGCGCGCTCAAGCACGGTGTTAAGTGCAGCGTCGGCCGCCGCGCCGCGCGCGAGCAGCGCGGCTTCGTCCACTTGCACCCCGTCAAGCCGCACGCGCGCCATCGGCTGCGCGTCGATCTGCGATAGCGGCTGGATGCGCACGCCCGCGGTGTGCGCGTCCAGCACGAACAGCAGTGTTTCGTCGGTGTCTGCGTCGCGTGCGACGGTAATCAGTACGTCGGCGAATTCGCCGTCGACGACCGCGCACTTGGCGCCGTCGATGCGCCAGAGCCCCGCCGTGCGCCTCGCGCGGGTTTCGACACGCGCCGGGTCGTGTCGGGCGCGTTCGTCCAGCGCCAGCGCGCCAAGTTTGTCGCCGGTGGCCAAGGCCGGCAGCCAGTCACGCTTTTGCGCGTCAGACCCTGCTGCTTCGACCAGCCCCGCCGCCAGCAGGTTGCTGGCGAGTAGCGGGGTGGCGGCTAGCGTGCGTGCGGCTTCGGCAAGCAGCAGTGCGACGCCGGAGCGGCCGAAGGCGACGCCGCCGACGGATTCGGGCAACGCGATCGCATTCCAGCCAAGCTCGGCCATCTCGCGCCAGGCGTCCGCGTCGCGGCTTTGCCCTTGCGCCTTCAGTTTGCGCTGGTGCGCAAGCGGCAGGCGGCCGGCGAAAAAGTCGGCCGCGCTCTCGCGCAGCATGTTCTGGTCTTCGTTCAGGACAAAACGCATCGTTCAGCCTCCGCTGTCGGGCAGGCCCAGCACGCGGCGGGCGAGGATGTTGAGCTGGATCTCGGAGGTGCCGCCGGCGACCGTGTAGGTGTAGGCGTTCAGCCACTGGCGGGCGAGCTTGAGCAGCTCTTCGCTGTAGCCT
The DNA here is from genome assembly GCF_004919095.1 of Crenobacter intestini. Taxonomy (GTDB): domain Bacteria; phylum Pseudomonadota; class Gammaproteobacteria; order Burkholderiales; family Chromobacteriaceae; genus Craterilacuibacter; species Craterilacuibacter intestini. The sequence continues at coordinate 52,198 of NZ_STGJ01000015.1, read as the reverse complement.
TCGCCCTCCCAACCCAGCGCGTCGGTGCCGGCGAGCGCCGTCAGCGTGCGGTAGCGGGTCTTGTTCTGTTCGCTATGCACATATTTGAAGGTCGCCACCAGCGCCGAGACATCCTGCCCGGCGCCGCCCGCCTCGTGGGTGCGCTCGAGCGTCAGCTTGTACGCGTGTTCGTCCATCGCGCACGCCGCGACGCGGTCGGCAAGTGCCGCGCGGCTGTCCGGGTCGGCCTCGGCGACCAGACGGCGGGCGAGGTCGAGAAAGTCGACGCCCGGCACGTTGTTGTCGCCGAACTTGCTCATCGCGCGGCGCTCGTGGGCGAGCAGCGCCTTGGCGAGCATCCAGCCATCGCCCTCGGCGCCGACCAGGTTGGCCACCGGTACGCGTACGTTGTCGAAGAACACCTGGCAGAAGTGCGACTTGCCGCTGATCAGCTCAATCGGGCGGGTGCTGACCCCCGCGCTTGCCATGTCGATCAAGAGCATGCTGATGCCCGCGTGCTTGCCGGCGGACATGTCGGTGCGCACCAGCGCGTACATCCAGTCGCTGCGGTCGGCGTAGGAGGTCCAGATCTTCGAGCCGTTGACGACGTAGTGGTCGCCGTCGCGCTCGGCGCGGCAGGACAGGCCCGCCAGGTCCGAACCCGCGCCGGGTTCGGAGAAGCCCTGGCACCAGGCCACCTCGCCGCGCGCCATGCCCGGCAGGTGGCGTGCCTTCTGCTCGTCGCTACCGAATTCGAGCAGCACCGGCCCGATCATCCAGATGCCGAGGTTGAACATCGGCGCGCGGCATTTCAGACGGGAAAGTTCTGTTTCCAGTACCCGCGTTTGGCGCGCGTCAAGCCCGCCGCCACCGTATTCGCGCGGCCAGTCCGGCGCGAACCAGCCCTGCTCGCGCATGCGCTCGAACCACAGCCGCTGGTCGGGGTTGGAAAAGGTGAGGCGGCTGCCGGCGAGCACCATCTCGCCTTCGGGCGGCGGCGTGCGCATCGACGGCGGGCAGTTTGCCTCCAGCCATGCGCGCACCGACGCCTTGAAATCTTTGATTTCTTTCAAGGTTTATCTCCTCCTGCTTGTCGCTTGCCCCGATTGTTGTGTGGGTCCCGGGCTTGGACATCGCCCGAACAGACTAACGCGATTCATGTATTTTGAGTAATTGCTCTGCGTAGTCTTTCCGGACGATGTAGTGCCTTTCGTTACTGCGCAGATTGTCGGACAAGGGCGAACCGTCGGCGGATGGGCCCGGACAACGAGAGGAGAACCATATGCAGGGAACGCAACACAATGGAGGGCGTCGTCGCTGGGTGCCCCGGCTGCTGCCGCTGTCGCTGGTGCTGATCGGCAGCGCGGCGTGGGCCGGCGATGCTATCGAATTCGACAATGGTGCCAAGATCGACTGGTCGGCGACCGTGTCGTACGGCGTAGGTGTCAGGGTGAAAGACGCGTCCGACAAGCTGCTCGCCGGCCCGCTGGCCACCAGCAACCCGCGTGCGATCAACCTGGACGACGGCAACCGCAACTTCGGCAAGGGCGACCTCACCACCAACCGGGTCGGCCTGAACGCCGAGATGCACCTGCAAAAAGATACGATGGGCATGCTGCTGCGCGGCACTGCCTTCTACGACGACGTTTACCACAAGCGTAACGACAACGACTCGCGGCAGACGGTCAACAAATTCGGCGCGCCCAACGAATTTACCGACGGCACCAAGTTCTACTCGGGCGGCCGCGCCAAGCTGCTGGACGCCTACCTGTACGACAGCTGGAACCTTGGCGGCGACAAGGTGCTGTCGGCCAAGCTGGGCAACCAGGTGGTGGCCTGGGGCGAGAGCCTGTTCTACGGCAACGCCTCAGCCGCGCAGGTGCCGTTTGACTCGGTCAAGGGCCTGTCGCCGGGGACCGAGGTGAAGGAAATCCTGCTGCCGGTACCGCAGGTGTCGGCGATGCTGGAGCTTACGCCGCGCTTCAGCGTGATGGGCTACTACCAGTTCCAGTGGAAGGGCACCGAGTTGCCGCCGGTGGGCTCCTACCTGTCGAATACCGATGTGCTGGGACCTGGAGCGGAAGTGCTGCGCTTGGCTTTTGGGGACTTGGGTCAGTTGCCTGCCGCAGCAATCAGCCGCTATGGAGAGAAGGAAAAGCCCAAAAACAGCGGACAGTTCGGGGTCGGTGCACGTTGGGGTGTCAGTGAAGAGACCGAGTTATCCGCTTACTACCTGCAATATCACGACAAGAACCCGAACCTGAGGATGAACTGGACGTTGTCGTCTAGTTTCCGGCCCCAGGCGCTGACTTACGACGAAATTTATTTCGAAAACATTAAGCTGCTGGGAACTGCGCTCTCGACTCGCATTGGGGAGACCCAGGTTGGTGCAGAGCTGACCTACCGCGACGGTGTGCCGATGCTGGTCAATACCCCGCTGGGGCCGACGGCTGCTAAGGGCAAGGCGACGCAGGCGCAGGTCTCGTTCATTCGGGTGCTGGGTCACCGGCCGTGGGCGAGCGCGACGACGCTGCTTGGTGAAGTGGTGTGGACGCGTGGTATCAGTGTTGATGCGACATCTGGAGCACCAGCTTTAGCTAACGCTCCATTCAGTTCCCTGAAGGCCCTGTCTAATCTAAGTGACCAGTTCGTTTATGAAACCAGCAACGCCAAGGGGCAGGTCACCGGCGAGCGCGACAAGAACGGCTACGGGCTGACGCTGGGGATGGATCTCTCCTATCCGGGCGTCGTGCCGGGCTGGGACCTGAAGGTGCCGCTGCGTGCCGTATGGGTGCAGGGCATGTCGCCGATCTCGACGCTTTCTGATGCTGACGGTGACTTCCGCTACTCGGTGGGCATGGAGTGGAAGTACCTGGGCAACCTCGAACTCGGCCTCTCCTACGTCGGTTATACCCGTCCGGACCCGGTCTACCGCAAGTTGGGCGACCGCGACTACGTGTCGGGCTACGCCAAGTACAGCTTCTGACCTTGACCTGACAAGCAAAGGAATTCCGTCATGAAACAACACGCAATGCGTATCGCCGTCACCGGCGCCCTGACCCTGTTCGCGACCCAGGCGATGGCCGCGGCATCCCCTACCGAAGTGGCGCGCCTGGGCAAGGACCTTACCTGCGTCGGCGCCGAGAAGGCCGGCAACGCCGACGGCTCGATCCCGGCGTTCGCCGGCAAGTGGGTCGGCGCACAGGCGAACCCGGGCTGGAAAATGAACGCCGGTAGCCACGCTTCCGATGTCTACGCGAACGAGAAGCCGCTGTTCGTGATCACCGCCGCCAATATGGACCAGTACGCGGCCCGGCTTAGCGATGGCCAGAAGGCTCTGCTGAAAAAGTATCCGGACAGCTACAAGATGCCGGTCTACCCCAGCCACCGCGACTTCCGTTACCCGGATTACGTGTGTGACACCGCGCTGGAAAACGCGAAGAGCGCCAAGGTGACCGACGGCGGCATGGGGGTCGACGCGACCACCGGGGCGGTGCCGTTCCCGATCCCGAAAAGTGGCACCGAGGCGCTGTGGAACATGTTGCTGCCACACCGCCCGTTCAGCGTGAACACCGTACGCGACAACGCGACGGTCACCAGCAACGGCATCATCTGGGGCCGCCTCAAATCGGTCGGTCTGACCCCGGCGTACGACCCCAAGGTGCGCAGCAAGACCAGCGAAGGCGTGTACTCCTACTACATGACCTCTGCTCTGCTGCCTGAGCGCGAAAAGGGCGGGGTCACCGTGTCGCACGAGCCGTACAACTTCGCGAAGAACTACCGTCTGGCGTGGCGTTACGACCCGGGTACCCGCCGTGTGCGCCAGGTGCCGGGTTACGGCTTCGACCAGCCGACCAGCGGGGTCGGCGGCAGCATGGTGATCGACGAGGACCGCCTGTTTAACGGCTCCCCCGAGCGTTACGACTGGAAACTGCTGGGCAAGCGCGAGGTCTACGTGCCGTACAACGCCTACCGCGTCGCCAGCCCCAAGCTCAAGTACAAGGACCTGCTGACGCCCAAGCACCCGAATACGGAGCCGATGCGTTACGAGTTGCATCGCGTGTGGGTGCTTGAGGGCAAGCTCAAGCCCGGCATGCGCCACCTGTACTCCAAGCGCGTGATGTACCTCGACGAGGATAGCTGGCACGGCCTGTACTCCGACCAGTACGACGGTCAGGGCAAGCTGTGGCGCGCGGCGGTCGCGCACCACTACTACTCGCCGGACTTCAGCGGGCAGTTCAACTCGACGACCTTCTACCACGACCTCAACTCGGGTTCCTACGTCGCCTACGGTATGCTCAACGAACAGCCGAAGTCCGACGTGCTGAACGCCAGCGGTCTCAAGCCGGAAGACTTCACCGCCGACACCGCGCGCCGAGCCGGTAAGTAAGCACATCGCAGTGTCAGGCCCGGCGACGCCGGGCCTTTTGCTTTCGTTCCAAAGGAGCTCCGACATGCAGCAAAAACTGATCGACCGCTTTTCGCTTTCGGGTGAGGTCGCGCTCATCACCGGCGCCGGGCGCGGCATCGGCCGCGCGATCGCGCTGGCGTACGCCGAGGCGGGTGCCGACGTCGTCTGCGCGGCGCGAAGCCCGGACGAGATCGAGGAGACCGCGCGTCTTGCGCGCGAGCATGGCGTGCGTGCGCTGGCACTCACCTGCGACGTCAACGACGAGGCGGCACTCGCGCGCCTGGTGGACACCACACGCGAGGCGATGGGCAAGCTGACCCTGCTCGTCAACAACGCGGGCGGCGCCGCGCCGAACAAGATGCTCAAGACTTCGGCCGACGCGTTCGATACGGCGATGCATTTCAACGTGACGAGCGCATTCCGTTTGTCCGCGTTGGTGGCCCCGCACATGCAGGCGGCCGGCCACGGCGCCATCGTCAACATCACTTCGGGCGCGGCGCGTTACGCGCAAAAGCACTTCACCGTATACGGCGCGGCCAAGGCCGCGCTGACCCAGCTCACCCGGCTGATGGCGCAGGACCTGGCGCCGCTGATTCGTGTCAACGCAATCGCGCCGGGGCCGATCGCGACCGACGCGCTGGAGAAGTTTCTCGACGAGACCGCGCGCGGCAAGATGATCGCCGGAACGCCCCTAGCCCGGCTGGGGACAGTCGAGGACATTGCCGCCGCCGCGCTCTACCTGGCAAGCCCGGCCGCCAGCTGGGTGACCGGCAAGGTGATCGAGGTGGATGGCGGCGCCGAGTCGTCTGTCTGGCCGTTTTGAAGGTGTTTGCGCAATCGCCAAAGGCCGGGCTTGTCCCGGCCTTTTTGCTTGCCGAGGCTGGTCCGTTTGCACGATGCCGCGCGCACCTGCCTGGCGCAGGATGGGTCTGTCCAAACAACGGAGTTTCGTGATGAACGCAGCCCCCAACTATCCGGCCGCCTGCGGCCTTATCAAGGGAAAGTCCGTCCTGATCACCGCCGCGGCCGGCGCCGGCATCGGCTTTGCCGCTGCGCGGCGCGCGGCCGAGGAGGGCGCGCGTGCGCTGATGCTCTCTGACGTGCACGAAAAGCGTCTCGAGGACGCGGTCGAGACGCTGAAGGCCGAGACCGGCCTTGCGGCCATCTATGGCCAGTTGTGCGACGTGAGCGACGAAACCCAGGTGCAGGCGCTGGTCGACGCCGCCGAGCAGAAGCTTGGTGGCGTCGACGTGCTGATCAACAACGCGGGGCTGGGCACCAGTTGCCGCGTGGTCGACATGGACGACGCCACCTGGCAGCGCGTGCTCGACATCACGCTGACCGGCACCTTCCGCATGACGCGCGCGATGCTGCGGGCGATGCAGCCGCGCGGCCATGGTGTGATCGTCAACAACGCGTCGGTACTCGGCTGGCGCGCGCAGAAGGAGCAGGCGCATTACGCGGCGGCCAAGGCCGGCGTGATGGCGCTGACCCGCTGCTCGGCGCTGGAGGCAGCCGAATACGGCGTTCGCATCAACGCGGTGGCACCGTCGATCGCAATTCACGCCTTTTTGAAGAAGTCCGCGCCGCAGGCGTTGCTCGACTCGCTCTCCGCGCAGGAAGCGTTCGGTCGCGGCGCCGAGCCGTGGGAGGTCGCCAACGTGATGATGTTCCTCGCCAGCGACTACTCGAGCTACATGACCGGCGAAGTGGTGTCGGTCAGCGCGCAGCGGGCCTGAGCCATGGCGAACGTCGTGTTTGACTCGAAAGAAGCGCTGCTGGCCGCCACCGGCCAGCCGCTGGGTGTGACCAGGTGGCTGGAAGTCACCCAGCAGCGCATCGACCTGTTCGCCGAGGCGACCGGGGATCACCAGTGGATCCACGTCGATCCGGTACGCGCCAAGGATGGGCCGTTCGGCACCACCATCGCGCACGGCTATCTGACGCTGTCGTTGGCGAGCTGCTTTTTGCCGCAGCTGATCGAGATCCGCAACATGAAGATGGGCGTTAACGTCGGCTGCGACCGGGTGCGCTTTCCGGCCCCGGTGCCGGTCGGTTCGCGCCTGCGCGGCCGCGGCGAGGTGTTGAAGGTCGAGGAGGCGGGCGGCGGCGTGCAATCGACCGTGCGCGTGACCATCGAGATCGACGGACAGGACAAGCCCGCCTGCGTCGTCGACAAGATCAGCCGTTACTTTTTCTAGCAGGAGCAGAACATGCAGGAAGCCGTCATCGTATCCACCGCCCGCACCGCGATCGGCAAGGCCTACCGCGGCGCGTTCAACGACACCGAGGCGCCGGTGCTCGCCGGCCACGTTATCCGCGCCGCCGTCGAACGCGCCGGCGTCGCACCCGCCGAGGTCGACGACGTGATCATGGGCTGCGCCGCGCAGCAGGGTACGCAGGGTTACACCATCGGCCGGCTCGCATCCTATGTGGCGGGCTTGCCCGACACCGTGCCGGGCATGGCGCTCGACCGCATGTGCGCGTCTGGCTTGATCGCGATCGCCAACGCCGCCAAGGACATCATGGTCGGCGAGCGGGACATCCTGGTTGCCGGTGGCGTCGAGTCGATCTCGCTGGTGCAGAACAAGCACAAGAACGCCTACCGCGCGCAGTCGCAGGCTGCGATCGCCGCGTACCCGGCCGCGTATATCCCGATGATCGAGACTGCCGAGCTGGTGTCGCAACGTTACGGCGTCAGCCGCGCGGCGCAGGACGCGTACGCGCTTCAAAGCCAGCAAAGGCTGGCTGCGGCGCAGGCGCGCGGCCTGTTTGATGAAGAGATCGTGCCGATCAGCGTCGACAAGCAGCTGTTCGACAAGGAAGGCAACCCGACCGAGAAGCAGCGGGTGACGCTCGCGCGCGACGAGGGTGCGCGCGCCGACACCAGCGCCGAGAGCCTGGCCGCCCTGAAACCGGTGTTCTCCGGCGGGCGCTGGGTTACTCAGGGCGAGTTCATCACCGCCGGCAACGCCTCGCAGCTGTCCGACGGCGCGTCGGCCGCGGTGCTGATGTCGCGCGACGCCGCGAGCGAGCGCGGGCTGGAAGCGCTGGGCGTGTACCGGGGGCTGACGGTGGCCGGCTGCCGTGCCGACGAGATGGGGATCGGGCCGCTCTACGCGATCCCCAAACTGTTGGCCAGGCACAACCTCAAGGTGTCCGACGTCGGCCTGTGGGAAATCAACGAGGCGTTCGCCTGTCAGGTGCTGCACTGCCGCGACCAGCTTGGCATCCCTGACGCGCGGCTGAACGTCAACGGCGGTGCGATCGCCATCGGCCACCCGTTCGGGATGTCCGGCGCACGGCTGGTGGGTACCGCATTGCTGGAGGCGCGCCGTCGTGGCGAGCGTTTCGTGGTGGTGTCGATGTGCGTCGGTGGCGGCATGGGCGCGGCCGCGCTGTTCGAGACGCAAGCCTAGCCGGTTGTACTGGCTAGGCACTGGGCACCCGCCTGGCGGGTGCCCTTTTGCTTTTGCGGTGCAGCAAAGGGGCTCACCTGTTTGGACGATGTAGGGGGTAGCCGCACTGGCCATGCTTGCAACACAAATGAGAACCCTGAGGAGATCCCGATGCCTGCCATGACCCACGACCTGTATCCGGAGCCGACATGCGTACGCTCGTAGGGCTCGCTGTCTCGGCCGCGGTCGCTGCCGCTTCGGTGTACGCGTTTTCGCCCAGGCCTTACCCCGAGCAGGCGCCGACCCAGGTGCGCACCGACAGCATGCGCATTAACGACCTCACCACCACCGGCAACCGGCTGGTCGCCGTCGGTGACCTGGGCTCGGTGTTCTACAGCAACGACGGCGGGGTGAGTTGGCAGGGTGCCGCGCTCGACCGTCCGTTCGACGTCGCGCTGACCGACGTGCATTTCCGCGACGCCGCGCACGGCTGGGCCAGCGGTGGCGACGGGCGGGTGCTGGCGACGCGCGACGGCGGCCTGTCCTGGACCACGCTACGCGTGGAAAAAGACGTGTCCGAGCCGCTGATGGGGGTTTGGGCGTCGCCGGAAGGCACCCTGTTCGCCTACGGCAGCTACGGACGTTTTCTCGCGTCGAGCGACGGCGGAAAGACCTGGCAGCAGCGTGATATTGGCGTCGAGGATTTTCACGTCAACGGGGTAGAAGGCAATAGCGACGGCCGCGCGATGCTGGTCGGCGAGCAGGGCATGGCGCTCAAGAGCGCCGACGGTGGCAAAAGCTGGCAGAAACTCGCGTCGTTCTACCACGGCTCGCTGTTCGGCGTGGCAAGGCTTACCGCCGACACCTGGCTGGCCTACGGCCTGCGAGGCAACGCTTACCTGACACGCGACTTTGGCGCCAGCTGGCAAAAGCTGTCCGTACCGATGCCGGTCTCGCTGTTCGGTCACGCCCGCACGGCCGACGGCCGCCTGCTCGTGGCAGGCCAGGGCGGCAGCGTGTTCGAGCTGGACGCAGCCAGTGCCGGGCTGCGCCTGCTCAAGCGTACCGGGCCGCTCGCGCTGACCGGCGTTGCCATGTCCGGTGGCGCCCTAGTGGTGGCCGGCGAGACCGGTCTTAAGCGCATCGCGCAAGAGGAACAATAAGATGAGCCAGAACCATGACAGCCGCCTGCGCCGTTTCGTCGACGGCGTGGCCGAGCGGCTGATCCGCCACCGCAACACCCTGCTGATCCTGTTCTCTGCGATCACCCTCGCGCTGGCGTGGGGTGCGAGCCAGGCGCGGCTCGATCCCGGCTTCAACAAGCTGATCCCGTTGTCGCACCCGTACATGAAGACGCTGACCGACTACGCGAACGTGTTCTCGGGTGCCAACCGCATCCTTGTCAACGTGCGGGTGAAGGGCGGCGGCGACATTTACCAGAAGCCGTTCATGGACACCCTGCGCGGGGTGACCGACGAAGTGTTCTTCATCCCCGGGGTCAACCGCACCCGGGTGTCGTCGCTGTTCACGCCTTCGGTACGCTACACCGAGGTGACCGAGGAGGGCTTTGTCAGCGACGTGGTGGTGCCGGCGCGCTTCTCCGCCCAACCTGACGAGCTGGCTGTAGTGCAGCGCAACGTTGCTCGTTCCGGCACCATCGGCCGCCTGGTCGCCAACGATCAGAAAGGTGCGCTGGTGCAGGCCGACCTGCAGGAAATCAACCCGGAGACCGGCTTGCCGGTCGATTACGCCGAGATCGCCGGCAAACTCGAGGACATCCGCGCCAAGTACTCCAGCGACGACATCGAGATCAATATCGTCGGTTTCGCCAAGGTAGTCGGCGACGTGCAGGCGGCATTGGGCCAGGTCTTCATGTTCTTTGGCATCGCCTTCGCGATCACCGCGGTGCTGCTGTTCGGGTACAGCCGCTCGCTCAAGCTGACCGTCGTTGCGCTGTTGGTCGCCTTGCTGCCGGTGGTGTGGCTGGTCGGCCTGCTGCCGGCGTTCGGCCTGGGGATCGACCCGATGTCCATCCTGGTGCCCTTCCTGATCTTCTCGATCGGCGTGTCGCACGCGGTGCAGATGACCAACGCGTGGAAGCAGGAGGTGCTCGCCGGGCGGACGTCGCGCGAGGCGGCCATCGCCGCCTTTCGCAAGCTGTTCATCCCGGGCGCGGTCGCGCTGTTGACCAACGCGCTGGGTTTTATGGTCATCATGATGATCGACATCCAGATCGTGCGCGAACTGGGCATCACCGCCTGTTTGGGCGTGACGCTGATGATCCTCACCAACAAGGTGTTCCTGCCCATCGTGCTGTCCTTCCTCAAGCTTGAGGCGGGCGCCCGTGCCGCGAGCGACGCCGAAGCGCGTCACCCCCTGTGGTGGAAGATCTCGGCGTTTGCGACGCCTACGCCGGCACTCTTCGCGATTGTCGCGTCGCTGGCGGTGCTCGGCTGGGGCACGCTGGAGTCACGCAAACTCGAGGTCGGCGACATCGGCAGCGGGGTGCCCGAGTTGCGCGCCGAGTCGCGCTACAACCAGGACCACAACCGCATCGTGTCGACCTATTCGATCGGGATGGATGTGCTGACCGCAGTGGTCGAGAGCAAGACCGGTGCCGAGGGCGGCGAGTGCCTGTCGCCGGCGCTGATGCAGGCGGTCAACCGCTTCGAACACCGCATGAAAGGGGTCGCTGGCGTGCAGTCGGTGGTCAGCCTGCCCTCGGCCGCCAAGTTCACCATCGCCGGTCAGAATGAAGGCAACCCGCGCTGGGCGTTCATCCCGTCGACCGGCGACAGCCTGCGTCAGGGGGCGCGCGCGATGGACCCGCAGATGGGGCTGACCGTCGACGGTTGCGGCGCCATGCAGGTGCTGGTCTACCTGCAGGACCACAAGGGCGCGACGCTCGCGCATGTCGGCAACGAGATGAAGCGCTTGATCGCGGCCGACCACACGCCGGGCGTCACCTTCCGCATGGCCGGCGGCAGCGCCGGCGTCGCGCTGGCGACCAACGAGGCGGTCGAGCACGCCGAGGTGACCATGCTGCTGGCGATCTTCGGCGCGATCACCCTGCTGTGCCTGCTGACCTTCCGCTCGTGGCGCGCGGTGCTGTGCATCATCGTGCCGCTCGCGCTGGTGTCCATCCTGTGTAATGCGCTGATGGCACGCCTCGGGATAGGCCTGAAGGTGTCGACGCTGCCGGTGATCGCGCTGGGTGTCGGCGTGGGGGTCGACTACGGCATCTATCTCTTCGAGCGAATCGAGCACGAGATGCGATTGCGCGGGCTGCCGCTGCGCGAAGCGTACTACGAGGCCTTGCGCCAGCGCGGCACCGCGGCAGTGTTCACCGCGCTGACCATGGCGCTGTCGGTCGGCACCTGGGCGTTCTCCTCGCTGAAGTTCCAGGCCGACATGGGCGTGCTGCTCGCGTTCATGTTCTTCGTCAACGTGCTGGGTGCGATCACGCTGGCGCCGGCGCTCGCCTGCTGGCTGAACCTGTCGGTCTGGCAGCGCCAGGGCGAGCGCATCCTGCAAGGGGAGGCAAGCCGGCAGGCGGCCTGAGGCCAACGTTGACGCCAAGACTTACAAATGGCATAAATTGTCTGTCCGGCCGGCCACGCAGGTGGCCGGCCGTCACGGCCCGCCAGAGGTCGAGCAAGCCACAAAGGAGACAGCATGCCGCACCTTATCGCCCGGGCTTCGCCCGGTCTTGCCCGAATGGTCCGCGCCGATGACTGAAGCGCTCGCGACCCGCGTCAACCTTTCCGAGTTCAGCCACGCGCTGGGCACCCTCTACGAGACCGCGTACGAACCGTCGAACTGGCAGCGCGCGGTCGACACCCTGCGCGACATGTTCCGCGCGAACTTCGTCACCCTGATCGTCCGCCCCGAGAGCGACAGCGACGTTGGCAACATGATCACCGCCGGCAAGGTGTTCGAGTCGCGGCATGAAAAGCGCGTGCAGTACAACTACCCGAGCCCCTTCGTCGACCTCATCAGCGACCGGGTGTACACCATCGGCGACCTGATGGGCGAGAGCGAATGGCGCGCGTCGCCCTTTTACCAGCACTTTTGCGGCCCTTACGGCGTGTTCCACGTGATGGCGGCGGACATCCGCACGCTGGACGACGGCGAATTCAAGATCCGCGTCACCCGCGACGAGGAAGCCGACGCGTTCGACGAGACCGACCGCCAGTTGCTTACGCTGCTGTTGCCGCACCTCAAGCGCACGCTGAACCTGCAGACGCGCATGTACGCGAACGAGTCGGTCGGACTGCTCTACAGCGAGGCGGTGTCGCGGATGATGGTCGCAACCATCGTGCTCGACGAGAAGGCGCAGATCCTCGAGCAGAACCAGATCGCGCGCACGTTGCTCTCCGAGGGCGACGGGCTCAAGCGTACGCAGGGGCGGCTGGAGGCGGCCTACCCGGGCGACAACCGCGCCTTGCAGGCGCTGATCAAGGACAGCCTCGCGCGCTCGGCCGGCGAGAAGCCGGAGAGCGACCCGACCATCGCCGAGGCGCTGTCGCTGGCGCGCCCGTCCGGGCGGGTCAGCCTTGGCGTCGTCGTTAAAGCGGTACCGCCCAACGACTGGGTGTCCGGCCGCCAGCGCCCGGCGGCGATCGTCTATATCCGTGACGCCGAGCAGAAGAGCCAGGCGCCGCTCAAGGTCACGCAGAAGCTGTTCGGGCTGACCCAGGCCGAGTCGCAGCTGGCGGTGCACTTGGCCAACGGCCTGTCGCTGGAAGAAGCCGCCGAGGAGCTCGGCATCCGCCACAACACCGCGCGCGCCCACCTGCGCTCGATCTTCTCCAAGACCGGCGTGCGCCGGCAGACGGAGCTCGTACGCATCATGCTCAACAGCGTGAGCGCCTTGGGCCAGCCGGTCACAGGAAGCTGAAACTGTATTGGCTAATGCCACAAGGCCCCGCGCTACGCACGGGGCCTTGTGGTTGTCTGGGGTTACGCCAGCACGACTCGGCCGGCGTCGTCCAGCTGGTAGTCGGGCACCTGTACCGTGCGTTTTTGCAGCGCGCCGGCAGTGTCGTCTTCGGCCAGCATCAGGATCACCGCCGCCGGCAGCGCCGGGTCGGCCGCGCCGAGGCGGCGAGCGAGCTCGCCGTTGTCGCCTATGGTTGCCTTGAGCGCCTCGGTGGCGACGACGCCGGGGTTGACCGTGTACGCGCGCACCCCCGAACCCTGGTGTTCGGTGGCGATCACGCCGGCCATGCGCGAGAACGCACCCTTGCCGGCGCCGTACGCGTAGCCCCAGCCGCCCTTGGCCGCCGGAATCGGCGGGTCGGATTCGCCGGCGCCGGAGCTCACGTTGACGATCACGCCGGTGCCTTGCGAGAGCATCAGCTCGAGCGCGCGGCGGGTCAGCCGATAGGGGGCGCGCACGTAGCCGGTGAACACCCGCTGCCATTCATCGTCGTCGATGTCGAGAAAGGCCGCGTTAAGCGAGGCGCTCTGGTAGATCGCGTTGTTGACGAGCGCGTCGATACGGCCGAAGCGTGCGAGTACGGCGTCCAGCGCAGCGTCGACCGACGCGATGTCCAACAGGTCCATCGGCACGGCGAGCACTTCGCCGCCGATCTCTTCGATCACCTGCGCGGTCTCGGCGAGCGAGCCTGCGAGCGGCGCGCCGTCGCGTCCGGTAAGCGCATGCGCGTGGCGCTCGCCGGGGTTTTGCGTGCGAGCGGCAATGGCGACGCGCCAGCCTGCTCGGGCAAACGCAAGCGCGGTGGCGCGGCCGATGCCGCGGCTCGCGCCGGTGATGAGTACTACCGGGGCGGCGTTCATTGGCCCACCCACTTGCGGATCTTGTCGGTCAAATCGGCCGGATAGGGTGGCAGCGTGCCCATCTTCTGGCGCGGGTCGAACCAGCCGGCGCGGTAGACGGTGCGCAGGTGCGAGAACTCGTTGAAGCCTTCGCGGCCGTGGTAGCGGCCCATGCCGGACGCGCCGACGCCGCCGAACGGCGCGTCCTGCAGTGCAGCGTGCATCAGTACGTCGTTGACGGCGACCCCGCCGGAGAGGGTGTGGTCGAGCACGTAGCGTTCTTCGGCCTGGTCGTTGCCGAAGTAGTAGAGCGCGAGCGGGCGCGGGCGCGCGTTGATGTCGGCGACAACGTCCTTGACGTCGCGGTAGGTCAGCACGACCAGCGCCGGCCCGAAGATTTCTTCCTGCATGATCCTGAGGCCGGGCGATGGGTTGACCACCAGCGCCATCGGCAGGCGCCGGCTGCCGTCGGTGGGCGTGTCACCGGCCAATTCGATGCGGGTGCCGGCGGCGCGTGCCTCGTCGAGATAGCCCTTGATGCGCTCGAAGTGGCGCGCGTTGACGACCTGGGTGACGTCGGCGTTGCCTTCGATGGCCGGGAACTGGCGCTGGAAGGCTGCCTTTAGCGCTGCGACAAGCAGGTCGGCGCGCGCCTCGTCGACGTAGACCACGTCGGGCGTCACGCAGATCTGCCCGGAATTGCTCGCCTTGCCGACCGCCAGCCGTTCGGCGGCGCGCCCGATGTCGGCACTCTTGCCGACGATCACCGGCGACTTGCCGCCCAGCTCCAGTGTGACCGGTACCAGGTTCTCGCTGGCGTTCTGCATCACCTTCTTGCCGATGGCGGTCGACCCGGTGAACACCAGGTGGTCCAGCGGCAGGCGGGTGAGCGCGTCGGCCACCTCCGGCCCGCCTTCGACCACCGCGATTTCGTCCGGGCTGAAGAATTCGGCGATGCCGACGGCGAAGGCACGCGCGGTGCGCGGCGTGATCTCGGAGGGCTTGAGGATCGCGCGGTTGCCGGCGGCGAGCACGTAGGCGAGTGGGCTCGCCAGCGTGAACACCGGCGCGTTCCAGGTGCCGATGATGCCGACCACGCCCTTGGGCTCGTGGCGCAGCTCGGTCTTCTGGCCGAACAAGGAAAACGGGAACAGGCCGGCGCGCCGCTCGGTCTTCATCCAGCGCACGAGCGCCTTCTGGCAGTGCCTGGCCGACATCATCGGCGCGAGCACGTCGTTCATCATCGAGAAGCCCGGGTGGCGGCCGCCGAAGTCCTCGTCCTGCGCGCGGGCAAGCGCGTCGGCGTGTTTTTTGAGCATCGCCTCGAGGCGGGCGAGCCGGTCGCGGCGTGTCGCGGCGCTGACCGCGCCCTCGGCGGTGAAAACCGTGCGCTGCCTTTGCAGGATTTGCGCGAGCGGAGGGGTGGCCAGCTGGCCGACGTGCGCGTTCATGATGTTTGTCTCCCTTTTTGGTGTTCGCCGGCCTGAGCCTGTTCAGGGCACACGCTAGGGGGGCGAACACGCGCGGACATCGTCCGATCGGACGAAAGCCTGGCGTTTCTCAATGTCTAACGCATTGATGATCTGCAAACACTATCCCTTTTGATTGACTGTGGCTAGTCCTGGCGGACGATGCCGCGGACGCGTGCGCTCGTCAGCATCGTCGGTGCGGGGAGGTCCCGCCCAAGGAGAGCTGAAGATGAGATTTGCAGGCAAGGTCGCGCTGGTTACCGGCGCAGGGCAGGGCATGGGGCGCGCGATCGCGCGGCAACTGGCAGCCGAGGGCGCCAACGTGGTCGCGGTCGACATCAACCTTGCCGCCGCACAAGAAACCGTCGCCGGCCTTGAAGGCGCGATGGCCCGCTCGGTCAATATCGCCGACAGCGCCGCGGTCGCCGCCGTGTTCGCCGAAACCGACGCGCGTTACGGCCGCTTCGACGTGCTCGTCAACAACGCCGGCATCGGCAACTGCAAGAACGACGGCTTCGACAAGCTCCTGACCCGCCTCGCGCTGCGCGGCGAGCAACAGGCACGCGGCGAGCCGGTCACCGTCTTCCCCGACCTGATCATCGACATGGCCGACGAAGGCTGGCAGGGCGTGATCAACGTCAACCTCAACGGCACCTTCTACTGCACGCGCGAGGCGGTGCGCCTGATGGTCAAGCACGGCATCAAGGGCAATATCGTCAACATCTCGTCGACCTCGGCGATCTCGGGCGAGGGCAGCCTGCACTACGCCGCGTCCAAGGCCGCGCTGCACGGCATGGCGCGCTCGCTCGCCCGCGAACTCGGCCCCCGCGGCATCCGCGTCAACAACGTGGTGCCCGGCCCGACCAACACCCCGATCATG
This sequence comes from Crenobacter intestini, assembly GCF_004919095.1. Taxonomy (GTDB): domain Bacteria; phylum Pseudomonadota; class Gammaproteobacteria; order Burkholderiales; family Chromobacteriaceae; genus Craterilacuibacter; species Craterilacuibacter intestini. The sequence continues at coordinate 36,280 of NZ_STGJ01000015.1, read as the reverse complement.
CAGCAGGTCGGCCAGGACTGGATCAACAGCATGGTCGCCGCCATCCCGCTGGGCCGCATGGCCGAGCCGGAAGACATCGCGCGCACCGTTGCCTTCGTCGCGTCCGACGACGCGGCGATGGTCACCGGCGCCGACATCGTCGCCAACGGCGGCAGCTACTTCAAGTAAGGAGGCAGACATGGGCAAGAGACTGGCAGGCAAGGTCGCCTTCATCACCGGCGGCAGCTCCGGCATTGGCGAAGCCACCGCGCACCGTTTCGCGCAAGAGGGCGCGCATGTGTTCATCTGCGGCCGCCGCGAGGCGCCGCTGGCAGCGGTGGCCGAGGCGGTGCGCGCGCGCGGCGGCCAGTGCGACTATGTAGTCGCCGACGTCGGCGTCGAGGGTCAGATCGCCGGCGCGATCGAGTCGGCGCGCGCCAAGGCTGGCCGCCTCGACATCGTCGTCAACAACGCGATGGCGTACAGCTGGGGCGCGATCGCCGACACCGAGCTTGACGCCTGGCGCTCGAACTTCACCACCACCGTCGACGGCACCTTCTTCGGCACGCGCAGCGCGCTGCGCATCTTCCGTGAGCAGGGCTCGGCCGGTGCCATCGTCAATATCGCGTCGATCTGCGGGCTGTTCGGTACCGCGTGGATGGCCGGCTACTCGGCGGCCAAGGCGGCGGTGATCAACTTCTCGCGCGCGGCGGCCAGCGAAGGCGCGGCCAGCGGCGTGCGTGTCAACGTGGTGGTGCCCGGCGTGGTCGAGACCCCGGCGACCGCCGGCATGCTCTCCGACGACAAGACGCGCGCCGGCACCGAGCGGCTGATCCCGATGAAACGCGTCGGCCGCCCGGAAGAGCTCGCCAACGCGATCCTGTTCCTCGCCAGCGACGACGCCAGCTACGTGACCGGCGCCGTGCTGTCGGTCGATGGCGGCCGCGCGGCCGACCTTGTCACCGCGCTGGAGTAAGCGATGCCCGAAATGACGCTAGAAGAACGCATCGACCGGCTCGAATCGTTCGAGTCGATCCGCCAACTCGCCGGCCGCTACGCGCTGTCGCTCGACATGCGCGACCTGGACGCGCACGTCAACCTGTTCGCGCCCGACATCCGGGTCGGCCGCGACAAGACCGGCCGTGCGCACCTGAAGGCCTGGGTCGACGACACGCTGCGCGACCAGTTCACCGGCACCTCGCACCATATCGGCCAGCACATCATCGAGTTCACCGACCCCGACCACGCGGTCGGCGTCGTCTACTCGAAGAACGAGCACGAATGCGGCCGCGAGTGGGTGATCATGCAGATGCTGTACTGGGACGACTACGAGCGCGTCGACGGCGTGTGGGTGTTCCGTCGCCGCTTGCCGTGCTACTGGTACGCGAGCGACCTGAACGCGCCGCCGATCGGCGACATGAAGATGCGCTGGCCGGGGCGCGAGCCCTACCGCGGCACCTTCCACGAACTGTTTCCGTCGTGGCAGGCGTTCTGGGCCCAGCGGCCTGACCGCGACACGCTGCCCGAAGTGGCAGCACCGGCGCCGCTGAACGGCTTTTTGAAGGCGATGCGCCGCGGCGCGGCCGACCCGAAGATCCGTGTGCGCTAACACCAGCCCCCCTCACGCCGCCTGCCCGTCAGGGCGGGCGGCCAGGAGTTTACATGCCCACCCTGTTCGACCCGCTCGCCCTGGGCGAGCTCACACTCAGCAACCGCGTCGTGATGGCGCCGATGACGCGCAACCGTGCGGGCGGTGACGGCGTGCCCGGCACCGCCATGGTCGACTACTACGCGCAGCGCGCCAGCGCCGGCCTGATCGTCGCCGAAGGCGCGTGGCCCGAGCCGGAAGGCCAGGCCTACTGCCGCCAGCCCGGCATCCATAGCCGCGAGCAGGTGCGCGCGTGGCGGCGGGTGACCGACGCCGTGCACGAGGCGGGCGGGTGCATCGTGCTGCAGCTGATGCACGCCGGGCGCGTCGGCAGCCACCAGATCAAGGGCGAGGGCGTGCGTACCGTCGCGCCGTCGGCCATCGCCGCGCGTGGCGAGATCTTTACCGACCGCGCCGGCATGCAGCCCTTCGATACCCCCGTCGCACTCTCCACCACCGAGGTGAAACAAGTGATCGCTGGCCACGGCGAGGCGGCCGCGCGCGCGCTGGAGGCGGGGTTTGACGGGGTCGAGCTGCACGGCACCAGCGGTTACCTGCCGATGACCTTCCTGTGCAGCGGCACCAACCTGCGCGACGACGAATACGGCGGCGCGCTGGAGAACCGCGTGCGCTTCGCCGACGAGTGCCTGGCCGCGATGGCCGCCGCCTGCGGCGCAGGCCGCGTAGGGCTTAGGCTCAACCCCGGCAATACCTATAACGACACTTCGGACGCCGACCCGGCGGCGAGCCACGCCGCGCTGATGCGCGCCGCCGCCCGCCGCGGCATTGCCTACCTGCACGTGATGCGCGCGCCGCGAGACGACATCGACGCCTTCGCCCTGGCGCGCGAACACTTCGGCGACGCGCTGATCCTCAACGACGGTTTCGACGGCGCCAAGGCCGACGCGGCGGTGCGCGCAGGCGAGGGCGCGGCGGTGTCGTTCGCCCGCCACTACATCGCCAACCCGGACCTGGTGCGCCGCCTGCGCGAGGGCCTGCCGCTGGCGCGCTTCGACCGAGCGACGCTCTACACGGCGGGCGAGGCCGGCTACAACGACTACCCGCCACTGGCGTAAGTTTGCAGGGAGAGCAGCACACTGGCCGGCGTAACGCCGGCCTTTTGCATGGTGGAGTCCCTGTGTCAGTTTGGAGGTCCTGCTAGGGTTTTGTGTCCGCTGCGCGGACGTGTTGGAGTGCCGCTTGCCGCGCTGACCGAACGCGGCAAGCTTAGCGGCGCGAGGGAATACGAACGGGCAAGGGGCTTGTAGCGTCAAGCCCCTTGCATCCCAAACGCCCCCGAAGGCTCGCGACTTCCCCGTCAAAAAGACGCTGGCGAGGCGCTGGCCAACTCCATGCGTGCGAATCTTTGATTCGCCTAGCGGGGTATTCGCTAGCGTCGAATCGCTCGAACAAAGGCCAGCTTAAGACCTCGCCAGCATCTTTTTTGACGGCGCGAGCCTACGCGGTGGGGTGGCTGACGTAAGTGAGCCGCAAACTGTCGGCCTCTGTGCCAGTTTTCGATAGCGATATGGCCAACCAAGAGGAGAGGGCGATGTGGAAAGAGGTGTTGGGGTTCTGGTTCGGTGAAGTCGACCCCGCCCAGTGGTGGCGGGTGGACCCGGCGTTCGACGCACACCTCGCCGGGCGCTTCAGCGGGCAGTGGCGGCAGGCCGCGGCGGGCGAGCTGTTCGCGTGGCGTTCCTGTGCGCGCGGCCGGCTCGCCGAAGTCATCGTGCTCGACCAGTTCTCGCGCAACATCCAGCGAGGCACGCCGCTCGCTTTCGCGCAGGACGCGATGGCGCTCGCGCTCGCGCAAGAGGCGGTCGCCGCCGGCGCGCTGGCGGCGCTTGCCGAAACCGAACGCGGCTTCCTGCTGATGCCCTATATGCACAGCGAGTCGCGGCTGATCCACGCGCACGCCGAGGCGTTGTTCAGGCAATACGCGACAGACGACAGCTACCGGTTCGAGCTCAGGCATCAGGCCATCGTCGAGCGCTTCGGCCGCTACCCGCACCGCAACGCGATCCTCGGTCGCGAGTCGACGGATGAGGAAACCGAGTTTCTCAAGCAGCCGGGATCTGTATTTTAGGTAGGAAAAACAAAGGGAGGCATTGCTTGGGATGTGTTATGGCTGAAATTTCGTGTTGACATTTGAATTGTTCGTTTGGTATTGTTCAAAAACTTCCTTAGAGGAAGAACGGATGGTTCTTTATTCTGGGCTCGTCTCAGGCATTGGTCAGTGCGTTCCGCAATGCATTGAAACTGGAAACTTACTTTTACTGGGTTCCTTCCGTGGAAAGCCTGAGCTACGCTCAGGCTTTTTGTTTTGAGGTGTTGAAATGAATTTGGAAAGTCGCATTTTTGGTGAAATTGTGAAGGAATGTGACAAGCTGAGGTTGAGATATCATGCTTATCATAATAATGTTCACAAGGAATGGGTGAGGAATAGGAAAAGAATAGAAAACCCTTCGCCGAAAGAGATTAAGGTTCCAGAGTACTGGGAGTCTAATAGGCTTTACAACCCATTTTATGTAAGATCTAATGCCAAAGCCATTGCGAGATCAATTGCAAGAAAAATAGAGGCCGGGGTGTATGTTCCAGTGCCTCCTATTGAGAAATTGATTCAAAAATCTTCAGGTGGATATAGGACTATAAGTATATATCAGATACCCGATGCTGCTGTTTCTAGGTTGTTTTACGAGAGGCTTTTGAGTAAGAACAAGCATAGGTTTAGTTCGTTTTCTTATGCTTATAGGAACGATAGAAATGTGCACTTTGCTATCCAGGATATTTCCCTGGATATTGAGCGAGATTCAAGAACATTTATTGCTGAGTTTGATTTTTCTGATTTTTTTGGCTCTATACGACATGACTATTTGTTAGATCAATTACATGTCAATGGCTTTGCTGTGAGTGGCGAGGAAGAGATTGTCATTAAATCATTTCTAAAGGGGCGGGACAAGGGGATTCCTCAGGGGACTTCAATTTCTTTGTTTTTGGCGAATTTGGTTTGTTGGCAGTTGGATAAGTCTCTTGAGAAGGAAGGGTTAAGATTTGCGCGATATGCGGATGATACAGTTATATGGAGTCAGGATTATACTAGGATATGTAAGTCTTTTGAGTTGATAGAGGACTTCTCAAAAAGGGTGGGGGTTAGAATTAATGTTGGTAAGTCGGATGGTATAAGCTTGCTCTCTAGCGAGGGGATGGCAACTGAGATAAATGCTAAGAATAGTTTTGACTTTCTTGGTTATTCTATCGGTGTGGGAGTTTGTTCTATAAAGAAGTCTGCGGAAAGAAGAATAAAAAAGCAGATTTCCTATATTTTTTATAGAAATTTAATTCAGCCTGTGCAGGTTGTTCCGTTTGGTGCGTTTGAATTGGATAGGAACTTGCTTGTTGCAATAATGCATGTGCGAAGATACATGTATGGCGGTTTGTCTCGCGATGATTTAAATCGTTATCTTGGTGGGCGAAAGAGATGGCTTAATTTTAAGGGTGTGATGAGCTTTTACCCATTGGTAAATAACGAAAGGCAGCTAAAAGAACTTGACGGCTGGTTGTTGTCAGTCGCTTTTAGGTCAATTAGGCGGAGGGCTGCACTGCTTGGTGGTTATTCTACTGGTTTTTGTTCTCATCCTTTGTATGCCTGTGGTAGGTCAGAATTGCTTTTGCATCTAAATGGCAACAAAGTTAAAAGAGAGGGCGGCTTTGAGTTGCCAAGTTTTTTCCTGATGTACAAGGCTTTAAAGAAGGGTCTGTTGGATGCGGGTATTGAAAGGGTTATGCATCCTGAGTCGGTGAAGTATGATTATATGGAATGATCGTTTTGTGGATTGGATTAAATGAATTATGTTCCTAGCTGGGAGCTGGCTTGTGCAACATAGCTATTTCTTCTGGTTATGAGTATTTTGTTGATTTGATAAGTTAAACCCCGGCGCAAGGCCGGGGTTGTCTGCTGCTCAACAGGCCGCCGCCCGTTTTCAGCGCAAGCCGCGTGCCTTCGCCAGCGTCAGCGCGGTGTCTTCGATCATGTCTTCCTGGCCGCCGACCATGCCGCGCCGGCCCATCTCGAGCAGCAGTTCGCGGGCGGGGACGCCGTATTTGGCCTCGGCGCGCTTGGCGAACAGCAGGAAGGAGCCGTAGACGCCGGCAAAGCCCAGCGTCAGCGCGTCGCGGTCGATGCGGATCGGGAAGTCCATGATCGGCACCACCAGGTCCTCGGCGACGTCGGAGATCTTGAACACGTCGACGCCGGTTTCGATGCCCATGCGCTGGCACACCGCGATGAACACTTCGAGCGGGGTGTTGCCGGCGCCGGCGCCAAGCCCTGCCGCGGCGGCGTCGATGCGCGTCGCGCCTTCTTCCAGCGCGGCGAGCGAGTTGGCGACGCCCATCGCCAGGTTGTGGTGGCCATGAAAACCGATCTCGGTGCTGTCAGAAAGTACCTCGCGCACAGCGCGGATGCGGGCTTTCACGTCGTCCGGCAGCATGTAGCCGGCCGAGTCGGTGATGTAGATGCAGTTGGCGCCAAAGCTTTCCATCAGCCTGGCCTGGCGAGCCAGGCCTTCCGGCGTGTTCATGTGCGCCATCATCAGGAAGCCTACGGTGTCTAGGCCTAGCTTGCGCGCCATGCCGATATGCTGCTCGGAGACGTCGGCCTCGGTGCAGTGGGTGGCGACGCGGATGGTCGCAACGCCCAGTTCGTGCGCCATCTTCAGGTGGTCGACGGTGCCGATGCCGGGCAACAGCAGCGCCGAGACGCGCGCCTGCTTGACGGTGCCGACCACCGCCGAGATGTATTCTTCGTCGCTGTGCGCCGGGAAGCCGTAGTTGACCGAGGCGCCGCCCAGTCCATCGCCGTGGGTGACTTCGATCAGCGGCACGCCGGCCGCGTCGAGGCCGCGTGCGATGTCGACCATCTGCGTGAGCGAAATCTGGTGACGCTTGGGGTGCATGCCGTCGCGCAGCGTCATGTCGTGGACGGTGATTTTCTTGCCGGTGAGGTTCATCGAGCGCTCCTTACAGGGTGTCGAGCTTGAGCATACGGCCTGCCAGCGCCTCGGCGGTGCGGCAGGCGGCAGCGGTCATGATGTCGAGGTTGCCGGCGTAGCGCGGCAGGTAGTCGCCCAGGCCCGCCACTTCCAGGTAGACGGACACGCGCTTGCCGTCGAACACCGGGCCGTTGACCAGGCGGTAGCCCGGCACGTAGCGCTGCACCTCGGCGACCATCTGCTGTACCGACTCGGTGATCGCCGCCTCGTCGGGCGTCTCGTCGGTCAGGCAGTGGATGGTGTCGCGCATGATCAAGGGCGGCTCGGCCGGGTTGAGCACGATGATCGCCTTGCCCTCGCGCGCGCCGCCGATGCTCGCCACCGCGCCGGCGGTGGTGCGGGTGAATTCGTCGATGTTCTTGCGCGTGCCGGGGCCTGCCGAGCGGCTGGAGACGGTGGCGACGATCTCTGCGTAGGCCACCGGCTGCACGCGGCTGACCGCGTACACCATCGGGATGGTCGCCTGGCCGCCGCAGGTCACCATATTGACGTTGGGCTCGTTGGCGGCCAGGTGCTCGGCCAGGTTGACCGGCGGCACGCAGTAGGGGCCGATCGCTGCGGGGGTGAGGTCGATCACCTTCACGCCCAGCGCGGTCAGCGCGTCCGAATTCTCGCGGTGCACGTAGGCGCTGGTCGCGTCGAACGCGATGCGGATGCCGTCAGCCTTCACGTGCGGGAGCAAGCCCGCCACGCCCTCGGCGATGGTCTTCAGCCCCTTGTCGCGGGCGAGGGCGAGACCCTCGGATTCAGGGTCGATGCCGACCATCCACACCGGCTCCAGCACTTCGCTGCGCAACAGCTTGTACATCAGGTCGGTGCCGATATTGCCCGACCCGATCAGCGCGCACTTGATCTTGTCCATGTTCTCCTCCTTGTTCACTCGGTAAACGCGATCGAGGCGCCGCCCAGACCGTCGATCTGCATGGTGTAGCGGTCGCCGGCACGGATGGGCAGCAGCGGCGCGAGCGAGCCGGACAGGATCAGCTCGCCCGCCTTGAACGGGATGCCGAAACCGCCCAGCGTGTTGGCAAGCCAGGCGACCGCCTCGGCCGGGTGGCCCTGCACCGCGCTGCCGTAGCCGCTGGCGACATGCTCGCCGTTCTTCTCGATATCCATGCGCAGCATGGCGAGATCCAGCCCGGCCACCGGCGTGTGGGTGTCGCCGATCACGAACACGCCGCAACTGGCGTTGTCGGCGACGGTGTCCTCGATCGCGATCTGCCAGTTGGCGATGCGCGAATCGACGATCTCGAAGCAAGGCGCGACCCACTCGGTCGCAGCGAGTACGTCCTCGCGGGTGACGCCGGGGCCTTGCAGGTCGGCCTTGAGCATGAAGGCGATCTCGCCCTCGGCGCGCGGCTGGATCAGGCGGGCAGCCGACAGGCTGACCGTGCTGCCGTTGTCGACGTGCATGCGGTCGGTCAGGAAACCAAAGTCCGGCTGGTGCACGCCAAGCATCTCCTGCACCGGCTTGGAGGTGACGCCGATCTTCTTGCCGACAACGCGTTCGCCGTCGGCCTCGCGCAGGCGCAGCATGGCAAGCGAGATGCGGTAGGCGTCGTCGACGGTCAGCGCCGGGTGGCGGCCCTTGAGCGGCGGCAGGGTGCGCGCGCCTTGCAAGGCGGCGTAGAGCTCGCGGGCGAGCTCGTCGGTCAGAGCGTGGTTCATGCGAGCTCCTTCAGGAAGTCGATGCACTGGCGGTTGAACAGCGCCTCGTGCTCGACCTGCACCCAGTGGCCGCAGCGGTTGAGCACGGTAAAGCGCACGTTAGGCGTGTGTGCGAGGAACTTCATCACGCCCGAGACCGGGTTGAAGTGGTCGTCCTGCCCCCAGAAGCCGAATACCGGGCAGGCGAGTTCGTTCAGGCGCGCAGTCATGTTCGGCACGCGCATGGTCGAGAACAAATTCTTCGGCTGGGAAGGCGCGATCGCGGCGCGCTCGGCGATCAACGCGTCGGTGAGCAGCGACGGGTCGAACAGCTGCAACTGCATCACGTGGCGCATCTCGGCCGGCCCCATCGGCCCCTTGGCGTAGGTTTCGACCATGCGCACGATGCCCGGCATCGTGAAGTAGGTCTCGCGCTCCTCGACGCCGCCCGGCGCCATCAGCACCAGCGCGCGCACCCGCTCGGGGTGGGCGAGCGCGAGGCCCAGCGCGATGGCGCCGCCCAGCGAGTTGCCGAGGAGGGTGCAGCGCTGGATGTCCAGCGCGTCAAGCAAAGCCGTCACGCGGCCGACGAAGAAGTCGAGGTCGTAGGCTACGTTTTCGGGCTTGTCGGACAGGCCGAAGCCGGGCAGGTCGATCACCAGGTTGCGGTAACCGGCGTCGGCGAACGCCGGCGCGTTGCCCTTGAAGTTGCTGTAGCCGCTGGCGCCGGGGCCGCTGCCGTGCAGCCACAGCACGGGTTCGCCCTGGCCGTATTCGAGGCAATGGATCTTCAGGCCGTCGTCAAGCGTGACGAAGCGGCCGACCGGGATCGGGGAGGGGTAGACGTTCATGGTGGTTCCGCGCGCTATGGGACGGTTCTGAGTGTCGCGGCGGGTAGGCGGCGGCGAATCGTCCGATTGGCGTAGCCTCGCGGCGCGCACCTTGCCGCAGCCCTAATCCAATCAGACGATTCCGCGCTTGCGCCGTGGTGGAACGATGGCCTACAGCCGACAAGGGCTTGCCAAGCCAGGAGAGAACGCCATGACGCAAATCACCGCAGAAGAACTGATCCGCCGCGCTCGTGCGCTGGTGCCGGCGCTCAAGGAGCGCGCCGAGCGCGCCGAGCGCGAGCTGAAGATCCCCGCCGAGACCATCGCCGACATGCAGGAGGCGGGCTTCTTCCGCATCCTGCAGCCCAAGCGCTACGGCGGTTACGAGTTGCCGCCGGCGGTGTTCGCCGAAGTGCAGATGACGCTGGCCGAGGGCTGCATGTCGACCGCGTGGATGTACGGCGTGGTCGGCGTGCACCCGTGGCAGCTCGGCCTGTTCCCGGACGAGGCGCAGCGCGACGTGTGGGGTGACGACGACTCGACGCTGGTCGCGTCGACCTATATGCCGGTAGCCCGGGTGACCGAGGTTGAAGGCGGCTACCGCATCAGCGGCCGCTGGAGCTTCTCGACTGGCTGCGAGAATTGCGACTGGGTGTTCCTCGGCGGCAACCTCAAGCCTAGTGAAGGCAAGGGCGACACCTACCGCACCTTCCTGCTGCCCAAGTCCGACTACCGCATCGAACGCAACTGGGACGTGATCGGCCTGAGGGGCACCGGCAGCCACGACATCGTGGTCGAGGACGCCTTCGTGCCGGTGCACCGCACCCACGCGACCAACTGCCACGACGAGGCCTCGCACCCGGGCCGCGTGCTTAATACCGCGCCGCTCTACCGCATCCCGTTCGCGCAGATGTTCATCCCGGCGGTGTCCAACTCGTGCATCGGCGCGCTCAAGGCCGCCTGCGACGCGTTCCAGGGCTTCGTCACCCCGCTGGTCGGCAAGAACATGGGCAACCGCGCCATCGAAGACCCGAACGCGCAGCTCGCCTTTGCGCAGGCGCTCGCCGGCTTTGATGAAATGCGCACGCTGCGCCTCGAGCACTACCGCCGCATCTACGCCGCCGCCGAGGCCGGCAACTTGCCGGACCCGAACACCCGCATGCAGTGGCGCTACCAGGTCACCCGCACCGCCTACCAGGCCGGCGAGCTGACCAACCAGTTGCTGCGCAGCTGCGGCGGCGCCGGCACCTACCGCAAGAACCCGCTGACCCGCATCTTCCTCGACATGATGACCGGCCGCGCGCATATCGCGAACAACACCGACATGTTCGGCCGCGGCATGGCCGCCACCCTGCTCAAGGGCGAGGTCACGCCGGACCCGTTCCTGTAAGCGTCCCCCAACCGCCCCCGCAGGGCTGCGGGGGCCACGCCAGGAGGCAAACATGAAACAGGAATTCGACGTCGTCGTGGTCGGTTCGGGTGCCGGCGCGATGATGGCCGCGCTGCGCGCGCACGACGAGGGCCTGTCGGTCGCGCTGATCGAGAAGAGCGACCGCTACGGCGGCACCTCGGCGATCTCCGGCGGCGGCATCTGGATCCCGCTGAACAAGCAGATCAGGGACGACCGCGAGGCGGTGCTGGGCTACGTGCGCGTCGCCGCGCAAGGCCAGGTCGCCGACGCGCGGCTGGTCGCCTATGTGGACACCGCGCACGAGATGGTCGAGTACCTGCAACAGGCGACGCGGCTGCGCTACGCGGCGTGCCACCGCTACCCCGACTACTACCCGGCGCTAGCCGGCGCGCGCGAGGGCGGGCGCACCATGGACCCGGAAGTGTTCGACGGCGGCCTGCTCGGCGAGGAACTTGCCCGCCTGCGCGAGCCGTCCAGCTCGACGCTGCTGATGGGCAAGGTGGCGATGACCGCGCGCGACGCGCACCGCATGCTCGCCAAGGAAAAGGGCTGGAAGCTGTTGTTCGCCAAGCTGATGCTGCGCTTCGCGCTCGACTTCCGCGCCCGCAAACGCCTGGGCCGGCGCACCGACCGCCGCCTGGCGCTGGGTAACGCGCTGGTGGCTGGGCTACGGCACGGCTTGCTCACCCGCCAGGTGCCGCTCTACCTGGAGACGGCGCTCGAGTCGCTGTCGTTCGAGGGCGGCCGGGTGAGCGGGGTGGTGGCCACACAGAACGGCAAGCGCGTAGAGATCCGCGCGCGGCGCGGCGTGGTGCTCGCCGCCGGCGGCTTCGAGCGCAACCAGGCATTGCGTGACCAGTACCTGCCCGCGCCCAGCCAGGCCGCGTGGGGGGTGACCCCGCCCAACAACACCGGCGACGCGCTCTTGGCCGCGCAGGCGCTGGGCGCCGCGACCGACCTGATGGGCTGGGCGTGGTGGGCGCCGACCATCCACGTGCCCAAGCAGGCCGCGCAGACCGGCCTGTTCGCCGAGCGCAGCCTGCCCGGCTGCATCGCGGTCGACGGCGAGGGGCGCCGCTTCGTCAACGAGGCCAAGCCCTACCTCGAATTCGTCACCGCGATGTACGCGCGCCACCGCGAGAACGGCCGCTGCGTGCCGGCGTGGCTGATCTTCGACGCCGACTTCCGCCACAAGTACCCGATGGGCCCGCTGATGCCCGGCCAGGTCGTGCCGGACCGCAAGAGTTGGCAAGGCGTGGTGTACTGGAAGGCCGACACGCTGGAAGAGCTGGCCAAAGAGATCGGCGTCGACGCGGCCGGCCTCGCCGCCACCGTCGCGCGCGTCAACGAAGACGCCGCCAGTGGCACTGACCGCGACTACGGCAAGGGCGGCAACGTGTTCGACCGCTATTACAGCGACGCCAGCGTCAAGCCCAACCCGTGCCTCGCGCCGATCGCCAAGGGGCCTTTCTACGCGATGAGGCTAGACGCCGGCGACATCGGCACCAAGGGCGGCCTGTTGACCAACGAAGACGCGCAGGTGCTGGACGAGCGCGGCGCGCCGATCGCCGGCCTCTACGCGATCGGCAACACCTCGGCGTCGGTGATGGGGCCATCCTACCCGGGCGCCGGCTCGACGCTCGGCCCGGCGCTGACCTTCGGCTACCGCGCGGCCAAACATCTGGCCCTGCTGCCCGAGCGCGCACCGGTTACTGCGACGATCACGGCGGCGGTCGCATGCTGAGCAAACACTGGACCGTCCGCCAGCAGGCTTTAAGCGGCGAAGTCTACCCGCCCGAGGTGGTCGACGACGTCGACAGCTACCCGTGGGACGCGATCACCGGCGTGCTGGTCGCCGGCTTCGGCGCCGCCGGTTCAAGCCGGCTCTCCGGTGGCGTGGAATATGCCGGCGGCAGCACCGTCCAGCAGCGCGCAGCCGGCATCGCCGACACGCCGGAGGCGATGTTCGAGTACCTGAGCCAGGAGGTCGGCGACGCGGTCTCTCCTGCTACGCTTGCGCGCTTCTGCGAAGAGAGCGCCGCCAACCTGGAATGGCTGGAGACCCACGGCGCGCGCTTCGCGTCGACCACCCCCAAACGCAAGACCTCGTACCCGCCGGACGGCGTGTTCCTCTATTACTCGGGCAACGAGACGGTGCTTGCGCGCGCCGGGCGCCACCCCAGCGCGATGCGCGGCCACCGCACGGTGTCGGCTGGACAGAGCGGCGCCACCCTGTACGCGGCGCTCAAAAAGAGCGTGCGCGCGCACGGCGCGACGGTGTGGAAACAGGCCGCGGTGCGCCGCCTGCTGACCGACCGCGCGGGCCGCGTGGTCGGTGCCGAGGTGTGGCGGCTGCCGGAAGGCTCGGCGGCCGCCCAGCGGCACACTGCGGCGCACCGCGAGGCCAACCTCAAGTACCCGTTCAACCCCAACCTTGCCGAGTCGCTCAGGCACGAGACGCTGCAGATCGAGCTTGCGCACCCCAAGCCCGTGCGCGTGCGCGCGACAGGCGGCGTGGTGCTCGCCAGCGGCGGCTTCATGTTCAACCGCGCGATGCTCGAGCAGCACGCGCCCAAATACCTCGCCAACTGGCGCAACGGCAGCACCGGCTGCGACGGCTCGGGCATCCGGCTGGGGCAGGCGGCGGGCGGCGCGACCTCGCGCATGGAAAAGGTGTCGGCGTGGCGCTTCATTTCGCCGCCCTACGCGTGGCCGATGGGCGTCGCCGTCAACCGCCGGGGCCAGCGCTTCTGCAACGAGGAGGTGTACGGCTCGACGCTGGGCAACGCGATCATCGAAGAGCAGGGCGGCCGCGCCTGGCTGCTGCTCGACAGACGCCTGCGCGCTCAGGCGATCCGCGAATGCTTCGGCAAGGAGTTGTGGGGCTTCCAGAAGTGGCCGGCGCTGGCGGGCATGCTTTTGGGCTGCACGCGCGCGTTCACCCTCAACGGCCTCGCGCGCAAGCTGGGCATGGACGCTGCCGTGCTCGCCGCAACCATAGACGCCAACAACCGCGCCGCGCGCGGCGAGCAGGAAGACGAGGTCGGCAAGTCCCCCGCCATGCGCCGCGAGCTGACGCGCGGGCCGTGGTACGCGCTTGATCTGTCGCCGCACTTCAAGTTTTTCCCGCTCTCGTCGATCACGCTGGGCGGCCTGGCCGTGTCCGAAACCACCGGCGAAGTGCTGCGCGGCAACGGCACGCCGATCAAGGGCCTGTACGCCGCCGGGCGCGCCGCGGCCGGCATCCCGTCCAACATCTACCTGTCCGGGCTATCGCTGGCCGACTGCGTGTTCAGCGGCCGCCGCGCCGCGCGCCACGCCGTCGCCGCGTACGCCGAGGCTCACTGCAAGGAGTTGACCGCATGACTGAAAACACAAGACAGGGCCGTGTCGCCGGCAAGGTCGCGCTGATCACCGGCGGCGCCAGCGGCGTCGGCCGCGAGGACGCGCTGTTGTTCGCCGCCGAGGGCGCGCGCGTGGTGATCACCGACGTCAACGTCGAGGCGGGCGAGGCACTTGCGCGCGAGATCGGCGACGCCGCGCTGTTCGTGGCACACGACATCGCCAGCGAGGCCGCGTGGCGCACGGTGATGGACAAGGCACTCAGCCGGTTCGGTAAGCTTGACGTGCTGGTCAACAACGCGGCGATCTGCCCGCCGGCCAGCATCGAGGACTGTAGCCTGGACGCCTGGCAGAAGGTGATGCGCGTGAACGCCGACGGCTATTTCCTTGGCTGCAAGTTCGGCGTGGAAGCGCTGAAGGAGAGGGGCGGCGCCATCATCAACATGTCGTCGGTCGCGGCGCTGGGCGGCATGGACACCTTCGCCGCCTACAGCGCGAGCAAGGGCGCGGTCGCCGCGCTGACCCGCTCGGTCGCCGTGCACTGCCGCAAGCAGCGCTACCGCATCCGCTGCAACTCGGTGCACCCGGACGGCATCCTGACCCCGCTGACCGCCGACCTCTACCCCAAGGGCGTCGACATGCGCCGCTTCACCATCGACCACGACCCGTTGGCGCGCATGTGCCTGCCGCGCGACGTCGCCAATGTGGTGCTGTTCCTCGCCTCCGACGAGGCGCGCGCCATCAGCGGCAGCGAGGTGCGTGTCGACAGCGGCCAGCTGTTGATGAGCCTGTAAGCACCGCCCATACAACAACGACAGGGAAACCCCGATGAGCCACTACCACAGCCTGACCGTCTCGCGGGTGATCGACGAGACGCACGACAGCAAGTCGCTGGTGTTCGACGTGCCCGCCGCGCTGGCCGAGGCCTTCGCCTACAAGAGCGGCCAGTTTCTCACCCTGCGCGTGCCGCATGCAGCCGGCACCCTGCCGCGCTGCTACTCGCTCGCCTCGGCGCCGGGCTTGGACGACGCGCCGCGCGTCACGGTCAAGCGGGTGGCCGACGGGCGCGCGTCCAACTGGCTGTGCGACAAGGTGAAGGCCGGCGACACGCTGGAGGTGCTGGCCCCCGCCGGCGTGTTCACCGCGAAAAGCTACGCCGGCGACTTCCTGCTGTTCGCCGGCGGCAGCGGCGTCACCCCGGTGTTCTCGATTGCCCGTAGCGCGCTCGCCAGTGGCCAGGGCAGGGTGCTGATGGTGTACGCCAACCGCGATGAACGTTCGGTGATCTTCCGCGACGCGCTCAAAAGCCTGGCCGCCGACTACCCGGACAGGCTGACCGTCGTGCACTGGCTGGACAGCGTGCAGGGCGTGCCCAGCGCCGCGCAGTTGGCCGCGCTCGCGCGGCCCTTCGCGAACGCCGAAGCCTTCATCTGCGGGCCGGCCCCCTTCATGGACGCGGCCGAGGCGGCGATGGCCCAACTTGGCGCCGCGCGCGAACGCGTGCATGTCGAACGCTTTGTCTCCTTGCCCGGCGAAGACGAGGTGGCCACCGCGCCGCAGACCGGCGGCGAGGCCGCCCGCGCCGTGGCGCTTACCGTGCTGCTCGACGGCGAGACGCACCGCATCGAGGCCAATAGCGGCGAATTCCTGCTCGCCGCGATGGACCGCGCCGGCCTGCGCGCACCGCACTCCTGCCGCGTCGGCGGCTGCGCGTCGTGCATGTGCAAGGTGAACGAGGGCAGCGTCAAGCTGCACGCCAACACCGCGCTGGACGAAACCGATCTCGCCGAAGGCTGGACGCTGGCCTGCCAGGCGGTCGCCGAAACCGACGCGGTGACGGTGGCGTTTCCGGATTGAGGGGTGCTTGCTCGTTGCATCCAACACAAAAGCCGCCTGAGGGCGGCTTTTATTTGGCGTGCGTATAAAACGAAAGCTAGGGACTGTGGCTCGTTCCCGTATGAGTACCTCATGCCTCTAACGTTGGAGGTAACGTGCAGCCGGTGCTGCAAAGCAGCGGAGGGAACCCAAAGCGTAGTTTTGGGCTGTCACGTTGACCGAAAGGTTAGGCATTACAATGCTGCATTGCAATTTTCTTCGCTCATATTGTTTTCCTTTCATCTTGGCTAACGTTTTCCATAACCGGTGTGCAAAAGCAGAGCGAAGCGGCGCTTTTGCACGTCCGGGTTGATGGCATTGTTAGTCGCATTAGAAAACACTTTTGATCACCGAATTGACGCCAGAAATGAGTTCATCAACTTGCTCTTCAGTAGGTTCCGTCGATTTCTGGTGGCTGCAGATATTTCGGATATCGGCAAGTAACTGAATCTTGCGCCATGCTGGAGTATCGTAGACCCCTTTGTTTTTCAGCGGATCATTCAGGTCAGATATGGTGGGGTTTTTCTTACCAATCGTGATCTTGTGGTTAGCAGCCACTCGTTGAAGGTGTCTTTCAAGTACCACACCAGCCAATGCGCCAGACGCACGTTTACTTACCTTCTTGAGTTGTGTTGCGGCATGAAGCTCGGAATCTTGTAGTTCTGCAAAAAGGTGTCCAGTGACATCTTGCAATACACTGTCGATTCGTGACGACAGCGAAGCAATGATTTGCATTTGGTTCACTACCCGGATCATTACGGTGTTATTGGTGTCCCAAAGTGGTTTGTCGTAACTATTCGTACGCGCACCGATTCCCTTGACGTAATCTTGTATTACATAGTTGCTAGCATCGCTAACTTTTCTTTTTGGATCGATGAGGTAGTAGCTAGTGAACTCGTTGAGCCGTTCCGGCGCTAGGGACTCAACTAGTTTGTAGGCGCGGGAATACCACGCCTGGTATTTTGTGCCGAACTTGATTATGTCCTTGTTGTCTTTTGCAAGATCCATTAACTCTGTCTGGCTATCCAGTAGAGCCTTGAGTTCCTTCTTTATTTCTTCGGCAGCGCTCATGTGGGTTTCTCGCGGCTAACGTGAAATATACACCTTTGCAGGTGTATATTTGTTTTGTCTGTGTGTATAACTCGGCATGACGCGTGGGTTTCTCATTGTTTTACAAGCCATTGGGGTTGCCAATGCCTGAAAGTGCACAGTCAGATGGGACTGCCGCGCCATGTTTACTGGATGTGCTGTGCGATGCCTTGCGGGTGCGAGTTTACAGCCTACGTATCGAGCAGCAATATGTCAATTGGGTGCTGTGCTTTTTGCGCTTTCACCATCATCGGCACCCTCGCGAAATGTGGGCGGAGGAGGTCAGCCGCTTGCTTGCCCATCTGGCGGTGGAGGGGCAGGTGTCTGCATCCACGCAAAATCAGGCTTAGTCTGCGCTATAGAGGCAAGCAGTTGTGTGCTCCCCAAAAGAACTTCGCCGCCTTCCGGCGGCGAATGTGTCAGCGCCCCTTGGCCTCCCTCGGCATGCCCAAACCCCGCTCGGCGATCAGGTTGCGCTGGATCTGGTTGCTGCCGCCGTACAGGGTATCGGCGCGGGTGAACAGGAACAGCGACTGCAAGCGGGTGAGTCCGTAGGGGGCGGTGTCGCACAACTCGGCCGCCTCGCCCAGCACGTCCATCGCCAGCTTGCCGAGGTTGCGGTGCCAGCTGGCCCAGTGCAGCTTGTAGACCAGCGCCGCACGGGTTTCTTCCGCGTCACCCCCCAGCATGCGCAGCGCGTTGTAGCGCATCACGGTCAGCCCCATCTGCGCCTCGGCGATGCGGGCGCGGATGTCCGGGTCTTGCGCCGCGCCGTTGTCCTTGGCCACGCGGATGATTTCGTCGAGCTCCCCGCGAAACTGCATCTGCTGGCCCAGCGTCGACACCCCGCGCTCGAAGCCCAGCAGCGCCATCGCGATCTTCCAGCCGTCGCCCGGTGCGCCCAGCAGGTCGGCGGCCACCGCCTCGTCGAAGAACACCTCGTTGAATTCGCTGCTGCCGGTGATCTGCTCGATCGGGCGCACGGTCACCCCCGGCTGGGCCATCGCCACCAGGAAGAAACCGAGGCCCAGGTGGCCGCTGGACGCCGGGTCGGTGCGCGCCAGCACGAAGCACCAGTCGGCCAGGTGGGCGAGCGAGGTCCACACCTTCTGCCCGCTGATGCGCCAGCGGCCGTCGTCGCCCAGGCGCGCGCGGGTGGCGACCGCGGCGAGGTCGGAGCCGGCGGCAGGTTCCGAGTAGCCCTGGCACCACAGCGCTTCGCCCCTGAGGATGGGCGGCAGGTAGCGCGCCTTCTGGTCGGGTGTGCCGAAGGCGGCGATGGTCGGCCCGGCCAGGCCCTCGCCGATGTGGCCGAGGCGGCCCGGGCCGCCGGCGCGCGCGTATTCCTCGGCGAAGATCACCTGGCGCGAGATGGTCGCGCCGCGCCCGCCGTCTTCCGTCGCCCAGCCGACGCCGACCCAGCCGCCCGCGGCCAGCCGTTTTTCCCACGCGCGGCGCTCGTCGATGAAGCTGTGTTCGTCGCCGGGGCCGCCGCGAAAGCGCAACTTCTCGAATTCTCCGGTCAGGTTTTCCGCGAGCCAGCGCGCGGCTTGTTCGCGGAAGGCTTCGTCTTCGGGACTGAAGCTGATTTTCATGGTGGTTTCCTTGTTCAGTCGAGCAGGGCGCGGGCGACGCGCTCGCGGTGCAGCGCGGGGCTGCCGAGGAAGTGGCTGCAGCCCTGCGCACGCTTGAAGTAGAGGTGCACGTCGTACTCCCAGGTGAAGCCGACGCCGCCAAACAGCTGCAGGGCGGAGCCCGCGTTGTAGAACGCGGCTTCACCCGCGTAGGCCTTGGCAAGGCTGGCGGCTTGGGGTAGCTCCCGGGCGACCTTGCGCGCGGCCTCGTCGCGGCCGAACAGCGCTTCGTTGGCGACGCAGGCGGCGTAATAGACGGCCGAACGCGCGAGCTCGGCCTTGAGCAGCATGTCGGCCGCGCGGTGCTTGATCGCCTGGTAGCTGGCGATGGCGCGGCCGAACTGGCGGCGCTCGCCGGTGTAGTCGACCGCCATCGCGAGCGAAGCGTCGGCGACGCCCAACAATTCGGCTGCAATCAGCACCGTCGCGCAGTCGCGCGCGGTGGTGAGCGTTGTGTCATCCAGGCGGGTGAGGCGTGCGCTCGCGGGCACGGCCACGTCGCTGAGCAGCACTTCGGCCTGCGCGCGGGTCTGGTCCATGGTCGGGATAGGGCGCGCGCTAAGGCCCGGGCTTTCCGCAGGCAGCGCGAACAGCGCGGTTTCTCCCGTTTCGTCGTGGGCGACCACCAGCATGAGGTTGGCGACATGCGCGTGCGGCACGGCGGCGAAGCGGCCGCTCAGGAGGTAACCGTCGCCGTGCAGGCGGAAGCGCGCGCCGTCCGTGCACTTGCGCTCGGCGTACGCAAGGCCGGCCACGCTTGCGATGGTGGTGCCGGCGGCGATGCCGGACAGCCACGCCGCTTGCTGCGCGTCGTCGGCGCAGGCGAGCAGGGTGCTGGCGGCGAGGCCGACCGTCGCGTGGTAGGGCACGCAGGCGACATGGCGGCCCAGTTGTTCGCCGACCAGCGCCGCCTCGACAAACCCTGCACCCAGCCCGCCGAAGCGTTCGGGCACCAGCACCGCGCAGGCCTGCATGTCGACGGCGAGCGCCTGCCACAGCGCATCGTCGGTGCCGGTGGCGCTTGCCATCGCGACGCGCACCTGCGTGCTGGCCGACTGTTCGGCGAGCAGGGCGGCGACGGCGTCGCGGATCATCCGTTGTTCTTCGGTGAAGGTGAACTGCATGTCAGCATCCTTGCAGGGAGGTTTGCAGGCTGGTGCGGGCGCGGCGGTAGCGCGGCAGCGCGAGCGCGAGGGTGCAGCAGGTGAGTGCGAGCAGGCTGACCGAGCTTGCCAGCGCGTAGCGCAGCGCCTCGGCGCCTTGCGTGGCGGCAAACGCGTCGGACAGCGAGCCGGCGATCAAGGGGCCGGCGCCGATGCCGCACAGCGTCATCACGCCGGCGAGCACGCTGGTCGCCTGGGCGACGCGGCCGGCCGGGAACAGGTGGCTGACCGCGCCGATGCACGGCACCGACCACCACACGCCGAAGAAGGCGAAGCCCAGGTACAGCACGAAGGCCTCGGGGATGGCCAGCGAACCCAGTTGAACCAGGGTGCCTGCCGGCCACAGGAAGTAGCCGAGCGCGAACGGCACGCTCGCCGCGGTGCCCAAGAGCGCGGTGCCGATCTGCCAGCCGGCGTCGCGGCGGACCAGGCGGTCGGTCGCCCAGCCGCAGGCGATGGTGCCGGCAAAACTCATCAGCCCCCCGCCAAGACCGGCGAGCAGGCCGGCCTCCTGCATGGTCAGGTCGTGCGAGCGGATCAGGAAGCTCGGGTTCCAGGTGCCGACCGCGTAGCCGCTGATCGCCGCCAGTGCGACGCTGGCGAGGATCCAGCGAAATCCGGCGGTGCGCACGATGGCCGAGAGCGACGCGCCCCAGCCTTCCTGCTGCGCCGCTGCCTGTACCTCGGGCTTGCGGTTGTTGACGGTCAGCCACATCAGCGCGCCGATCAGCACGCCGGGCGCGCCGACCAGGATGAAGGCCATGCGCCAGCCGTAATGGTGGGCGACCCAGCCGCCGGCGGCGAGGCCGACGATGGCGCCCAGGCTCGGCCCCATCATGAAGGCGGCCAGCGCGCGCGAGCGCTGGCGGGCCGGGTAGAGCTGCGAGATCAGCGCGACCGACGGCGCCATGCCGCCCGCTTCGGCAATGGCGACGCCGATGCGCGCGGCGAGCAGCGCGCCGAAGCTGCCGGCCAAGCCGCACAGCATGGTGATGCCGCTAAAGGCGATCGCGCTGCCGGCGATCACCGGCACCGGGCCGACCCGGTCGGCGAGGCGTCCGAGCGGCAGGCCGGCGAGCGAATAGAAGAGGCCGAACACCAGGCCGGAGAGCAGGCCGATTTCGGTATCCGACACGCCGAACTCGGCCTTTACCGGTTCGATCAGGATCGACATCAGCAGGCGGTCGACGTAGTTGCACACGTAGGCGAGCGCGGCGAGCGCGAGCGCCCAGTGGCTGCGCCAGGTCGGCGCGGCAGGCGTGTTTGCGTGCATGGTCCTGTCCCTTGCTCAGACCTTGAACTGGCCGACTTCACCGGCCAGTTCAAGCGAGGTTGATTTGAGGGTTTCGCTGGCGCGGGCGATATCGCCGGCCAGCGTGATGGTGTCGTCGATGTCTCGGCTCACCGCCGAGAGCTCGTCGCTGGTGACCAGCAGCGCGCTGCGGATCTCTTCGGCGCGTTGCCGGGTGACGGCGACCGCGCGGGTCGACTCGCCGAGTGCCTGGCTGCCATTGGCGACGCTGCCGGCGACGCGGGCGGACTCCTCGGCGATCTGCACGCTGTGCGAGAGCGTGCCCTGCACGACGGCATCCAACGCGCCGATTTCACCCTGGATGGCTTCGATGCTGCTGCGGCTGCGCCCCAGCGCGGCTTCGGTCTGTTGTGAAAGCTTGCGCACTTCGTCGGCGACCACCGCGAAACCGCGGCCCGCTTCGCCTGCGCGCGCCGCCTCGATCGCGGCGTTCAGCGCCAGCAGGTTGGTCTGGTCGGCGATGTCGCGGATGGTGGCGAGCACCGTGTCGATGCTGCCGACCTGCCGGCTGACCGAAGAGAGCTGCTGGCATAGCGCCTCGGTCTTGCCGTTGCTGTCCTTGACGTTGTCCGCCAGCGCGAACAACTGGGTGATGCTCTCGCCCAGCGAATGCTGGGCGCTGTCGATCGCGTCGTGGACCTGTTGCGCCTCCTCTGCGGCGGCCTCGGCTGCCACGCTGATCGACTGCGCCTCGGCGCTGACGCTGGATAGGCGTGCGCCGCTGCGCAACAGGGCGTCGCTGGCGTGGCTTGCGTCGGCGTGGAAGCGTTCGCTGCGGGAGAGCGCGTCGCGCGCCGCGTTGGCGGAGCTGGCGAGCGAGCCGCGCAGGGTGGCGGTCAGCGAGTTGATCGCGCGGCCGATCGCGCCGACCTCGTCCTGCCCCTCGTCCAGGGTGGCGAGCAGGTTGCGCTCGGCGGCCATCGCCTCGATCTGGCGCTGCATGCGCACCAGGCGCCGGCTCAGCCTCGCGCCCAGCAACCATGAAGTGATCAGCCCGACCACGATGATGGCGGCCGCCATCACGCCCGACTGTGCAAGGTTGGTGGCGATGGCCGCCTGGGCCGGCGCAAGCGGCGTGTGGACGCCGATCAGGTAGGTTTCACCCTGCAGCCCCTGCGCGCGCAGCAGCAGTTGGCGCTGGCCGTCGCGCTCGGATACGGCATGGCCTTGCGTCAGCGCGAGGTCCGCTTGTGCCGGGCCGCCGGGGTAGGGCGCAAGCGGGGAGACGTGCGTGCCGGCCGTGATTTGCGCGTCGCTGGCGTCGGCGATCAGGTAACGCCACTGGCCGTCCTGTTTGGCCAGCGCAAACAGCCGGCTGGCGCCGTTGTTCTTCGCGTAGTCGCCGAGCGTGGCGGCGAGGTCGAGGTACTCCGAACCGCGCGACTGGCCGGCGAGGAGCCGGTTGGCCGCCTGCGGCGGCACCATGCCGCCGTACGCGCGCGCCACGGCCTGCAGCCGGTTGTCGACTTCCTGCAGGGCGTCCTGGCGTTTTTGCCAGTGGCCGTACGCGAGCAGCGCGCCGACGGACAGTACGTTGACGACGATCAGCGCGAGCGTGATCCGTCCTTTCAGTCCTAGTCTCATCCCGGTTTCCCCTTACGGTCTTGTTGTTCGTGCTGCGGTGCTGAAGCTGTGCCGGCCTCACGTGCGGATCAGCACGGCAAAGCCCGGCCTGTGCCTGAAGCGAAGAAACCGACGCCAGACGTGCTGTCCTTGCTCCCTTGCGTGTGCCCCGAGGTGTCAGGGGCCGCCCGCCAAGGGGCCTTGCCGGGCGGATTCAGGGCGGCGTGCATTGAGAGCGAATAATGCCAGCTTTTGTCATGTCTAAATCGTTTCATTCAGTCAAACGCGATTGCGCTCAGGCCGCCCGACCGTCTTGCGGGTGCCACACCTTGACCGTGCCGTTGTCGGTCAGCGCGATCATCTGCTTGAGCAGGTTCTTCAGCACCCGCGCGTCCCACTGGCCGAGCTTCTCGACCAGGTCCGCCTCGCGCGCCTTGGCCACGGCCACCAGCCGCACCACCACCGCGCGGCCGCTGGCGGTCAGCGCATAGCCCGGCGCACCCTCGACCGTCTGCGCCTCGAGCAGGTGGCGCGCGGCCAGGCGGGTGAGCGGCGAGAATTGCGGCAGGAAACCGCTGTGCCGCATCAGCTCGTCCAGCGCGGCCTGGCTTTGCGTGCCGCGCTGCAGCAGCGTCGAGAGCGCGAAGAATTCGGGGTCGGTCAGCCCCTGTTCTTCCAGTTCGCCGCGCAGCGCGCCCAGGAACTGGTAGTGCGCGCGGCCGACCAGGTAGCCCAGGAAGTCTTCCGAGAAGCTGTGCGGCTCGTCGGCGGCCGGGCTCTCGCCGCCCTTGCGGGTGGCCAGCGCGTAGCGCCCGCCGTGGAATACCAGCGGCGCCTTGTCCTCGCGGTCGAACGCGACCACTTCGCCGACCAGGATCAGGTGGTCGCCGCCGTCGTACTCGAAGCTGGTGCGGCACTGGAAGCGCGCGGCGCAGCCGGTCAACAGCGGGCAGCCGTTGCTGCCGGTTTCTGTTTCAAGGCCGGCGAACTTGTCTTCGCCGCGGCGCGCGAAACGGTCGGACAAGCCTTCCTGTTCGGCGGACAGCACGTGCACGGTCCAATGGCCGCTGTGCGCGAACGCCCCGAGGCTGCGTGCGGTCTTGGCGATGCTCCACAGCACCAGCGGCGGGTCGAGCGACACCGAGTTGAAGCTGTTGGCGGTGACGCCGACCGGCTCGCCGTCGGCGTCGCAGGTGGTGACGATGGTGACGCCGGTGGTGAACGCGCCCAGCGCGTGGCGGAATTCCTGCGACTTGAAGTCGGTCATCTCTCTCTCCCTCTCTTAACGGCCGTTGAATACGGGCCGGCGCTTCTCGATGAACGCGTGCATGCCTTCCTTCTGGTCGAGCGAGGCGAACAGCGTCTGGTTGGCCTTGCGCTCGAGCGCAAGCGCGGTCTCCAGCGGCGCGTCCAGCCCCAGCAACACGCATTGCTTGATCTCTTCGGCGGCGAGCGGCGGCATCGCGGCGATGGTCGCGGCCATCGCCACCGCGTGCGCGATCACCTCGTCGTCGGGCACCACGTCGCTCACCAGGCCCATGCGCTGCGCCTCGAAGGCGCCGATCGGCGCGCCGGTGAGCAGCACCTTCATCGCGTTGCTCTTGCCGACCGCGCGGGCCAGCCTTTGCGTGCCGCCGATGCCGGGCATGATGCCGATGCGGATCTCCGGCTGCGAAAAGCGCGCGCCTTGCCCGGCGACCAGGATGTCGCAGTGCATGGCCAGCTCGCAGCCGCCGCCGTAGGCGTAGCCGCAGATGGCGGCGATCACCGGTTTGGGGCAGTGCTGGATCGGCGCCCACAGCCGTTCGGTGTGGCGCCTGAGGATGTCGACCGGCCCGCAGCCGGCCATGCCCTTGATGTCGCCGCCGGCGGCAAATACCCGCTCGCCGCCGGTGAGCACGATGGCGCGCACCGTGTCGTCGCACGAGAGGCGCGCAAAGGCGTCGGCGAGCGCGTGCTGCAACGCTAGGCTCAAGGCGTTGGTCGCCTCGGGCCGGTTCAGCGTGAGCTGGGCCACCGCCTCGGCCGGCCTTGTCTCGATCAGGATCTCTTTCCCGTCCACGGCGTCGCCTCCTTAGTTGTGCGTGCTAGTGCCGCAAGAAGTTGATGGGGCGATTCTCGCGCCGCCCCGCCTGCGCCCTCATCGTCTGAACAGACGACGATTTGCTTGCCGCGCGCCTTTAGATTGGCAAGCGTCAACCACTGCCCAGGAGGCCTGCCATGTCCGTAGCCATCGACTACAGCGGACGCGTCGTGCTGGTGACCGGCGGCGCGCGCGGCGTCGGCCGGGGGATCGTCCGCCGCTTTCTCGACGCCGGTGCCACCGTCGTCATCTGTGGGCGCAACGCGCCCGACGCGCTGCCCGAGCGCTGCCACTTCATCGCCTGCGACGTGCGCGACGCCGAGGCGGTCGGCGTGATGGTCGACGAGATCGGTGCGCGTTTCGGCCGCCTCGACGTGTTGGTCAACAACGCCGGCGGCAGCCCGAACGCCGACGCGGCCACCGCGTCGCCGCGCTTCTCCGAAAGCATCATCCGCCTGAACCTGCTCGCGCCCCTGCATGTCGCGCAGGCCGCCAACCGTCTGATGCAGCAGCAGCCGGACGGCGGCGTGCAGCTCTTCGTCGCCAGCGTCGGCGCGCATAGGCCAAGCCCGGGCACCGCCGCCTACGGCGCGGCCAAGGCAGGGGTGTTGAGCCTGGTGTCGTCGCTCGCCATCGAGTGGGCGCCGAAGGTGAGGGTGATGGCGGTGAGCCCGGGGCTCGTGAAGACCGAGCAATCGCACCTGCATTACGGCGACGACGCGGGGATTGCCAGCGTCGCCGCGACCATTCCGGCCAGGCGTCTGGCCGAACCCGAAGACATCGGCAACGCCTGCGTGTTTCTCGCCTCGCCCCTGGCGGCGTACGCGAGCGGCACGCATCTGTTGCTGCACGGTGGTGGCGAGGCGCCGGCCTTCCTGGCCGCGGCCAACGCATAAGTGAAGGAGGAAGACTGTGAGCGAACAGAATCTGTCGTGGCTGGATGAGGCGCGCGCGCTGATCGGCCACGAATACGGCAAGGTCTACGCGTGGGACGCGGTCAACCAGCCCATGGTCCGCCAGTGGTGCGAGGCGATGGGGGTGGACAACCCCCTGTACCTGGACGGGGTTAGCGGCAAGGCGCGTTTCGGCGCCAACGTCGCGCCGCCGACCATGCTGCAGGTGTGGGTGCTGGCCGGCCTGAAAGACCGTTTCCCCGAGGGTTCGGCGACCGACAACCCCTACGAGGTGTTGCAGATCATCGAGCGCAACGGTTACCCGTCGGTGGTCGCCGTCAACTCCGAGCAGCGTTACCTGCGCTACCTGAAAGAGGGCGAGAAGATCGCCTTCACCTCGCAGATCGAATCGGTCAGCGAACAGAAGACCACCGGGCTTGGCACCGGCTTCTTCGTCACCCAGTTGCTGAACTTCTACGACGAGGCGGACGCGCTGGTCGGCCAGATGCGCTTTCGCCTGTTCAAGTTCCGCGCGCCCGAGCGCGTCAAGCCGGCCGAGAAGCCGCGCCGCCCGCTGCCGGGCGTCAGCGACGATAACCGCTTCTTCTGGGACGGACTGAAAGAGCGGAAGCTGAAAATCCAGCGCTGCACCGCCTGCAACACGCTGCGTCACCCGCCAGGCCCGGCCTGTCCGGATTGCCACTCGCTCGCGTCCGACAGCGTCGAGGTGTCGGGCCGCGGCCGCATCTACTCCTACAGCGTGGTGCACCACCCGACGCTGCCTGGCGTGCCGCAACCGAACCCGGTCGGCCTGATCGAGCTGGCCGAGGGGGTGCGCGTCGTCGCCGGGTTGGTGGATGTCGACCCGGCCCATATCGAGATCGGCCGCGAAGTCGAGGTCGATTTCCTCGAGTGCGCGGACGAACTGGTGATTCCGGTGTTCCGCCCGGTGGGAGGCGCGTGATGGACTTCCAACTGAACGAAGAACAAAGGCAGATCGGCGAGCTCGCGCAAGGCCTGTTTGCCGACTACGGCCACGAGCACCGTGCAGCGGAACTTGCGCGCGCCGGCTGGGACGCCGCGCTTTGGGCGCAACTGCAAGACACCGGCCTCGCCGCCTTGCTGTTGCCGTCCGAGCTGGGCGGCGCCGAGCTGGGCGTGACCGAGCTTGCGCTGGTGCTGGAAGAACAGGGCAAACAGCTCGCCGCCGCGCCGCTGTGGCGCCACGCGCTGGCCGCTGCCGCCCTGTCACGTTTCGCGCCGGCTTTGCTTGACGCCGCCGGGCTTGCCGCGCCGATCGCGCTGTCGCTTGACACCGCGCTTACGGCGCGGCTCGACGGCAACCGCGTGCTGCTCTCGGGGCAGGCCGACGCGGTGGCGGTCACCGCCGACACGGGCCACGTGCTGCTGGCCGTTTGCCTTGAGGGTGAACCGAAGCTCGTGTTCGCGCCGCTGTCCGTTTTTGGGCAGGCACCCGGGCGCCTGTTCACCGGCGAGACGGTGGTCGAGCTAGCCGCCGACAACACCGCGCTGCCGGCCGCGCAACTGCTGCCGGCCGCCGCCCACGAATGGCTGGCGCCGAGGGCGATGCTGGCGATTGCCGCCCTGCAACTGGGCATCGCCGAGGGCGCGCAGGCGCTGACCGTCGCCCACCTGTCCGAGCGCGAGCAGTTCGGCCGCAAGCTGGGCAGCTTCCAGGCCGTCGCGCAGCGCATGGCCGACGGCTTCATCGCGATCGAAGCCCTGCGCTCGGTGCTCTGGCAGCTTGCGTGGCGGCTGGACGCCGGTGCGCCCATCGGCACCGCGCACCTGACCTGCAAATACTGGGCGTGCGAGGCGGGTAACCGCGTCGCGCACGCCGCCCAACACCTGCACGGCGGTACCGGCTCGGACACGAGCTACCCGGTGCACCGCTACTACCTCGCGGCCCGCGTCGCCGAGCTGGAGATGGGCGGCGTCGCCCGCCAGCTCGCCGACCTTGCCGCCTACATCCAACAAAACGAAAGCTGGAGGGCCGGGCAATGAGCGCTCAGGGCATTTCCTTCGACAATACCCAGGTCGGCGATGCGCTGCCGGCGCTGGACATTCCGGTCAGCGTCGAGCTGATCGTCTCCGGCGCGATCGCGACGCGCGACTTCTTTCCGGGTCACCACGACCCGGAGGCCGCGCGCAAGCTGGGCTCCAAGCATATCTTCATGAACATCCTGACCAGCAACGGCCTGGTCGAACGCTACGTCGGCGCGTGGGCCGGCCCGCAAGCGCTGATCGGCGAGGTGAAGATCCGCCTGGGTGCGCCCAACTACCCGGGCGACACCATGACCATGACCGGCGAGGTAAGCGCGAAGGACGAGGCCGCGCGCGCGCTGACGGTGCAGCTTCGCGGCAGCAACAGCATGGGCGATCACGTCAGCGGCCAGGTCACGCTGCTGTTTGCAGAGGGGGCGATGGCATGAACAAGCAACTGAACGGACAGGTCGCGATCGTCGGCCTGGGCGCGACCGAGTTTTCCAAGGATTCAGGCCGCAGCGAGATCCGGCTGGCGACCGAGGCGGTACTCGCCGCGCTTGCGGACGCCGGCATCGACCCCACCGAGGTCGACGGCCTCTCGACCTTCGCGGTCGACAACAACCCCGAGCGCGAGGTGTTCCGCCAGATCGGCGGCAAGGAGCTCAAGTTCTTCTCGCGCATCCCGGAAGGCGGCGGCGCCGCGTGCGGTCCCTTCCTGCACGCGATGATGGCGATCGCCACCGGGGTGGCCAATGTGGTGGTGGTCTACCGCGCGATGAACGAGCGCTCGTGGTACCGCTTCGGCGCGGGCATGCAGGGCAAGGCGCCGGACCCCTTCTTCGAGACGACCAACTTCGGCTGGTACATCCCGCACGGGCTGGTCAGCCCGGCCTCGTGGGTCGCGATGAGCGCGCGCCGCTACATGCATGAATACGGCGCGCTGAGCGAGGACTTCGGCCGCGTCGCGGTCGCCGCGCGCGACTTCGCCGCGACCAACCCGGCGGCGTTCTTCTACGGCAAGCCGATCACGCTGGAAGAACACCAGAGCTCGCGCTGGATCGCCGAGCCCCTGCATTTGCTCGACTGCTGCCAGGAGAGCGACGGCGCGGTGGCGATGGTGCTGGTCTCGCGTGAATACGCGAAGAAACTCAAGCAGACGCCGGTGTTCCTCAAGGCGGCGGCGCAGGGCACCGCGTACGACCAGCAGATGATGACGAGCTACTACCGCCCTAGCATCAGCGGCCTGCCCGAAGCAGGCCTGGTCGCCCGCCAGTTGTGGCAGATGTCGGGGCTGACGCCGAAGGACATCCAGACCGCGGTGATCTACGACCACTTCACGCCTTTCGTGCTGACCCAGCTCGAGGAGTACGGCTTTGCCGGGCGCGGCGAGGCGAAGTACTTCGTGCGCGAGGGACGGCATGCGCGGGGTGGCGACCTGCCGGTGAACACCCACGGCGGCCAGCTGGGCGAGGCGTATATCCACGGCGTGAATGGCGTGGCCGAGGCGGTGCGCCAGGTGCGCGGCAGCGCAGCCAACCAGGTGTCCGGCGTGCGCAACGTGCTGGTGACCGCCGGCACCGGCGTGCCGACCAGCGGCCTGATTGTCGGCGCGGATTGAGGAGGCGGCCATGCATGTAGAACTGACTACGGCGCAACAGGCGCTGAAAAAGGAACTGGCCGGGTATTTCGCGCGGCTGATGACGCCCGAGGCGCGCGCGCGCCTCGCCGAACCCGAGGAGATCGACCCGGTCTACCGCGAGTTGATCGCTGAGGTTGGGCGAGACGGCTACCTGGCGCTGGGCTGGCCGAAGGAATACGGCGGCGCCGGCATGGGGCCGATCGAACAGCTGATCTATTTCGAGGCGGTGGTGCAGTCGGGCGCGCCGTTCCCCTTCGTCACCGTCAACACGGTGGGGCCGGCGCTGATGGCGCACGGCAGCGCGGAGCACAAGGCACGCTTTCTGCCGGGCATCGCCCGCGGCGACATCCATTTCGCGATCGGCTACTCGGAGCCGGATGCCGGCACTGACCTCGCCGCACTGAAGACCAGCGCGGTGCGCGACGGCGACGACTTCATCGTCAACGGCAGTAAGATCTGGACCAGCCACGCGCAGTACGCCGATTACGTATGGCTGGCGGTACGCACCGACCCGGATGCGCCCAAGCACAAGGGCATCACCATCCTGATCGTCGACACCAAGAGCGCTGGCTACTCGTGCGCGCCGATCTTCACGCTCGGCCACCGCACCAACGCGACCTACTACGACAATGTACGGGTCCCCGCCAGCATGGTGGTCGGCGAGGTGAACGAAGGCTGGAAGCTGATCACCTCGCAGCTCAACCACGAGCGCATTGGTCTTGGCGCGCATTCGATGAAGATGATCGGCGTCTACCGCGAGGTGCTCGCTTGGGCGCAGACGCCAGGCGCGGCCGGTCGCCGTCCGGTGGACACCGACTGGGTCGCGACACGGCTGGCCGAGGCGTGGTGCGAACTGGAGGCGATGAAGGTGTTCAACTACCGGCTGGCGGCGGACCTGGCCGTAGGCCGGCTCGACCCGGCGCTCGCCTCGGCCGTCAAGGTGTACGGCACCGAGGCCGAGCTGACGGTGGCGAGGAAGCTTGCCGAGGTGGTGGGCATGGCGGGGCTGGTGCGCGCGGGCAGCGAAGCGGCAAGGCTCAACGGGCTGATCGAGGAGATCGTGCGCCATGTCACGATCACCACTTTCGGCGGTGGTACCAACGAGATCCAGCGCGAGATTGTCGCCCAGTTCGGGCTGGGCCTGCCGAGGGTCACCAGATGAGCGCGCAAAACCTGATCCCGCCGCGGGAAGTCACCCAGGCCAAGCTCGACGCGCGCGCCGCGGTGGCCAACACCGTGCGCCCGCACGACGCCTACACCATCGCCGACCGGCTGGAAGCGCAGGCGGTCGCGTTCGCCGAGCGGCCGTACCTGATTTACGGCGACGAGGTGCTGAGCTTTGCCGACGTCAACACGCTCGCCAACCGCTACGCGCACGCGCTTGCCACGCTGGGCGTGGGCGCGGGCGACGCGGTCGCGCTGGTGATGGAGAACCGCCCCGAGTTCTTCATCGCCTGGTTCGCGCTGAACAAGCTGGGCGCGGTGTGCGGCTTCATCAACACCAACCTGAGCGGCCAGCCGCTCGCCCACGCGCTCGCCGCGACCCGTGCCCGCGCGGTGATCTGCGGCGACGAGTGCCTGGCCAACTTCGAAGGCCTCGACACCGGCCACGTGCCGTTGTGGCGCGTCGCCGATGCGTCGCGCACGTCGCAGCCGCAGGCGCTGGCGCAGGCCGCGCTCGACCTGACGCGGCTTGCCCGCCAGAGCGAGACCGCCAACCCCGACCCGGCGCTGCGGGCGCAGGTGACGGCCGAGGCGCCAGCCGTCTTTATCTGCACCTCGGGCACCACCGGCCTGCCCAAGGCGGCCAATACCAGCCACATGCGCTGGCTGAACGTCGGCGACATCATGCAGGTGACGATCGGGGCCGAGCCGGACGACGTGTTCTACTGCTTCCTGCCGCTCTATCACGGCGCAGCGGCCACCTCGCTCGGTTCGACCGCGCTGCGCTGCGGCGGCGCGATCGTGATCCGCCGCAAGTTCTCGGTGCGCGAATTCTGGTCCGACGTGCGCCGTTACCGGGTGACGGTGTGCCAGTACATCGGCGAGATCTGCCGCTACCTCTTGAACCAGCCCGAGCGGGCGGACGACCGCGAGCACACGCTGACGCGGATGATGGGCGCGGGGCTGTCCGCCGACATCTGGCAGCGCTTTGTCGCGCGCTTCGGCGAGATCGACGTCTTCGAAGGCTGGGGGTCGACCGAGAGCAACTGCAACATCATCAACGTCGACAACCGCGTCGGCTCGTGCGGGCGCATCCCGTACTGGGACCGCACCAATGTGCGCATCATCGCCTACGACACCGACGCGGACGTGCCGCTGCGCGACGAGGACACCGGTTTTTGCCGCCAGGTCGGCCCCGGCGAGGCGGGCGAAGTGCTCGGCTACATCATCCAGAGCGACGAGACCGGCGGCGGCCGTTTCGAGGGTTACACCTCGGCCGAGGCCACCGAGCAGAAGATCCTGCGCGACGTGTTTTCGCCGGGCGACGCGTGGTGGCGCTCGGGCGACCTGCTGCGTTACGACGAGGACGGCTACTGCTGGTTCGTCGACCGCATCGGCGACACCTTCCGCTGGAAGAGCGAGAACGTGTCGACCACCGAGGTCGCCGAGGCGCTGTCGGGCTTCCCCGGCCTCGAGGCGCTGACCATCTACGGCGTGCAGGTGCCCGGCCACGAGGGGCGCTGCGGGATGGCGGCGGTGGTCATGCAGGAGGGCCACAGCTTCGACACCGACGCGTTCTACCGACTGAGCTGCGAGCGCCTGCCGCGCTACGCTGCGCCGCAGTTCGTGCGCGTGCGCCGCGAGGCCGACATCACCAGCACCTTCAAGCTGCGCAAGGTCGACCTGATGCGCGAGGGCTACGACCCGGCGCGTTTTGACGAACCACTGTACGTGCGCGACGAGGCGGCCGGCCGCTATGTGCCGTATTCGCCCGAGGCGCTAGCGCGGGCCGGCCTGCCGCCCTTTGCGTCCTGAAACGGGTAGGGAGACATCATGCTGTTTTCACTGGAAGGACGTGTCGCGCTGGTGACCGGAGCCGGGCGCGGCATGGGCTTGGGTGTCGCCCAGGCGCTGGCTGGGCAGGGTGCGGCGCTGGTCGTCAACGATATCGACGCCGGCCGCGCACGCGAGGCGGCCGATGAACTCGCCTCGCGCGGCCACCGCGCGGTCGGGCTTGCCTGCGACGTGACCGACCGCGCCGCGATCGAGCGCATGCTCTTGGCGGCCCGCGAAGCGCTGGGGCCGGTCGACATCCTGGTCAACAACGCGGGGCTGCCGGCGGGCTGGCAGGCGGACAACGTGAGGTTCGTCCAGAGCAAGCCCGAGAACTGGCAGCGCTACGTCGAGCTCAACCTCTACGGGGTGATGCAGATGACGCAGGCGGTGCTGCCCGGGATGATAGAGCGCGGCCACGGCCGGGTGGTGATCGTCAGCTCCGAGAGCTGGCGCATGGGTACCGACATGGGGCTCGCCGCGTACGCGGCGTCCAAGGCCGGCGCGATCGGCTTCATGCGCCAGCTCGCCGCCGAGACCGGCCGCCAGGGCGTGACCGTCAACGCGGTATCGCTCGGCACCATGAATAACTGGGAAGGCGCCGAGGCGCTCGCCGCACGCATCAACCCGGTGCCGCGTGCCGGCTCGCCGGCGGACATCGGCGCGGCCTGCGTCTACCTTGCCTCCGACGAGGCGTCGTGGGTGACCGGCCAGATCCTGCCGCTGAACGGCGGCTCGCTGATGGCGTAAGCGACGGGCAGCCCGGGCTGCCCGCTTTTGACTGGAGCACGCATGAGCGAGCGACCCCTGCATTACCCGTTTGCCGACGCGCCCGCGCCCGGCGAGACCGTCGAAGTCGCGCCGGGCGTGCGCTGGCTGCGCATGCCGATGCCGTTTCCGCCCGGCCATATCAACCTGTGGCTGCTGGAAGACAACGGCGGCTGGGCGATCGTCGACAGCGGCCTCGCCACCGACGACACGCGCGCGCTATGGGCGCGCCTGCTCGCCGACTACCGGCCCTCAAGGTTGATCTGTACCCACTTTCACCACGACCACGCCGGGCTCGCCGGGGAGCTGACCCGACAGCACGCGATCCCGTTCTGGATGTCGGCACCCGAGTGGGCGGAGCTGATGCGGCTGGATCGCCAACAGTCGGGCGACGACGCGGCCGCGCGCGCGTTCTTCCTGCGCCACGGCATGCCCGAGGCGACGCTCAGCGCCGCGATCGCCGCGTTCAGCGACGAAGGCTTTGCCGGCGCACCGCCCGACGATTACCAGGCGCTTACTGCCGGCGACACCCTGCACATCGGCGGGGCCAGCTGGCAGGTACTGGTCGGCGAAGGCCATTCGCCCGGCCATGTGCTGCTGTATTGCTTAGAGAAGGGCGTGCTGATCGCCGGCGACCAGTTGTTGCCGAAGATCACGCCCAGCGTCGGCCTGAACGCCGGCAACGCGGCAGGTGACCCGCTCGCTGGCTGGCTCGCGTCGATGCAGGCCTTGCAGGGCTTGCCCGCCGACACGCTGGTATTGCCCTCGCACCAGTTGCCCTTCGTCGGCGCCGGCGTGCGCGCGGCGCAGATCGCCGCCTACCACGAGGCGCAGCTCACGCGCCTGCTCGCGCTCGCGGCCGATACGCCCGGCTGCGCGCATGCGCTCGCCCGTGTGCTCTTTACGCGGCTCACCGGCGCGGTGTCCGAGCTGATGGCGGTGTCCGAGACGCTCGCGCACCTGCGCTACCTCGAGGCGCGCGGGCAATGCCGGCGCGAGGCCGGCGCGGACGGTGTCGAGCGCTGGCAGTCCCGCGCGCACTGAAAGCGCTACCCGCTTTTCACCCCTTTTACGAGAGCGACCACCATGCAAGCCACCCCTCCGACCCTCGGCCGCGCGCTGCTGATCAACTGCGCCATCGTGCTGGTTGTCAGCGCCTACCTGGGTTTCCTCTACCTGATGGGCGTCAAGGACAGCTGGATCACCTTCTTCTTCCTGTGGTACTTCGCGTCGATCCGCGGCGCCGAGCCGGACGCGTGGCTGCCGGCGGTGCTGGGCGCGCTCGCAGGCTACGCGTTCTCGTCGCTGCTGCTGGTGTTGCCCGCCGCCTTCGGCGCGCCGGTCGGCTTTGGCGTGTTCATCGCGCTGGTGTTTGTCGTCGTGCTTATGCAGGTGATGGGCCGGTTTACGTTGTTGATCAACCCGGCGACCTTCCTCTTCATGATGCTGGGCAGCATCCCGATGGTGCTCGGCAAGAACGACTTTGCCGCGCAATACGCGGCACTGGCCGTCGGCATCGCGTTCTGGTCGGCGCTGATCTTCGGCGCCCGCGCGCTGTTTGCACGCAAGGCCGCGCGCGCAAGCGCTTGAGCGGTTTGCGCTAGTCCTGGCGGACGATGAGGCAGCGCCCGCCAGAGCTGAAGATAGGGTCAGCCCTATCTGACTGGAGTCAACCATGCTGCCCTCGACCCCCACCATTCCCCGCATGCTCGCGGCCTCTGCCGCACGCTGGCCAGGACGCGACGCGATCGTCGACGCCGGCCAGCGCATCAGTTACGCCGAGCTCGAACGCCTCGCGCTGAAGGTCGCCGCCTCCCTGGTCCGCCTGGGCGTGAAGCCGGGCGAGCGGGTCGCCATCTGGGCCCCCAACGGCTGGCAGTGGGTGGCCGCCGCGCTGGGCATCCACTGCGCAGGCGCGGTGCTGGTGCCGGTCAACACCCGCATGAAGTCGCAGGAGGCGGCGTACATCCTGTCGCGCAGCCAGGCCCGGGTGCTGTTTTGCGTCGACCACTTCCTCGGCGTCGATTATCCGCAGCAGCTCGCCGGCCTGCGTCCGGAGTCGCTTCTCGAGGTGGTCAGCTTCGGGGCCGCGGACGCCGCCGCCGACGTGATGGGCTGGGACGAGTTGCTGTTCTGGGCGGACGACGAGGCCTTGGGCGAAGTGCAGCAGCGGATGCGCGCGCTATCGCCGGAGGACGCCTCCGACATCCTGTTTACCTCGGGGACCACCGGCTACCCGAAAGGCGTGATCACTGGACACGGCCAGAACCTGACCGGGATGGCGATCTGGGCCGAGGCGATCTCGCTGTCCCCGGACGACCGCTACCTGATCGTCAACCCCTTCTTCCACGCCTTCGGCTACAAGGCAGGCTGGCTCGCCGGGCTGATGGCCGGCGCGACGCTGTACCCGATGGCGGTGTTCGACACCGATCAGGCGCTCGCGCTGATCGAGCGCGAAAAAATCACCGTGCTGCCGGGCGCGCCGACCTTGTTTTACTCGCTGCTCGGCGCCGACGCGCTCGCCGCGACCGACATCTCGTCCTTGCGCGCGACCGTGACGGGCGCTGCGTCGGTGCCGCCCGCGCTGATCGAGCGCATGCGCAGCGAGCTGGGCTTCGAGGTGGTGCTCACCGGCTACGGGCTGACCGAATCGTCGGGTATCGCGACGCTGACCCTGCCGACCGACAGCGCCCAGACGGTCGCGACGCGCTGCGGCAGACCGCTGCCCGGGGTCGAAATCCGCATCGCGGGCGAGGCCGGCGCGCCGCTGCCCGCCGGCGAGGCGGGCGAGGTGTGGATCCGCGGCTTCAACGTGATGGCGGGCTACTTTGGCGACGCCGAGGCGACAAGGCAGACGATCGACGCGGACGGCTGGCTGCACACGGGGGACGTCGGCGTGCTCGACGAAGACGGGTATCTGGCGATCACCGACCGCCTGAAAGACATGTTCATCGTCGGCGGCTTCAACGTCTACCCGGCCGAGATCGAACGCATGCTCGCGCAGCACCCGCAGGTCGCGCAAGCGGCGGTGATCGGCGTGCCCGACGCGCGCATGGGCGAAGTCGGCAAGGTGTATGTGGTGCCGCGCGCGGGCTTCGCGCCGACCGGCGACGAGATCGTCGCCTGGTGCCGCAGCCGCATGGCCAACTACAAGGTGCCGCGCGAGGTCGAGTTCGTCGCCAACTTGCCGGTCAACGCGTCGGGCAAGGTGCTGAAAAACGTATTGCGCGAGCAGGCGGCCGCCTGATCGCAGGCTTTTTTACTCAAGGATGGACCATCATGCTCATTGCCATTGTCCGCGAACTTGCGGACACGCGGGTCGCGGCGACGCCGGAGACGGTCAAGA
>NZ_STGJ01000014.1 GCF_004919095.1 Crenobacter intestini | reverse complement strand
TCAATCTTTGTCATGTCAATGATCCAATGAATATTGAAATATTGCAGAAAATCAGCACACTTCACGGCCGATGCGGTCGAGCTCGCTCTTGAGCGCGGCTTTATCCAGCGTTTCGAGCGGCAGCGCGAGCATCGCCTCGATGCGCGCACGCAAGGTGCGGTACGCCGCCATAAAGGCCGCGTCGATTTGTTCGTCGGTACCGGTCGCATGCGCCGGGTCGTCCACGCCCCAGTGCGTGCGCAGCACCGGCCCCAGGTAGGCCGGGCAGGTCTCGCCGGCGGCGGACGCGCATACGGTGATCACGATGTCCGGCACCGCCGGCAACACGTCCCAGCTCTTGCTGGAAACACCGTCCGTCTGCATCCCTTCACGCGCCAGCAGCGCGATCGAGCGCGGGTGCACATAGCCCGTCGGCTGACTGCCGGCGCTCATCGCCCGCCAGCCTTGCGGCGCCAGATGGTTGAAGGTGACTTCGCCGAGAATGGAGCGGCACGAATTGCCGGTGCACAGGAACAACACATTCATGGTTTGGGTTCCGTAACAGTTGAAACAGGGGGCAGCAGCGCGGCCGAACACGATGAAGCCGCACGTGCGTCCAGACACTGCCCGGGCTCGCCGCTGCAACACTCGGCGGTCAGGTAGGCAATCAGGTCCAGCATCAGCGCGAGGTTGGCGCGGTAGCGCTGGAAGCGCCCCTCCTGCGTCACCGACACCAGACCCGCGTGGGTCAGCGCCTTCAGGTGGAAGGAGAGCTTGTTCGGCGCGATATCGAGCGCGCTGGCAATCTCGCCGGCGACAAGGCCCGCGTGGCCGTGTTTGACCAAGAGGCGGAAGGCGTCGAGCCGGATGCCGGAGGCGAGTGACTCGAACAGTTGGGTAGCGGTCTGGTTTTCCATGTTTCTATATTACGACGAATATTGAATTGTTCGCCAGCCATATTTTGAAATCTTAAATATTTAAAAATCACATTGGCGTATTTGCTAAAAATAAGACGTGACCGGACAGGAGCCCCCCCCCGATGAGCACCCTCATTCCCGCGCTACAACGCACTGTCCACTGTCGGTGCGACAGGCAGACGCCTGTGCCAGCAGTTCGTCAATTCGCATGGTTCTTCTTCGGGTAACGGCGATGGGTACAGGCGCCCCCGCCCTTGTCCTGCAGACCTGGTCGGATGCGTTCCGCACGGCTGGCGCTGACCCGGGCGGTGCGGGCGGACAAAGCGTTCAAGTCCCCCGCTTGCATCGCTGCCGGGGCGTGCTGGCCCTGGCCGGGCGATCTGTTGGCGCGACCCCCGCCCCGATCGGCGCGCAGGGCACTGCAAGGCCATTCTTAGACGATTTCGCGCGCAGACGCACCGTGAGCCATCCATGGCACCGATCGCAGCACGGACGCGCAATGCGGGCCTGCATTGGGGGGGGCGATGCTGGCGGGTGCGGCGTTGGTGGTACGCTAGAGACTTCTCGAATTCTTGCCAGACCAACCGATGCCGATCAGTGCCCAGCTCTATCTCGAAGTCCCGTTTGCCGAAAAAGACCAGGCCAAGAAGCTCGGCGCGCGCTGGGATCCGGCGCTCAAAAAATGGTACGCCCCGCATGGCGTCGACCTGCACGCCTTCCGCGCCTGGTGGCCGGCTTCGCTCGCAGGCGAGTACGAGCGCATGGCGGATGCGCCGCCCGCCGCGGCACCAGCGCCCCGTCCAAAAAAGCGTTCTCCAAAACCGAAGCCCTCGGCAGTGGTGATCGACGACCGTCCGCTCAAGAATGACCGCAGCACGCCGGATCTCGAGCTTCCCTGGGACTGAGCGGGACTAGCCCTGACGCCGCAAGTAGCGCTGGAGCAGAATCCCCCGACGGCGGCCGCGGTGAGCAGCACGACGGCGGCTGCGAGGATGTAGGGGAGACCGATTTCGAGGTTCGACATTCTGTCCTCGGCTGTCAGCTTGGCAAGATTGCCAGTTGCACTGCTGGATCGTGCCGCAAGAACCCCCGCGCGGTTGCTGGATCCCGACAGCGCAGCCAGTCGCCGTAGTACGCCGGCGGCAGCACCACCAGCGATCGTTTCTCGTCGCCTGGCTTGTGCATCCGGCGCATCAGCGGGTGGTCATCCGCGTTAATGGTCAGCAGCGTGAAGCTGTGACTGACGTCCCCGTTCTCACCGCGCCAGCCTCTCCACAGGGCAGCTACCGCGAAGGGCTCACCCTTTTGCAGACCGATCCGCGTCCACACATTCCGGCCGGTCTCGTAGCACGGCTCGACAAACGCCTGCATCGGCACCAAGCACAGTTGGCTCTGTGCCCAGGCCTGCCGATAGGTGGGCAGGCGGCCGACCGTTTCCGACCGCGCATTTTGGGTCGATAGATGACGGCCGCCGCTCTGGTGCAGCTTGGGCACGAAACCAAACGACGCGAGGAAGGCGTACGGCCCTTCCCCGGTATCGATCAGCACTGGA
Source organism: Crenobacter intestini (assembly GCF_004919095.1). Classification (GTDB taxonomy): domain Bacteria; phylum Pseudomonadota; class Gammaproteobacteria; order Burkholderiales; family Chromobacteriaceae; genus Craterilacuibacter; species Craterilacuibacter intestini. The sequence goes on along the minus strand of NZ_STGJ01000014.1, from coordinate 95,272 downwards.
GCGGGTTGGTCCGGCCACACATCCGCCGGCCACTCCCCTTGCGGCGGGTCAACGTGGAAGTGCCCGGTGAGCTGGCTGCGGGTGGGCGGGGCGAAGTTGACGCACATGGACTATTTCGACCGTGGATGAGATGGTGCAAATTTTGCACAAGCTGCGCTGCAGGCAGTTTCCCCGCTTGTCGGCGAAATGCGGTACTGCCCAAACGCAACGCGTCTAGCTTTTTGGCGTTCGCTCTGCAGGAGCGCTGGCAGAAAATGCATCCTGAACAATGCCCGCAATTTTCTCAGCCAAAGCAGGATTTTTTTCCAGTAAAGGATAGCGTTTAAGCAGCTTGTTGGAGACGCGGTTATTGTTCTCTCTGATGCTGCGAATGATCACGTCGAGATCAGCGTCCGGGGCTTCCAGTACGTGCTTTATGCCATGGCGTGAACGTTCGTTGGCCTGCAAAAAACGCGCTTCGTCACGCATTTCCAGACTAAGGGTCTGGTCGACCACTTGAGCCAGATACGCGACATGGGCGGTCAGGTCCGGATAGGCCCAAGCCGGGCGCGCGTCTTCATACGCATCAAAGTGAAAATTGAAGACCACGCCATCTTCAGCCTCAATGCTTTCGGCAAAGCGGTAGTGTTGGCTGTAGCGTTGCAGCAGTGGACGCGAGAAGCGCTCCAGCACCCGGTCGTAGTCTGCCCGGTTACGCGTGCTGTGGGTGATGGTGGCTGAGATTGGCAAAATGATGGGTGCTGGCACCTGGCCATCCCGCCGCAGTACGTCGTTGATCAGGAAGCGAGAAATGCGGCCATTCCCATCTGCCATGGGATGCACGTAGACAAAACCAAAGGAGGCAACCGCTGCCCGCAGCAAGGATGCCTGTCCCTGTGTACGGTTCAGGAAGGCAGACAACCCTCCCAACATGGCCACCGTTACGTCCCAGTGTGGTGCGATGTAATCGACGACAGGCTGGTAGTGTGCGACATGCCCGACAAATACCGGTGACTTGCGCAGGCCGTAGCGCAAGGCAGACGCCCCCAGGATGTCGTGCTGCAAGGTGGTAAGCACCGAAGGGTCGAACGGGTTGTCATATTGACCGCATGCCTGCTCCATCACTGCGGCAAAGCGTCGGATTCGGTCTTCCTGCCCCTGCTCACGCTCAATCAGAAAACTCGCGCGGCTTTCCTTCACGGTCAGCCAAACGGTACTTCGCATGATCAGATCAACACCGTAGTCCTCTTCCAGCGAAGCCAGCTTGGCAGCAACGTCGTAGGCTTCAGCTTGCCTGACCACCTCCGTTCGTCTGACGATGGGGCAGAAATCCCGGTTGCCGGGCAGGTTGTCGCGCACCCGCCATCGTGCGCAGTTCGTCGGTGTTCCTGTCAGGTAGCGCTTGTCATCCAAGGCATCGACATAGTTGCCACGCACCACCCCTGGGAAATCGAGCGCATTGCCCGTCAGCCATTCATACAGAAAGCAGGCGCGTCTGGCGTAGGTGCCAGTGGGCTCACTTTGAATCCATGCAGTCAGCGCCTGTTTGACTGCAGACCTTCGAAACAGCCGGCTCAAAAATTCGAGGTGTACCTCCTCGTGCTTGAGTGCAAACGTGAGCTGATCCTTCAGCGTTTCGGCTGGCCGGTAACTTTCCGGATAGACCTCGCGCCGGCGATCATGCTCAAGCACGGTCGTGCGCGATCCCCCGATGGTGCTCTGCACGGCAAAGGGGTGAACCGGATCGATGTTGTAGGCCTTGGCGAGCCACTGGTAGCCGATGGCAGGCACGGTTTTGCTTACCGGTCTGTGAAAATGATTACATTATGGCCGATTTGCAAAAAAATAGTTACAGATTAGCTGCCGGCATATACCGCCAGCACAGAGATGTTTAAATCCACGCCTCTCCCAGCGCCTCGGCCTGCTGCAGCACCGTCTGCACGGCCTCGTCCTGACCGTCCGGCGGATACCTGTACTTGCGCAGGATGCGCCTGACCATCAGCCGCAGCCTGGCGCGCACGCTTTCGCGCTGCGACCAGTCGACGCTGATGTTGGCGCGCAGGTTGCTGGTAAGTTCGTGGGCGATCTTCTTCAGCGTCTCGTCGCCCAGCTCGAGCACGGCAGCGGCGTTGTTGGCCAGCGCGTCGTAGAACTTCACCTCGTCGTCACTCAAGCCCAGCGCCTCGCCGCGACCGGCCGCCTCGCGGAATTTCTTGGCCATCTGGACCAGCTCTTCGTAAGCGTCCGGCCGCTCCACATTGTCAGGTATGGCGGTCGGGTCGAACATCGTAGGCTCCTGATGACCGGGCTCAGCCATGGAACCTACTTATCCGAATCCGGAGCGGGATTTGCCGGTTTCAGTGCCAACGCCGCCGCATGAGATGACGCGACAACTACTTTGACAAACGCTGCTGACGGGGGCAGGCGGCGTCAGCGGATCAGCGTTTCCAGCGGGATGTGCAGGCCGTTGTGCAGGCGGCGGATCATGGCGAGGCTGAGGCCGCGCTTGCGGCTCATCACTTCGGAGACGCGGCCGCTGCTACCAAGGTAGGGGCGCAGGTCCTTGAGGGTGAGGCCGCCTTGCTCCATGCGGAATTTGATTGCCTCGATCGGGTCGGGCGGGGCAATTGGGTAGTGCTTGGCCTCGTAGGCCTGCACCAGCGTGAGCAGCACCTCGAAGCGGTCACCGTCGGCGCTGCCGGGTACTGGTTCGCTGTCGAAGTAGGCGGACACCTCGCGCAGTGCCTGTTGGTAGTCCTGCTCGGTGCGGATTGGCTTGATGTCCATGTTAAAGCTCCATTTCTACGGTTTCGGCGTCGATGGCATCGTATTCGCGGTGGGTGCCGATGAACTTCACGTACACCGCCTGATACTGGTAGGCCACCGACACCACCAGCCGGTAGTCGTTGCCCTTGATGTTGAACACGACGCGGCGGTGCTTAAGGATGCTGGCATGGCGGTAGCCGACCTTGATGTCGGCCGGCTGCTGCCAGACGGCCTTTCCTGCTTCGTCCGCCCATGCCCTGAGCGCCTGTTCCGCGTCCGGGTGTTTGTCCCAGAAAGCCTTGAGGCGGCTGATGGCGATGATTCTCATGGATGGATTATATCCCGTATTGGGAGCGCAGCAAGGGCGCACCCATTTGTTTGCACATCCGTTTGGCAACGGCCTTTGTGGAAGACCCTAGGCCTCCGCACGTGAACGTCATGCGAGGTTGAGGCCCAGAACCCGCTCGCGCTCTTCATCTGACCAAGCCGTCGCCTTGGGACATGCTGATTTAATCCGGCGACGACTCGAGGAACCGATGCCATGCGAGAACCAGTACAGTGAGAACGGAGTGGATGGTCGGGTCGATGCAGAAGAGTTTTGCTGATCTGGAGTACGCCGCGAAGCGCAAGACAACGCGGCGTAAGCGTTTCCTGGCAGAGCTGGAACGAATCAGCCCGTGGTCCGAGCTGCTTGCGGCGCTGGTGCCGTTCTACCCGAAGGGTGGCGGGCGCGGCCGGCCGCCGATCGGACTGGAAAGGATGCGTATGTACACGTGCAGCAGAGCCTGGGGCTGTCCGATGAGGACATCTGAAGACGCCCTCTACAACAGTCAGGCCATCCGCCAATGAGCTGTAAGAAAATCGCGAACAATGACTCTTCAGGATTATTCGACCACGTTTGAGCGCGAATTGAACGCGCGGCGTGAGCTGGAAGTCGAGCAGGTGCGCAGCCAGTTGACCGGCGAGCTGCACGCCGTCGGCGCCTCGCTCGCTGCCGAGCTCGCGCGCGAGCGCGAGATCGCCCAGGGCGAGCGCGCCTACCTGATGGAGCAGACCCACGAACTGCGTCAGGCCCGCACCCGCGAGAAGGAAGCACTGGAAAAGGCACTCGCGGAAGCGCGCAAGGACGCGGACGCCTCGCGCACGCGGGCCGCCCAGTACCGCACGGATTTGGCCGTCGAGCGCGGCCGACTAGAAGAGCGCGCCGGGCAACTGGCCAAGGCCGAGCAAGGCAACGAGGTGCTGGCGGCGCAGGTGAAGGCGCTGGAGGGTGAGTTGGCCGCCGAACGCAGCATGTTGGCGCAGCGGTCCGAGCAGTTGGCCAAGTGCCTCGAGTCGATGCGCGCTGACATTCCCGATCGGGAAACATATAGCTAAACCACGGCCTAATCGCACTCAGAATTCCCGATCGGGAAATATCGCTTGCACATAGTACGGTTATGGTTGATTATTTCCCGAACGGGAAACTGAGCAAGCTGATGATGACGTCCATTCGATCACCCCAACAACTCGGCGATGCACTGCGTGCCGCTCGCAAGCAGCTCGGGCTGACCCAGCCCCAGTTGGCGCTGGCGGCAGGGGTGGGTGTGCGCTTCATTGTCGACCTTGAAGCAGGCAAGCCCACCTTAAGACTGGAAAACGTACTGCGGGTCATTGATGCATTGGGTGGAGAGGTCCAGTTGAGCGGGTTGCCATCATCTGTTAGCAATGATCAACGCGAGGGTGGCAACCATGGCGCATGAGCTGGAAGTCTGGCTATTCGCAGATCGTGTCGGCACGTTGGCGCTGGTCGATGGGCGGCTAAACTTTTGCTACGCACCCGGTTGGCTGTCACACAATGACGCCGTTGCCTTGTCCGCTTCACTCCCACTGCAAGCCGAGCCGTTCGACGATCGCAAAACGCGTCCCTTCTTTGCGGGTCTTCTACCTGAAGGGCAAATGCGCCGCCTGATTGCGCAGCAGTTCCAGGTGTCTGGCCAAAACGACTTTGCGCTGCTGGACCACATCGGCGGCGAATGCGCCGGGGCCGTGACCTTCCTTGAGCCCGGCCAGGCTTTCCCTGTGCCAACAGGCAGCGATGACGTTCAATGGCTGAGCGACGACGAAGTCGTTGCCATCCTGGATGAATTGCCGCGTCGCCCCATGCTGGCGGGCAAAGACGGCTTGCGGCTTTCCTTGGCTGGCGCCCAAGACAAGCTGCCAGTGGTTTTCGATGGTACGCGCATCGGGCTGCCCCTAAATGGAACACCCAGCTCGCACATCTTGAAGCCAGCCATTCACGCGGTTGACGATAGCGTGAACAACGAAGGGTTTTGCATGGCGCTGGCTGAGGCCATGAAGCTGAAGCCAGCGAAATCGAAAGTTCACTTTGTGCTGGATCGCTCGTTTCTGCTGGTTGAACGCTACGACCGACTGATTGATGCCCAGGGGCAGCGGCAACGGCTTCATCAAGAGGACTTTTGCCAGGCACTGGGCGTGGTGCCCGAAATGAAGTACCAGAATGAAGGTGGACCAGATCTGGTCCAGTGTTTTGATCTGGTGCGCAGTGCGACGCGCCCCAGTGCACCGCAAGTCCTGCGACTGCTCGACTACGTGGTCTTCAATGCGCTGATCGGCAATCATGATGCGCACGCCAAGAATTTCTCTCTGCTGTACTCAGGCAAGGCCCCCGTTCTGGCACCGTTTTACGACACGCTGTCGACGGCGGTGTATCCAACCCTGACGCAGAAGATGGCGATGAAAATCGGCAGCAAGTACAAGTTCAGCGAAGTTCAGGCGCGGCACTGGGAGCAGTTTGCAGAAGGCGTGGGTTTTACCAAGGCGCAAGCCAAACGGCGCATTCTGGAATTGGCAAAGTTACTGCCCGCGACGTCGCGCAAGCTCCAGTCTGACCCGGGGCACGGTTTTGCTGGCAATGCCGTGGTTGAGCAAATCAATACCTTGATTGAACAACGCTGCGCCCTGACGATTCGGCGGCTCACCGCCCCCTCCGCCGACATTGACGCAGCAGCCGAACCCACCGTTTGAACCATCGTGCGGACGCGGGTTCGATTCCGGGTTTTGTGGGCGCAATGTGGGTGCTTAATGTGATGGTCAGCCTGAACAAACAGCCCAGCAGGCTACGCTTGCTGGGCTGTTTCCTATTCGGCGCGGAGGATCATCATGGCAAACATCGCACTTTTCGGTCTGGACATCGGCAAGCAGACCTTCCACGTGGTTGGACACGACGCGCAGGGATTGAAGGGCTTGCAGGTCGTTGCACTTACTTTTTGAATCCGCGCTGCTCAGCGCCTGCCTTGGCCAACGCTGCAAAAAATCGTCCCACTGTTGCTGTGCGGCCAAGGCTTGAGGCGTATTCATAGATTGAACTCCAAAATTAACGTCATGCTGTGCTGGTTACTATCAGTCGCGATCGCGACATGCCGTGTCGCAACTGGCCAGTATTATCTTCTAGCGCTCTCGATGTTGCCCAGTCTTACCCGCAGACATGATCCATGTCATCTGCTGTGCAATGACATGTGAGTATAATGTCGAACTAATGATCGTGGTCAATAACACTGCTTCACCTGAAGAAAGCCAGCACATGCATATCTTTCTCGGTCTGTCGCTTGACGGACAACAGGACCTGCTGCCGGTCGCCCAGCTTGGGCGGATGTCCGTCGGCCCGCTGGGCATGCTGAATTTTCTGGAAACCCAACTCGGTCTTTTGCGCGTGGAAACACCGCAGGTCGAGCGCATCCTGCAATTTCGCGATGTGCTGAAAAAAATGGACGCCGCCGATCGCTTCTATCACCGGAGCTTCCAGGCAGACGAACTGGGTACTGCACAGACGCTGCTGGCTTGGCGGGATCAGTGGCACCTGCATGGTTCGTTCAGTCAAGCGGCCGTAGCTCTTGAAAAAGCGGACTCCCGGCGTTTGCGGGATATGGCCGAGCTCGAGCAGCAAAGTTGCAGCACTGTCGCGCCCGGCATGGGGGAGCGGCTCGCGGCAATCGAAGCGAAGCTGGCGGTTCGCAAGCCCTGGTTTGAGCGTCTGGCGTTGGCCGAACCGCTTGGCGAATGGCCGCTGGCGTGGCAGCGTGTGCTGGCGCAGTGCAACGCGATCGACCCCGAAGCGGCGAAGGCCCATGCCCCGGAAACAACGATGTTGGGCGCGTTACAGCAGGCCCTGCTCGCGCAGGCCAACGGGGATGCGCCCCCGCCCTTGTGCTGGAAAGACGATGGCAGCCTCAGGGTGGTACAGGCGGGCTCTTCGCTGCTGGCCGCCCGCTGGATGGCTGCCCAATGGCAAAGGGCTACGGAAGATGACTTGCTGCTTGCTTCCGAAAGCGGTGGCATCCTCGACGATACGCTGGCCGCCAGCAACCTGCCCCGTCAGGGCTTGATGGAGCGCAGTGCGTTGCGTCCCGCCCTGCAGGTCGTCCCGTTGGCGCTCGCCCTGCTGTGGCAGCCACTCGATTGCAAACGGCTACTCGAATTTCTGACCCATCCGATCTGCCCCCTGCGCAGCCTTGTACGCCGCCAACTGGCGGAGCATTTTGCAGAGGCGCCCGGCATCGGCCAGGGGCCTGCCTGGCAGCAAGCGCTCGAAACGCTCAAGACAAAGTGCCATGAGAAGGAGTTGGATTGGGACAAGGTGCGGGACAGCATCCGCTTCTGGCTTGAACAGCCGAGGTTCATGCCGGCGAACGGCGCGCCGATCGCGGCGGTGGTAGAACGCCTCGATAAATTGGCCGAGTACTTCCGCGGCCGGGCCTCGACCACTGAAGATGCGTCCGAGCAGCCCGCATTCGTGAGCGCGCAGGCTCAGGCGCAGTCATGCAAGCGCAGCCTGCAGGCACTGCTGTTGCAAGGCGAAGACCGCGTCTCTGCACAGGTGTTGCAGACCCTGATCGAACAGGCGACTGCACAGATCGCTAATCCGCTTGCCGTGGCTCAAGTCGGCGCAGGCCGCACGGTGACCAAGCCCGGAGCAGTCATCCGACCGGCCGATCACGTCATGTGGTCGACGTTGAGCGCGGCAGCGTTACCCGCGCGCTGGCCATGGAGCGCAACGGAGCTGGCCACCTTGCGGTCAGCCGGTGTCGCCTTGCCGGAAACTGACGTCCTGCTGGCGGCCACAGCCCGCGACTGGCAGAAGCCCGTGCTGGCAGCCCGCCAAACGCTCACCCTGGTGCTCCCCCCGGCCTCTGTCGAGCGTCATCCGCTGTGGCAAATGATCGAAATGATGTTCGACGCCAAGGCCAGGCCTGCGCCATTGCAGCTGGAGCAATGCCTGACCGACGATGCGCTACCCGGGGTGGCTGCGCGCCCACTGCCCAAGGCCAGGCGCTGGCTGCAGTTGCCGGAAGGGATTCGCCCGGGCAAACGGGCCAAAGAATCGTACTCCAGCCTTGAGCCCTTCCTGTTCAACCCCTCGCTGTGGGTACTGCGCTATTCGGCCAAGCTGCGCAAGAGTGCCCTGCTTGACGTAATGGACGGCCCCCGTCTGTACGGGACACTGTCGCACACGCTGATCGAGCGTTATGTGACCACGCCCGCCGCGCTGGAGATGGACGCCAGCACGCTCGAGCGCTGGTATCTGCAGACATTCGAACAACTGCTGGACGAGCGTGGTGCCGTGTTGCGGATGGAGGGCCGCCGTGCCGACCTGGAATCTCTGCGAGAAAAGCTTTTCCGGGGGTTGCGTCAATTGCAGTCCCATCTGGTCAGTGCAGACGTGGTTCGCGTCGAGCCTGAGGCCGCGCTGAGCGGCCACTTCGATGGAGGTGAACTGGGCGGCTTCAGTGATCTCTTGCTGACCCGTCGCGACGGCCGACAGGCGGTGGTCGACATGAAATGGAGCGGACTGCGCTGGTACAGCGAGAAGCTGCAGAACAACCGTCACCTGCAGCTGTTGATGTACGGCGAACTGCTGCGCCAACGCACGGGGCACTGGCCTGACTTCGCCTTCTTCCTGATCTCGGATGCGGCGCTGGTCGCCACGGACCGTGAATTCTTCCCGCAGGCGAGCCTGGCGCACCAGGCCGCCGCTGCCGCCGGGGAAAACCCGGCCGCACTCTGGCAACGGTTCCTGACCAGTTGGCGCTGGCGCCGCGCACAGCTCGATGCAGGCCTGATCGAGGTGGTGCTGCCGGAGACGGCGGAGGATGCCGAACCACACCCGGACTTCCCGCTGCCGGAAGACGGGATCGAACTGGAAGAACTGAAGGCTGACTACAACGACTACCGCGCGCTGACCGGTTCGGGAGCAAACTGATGAATCTGACGTTTATTAGTGCAGGAGCCGGCAGCGGCAAAACCCACACCCTGACCCATACCCTGGGCGAGTTACTGCAGACAGGGTCTGTGCATCCTGCCGGTGTGCTGGTCACGACCTTCACCCGCAAGGCCGCCAGCGAGCTGCGTGAACGGGTGCGCCAGCACTTGCTGTCAGAGAAGGCGTTCACGCTGGCCAATGCCATGGGGCAGGCACGCATCGGCACCATCAACAGCGTGTGTGGCGAACTGCTCGAGCGCTTCGCCTTCGAGGCTGGCCTGCCGCCGCAACAGCAGGTCATCGAGGAAGCGCAAAGCCGCCAGCTGATTCGCGTGTCGATTGATGCCGCACAAAGTGGCGACGAAGTGGCCGAGCTCTCCCGCCTGGCGCACCGGCTCGGCATCGAAGACTGGCCCGCCGAGATCCGCTTGCTGATCGATCAGGCGCGGGCCAACAACCTCTCTCCCGCGGCCTTCGAGGACTTTGCCAAGCGCAACGCTGACGACCTGTTGGCCCACTTCCCGGCACCGGCCAAGCGGGACATGGATGCGGCGATGCGCCGGGCGCTGGCCGAAGCCTTGCCGGAGCTGAGCCGTGCCGCAGAAGGCAGTACCGTCAAAAAGACGCGCGATGCCATCAGCGCCCTCGAGTCGTTTGAGCGCGACCTGCACAACGGCCAGTTGCCTTGGGCGGCCTGGGTCAGGCTTGGCAAGGAGTGTGTCCCGGAAAAATCGCTGGCACCGCTGGTCGAGCAGGTGCAGGCCATCGCCGCCGAGTGCGCAGCCCACCCAAGGCTGCATCAGGACCTGCGCGACTATCTGCTGCGGATCTTTGCCATGGCCGGCGCGGCACTCGACGTCTATCAGCAGCGCAAACGCACGCTCGGAGTGGTGGATTTTACCGACCAGGAGCACTTGCTGCTGGGCTTGCTGGACAACCCGGTAGTCAGTGACGTCCTGCGCGAAGAGATCGAACTCTTGCTGGTCGACGAATTCCAGGATACCAGCCCCCTGCAGTTGGCCATTTTCATCAAGTTGGCCGGTCTTGCCCGCCAAACCTACTGGGTCGGCGACATCAAGCAGGCGATCTACGGCTTCCGCGGCAGTGACACCGCCCTGATGGAGGGTGTACTCAAAGCGCTCCACGCATTGGGGGGCGAGAAGACCATCCTCTCCGACTCCTGGCGCTCCCGGCCAGCGCTGGTCCAACTGGTCAACGCAGCCTTCACGCCACTGTTCAGCGGGATGATGGCTGCCGACGAGATCCAGCTGAACCCGAAGCGGCCGGAACTGGCTGGCGAACCTGCCTTCGGCAACTGGTTCCTTGAGGGGCGCAATGCCGAGTCGATCGCCCTGTCGCTCGCCGGCGCGGTGCAGCAGTTGCTGCAGGAGAAGCCTGCGGTGGCACAAGGCCAGGGTCCGCAAACACGCCCGCTTGAGCCGAAGGACGTGGCCATCCTCTGTTACACGAACCATGCCGTCACCCAACTGGCAGCGCAATTGACGGCCCTGGGCGTACCGGTCTCCACTGCGCAGCCTGGCTTGTTGCGCACCGCGGAGGCCAAACTCGCGCTCGCCGGCTTGCGCCGTCTGAACGATGCCGGTGACACCCTGGCCAGCGCCGAAATCATCGCGCTTGCGGATAGCTGCGATATCGAGGCGTGGTTGCCCGAGCGCCTGCAAACGGTCGCATCGCAACAGGACAGCCATTCCTGGCGGGAAACCGGGGAAGACGCCCACCCGCTACTTGCCCGCATTGCCGCCTTGCGCGCCGAGCGGCCGCTGCTGACACCCGCCGAGGCAATGCGGCGGATCATTACAGTGTGCGAGCTGCCGGAAAAAGTGCTGGGCTGGCAAGCAGACCCGCAGCGAAGCCAGACGCGCATCGCCAACCTGGACGCCCTGCTTGAGATGGCAGCGTGTTACGAGCAGCAGTGCGAGGGCAACCGCCAACCGGCGAGCATCTCTGGCCTGCTGCTGTGGCTGGCGGAACAGGCTGGCAATGAAGAGGACCCACTGGCCGAGCCTGCGCTGAACGCGGTGCGTATCCTGACCCATCACGGCGCCAAGGGGCTCGAGTGGCCGGTCGTCATCCTGGCGGATCTCGACCATGCATTGCGTGACCGGCTGTGGGGCATCAGTGCTGTCAGTGAGAGCGCCGTCAACGCACTCGAACCGCTTGCCAACCGCTTCATCCGCTACTGGCCGTGGCCGTTTGGCAAACAGCAAACCGGCCTGGCCTTGTTCGACGAGATCGCTGCTTCGCCGATCGCGGCACAGTACCGGCAGGCCGCCGTTTCCGAAGCACAACGCCTGCTTTATGTGAGCATGACCCGTGCCCGCGACCGGTTGATTTTTGCCCGCAAGGCGAAAGCCAAGCAGGAGCCATGGCTGGACACCCTGTCCGCGCCGTGGCTTGGCGATGCGGGGCAGGAAACCTTAGCCGGCGCAAGGCAAGAAGGCATGCTGGCCTTGCCTGAAGGTGGCCAGCTTGCTACCTGCCACCTGCGCGTCGATGCCACATTGCAGCCCTTGCAGGCGAGCGAGCAGGCAGAGCAAACCCTCCACTGGTTCTCAAACGCTGCGGAACAGGTACGGTTGCCGTTGTGGGTCGCACCCTCCGCAGAACGTATCGAGGGGGCTTGCGTCCTTGCCCACGAAAAGATCGCCGACCCGTTCGCTGTATCGGGCGAGCCGGACTGGGCGCAACTGGGTACCGCCATCCACGCCTGCCTCGCGGCAAGCTTCACGCCCGGTGGCGGCATGCTTGCGTTCACCGAGATCGAGGCGCTCCTCGAACGCTTCCACGTCCGCCAGCATGTGCAACCGGAGACGCTGGCCCGGCAGATCGGCGCCCTCCAAAGCTGGATCGAAAGCCATGCGCCGGGTGCGCGCGTGCTGACCGAAATACCGGTGTCGGCACCGCTGGCCAACGGGCAGATCTGCGGCGGCCGGATCGACATGCTGCTGGACACGGCAGAGGGCTACATCCTGATCGACCACAAACTTTCCGCCAACCGCAAGCAGACCGACGCCGAGCTGGCTGCGGCCTATGGCGGTCAGTTGGCGGCCTATCAGGACGCGATCGAGCGCGCCAGCGGCCGGGCAGTCACCGAGAAGTGGATTTTTGCGGTGAGTAGCGGGCGGATGCTGCAAATCGGTCAGCAAGTATCTCAAACCGTCTGACAAATTCGCCATTCCATTACCCATAGGTCGTTCGACAGTAAGCGATTACTGTCGAACTGATGCCAAGTCCTCTTGAAAGGAAGCAGATGCCCCCCCTGCCCGACAGAATGCCCGCCACTGACGCGGACAACTATCGTCATACCCGCAGCGACAAGTCACTACGGGCATGGCTGTTTCTCGCAGAAGAAGCGAGCGACGATCCGTTTGTGCATGGCATTTATCTGGCCAATCACAGCAACGTGATGCTGACAAATGTAGAGATAGAGGGCGGAGCTGTGTTGACTGTCGGCGAGGAAGCAGTTGCCTGCGGGGGTGGCCGGCCACTGTTTTACCGCAACGTGCAACCAGGAGAGCAGGTGTGGGTCGACCGTTACGACAGCTTTCTAGACTCGGACTACCTCATCCAATTGACCATAAAGATCAAGGCGGCAGGTCTGCCGGATCTCGTCCGCACAGTCGCAACAAAGGGGGGCAAGGCCTACCCAGTCCTGCTGTGGAGCGATCAGGAATGGGCAGACGAACGTTAGGCGGCCCACCCTTGGTCGGCTGATTAGCTCTGTCTGCCAACCGGTGGCATGCTGTGCAGCAAGTTAAAAAGGCGCCGTGCAGCTTCGTCGTAGCGCTCAGCCGAGACGCGGCTGAGTGCATCATCGCCGAACCACTCGACGAAAACCTCAACGATCAGCGCGCGTGCTGTTGCTTGGTCTGTGACTTCAGCGATCCTTTCGACGATACCTTGCGCCTCGGGCAGGTACTCGTCCGGATTGCAGCCTACGTTCAGAAAGAACGGATCGATCTCGTACAGATCGGCGGCGATGGTTTGCGCGAGAATTCTGGACATGGGCGACTTCCACTCTTCCGACTCAGGCGACTTCACACAGCGGCGCAGCAGGTTGCCGCTTGAGCGCCGCAGTCAGGTCGTACCCCATCACAAACAAGGCGGCTTCCAGTTCGCGGGAACGCCAGGAAAAACCGGGGCGTTGCCTTTTCGCTTTGGCGAGCACCTCGGCCACCAGCCAGTTGGCACGCAAGTTCCACTGGGCATGCTTGTGGTGCTGGCGAACCGCGCCGGAAGCCGCGAAATATGGCATCTGACGCGAATCCGGCGTACGGCACAGTTTCCTGCTTTTCGGGGCCATGCAGGCAAAGCGCAACGCCTCAGGCATCGCGTAGCCTTGCTCCTGGCTCCAGCGCCAAACCAGCCAGGCGAGTGCAGCGGCAACCCGGCTGTCGTAGATCACGAAGTCCGGCAGCAGCAGGGAATGCACCTTGGTGGTTCCCGCATTCGAGCGCAAGTGGTCCAGGCGGCAAATCGACTCATCGTCGGCTGCGCCAAGTGCCTGCAGGGCTTTACCCAGGTACACCGTCAGCTGCGGCCGCATGGTGTCCAGCCAGCCTGCATTCCCCTTGCCGCCGGCCGTGCGGGTATACACGCCGCCCCAAATGAACACCGCCCGCATCCAGTCCGCCAACAGATCCTGATTCCCTGCTGCGAGTGCGGTGTGCAGCCCATTCTCCAGCTTGTCCAGCACCGCTTCGTTGGCAGCAAAGTCTGCATTGGCCGGCAGGCTGATCAAGCCTTCGGGTGTCGGAATGTCGGTGCGCTTGTTCGGCCAGGCGTAGGCTGCCAATGCCTCCTGCAAACTGTGGTAGACGCCGCCCTGGTGCGGGAAATCCAGTTTGTGCTGGCCGGTCAGGATACGCGCCAGCCAATCCGTGAACTCAACGCTCTGCTGCAAAAAAACGGTCTGTTTCATCTGCCAACTCCTCTTGATACGTATCCGGCCGAGCGCAAACCCGGCGCATTTCGCGATGGACGTAGCCTCAGCACAACTTGCAGAAAGCATCCTGCAGATCACCGCCACGGGATGCCCTCGCCACACTCAAGGCACCTGGTTTTCCGTGCGACACGGAAAGGTCAGGGAGACCTGAACGCCCCGGCGATGAAGCTCGCCAACAATTTGTTCGATCGAGGCTTCTTTCAGGGTGAGCGGAGCCGGCTCGCCGGAAGGCATTGCACCGCCCTGAGCCTCTGGCATCAGTCCAAGTGCCCGGTTAAGTGCCAAGTAGGTCGACTCGCTGGGCCTTGCGAACTCGCCGCAATCCCTCTCCTCGTAACGGCGGGGCATGACCGCGTGAATCCCCGCTTTGCGGGCCAATTCTGCTCGTGACATGCCCGAGGCTTCTCGGGCAGCTCTCAATGCAGCCGGAAATTCATCAGAGTGAGGATGGGGCAACATTTGTTTCACCTACAAGGGTCGGTAAAGTGAAATCACTGTATCAAATGCGATACGAATATGCAACCTGTATTTCACTATTACGCACTTTATGCAACCTTTGGCGATGTTGATTCACAACGCTCACGCCCCCCTCGTCCCTGCATGACAAGAAGTACAGCGCCGTTCGTTGCAGCGGCATCTCACCTGGCCAAAGTTGCACATGCCTTCACCAGCGACAGGGAGCGAACGATCCCGCATCCCAAACGGGTTCAGCCTTCAGAAGCCCAACGCGACACAGGCTGTCGCTTGCCAAGCGCATGATAAGGGCTGGTCACCGGAGAACCCATCATGGCAAGACGTCGTCTGCGCAACACCACATATGCTGGCAACCTCGACACGGGCATCCAGCTCTGGCTGCTGAGAATGCTGGTGCCGCTGGGTGGACATCGTGCTTTCCTCTCCCCCAGCGGTTTGGCAGACGATGCCCTCGCGACAACGCTCGGCCTTGAGCACTGGCTCGACGCTGATGTAGAGGACTTCGATCCGCGAGCCGTACTGACCGAGTTGCGCAGAATGCACAAGCAAGCTGAGCAACAGGCCGACAAAAGCGCACTACCTGCCTGCCTGCGCGGAAACGTCGAGCAACTCGCCGAACTGGTGGGGCTCGACGAAACCGAATGCCGCATCCTGGAATTCGTCATCACCCTGCACAACGAGCGGCTGCTCGATGACGCGGCCGACCTGTTGGGCCAACTGTCGTCGGCCAAAGTACAGCATGTCCTGTCGACCATCCTGGGGCTCCCCGAGACCGAGGTTCGTGCGGCCCTGAGCACACACGGCATCCTGGCCCAGTCGGGGCTGGTCTCGGTCGACCGCAACGGCGCAAGCACCCTGCGCGGCAAGCTGGACCTGCTCTCTAGTGATTTTGCTGACCTGATGGTGTCGTCCGAGGCCGACCCGATCGACCTGCTGCGCGGCACGGTGTCGGCAGCTGGCCTCGCCCATCTGGCCCTGAGCGACTTCCGGCACATCGCCCCCTCGCTCAAGTTGCTGCAACCCTATTTGGAACACGCGCTGGAGACGGGCAGGCACGGCGTCAACATCTACCTGCATGGCGCGCCGGGCACCGGCAAGAGCCAGCTGGCCCGCGCGCTGGCCGACGAATTGGGGTGTGAACTTTTCGAGGTGGCCAGCGAGGATGAAGAGGGCGACCCGGTCAACGGCGAGCGCAGGCTGCGCGCCTTTCGTGCCGCGCAGAGTTTTTTCGCGCAGCGTAAGGCGCTGATCGTGTTTGACGAAGCCGAAGATGTCTTCAACGACGGCAACCTGCTCTCCGGCCGCAAGAGCACGGCCCAGCTGCGCAAGGCCTGGATCAACCGGATACTGGAAGATAACCCGGTGCCGACCTTGTGGCTCTCCAACGATATCGAAGGGCTCGACCCGGCCTTCATCCGCCGCTTCGACATGGTGTTCGAGCTGCCCGTGCCGCCCAGGCGGCAACGCGAGCGCATCCTGCAGGAGCAATGCGCGGGCTTGCTCGACGCCGCCAGCCTCGCCCGCATCGCAGATGTCGACACCCTGGCACCGGCCATCGTGACCCGGGCCAGCACGGTGGTGCAGGCCATCCGCCACACGCTGGGCGAAGCGGGCAGCGCGGCGGCGCTGGAGCACCTGATCAGCAATACGCTGCAGGCACAAGGACACCGTCCGATCAGCCGGCATGATCCGAACCGTCTGCCCGAGGTCTACGACCCGGCCTTCATCCACGCCGACACGGACCTGGCCGCCATCGCCCGCGGTCTGGCCGGCACCCACGCCGGCCGGCTCTGCCTGTATGGGCCGCCCGGTACCGGCAAGACCGCCTACGCGCGCTGGTTGGCCGGACAACTGGGCGTACCCCTGCTGGTTCGGCGTGCGTCGGACCTGATGTCGAAATGGGTGGGGGAAAGCGAGCAGCAGATCGCGGGGGCTTTCCGGCAGGCCGAGCAGGAAGGGGCGCTGCTGCTGATCGACGAGGTGGACAGCTTCCTGCAGGATCGTCGCAGCGCCCATGCGAGCTGGGAGGTGAGCATGGTCAACGAAATGCTCACCCAGATGGAGGCCTTCTGCGGCGTGTTCGTCGCCTCCACCAACCTGATGCACGGCCTGGACCAGGCGGCATTGCGCCGCTTCGACCTCAAGGTGAAGTTTGATTTTCTGCGCCCGGAACAAGCGCAAGCACTATTGCAGCGCCATTGCCGGCAACTGGCTTTCTCGGTGCCGCAAGCGGCTGAACTGGCCCGCGTGGCTCGTCTGCCGCAGCTGACTCCGGGCGACTTTGCCGCCGTACTGCGCCAGCACCGCTTCCACCCGCTGCCGTCTGCAGCGGCGCTGGTCACGGCACTCGAGGCGGAATGCTCGCTCAAGGACAACGCACAGAAGGCGATCGGCTTTGTATAGCCGCCGACCCGGCCACACGCAGCCCACAAGAGGATAACCATGCGCCCGCTCTCGAAATCGAAATTGATCAGTTGCGCGGCAAACCTCGCCCTTCAGAGCGGGGAAGGATAGCGCGGACGGCGTAGCCGTCCTTGCTTTTGCCGTTAGTGCGGGGTTTGCTGCTGTTCGATGTACTGGCGGATGACTTCGATGGGCGCACCGCCGCAGCTACCGGCGAAGTAGCTGGGAGACCACAGCGCACCGCCCCACAGCTTTTTGCGGATGCTCGGGTAGTGCTTCTTGCGAATCATCCGGCTGGAGACGCCTTTCAGGCTGTTCACTAGCGCCGATACCGCGACTTTCGGTGGGTAGTTCACCAGCAAATGCACATGGTCGTCCTCGCCCTCGAACTCCACCAGTTCTGCCTCAAAGTCGATGCAGACACCTGCAAAGATGGGCAGCAGCTCATCCAGTATCTCTTTGGTGAAGACCTCACGGCGATACTTGGTCACAAAGACCAAGTGAACGTGCATCAGGAAAACGCAGTGTCTACCATGCCTTATATCGTGCTCATTTCTCATAGGCCAAAAGTATAATTCCGACCATGCAACGTCTCCAAGCCTACAAATACGAACTAATGCCTACCGGCGAGCAGCAACGCGACATGCGCCGCTTCGCCGGGTCGTGTCGCTTCGTGTTCAACAAGGCGCTGGCGTTGCAGCAAGTCAACCATGAGGCAGGGGGCAAGTTCATCGGCTATGTCGAGATGGCGAAGCAACTGACGGCCTGGCGCAACAGCGCCGAGATGGCCTGGTTGAAGACTGCACCGATCCATCCATTGCAACATGCCCTCAAAGACCTCGAAAAAGCCTACAAGAATTTCTTCGAGAAACGCGCCAACTTCCCACGCTTCAAGAGGAAGGGTCAGAGCGACAGCTTCCGCTACCCCGACCCCAAGCAGATCAAGCTCGATCAGGCCAATAGCCGCATCTTCCTGCCCAAACTGGGCTGGCTGCGCTATCGCAACAGCCGGGAGGCGCTGGGCGAGCTGCGCAACGTCACTGTCAGCCAGTCCTGCGGCAAATGGTTCGTCAGCATCCAAACGCGGCGCGAGATCGACATTCCCGTGCCGCGCGGCGGGATGGTCGGTATCGATCTGGGCATTGCCCGCTTCGCCACCTTGAGCGATGGCAGTTTCGTTGCCCCGCTCCACAGCTTTCGTCGTCACGAGAAGGCGCTGCTAAAAGCGCAGCGCTCACTGAGCCGCAAAACCAAGTTCAGCAGCAACTGGAAAAAGGCTCGCATCCGCGTCCAGAAGATTCATTCCCGCATCGGTAATGCCCGCCGCGACTTCCTGCACAAGACCACGACCACGATCAGCCAAAACCACGCGATGGTGTGTATCGAGGACTTGCAGGTACGGAATATGTCCAGGTCGGCAGCTGGCAGCACCGAAACACCGGGTAGAAACGTGCGGGCCAAGTCCGGCCTCAACAAGTCGATTCTGGATCAAGGCTGGTTCGAGTTCAGACGCCAGTTGGACTACAAGCTGGCGTGGAATGGCGGGCACTTCATTGCGGTGCCGCCACGCAATACCAGCCGCACTTGTCCATGCTGCGGCCATGTGTCGGCGGACAACCGTCGGACGCAAGCCAGGTTCGAGTGCGTCGAGTGCGGCTACGAAAACAACGCCGATGTGGTCGGCGCGATCAACGTACTAAGGGCGGGACACGCCCGGTTAGCTTGTGCAGATACTTCGCCTGAAGTCGGGGCGTCGGGCCAGGAACCCACCGAAGCGACTATACAGTTCAGCGTATAGCGCCGTAGGAATCCCCCTACTTCCCAGCCTCAAGGCTGGCGAGCGTTAGCGAGAGGTGGGGGAGGATGTCAACGATCCGCAGGCAGAAGGCTTCGACGCTGCCTTTCAGCGCACGCAAGCGCTGCTGCAAGGCCGGCAGCCGATCTTCGAGGCCGCATTCCGCGCCGAGGGGGCGCTGGCGCTGGCCGACGTGTTGTTGCCGGTTGGCAGGGGCAGCAAGCGCGGCTGGCGCATGGTCGAGGTCAAATCGTCCACCTCGGTCAAGGACTACCACCGCGACGATGTGGCCATCCAGGCCTACGTCGCCCACGCGGCCGGCGTGCCGCTGACCGCCATCGCGTTGGCGCATATCGATAGCAGTTGGGTCTACCCCGGCGGTGGCGACTACCAGGGGCTGTTGCTGGAAAACGACCTGAGCGACGAGGCGTTCAGCCGGGCAGACGAGGTCCGCGGCTGGATTGCCGGGGCACAGCAGATCGTCGCCCGCCAGCGGGCACCCAAGGTTGCCGTCGGCAAACAATGTGGCGACCCGTACGAATGCGGCTTCCTCGCTCACTGCCAGCGCCAATTGCCTGCAGCCACCCATCCGATCAGCTGGCTGCCCGGCCGCCGCAGTAATGCCCTACAAGCGCATATCGACGCGCATAAGCTGACCGAATTGAAAGAGGTGCCCGACGCGCTGCTCAACGACAGCCAGCTGCGCGTCAAGAAGGCCACCGTGACAGGCAAGCCCTACTTCGATCGGCAGGGCGCGGCGCAGGCACTGGCCGCCCACAAGTTACCGGCCTACTTCATGGATTTCGAGACCATCCAGTTTGCCGTCCCCATCTGGCCAGGCACCCGCCCTTACCAGCAGATTCCCTTCCAGTTCAGCGTCCACCGCCTCACGCGCACCGGCAAGCTGGAACAGCAGGCGTTTCTCGACCTCTCCGGCAACGACCCGTCCCTGGCTTTTGCCAAAGCCCTGCTGGCCGCCTGCGGTGAGCGCGGCCCCATCTTCGTTTACAACGCTGGTTTCGAGAAAGCCCGCATCACGGAACTGGCCGGGCGCTTTGCTCGGCTGAGCGAGTCACTGCTGGCACTAAACGAGCGGGTGGTGGACCTGTTGCCGGTCGCCCGCGCGCATTACTACCACCCCAGCCAGCAGGGTAGCTGGAGCATCAAGGCCGTGCTGCCCGCCCTCTGCCCGGACCTGCGCTACGGTGACCTCGACGGCGTGCAAGACGGAGGCATGGCGATGGCCGCTTTTCAGGAAGCGCTCTCGCCAACTTGCAGCCCTGCACGCAAAGCCGAAATCGAACGGCAACTGCTTGCGTACTGCGCACTCGACACCTACGCCATGGTGAGGATGTGGGCGG
Organism: Crenobacter intestini; assembly: GCF_004919095.1. Lineage (GTDB taxonomy): Bacteria > Pseudomonadota > Gammaproteobacteria > Burkholderiales > Chromobacteriaceae > Craterilacuibacter > Craterilacuibacter intestini. Next base: position 75,269 of record NZ_STGJ01000014.1, on the reverse strand, counting down.
TGTTCAGCGGGAAGACGCTCGAGGAAAATCTGGTGTAACGCCGTAGATCACGCACGGCACGATCCAGGCATTTGATGAATAGGCAGAACTGGATGGCTGCATTGCTGAAGGTTGCGGAGCGGCCGGGCTTGCCGGAAGGTTCGGCTTGCCATTGCAGGTTGGTGTCCAGCCAGATCAGAAGGGAACCGCGCGCCTTGAGCGCGGCATCATACTTGGCCCAGTTGGTCGTCTTGTAGCAGGCCGGTGCGGGTTTGCTCATGCTCGGATGCTACCCGACAAGGTCAGCGTGAGTGAGTTGTGCAACAAAGCCGCGCCAGCAGGAAAACTACGGTCTGGTCGTCGAAAACGAGCGCACTGTCGGCTCTCACTCCTTAGAACGGTGGCACCGAGGGCTCAGGTCGATGCTTACGGCCTGGCGCACGGCTTCCTGCTCAGCCCCGGACAACTCGGTAAGTACCTTTAGGAGTTCGGCCTGGCGGGGTTGGCCGATCGTCATGCGGTAGAGGCTGGTGGCTTCGACCAACTGCTTGAGTTTGCTGACGTCGCGGCTCATCGGGAGGAGTGGGACGAGGCGCTGGATCTTCGCGTCGCCGTCAAAGATCCACTCGGGGCGCATGCCACCCTCGCCATCGTCCGCCAGAGTGAAGATCGTCCGCCACGGATCATCCGACTCGATGATCCGTCGATCACTCCCGAAGGCGGCACCGATGTTCTTGCGGACAGCGTGGTTCTTGTAGCGGTGGACGCGTCCCTCGCGCTGTTCGAGGTCGACGGGATTGCCTGGCAGGTTCCAGTGGACGATGGCGTGGGCGTAGTGGTGGAAGTCGAGGCCCTCTTGGCCTACTGATGTAGAGATAAGGACGAAGGGACGAAACGGCGAGTTGAATGCGCTGCGCACATCTACCGGGTTCTCGCCTTCGGCGGTGCTGCCCTTCGCCTGACCGAAGCGCATGGCAAAGTGCGTTCGGAAACGAACTTGGGTCGCATCACCGGTCTCGAGCACGTCGTCGTAGCAGTCACTCGTGGCGCGTCCCGCGTCCAGGTGGAGTACCGCCTTGATCGTCTCGACGATCTTGGCGAGCGGCTCCTCGGAGCCGCGGCCGAGGCGGCATTGGTCGGGCACGAGGTGGAGCCATTCGTCGAGGGTGCTCCCGAGCCCACCTTCAGCGCAGTGGGTAAGGAGTCGCTCCCAGTCGTCCTGCTGCGCTTGACCTGAATTCCTAATGATCTGGAGTGCTTCGGGATTGTGGAAGAAGCTCGCGAATGCCCACGAGACACCCGCTGCAGCCCCCCGTAGGGCCTTGTCCGTGAGTTCCACGGTGAATCGCCCGCGAAGGCGCGAAAGCGAGCGAAGTGCGCACGCAGCCGGCCCGGCGATTGCGATGTCGGTAAGTTTCGCAATGAGGTCTTTCGGAGGCGGGCCCCACGCCGCTGGGTCGTCGAGGGATCGCACAAGCCGAGACCAGTGATCGCTCATACCCTGGTGGCTGCCGCCGACCCAGTCTGCGACGCTGAGGCTCGCCATCTCGCGGTCGAGCCAGAGCTGTGCGGCGGCGTACCATATGTTGTGAGAGATGCCCTTCGTAGGCGTTTGCTTGAAGAGAGGCGCGAGCCGGCTATCGATCTCGGAGGAAACCTGCTTGCGCATTGAGGTCAGTGCGAGCGGGAGCGTCGCTCCCGTAGAGCGTGCGATGGCGATCGGGTCACCGATCTCGGCCAAGACCTTGCAAGGGAGCAACAGCGACAGCGAGGTGAACCGTTCGGATCCGCCCTTGCCAAGGGGCGGCGGCTCTAGAGGACGGTAGGTGTTTTTGCGCGAGTTCTCGTAAGTGGTCTGGCGGTGGTGCCGGCGCTCGAACTCATACGAGAGGAGTGAGGCGACGGACTTAGGGACGACGCTCCAGTTAGAAAATACGAGGCGCTTGGTTAGCGTGGTTGCTGCTGCGTACGACCCGTAGAGCTTGGTCTGCGGTAGAGCAGGCGGGATCCAGAGGACGTCGAAGGCGCCCGCGGCGTCCAGATCGTTGAGCATCCAGCGGAGACGACTGTTGCGCGGGTCGACCTCCTTGAAGCTATCGATGGCACCCGCCGTGAGCATGTGGTCCCCCACCAGAGAACTACGGAGGGTTGAGTCCTGCGGGAGGGCAGCACGTATACGCTTCTTGGCAGCGTACTCGTCCATGAAATTGTATAGATACGGCGCTGACTTCCAGTACTCGACCATCGACGGCACACGGTCGAGCTTCTGCGCGATCTGATCCGTTGCGACGAATGAGTCGACGTCGGACTTTTGTACAGCACACGTCGCGTCGATGCCAACGTCGAGCATCCCGTCCCTGTTCAGCGTTGCGGCGAGCCGCTCGGAGCGAACCATCACGCTGCCGAGGATCTTTTGGATCGAGTCCCGGGCGGCGGCAAGCCGGACGGGGTCGCGGTGACCAAGGATGCCGGACCGGAGCTCACCGAGCGAAGACCGCAGCGTGGACAGATCGCAGACCCTGTCCTCGCCGAGCAAGAATCTCACCGTACTGAGGAACTGCTCGAAGTGACTCTCGTCATCCTCGGCGGTGGTGAGCATCTTGTACGGCGTTGCGGAGAGAAGCAAGACGCGAGCCGTCGGGCTGGTCAGAAGGAGCTTAGCTAGTGCCCCGTCCGGGCCGTCGCCGTGCACGAGGTTGGTAAAACGCTGAAACTCGTCGAGGATAATCAAGTCGGGGCTGAGCTGTTTAATGCAGACCTCGGCGAGAATGCGTCGGAGCTGGCCGATGAAGCGGTTGGCGACGGACCTGTCGTAGCCCCGGCGACCGTCGGAGATCTGGTCAAGCTCGTCGCGTAGCCTCTCTTGCTGCAGTCTTTGTGCGAGGGCCTCGACCACTGCCTTCGGCGGCTCGAAGTCGACGAGCGAGTCGAGCTCCCTGGTGAAGCGAGCTTCCGATGCCCATCCCTGGAATATCCGGTCCGAGTGCTTGCGCTTCCGCAGCAGGTCCGCCCACCCCACTTCGTCGCGCTCCAGCAGGCGCCAGAGCATTGCCCGCTCGCCGACGCGGCCAGCTTGGTCGCCAAGATCGAACGACGTCCCTGGAGTCAACGCGATGAGATTGACGTGGCCGAGGTCGGCGAGTGTTGCCGGGAGCATCGTGAGCCGGTCGGCGCGACGCGGTGCTTGTCCGAGCTCGGAGAAGAGATCAAGGTCTTGCAGGTTCTGACGCGCGATCTGGGCGTTGGAGCAGATGTAGACCACGTCGATACGGTCCACGTCCTTGTCATCCCAGAGCCGCTTGACCGTCTCGGCCACGAGGGCACGGGCGATCTTCGTCTTGCCGAGGCCAACTTCGTCAGCGACGAGAAACCTCCGCTGGTCGTCCTCGAACATTGCTCGCACGACGGTGTCGACGGTGTCGAGCTGGAACTTCTTGTATCCGTCGGTGGCGCGCGCGAGTCTGTCTGCCCACACCTCAGGAATCAGTCCGCGCGCCTTCATCCGATCGCGTCCTTGCGAGCTTCGTAGACGGCATCCCAGAGTTCACTGAACTCTGACGGCACGACTTCTCCGAATCGTTCGTCTTGCTTCAACGTAGCAAGCGTTTGGTCGAGCGACTCAAGCTTCGTTGGGTTTCTGGATGCGGTGGTCAGAAGGTCCTCCAGGACGCGATCGACGTGGATGTCGGCAATCCAGCCGCCGAAGGCACCTGCCTCGCCACTGCCATCTCTGCGACCAGAGGCACCTGTGAAGCCGAGCAACGCTGCGAGGTAGCGAAGGAAGTCCTCGGGTGACTTGATCGCCTGCGCGATCACGGAGCGCCGCCGGCTCGGCGGATCGCCCGCAATGTCAGCTCGGACGAGCACATTGCGGGTGCTCCCGTCGGCTTTCAGGGTGACGACGACAAACGGGGTGATCTCCTCCTCGAGCAGGCCATTCCACTGTGCCCGGCCGCTGGATATTTCAACTGATCGCGCGGCCAGAAGACTGAGCGGTCGTGCGAAAACGACAGCGTCGGACAGTTCCTCGACTTTGCCGACGACAAGTTCCGCGGCCCAAGGTCCGCCGTCGCGCTCGTCCCCCAGTGAGTAGGTGATAGTGAAAAGTTTCGACGCAATGTCGTAAGCGTTTAATTCGATGGGCGAGATCCCTTCTTCGGGGTCAGATTCCGGGTCGTCGTTCTCGGGGAGCGGGTGCGGCTCGACGATCCACGAGAGATCGTCTTTGCGACCGCGCTTGTTGATGACCCGGTCGACCCCTACATACTCTTTCGGTCCGGAGAGTTCGACGAGAATGTCTACATTGGCCCCGAACGCACCGCCAGTTAGATTTGCGGACCCGAGCCACGCCGTCGCCGATTTTCCGTGGTCCTGCACGTAAAACTTGGCATGTAGTCCTCGCATACTCGGCCCCCCTATGGCGAGGCCCGCCGTCGTCTCGCTATCGCTGCCTTCGCTCATCGAGTCGAACGCCTCTAAGTCCTCTTGTGCGTCGAGGAGAGAATCCTTAATGCGGTAGACCTCGCGCAGCCCTCGCAGGAGGCTCGCTTGCGCATTGAGGGCCGCTGGCCTGGAGACGATGACCTTGCGCTTTGCGTTTGGCTTGAAAAACGATGTCACCGCGTCGCCCGTGAGGAACGGCGATACGGCTAAAGAGGCGTCGTACTGTTTGCAGAAAGGCGTCTGACGGGAACCTTTGATCAAAGGCACAAACCGGCCGCTAGTGAAGGGTTGAGGCACGACGAGGCGAGCTCTCGCCAAGCTGGTGCTAAGCGAGGTCACCAGGTCGCGCTGACGATCTGATAGATCGCGCGCTGCGGACGTCGGCAGCGAGTTGAGGAATTCGACGATGCCCACCGAGTCCATCGCTACGCCTTCCTCCGTGTCCTCGTCGAGGCGGACGATCACATCCCACGCCTTGTCGAAGGTAAGGTTGCGGCTCATTACGAGGACGCGGTGGAGTGGGGCGGTTTCAGCGCCAGAGAACCGGACGATCCAGACCTTAGGGTGGAAGATGCCACCGTCGGGTTTTTTTACCTCGACAACGGTGTCCTCGATGAGGGTGTGTGCGGTACGGTAGTGCGACGGGACGCTGATCGCGCCGGCCTGACAGAAGAGTACCGTCCGCTCGGAATAGCGGCGAATCGTCTCCAGCAGGTCAGCTGGCTCAGGGCCTTCTGCGATCGTGCCGAAGCTTGCCGCGACCGGAATGGTGAGGAGCGCGGTCAGGTCGAGCGTGAAGGTGGTGCCGACTGCGGCGTCGATCTCCATGCCTTGCGGAGGTCTCAATGCATCGAGCAGCAGCGTAGTCTGGTCAAGTCGGAGCATCAGTCTTCCTCGCCCTCATTTAACGCGGCGCTGGTGGCCACGATACGCGGGGAGTGCGGAGGCCGGCGTGGATGTCGTTGATGAGTCGTTGAGCGGGTGCCCAGTTATAGTCCATTTCAAAGTACCCAGCGTCACCCTTCCAGTTGCGCAAGCGGTCGCGCTGCACCAGCCGCGCTCGTCCTGGTTTGAGGGATGCTTCACGCTTGGTGATGGTGGTCTCGGCCTTCTTGTCGGCGAGGAGGTCTTGGCTTGCAGAGACGTCCTTGAGCCACTGTGTTAGGAAGGCCATCGTGCGACCCCACCTGATCCGCGCAGCTTGCGACGCGTGCGTGGCGTCGAGGCGCGAGGTTGCCCATGCGTTTAGCTCGGCAAGTCGGTCAGGGCTGGGAAGCTCGTCGCGCCTCGTCAGCCAGTCCTTCATCGCCTTCTCGTATTTTTCAACGAGTTGGTCCCGAACCACGGTGTCGTCTGGGCGGCCAACGGCGCAGAGGTAGTTGTAGAGGATACGAGCCCCAAAGACGAGGCGGTCCGCGTCCCTGCCGAGCCACATCGCTTCCGCTGTTATCGCCGGGAACTCATCTACCTGCGGGTGATCCCACACTCGGCTCAATCCCTCGACCCACTCTTCGCGGTCCGGGTCAAGCAGCCAAGAAACCAACGAACGCGCATTGACCGGACTCTTGTCCGAGAGGAGAAATTTCTCGCGGAGCCACGCCGCCTCGTCGGTACTGAGATCGAAGCCGTCAAACTCGTCGTCAGGCTCGGGGAGCTCGTCCCAGAGGCCAATCTCGGGCGTGACCTGATCGTCCTCGTCTTCTGCATGAAACATAGAGCGTCGCAAGCGCGCGGAACGCTCTGTGGCCAGATCAGAGTAGGCGTCCCAGAGAGAGCCCTTGCCCTTGTAGATCCCGAGCCGGCGGAGTAGCCCCCAATAGCTTCCACTTGGCATCTGCTTGGTTTCGCTACCCGTGGTGTAGCCGATGATCCCCTTGCCTTGGAGGTGCGGCTCGTAGTGACGGCGGAGAGCAGCGATCCGGTCGGTTTCCGCTTTTCGGGCTGCTTTGGAGAGTGCCTCGGCCGTCGAGCCCTTCAACCCGGTGAAGTCGCGTGGCAGGAAGAGTAGGTACTTCGCGCGCGTGTGCAGCACCGTGTGACCTGGAAACAGGACCCCCGCGACGAGATCCCGGAGGATACCCATACCGAGCTCGTCGACAGTGCCTTGCTGGGATAGCGCAGCCATGAGGAGCTGCGTGCGCTGCTGCTGATCATGGTCGAAGCTCAGCCAAGCTACCAGACTTCCTGCCACCGTTTATGCCTCCGAGTGAGGAGCCAAGAGATCCTCAAGGTACTTGAGTGCTTCGAGCATCAGCGAGTCTCTATGGGCATGAGATACAACGTAAAATTTCGAATTTTGCCAAAATGGCATTAATTTAGTCAAACATCATCAATCCTACGCAACTGGCGAAAAATGCCCTTGCCATGCCTTTATATTCCCCCTTGCGGGCTGTCATGCCACTTGGGACTGGCCATGCGAGAATCGGTACGGCAAGGCGGCAAGCGTGCTGAGCCGGGCGGACAAGAGCGAGCTTTCCGGCGTCACTTAGGCCAGTTGCCTGCACCCATTGCTGCCAGTACCCATGCGCATGCAAAAGATGAATCTTACTTGCGCTAGGGACGCACTGAGGTCGGCTGCAAATCGTAGAGTCCAACGGGTTCAAGCTGCCATCCGCATTGCATAGTGCTGTTGACTGAAAGCGGCGGGCGGCTGGCGGGCTTACAGGGCGTTGCACTTACTTTTTGAACCAGTCCCTTTATTTGCAGCACCGCCAGGACAGGTGGGCATGGGCAACTGCGGCCCTGCCCGCCCGACATCCCCGTCCAGCCTCGCCATACTGTCGGCCGGTTGGCCGTAGTGGGCTCCTATCGCGCCCCCCTACTACCCGGCCGGGCGTGAGAGGACAAAGAGGTGGCGTTTGGCGCGGGTCGCGGCTACATGCAGCAAGCAGCGCTCGGCCAGCGCGGTTTCTTCAGACACGCCGGCATCCTCGTCCCTGCTGAACAGTTCAGCGTATGCGTTGCTGCCCTTATAGCCGGCAATGATCACCACGCCGAATTCCAGCCCCTTGATCCGGTGCATGGTCGCCAGACGCACGCCTGCAACGGTGTGGTCGTCCGCAGTCGAACCCTCCAACCGGAACACCTGCACGCCATGCTGGGCAAGGCTGGCGGCCAGCGTGTCCAGGTCGTCGTTGGTGCGTGCCGTGACACATACCTCGCGCAATTCGATGCCGTCTCCCTGAAGCTGGGCCAGGATATCCAGCAGGTGGGACACATCCGCTTCGACCGAAGTCGAAGCGATGACGTCCGGCGCGTCGCCATGGGTCAGCGAACGATAGCCGCGCAGGGAGTCCTGCTCGCCGTCGAGATCATCGACCGAGCAGCCTTCGAGCTGGGCACAGGCCCACTGGCGGATTTCGTCGGTGGTGCGGTAATTGACCTTGAGCCGGCGGCTGCGGCCGCGCACTTCGATGCCTGCCCGCCCCAGCACGACCTTGTGCCGGTAGATGCGCTGGTGCGCGTCACCCACGATAAACAGGTCGTTCTCGGCCGGCCCGACCGCGGCCCTGATCAATTCGAAGGCGGCACTGCTGATGTCCTGCGCTTCGTCGACCACCATGGCGCGGATGCCCAGCGCGGGTTTTTCCCTTTGCAGCAGCTGGCACGCTTCGCGGAAAGCCTCTTCCGGCTCACGCAGATTGGCCGCCTGCAGTTGTGCACGGTATTCGGCGAAAACCGGCCATAAGCGCTTGCGTTGCAGCCGGCTTAACTGGCCGCCCCGGCCCACCCGGCTTGCGCGCATGTAGTCGTCCGCGGTTTCGCAGCCCTGCGGCAAAATGACCCGTTCGTATTCGGCGCGCAGAAACTGCGCCGACAGGTCGAACTCCGCAGGCAGGGCGACGAGCGCCGCCTGCCACATGCGCTTTCGTTCGGCTTCGGCGTACAGCAGGGTGTGCCGGTAGCCGAAACGGCGCAGCAGGGACAGCGCCCACTGGTCGAGGTTGGTGACCTGGATCTTCTCCAGTTCCTGCGGCGTGCACAGCAAGGCCAGATGCTGGCGGATATCCTCTGCCAGCGTCTTGGTGAAGGTCGTGAACAACACGGGCTTGCCGGGGAGCGCCGCATACTGGCGGGCCAGGCGTGCTGCCCGGTGCATGGCGACCACCGTCTTGCCGGTGCCGGCGCCGCCGGTCACCTTGACCGGACCGTTCCAGTCCCGCTCGACCAGCTTGCGCTGACTGGGGTGCAGGAACACGCGCCAGCGCTCCAGCGGTGCGGCCAGCAATGCCTCCAGGTCGCTGTCGTCGGTCAGTACGACAAAATGCCGGCGGGTCGTATCGCGCTCCAGCGCCGCGCCAAAATCCTCCGGGTCCACCTGCACCGGAGCTTCGCGCTCGCTGACGAGGCGCTCGAAAGATTCGCCGGCGGCAAACAGGAACAGCGCCTCGAATGCTTCGTCGGGCAACTGGCTCTGCAAGGCTTCCAGCTCGTCCTCGTTGCGGACGGCACGGACGGCCTGCAGGCGCTCATCGGGCACCCCCAGCCGGCGGATTTCCCTGTCCTTGAGCGCATCAAACAGCCCGGCCGAGGGTTGGGCACCCAGGTTGGGGGCGTCCGCCACCGTGGCGTGCGATCCATCCTCCTGCACCGCATACACCTGGATGCTGCCGAGGTCGGGGTGAATCGCCACCTTGTGACGACGGGCCCACTGGTAGGCGTCGTCGTGCCTGTCGACCCACAGCAGGCAATACACGTTGCCGTGCTCCGGCTTGAGCACGATGCCGCGCATATTGTCCCCCATCCGCACCGACCGCATGTTGGGGTCCGCGGCGTCGTGGATACGCTCGTAGTTGATGCCGCTGGCCAGGGGGTTCTGCCTAAATTTCGCGAGGAAACCCAGCACAGCCTGCTGGTAGGCGCGGGGGACAGCGGCGAACGACTTGAGGAAGTCGTCCGACATGGCGATTTTGGGGGCCAGCGTCATAGCAAGGTCTCCGAAAGAAGATTACCCAGCGCCGCGGGCAAATCCTGCCCGGACACGATAAAGCACTGCCAGCCCTGGCCGGCAAACACGTCGCTTTCCTGCGCGCACTCGGGCAGCAATAGCGCCACCTTGCACGACGGCCAGGCCAGTTCCGCCTCGGCCAGTACCAGGCCTTTGGGGTCCAGCAAGGCGTAACCGGCCTCCGGCGCTGCGATGCCGACAGCGGCCAGCGCCTTGCACCAGTGGTGCGTGCGCTCGTCGCAGACCTCGACCGTTTCCTGCCAATCGTCAGTCAGCCCGCCGGCCCCCAGTTGCAGCAAGGGGCTGTCGCGCAGGGCGGCCAGCGCGGGCATGTCTGCGTTGCCCACCCACAGGTGGCGCAAGGGCAGCAGCAGGTTCATCACCTGCCACAGTTGCTGCCAGGCCTGACGGCACGCGTCGTCGGGCAGTTGCTGGGCCGACCACTGCCCGACCAGCAAGGGTTCGGCCTGCGGCGAACACTGGCCCGTCAGCAGTTGCTTGAGCTGTTCGGGATGCAAGCCGGTGGCCAGCGTCAGCCCCGCACCCAGCTTGCGCACGCCGAAGCGGGCATCGGCAAAGCCCTGCAGCAGTTCCAGCTCGTCCAGCCGTTGCCAGAACGCCCCTTGCCGAAACGCCTCGAGCGTAGCAGCGTCGCTCAGCGGCATCATGAGCCCGGAAGACAGCGCCAGCGCCAGTTGGCGCAAAGCGGCGTGGCGATGCCCGGCGAGGCGCTGGTGCAACTGGGCGAACGGGGCCTGCGTGGCAAAGTCAACCGGCGCCGATGCGCCCAATGCTGCGCACAGGCGCTCGACGCCCGCACGGGGCTGACCGGACAATACGCTCTCCCAGATAGGCGGCGTGGCGGATGCACTGCCACCCAGCGCGCCTTCCACATCTTCCCAGACCAGCGTCCACACCGAGAAACGCCCGCTCTTGGCGATGGCCAGCCGTTTGGCCAGGTCGGTCGCAACGATGTCCTTGTGGTACTGCCAGCCGTCGAGGAACACCGCGACCGGCAAGTCGTCGGCGCCGTCGTCCGGCCAGAACACAAAGTCAGGCTGGCACTCGACCGTCACGCCGTCAGCCTCGCCCAGCCTGACCTGCAGCTCGAGCTTCCAGCGGCGCGTGCCGGCCTGGACGAGGTAACCGGACTTGCCCTTGAACAGCAGCTCGCTCAGCGTGAAGCGTTGCCCGCCCTGTTCACGCCGCAAGGCTTCGACAAAACGCTTTTCAAGCTCGCTGTCGAGCAGCTGGTTGGACGGCAACGTAGCGGCCAGTTGGGTGACCTTGCGCAGCGACTGCTTGTTGCGCAGCACATCCCCCAGCAGGCGCTGCGCGGCCTGGCGGGAAATCCACATCCGGTCGTGGCTGTTGTGGTAGCGGTACACACAGCGGTAGCAGCCATCGCTCTCCGCATCCTGGTTGCAGGCGCAAGCGTCCAGCGCCGCGCGCGCGATTTCCAGCACTTCGAGCAGCGGCTCCGGCGCGCGCATCAATTCCTTCAAGTAGCCGGTCCCGCCGGGGACGCTGTCGTAGATCACCAGATAGCAACGCGGTGTATCCGAACCGGCGGCCATGTGCATGTCCAGCGCGATGCGCAGGTGGTCGACCGCGCCGCGGAAGCGGCGGGCCAGGCCCAGCTCCAGCGCGGCGACGAAACTGAGCAGCGCCGCGTTGCTGATTTCCGGCAGATGCAGGCGGATGCCCTCGCTGGCGAACTCCCGGTACAGGAACACGCACTTGTGCGGGGTTTCCACCTTCTCCTTGCGTTTGGCGCACCAGGAGGCGTGGTTACGGAACTGTTCCTCGGGCTTGCGCCTCATTTGCAAAGTGCCGCAATCGGGGCAGATGGCAAAACCCGGGCGCTTGAAATCCTTGCCGCCGATCTGCATCGGCATGCCCTGCGGGTCATGCTCGCCGAAGTTCACCTCGCGGAAGGTGACGCGGTCGAGGAATTCGAAGCCGAACGGGAAGTCCGGGCTGTCGATCATGAACGCCTGGCGCACCGCCTCGGGCGGGCTGTCGACCAGCGCCTGGCGCACATAAAAGCCGCGCTGGCGTTCGTCCGAGTCGTCGGCGATCCGGCTGTCGCGGTCGAGTGTCCGCGCGAAGACCGTGGTCAGGCGCAGCATCTCGTGCACCCGGCCGCTGTCCTTCCACCACGGATCGCCGCAGCGCGGGCACGCCGCATGCGGCTCGGCCGCCGACGCCAGCTCAGCGTACGAACACTGCCGGCAGAACCGCCAGAGTTCGGGCTTGGCCTTGGAGACGTCGACCTGGTTGACCACGACCTTTCGCCCCTCCGCGTAGAAGGTGTTGTTGGGCGCAAGCTCGGTGATGGCAGTCGCGCCCGGGCGCTCGTACTCGTAGGTTTCCGACTCCGGCAGCGTCGCGCCGGCCTTGGGCTCGCGCACGATGATCGAACGCAGCAGCACCCCCTGCTCGGGGAACGCGTAGTTCGGCAGCAGTCCTTCGTCGGTGAACACGTTCAGCGTCGCCTTGCCCACGATACCGGCGATCAGCCTGCCCAGCGCCGAGCGGTCCTGCTCCAGGCGCGCCAGCTCAGCCGCTTCTTCCTCGCCCAGCACCGAGTCTTTCTTCTTCTGTACCAGCTTGTCGGCCTCGCGGACGGTCGCGTCGCGCTTGCGGCGCAAGCTGTCCACGTCGGTGGCGATGCCCTGCAGGCGGTCGACGATCTTGCAAGCAAGCGGGCTTTCCTGCCCCGCCCCGCCTTCGATGAAGCGGCGCAGCCAGTTCTGCGTCTCTTCGGTCAGCGCCGTGGCGCCCGCCTGGCCAAACAAGGCGAGGAAGCGCTCGAGCAGGCGGGCACGGTGCTGCTCGACGTAAGCGAGCCACGGGTAGGGGAAGCGCGCGGTGTCGCGAGCGGTGATCGCGCGGAAAACGCTGTTGATTTCAGACGGAATCCGGGCGGTCTGGCCGCGCTCATGCACCCAGCAGTCGAGCGTGAACGCCGTGAGCTGGCGCTCGAGCACGGCCGAGGCGTTGAGGAACACGCCGGGTGCGTCGACGGCGCCGGTCAGCATGACTTTGGGGTCTGCCCAGAAATACAGGTCGTGCGGGCGGCTGGCCGCCATGCTGACCAGCAGCGCGTTGCCGGTACTGCGCCCGGCACGGCCGGCGCGCTGGATGTAGTTGGCCTGCGCGGGCGGGATCGAACACTGCAGCACGCTGGAGAGGTCGCCGATGTCGATCCCCATCTCCAGCGTCGGGGTCGCCGAGAGCAGGTTGACCTGCCCGGGTTGCGCTTCCTTGGCCTTGAAGCTGCGCTCGACCGCTTCGCGCGTCTCGCGCGGCAGCAAGCCGGTGTGCTCGTGGGCGACCACGCGGCAGATATCGGCGTGCAGGTAGAGCTTGCGGAAAAAATCGCCCGGCGGCGTGCCGGCCGCCAGATGGCCACGGCAGCCTTTGCGCCGGCAGGGCTGGCCGGCCAGGCCGGCGCCGGGGGCGGCCATCCGCGTGGCGTGGCAGGTATCGCAACGCCACGCCTCGGCCCCTTCCACCACGTTGAATCGCGCCGGGTTCAGCCCCCACACCGGCAGCTTGTCGCGCGCTTCGGCCTCCTCGCTGACCACCAGCTGCGCATGCGCGAGCGCCTCAAACGCCAAGCGGTACAGCGGCGTCAGCAGCCGGTCCGCACCGAGCGCTTCCAGGTGCAGCGCGGGCAAGGACGCGTAGGCCCACGCCCGGAAAGCAGAGGACTCCTTGCCGCACACCGCCGCGCAACGCTTGAATTCGTCGATCGTGACAAACCGTGGCGGCCGCGGGCCGGAGAGCAGCTTGCACAGGCTCACCTGCTTCTTATAGGGCCAGGGCGAACTGCCGGAACGCGCGTAGAAGGCCAGCTCCGGGTCGGTCCAGGCGCCCTGCCGCTGCATGGCTTCGATCAGCCCGGTCAGGAACACCCGCGCCTCGGCAACGGTGGTCGCGGCGAGCGGCTCCAGCGTTTCCTTGAGGCGCGGCAACAGCCAGTGCGCGGCCTCGTCCAGCCCGCCCGGGTAAGGCTCGACCATCGCCGTGCCAGTGGCCGGCAGGGTGCGGCCGATTTGCGCGTCCTGCCCGAACTCGGCCTTGATCACCAGCGGCAACAGCTTGCCCATCTCGGTTAACAGCGTGCTGCCCTCGGGCAGCTTGCCCGAGGCGAGCAGAGCCTCGTAGTCGCGCATCCACTGCATCTGCGGCGGCAGGAAGTTGGCGACGTAGTACGCGTCGCCCAGCTGCGCACGCCAGTGGCGCTCGAAACGCGCGGGCAGCTCGGCCAGCGTCAGCGGCTGCCCTTCGGCCGCGGCGCCGGCGATCACCTGGGCCATGGCCGGGCGCAGGTTCAGCCGCCAGGTGCGCGCAGCCAGAAAGCCCGCGCGGTGCGCGGCATCCTGCACCGAGTCGGAAAAGGCGATCAGCTTCTTGTCCGCGTTGTAGCGGCTGCCGAACAACTGGCCGATCATCACCGCCGCCAGCGACGCCGCCTGCGAGCCGACGATGGTCAGGCTCTTGTAACCGGCGCAGAACGGGCAGTCATGGTGCGACTTGGTCAAGGTCGCGCCGTTGCGCTTGCCCTCGCGCAGGTTGCTGGCGATCAGCACCGGCAACAGGGGGGCTGCTTCGCACGCCTCGCACTTGTCCTGCGCGCTGGCATGCAGCGTGCCGCAGGCCGGGCACAGCTTGTGCCGCTCGAACACGCGCGAGTCGGCGTCGTCGACGGCCGGAAACACGAAACGGGTGGTCACGTCCTCGGCAAAGAACGCCTGATAGAAGGTCTGCAGGCTGGTATCGAGCTGGCCGGGCTGGCCCTTGTCGTAGGTCGCGCCCCAGCCGGTCGCGTGGCAGTCTCGGCAATGGACGACCGGCAGGTAACGCCGCTCGAGGCCCTGCTTGCCCAGGTCGTCGTGGTGGCACAGCACCGGTTGTGCGTCCAGTGCCGCCACCATGCGGCGCAGCTCGCGCAGCCAGATCTCGACCTTCACCTGCAGGAAGAAGTCTTGATGGCCGGGTTTGCGCGCGTGGGCGACCAGCGCCAGCAAGCTGGAGAGCCATAGCAAGGGGAAGCGTTCGTCGTCGCATGCGGCCAGCCGCCGCGAGAGCAGCATCAACACGTCGTCCAGCAGCACCGACTTGCCGCCCAGCCGGTCGAGGTCGCGCAGCAGGTTCTGGAAGGCGAAGTGGCTCTTCAGTTTGTCGCCCAGCCGGCAGCGCCAGTCAAAGTCCTGCACCAACTGCGCGGCCACCGGCCCGCCCAGCCACAGTGCCGCCTGCGCGGCAAGGTACTCGGGCAGGTCGTCGTAGCTTTCCGGCTGCAAGGCGGCCAGGTCGGCCGGCTGCGGGGCTGCGGTATATTCGACCACCGCCGCGGCCAGGTAGTCGCCCACCGACTCGCGGTCTTCGCCGATCACCGCGTCGGCCGCCAGCGGCTCGCCGAACACGTCGCCGGCGAACGCGGTCAGCGCGTCGACCCCGTCGTCGCCCAGCGTCGCCGAAGTGCCCACGCAAACCAGCTGGCCGGGCGGCGTCGACAGCCGCCCCTTCAGGCGGCGGATCAGGCAGGCCAGGTCCGTCCCTTGCGCGCCGTCGAAGGTATGCAGCTCGTCGACCACCAGGTAGCGCAGCGTATCCGGCGCCTGCTGCGCCCACAGGGGGGCGTCGGCGGCACGGATCAGCAGGAAGTCCAGCATCTTGTAGTTGGTCAGCAGAATGTCCGGCGGGTTGTCGCGCAGGGTGTTTCGGTCGGTGATCACCGTGTAGCTGTTCTTGTCCAGCTGCGCGACCGTCTGCGACTCGACCGCCGGCGTGTCCCCTACATACAGCCCGGCGCGCACCCCGGCCAGCTCAGGCGCCTTGACGATTTCCTTGGCGACGCGCGAGGCCTGGTCGCCGGCCAGCGCGTTCATCGGATACAGGATGATCGCCTTGATGCCGGCGCGGCCGGCGGCCCGCTCGCGCCGGCAATGCTCGAGGATGGGGTAGAGGAAGCACTCGGTCTTGCCCGAGCCGGTGCCGGTGGCCACCAGCGTCGAGCGGGCGGCTTCCCCGTCCAGCCGCGCAAAGGCGCGCGCCTGATGCGCGTGCGGCACGAAAGCCCCCGGCAGCCAGGCGTAAGGCGGCTTGCCGTCTCCGCCCTCCTTGCGAAACGGCAGCGGCACCGTCAAATACGGCCCCTTGAACAGATTGCCGCGCGCGTCGAGGAAACGGTCGAACATCCCCTCGAAGCCCGGGGTGGTCGACGGGAAGGCGGTGCGCAAAAAATCGGCCACGCCCTGGGTGAGCTGCTGGGAGACGATCAACGGCTGCATCGGTCAGTCCTTGTGCCGGGCGGCGCTGGCTACCCGGGTGGAACGGTGGAAGGCCGGTGCGCGACGCGCACCGGGCGGGCGTCAGGCAGACAGGATCACGGCGTCACGGATCTGGCACTTGATCGCCCTGCCGCTGGCGTCCCAGTGGTTCGACGACATATACCCCTGGTTGGCCGAGTCACCGTTAGGCTTGAACACCTCGATCACCACATTCCACAGGCTGATGCTGGTGGTCTCGTAGCCGGGGTCGAGGCACAGCAGGTGGGTCAGCTGCTCAGTACCGTTTGCGTCCCGCACGCCCTGACAGCCCACCACCAGCAGCCAGTGCGCGCCGCCGCCTTGCCAGTCCACGGCGAGGATGGGCATCTGCTTGTTGGCAACCGCCGCGGACACCGCGTTGACCACCGTCTTCTTGCTGCCTTCCACGTACGCGGCCTGCAAGCCGACGTTCTTGAAATAATCGGTCAGCCATACCAAGTCCCAACAACTGGTTCCCTCGCTGTTCAGGGTGCCGAAGGCCATCAGCGCGTCCCGGAAGCGGCCTTCGCGGGTACGGCCATCCCACTGATCCATGTTCTGGGCCCGCTCACGGCGCATCTTGTCCAGCGCGATCAACGCCGAAACCATGCAATACGGCCCGCAGGCACCGTCCAGCTCGCCCTGGCGCAAGTGGACCCGGTCATCGTTCTTGACCGAGACCGGTCCAGATTCCGAAATGCGCAGCAGCGGGCTGACCATCATCGTATTCATGCTTTTTCCTTTGCAGGTGGGTTGGTATCGGTAAGCCCGCGCGCAGCAAAGTGCGCCCAGGCGGTGCGATAGTCGGCTTCGCGGTCGGCCAGCGTAAACGGCGCGACGTAGCGGACCTTGCGTTCGACGGGGCCACCGGCTTGGGTGTCGTCCAGCACGGTGGCCTCGATCACGCTGCCGTCGGGCAGTTGCGGCACGCCGTCTTTGGGCTGGATGTCCTCCCAGCCGAGGCGGCGGCTGTCGCGGCGGGCGTCGGGGTAGTACAGCGTGCAGGCGGCGTCTTTCTTGCCGGCCTTGCGCGGCAGGCCGACGCCGACCAGGCCCTTGCTCGGGGTAAACACTATGCGGCCGTGGGCGTCGTACCAGGTATCGCGCTCGTACTGGCGCATCACCGGGAACTGCACGCGGTAGATGGTGAGCAGCTCGTCCAGGGTCAGCCCCAGCGCCTGCGCGGCGAGCACGTCGATCTCGACCAGCGCCTGGCGGCGCGCGTAGTCGCTGCGTAGCGCGCAGCCGCGCTGCCAGTCGGGGGTGAGCTTGCTGAAAAAGCCGGGATCGAGTCGCGGGTCGGCGCTGGCCCAGCCGTCCTCACGGAAATCGTGCTGCCAGCAGTCACGCCACAGGTCGGCGTAGTGGGTAGTGAGTCCTGACAGCGCCAGTGCTCTCAGATGCAATGCCTGCCTAATCGCAAGATTGGGCAGCTGTATCGGCAAACGGCTCAAGTACGCATGATTAGCGTGTCCCGCCCCGGTTGATTTCATGAAAAAATCTAGCGGAATGCTCAGGGTTAACGCGTGAAAATCCAACAACCTGACAGACGATTTGAACGCAGTACTGATGCAGGTATGGACATGTCCAACTCCAGGTGGAAGCAGAATACTGATGAGCGTTCTTTCCCCCGACTGGCTCAACATCTCTCGATTGGTGTGCCGGTAATACCCAGTTACCGCCTTCGCCTCGCTTTCTCCCTCTTCCACCCAACTCACCCGCGGCACGCGGCGCGCGTATTCGACGGCGCTGCACGCCGGCAGGTAGTTGCTGCGCGGCAGGTAGTCGTCGGGCAGTGTGGTCAGGTCGAGCACATCGTAATGGCTGTTTAGCGTACATACCGCGCGCGGGGTCTTGTTGAGCGGGTTGCCAACGAAAAAGTGCGGGCCGGACAGCACAAAGTCGGCCGGGGTATCGACAAAGCCCTGCTCGCCTTGGCCACGGCGGCGAATGGTGCCGTCGCGCTGGGCGTAGGTCTCGTCGAAGCAGACCGTGGTGTAGTAGTCGCCCTGCAGGTCGCCCAGCCGGCGCGGCACGCGCGCAAACTTGGCCAGCACCGACACCAGTTCGCGGCTGTGTACCGCCGGCAAGCGCGCCTCATGTGGCGGTGTTCCCGGCACGTCGTACAGCTTGGCAAAGGTGGCGAGCAACGCCTCGTCCACCTCGACAATACGACTGGCGTGGCCAGTGACATCCCAGCCGCCCTCGTCGCGCTTGATACCGGGCACACGGCCACCTCCCGCGTGCGACAGACAAGCCCGCACGGTGGCGGGGTGGAACAGGTTAGCCAGATGCCGAAATTGAGGCTCAGCCAAAGCTGACTCATAAATATTGATGCTGAATTTGGTGTTGTGATGCACCTCAGCGAATAGTGTGAGTTGATTTTCAAACTGGTAATGCGCCCGCAAGCGCGGATAGAGCGCCGCGCGTAGCGCGCCGCCTTTCGGGTCGTCGTACACGCCTTCCGGGTGCAGCAGCGCCTGCACGCCGGCGCCGATCTGCCACACCTGCGGCAGGAAGCACTTGTACAGGTTGCTCTGCTGGCCCTTGAGCAGCGGGTAGTTCTGGGTGGCGTTGAGGAACGCCCCCATGCCCTCGGTGGCGACGCATTCGGTGAGGTACTCGGCGCGCGCTTGCGGAAATTCTGCGAATACCGCTTCGCGCTGCCTGGCGGTCTCGGCAGCGGACAGCTTGCGGATGGCGAAGCGCGGGTCGAAGTCGGACAGCAGCGCCTGCTCGTTCCACTCGAGCTTGATCCACGGCGGGTTGCCGAGCACCACGTCAAAGCCGCCGCGCGCCTTGAAGAGGTCAGCGAACTCCAGCACCCAGTGAAAGAAGCGCTGCGCGGTGGCCACCTGCTGCGCCACTTGAAGCTGTGGCAGCGCGGCTTCCAGCGCGGCCAAGTCGACATGGCCGAAGCGGTCGCGCTCGGGGGTGAAGTTAAGCGCAGGCTGGGCCAGGGTGTCGGCAAACAAGTCGTCGGCCGGGGCGGCGGCGAGGCTGGCGCTACCGATCAGCACAGTCTCCAGCACGAACCACCACTCCTCGCGGGTGGGCAGATCTTCGGCCTTGTCCAGCGGCCAGAACCACAGCGCGCACCAGGCGTCCATCACCAGCTTCAGGCGGCGGTAGGGGCTGGCGTTCTTTTGCGCGTCGCTGAGCATCTCGCGCTGGTAGATGGCGTCTTTTTCGGCGGTACTGGTCGGCGCACGGTTGGGCGCCGGGTCGGGCCAGACGTAGAGCTCGTCGCTGGTGGCGCGGCGCACGCGGGCGAGTTCCTCGGCGTGCTGCTGCCACAAGGCGTCGGCGGCGGCGGTAAGCGCCTGCACGCGACGGATTTCGTCTTTGGACAGCGGTGCGGTGAAGGCCTTGCGCCACTGCTTGAACGCTTCAACCGCGGCCGGTTCCAGCGCCTTGACCACCTTGTCGCTGACCATGGCCATGCCGTCGGCCGGCAGCAGAAAGTGGAACACGTCGGTAGCGGCCGGCGGCTGGGTGAGCGTTAGCGCGCGCGGCGCGGCGGCGCGCCAGTCGCGCTCGGGCAGGCCGGCTTCGCCCTTGCCGGGGGTGAGCTGGGCGGTGGAGAACACCTCGCGCCGCGCGCCGACCAGCGAGTTGCCGGTAAAGAGCTGCAGGCCGAACCACGGCACGTGGCTGCCCTTGAAGATGGCGTTCAGCCACAGCGACACTTCGGCCAGCTCGCCGGCGACCGGGTTGAGGTCGACGCCGTACACGCTGTTGTCGGCCAGATACATGCGCACCCGCTGCTTCTCTTCAGCGTACGCCTCGTGCGGGATGGTTCGCCCCAGCTCCTTTTGCTTGGCCTGCAGGTAGGCTTCGGCCAACTGGTTGACCGCTTCGTTGAGGAAGGCCGCGCTGCCCATGGCCGGCTCGCACACGGTGAGCGCCAGAATCTCGTCGGCCGACTTGCCGGGCAGGATTTCGGCCAGCGCGTGTTCGACCAGGCAGCGGGTCAGCACCTCGGGCGTGTAGTAGGACGCCGACTTCTCGCGCTCGCGCCCGGCCAGCCGGTAGATGAAGCTGCCCTTGCGGTGCAGCCGCGGCTCGCCGCCGAACAGCCGCTCGCCATTGCTGTAGTCGCCGATGCGGCTCTCCGGCACGAAGTAGGCGGCGGCCAGCGGGTCGAGCTCGGCGGCCTTGCCGGCGTCCGGCGCGGCGGCCTCGTCGTCCTCGTTGTCGTCTTCGCCGTCAGCCGCGGGCGCGGCCTTGCTGCCCTTGGGGTCGGGCTGCACTTCGTACAGGTTCTCTTCGGCGAAGAAGCCGCGGAACGACAGCAGCGATTCGTACACCGCGCCCAGCTGGTTGATGCCGAGGGTGGCGTAGCTGATGCGGCCCCGGCGGCGCTTGCCGCCGCCGCGCGACAGCGACATCAGCTCGATCACCTGCTGCAGCACCCGGTTGCGCAGGCGCACGCTGCCCAACAGCGGGGTGCGCGCCGGGTCGAACAGATGGCCCTGCAGCGGGGCGATGGTAAAGCCGGTGTCGAGCAGCGCGTCGTGCGGGGCGAGCAGGTCGGACTGGCCGGCGCCGCCGCGGCGCGGGAAGCCCTGCCAGATCAGGTCGAACAGCCGCTCGAGGCTGTGGTGGAAGTAGTAGCCGTCCTGCGCGTCCGGGGTGGTGAGCGGGGTTTGCTCCAGCTCGCGCAGGTGCTCGACGCTGTAGCCCTTGAGGTAGGCTTCGGCGTCGACCGGCGCATACCCCAGCTCGGGGCGCGCCTCGATGTAAAACATGAACAGCAGGCGGTACATGTAGCGCAGGCTCTCGCGGCCGAGCTGGCGGGCGAGGTCGACGTCGTTGCGCTCGTAAATTTTTTCCTTGGCGACGGTGCGCTTGTAATGGATGGCCTCGTTGGCGATCAGCTCGATGCACTCGCGCAGCGCGTACTTGAGGTCGGTCGACACTTCGAAGGCGTGCTTGTGCGAATGGTCGTCGAGGGTGTCGAGCAGGCTGGCGCCGTCTTCCCCCGGCAGCACCGACTGGCTGCCGGCGAGCGCGGCGAAGGCGCGCAGCCGCGCCTCGTCACGCGGGCCGAACAGCTCTTGCAGGTCGAAGCTGAGCAGCGCCTTGCGCCCCCATTTGCTGCGCTCGATCAGCAGCCATTGTTCGTGGTGCACCAGCAGCACCCAGCGCGGCGGGTGGTCGTCGGCAAACAGGCGGCGGCTGATGGTTTCTTCCCAGTCGGCACCACCCGCCTCGGGCTGCAACTGCAGCGGCGGGGTGTCTTCGTCGCCGGGCCGGGCCAACGCGGCGACGACCACCAGCAGCGGCTGCCCGCGGCTGTCGCGCCAGGCGCCGAGCACCGGCAGGCTGCCGTCGGCCAGCGGCAGCGCTTCGGGCGCGAGCCGGTAGCCCAGCGCGTCCAGCAGCGGCTCGGCCAGGTCGTTCAGACGCGCGGCGCGCTCGTCCGGGCGGCGCTCGGCCAGGAAGCGCTCGCGGGCGCGGAAATAACCGTTGGTGCCGGCGGCGCTGCGCAGGCGGGCGAGCGGGCTGGCGGCGCCGGCCGCCTTCCAGCGGTCGAACAGGTCTTTGAGGTCCTTCTCGAGGATCTCGTCGAGGTAGTGCTGGCTGTAAAACTCGTTGGCGTTGCCAAGGCCGGAAACGGCGAAGCTCATGGGGTATCCTTCCTTACGCCATCAGGGTGGCAATCACGGTGAACTGGGCGCGGTCGTCCAGCGCCAGCGTGTCGCGGATCCATTGCTGGTAGTTGTCGAACAGCTCGGCGGTCGCGCTTTCCTTCTGGCGGCGCCGGGCGGCGGCGACCTGCTCGAGGCCGCCGGCAAAGTCGAGCGCCAGCTGGGCGGCGTGGCGGTCGCGCAGCGCAGCCAGCCGCGTCAGCGCGTGGTTGAGGCGGACGCGGCAGTCGGCGTCGAACGCCTGCTTGATCGGGCGCAGGTGCTCTTCGGCGGCACGAATGACCGCCGGCAGCGCCGCTTGCAGGGCGCGGGTGTCCGGCGCGCGCCCGTCGTTGGGCGGCGCATCGTTGCCGGCGGCAAGACCGCAGCGCGCCAGCACGTCGGCGAGTTCGAGCACGCCCTGGCAGCGGCCCGCACGGTCGAGCTGCACGCCGAACCAGTGCGCGAGCACCGCCTGCCCGCGTCGGTTGGGCACCTGCGCGAGCACCAGCACGATGGCTTCGCCGTCGGCTAGCCCCTGCATCACTCGCAACACCGGCGCGCGCTGGCGGCCAAACTGCGCCATCAGCTTGAAGTCCATCCACTGCGAGACCGGATGCAGCGGCCACAGGTAGCCCAGCTGCGGCCAGGCGTTGCTGTTGCGCCCGTCACGGATCGCCTTGTCGACTGCTTGCGGGTCGGCGCACAGCGCGAAGGTATTGTCGGCCGGCCACATCTCGTCGCTCAGTTCGCGCTCGAGCAGGCGCGCGAGGTCGCGGCCGGGCTGCAGCGACAGGGTGCGGCGCGCGTCGTCGGTGGCAAGCGCCGCAAATTCGTGCGCGCCGCCCTGCCCGATCAGGTGCAGCGCGTCGCGCAGGTAGCGGTAGTGGTCGTCGTAGAGGGCAGGCGGACGCACGGTCGGCGCGCCGGTGGCAGGCGGCGGCACGGCAGCCGGCGCGTCCGACGCCTCTTCGCTGTTCCACAGCAGCTCGAAGGGGTCGACGTCGTCAGAGGCCAGCATGGCGGCAAACATCTCGGCGGTCCGGCCTTCTTCCATGGCGCTGGCAACCTCCAGCGTCTCCAGTTCTTCGTCGTACAGGCCCATGAAGGCCGAGGGGTCGCCGATGTTGCGGGCGGCCTGGGTGTCCTTCTCGATCAGGATCTCGAGGTAGCGCAGGTCGCCGCGGATGGCGTCGTTGTGCGGCTCGGTCAGCAGGTAGCCGATGCGCGGCGCACGCAGCTGGCCGTAACGGTCGACGCGGCCGTTGCGCTGCTGGAACACCATCAGCGACCAGGAAATGTCGAAGTGCAGCAGGCGGTGCGCCTGGTAGTGCAGGTTGAGGCCTTCGGAGGCGACGTCGGAGGCGATCAACAGCCGCAGCGGCGAATGGCTCTTGCCGAAGTCCTCGACCGTTTGCTGGATCTCCAGGTCCGGCAGCTGGCCGTGCAGGATGGCGACCGCGTCGTCCCTCAGGCCGAGTGCGGCGGGCAACTCGCGCTGCAGGAACTTGAGGGTCTCGATACGCTCGGTGAAGATCACCAGACGGTCGTCCGCCTGTTTGCCGTCCCAGCGCCAGTGCTCGCCCCCCTTCAATTGCGCGACCAGATGCTGGAACTTGCTGAACTCGTTGGGGCCGATCTCGCCGACCAGCGCCTGCAGCTCGCGCAGCGCGGGCAGGTCGGCGTGGCCGGCGTCGCGGCCTTCCAGCCGGCGGATGCGTTCTTTCAGGGTTTGCAGGCAGGCCGCCGGCGACGAGAACAGCGCCTTTTCCAGCACGGTGCGGAACAGCATCGCCCCGTCGCGCGCGCCCTTGCCCTCGTTACTGAGCCTCAATGCGGCGAGCGCGTCGAACGCGGCGTTTTCGGCGGCACTGGCCTGGCAGGGCAGGCGGTACACCTCCCGCTCGGGGAAGTCCTGCTTCATCTGCTCGCGCACGTCCTTCTTGAAGCGGCGCACGAACAGGTGGTCGACGTCCTCGCGGGCGTACTCGACCTTGTCGCCGGCCGGCAACACGGTCGGGTCGAGCATGCGCATCAGGCTGGCGAAGCTCTCTTTCTTGCCGTTGTGCGGGGTCGCCGTGAGCAGGATCAGCGCGTCCGAACGCTGGGAAAGCAGCTCGGCCAGCCGGTTGCTCTGCGTGCGATTGCCCTTGTACGAGACGTTGTGGGCCTCGTCGATGATGATCAGGTCCCACCACGCCTGCTCGAGGTAGTGGCGGTATTCGCTGTCGCGCTTGAGGGTGTCGACCGAGATGATGGTGCGGTCGTAGTAGTTGAACGGGTTGTGGTTGGCCGGGATCTGGCGGCGGATGCGCTGGATGCCGGCCGAATCCAGCCGGGTGAGCGGGATGGTGAAGCGGCACCAGAATTCCTGCTGGAACTGGCGCATCATGCTCTTGGTGGTCACCACCAGGATGCGGCGCGCCTTGCCCCTGCGCATCAGCTCAGCGGTCACGATGCCCGCCTCCAGCGTCTTGCCGAGGCCGACGGTGTCGGCGATCAGCAGCCGCGGGCGCAATTGCGACAGCACCCGGGCAGCGGGCGTGAGCTGGAACGGCAGCGCGTCCATCACCGCCTGGTCCCCGATCGCTACCGACGCGTCCTGCAGCGCGGTCTGGCGCAAGCGCGCCTCGATAAACAGGCGGCCCGCGGTAAAGCCGGACGATTGGTCATAAACCAGCTCGGTCTTGGCCGGGTCGATCAGCTCGATCTCTTCAAGCTCGGTCAGGAACAGCGCGTGCCGGTTGCGCACGGTTTCCGAAACGCCGATGCAGGAGAGTTGCCAGCCTCCCAGGTTGCACTGGTCGGCACTTTGCACGATCCATTCTTCATTGCGGATCATGGCGCGGGCGCCGGGCGCCGGGGCTTGGATCAACGGCATGGGACATCCTTAAAGGCTGGGCACGCGCGGCCGCTCGCCGGGCTGCGTGCGGGAATTCGGAAAATACGGGGAAGACGCGCGGCGGCGGCCAGAACAGGGGGAACAGCACCACCGCCAGTTTCACTGGCCGCGTGCGGGAGCACTGCATTCGCCAATCGCATCGGTTAAATCCGTGGTCCAAAAAAGGAAGGAAAACCAGAAATCCAAAAATGAGCCGGTGCCGCGCAAATTTAGCTGCGAGCACACCGGCGGTTCATGCAAATATTATCAAAAGACCATGCATAAAAGCCAGATAGCCTATCAGGCTTTATTTGACGCGCCCGACGACGACGCCATCGCACCACCCTGCGCCAGCACTTCCCCGGCCAATTGCATCAGGTCGAGGTCTTCCGCACCTTTGAGCATGTCGCGGGCGACGGCGCGCTTGCGGCCCAGCAGGGTATCCAGCTTGTACTCGAAGGTTTCGAAGTCCTGCGCGGTGATGGTCGGGTAATACACCCACACATTCTTGGTCTGGCCGATCCGATAGGCCCGGTCGGTGGCCTGGTCTTCCTTGGCGGGGTTCCAGGGGCGGGTAAAGTGGATGACGTGATTAGCCGCCTGCACGTTGACGCCAAAACCCACCGCGGCGGTGGACAGGATGATCACCCCAAAGCCGGGATTTTGCTGGAAGGCGTCGATGATGGCCTGCCGGTTCGGCCCTTTGGCCGAACTAGCACTGGTATCGCCGTTGACGATCGAGACGTCTTTCAAGTCCGGGAAGTGGTCGAGAATGGCGAGACGCAGGTCGCGCTGGATGTCTCGCAATTCGGTGAACACGATGGCCTTCTCGCCTTGGCCCCGGATTTCGCGCAGCTTGTCCATCAGCCAGCGCATCTTCGGCGACGCGTCGAGCAGGTCGCCCTCCGGGCGCACGGCGTGCGGGTGCGCGCAGATCTTCTTCAAGGTATGCAGTAAGCCCAGCACCGCCTCGCGCTGGTCGCCCACCTTGCCCATCAGTTCACCGCGCTGATTGAACTCGGCAATTGAAGAACGGTAGAGATTCTGTTGCAGGGGGCTGATCGGCAGCCGGCGGCAAACATCGTCCTCGATCTTTTTGGGCAGGTCGGCCACGTCGTCCTTGGTCCTGCGCAGCAATTGCGGGGCAATCCGTTCGCGCAATTGCTCGAGCGCCACGTTGTCGACGTCGGTCTTGTTCTCGATCGGGCGACGGTAGGTGCGGCCGAATTCGTTGAGCGCACCGAGCAAGCCGGGCTGGGCAAAGTCGAACAGGCACCACAAGTCGGTCAAGGAGTTCTCGACTGGCGTGCCGGTACACGCGACGCGGAACAAGGCGGGCACCGCCTTGGCCGCCTGCGTCACCATCGCAGCCGGGTTCTTGATCTTCTGCGCCTCGTCGCACAGCATCACGCTCCACCGCTGGCGGGCGAGTGAAAACTCCTGGTCACGCAGCGTCTCGTAGGTGGTCAGCACGATCTTCGCGCCACCTAGCCAGCCAGGCTTGAGCAGGTTGCGGATGCCTTTTTTCTGCAACGAAGCCGGAATCTGGTTGCGCTTGAGCTTGAGCTCAGACAGCGCCTCGCCGTACAGCTTGAGCACTGGCATCGCCGCCGTATGGAAGAAACGGGAGAACTCGCGCTCCCAGTTGTCGAGCAGAGAAACCGGCGCGACGATCAGTACGGGCAGCGGCTGTGGCGTTTTTTCCAGATACCAGGCGACGAAGGTCAGCAACTGCAAGGTCTTGCCCAAGCCCATATCGTCGGCCAGCAGGCAACCACCTACCTTGCGCTCGCGCTGGCCGAACAGGTTTTGCAGCCAGGCCACCCCGTACAGCTGGTGCGGATGGAGGCGGATTTCTTCCCGTAGCGCTGCGGGCAATTCGGCCTCGGCGTTGTCAGCGACGGGCTGTACCTTTGAATCGTTGGCTACAGCCGCGTCGATATTGTTCTCGACCAGCAGGCCGGTACGTTCGCCTTTTTCTTTGGCGTCGCCACCGCCCTCACCGTCCGGGAATTTTTCAGCCCAGGCGTCGCGCAAGCGCTGCGCGGGCAGCATGGCCAGCTCGATCTCCAGACCCGGCAGGCTGACCGACGGTTTACCATCGAGTTGGGCTTGGTCGATACGGCGGCAGAATTCTTCGTAGTGCTGGCGGTTGGCGGTATCCCATTTGGCGATCAGGTCAACATCCAGCCCGCGCTCCTGCAGCAACTCGGTCGGCAACCAGTTTTCGCTGCCCTGCTTGCCGATATAGGGTGAGCTGGGCTTCTGGATCACCCCCAGACCGATCACGCGCTCACCGTACTGTGACAGGTCGAGCACTTCGTCGAACAGGCGACCGAGCGCCTCCTGCTGCCAACGCTCCAACAAGGCCTGCAAACCGCCCAGGTCTTCCTCGTTGAAGTCGGAGAGTTCCAGCTCGTAGCCTTGCCAGAAACCACAAGCGTAACCGGCCGCCAGTTTGGCTTGCAGCTCGCAGACAAACGCCGCAAACGAGGCCGCGTCCTCGATACGCAGCGATTCCACCGCAGCGTCACCGCTGAGCGGCTCCAGCACCAGCTCCGCCCAGAAGATACGGCCGGCGTCGTCCAGATGCGGCTGCACCTTGAAGCGGTGGAAATGGATGCCTGCCTGTTCGCGGGCCGCTTCGAACTCGCCTTCGTCGATCACATCAACCGCATCGTCCCCCAGCAAGGCGTAGGGGTTGCGGACAAACTGCAAGGCCGCGTCGCCGGCAACCCGCCGGCCGGGCATCCGCTTGATACCCTCGAGCACCGATTTGACTTCGGGTGACAGCAAGACATGTGTGATCGAGCCATCCGCCGCGACGACATGGTAGCGATCCTGCACCTGCTGGTAGTTGTCGAAGCTCGACAGCCACTGGTCGGGTTGGCCATCGAAACTGGGCGTCAGCTCGATTAGCGGAACGCCATCGACCGGCGCCCTGCGCATGGCCACCTGCAGCTGGTCTGGCCTCAGTACGATCGTCTGCTTGAGGAAACCATCCATCCCCGCTTGGCACGCCAGTGCCTGCTTGCGGATCCGGGCCCACCCCAGCTGATTGGTCATCTCGCCCGGCTTTTCACGCTGTTCGGCCGAGAACTCGCGGACAGCCTGCAGCAGGCGCCATTCGGCGGCGCCCAGCAGGCCGGTCGAACCATCGACCCTGACCAGGGCGCCAGTTCGGTCTAGCCCACCTGAAATGACAGAACCGTCAGCACGCTGCCAGCCACGAATCGTGACGCGGAAATCACCGTCGGTAAGCGCCCCTTCGCTGATCAACAGCGGCTTCAGAGCCAGAACAGGCGGCAGGCCAAGTAGAGGCAGGCTGCTTTGTTGTGCCTCGTCGGCGAGTAAGCGGTACAGGTCGTCCCAAGCCAACAGCAGATCCTGCGGCAAGGCCGTGAGGTAGCCTTCTTCTTCCAGCTGATCGAGATAACAGCCCAGCTGTCGCAAAGTCGGGTCTGGCTGACTCAGCCACCGCACGGGCTTGATCAATAAGCCCTCTTCAAGCCAACGCAGGCAATCATTCACCGCAGGAGCGGCTGGCTCTTGAGGGTCACTCGATTTTTTACTGGAGAAGAAATTCCAAGCCATTTACAGGATCCAATACCCACCATTTTTTTTGTATTTGAAGCCAAGGTCTTTCAGACGTGCGTCAATTTTCCGCAACTCTGGCGAACGAACCCAAAGCGCACCACCCTTAGGCCTAAAGTCTTCAAATCTCAAATCATCATATCCGGCTGCTGATGCCAACTTGCGCACCTCACCGACGATATCGAACCTTTCAAAGGTTGAACCCTGGACAGCCGTTTTTTTAATAGCCGGCGCTGCACGGGCATGCGAACGAATGCTTTTTGATTCAGCGTATTCACTTGCCTTCATCGTGAATGACACAGCACCTGGAACAGCAATCCCAAGCTTTGACATGATCGAGTCTGCATTAATTTCCCACTCTCTGGCATGGGTGAACCTGTTGTTGTGCACGTCACGAACGCCAACATCAATATGAGCCTTTAGATCTGAATTAATATGCAGGCTTCTTGCATCCATCTCAAACGGAATTCTGTTATTTATGTAAAAATAACACGCATTGCCAACTTTCGAAAATTCCACAAACACAAAATCGCCAATTTGCATTATGAAGGCGTTGTCTGCAGCAAAACCCCCGGCTAGCTCACTGAATCGACCTTTATTGTGCGCACGGAATTCACAGAAATCAGACGACTGATTATTCAAAGCATTACGACCTATCACAATCCGCGTATAGGTCATTTGATCCACGTACCTGAGCCAATAGTTCAACCTTCTTTCATCTGCTTCTTCTTCGTCACGCAAGAGACTAAAGAAGGTTTCCAAATCTTCCTTGGCAAACCAGCGCATGACCATCTTGCTGACACGATCTTCCACACAAACAGACCACCGACCCTTGTGTCGTCCAATTTGCGGACTACCCCAAGCCTCGAGCGACACCGATTTCAAGCGGGGGTACGGCTTGGCTTTTAGCCGTTCACTTCGTTCGTAACGGGTCAATAAGCCAGACAAGATTGGGTCTATTGAGTGCGGGTGCCGGTCTGCCCAGTCGAGCATTCCGTCGATTCTGGAGACGAAGCCATCGTCATCCAGCGCGACGACACGCTTGAGGTGTGCGCCAAGGATGGCCGTCCACAACCAGCTTTCGGACGGGATCTGCAAGAACGATTTCAGTTCGTCGACCACTTGCTGACGGCCTTCAAACATGGCCTCGCCCAACGTCGCTCCGGCATCGTCCGTAAACAAGTCAAGGTGACGTCCAACCAGTTCGACCCAGGCACATTCCCGCTGTTTACCTTGCCGGATCTTGTGAAAGCCATCCAGCACCAGCTTGCGCAACTGCACCCAGTGCTTACGCTCGCCCCCCCCTTCAGGCATGTGCGCAAGATAGGAAGAGACCAGGCCCAGCCAGGATTTCCTGCTCAGACTGCCGCCGTTGATTTCTTGCTCGAAATGCTTGGCAATCCTCGGGTAAAGCGAACCATCGGCCAACGCACGTCCGGCGTTACCACACTCGTCGACCAGCCCCCAGCTGATCAGCCGCCAATCTCTCGCGGTCACCGCCTCCGGCTGGGTTCGCAACTTATGCAGCGCATTGATCCGCAACTGCCGGGGAGGAATAGGCGGAGCAATAGCCAGCCCAAACTGTTGCTTGACCTGCTCGACTCGCGCACGCAGGTGGCTCCAATCAAACGCCGGGAGGGTAACCATTTGCTTGCGGCACCCCCAGCGGTCGAGGCTGCGCCCCAGGCGATCGGGTAATTCTTCGATGGGCAAACTCATGGCACTCAAGACAGCTGGCAGATTTCAGGTTTAGTAATGTGGAATTCTGGGGACGGTTGGGTCGCACCGCCCTTCTCCTTCAGCCCATAGAACTGCATTCTGAGCTCGACCCGTCGGCTGGCATCCTTGCTTTCCTTGGCGTTGTTGAAAGAAACGCCGCCCGCCAGGAAGATGTCGCGGATCTGCGCACGCTGCTTGGCGTCGAGGCCCATGGCCGCCGTCCGGCGGTCATCCAGCAAGGAGCACATCACCCACTCCGACCTTTGCAGACTCAGATGCAAGTTGTACAGATATGAGCCATCCGTATCCGTGAAACCTTCGATCAGCACCTGCTTAAACCACTTGCGCCCCTCTTCGCTGTCCGCGGCCTCAAGGATCAACGGCACGACCTCCTTGAGTGCGGCCTCACCCTCTGCCCCCAGCCGGTAATCGTTGTGCGCGAAGCGTCCTGCCTCGCCGAAGTGGATCCGATTGTTCCGGCAGTCGACGACGATCGCCTTGTTGAGCGACTTGGCCTTCAGTTCGAGACGCTGGCACAACTCGGCAATTCCGGCCGCACGGTCCTTTTCACCTTCCGTTTCGATGGCGATGCGCTGGGTGACTGACAGCAAGGACGCCACCATCACCACCAGAAAAAGAATCATCAGCGCCGTCATCAGGTCCGCGTAGGAGATCCAGAACGGCTTTTCTCCCTCTTCCTTATTGCGCGGTCGAGGCAATTGAAATCCCAACATGGCTCAACCCTTAGCTGCGACGGCCAGCTGCGGCGGCCTTGACCATCACATCCGCCAACTCTTCAACACCTTCGCCCAGCTCTTGAACGCCCGCAGACAAGGACCGTACTGCACTATCCAGCTGCTGGTCGAGGCTACCCAAGGTCTTGTCCAGACTGTACTTCACTCCATCACCAAAGGCTGTGAAGCTGTTATCCAGCACCGCATTGACGCGTTCCAGGTACATGGCGGCCTCTCCGTTGACCTCATGCATCTGCTGTACCACCTGCTGCAGCTCAGCAATCATCCGTGTACGCGCAGCGGCTTCGTTCTGGCTACCCGCCGCGATACCCTCGATCGAAGACAATACCTTCTGCATCGCCTCACGATGGCCGCGGTATTCAGTGATCTGGCTAGCCAGTTCCCGTGTAGCGGTCGTCAGACCACCTGCGCTCGTATTGATCTGCTGGACGGAAGCGCCACTTGCTTCGGCAAGCTTCGCCGCCGACTGGCCCGCAGCGTCGAAGCGATCCGCGGCGGCACGCATCCGATCAGCGCCATCCTTCATCCCTTCGATCGAGCGGCTGGTTACCTCGCCCAGCTGCTGGAGCGATTGGCGGCTATCAACTTGTTGTTCGCGCAATGCCTCAATCAGGCCTTGCACTTGCGTACCCAGGCCATCCACCACATCTCGGGCGCCATCTTGCATACGCAGCTGCGCCTCGACAGCAGCCGTATCCATCCCTTGGCGACTCGTCTCGAGGGTTTGCATGACGTTAGACAATTGCTCGCCAAGCTTGCCGACCGTTGAGGAAATCTCGGCCATGGTCTCCTGCTGCCCTTTGCCCACCGACTCCTTCATGCTGTCGACAAAGGCCTGCATGTTCTCGGCCATTTTTTGCTGCCGGGCCTCGCTTTCCGCAAACAGGCGCTCGAGCTGCTCGGCCATGCGGGTGCCGGCTTCCTCCCCCTTGTTGCCAATCCCGTCGACAGCTTGCTGAAGGCTGGCCAGCATTTCACTCATCGAGGCCTGCATCGCGGATTGCCCCGCCTGCATCTCTGCCAACGTACGGCCAAGCTGCTCATGTACAGCCTGTGAAGAAGAT
This sequence comes from Crenobacter intestini, assembly GCF_004919095.1. GTDB lineage: Bacteria > Pseudomonadota > Gammaproteobacteria > Burkholderiales > Chromobacteriaceae > Craterilacuibacter > Craterilacuibacter intestini. The sequence goes on along the minus strand of NZ_STGJ01000014.1, from coordinate 43,930 downwards.
TCGCTCGTCGAACGCATATCGCTGATCAGCGACTGGAAGGCGCCCTGCATCTGCTGCATCGCCTCCACCGACTGGGTCATCATTTCCTGCATCCCGCCAAGCTGCTGCCCAAAAGTGGCGTCCAACCGCGCCATGAAGGCCGTCATCACGTCTTGCAACAGATTTTGCACCTGACCACTCTGCTCGCCGCTGGCCGACTGGACACTGTCGGCAATCTTGTTGAGCGGGTCACGGAAGCTACTTTCAATCGAGCCACTGATGCTGGCTGCGATGCTGTCACCCGACTCCCGGTAGACACTGCCAAGGGTCTCGGCAAGCTTCAGGTTTTCCCGCACCTGACTATCCACCAGGTTTTGCAGCATTTCGCGCAGGTCAGAAACCAAACCGTCCTTCAACTGCCGCGCCTGGCGCGCACTCTCCTCACTGCTTTTCACCAGCGAGGCCAGGTACTCCTCGCCGACGCCAGACTCGAACAATTTGTCGACTGCATCAGTCAGCGCCTCGAGTTCCGCATAGCAGGCGCGCAAGTACTTCTTCTCCGAGTTGGTGATGTACATCGCAGCCATAATTGCCAACGCTGAAGCTACAAATGCATCCCTCACCCCCCCCAGCAGAAGGGACACGCTTTCCTGGACCTTGGCTGGGTCCGATGCGTCAAAATACGTCAAACCCAAAAGCAACCCTGCGAAGGTACCGATAATACCGATCCCGGTCAGGATCCCCGGCAAGTGTTTGAAATATTCTGTCTTGAGCGGGGTCTCAACAATGTTCTGCGAAGCAAAAAAGTAGGACGCCGGAACCGTCGAGCGCGTACACACTACACGCCGTTCGCCGCCATCATCCTCGTACTGACTGTGCAGCGTCTCCTGGTATTCGTTCCAGGCATGCTGCAGGCGCTCATCGTTACCGGCAAACACCTCGGCCAGAGCAACCTGCCTGCGGGAGGCCGCCACATCCTTGACCCCGGCCACTTTCGACACCAATCCATTGAGATCCTGTTGCATGCGCTTCGCTGGCTTCCTGTACTCAACCCAGAAGCGCCGTACAAAGTAGAGCAGAAAAAGAACGACACAAGCGGGGGGAATCAACTGGAACAGTTCAAGAGTAGGCATTAGTGGAGCTCAGAAAGGATAGTGGTCGTCGGCTAAGACAAACGATAAAAATAATTTCCGCAGATTGTAACGGAGAAGGAGTTTTTAAAACAGCCAGTAGCGTGCTGCAATAGATTAAATCCCTATGAAATCAACGCAGTACGCGCATCCGCAAGGAGATTGCATCGCTCGACCAACAAAAAAGCCACCGAGTACACACCCGGTGGCCACAGACTTAAGTCAGGACGACAGAACCCAACTGCGCTGCAATCTGCTGCCTCGCCTTAGCGTCCAGGCTGGCAAAAATCACAGCACCGCTCTTGTGCTGATAAGCCACCGGACTTGGCAGCCTCATCACGTCGGACAACACCCAGGCATGCCGGTACTGTGGTACTTCAGGCAACCGCTCTGCCGAGATGCCGTGTCTGTTCTGCGTCTCCAACATCTGCGCTCCACTCAACGGACCAATACAGTCCACGATGCGGGCGAGCCCAACGACCATGCCACTACCCGCCTTGATCAGGGCCACCCACCCCCGCTCTCGCGTTTCCCTGGACCGCATTTCCCACACCTTCTCTCCCCGCAATATCTTCTCGATCCACGGATCCCGGATTAATAGCCCCTTATCCGGAACCCGGACGGATTTCTGCCTAGAATTTTGTTCGCAACCTTCGCGGGTTTGCTCGACTGGAGCAGCAATCACAGGAGACTGTTTGGCTGGTTGTGCACGCAGACTCAAACCTACTGCAGAATTCATGGTCGGCTTGATGTCGCTGCGCGAAACAGCACCGAGAGCATACCAACTGAGCAACCCACGCAAAGCTTGCTCGTCAGTAACCTGAACCCGGGTCTGTGCATCTTTCAGAAAGATGCCCTTTGTAGGCGCATGAGTAGAACTTCCTCTATAGGGTGCAACCTGCATCACGCCAGCTGGCAGGCCTGTAGGTAACTGACACGACTCAAGAATGATGGATGTGGTTTGAGCAGAGAAAACTCCATTTTCCATCTCCCCAAGAACAATACCAAACACCTTGCCACCCGCTGTCCGGAAATACTGCGCCTTGGTTCTCCGCTCCTCGTCTAGCGCAGTAAAACCAAGTTCCTTCGCCAGGACATTCCTCAAAAAATCTAGTGCATGCTGAGATTTCATCATTAATCCAAATATTCTATTTAAACCTACAATATTCATTAATCTTCTGAGTGAAAACAAATCAGAAAATAAATCATTCAGATTGCTGCCACAAACAATTCAGAGTAAAAATATTCAATTACTGCTCGCCACCTCCAGGTGCTCCCCGCAATAAACGATGTAGACCGACCCGGCATCGATCTTGAAGTAGACGCGCATGAAGCGGCCGACCGAGATATGTTCCGCGCAGTAAACGGGTTTATCTCCCTTGCGCAGGGCAAACATCCGCTCGGACCGCATCGCCTGGTTGTTGCCCGTCACCTCGCTCTCGTGCGGTTTGTACGAACTCCCGAAAACCCTTTGCAAGGGGGCGTGGCCGGCGCCGATCTCGGGCAACACTTCACGCGAAAGTTTCAGCAATACCGTCAGCAAACGGCGGGCGTTGAAATCGTGGCGGGCAAAATCCTGGGCAGAACGCAGGCCGCTTTCGGTAATCACCAACTCGCTGCCGCATACATCCTGGGCAAGATCGAGCACGCCATCCGCAGTCTGGCAAGGGCGGGCGATCAGCAACGTTTCCGCCAGGGTTTCGGAATCCAGTACCGCCCTCACCGGCGTCGGGGACAGCTTAGCGGCGATCAGCCGCTCTTTCTGCTGTTCGAGCAAGCGCACCTTATTGCGGGACTTTTCGAGTTCAACTTCGAGTGCATCCACCCGATCAAGCGCCCGATCATGCCGGGCCGGGTCGACCCCTTGCTTGAGCACGACCGGTGCCTGTTCCCGCGGCAAACCGGGTTCGACGGCAGCAGGTGCCTCAGCACACCACCCGGGCATCTGCCTCCACAGCGCCTCCGCTTCGCGGATAAGACGCTCGACCTGGGCAGGAATACCCTCGACCTGCTGGATCTTCTCCTTGGAGAGCCGCACGGTGGTGGCCAGGCAAACCAGTTGTGCAGCAACTTCTTCCGTTTGCCAGTGCTCCCGCCACGGCAAGATATCCGCGTCTGGCACACCAAGCTTCGCTGCCGCCCCGCTAAAGGCCCGGAGTTCCTGCTCCAGACGAGCCATGTCAGCCAGTTCCGGGTCGACCAGCAGGCTGGATAGTTGGGAGACCAGTGCGGTACCCATTTCCCGCACGGCGAGCGCTGCATCGCCAATGACTTGCTGGTCTGCATGGAGCTGGCCAAGCGCCCTGCTGCGGTCCGCCAGGTCATCAAACGCTGCATGCCAGTTCACGGCTGCATCGCTGTGCTCAAGGAAGTCCAAGGCTTCGAATCGCTGTCCAGCATGGCACGCATCCAACGCTGCAAAAAAATCCTGCAGGTCTCCATCGCAAATGGAGGACGGCATCGCGAGCGAGGGGGTGACCTGACCAAGCAGACAAACCAGCCGGAAGCGTGCGACCCGCAGCACAAAGTCAGCGAACAACGACCTGCTGTTTGCCAGCAGCCGCGCCTTGATCCGCTCGAGCAAGGGGTGGGCCGATTGCTGGACAAACAGGTTCTCCGCCGCCAGCGTCGCGCTCTGCGTACGCCCTCCATACGGCCGAATACGCTCAGGCACCATGGCCAGCGGCAGGATCTTTTCTTCGCCGGACACCAACAGCCCGAGGTCAGGACAACGGTCGGCCTGCAGCAAATGCAGCGCCACACGACTGGCCAGATGTTCGAGAGCCAGAACCGGATTCACGCCGTACAACTCGAACAGCCGAGCATCCACAGCAGGGATACTGGCCGCCTCGCCAGGCAGTACATTAGGCGGCAGGTACAGCGGGAACACCGGGTCGATCAAGCCGACCAGTTCGGCGCTAGGCCAAGCCTTGCTACGCACAGCCTCAGGCGCCGCCGCTGCGGCAACCTGCGCCTCGCCTGACCCCGACTGCGCTTTGGCGATCAACGCAGGCAAGGTGCGGGCCTTTTCCTGCGGCATTTCGAATGCTTCTTCCACCCGGGCCAGCACTACATCCCGCCCGGCGCCGATGCAAAACATTTCCGCCAGTCCCGCCATTGGCGCGGCAACCACGCTTTCCAGCAGCGACTCAACGCCAGGAAATCCCTGCGACGCGGTCTCGCCTCGCCCACACAGCAGCACCGCCCACGCCAACGCCAGCGCCCGGTCCTGCTCGGCTTCCGACGCCTGGCCCCAGCCATGAAACGTCTTCGCGGCCACCGCTGCCGCGCGCACCCGGTACGGCCACTCGACGGCATCGACCGCCAGGGCTTCGGCGATACCGCGTGAGCGGTAGAGCAACGCCGTGCGGGACGCGAGGTATTCAAGGTCATCCCGGACATCGTCGAACGACAAACACGGCATCGCCTGGTCCACCGAGCCGTCATCGCCAAGATAACCAAGCTGATGCAGGAGGATCATCTTGTGCACCGGGTAGACGCGCGCCAATCGATCCCCCGGTGAATCACCTTCAGGACAACCTTCGGTCATGCACTGGCTGTTGAGCAGCAACGTGCCTTCAATGGCCTGCGCAATCAGCGCATTTCCCCAGCCAATGAACGGCAAGGCCAGAATGTGCAAGGGCGTCCCGCCTTGCCTGTTGCCGTAAGTCGTCCAAGGCCCTGGCTGGCGCTTGGCACTCGCTTCCAGCATGCGGAGCATCTGCTCCGAAAGGGTGCCCGCGATGTTTTCCATCGCGGCATTGATGCCACCGACTTTGGTGTACAGCCGTCGCAAGACATTGCCGCTGTCCTGGCAGTAGATTTTCGGCAAACCGAACATCTGCTGTGTCAGCTTCTCTGCGTGCTCACTGGCTTGTACTGCCTCTGGCTTTACCGCCTTGCTTCGCACCATATCCAACCCGCCCTTTCAAATGCCCGCCATACCGATGGCACCATCCGATTAACCGCCACCTGCCGCCATACCACCCCAGTTACCCGCACAGGGGGCCTATACCGACTCAGCCGTCGGGACCAGCGCCTCGTCCTCACTCACGGCACTGGGTTCGGGCAAAGCAAGTTCGGCCAACCCTACCCGCTGAGCGCCAAACTGGCGCTCGGAGGCAATCCCGAACTCCTTGAGCTGCAGCGATTTGCGCACCACGTTGTTGTTGCCACTGGTCAGGCGATGATTGGCTCTGTCGAAGGCCTGCTGGGCCTGCTGCATGCGTTTGCCCAGCAGGTCCATCTCGCCCACGAAAGCGACGACGCTTTCATACAGTTGGGTGCCGCATTTAACGATCGCCTGCGTCTGCCGGTTACTCGTCTCCTGCCGCCACAAATGGGAAACCGTGCGCACCACCGACATCAGTGTCGACGGGCTGACCAGCAGGACGTTCTTGTCCCAGGCGTCCTTGAACAGATTGCGGTCCCGGGTAGTCGCCAGCATGAAGGCCGGCTCCACTGGCATGAACATCAGCACGAAATCGATGCCTTCGAGTCCGGGCAATTTCTGGTACTCGCGCAGCGACAAACCCTTAAGGTGGTTGCGCACCGACGCCAAGTGCGCCGTCAACGCCTGCTCGCGCTGCAGGTCGTCTTCCGCTTCGACGTAATGGACGTAGTTTTCCAGCGACACCTTGGCGTCGACGATCAGCTTGCGGCCCTCAGGCAGGTTGATCACGACGTCGGGGCGGCCCTGGCTGCCGTCTTCACGCACCACACTCGGTTGCTCAACAAAGTGCTGCCCCGGGATCAGGCCCAGTTGCTCGAGCAAGTCCTTGAGAATGAATTCGCCCCAGTCGCCCTGCGTCTTGTTATCGCCGCGCAGGGCTCGGGTCAGGTTGCGTGCTTCGTCACGCAGGGTCTTGTTGAGGTTGGCCAGCATTTCGACCTGGCTCTTGAGTTCGCTCCGCCCCTTTCCTTCGTCGACGTACACTTGCTCAACGCGGGTCTTGAAGTCGGTCAACTGCTCGCGCAGCGGCGTCAGCAGATTGCCCAGCGACTGCTGGTTCTGCTCCGCGAAGCGCTGGCCTTTGGCTTCAAAGATCTGCTGGGCCAGGTTTTCGAACTGCACACCCATCGCCTTGCGCGCTTCTTCCAGCAGCCGCAGTTGCTGTTCTGCATGTTCGCGATCCGCACTTTGCTGGGTCTGCAAGGCAGTCAACTCGCTGGAGACCGTCCGCAGCTCTGTTTCGGCGCGCTCCCGCGCCACGCGGGTCTGATCCAGTCGCTGAACTAGGTCAGCCACCACGCTCTTCTGGGCCTCAAGGGAACTCTGTGCGGCAGCCCCTTCCTCGCGGGCACCCGCAAGCTCGGTTCGGCTGGCCATCAACTGCTGTTGCACCCCTGCCAGCTGCTCACCCAGCGGCGTCAATGCTTCGACTCGCTCAAGCAGCGTCGCGCGCTCCTGCTGTACGGCCATCAGCGCATTCGACTGCTCCAGCAGCTGCGCCTGTACGCGCTTGAGCTGTTCGGCCGACTCGTCCCGCGCCAGCGTCAGGACTTCGTGAGCCGCCCGCACGGCACTGTGTTCTTCACGCAATGTCGCCAGCTGACCGGCCAAATCCTGTTGCGCCTGCTCTGCAGTGACCATCTTGGCCGATAGCGCCGGCAGGGTTGCCAGCCGCTCCTCCAGCCGGGACGCCTCTGCATGTGCGTTCGACAACAGATCGCGTGTGTTTCCGTGCGCGCTCCGCTCGGTATTCAGCTGTTGCTCCAGCTGTTGAAGCTGTTCGCGCAGCGCGGTGAATTGGGAAAGCCTCTCCTCGATCTGGGCCCGGCTGACCGAGTCGGCCACCCCCTGCTGCCGGGCCACCTCAAGCTGCGCCGCCAACTGATTGCTCTTGGCGAGTTGTTCATTCAGTTGCTGCTCGACCCCGTCCCGGCGCAACACGGCGGCCGCCAGCTCGCCTTCCAGTTCTACCTGCCGGGTAGCCAGCTGGGCCCTGAGCCGGCCATGCAGCAGCCAGGCCACCAGCAGACAGGCCGCCCCCCACATCAACATGACAGAAATCAAAACGGGATTCGACATGAAGCCTCCAAAAATATTCCAATCAGATACATGTTACCCAAACTGGGCAAGTCCAAGCCAGCGCCGATTCCCGGCGAAATCAGGTCAGCCGCTGCCACGCCAACGTGCGCCCATAGCGCCTCCCGGCATAGCCGACACACCGGAACTGCCGCCCCGCACCGTCAGCAAAAGGCTCGGCACTTTGCAGCAGGGCCTGGACGTCCTCCACCTTGAGGTCACGGTAACGCCAGAAGCTGTCGTACTCACCGCGCTCGGCTCTTCCATGCTGTGAGCCGTCGGTCACAAACAAGCCTCCCGCCGGCAAGCAGCGCAGCACTTCACGGACATGTTCGCGGAGGAGCCAAAGATTGCCGCTCCCGCCCTCACCCATGCTGTCACCGCGATAGAAAAAAACGCCCAGTTCGCCGAATACAGCTTTGCGCAGGGCTGAAAACCCGTAGCCGCGCCGACGATGGATCCGCACGACACGACCACTTGGTTCGTGCCTGTAGGTTTCGCTGCGCACACAGGGCGTAATGTGCGGCGCGCGGCGATCCCAGAGCGCGGGGCCTTCGACCTGTACGTCAAGCAGACGGTACAGGGGGGCCCTCGCCAACAGCGGGGCTCCTCGAGCGCCGATTTCGAGGTGAAGTAGGCCTTGTCCACGAACCAGAAATCACTGATCCACGGCGCGAACAGTTGGATCGGCATTTGCCAATCTGCGCCGCTGCACGGGTAGAACAGGGATCGCCCATCGAGCGGGGTCAGCACCGACTCAGGCATAAAGGGTTGCATGACGGCCCTTTCAGCGGATTGCGGTGGCACTTTGCCACAGCGCCCGCGCCATTTTGGCAATCAGCTCGCCATGCACCAGCCGGCGCCTCCAGTGCGCGGGAATCGCCTCGACCCCCCAGTGCGCGCCGGCGAGCTGGCCGCAGATCGCGGCGGTGGTATCGGCGTCCTGCCCGAGGTTGGCGGCCATCAGTACCGCTTCTTCAAAGCTGTCCGCCCGCCAGAAGCACCACAGCGCGGCCTCCAGCGACTCGACGGCGTAGCCGCTGCCGCGGATCTGAAGTTCGTCCTTGCCCTGCCAGTGGCCCTGGGCGAGCTCGGCTACTTTCGCTTCTTGTGCGGTAAAGCCGTGCTCGAACACGATGGCCTGCTTGCTGCCGCCGGCCAGCGCGACCGACAGTTGGGCCGCCAGCAGCTGGGTAGTCTCGATGGCTTCGGGCGATGCGTGGGTGGTGCGCGCGCTGTCGGCGGCGTAGCGCGCAAGCTCAGGATGCCCCTGGTAGAACATCGGCACCGGCGCGACGCGCATCAAGGAACCGTTGCCGGAGAAGTGCGGGTCAGGGTTGCCGCTAAAAGGCTCGCCGGTTTTCTCGTAGCGGGACAGCGCCATTCGTGTGGCGCCGCCGATGTCAAAACATTCGCCGGTGCTGCTCAGATGGCCATGACGCCACCAGCGCAGGTAGCGGTCCATCTGGTCGGCCGCGTCGAAACCGTCCCGCGCGAGCAGGCTCTCGGCCAGGCACAGCGCCATCGAGGTGTCGTCGGTCCAGGCGCCGGGCGGCAGGCCGAATACGCCGCCGCCGACCATGTCGGTCAGCGGTGCAAAGCCGCCGCGCGGCTGGAATTCGACGGTGGTGCCCACCGCATCGCCACAGGCGAGGCCGAGCAGACAGCCGAGGTAGCGTTGTTCTTGCTGCATGGATCACTCCGTTCAGTGTTCGTGGTAGTTGCTGGGCGAATACGGGCAGCCGACGCCGCGGCTGTGCCGCTGGCCGCACCAGCGGCAGCGGTCGCCATGGGCGTGCCGGTGGACACGGTAGGGGCTGTACGGGCACGCCGGCCCGTAGGCACGGCTGCCGCAGAAGTCGCAGCGCGTGGGGTCGTCGCCGTGCTCGTGGTAATGGTTTGGGCTATACGGGCAGGCCGGGCCGTAGGCGGCCGAGCCGCAATGGATGCAGCGTGACATGGTGTCCTCTCAGTCTTGTGCCTGCTGGCGGCTGGCCAGCACGTCTTCCAGCGACTGCCCGGCCAGTGCGACGCGTGCGTAGGCGTCGAACCAGGTAGCGTGTACGTCGCCCGCTATTTGCAGCATGTTGTGCAGTGCGCGCGGGGTGACTTCGCAGCCTTCAAAGTCGACGATCTGCCGGTAGCAGATCTGGCCGCCGTTTCTCAGCAGCAGCGCGCCGGGCACCCGCCACTGGTCGTTGATGTGCATCAGCAGACGGCATAGCTCGTCGCGCCGCGCTTCCGGCACAAACAGTGGCGTGTAGAGGAACAGCGCCAGCCAGCAGCGACGCTCCTCGGCCTCGATGAACAGCTTGTAGTGCGCCTGGCCTTGGATGGTGTACCCGGTGGTGAACACCGTGATACCCGCTTCGGCTTCGCCGCTCAATTCGCAGCGGCCGTCAAAGCGCTCGTCGCAGAAGTCGCGCGCCACCGTGCCCAGCGGCAACGCCGACCAGTCACGCGCCGGAACGCCGGTTTCATCTCCGGTGCGTTGCGGCACACGGCGCAGGCCGAAACACGGGCTATCCGTCGACCCGCCGCGACTCAGCTGCACTTCTTCCTCATCGCATTCGCCGGCCAGGTACACCGTCGCGCCGGCGGGAATGGGCTCTCCTGCGTGCACGGTCACAAGTTGCAGTTCGTCCTCGCTCAGGCGGTCGAGCCAGACGGCGTCGCCTGCGCTCAGCGTCGGTGGCGCGATTACTTGCAGGTGGCCGATGTCTTCGACGTCGGCCAGGGCTTCCAGGGAAACGGGCTGGTAGGTACGGCTCATGGCTTGCTCCTTATCCGCTTAGGCAACGGAACACATCATGACATACGGAAGCGACAGTCCGTGTCGCGTTCAGGGCAGGCCTGCTTCGAGTTGGCTAATCCGCTGCTGGTAGGCCGCCCGCAGACACGCCATCTCTTCGCAGGCGTTACGCGTGCGCAGCCATTGACGCTGTTCCGCGCGCAAAATCTCAGCGTCGGCGTAGGGGCGCAGCGCCTGATACGCAGCGAACATGCGCTGGTCGAGCGTGGCCAGTTCGTTGCTGGCGCAGATCCGGTGCTCGACGGGCTGGCGGGCGGCCCGGCAATCGAAGGAGGGTTTGATGGGCGGGTCGGCCAGCCGCCGCAAGGGACTGGCGGCGCTCTCGAGCGCGTCGGTGCAGACCGCGTCGGTGCAGCCGGCCATCGCGGCGTTCTGGCGAACTTTTGCAGGTGGTGCCGCGTCCCGACCAGTCGTGCAGTCGGGACAGTCGTCCGCCCACGCAGCTGCGGCAGGCGGCTCAAGCGTGTCCGGCTGCTCTGCCTCCGGCGCTGCCGCAGGCGGGGAGACTTCCTGCAGTGCCGTGGCGGTGCTGGCTTGCACTGCGGCGGGTGGCTCTGCCGGCACCTCGGACGAAGAGAGCTGCTGTAGTCCCCAAGCAGTAACCAAAACCGCCACGACCAGCACCAGTAAACCGCTGCGGTCTTTGCGTGGCGGCGGTGCAGCAGGCGGCACCGGCTCTGGGCGGGAGGCGAAACGGTCGGTCTCCTCCCAATATTCATCGGACGAGTCATCCCACTCGGCACTTTCGGCAAAGCGCCCCGACTGGGGGCCGCGACCGGCGCCTCCCCGCTCGCGGGCCGCTTCGTCGCACGCAGCGCGCGCCACTTCGATCGCCATGGCCAACGGAATGCCTTGCCCGTACAGCACGCCGGCGATCATTTCGCAGCTCAGCGCCTGGCTCAGCAACAGCCGGGCCAGCGACCACGCTTCGGTGCGGAGTACCTCTTCGTCGTCTTCCTCATTAAAAAATGGCTCCGGCTCTGGCTCCGGTTCAGGCTGTGCCTTGCGCTGCTGCTTGCCCTGCTGGCGCTGCTTGTCGTCCTGCTGCGGCCCCTGCCGCTGCGCCTTCGCACCCTGCTGCCACTGAGAACCCGACCACGAGGCCGATGCCCCCGTACGGCGGCATTCGGCATCGTACGCAGCGCGGCGGGCTGGATCGCCAAGCAAGGCGTAGGCGGCGCCGATTTCCTTGAAGCGGCGCTCGGCTTCGGCCTGCCGGCCGGGGTTGCGGTCTGGGTGCCAACGCATCGCCGCGCGGCGATAAGCCTGGCGGATCTGTTCGTCCGTCGCGTCGCGCGCCACGCCGAGTGTCTGGTAGGGGTCGGCCTGCATGGTGATCCACCGTTTTAAAAGTGGCCTTCATGGAAGGGACGGGCCGAGCCGGCCGCGTAGAGCGCGTCGGCGGATGACACCCCCTCGGCCAACGCGTCCAGCTCGTCTGCCCAGTGGTGGAACAGCGCGCACAGCGGCCCCAGCATGCTGTCGATCAGCGCCGGATCCAGCGCCAACTGGGCGAGGTGCAGGCGCTGGGTCAGCTGGAAACGTCCCCCCACCAGCAGCAGCGTGCCGGGCACCCGCTGCTCGGCGTTGATCAGCCCGGCCAGCCGGTACGCTGCGTCCAAGTGCTCGTCCGCCACTTCGAAGGGCGTGACCAGGATCACGGCCAACTCGCGGTCGGCCTCGTCGCTTTGCACGTAAGCCTTCAGCACCCATGGATCGCCCTGCACGGTGAAGCACAAGGACGCCATGCCCTCGCTGGCGGACTCGACATAGTCGGGATGCTCGGTGCCCAGCGTTTGCCCGTAGGCATACAGCGCCTGCCCGAGCGGCAGGCGGGCGGTTTCATTTGCTGCAGTGATCGCGTTTGCCATGACGACTCTCCTGCCCCGCTCAGCGCGGGGCGGTCGGTGGACGGGAAACTCAGCGCGCGGGCGCGAAGCCGACGTAAACCGCAAGCCCGGCGGGCGCCGGGCCGCCGAGTTCCAGCTTGAACGCGTCGTCGATGCTGGCAGTCACCCGGTCGGTCAGCGCATTGAACCCTTCGTCGAAGGCTTCGTTGTCCCGTGCGCAACTGAGCATCGGAGCCATGTCACCGTCCACCGCTATCCCCAGCGCCTCGATGACGGGACGGGCTTGCGGGCCGATGTATTCGAACCCCTCGTCGCTCGCGATATACAAAGTGTGCGGGCAAGGCGTCAGTTGCGGCTGCCCGGGCGCGGTCACGTCGAGCACCCGTGCACCACAGCACGGGCAATGCAGCGGGTGGTCGTTGAAGGCGGTGGTGGTCAGGCAGGAAACGTTTTGGGTCGTCATGTGCGGCATCCTTGCGTGGGTTGGATGCACTCATCATGACATGGCAATGCGACAGATTGCGTCGTGATTATTGGCTACGGAAGAGGGCTTCTCGAAACTCCCCGCCTACCATGCTCCGGATAGACACTGGTCGAGTTCCCTAGCGAAACGCCTGAGCGCAGCCGTTCACGTGAAAAGAAGCCTTAGCGTTACTGGATCGGCGTGGCTTGTTCAAAATACACATCACAATCATACGGTGCAACATTTCTATTTAATTCTCAAAACCTTCATCACATAATTAAGATCGTTTAAAACTTCACTATCGCTATAGTAGTGAGCCTTGCCATAGAGTGAATCATTGCGTTCTGTTGTTTTCACAACGATGCCACTCTCTAAATTCAATTCAAAACTTGATTCAAATATTGGCTTATATCGATCGCCGCCGACCCTAGCACCTTGTGAAACATGCAACACACCTGTAAACCATTCAGCAAAAACTCTTTCGCTACATCCATGGAACAGATTTTCCATAGCAAAACTTGCTCCATCTTTCAATACAGCATCAAATCCAATCAAGTAGAGCTTGCCATCATGAATCTCCCAACTTCCACAATAGCCACGCCGAAGCGAGGTGCGCGAAATATAAAAGTCAGGACGAGCACCATTCAAAGAGAAATACATCTCAAGCGGCAACTCCTGCATACGAGCCTTAGAGCCTCTGTATAGCAATAACTCACATGATTGAATTGTCATTCAATTCTCTATGACGTCGAAGAATTCAAATAACCAATAAAACCCAAACTACCGATCATAAATAATAAGCACAGCAGCCAGAATTAATTAGAAATGAAATTTTACTTAGAATAGCGCCAAGAGAATTAAAATTATCTTCTTGGCGCCCAAAATGCGATTAGAGCAGAGGGAACTGGGATGCAATCAATTTACTGCGATGGGCTTCATTCGGCATATACAACTGAATACCTGCATCGTTCTCCACATTCGCCGCGACATATCTAGCAAAAATACCGCCATTATCTGGCATGTGTGACATGATGCTCTTCCCATCAACCCTTGTTTTGTTTACCAACTCATTTTCTTCCTTGGTCAGGATAGCAACGAGCAATCGTTCCTCAAAGAAATCATTCAGCGAATCCTCATCAGCAACATCGATCCTAACCCGCAGCTCTTCAAGAATTGACTTGCATGGGCGAACATGTTCAAAAACAAGTTTCTGCTCCAAGCCGCGCACCGGCCCAGACTCAAGGACTTGGTCCAAAATACGAATAGCGCTCTCCGAGTAGAAATCTGCAACAAACAATTTGTAACTATTCTTTGCAGATAAATTGACATCACTAAAAATGTAAGGCATCGAAAGAATTTCGTGCTTTCTACGACACCTTATAGAGATCATTTCTGGCCGATGAAAATAAAAGTAATCATCCAAACCAAAGCTCGAATCATCTTTATTTTTGTAGGAGAAAAGTGCATCCCTACCATGAGCCCCAAAGAACTGGTGAACTGCCTGCGACACCGCCCGAATGCGATTTTTCGAACGCGGAATCTGAAGTTGCGTGCCTACATCACCAGCCATGTCAACCTGATGCCAATCAGTCATTCAAGACCCTTTCTTAGATTGCCAAATTAAATTAAGCACCGCGTCGGACTCTGCTTATCAAAATTTACCATAATTTTACTTGGGGCGGAAGTGTTGAGCATGACGAACTTCCATACCATTTACCAACGCCCTAGCCAGCATCCCAGCCAGAAAAATCACAAGAACCGCCCCAATCTTCTCTGACGCCTTCCGCTTTTCCAAACGTTCCAACTGCCCAAATACTATCACGACAAAAAACGCTACAAAGAACAACCGAAACACCCCAACAACCAAAGCCATCAAAGCGCTGCCACTGTTATTCCATGCCTGGATAAAATTCAACGCAAAAAACAAGACGCCAAACAAACCGGCTAGCGGCGTTGCCACAAACTCCCATAGAGTTCTCGCCCACCAGTTTTCAAACGGGCCGCTCCCGTACATGATGTAACAAAAAACTGGTAGCAATACCGCAAGCAGTGAAACCATCACTTCCGACAAATCAAAATAAATGATTACACGCCGACTAGCACCAGCAAACAACAAAACAATGGCCACAAACAAACAGATATACAGCGACAACTCAACCCAGTTCATGGCCACCCCCTACAAAAGCAAGCCATCCACATCCATCTCTTCCGTTTTGGCCATCCCAGCCGCAAATATTTTCATCGTCTCCAAGACAGCAAGCGCCGAAACGCCTCCAACATAATTGACGATGGCAGCACCGGTCAGGAACTCATCCTCCTCCACGAAGAACCTGCCGGACACGAACTGCGCATTCATCCGGTTCACCAAATTCAGCTTCTTTAGCCTGTCGGATTTTGTGGTAAGTTGATAGTACGAGCGAAAATCAATCCGCTTATACTCGGTGTCGACTGTTACGAAGATTTTTTGATCAAAGACATACGCAGTAAAATCTCCAACCTCCAGGATATCTGTTTCTATCGATGCCAGCGCGAACAACTGCATAAGTAGGCTGGCGGTCACTTTGTCTTCATCAATGAAATTCTCAAACATATACCCCCCCTCAAACAGTCATCTACATGTACACAACCTAAGCACGGTCTAGTCACACATTTCATCTGAACAGCAATAGAAGGATTGATTGCTCAGATGTTTATTTCTACCACCACTCCACTAGACCCAGACTGTTGTACCGTGATTACCTCCGTATTAGGCCGTCAATTTGACTGACTGCCCATGCGAAAATCATCGCACAATATCGCGACAAATTGCGTCGCAATCACTGGCGTTCAAGTTCCGCCACCTGCTCGAAACACACCAGTTGACCGAAACTATCTTCGCCACGATCAAGGCGCATCTGGCTAGCCAGGGCCTGATGTTGCGCGAAGGCACCATCGTTGACGCCACGATCATCGCGGCGCCGTCCTCGACCAAGAACGCGAAGGGCGAGCGCGACCCCGAGATGCATCAGACCAAGAAGGGCAACCAATGGCACTTCGGCATGAAGGCGCACATCGGCGTGGATGCCGCCTCGGGCTTGGTGCATACGGTCATCGGCACGGCGGCGAACGTCAATGACGTTACCCAGGCACAAGCGCTGCTGCATGGCGACGAGCAGGAGGGCTATGGGGATGCCGGCTATCAAGGTGCTGGCAAACGGCCGGAAGCCCAGGGCAAGGTACGCTGGAATATCGCCATGCGGCCCGGCAAGCGGCGCGCGCTGGACATGAGCAAGGAAATCGACCGGTTGCGCGATCAGCTTGAAACTATCAAGGCCCGCATCCGCGCCAAGGTTGAACATCCCTTCCATATCATCAAGAACCGCTTTGGCTTGAAGAAGGTCCGTTACCGGGGGCTGGCCAAGAACGCCGCGCAGTTGATGACGCTGTTCGCACTGGCAAACCTGTTGATCGCCAAGCGACGTCTACTCGGGCTCAACGCCCAAGGTGCGCCCTGAAATGGCAATGAAACGGGAAATGACCATTCCCCGGTTCGTTGAAGAACGAAAACCAGCAGCTGATACGCCCGACCGTGCGGGCAATCTCGCGTTCACAGTCGGCGTCGCCAGCCATGCCGCGCTGGAGCGTATTTGTTCAGCGTGTCCTTAGGTGCGCGGCAAACCTCGGGCTGAATCCGTGGTTTTCCGCGCAATGGGTCAGGACAGTGAGATGATGCGGTCTTCGCAGCGCACCTCTGCCGGTCTGGCAAATACGTTCTGCACGACGGCATCCCGGCTTAAAACATCCATCTGTTGCGTACCTGAAACGATACGCACGCGCCGGCAGCACGCCAGCAAGGCCAGCAACAAGGTATCCGCTTGCTCGGCACTTTGGAACAGCGAGGCCAGATCCGGGATCGGTTCGCCGTCGTTAGAAAGGAAGAAACCGTCTTCAGTGGTATGGATCCGAATCTTGCTCGCACCGCGCGCGGTAGCGGACAGCGCCAGCTCTGCGAATAGCTGACCCGGGTTGAATGAGAAAAATTCTTGCGCCAAGGGCGCACTCTTCAGGACAGGCATGCTTCTCTCCTTGCATGGGGGGTCGATATGACCCCTTCTCTTGCACCGAGAGATGGCAAACACCTGTTGGGGCGTTGCGGACTCAGGAAAGAAGCACTGAGCGAGTGCAGGGACGACTACACCCAACCAGCCCAGACTATGTTTTTGACATATTCGACTCAAAAGGGTCTAATTGCGACGCTCCACCAGAAACTGAGGATATTTTCATGAAGAAAATTTGCACGGCCGTGCTTTTGATGGCTGCTACAGGCGTGACCTTTGCTGCTGATTTCGCTCCGGTCAAGAAGCAACAAGGCTACGAGGCCTGTGTGTATGCCTCCAAAGGAAAGTACGTTGTCAACGAATACGACGTCGCTGTAAACGCTGGCGGGAAAGTGGTGCATGTCAAACTGAACGGAGAAACCCTCCCGACCGAAGTCAAAGGAGAGCACCAGAGCAAGGATGGCTCCCTAAAGATCAGCTATGTGCCAATTGGCAAACCTGAAAAAAACATGGGTACATTAAGCGGAACGTACAAGGGCGAAAAGATCACCAGCATTCCCGTTACCGTGGCCTGCAGCGAGCATTAAGTCGTTCATGCAGCAGAACAGCCAAAAACGCCCCATGATTATTCGCGCAATCATTACTGCCTCCTTGCTTTTCGCAGGAATAGCACAAGCCGAACCGTCGGGGCTGACCAAAGCCCTCCTGAAGGTACTGCCCGAGGATGCTCTCAGTAAGCAGCCTGTCCCGAACATCCCGGAAGGAGCTGTCCGTACCACGAACCCCTTAATTGTCGAACCACTCGGCCAATTCAAGGACATCGCCCTGATGGTCTACCGACAGAATCCCAACAAACCCGAAGTGGTGAGCGATGATTTCATCCGCGGTGTTGCGTCCAACGAGGATGCAAAGAAATATGCCAGCGGTGAGAAAATCATTGCCTATCTCCCTACGGTCAAGATACTGCCTTGTGCCCAGGGTTGCTCGGGCGAGGACTACGAAGAGGCGGCTAACGCGTTCAAAAACCAGTTCAACACGTTCGCCAATCCGAAACACGAGTCCAACAAGAACTTCAAGCCGCGGGGAGAGTTTGTGGTGCAGGTGAGCACCTACAAGCGACGCTCTTTCCTGGAGCGTCGATTGCCACTGGGCGAGGATGCGTTCGGGGTTTCGTTTGCGCTTGAAGGAAAACTTGTCACCCTCACCATGGGTAGCGGCAACGAGGGTACCGTGGACGAGGTTGCTCAATCGCTGGCGTCTAAACTGATGTTTGACCTCATACAGACCGTTGGTCTAGGCATTCGCCCGTGGTTTGTTCAGCCAGCCAAGGAGGTTCAGAGTGAGACAGCTAAGGTGGTGGTGACCGCCTTGGATGGGGTATCGACTGGGCTATCAAAACTTGGCTACGCCATGGGCGGAGAGTATGTGGCACCCCTTGGCCCGGAACATTCGGCGTTGCTGCCGGCGATGGACGGCATTTTGCCTAACGAAGTGCTTCCGGTCGACAAGAAAACGGATTCGCTGGCTTTCGGCTACTTCTAGAAACTACGATACTGCAAAAAATTTCGGCAGACCCACAAATTGCCAAGTGTTCGTCTACATTGACGTAGTCAATACACTGGTAATGGCTGCCGAGATTTTCAATGCTTCGTAAAATCTCTTCTCTATCTGCTCACGCGCAGATGCGTTTAACTGAACGATTCAGCATTTCTACAGATGAACTGGTCAGACTGCTTAACACCGGTCTTGGCAAAAGAATCGGCCATTCCTTAGAAACTCATCTGATCCATATTTTGCTGTGGTGTCCAATTGAAAAGGCATTCCTTGTCTGCATCCAGGACGTCCTAAACGGAATCGTGTTGACCGTGCTGACCTTGGACATGTACATCCGAGATTACGCCCGGAACGTCACGGAGCGGCGCATCCAGAAGGTGATCAACATGATGGTGCATGCGGGGATGGCGCCTGCGGCCGCATGGCGGCCAGGCGTGATGGACGAGTATGTGACCGTTTTCGCGCTCCGCAAGAGCACCAGCTATTTGCTGAGTCTCGGCCGCTGGAGAGGGGCCGTAACTTCCGTCGATCTTGGCAAACTCGGCGAGCTACCCGAGTTTTGGGAATGGGTGGCCAGAACGACGCTCGCACGAGGCGGCACGCTCGAAGATGTGCTGTCGGTTTCCGCACGCTTTTCTGGCGGCGAGCTGCAGCACGTTCCTTATTGTGACTTCCAGAAACCGGTTTTTTGAAAAACAGCACATCGAAGAATCGCGTACTTACCGCGACGTTGCTGACTAAAATTGAGGTTTCCGTAAGTGCAAACGGGGACGTGATCCAAGCGGATTTCAACGCTGCCCGGAATGTGAAACTCAAACTCCATGATCCGGAGATTACCCGTTTCATGCCGCATCGCGAGGTGCTGCGGATTCTGCAATCACGTTCCTCCGGCGCAACTGAGCGTCAAGAAGCTCCAGTTGGGCGGCGCAAGCTGCGCCAACGGAGTTCGGACAAATCCATTCCTCAACTTTGAGCAAGCTTATGGAACAGTCAACCCCCATGCCCGCCCCTGCCGTTACCAGCAGGCCATCAGCCTGCTGCAATGCCGCTACTGCCTTGTCCAGCATTCGATTTCCCCCTGCCGGATCCGCCGGCACGCTATCCCCTGCAAGGACGGCCTGCCCACGCACAGCCAAGCAGGTGCGGGGCGAGTCGAGCAAGGCGTGTCCTGTACGGGCCACTCCTGCAGCATCGGATAGTCATGCGACAGAACATGTCGCAATATTTAGTTATTTGCAGCTTGCCCCAACGGCACCTTGCGCCACCTAAGACACAGCTTGCCGAAGCCGTTGAGCCAGGTCTCCAGCTCGCCGGTGTCGTTGACGGTCGCCGTCAGCAACCAGCGCATGTTGCGGCCGCTGGTGCCCAACGTCGCCGGAATCAGTTCCTGGTCTTCACTCAGCGGGGTTTCCATCAGCGTCTGCACGGCATGTTCGTGGAACTCGGCTTCCAGCCGCACTTGCCCACCGTGGGCAAAACCCAGCTTGCCCTGCGAGATATACGCATCGAGGTTGAAGCCGTCGGCCTTGCGCGCTGGCGCATCGATCAGCCGGGCGCTTTTGATCCGGTGCAACACGAGCTGGCTGATGTCTTCGTAGTCTCGTAGCATGCACAGCAGGTAGCTGACCTGGCCACGCAGCACCAGTGCCACCGGATGGGCCAAATAGCGCTTCGGTTCCGTGGCATCGCGGCGCATGTACTCGATATCGAGCTGGCAATCGCCAAGCAAGGCCTCGTACACCGCCGACTGCACCTCAGGGCTGACCTGGGGCGCCAGCAACGGCTGCCCCTTGGGCAACACCCGCACCTTGTCGGGCCAATGGGCGAACTTGCCGCCACGCTGCGCGAGAATGCGGTCAGCCTGCGTGAAATAAGGCTGCAGGTGCTCAAGCGTGGCGGTCGGCAGCAGTTGCGCAAGCTGGCCTTGCACCAGCTTCAGCGTCATCGCCTCGTGCGCGTCCATCCCCATCAGGCCGACCTCGCCGCCGTCGGCCATCCAGGACCAACCCTGCCGCTTGGCCCCGTCGCTGATCAGCGGCAGTACGCTGGACAGTGAATTGAGATCTCGCTGGATCGACCGCACGGTCACTTCGTAGCCCTGCTGTGCCAGTCGGCTCTGCAGGGTCTGGCAATCGATCGAACGCGGGGAACGGGGAATTTCGCGCAGCATGCACAGGTGGCGCAGCAGGGTCTGGCTCATTGGCTCTCCAAAAACGTGGACGATGTACAGGGGATAGGGCGGGCTGTGTCGTGCAGCCACGCCCAGATACTGAAACATGAATGCGACATGGATTGTCGCATGCGCAAGGCATGATTTGCCAATGCACAGCGAACCCGCATACCCCAACGACACGCAGGACGGCGCCCTTCAGTACACCCTCCTGCAGGAAATCGATCGGCTGCGACATGTATTCACCAGCACGCCGCTCGAACGGATCCCGCTGCTGGAACTGCGCAACGCCCTGTCGGCGCACGCGCGACTGGAGCAAATCGCCGGCGGACCTTGTCCGGCCCAGATTCCGCTGATGGTGGTGCGCGCCCGGATGGAGGTGCGGCGCAGGCTCTCTCCCACCAACGACGAGCGCGCGGTTCTTCAGAGGACGGTTGGCTAGGCGTTAAACAGGCGAGCAAGCCGCCGCACGCCGGTAGTTTGCTTAATCCACGACAAAGCGAGCGAACACACCCAGCTCTATCATCCGGAAATTCACATTTAAGGAAATTGCTATGGCCATGATCACCGCCACCCTCGCCGATTTTCAAGACGTGCAGCAATGGGCGTGCGAAGACGCCTGGAAACAGCCGGTCGTCGGCGAGATGTGGCCGGGCGCGGTTGGCTACGCGCACGCCCGCGGGCTGAAGCACGGCACAGCCCCCTACATGATGTACCTGATGGCGTTCACCGGTGCGCAGGCGTTCGAGGTGAAACTCGACGAAAACCACCTGGTGGTGGAAGTCACGCCCACAAAGGTCGAGGGACTTGCAGGTTAACGCATCGAGTTCATCCCCCTTAACACGCCATTCCACGAAGAGGGGTGTATGAAATATTTATGACATTTAATACTAACCAGCCTTCTTGATCTGCGGCACAATGTCCAGCCTTGAAAAAAAACCAGACAGATTTTTCTCCGAGAACATTTTGCCTTTGGGCATGGTCTGATGATTGCAGCCGGCAAAGCAGACCGTCCGGCCATCACCATACGAAATCACATAATTTGGCGTGAATCCATTACCGCTCGTGCCGAATCTGACCTTGGCCTCTGGGTCTCGCTTCATATTGGCCACCACCTTCAGTAGAAACCCGCCATCCAGATCTTCCATATCAAATGCGCCGCAATCCGCCACTTTTCTTGTCGATCGACGCTCTGGTTTGATCTGACTGGCCGTATTTCTGATCAATTGATGGAAACAACGCATCGTAAACGGGTCTATTTCATCAGCATGCTCTGAAGTCACGGATTCCAAACACCCGATCACGGCAGACCATGTCAGAACTGGTTGATCACGATTCTGCTTCAAGACCAGCATGGTATTGAAAAACCTAGTCTCCTGATAGCAAGGCGCCAGATCTTTGACCAATTCGGAAATTTTTCCCTGAACAGCAGTCTGAGAGATCCCGCCCTCGTACATTGATTCACCAGATTCAATCTTTGCTTCCACCAAAACAGCCTCGCCACCTGACACGAACAACATGTCAGGCTTTGCGTTGAACGAATACTTGATCATTCTGAAACTATTAAGCTTCTCATCACTGGCATATTCAGGGAATGCCTTGCTGATCTCCTCGATCCCCCATTTCCCAGGATTGGGAAGCGCCCCAGTTTTCGTCCGGAAGACCGGGCTCTGCAGCATGCTCTCCGGCAAGTTTTCTTTCGCAAAGATTTTACGCAACACCTCCAGCTTACGGTCATCCCCCCCATTTCTGGACGGGCCACCCAGACGGTTCCAGTAATCCCGCATAGCTGCGACCTCGACATAGACTTCCAGCCCTTCGGGGTCGAGGTGACTGCCGGTGACACCGTTGATTGCCTCGCAGATGGCCGCCCTCACCCGGCTTGAGGACAGAACGGCATGCGCGAGCAAGGCACAGTAAAACCGCTCCTCCCGGTTCACTTCCCACAACTTCAATGGATCAAACACTCAGGCTCTCCTGAAAAATTGGCAATCCAAAAGACATAACTGTATCGCCACCTCACGCCGCCACCGTCCACCATTCGCCATCCTGACGCGGCACGACATTGGCGAACTGTTTTGGGTACTCGTCCGGCGCGAAGCTGTGGATGGGCACCAGTTGCCGGGGGTTCAGCGCGGCGGCGAAACGCCGAAGGTCGGCCGTGCTGGCGTGCCCCGAGGTATGGAGGTGGCGGATACCGATGCCGCGCGCCGCCAGCCAGTCCTGCATGGCGCGGTAACCGTCCTGCTGCAGGTAGCCCGCCCACTGCGAGAACACGAAGCTGGCGTCTTGCAGGCAGTCCGCCGCGTCCAGGTCTTGCATGTGCATGGGACGGAACAGCAGCACGGCGTTCGCCGCGATGGCCTTAAGTTGCTCCGGATAGATGCGACGCGCCGAATGCTTCTGCAGCAGCTCGAACGCCTGCAGCCTGACGATCTGCTTGCGCTGGCGCTCGGGGGTGTACAGCGCCACCTGCGGCCAGAACGACTGCGGGATGTTGGCGTTGCCGGTCGCCGCCAGCACCGCCGCGGTATAGAGGTCGATGACCAGGGTGCGGCCACTCCGTTTGCAGGCACGGTACAGGCTGACGATGCGGTCGATGTTCTGCGCGGAGGCATGCACCATCACCAAGCCCGGCGCCTCGCGGCACAGGCTGGCCAGTTCGTTTTCGAGGTCGGTCTCGGTCGGGAAGCCCTCCTGCCCCTCCGGGCGGGACAGCGAAGAGCCTTCCATCAGCAGCACGTCGATGTCCTGCGGCGGCTGGCTGAGCATGGCCTCGAACAGGCCACTCTTGCGGCCGTGCGCACGGAAGTCGCCACTGTAGAACAGCCGCTTGCCGCCTGCCTCGACCAGAAAGGCGTACGCGTCGTAGGCCGAATGGTCGACCAGATAAGGCGTCACCCGGAACGGGCCGATCTGCAGCGCCTGCCGGTGCGCCAGCGTCGGGCCGGCCAGCGGCGGCAAAGGCTGGCCGGTAAACGGCGCGGCGGCCTCGATGATGCGCCGTGCGGCCGCCCCCATCGCCACCGGCGTGTCCGCCGGCAGATGGTGCAGCAGGCCGTAGTGGTCGAGGTGCGGGTGGGAAACCAGCACGGCGGCGAGCGGCCCCTCCACCAGCGCCGGCAGCAGCGCGCCATCGGCCGCGTCACCGTCCAGCGGCAGGCCGAAGTCGAGTACGATCCGGCAATCCTGATATTGCAGCTCGACGCAGGTGCCGCCAATCTGCTGGCACCCCCGGTGGATACGCACCTTCATGCGGCATTCTCCTTGTCCGTGCTGTCCGCCCAACGGGCCAGGATCAGCGAAAAATTGTCCGGTGCGCCCGCGGCCAGCACCGCCTCGCGCCACAAGCTAACTTGCTGCGACAGCGACAGCGCCGGATCGAACAAGGCCTTGAGCCGCGCCTCGCCCAGCGTGTCGTGTACGCCGTCCGAGCACAGCAACAGGCAATCGCCCGGCACGGGAGAGGCTTTGGCCTGGTGGATGGCGAAGCGGTCCTCGTCGTGGTCGGCGACCAGGCAATCGGACAACGCGTGGTACAGGCTGGCGTACTCGGTGCCCGGGTCGGCCTGCCCAGCTGCGATCAGCTCGTTGAGCACGGTGTGGTCATGGCTTAGCCGCGTCCAGCCACCGGCGCCGGCAATCAGGTAGGCACGGCTGTCGCCGCAGTTGAGCACCGTCACGCCATCGGCCGTCCACTGCGCCGCCACCACGGTGGTAGAACTGCCGAACGTCGCGCCACGGGCGTAGCGGTCGCACAGCGTGCCGTGCACCGTACGCAGGGTGCGTGCGGACAAGCCCTGCTCCGGTACGCGCTTGGCCAGCGCTTCGACCACCAAGAGGCTGGCTCGCTCTGCCGACGGGCTGGACGCAACGCCGTCGGCTACCGCCAGCCAGACTGGCAAACCCAGCGCGTGCACGGCCGGCTCCGCGTCGACCTGCTGCAGGCAGGCCGCACCGTTCCACAAGGCGTCCTGCTGCCTGGGGTTGCGCTTGCCGCGGTGCTGTGTGTAGGCAACTTCCAGCATCGAATCTCCTGTTTTATGCATGATGCATTTGCATTATGCGCTAGGCAAGCGACAAATAATGTCGCGATGCATGGTGAAACGAAGCGGATGAAGATGAAAGAGGATGAATCATGCAAACAGAAACCATGGGCAACTGCCTCGCTTGCGGCCAGGTGCTACCGGAGCAACATGTCGAGCTCAGCCTTAACCGGCAATGCCTGCACTATGCCAAGCAGCCGGACGGGCAGGTTCGCGTCGAGCTGGAGATCATGGCAGCGGACGTGCTGTACCTGTTTTGTCCGCCGTGCGCCGATGCCGGTTGCGCGGCGGCGATGCGCCACGAAGGCGTTGCCGTCAACTTCCCGACAGGGCCGGTCGGCGTCTGCGGGCGCTGCCAGGCGCCCGTTCCGATGAGCGCGCCGCACAGCGCCTACGAGCGATTGGATGGCAGCTTTTACTGGCAAGCCGGATCAGGCTGGCACTGCCAACCCAGCGACAGCGAAACGCTGGCCGTCGTCTGCCAGCGCTGCCTGGACGACCCTCACTGGCCCGCCGCCGCCCTGGCTCGCGAGCAGTCACAACAGGATGCGCGGTGCGCAGCGCTGGAAAAGAGCAAGCCTTAGCCTGCAGCGGGCTTACCAGAATGCGCGAAAAGCCCCGTCATTCATGGCGGGGATGGATAGCGCGGACGCCGCAGGCGTCCATTTACCCAGAGGGCTTTGAAATCTCTGAGAAGCCAGTAAACTATTGTTATGCAACGACTTCAAGCCTACAAATACGAACTTATGCCGAACGGCGAACAGCAGCGCAATATGCGTCGCTTCGCCGGGGCGTGCCGCTTCGTGTTCAATCAGGGCTTGGCTTTGCAGCAGCAGAATCACGAGGTGGGTGGCAAATTCATTGGCTACAACGCCATGACAAAGCGCCTTACCGAATGGCGCAACAGTCCTGAAACACCATGGCTGAGCAAAACCCCCAGCCAAGCTTTGCAGCAGTCGCTCAAAGACTTGGAACGCGCCTACAAGAACTTCTTCGCCAAGCGGGCGGACTTCCCTCGCTTCAAGAAGAAAGGGCACGGCGACAGCTTTCGCTATCCGCAAGGCTGCAAACTGGATCAGATGAATGATCGTATTTTCCTTCCGAAGCTGGGTTGGCTGCGTTACCGCAACAGCCGCGAGGTGGTGGGCACCGTCAAGAACGTCACCGTCAGCCGACATGCGGGCAAGTGGTTTGTGTCCATCCAGACCGAGCGCGAGGTGGCGCAGCCTGTCCCGCAAGGGGGCATCGTCGGCATTGATCTGGGCATCGCCCGCTTCGCCACCTTGAGCGATGGCCGCTTCATCGCGCCGGTCAACAGCCGCTTCAAGCAGCACGAGGCCACGCTACGCAAGGCGCAGCAGGCGTTGAGCCGTAAAACCAAATACTCGAACAACTGGAAAAAGGCGAAAGCCCGCGTCCAGAAAATCCAAGCTCGCATCGCCAACGTCCGCAAAGACTTCTTGCACAAGGCCTCGACCGCAATCAGCCAAAACCACGCGATTGTCTGTATCGAAGACCTGCAAGTGCAAAATATGTCGAAGTCTGCGGCGGGTACGGCGGAAGCGCCGGGGCGCAACGTCAGCGCCAAGAAGGGGCTGAACAAGGCGATCTTGGATCAAGGTTGGTACGAGTTTCGCCGGCAGTTGGACTACAAGCTGGCGTGGCGGGGTGGGCACTTGATCGCGGTGCCGCCGCACCATACCAGCCAGACCTGTCCGAATCCGGCATGTGGTCATGTCTCGAAACTGAATCGCCAGACGCAAGCGGCATTCCGCTGTGTGGCGTGCGGTTTCGAGGCCTATGCCGATCTGGTCGGTGCGATCAATGTGCTTCGCCGTGGCGAGGCCGTATTAAAACAAGGGCAGGACATTGCCCGGCTAGCCTGTGAAGTGAGCGGCGCAGTCATACCGCCAGCAGCAGGAACCCACCGAGGCGAGCTAGCCGCCTAGCGGCCAGACGCGGTAGGAATCCCCGTCCTTTCCAGCCTCAAGGCTGGCTCGCGAAGCGAGAGGGCGGGGAGGATGTCAACGCATCCTCCTTGCAGATCGGATATCGCACGGGTTGCTCCCTATTATTAACAGAGATCATGGCGTCCCACTGGCGGCCAAAGGCCACCTTCACTGCCTGTTACATGCGCTAGGCTGAAGCCAGCCCCGCCACCTGCCGACCCCCCCCCTTTGGCGGCACGCGGCACACATTGCCGCTGGCGGGGCGCCCCCTTTCGACCGCGGCCGACGCACGTGCCGCACCAACCTCGAGCTTTCCTTTCCACGCAGCCCTCGCAATCGTGCGGCATCAGGGTCGTCGAGTTTCTCTGCGGCCAAAGTTTCTCTAACGATCCCAAGTATATCTGAATTAACTAATTGTAAAGATGTGATGCATATCGAATTGCGATGCCTCTAGAGTTGCAGGTTTGATAGCGCCCACATCGTTTCAATCTGTTACCATAAGGCAACCTAATATACGATACCCATCTCAGGGGATCGGTTGAGGCCAACACGCGCGAAGTTTGACTTTTAATGAGTATGGACAATGGCATTCCTGGTCAACTGTATTCTTGTATTTCTGGCATTGTGGTTCATCTTTGGATTTAAATGGGTTCTTCAGTTTTCGTTCTGGTTCATCACTCTTGGCATTGGTGGACTCTTTCTTTGGAGTTGGGTGATCCATAGTTAAACATGGGATTAACCTCACAGATATTGGCAACAGAAGTCAATATGCTAACTGCGGCCTTTTATTTCCGCACTGTTGTTTATGCCTCTTTAAATTGAAATCAAGGCTTCAACATGTTTTATAATATTTTCAAGTGGCTGAAAAAGCATATTTTCAAAAATATATCTGCGGCCACATTGCCAGCCAATCAAAGCAAAGAAAGCAGCGAAAGCAGCGAAAGCAGCGAAATCAGCAAAAGCAATTTAACAATCAGCAGCCAGGAAAACTTTCAATCACTGAAGTACATTCAAAATAATCTTGCAAAATCCGAGTTAAATAGTTACAAAAATACGGATACTATCTCAACCGCCGGTGATGACAAGAAAAATAGTAGTACACAGAAAACAGAAGAAACCATAATAAACAGCGACAACGAAGAAGACTCGTCGTCTACACCAAATTGCAGACAGTCTAGCGCAGCAGACGTCAAAAGAAATCTATCGCCGGACAACTCATTCACCAGTAGCGATTGCCAAAACAGGAAAAGCACACCCAGCCTCTGGGCCGATGACCAAGAGAGGCAAGCTTTTTACGCAAAGAGATTTAACCAGCGAACAACCGCCGCCAGAAACTTGCTCGACATCAAATCTAAATTTAAATTAGCGGAGGCCGGCGATAAGCAAGCATTGTTTGAATTAGGCGAAATCTATTCCAGAAAAGTAATCAATCCGCAGAACACTACAAAATCAATACACTATTACCTGCAGGCGGCAAATAAAGGGCATGATAAAGCCCAGTTTTACATCGGGATTATTTATATCGGCGGCATAAATATATACCAGGATAAAACTAAAGGCCTAGCATGGCTCCACATGTCAGCCGAGCAGAATAACCCAGATGCTATGCACGCCATCGGAATGATGTATTACTTTGGTATACACCTCCCACACTACCCACTCCAAGGTACCGCGTGGTTACGAAAAGCAGCAAAACATGGACACGCTGACGCGCAATCATTCCTCCAAGAGCCTACCGCATGCAGAAATAGATTCTTGAATATTGTAGACAGAAACAATAAAGAACCGGCCGAGTTGTGTATTTATGAAATTCTTAAAAAACATACACGAGAAGATAAAACATCCTGGCGAAAACTTGAAATAACAAAAAATCAAGCCAAGATATTACACAATCTAGAAAGCGAAACCGAGTTACAGATCGATGTAGAAGACACCATCTATTACTTTGATATATTAAACAAGAACAAAATAGAACGCGTGACCATCACTGATGGTATAGAAAATCTATCAGAAATGATTATAAGACAAAATCGCCCGTTAGCACGATCACTTATGGGTGCAACAGTTGGAGAACAAGTAGAGTTAGACCTTGGAAATAACAATAAAAGAGTTTTTGAAATTATGAAAATAGAAAGAAAGTTGAATTAACAACAAACTGATTCGCTTGCAATAGAATTAAACTACATTTCTTTTAATCTTAATGGCTTACCTAAGGACGCGCTAAACAAATACGCTCCAGCGCGGCATGGATGGTGACGCCGACTGTGAAAGCGAGATTGCCCGCACGGTCTCGCGTTTATGGTACGGGCTTTCGTTCTTCAACGAACCGGGGAATGGTCATTTCCAGGTTCGTTGTCATTTCAGGTGGACCCTTTGGCGCAGAGCAAAGCACCGTTTGGCGATCAACAGGTTTGTAAAGGTGACATAGAGTCATCGGATGCACGGTGTTTTGGCCAGCCCCTGATTTCCTTCTTCAAGCCTGGCCGATTCTTGGTCTCCAGCTCCCCCCCAGTAAGCCCCATGCTCCAGTCAACGGCGCCAAACCAGTCGCGACCAAGCACTGACCGCACAACAGTCTCCGCGAGGGACCGGTTTCCATCGATCCAGCCGGAACAGCGTTTTCATGCCACGGATTGATCCGTTCCAGCGCTGCATGGTAGCTCTTGTGCCGCGTTGTTTTGCGCTTTTCGACGTGCTCCAAGATCAGCAAAAATCTTCTGCATCGGTCCAACCAGCCATTTTTTGCTCACAACACTGATTCTATCATGACATCGGCTAATCGAGTTGTCGCCGAATTAAATTAGCCCGTACAGGTAAATTCATTTGACAATTCAATAAAATTCGCTAAAATTTATATGTCATTCAAAACGGAATTCCAAAATGGAAATCAAAGGTTTTTACGTTGGGCAATATCTTTACGACCCAAAAAAAGTTGAATTGACTGCTAAAAGGGAAGCTGAAAAATGGAGAATGCCTGAAGAAACCGCAAGAGAATATCTCAACGACTTGCAGGATGAGCTCATAGCATGTGGCGAATACTATAACGCATTAGTTCAAGTAGCCACTCAGCTTGCTAAACATCCATTAGGATACAAGATAGTAGACGAGGATGGCAGGAGTTATGTTTTGGTCCCTACCGCCAAAAATAATGTCGCATCGTTGATCTTCTTTAACGAAGAAGAGGTAGAAGAGCCTAATTCATTTGATCAAATGGTGCATATTGGTGGCGCACACGAATATCGCCGGTCTGTTTCTATTTTGGAGGTCGCAATTAACTCAACACCTCAACCTGCTAATTTACCTACTGCCACTTATTCATGGCAACAACACTTCAGTCCAGAGAACGCCTTCATAATAAAGAAGAGATCAGATTGATCGCGAAAAAATTGCATCATTCATGTAGATAGAAAATTAAAATTAATTTCCAATGGCTTATCCAAACAACATTGACTAAGAGGAGAGCAGTTTCACCACCCTGCCGATGGCAAGCAACAATCAACTGATGGATAATTAATGACATGGTTCGATCGGCATCGGCCAGTTTGCTTGTATTTACGTATTGATTATGCGCCTCAGATGTTTGATATACTCTGCTTGAGAAATTGGTGACAAAAAGTGAAGTTTTTTAGCCGCCTCAATCCAGTCTCCATCTATATTTGCAATTGGATAAGTATCTAGAACAAGGGCGGTCAGTCGATCAGATGACACTACTCCTTTTCGATTTCGGCCAAGCGCATCGACAATGGATCTACCACACTCCTCTGACGCATGCTCTGGTTTTGGCGGTGTCCAAATAACAACCTCTCTATCTGTAATTATCGGTGGCTCTGGCTCTATAGTTACCAACGTAACATGCGGGGTGTGTCCGAAACGCACGTCAGGTAACGCTTGCCGAATTTTAGAGTGATGGAAGTTGTCTTGATTGAATTGAGCGGGAAGTAATGCACAATCAGTCAGATTGGGCCCAAATTCCCAAAATATATGAAGCCTTGTTCGCTCTCTTTTGTCTAAAATTGGAATGTGCATAACACCATAGCAACATTTATGTGTCGCCTCTTCGTAAAAGCGAGCAGTGAGCCATAGAGCATGGCAGTGCGCTATCAAAGATGCATAGTAACCAGTGTCCATTTCGTTTACATAATGATCATTTATAAAAGGCAATAAATTAAGCGTTTTTATCTTCAAATGCGAAGCGTGGAATTGAGGTTTTTAGTGCACTCAGGATGCTTTCTATATCCATAGAAAAATTTGCATCCTGCATGATGCGCCATAAATGAATATATATACGATCTCGCTGGCACTTAGGTAGTCCACTAACCCATAGGGAAACACAAACCATGCTTGGATATTGCAAAAGCTCTATGCAATCATAGAACATCCATTCATCCACAAGATTTTCCTGCGCCACTGGTTTTAGCATCATTTCTATCATTTCAATCGGAATGTATCCAGAACAAAGACGAATGAAATCAGACCAACCCATTTCTTCGACCCCCTGAATAGAGTCCCACCTACGAATCTGGTATTTTAGGATTGCCAACCCTGAGAACGGACTCATTAAAATCAGGTCGTAGACATAATCGTTCCATCCAATCCTGCCGAACAACTTCAATGTTCTCGGAACATCTAGATCACCGTAATTGTCATCCAGCCAACCATTATTAAGTAATGCGTATAACGCATAGAATGAATCAAGGACGTCCTCAGGCATAGACATCCAAACCACATCCCTCAAAGGATGAATTGGCGCACGATTACTCAGCAAATAAATCCAGTCATTTAACGAAAAGTCTTGCACTAGCAAGTCAAACTCTTCCTTTAAATCTTCTGTATACATAAGCGATGTCCTTATTTACAAACTAGAAGCCTAAATGTCAGATACGGATTTCCCGTTCGAGATAAATTTTGTATTGTTAACATTGCAACATAACAACCAATTTTATTTGCAAGCAGAATTAAAAAATCATCAAAATTACAATTACCTCCACACAAGAATAGCCATTTATTATTCAAGATTTTGCGCGCACAATCGAAAGAGAAAATTTTCAGCAATTCAATTGATTACTTGAATCACATGCTGTTATTTTGTCTGGGAATTATTACGCCGGTCAGCACCTTCGCCACCACAACCAAATACTCACCCACAGCCCCCTCACGCACCAAGGCGTAACCCGAGAACAGCACACCGTCTCCGTAACCCGGCTGCCAGTTCGCTTCGAACGACCAGAGTTCGTCGTGCTCCTCCCGCTTGGCAAGAAAGCTTCGCCAGAGTGCGTTATGGTGACCAAACGGCAAATCTGGCACGGCTCCAAGCGGATCAAAGACTTTCTCGCGAGCCTCAATTTCGGCAATGCTGAGCTGCTGCTGCAGGTGCTCTGGCAAAACGGCAAATACAGGCTCAACCGGCAATGGTTTTGGCGGGGTGGGCCACAACTGCCATAAAACGAGGACTGGCCAGAAAGGCAAGACGAGGGCGTAACAAAACGCTGGCCAGAAGATCCGGCTCAGCAGTTTCTCTGTCAGCGTACGAGGTGGTGTAGAACGTGCCCTAAGCTGCGCCCATAAATCATCGGGGGGTCTTGTGCGCCGGTGGAGATACTCGATCAGTTTGAAGGCGGCAAAGCCACTGGCAAAGTAGCCGAACAGGAAAATCACGATTGCCTCCGCCACCATCGGCTCAAGCCGGCAGCAGGCGGGGCATCCGTCTGCTGCCCGAGCAGGCCCGCCGTCTCGTTGTGCTGGATGCGGGTGCCAGTCACCACACCTCGCTCGATCTCGGTCAACAATTCCTGCTCGTAGAGGCCACCAAAACCGGCACGAATGTACTCAATAGGTTTGCCCTGCGGGATGCAAAGGGTGCCGGAATACCAGTGGGCAAAAACCCGCTTCGGAAAGTCCGGAAAGAAGGTGGCCAAGGTGGCGGGGTTGCCATCTTCCAGCGTGCCGTCCAGTTGCGTGAGATACAAGCGGTCACCGATGATGGCCCAATGACCGACATAGTTACGCCATAGCGCAGAGCAATTGCCGAGGCCGAAGCGAGGCAGGCCATCATCCGGGTGGAAAAAGTCAGAGAGCGGCGTGGAGAACAGTTTTAATTGTTTGCCTTTGTAACGCAGCTTTTCAGGAAACTGGGCGGTCATCGACTTCTCCTTCGGATTGGCAGGTCAGCCAGCACAAGGTGCACGTAGCCGGGGCCATTGCACGGTGTTCTTGCTACGCCTCCGCCGCAAGACAAGTGGGTACCTGCGTCGGAGCGTGGACTGGCGATTGCGCCGAGAAAAGCCGCAGATACGAGGGCGAAATTGCCTGGTAATGCTTCGGCGCGAGCCAGGCCTGGCCACCCGCTGCGATACCGTTGGTGTACGCCCAGGCCCCAACCTGCAGGGTCACTTGTTCATCGGTCAGAAAACCCGCCTCAGTGCCGATCTCTGCCAACGCATCCGAGCATTGCTCGATGCGATCAAGCCATCGCTCTAGGTGCGGTAAGGCTGCCAGCGTATCCGACTTGCTGCGGTTGCATGCCGGGTGCGCCAACACGAAGTTGTGTGCATGCTCGCGCGGGTAAAGCGAAAACGGGATGTAGTGGTCGACATCTGCTTCCGCCAAGGACTCACGGCAGTAGAAGCATCGTGTGCCATCCAGCTTGCGCAGGCCTGCCTCCATGATGCCCAGCGCCTTGCGGGAAGGCGCAAACAGGAAGGCTTCGAGATCGTCGGTTTCACCCAGCAAAGGGGTGTTCAGCCGATTGCCCTTGATATGGCTGATCCAGTGCGTGCGAGTCAGCTGTTGCAGTAACGGATAGAAGCGGCGCAAACAATACGCCACGCCTGGCTTCAGCCGGATCTGGCCGCGGCCGGCGCGGGCGTAAATGAACTCGTCTGTGCCGCCGCCAAAGTTCTGCAGGTAGGTCAACGGTTGGGCTGAAACTGTGGCCGAAACCTTGCCCAGGAGTGCATCAAAGCTCGGGTGGCGGATGGCGGCCATTAGTGTTGGCACCCGGCTTGTGTTCCGGAAGGCCTCAATGGCGGTAAGCACGGCCGCCTGGGTGCCTTTGTTCTGTGCAAGGACGCCGCTAGAACATGCTGCGCGCCCACTGCTGTATGGCAAGGTGTGGTTCCAGTAGAGTCCGATGAACTGCCGGCCAAGCTGGCGCGTGGTCAAGACCAGTTCCCGCCCGTCGTCCGCGCCGAGTTCAACGGACAAATCGGCCAGTGCCATCAGTAGTGCAAACTTATACGTGGCAGTGAAATCGCCCTCGGCGAACAGTCGTTGCAGCTTGGTGAGGAACAGCAGCTGTGCGTCCGGTCCGGGGGCGGTTACTGTCATGTTCAGCGCCCTGTCCAGTAGTCTGCCTTGCCTGGGATCACCCAGCGTACGCCGCCGCGCGGGTCTGCTACATCGCCAAGAAATCGGGGAATCAGGTGCAGGTGTAGGTGGGGGACGGTCTGGCCGGCTGCTGCGCCGTCGTTAATGCCGATGTTGAAGGCATCCGGTTGATGCGCTTGCTGGATCACCGCCTTGGCTTGGTCCAGCAGCGAGAGCATGGCCTGCCGTTCTTCGTCGCTGGCCTCGAAAAACGAGCCGATATGACGTTTCGGGATGATCAGGCTGTGGCCAGCCGAAACCGGGTAACCGTCGTAAATCCAGCGTGCGTGCGAATTTTCGGCCGCAACCCGCGAGGGTGGAAGGCTGCAAAACGGGCAGGCTTTGTCTGGGTGGGAGGCGAATGCTGTGGCGTTTTCCATCTTGATCCGGCTAGGTGGCTATCAAAATGATACGAATATAGCTATCATAGCGCGTCGCTTTTGCTAGCCGCAATACCCACAAATGATGCCATTGAATCTGCTTACCGAACTCAGCTCCCCCCAACGCGACCGCTTGGCGTATATCGAGTTGCGTATCCGCTTCATTGGCGAGTTGCGCAGGCAGGATCTGGCCTCCCGCTTTGGCATCCAGTCGGCGGCAGCCTCCCGGGATCTGGCCCTCTACAAATCACTCGCGCCCGGCAATATCGCGTACGACAGCAAGCAAAAGACCTATGTGCCGGGCGACAACTTCGCCCCGTTATTCGAGTATCCGAGAGAGCGGGTGATGGCCTGGTTGACCCAAGGCTTCGGAGACGGCGAGCCGCAAGCGTTGTCAGCCAGCGTCCCCAGCGAAATCCCCTCACGCCTCACGCACCCCGACCTGGATGTTCTTGCAGTCGTCACACGGGCCATCCACCGTCAGTGCCCGCTAGCCATCGGTTACCACTCGCTCAGCAGCGGCTACAGCGAGCGGGTGATTGTGCCGTTTGCGCTGTTCGATAACGGGCTGCGCTGGCATGTACGGGCCTATGACCGCAAGCGACAAGGTTTCCGAGACTTCGTGATCACGCGCATCCAGCAGCCAAAGCTGTTGACAGACGAAGTGCCAGCCCCTCATGAACTGAGCAGCCAGGACATCCAGTGGACACGCATCGTCGAGATCGAACTGGTTCCGCACCCAGACCAGCCTCATCCGGAGATCACAGCCATGGATTACGGCCTACCTGATGGCGTGCTGCGTATGCAGCTGCGTGCCGCGACAGTCGGCTATGTCCTGCGTAAATGGAGCGTGGACTGCTCGGCCGACCATCACCTGCGCGGGCCGGAGTACCGCTTGTGGCTACGCGACCCGCTGGCCATTTACGGCGCCGAGACAGCAAAGCTGGCGCCGGGCTTTTTGGTGACCGGAAGTAACGATCACCAGACGCAGTCGTGAGCCCATGTCCATAGCCCCTACTTATACAAACTGGATGGAACCTTCAGATGGTTAATCCGCGCTCCCTGATCTTTGCGCTGTACTCCCACTGGGAAGTGGTAGAAGGCCTGGCACGCATCTCCCGGGACTTCGCCATGTTTACCGAAGAGCAAGTGCTTGGGCTTATCCAACGGGTCAGCCCGCAAGATACGCCCGCTGACCGCGGTGCCAAATTGCGGGCGCTCGTCAACGCGGATGTCTTGCAGGTTCTCGCACGCTGCAACGATCTGCAGTTGAATCCTTACGTCCTTGAATTCGTACGAGGCTTGACCCGCGAGCATGAACTGGGGCTGACCGCAGTGCTGCAGGCACGAGTCGAGGCGATCCGTGAGGCGAGCGAAGGCCTGAATGAAGGGATGGCCACCAAGGATCTGGACCGGGTTCGCAGTTCGGCCAACAAACTGGCGGAACTGTTTCGCCAAATCAGCTTGCAACTGGATCAGGACAGGCACGCCATTCTGGAATTGGCCGAAAACGCCAAGGCGGCAGACAGCCGGGTACCTGTTGGGCGGCGTTACCGTCAGGTACTCGAGGCGTTCGACAAATATGTGGAACCCATGAACCAGATGATGGACCCTGGCGCGCAGGGCGCGTTCTACCAATTACTGGAAGATGCGGACCGTTCGCTAGATTTGGCTGGGGAGCAATTGGCGATCCAGGGCGCACTCTACACACACCGTCTGCAGCTGCGGCAAGTCTCGCATCAGGCGAAGGAGTTGCGTCGTTTTGGACGGCAGGTCGCCCAGCAGTGCGCCGATACCCTGCTGCCGCTGCGTGACGAATTGCGTCAGCACAACGCCCTGAGCAGTGCGGTCAGCCTATTGCTTGGGCGGGTCCGCAAGCGAGGGCTGCGACGGACTTTACGCAGCCCAAGTTGCAGCGAAGGCGTACCGCTGTGGCGCAACGATCGTCCCTTCCGGCTACAGCTGGGCGACGAAATCCGCAGCGTGATGGCTGCTGCCCGTGACTACACGCCACAAGCGATCAGTTTTCCGGAAGATGAGCCGATTGCCGCCACGCAAGCGCTGGAGCTGATTGACGACGCTGCGTTGCGTCGCCATCTGGGCGCCAGCCTGCCAGTGGACAGCCTGCTGGACTGGCTGCAAAGCCATTACGGCCACCTGCAGGATGGTACTTTGCTGCGACTCTTCCATGACCTGCAACTCGAGCCTGCTTGGCAAGCCGAGGCACATGGCAGCCAACAGGCGACGGACCTCAATACCGTTCGCGTCTTCCACCACCCACACCGAATCTGCGCCGCATCATGAGCCCTTCCCTTTCACTTGACCATCTGCCTTCGCTGAAGGATCTGTTCCGGCTATTCCTGAGCGGCAAGCACCTTAACCGGATGGCTGAACCGGCCCTCTGGGCCGAACTCGAGCAGCAGGAACAGACCTATGTCGCCTTGTTCTCGGCGCTGGGCTACACCCTGCGCATCGACGCGCGCGGATTTGCCTGGTTTCACCATGATGACGCCAACAGCGCGATTGGCAAGACCAGCCGTCAGCTAGCCCTTGTCTTCATGGTGATCTTCGAAGCACAGGCCAATGCCGGCAAACCGCTGCTGCGCTTTACCGATTGGTTGATCGATCTTGAGTGGCTGGGAGAGGTTCATGCGCAGCAACAGGAGGTTCTGAATGCTGAAGGGATTTCGGAAGAAGGCCTTGCCGAGCTGTTCAGACGCGCGAGCTCTCTGGGGTTTGCCACGGTCGAATCCGGTGGGTGGCGTTTATTGCCGGCCGTATTCCGTTATCTGGATCACTTCGAAGCGCTCGCAGCGTTGACTCAGGACGAAAGTCTGAATGAGAGCAGTGACGGGGCACTGGACGAACTGGATACGGACGTGGAAAGCGAGGACGAGGCATGATGCAGTATGGTTTCCAGAAGCTGGTGCTACTGAACAGCGCAGGCTATTCGCGGGCAGAACTGCCACTGGACGACGCAGTGTCGCTGATTGCGCCCAACAATACCGGCAAGACCAGCCTGATCAATGCTTTGCAGTTCCTGCTGATCATTGACCAGCGCCGGATGGATTTTGGTGCGCACGGAGTCGACAAGAGCCGCCGCTTCTACTTCCCGCACAATAGTGCATATGTGTTGCTGGAAGTGTCGCTCCCAGAGTCCGGTACCGTCGTCTTGGGCTGCGTCGGCAAAGGTGTCAGTTACGGGTACGAGTACGCGTATTTTGCCTACGCGGGGCAGTTGAACATTGAAGAGTTCCGCCTGCCGGACGGCAACCTGGTTGCCCAGCCGCAACTGGCTGCCCATCTAGCCACTTTCCAACGAAGGGTGCTCAGTTATTCGGGCAAGGAATTTTCCGACATGCTGTACGGCGGGCGCGGCCGCAAGCCCAATGGTGAACAGGACTTTTGTGTGTTCCGCCTCGAGCATGCGACAGACGCGACCGCTTTCCAGCGCGTACTCACGCGTACCCTGCGGCTGGACAAACTGCGCTCGTCTGAAGTGAAGGATTATCTGCTGCAGATCTTCCGGCGTGATCTGCCGGATGCCGGAATCGACTTCAAGGCAGAATGGGACAAGGCGTTTGCTGACGTCAATGCCGAGCAAGCCCAGTATCAGGCGGCGGTGAGGCTCAAGCCGGCACTGGATGAGCTTGAACTCCTCCAACAGGCAAGGCTCGAACTGCGGGGTAAGCTGATCGTCCTCAAGCCGAGGATCGAACAGGCGCTCGGGCAATGGCAGCAACATTTCGAAAACAGCCAAAAGTCGCTGCAAGCTAAATTGAACCAGTTCGACGAAGCTCTACAGCGTTTGCACGATGAAGATCGGCTGTATGTGAAACAGCAGGTCGAATATCAGAATGACCTAGAGGTGCGAAAGAAAGAGACCGAGCGTCAGGGCGAACTAGCACTGCGATTTGCGCTGATCCCTGACCGTCAAACGCTCGAGCAACGACGTGAGGAACTGGTCACCCGCCGTGATGCGCTGATCCTCCGCATCGGTCAGGCGGAAAGCCAGAAGCCGGATGCGGTACGCCGCGAACTGACGCGCCTGGAGCGAGAATGCGCCCAGGTTGAGCAGGAAATCCGCACGCAGGGCAACAATCTCTATCAACAGCTTGCCAGAAATCTTCCCGTCGACCATCTGCAGGCGCTAAACAAAGTGCTGGCCAAACCGGTGCTGACGCTGGGTGAGGGTGAGTTCAGTCTCGATACCGCACTGCTGTCGGCAGCGCTCAGTGAAAGCCGTACAGATACCCTGTTGCTGCATGGTTTGCAGCTGCCGCTGGCAGCTTTGCCCGAGCAATATCTACAGCGTACGCATGCCGAGTTGGCAGAACTGCAACGCGAGCTGCAACAGCAGCAGCAGGCGCTGACCCAACAACTGGCCACGGCAGAAGCCCTGGAGAGCGTCCGCCGGCAAAAAGGGGGGCTAGAGCAGGAGCTCGTGCAACTGGATGCAGACTTGCGCGACTATGACGTCCTGCTTGAATTGAGGCAAGGCGAGACCACACGTGTACAGCACATGGATGAACTCGGCACACAGCTGGTTCGTCTGGAAACCCAGCTCGCCCAGTCTAATGACCGCCGTAAAACACTGGCTGGGCAACAGCAGGCATTACAGCAGGCCTTGCAGTCGCTCGAGCAGCAGCATCGGCAGATCGAACGACTTCGCAACCAGCGCGTGGATCAGCAGGAGCAATTCAACTGGCTGGATGCGCTACCGCACATTCCATGTCTGGCAGAGCCAGGGTTCGAGCTGGACGAACTGGCCGAACGTCTGCAGGTCTATCTCACCGATTGCCGCAAGCTGCTGGAGCAGGATGACAAGATCAGGCACCTGTTGAGCGAAGTGCATAGTGGCGGCCTGACCAAATACCAGTTTGTCGTGGAGGGGGAAGGCGAAATCTCAAGACTGGTTGAATTTTCGCATCACCTGCCACAAGAAGCCGAAGCGCTGGAGAAAAAGGCGCGCTCGGCCGTAGTCAACGTTTCGCTTTGTTTGCGCGAGCTGCGTGGCGGACTCGAATCCTTCAAGCTGCGCATGCGCGAATTCAACCGAAAAATCAGTGGCCGCCAGCTGTCCGACCTGGCGGTCTTCAAGATCGAACCGGAAGATGAAACTGCGCTGGTCGAGGCGATCGACCTGCTGATCAGCACTGCATCCACTGTCGAAACCGGAGAGTCGTTCGAATTATTCAACCAGCAAAGCGTGCTCGATGATGTGCAGCTCGACCGTGCAAAGACCCTGCTGATCAAGGAAGGCAATGCCAGACAAGGCTTGCGTGTGGCAGACCTTTTCCGGCTTCGTTTTTGGGTGGGCAAGGCCGACCGCGATGCTGAGGCATTTGATGATCTTGACAGCGCAGCTTCCAATGGAACCGTCTTGATGGCAAAGCTTGTGACCGGGCTTGCCATGCTGCACCTGATGCAAGACCAGCGTCGACCGATCCGCGGCGTGTGCTACCTGGACGAGGCATTGGCTTTGGACGCACGTAACCAGCGCAGCCTGATCGACACTGCGGCCGAGTTCGGTTTCTCGCTGATTTTCGCATCCCCCGCGCCGTTGACCACGGTCCGTTATTGCGTCCCCATCCACCATCGGCATGGCACCAACCAGATTAGCCGCCAGAGCTGGCAGGTCATCGAACCGCTGGATGCTGTCCATGACTGACCGAACCTTACTGGCAGCACTTTCCAAATTTCGCGGTCACGCCGAATTGCCGGTCAGCCAGTTCACGAAAGCGCAGCAGTTTGTCCTTGATCGATTTGCCGGACAGACGCGAGCCCTGCTGCGGAAGGCCCAAGGGCGAGGTGGGGTGTATCAGGTCTTGCAGCAGGAAATTCTGGCCGCACACTTGAATGCGTTATCGCCCGGCGGCAGTGCGGACCTGGGGGGCCTGCCCGCCCGGGCACGACATATAGCCAACGCCCGTAACAGCAAGTCTGCCGCCCACCGTCACGATAAATACAATCTCTTGTTCAAAGCTTGCAGTGCGCAAGTGAGCTGGAAGGAAACACAAGCAGCTACTTTGCTGCCTCTGAGTGACCACACTCGGGATTTTGGTGTCGCCGCGCTCTCAATTACACCGTCCGATCACTGGCAGACTGATCAGGACTTATGGCTAGTCGAGAACCAGGCACTGTTTGACCGGACGGACTGGCTCCCGACCGCGACTAAAGGCTCAATCGCCTATTACGGGGGACAGCTCAACGGGGTCCTGCTCGCCTGGATGGCGACACGCGAACGCGCCCCTCGTGTCATCCTTTTCCCGGATTACGATGGCGTCGGGTTTGCAAATTACACGAGGCTGCATCAACTGCTCGGAGAGCGATGTACATTCTGGCTGATGCCAGACTGGAGAGAGAAGCTGGCTGTCTATGGTAACCGCCAGCTATGGCAAGACACCCGGGCAGAACTCGAACGTGTCCAGCCGCAGCTCCCCTCTTCCCTGAACGAACTGCTTGAACAGATGGCTATCCAGGGGTTGGCCTTGGAACAGGAATCGGTGTGGCTTGATTAGGCAGCGACAGCATTCCGTATCAATAACGAGCTTTCCTCGAGCAGTAGCAACATTTCGTACTTCTGATCGCACGGCACAACATGCAAGCGAAACCCGGCATCAAAGTCGAATAAAGCCAAGGGATTTGTGATAATCCTGTTTGCCGGATAAATCAGCGCAAATTCGGCTATACCGCCCAGCTTGCGCTGCATATAGGCGAACAACTGATTCATCAGCTTGACAGCTTAAAATATAACAAGCAGGTTCGTTTACTTGCCAGGCTCCAATGGCATTGGGCAATAACTGTCCGCAAAAATATCCTCTGCAACCACCCAGCAATCCCCGCTCTCAGTAGAGATTATCCAATCTCCGGGCCTAGCATGTAGCACCCCACGCCCTTCTGACAACTCGATCTGCACGGTTCTGTCAGCTTGCACAGCCTCGACGGTAAGCGGTTTTTTCAGATAGAGCCCAGGCATCCCCATTGCCATGGATGCATCTACAGGGATGTAGGTCTCCTCGAACCGTTGTCTAACAATGGGCCAGCGCTCACCCTTGCTTCCTGTCAGCAGAGCGTCACCTTTCTGGTAGGCCACGATTCCCTCCATAGTCTGTATCTGGCCGTGTGTTTTGGCAAACTCTACGGCTACCTGCAATGGACGTTTTTGATATTTCACAATCTATCCTAATCATTGTCTGCAATTATATAAGGCGTAACTCTCTTTTAAGTGCCATTAGGCATCTATTCCAATTTTTTCGTTCTACGAGTTACTGTTTCTTAATTTTTCACTCAATATTACCTAAGGTTAACTAACCAAGAATCATCTACAAAGCTGCAGTGTTCATCTGTGAGCTTCGAACTCACCAAGCTCGTGAAGGCCATAAATATATATCTTGTTAGCCACTCTAAGTAAGACCACCCATCTACTACGAGGCCTTACATCGCGTCGATTCGTATTGACGAATGATTTCTCAATAGTCATCTCTTGTACCACATAAGCAACTCAGCGAACAGCATTAATTAAATATTACCCATTATAACTGAAGTCTGCATACCTGCTACTATCTAGCAGATCGGGATGCATAAATAGAGACGAAATCACATTATCAATGGCTATTGATGCTTACCACTTTAGATGGTAGATTCATTTTCAAGCCTGTTCAATATTAGTGTTGCACACAAAACGCAAGCCAAATCTTTCCGCCTTTCTTCTGCGCCCAACGCTGAATATGGCTTAATGTCATTATGCATTTTTCTATTTTTCATCCCTTTCTTATCTTTACCCCAACTTTCGTCGCCAACATATCTCCACCCTAAATATAGCCTTTCCGCAACCCATCTATCATGCTCATACTTTAATATTTCATCGAAATTTTCGATCTTAAAGAAATCATATGCATTTTTGACATTTTCCAAACATTGAAATCTGTCACGCAATATTTTTGCATGGAT
The DNA here is from genome assembly GCF_004919095.1 of Crenobacter intestini. GTDB lineage: Bacteria > Pseudomonadota > Gammaproteobacteria > Burkholderiales > Chromobacteriaceae > Craterilacuibacter > Craterilacuibacter intestini. The sequence goes on along the minus strand of NZ_STGJ01000014.1, from coordinate 2,214 downwards.
AAATGACTGACGGCTAGATTCGCGCGCCCATTCTTGCATTTCTTGCCACTCATTTTTATTTTCAGAGCTTGAATTATCTTGAAAGAAGATATCAACACATTTTTCCAGTTCTTCGTTGTATTTGGCATTTTCATTGAAGATACTGCTACTGTTGCCATGCTGAATACTGTCATAACTGTGATCTTTATTGCAATTTTGAGTGGGCGTAAAATGAAGACCACTAATATTTTGATACGCCATGTTTATTGATTGCGCTCCTCTATCTAATGCGGCGCCGACAAACAGTGGCATGCTTGGTTCGTCTGGCATCTTCCAAGTTAGAAGCCTATCTAGCAAATTGATTGACCCCACATCTTTTTTATTAGAACTATTTACATCTTCTCCGACATCAACATCAAAGACCGGAGTGACATTAACAATTAATAATTTATCATTGTTATTAATTTTATATTTCCTCACATTGGCTATCAATTTAGAAGCTTCAAGTTCATCATTCGCGCAAATGTAAACAATCAAATTCTCGCCACTTACAAGGACTCTTGTATAAAAATCGGCTTTCTCTAAACACGAAAATTTCAATATTGGAACGAGATTTCGTTCCATTCCAAGCCAGTAAGCCGATATAAACTCTTCATCATCAACAAATACTGGCGAATCAAGCTTCAAATCCCCAGAGAACCATTTTCCTTGCTCTGACACTGAATAAAAATTCAGGTCTTTTGCGTAATCTTTCCTAAGCAAAATCGCTGACTGCTTGATGATTTGTCGTTTGAGACTATCGTTTTCACCGAGCAATACAATATTCCATGATTCATTCTCCTTGCCTCTCATTATTGCAGAGGGGGAATTGTCCTTATCCATCAAAATCTTATAGGCAAAATGCTTCCATATGTTTATTGGCCTGATTATAAATGACTGGTTTTTTGGATTTACCTTGTTTTGATTTGGCAAGTCATCAATCAATTCCTGCATCTCAATATCATTATCAGTCCATGCAAAAATGGTTGGCTCATACCTGTTTGAAGAAGACTCACTTTGAGTCAACCTTTTCGAAAGAGATCTCACAACCTCAGGCATAGATGCTTCTTGCGATAAGAGATATATCAACCGCGCGCGATCTGCGCCAAGGCCAATTAAATCATCAATATCAAAAACACTCTCCGGAATAACGCTAACACCGGCTAATTTTAATTTATCTAGGATTATGGAATTTTGAAAATCACCTAAAATAACAACTTCTGACTTTTTATCCAACGAATGAGAAGCGTGGCAAATAGCGAGTGACGCAGCAATATCGTCACCACCAACAATTATTACATGGTTCTTGCAAAACAAATTCAAGCACAGCCTTCTAATATGAAGAGCGACTTTAGACCATATTAAACCAACAATCGCCAACGACATACTCAGTGGAAACAAAAACATTGCCGCATGAACTAAGTCTGACTTAGACTCACCCCACCCATAGTTCAAAACTATCATTTGCAATATTTTAAAAAAAACTGAGAAGATAGCGGATAAAACTGGCAGATCAAATGAATACTTTTCATCCACACCTATTAACCCTACGATTGCCAATGCTGCTGCAAATATAAAAATAATAAATGCAACAATTTCTAGCAATCTATTTCTTTTTTTCCTATCGAGAAACAACGACCTTGATGCATGTTTTAAAAGTTTTATTTTAAACAACCTCATCGCCATGTCCTTATTATTTAGTTGTATTTAGCAAATGCACCTGAAATGAATTTCTTTACCCTCGCAAGCGAAGTAACTTCACCCAAATTTTCAGTTGGCAATGTGGTCCGTTGAATCCACTGAACCTTCTGGCGCAAAGGATCTGCTGCATCATAGCGACCCAGTTCTTTATACAGAGAGGCCAGGCTGTTCTGGCTAACAGCAATATCTGGGTGTCCGGCGGGGAGGGCGGCACGCTGGATTGCCCTCGCCTCCTGATACAAGGGCTCGGCGGCTTCGTAGCGGCCCTGGTGCTGATACAGGTCGGCCAGGTTATTCAGGCTGATGGCAATATCCGGGTGCCCGGCGGGGAGCGCGGCACGCCGGATCGCCAGCGCTTCCTGATACAAGGGCTCGGCGGCATCGTAGCGGCCCTGTTGCTGATACAGGTACGCCAGGTTGTGCAGGCTGGTCGCAATATCCGGGTGCCCGGCGGGGCGCGCGGCACGCCAGATCGCCAGCGCTTCCTGATACAAG
>NZ_STGJ01000013.1 GCF_004919095.1 Crenobacter intestini | reverse complement strand
CTTCGCCAAGCACTCACACCTATCGGTTGTTCGTTCTGTTAAAGAGCAGTGCTGACTTCGTTTCGTTTGCGTCGTCAGCTGAGGAGGCGAACTATACGTTTCCGGCCGGCCTGCGTCAACGCTTTTTTTAGAAAAACCGCACATTCCCCAAATTTTTCATCGATGCGGAATTTTTTCTATTAAATATCAAAATGTTGCCTTATTGCATAAAAATTAGCGGCTAAAATTTCTAGCGCCCCCGCTCGTATACACGCCCGTTTTGCGGGCGGAAAACCTTCCCGTACTCCGGATAAAACCAAAAAAGCCGCGTCGGCCGCGGCTTTTTACAGGTTTCCCCCGTGAAAACGGGCTTAGAGCACGTACCGGGCAAGATCCTCGCGCTGCGACAGCATCTCGAGCCTGGTGTCGACGTAGGTGGCGTCCACTTCACAGAGACCGGTCTTCGCGTCGAACGAGATTTCCTCGAGCAGTTTCTCCATCACCGTATAAAGGCGTCGGGCGCCGATGTTCTCGGTCTTCTCGTTGACCTGCCAGGCGATCTCGGCCAGCCGCTGGATGCCGGACTCGGCAAACTTGAGCTCGACACCTTCGGTTTCGAGCAAAGCCTGGTACTGGCGGGTCAAGCAGGCGTCGGTTCCGGTAAGGATCGCCTTGAAGTCGTCGACCGACAGCGAGGTCAGCTCGACGCGGATCGGGAAGCGACCCTGCAGTTCCGGGATCAGGTCAGAAGGCTTGGACAGGTGGAACGCGCCCGACGCGATGAACAGGATATGGTCGGTCTTGACCATGCCGTACTTGGTGGTGACGGTCGTCCCCTCGACCAGCGGCAGCAGGTCGCGCTGGACGCCGGCGCGCGACACGTCGGCGCTGTTGCCCTCGGAACGGCTGGTGACCTTGTCGATCTCGTCGAGGAACACGATGCCGTTCTGCTCGACGTTGGCGAGCGCCTCGGTGCGCAGCTCCTCTTCATTGACGAGCTTGGCGGCCTCCTCGTCGATCAGCAGGCGGCGCGCCTCGGCGACGCTCATCTTGCTGGCCTTCTTCTTGCCCGCACCCAGCCCCTGGAACATCGTCTGCAGCTGGCTGGTGAAGTCTTCCATCCCCGGCGGGCCCATGATGTTCATCGCCGGCGCCGTCATCGCGACGTCGATCTCGATTTCCTTGTCGTCGAGCTTGCCCTCGCGCAGCATCTTGCGGAATTTCTGGCGGGTCGCGTTTTCCTCGGCCTTGGCCGGTTCAGGCGCCGGTTCGCCGGCAAAGAAACCTGCGTTCTGGCGCGGCTGCGGCAGCAACACGTCGAGGATGCGGTCTTCCGCGGCGTCTTCGGCTCGGTAGCGGTTCTTGCGGATCGCGCCGTCGCGGGTTTCCTTGAGTGCGACTTCGACGAGGTCGCGGATGATGGTGTCGACGTCACGGCCGACGTAGCCGACCTCGGTGAACTTGGTCGCCTCGACCTTGATGAAAGGCGCGTTGGCGAGGCGCGCGAGGCGGCGGGCGATCTCGGTCTTGCCGACGCCGGTCGGCCCGATCATCAGGATGTTCTTCGGCGTGATCTCGCCCTTGAGCGGCTCTTCGACCTGCTGGCGGCGCCAGCGGTTGCGCAAGGCGATGGCGACCGCACGCTTGGCTGCGTGCTGGCCGATGATGTTCTTGTCCAGTTCGTGGACGATTTCCTGCGGGGTCATCGTGCTCATCGCGTTCAATCCAGCGTTTCGATCAAATGATTGTGGTTGGTATAGATACAGATGTCGCCGGCGATCTCCAGCGACTTCTTGACCACCACGGCGGGCTCAAGCTCGGTGTTCTCGAACAGCGCGCGCGCGGCCGACTGGGCGAAGGCGCCGCCGGAGCCGATCGCGGCGATCCCTTGCTCGGGTTCGAGTACGTCACCGTTACCGGTAATGATCAGAGTGCTTTCGCGGTCGGCGACGATCAGCATCGCCTCCAGGCGGCGCAGCATGCGGTCGGTCCGCCAGTCTTTTGCCAGTTCGACCGCCGAGCGCACCAGATGGCCCTGATGTTTTTCCAGCTTGGCTTCGAAGCGCTCGAACAGGGTGAACGCGTCGGCGGTACCGCCGGCGAAACCTGCCAGCACCTTGTCGTGGTACAGGCGGCGCACCTTGCGCGCGGTGGACTTGATGACGATGTTGCCGAGGGTGACCTGCCCGTCGCCGCCCAGCGCTACGCGCTCGCCGCGGCGGACAGATACGATGGTGGTTCCGTCGAACTGCTGCATGTTGTTTCCCGATAAGTAAGGGCCGCCGCACGGACGCGGTGGCCTTCATCTATATATGGCGCCGCCCGGCAAATACAAGGCAGCCACACCCATGCCGTAGCAGGGGGATTTTCCGTAATTTTTTATTACGTATTTCGTTAAATAGATAACAATATTTATACCTCAAACCTAAACAGGCATTTCAGGCTCAGGAATGGGCCGTATCGCACACTTTAAAACGGATCAGCCAGAACTTGTCGCGACCGGGGTAGATCCCGGCGAGCACGTCCTTCAGCTCCGCCAACGTCATGTTTTCCTGTCCGGCGAGCGTGTCGTCCAGCGCATCCAGCGCGATCGGGTGGACGCCTTCCACGCAGATGCGGCAAAACCAGCGGTCATCCTCGAAGGTGTGCACGTCCAGCGTCTCGCCGACACGCGGCCACGATTCGGCCTCGTCGCGCAGGGTGATCGTCTTGCGGCCGGCGAGGATGTCGGGGACAAAGCGGGAAAAGAAAGTCAGCTTGCGGTACATGGCGGTCATCCTCCATACAAATCAATGGCTTAATCATGAACCCGGCATGACAAACTGGCAAACTGCCGGCCGGCACGCCGGAACGCGGCGGTAGACGTACAATGCGGCATCTCATCGATGAATTCAGACAAGGATCTCCCATGCCCGCCACCCTGGCCGAGCTGCTCTCGAACGCGCTCGACGCACGCAGCACGCTTTGCGCGAAACTCGCAGAGGAAAACACCGATGCCTACCGCCTGTTCGACGGCGACACCGAAGGCCGGCCGGGCCTGAGCGTCGACCGCCTCGGTGAACTCGTGCTGGTGCAGACCTTCGACGCGCCGCTGGATGCGGAAGAAGAAGAGGGCATCGCCCGCCTGTACCGCGAACGCCTGCAGCTGGACGCCGTCGTCTACAACGCTTTCAGCGCCCGCCATCCGGGCGCCGGCAACGCGCTGTCCGGCGAACAGCTTGCCCAGGCCGAACTGCCGCGCGTCGTCCACGAGATGGGCGTCAAATACATGGTGCAGGGCCGCCACGAGGAGCGCGCACCGCAGCTGCCGCTGGCAATGCGGGCGGCCCGTCGTCGCCTGATGGCGCTCGCGCCGGGCAAGACCGTGCTCAGCCTGTTCGCGCACACCTGCAGCGTGGGCGTGGTGGCGGCCAGGGCGGGTGCGGAGTTCGTGCTGAACGTCGACGCGTCCGAGGCCGCGATCAAGGTCGGCCGCAGCAACGCCAAACTCAACGCGCTGCCACACCGGCCGCGATTTATGGTGAGCGACTTGTTCGCGGCGATGCGCCAGTTCGCCGGCATCGGCCAGCCGCGCTTCGTGCGCGGCAAGCGGATGCCCAAGTTCCCGGAAGTGGAAGCACGCCAGTTCGACCTGGTCTTCCTCGACCCGCCGCGCTACGCGAAGAACCTGTTCGGCGTGGTCGACGTGGTGAACGACTACCCGGCCCTGTTCAAGCCGGCGCTGCTCGCGACTGCCGAGGGCGGCACGCTGATCTGCAGCAACCCGGCGCCGGAAGTCGACGCCGAGGCGTGGCTTGCACAACTGCAGCGCAGCGCACTGAAGGCGGGCAGGGAAGTGCGCGAGGCACGCTGGATCGTCCCCGAGGCGGACTTCCCGGCGGCCGATGGCCAGCCTGCGCTGAAGATCGTCGAGTTGTCGGTGTGAAGGCGGCCTTGCCACAATGACGGGTAGCCCGACGCTGAAATATCTGGCCGGCTACCCGGAACCTTTGTTGCAGCAGGCGCAGGCGCTGCTGGCCGAGGGCAGGCTGGGCGAGCTTGTCGCGCGCAAGTACCCGGGACGCCACGCGGTGCAGAGCGACAAGGCGCTGTTCGAGTACGCGCAGGCCTTGCGCCAGCGCTACCTGAAGACAGCGCCGCCGCTTGCCAAGGTACTGTTTGACAACCGGCTGGACCTGGTGCGCGGCACGCTGGGGCTACAGACACGCGTTGCGCGCGTGCAGGGCAGCCGCCTGCAGCGCAAGCACGAGATCCGCGTCGCCGCGCTGTTCCGCGACGCGCCCGAAGCGTTCCTGCGGGTGATCGTGGTGCACGAGCTCGCACACCTGAAGGAAGGCGGGCACGACAAGGCGTTCTACCAGTTGTGCCGCCATATGGAACCGGACTACCACCAGCTCGAGTTCGACATGCGGCTGTGGCTGACGGTGAAAGACCCGTAACTAGCGGGGAACAGGGCAGGGGCGGCGGACGCCGCCCCCAGCGGGACGCTTACTGCGGAATCACCCGCGCGTCGGGACCGCTGCCCTGCACGACGACATTCTCGCCGACGAACAGTTGCGGGTTGGGCGGCTGGGTCACGCCGACGCCGACGCCGTTCTGCATGCGCACCATCACGTACTGCGCCATCTGCGGCTGGGCCGGCGCCTCGCGCTGCTGGACCTCGCTGCCGAGGTAACCGCCACCGAGCGCGCCCAGCAATGCGCCGACGTCACGGCCGGTCCCGCCGCCGATCTGGCTGCCGAGCAGGCCGCCGGCGACGGTACCGATTACCGAGCCTATCCCGTAATGGCCGCTGTCGCGGATTTCGACCGGGGTGATCGACTGTATCACCCCGAAACGCAGTTGCTGGGTATCGTAACCGCCACCGCCGTACATGCCGTTGCTCGCGCACGCCGAAAGCAGGACGGAAGCGGCCAGTACCGCCGCGGCGACCTTGCGAATGCTCATGATGTTCTCCCTGACAGGGGCAGCCCATCCGGCTGCCAGACAACGGTCAGTCTAGTCAAACATCCTGAATTCGCCGCCCCTAGGGCTGCCCGCGCTGACAGGCCGCCAGCTGGGTATTGAAACGCTGCAAGAAGTCGGGAGACTCGCCGGCCAGGAAGCGGTGCCCGAAATAGACGCCCAGCGGGCGGGAGAGCAGCAGGACCGAGCGGACGCGCCGTTCTGCGCCGGCGGCACGCACCTGCACGTCCATCGCCAGCTGGCTGCCGAGCACGGCGTCGACCCGCTTGCGCAGCAAGAGGCCGAGCAACTCGTCGTGCGTCGGCGGGTCGGCCAGCAACTGGTAGCCGTTGTCCTGCAACCAGCGCGCCATGTTCGAGCCGTGGTAGGCGGTGACCCGCGCGTGCTGCCGGAACTCGGCCGACCCCGGGTCGAGCAGGCTGCCGGCCGGCAGGTACCAGCGCCATTCCTGGGGCGCGACGGTCGCCGAAAGCGTCGCCCAGCGGTCGCGCTCGGCGTTGGCCGACGCCGGAAAAAAACCGTCCGCCTGGCCATGCTCGACCATCGCCTGGCTACGCGCCCAGGCGGTCAGCCGCACTTCCAGCGGTACCCCCAGCCGGCGGAACGCGCAGCGCACCCGCTCGAGCGCGAGCCCGCTCGCCGGCACGCCGTCGGCGTTCACTTCGACGTACGGCGACTGCTGCTGCGTCATCAGCACCACCGGCGGCCTGGCCTCAGCCAGCAGCGGCAGGCAGGCCAAGAGCCCGCCCAGCAAGCCCGGCAGCCCCGTCTTGTTTGTCCACTTTCCGGCACATGTCATGACGGAAGGTTACCGCCGGGGCCAAGTGTCGTCAAAATGCCCGCAATACTCCTTAACATCCCGGCCTTGCCCGCTTAAGCCCGCCGTAAGACGCTGCGCCGACTATGGACGCCACTGGAACCACGACAAGGCGCGACACCATGGAACCCTTCACCCAATTGTTCACCGACGAAACCGCCTGGCTCAGCATCGCCGCCCTCGCCGCGGCACTGGGCAAGTTCGCCTTCCTGCTGTGCTTCTTCATCCGCGAGGCCGCCAAGGCTGCCCCCGTGCTTCAGCCGCGCATCAGCGCGAGCATCTCGTCGGCCGTCGGCGGCGACAGGGGTTGAGCGCCTGAAAGCACCGCGTCGGCCAGCGCGCGCTTGTCCTCGTGCATGCGCAGGATGCGCGGCTCGAGCGAACCTTCGTTGACCAGCCGGTAGACGGTGACCGGTCTTTGCTGCCCCATGCGGTGCGCGCGCGCGCTCGCCTGGTCTTCGGCGGCCGGGTTCCACCACGGGTCGGCGATCACCACGTAGTCGGCGGCGGTCAGGTTCAGGCCGAAACCGCCAGCCTTGAGGCTGATCAGGAACACGTCGCCTTCGCCGCGCTGGAACGCCGCGACCAGCCGGTTGCGCTCGGCGACCGGCGTGCTGCCGTCCAGTTGCAGGCAGCGGATGCCGGCGCGGTCGAGCGGCTCGCGCAAGAGCCCGATAAAGTCGACGAACTGGCTGAACACCAGCACCTTGTGCCCGCCCTCGACCAGCGCGCCGGCCAGTTCGGCGAAGGCGATCACCTTGGCACCGGCCAACCGGATGTCCGGCTGTACCAGCCGCGGATCGCATGCGGCGCGGCGCAGCCGGGTCAGCTGCGCGAGCACGTTCATGCGTGCCTTGCCGCTTGCGTCGCTGGCAGCGCTCTCCTCGGCGTCGGCCAGCGCCTTGCGCCTGAGCGCCTCGTACCACTGGGCCTCCTCACGCGACGCGCGCACCGGCAGCAGCAGCTCGGTGCGCGGCGGCAGCTCGGTCAGCACCTCTTCCTTGCAGCGGCGCAGCACGAAGGGCGCGATCAGCGCGCGCAAGGCGTCCAGCGCGTCGGCACGCCCTTCGCGTTCGATCGGCTGCGCGAAGCGGCGGGCGAACTGCTCCTCGCTGCCGAGCAGGCCGGGGTTGCACGCGTGCATGATCGCCCACAATTCCATCAGCCGGTTCTCCACCGGCGTCCCCGACAACACCAGCCTGAACGCCGCGTCTTGCGCGTAGACCGCGCGGCTGCGCGCCGACTGCGGGTTCTTGATCGCCTGCGCCTCGTCGACCACCAGCGTATGCCAGCCGCGCGCGGCAAAGGCGCCGGACGCGTCGGCGAACAGGGTGTACGACACCAGCAGCACGTCGCCGGCCCCCGCGCCGGCCAGCAGGCCGGCACGGTCGGCCGCGTCGCCGTAGCTGGCCACCCGCAAGGCCGGCGCGAAGCGGGCGATCTCCTGCGCCCAGTTGCCCAGCAGCGAGGTCGGCGCGACCACCAGCGCGGCGCCGCCTTCGGCACGCGCGAGCAGCACCGCGATCGACTGCAGCGTCTTGCCCAACCCCATGTCGTCGGCGAGGCAGGCGCCCAGCCCGCTCTGGGCGAGCCGCATCATCCAGCGGTAGCCGGTTGTCTGGTAGTCGCGTAGTTGCGCACACAACCCGGCCGGCGGCTCGCATGCCGTGTCCGCCGGGCGCTGCAAGCGCGCCAGCCGTTCGCCCAACGCGGCGTCTACCTCCAGCGCGGCGTCACCGAGCCCCGACAGGCAGCCCACCGCCGCCGCCGGCACGCGCACGCCGCCGGCCGCCGGCTCGGAGAGCAGCGCGAGCTGCACCAGCGCGTCGCGCAGGCTGTCGGTCAGCGCGAGGTAACGGCCTTCGTCCAGCTCGATGAAGCGGCTGCCGTGGCGGCGCAGCTTCTCGAGCAGGTCGATTAGCGCCAGCACCCGCTCCTCGTCGAGTTCGAGCTCGCCCTCCAGCGACAGCCAGTCCTGTCCGCCCTGGCCGCGCACCCGCAAGGCGGGTGCGGCCACGGCGTCGATACGCACCGCCCGCCCGCGCGGCCAGTCAAGCAGCGGCGCAGAGGGCAGGGCAGAGAGCCGCTCGATCAACGCGAGCGCGGCGTCGCAACCCCGTATCGTCCACGCCTGCGGCTTGCTGGCGCCACGCCGCTCGAGGCCGCACGCGTCGACGATGGCGGCGAGCGCGGCGCGTTCGGCGGCGAGGTCGCGGCGCAGCGTGCGCCGCACTTCGCCGTCGCGCAGCGCCAGCATCGCGCCACCGTGGCCGGGTACCAGCCGCGGCCCGTCGACGCCAGCCGGCGCGGCGACCAGCCGCAACTCAAGCGTTTCACCGTCGAACATCAGCTCGGCGCGCAGCTGCCTGGCAGCCGCCTCGGTTGGTGCGGCGCCACGCGCCGGCAGCTCGCCGACCACGGTGAAATGGCTGGCCAGCACAGAGAGCGTCGCCGACAGCGGCTCGGCGCCGGCCGGCGGGATGGCGGGCAGCGCGCCGAGCAGCCGCGCCGCACGCTGCTGCGCCTCGTCCAGCCACACCAGCACCGCGCGCGAGGCGGACTCGCGGCGCACCGTCAGGGCGGCCAGCGCGTCCTGCTCACGTTCCGGACTGCCCGACAGGGCCGCCGCGCGCAGCGGCGGGTCGACCTGCAGGGTCCAGCCCGCCTCGGTGCGCGAGACGATCAGTTGCGGCGCCCGCAAGGCCAGCTCGACGGCGACGCCGGGCGCATCGGCCCACTCGACGCCCGGATGGCCGACCAGCGCCGGCAGCGCGAGCGTCAAGTCGAGTTGCCAGCCGCGCCCCGGCCCCGGCCTGATCGCCCGCGCGACCCGCGCGTCGGCGTCGGCAAGCGTCGCGTCGGCGGCGAGCGTAGCCAGCGCCACCGGGCGTGCCGTCCCCCAGCCGCGCGCGCCAAAGCGCTGCTGCCAGGGCTCGATCGCGCGCACCGCACCGTCGTCGCCGACGTCCAGCCGCCAGCGCAGGCGGTTGCGGACCGGCCCTGCGCTGAATAGCGCGGAGAGCTCGTCCAGCTGTTCGCGCCAGCCCTGCGCACGGACGGCGGCAAAGAAGGCCGGCGTACCGGGCTCGCCCATCAGCCGGGCCAGCGCCGCGTCGTACTGGGCCTGCAGCCAGCCGAAGCCGCAGCCGGCCAGCCTGTCGTGCAGCGCCGCCAGGGCCGGCGCGTCGGCCGGCTGCAGGGACGGGCGCCCTTCGCGCGGCCCCAGCCACGCCCGCATCATCAGGCGCAGCAGGTCGTCGGCGTCGGCGTGGTGCGGCGTGCCCTGCAACGGCAGCCCGGCCGCGTCGGCGTCCAGCCGGCCGGCACGCGCCTTGAGCGCGGTCGCGATGATGCCCCAGCGGCTGTCCTCGCCGTGCGAGCGTCCGTGGCGGCCGCATAGCGCGAGCGCGGCGGCGCACGACGTGGCGTCGCCTGCCGCCATCAGCGCGAGCGGCTGCAGCCAGGCGAGCGCCTCGGGCAGGGCCGCGTCACGCTGGGCGACGTCGAAGCCCGCCGCGGCAGCTGAAAAATCGCCGCGGGCAAAGGCAAGCGCCGCGCCCAGCGCAGGCACGTCGGCGCTACCGGCCAGCGGCGGGCGCGCCAGCATCTCCGCCAGCCTGTCGTGCTCGCCCGCGAACAGCCACGCCTGCGCGAGCAGCGATGCGAGCCGGGCATCCCCCTCGCCGGCCGCCAGCCTGTCTTCGACGGTAACAAGCAACGGCCGCATCGCCGCGTCGCCCGCGAGCAGGCGCTCGAGCGCGCGCCGGCCGAGCGCCGCGGCCCACTCCGGCGCCAGGCGCGCGAACAGGTCGGCGTCGACCACGCCAAGCCCGGCGCGCTCGAGCACACGCGACCACAGGATGCTGCCGCCGCACGCGTCGCGCCATGCCGTCAGGCGCGCCTGGTTCGTACCCTGCCACAGCAGCAGGCGGATCACGCTGAGCGCGGCCGCCTCGCTGGCAAAGCGCGGCGCGCGGCTGCGCTCCAGCTGCCAGAACGCGAAGAGCGCGTCGCGCAGCCGCTCGCCGGCGTAGCCGTCGAGCAGGGCACGCCAGGCCGGTGCCAGAGCGTCGGGTGCCACCACCCAGCGCCCGCCGTCTGCCGGCGCGACACACGCGTCCCGCGACAGCTCAGCCAGCGCGGCCTCGACCGCTTCTTCGTCGAGCAGGGGGTCGAGGCGCCGGCCGAACGCCAGCACCTCGGCGTGCGTCGCCGCGCGGGCGATCAGGCAAAGTGCAAACAGGCAGGCGGCGCCGGCAGGCTGGGCGGGGATGGAAAAAGGCATGGCTGCGGGCACGACGGGACAAAACGCCGATTCTAGCGCAGCGGGCGTAGCCGTCGTGTCAGTGGCCGGCCGGATACGGCCACAGCCAGGCGACCAGCAGGGCGACCAGCGAGCCTAAAGTGGACTCGTCAAAGCGCAGGCCGGCGTTGGCGAGCGCCGGCAGGCTGGGGTGAAGCTCGGCGACCACCAGCACCACCAGCACCGTGATGCAGCCGAGCCGGCCGTTATCGGGAACGCGCAGTCCCTGGCAGACCAGCACGGTCAGGAACACGCAGACGAGCACGCCGGGCCACGCCACCGGGAAAAATTCGAGGTAGAGCCAACTGAGCACGGCGCCGATCAGCGTGCCCAGCACGCGCTTGAACGCCGCGCTGCCGGCCTCCCCGTGCGTCGCCTGCAGCACGACGATGCCCGAGATGGACGCCCACATCCCGCCGGTCGCCGGTGATGCATTTGGTATCAAACTGCCCAGCAAATTGCCGCCGCCGTTGGCCAGCGCCACCCCCAGCATGATGCGTAAAGCGGCTTTCCAGTCGAGTCTGGCGGGCATCAGCGCGGCCATCCGCTCCTCCTCATATTCCGGAAACTGGCCTGACGGACCCTAGCGGCAGGCAGGCCCCCAAGCTGTGGACAACTCTGTGCATCGCCCAGGCCTTGCCTCACTTCCCCTGCGCCTTGTAGGACCACAGCGTGGCGACCAGCAGGGCCACGCCGGAGCCGACCGCCGCCTCGACAAAGCGCAGCGCGGCATTGGTGAACGGCGGAATCCCCGGATGCAGCGACGAGACCACCAGCACGACCAGCACCGTCACGCAGCCGAGCCGGCCGTTGTCCGGCACGGCGAAATACTGGCTGACGACGACGGTCAGGAACACGCACGCCGCCGTGCCGAACCAGGTCTCCGGGAAGAACTGCAGGTAGGCCCAGCCGACCAGCGCGCCGACCAAGGTGCCCAGCACCCGCTTGGCCGCGGCGGTATGCGCCTCGGTCGCGCTGGCGGAGAGCACGACGATCGCCGAGGCCGCGGCCCACAGGCTGCCGACGCTGGCACTCGCGTACGGGATGAAACTGCCAGACAGGTAGCCGCACGCCTCGGTCAGCAGCACGGCCAGCACGATGCGGCAGGCGGCGACCAGGTCGACGCGGGACATGCTGGGCGAAACCATGGCTGGACTTTCTGCGGGCAACTGATAGCAAGAGTGTAGCCGGCATCCTGCCCGTTGCCGCCGCCGGGCTGTGGATAAAAATGTGGACAAACGGCCGGAAAGCTGTCCGACCGCTCCCGCCGCGCACCACGCCCCATGTCATCCTGTTGCCGCGCCGCCAATTACCGCACGGGGCAAGGGATATTCTTGGCGTGCGGCGCGACGCAAGATGACATATATGTGAAAATCCACGGATTCAACAAGAATTATCCGCATACGCATCGAGGACCAGCATGCAGTCATTTGCCCCGGAATACGTCCACCACCAGGCCCTGATCGACTGGGTCGCCCGCATCGCCAGCCTGACCCAGCCCGACGCCATCCACTGGGTCGACGGTTCGGACGAGGAAAACGAACGCCTGCTCGCGCAGATGGTCGAGGCCGGCACGCTGGTCAGGCTGAACCCTGAAAAGCGCCGCAACGCATACGCGGCGTTTTCCGACCCGTCCGACGTCGCCCGCGTCGAAGACCGCACCTATGTGTGCAGCGTGCGCCAGGAAGACGCCGGCCCGAACAATAACTGGGCAGCGCCGGACGAGATGCGCTCGACACTCGGCGGCCTGTTCGAGGGTTGCATGCGCGGGCGCACGCTGTACGTGATCCCGTTCAGCATGGGGCCGCTGGGCTCGCCGATCGCGCATGTCGGCGTCGAGCTGACCGACTCGCCGTACGTGGTCGCGTCGATGCGCATCATGACGCGCATGGGCCGCGCGGTGTACGAGGTGCTCGGCGAAAACGGCGACTTCGTCCCCTGCGTGCACACCGTCGGCGCGCCGCTGGCTTCGGGCGAGGCGGACAAGCCGTGGCCGTGCAACCCGGACACCAAGTACATCGTGCACTTCCCGGAGACCCGCGAGATCTGGTCGTACGGCTCGGGCTACGGCGGCAATGCGCTGCTGGGCAAGAAGTGCTTTGCGCTCAGGATCGCGTCGACCATGGGCCGCGACGAGGGCTGGCTGGCCGAACACATGCTGATCCTCGGCGTCGAAAGCCCGGCGGGCGACAAGCACTATGTCGCCGCCGCCTTCCCCAGCGCCTGCGGCAAGACCAACTTCGCGATGCTGATCCCGCCCAAGGCCTACCACGGCTGGAAGATCACCACCGTCGGCGACGACATCGCGTGGATCAAGCCGGGCGCCGACGGCCGCCTGTACGCGATCAACCCGGAGAACGGCTATTTCGGCGTCGCGCCGGGCACCTCCGAGAAGTCCAACCCGAACGCGATGGCGATGCTGAAGGAAAACGTGATCTTCACCAACGTCGCGCTGACCGAAGACGGCGACGTGTGGTGGGAGGGCATGAGCAAGACAGCGCCGGAGCGCCTGACCGACTGGCAGGGCCAGCCGTGGACGCCGGGCTGCGGCCGCAAGGCGGCGCACCCGAACGCGCGCTTCACCGTGTCGGCGACCCAGTGCCCGTCGCTGGACGCCGCGTGGAACGACCCGGCCGGCGTGCCGATCTCGGCGTTCATCTTCGGCGGCCGCCGCTCGGGCACCATCCCGCTGGTGATGGAGTCGGCCGACTGGGCGCAGGGCGTTTACCTGGCGGCGACCATGGGCTCGGAGACCACCGCCGCCGCGATGGGCGCGCAGGGGCAGACCCGCCGCGACCCATTCGCGATGCTGCCTTTCTGCGGCTACCACATGGGCGACTACTTCAACCACTGGCTGGCGATCGGCCGCACCCTGCCAAGCGCGCCGAAGATCTTCTGCGTGAACTGGTTCCGCGTTGACGAGGAAGGCAACTTCATGTGGCCGGGCTTCGGCGAGAACATGCGCGTGCTCGAATGGATCGTCGGCCGCGTCGACGGCCGCGCCAACGCGAACCGCAACTGGCTGGGCTGGATGCCGGGCTACGAGGATATCGGCTGGGACGGTCTGGACGCGGTGACCCGCGAGCAGTTCGAGCAGCTGATGGCGCTTGACGTCGACGCCTGGCGCGCCGAAGTCGCCGCGCACGACGAATGGCTGTCGCGCCTGGCCGACCGCCTGCCGCAGAGCCTCGCCGAGCAGCGCAGCGCGCTGGCCGCTGCACTCAACTAAGCGCAGGCTGTCTGCTGCCAAGCGGCCCGCGCGAGCGGGCCGCTTTTTTCATGCGCGCGCCACACTGGGCAGCAGGTGTTCGACCAGCCGGTGCAGGCCGGCTGCCAGCGTGCGCAGCGAGGCGTCGAAGTCCCACACATGCGGCTCGAGCGTCACTGGGTTGGACACCGCGCGTATTTCATAAAAGCGCTGCCCTTCGGCCAGGCAGACATGGAAAAACGCCGCGCCCTCCATGTTTTCCAGGTCGACGCCGTCGTGCGAGACAAACGGCGCAAGCGCCGCGCTGACCGTGTTCGAGCTCGCCTGCGGCAGCGGGAGAGTCTCGTCCAGCCACGGGCTGTCGTAGCTGCGATGCCGCTCGAAGTCCATGGCCAGCTCGACGTCGGCAAGCTGGGTGAAGCCTTGCCGGTCGAAAAAGCCGAGGTCGGCCTCGCGCTCGCTCGCCACCAGCGCGACGTCGCCGACCCGCAAGGACGAGCCGGGGTAGACACCGGCGATGCCGGCCATGATCAGCACGTCGGGGCGCTGCTGCTGGATGATGCGGGTGGTGCGGTACGCCGCCTCGATCGGGCCGACGCCGCACAGCGCCTTCTCCACCTGCGGGTGGTCGAAACACTGGAATTCTGTCTGGGTGGGAAACAGGACGGTAATCTTCACGGCTTCTCTTTCTGCGATCGCAAGTCCCGAACTTAGCGCCGCCACCGGCAGGCGGGCAAGCGATGCGCCGTATAATCGGCCCATTCCATCCCGCCGCCGGAGCCCATCTTGCTCAACTGGTTTGAAAACCGGGTCGATCCGTACCCGGACGCAGCGCCGCCACAGCCGGCGGCTTCATTCTTCCCCTTCGTCTGGCAGGCAACCGCCGGCATGCGCGGCCTGATCGCGGCGGTGATCGTGCTGACCGCCAGCATCGGCGCGTTCGAGGCCCTGCTGTTCTCGATGCTCGGCGCCATCGTCGACTGGCTCGCGGCGACGCCGCCTGCCGAGCTGTGGCACAAGGAGCAGGGCAGACTGCTGCTGCTCGGTGCCATCGTGCTGGGCAGCCCGCTCTTGGTGTGGCTGCAGGCGATGTGCAAGTACCAGGGCCTGTTCGGCAACTTCCCGATGCGGCTGCGCTGGCAGTTCCACCGCCACCTGCTCGGGCAGAGCATGAGCTTCTACCAGGACGAGTTCGCCGGCCGGGTGTCGGCCAAGCTGATGCAGACCGCGCTGGCGGTACGCGACACGGTGATGATCGTCTGCGACATCCTGGTGTTCGTGGTCATCTACTTCGTCACCATGCTCGCCGTGGTCGGCAGCTTCGACGTGTGGCTGCTGCTGCCCTTCGTCGGCTGGCTCGCGCTCTACCTCGTCGCGCTCGCCTACTTCATCCCGCGCCTCGGCGCGGCCGCCCGCGAGCAGGCCGACGCGCGCAGCCTGATGACCGGGCGGGTGACCGACGCGTACACCAATATCGCGACGGTCAAGCTGTTCGGCCACGCCCGCCGCGAGGCCGGCTTCGTGCGCGTCGCGATGCGCGAGTTCATGGGCACCGTGCACGCGCAGATGCGTTTGGTTACCGGCGTCGAGGTGGTCAACCACCTGCTCAACATGCTGCTGATCGCGTCGACCGCCGGGCTCGCGCTGTGGCTGTGGGCGCGCGGCGAGGTCGGCGTCGGCGCGGTCGCCGCCGCCACCGCGATGGCGCTCAGGCTCAACGGCATCGCGCACTGGATCATGTGGGAGCTCTCCAGCCTGTTCGAGCATATCGGCACCGTGCACGACGGCATGGCGACGCTGTCCAGGCGCATCGCGGTCACCGACCGCCCCGGCGCGCCGCGCCTGGCGGTCAGCCGGGGCGAGGTCCGCTTCGAGGACGTGGTGTTCGGCTACGGCGGCGAGCGGCGGGTGATCGACCGGCTGTCGCTGACCATCCGCCCCGGCGAGAAGATCGGCGTGGTCGGCCGCTCCGGCGCCGGCAAGTCGACGCTGGTCAACCTGCTGCTGCGCTTTTACGACGTGGAATCCGGCCGCGTGCTGGTCGACGGCCAGGACGTGCGCGAGGTGCAACAGGAGAGCCTGCGCGCCGAGGTCGGCATGGTGACGCAGGACACCTCGCTGTTGCACCGCTCGGTACGCGACAACCTGCTGTACGGCCGGCCGGACGCGACCGAGGCGCAAATGCTCGAGGCGGCCCGCCGCGCCGAGGCCGACGGCTTCATCGCGGAGCTGACCGACGCCCGCGGCCGCCGCGGCTACGACGCGCATGTCGGCGAGCGCGGGGTCAAGCTCTCCGGCGGCCAGCGGCAGCGCATCGCGATCGCGCGGGTAATGCTCAAGGACGCTCCCATCCTGCTGCTCGACGAGGCGACCAGCGCGCTGGACTCGGAAGTCGAGGCGGCGATCCAGCAAAGCCTGTACACGCTGATGGAGGGCAAGACGGTGGTCGCCATCGCGCACCGGCTGTCGACCATCGCGGCGATGGACAGGCTGGTGGTGATGGACGGTGGCCGCATCGTCGAGGAGGGCAGCCACGCCGAGCTGCTGGCCAAAGGCGGGCTGTACGCGCGGCTGTGGGCACACCAGAGCGGCGGCTTCCTCGGCGAGGAAGACTGAGCGCCTGCTCACCCCAACAAAAAGCGCAGCCTAAGGCTGCGCTTTTTGTTTTTAGGCGGCGGGATGCCGGGCGGGCGGGTGGCCGCGAAACCGCGACGCGCCGAACAGCGCGAGCGCGACGCTTGCCGCGAGCGCGAGGTAGAACGGCAGGCCCAGCGTCAGCTGGCCGAGGAAGGCGCGTGCCGGCGCCGCGGCCTGCACGCCGGCGCCGACCGCGTCGGACAACCCGCGCAGCGATTCGGCGAGCGCGCCGTATTCGTTGAACAGCGAGAACAGCGCGAGCACCACGCTCGCGAGCGGCAGCAAGAAGCCCAGCCAGGCGAGGCGGTCGCGCCACAAGCAGGGCAACACCAGCGCCAGCGCGGACAGCCACACCAGCGCGGAGAGGCCACCGTGCGCGAGCATCGCGTACAGGCTGCCGCCGACCCGGCTGCCGAGCACGGCGGCGCTCGCCGCGTCACCCAGCAGCATCGCGACGGCGAACAGCGCGAAGCCCGCCAGCGGCATCCAGCCTATGCTGCCCAGTACGCTGCGCACAGCGCAGGCGGCACGCCGGCGCACCAGCACGAGCCAAGGCTGCGGCGGGCAGGTACACGCCGCGTCAGGCTGCGCCAGCCGCGGGAACACCGCGCAGCAGGGCACCACGTCCTCAACCGCGCCGGCCTCGTCCAGCAGCAGGCCGACTTCCATGTTCAGCTCGGGCGCGTAGTCGGCCCGCCAGTGACTGATCTCGAACGGATATTGCCGGCAGTCGACGCTGACGATGCCGTGTCCGCCGTCGCGGTTGTAGTGGATGATCCTGCCCTGTTTCACGTCGTTCTCCGTCCGGAACCTGCGGGTGCGCCGTGCGGCGCGGACGACCATTATATTTTGCTTATACAGATCCGCCAAACCGGCAACGTCACAGCTCGGTCCACATCCTCAGCAGGTTGTGGTAGTTCGCCGTCAGCATCACCGTCTCCTCACCGTCGCCGACGCGTGCGCGCAGGCTGCTGATCGCGCGGTCCATGTCGAACAGCAAGCTGCGTCTGGCGTCGTCGCGCACCATGCTCTGCGTCCAGAAGAACGACGCGACGCGCGCACCGCGCGTCACCGGCTCGACCCGGTGCAGGCTGGTCGACGGGTAGAGGATCATGTCGCCGGCCGGCAGCTTGACGCGGTGTTCGCCGTAATTGTCCTCGATCACCAGTTCGCCGCCGTCGTACTCGTCGGGCCCGGTGAAGAACAGCGTGCACGATACGTCGGTACGCACCCACTGCCCGCTGAACGGGTCGGCGCGCACCGCGTTGTCGACGTGGTTGCCAAAGTCCATGCCGCCCTGGTAGCAGTTGAACAGGGGCGGGAACACCTGCTTGGGCAGCGCGGCCGAGAAGAAGGTCGCGTTGCGCGCGAGCGCTGCCTCGACCATCGCCTGCAGTTCGCGCGCGGCGGGCGTGTCCTGCGGCAGCTGCAGGTTGCGTTTGGCCTGTGCCGACTGGGTGCCGGCGGTGATGCAGCCGTCGGCCCACGGCGCGCCGTCCAGCAGCACGCGCCCATGCGCGAGTTCTTCGGGGTTGAGGACCTGGGGGATGTGCAGCAGCATCGCGTTATTCCGGAATGAAAAAGCCCGCGCGGGCGCGAGGGGTCGCGCACCCGGCGGCAAGGTTGGAGAATCAGAACTTCACGCCCAGCGTCAGCTCGGCATTGCGGCGGGCGCCGTAGGTGGCGTGGCCGCTGTACAGCCCCTCGTAGTACTTCTCGTCGAACAGGTTGTTCACGTTCAGCTGCGCCTTGTAGTGGCGCGTCTCGTACGCGAGCATCGCGCCCACGACAACGTATTCGGGCAGCACGTTGGTGTTGGCCTCGGTCGCGTAGCGCTTGCCGACCCAGTTGGCGCCGCCGCCGACCGTCCACTCGGACGACAGCCGGTAGCTGGTCCACAGGTTGGCGCTGAAATTCGGCGTGTTGCGCGGACGCTTGCCTTCGGTGCCCAGGTGCGAGCCGGCCTTGTCGATGGTCGCGTCAAGGTAGGTCGCGCCGGCGAACACCTCCCAGCGCTCGGTCAGCCGCCCGGCGGCCTCGAATTCGACACCGTCGGTGTGCCGCTTGCCGGACAGCGTCACCACGTCCGGGATCAACGGGTCGGTGTTGCGCTCGTTGGTCTTCTCGATGCGGAACAGCGCGCCGCGCAGCAACAGGTCGCCGTCCAGCAAGTCGAACTTGGCGCCCAGCTCCATATTGCGGTTCTTCTCGGGCGCGACCTTCTGGGTCGCCTTGTCCAGCGCGTACGCCTCGCCCGACGGGTTGAACGAGGTGCCGTAGCTCGCGTAGTAGGACTGCGTCGTGTCCGGCTGCCAGATCAGGCCGGAGCGCCAGCTCCACACATTGTCGGTGCGGCTGGCGTCGTACGACGTCTTGCTATCCAGCGCGCCGGTGTCCTTGTTGAAGTTGCGGGTATGGTAGTCGCCGGACAGGCGGTCGAAACGCGCGCCGAGCAACGCCTTCCACTCGCGGTTCAGCGTGATGAAGTCCTGCGCGTACAGCGCGGCGCCGTCGGCGACGTAGTCGCGGTGGCTGGTCTTTCCCCATTTGAGATTCGGCGTATCCGACGGATTAGGCGCGCCGACGCTGGTCGACGGCTGGCTGGTGCCGGTCAGGTTGTCGTGGCGGTCGGTGTACGAGCGCTCGCGGGTCAGCTCCAGGCCGGCCAGCAGCTGGTGTTTAAGACCGGCCGCTTCCAGCTCGGTGGTGAAGTCGGTCTGGTTCGACCAGGTCTCGTCGACGCCGTTGCGCTGCTTGAGTTCACGCCTCATCACCGTCTGGCCGCTCACCGGCATGCCCGGCTTCAAGCCGGAGAGGCGCGGCGCGGTCGGCGCAGCGTCGCGCTGGTAACGCGCGTAGCGCAGCTGGTTCTTGACCTTGCTCTTGTCGCTGACGCGGTGCTCGAGCACGGCGGTGGCAAGGTCGGTCTTGGTGTCTTCGTAGTCGAGCCCGGACAGGCCGTAGTAGCGTCCGTACGGCACGTCGACAGGCTTGAGCGTGTTCGGGTCGTACGGCACGCCGTAGTCGGTGTTGTTGTGCTCGGTCAGGTGCAGGTAGGACAGCGTCAGCGAGGTCGGGCCGTCCAGGCCGATCGCCACCGACGGCGCGAAGCCGTAACGCTCGTCGTCGTGCACGGTGCGGCCGTTGTTCTTCTTCTCCGCCATCACGTTCAGGCGCAGCGCCACGTCGTCGGTTTCGGCGTAATTGACGTCAACCGTGGCGCGGCGCTTGTCCTCGCTGCCGATGGTCAGTTCGGCTTCCTGCTTGTTGCCGGCGTAGGGCTGCTTGCTGACCAGGTTGATCACGCCGCCGGTCGAGCCGCGGCCGAACAGCATCGAGCTTGGCCCCTTCAGGACCTCGACCTTCTCGGTGTTGAACAGGTCACGCGTGTACTGGCCGATGTCGCGCGCGCTGTCGACGAACAGGTCGGTCGTCGTCGCGAAGCCGCGCATCACGATCTGGTCGCCGGTACGGCCGCCTTCACCGGCGGCGAAGGTCAGCCCGGACACGTTCTTCAGCGCGTCCTTCAGCGAATCCGCGCCCTGGTCTTCGATCAGTTGCTGGTTGACCACGGTCACCGACTGCGGGATGTCGCGCAGCTGCTGCCAGGTCTTGCCTATGGTCGACGCGCCGGTCGCCAGCGTGCCGCGCTGGGCCTGCTCGCCGACCACTTCGACCGCCTGCAGCCGGGTATCGGCGGCCTGGGCGAAGGCGGGGTTGAGGGCGAGGGCGAGGACGCCGGCGCCGACGACGGCACCGCGCTGCCCCACCAGCAGGGGGGCGGATTGCTTCTTCATGTTTGCTCTCTTCTTGTGTTTTCAGCGGCGGGGTAGAAAACCCGCCCGCGCCGGGCGCACGCAGCCCTCCCGCCCAAGCGGGATGCACGGACGGGGGAAACTCAACGTTCGGTGGTGACGAAGCCGATGCGGCTGATGCCGGCCTCGCGGGCCTGTGCGAGCGCGCGGGCGACCGCCTCGTAACGCACGGCACGGTCGGCCTGCAGTTCGAGTTCGAGCGCGGGGTTGGCGGCAAGGCGGGCCAGTTCGGCGGAAAGCTCAGCTTCACCCACCGCGCGCTCGTCCAGCCACAGCCGGCCCGCCGCGTCGATGGCCAGCGTCGCGCGCGTGCCGGCACCGGCCTGCTGCGTGCTGGCGGTTTTCGGCAGCTCGACGCGCACCGACTGCTGCATCAGCGGCATGCCGACGATGAAGACGACCAGCAGCACCAGCATCACGTCGACCAGCGGGGTCATGTTGATCTCGGAGAGCGGCGCCGCGCGCTCGCTGTCGAAGTTACCGAACGCCATCGCCGCTCCCTTCGGTCAATAGTTGCGCGTGCACGTCGTGCGCGAAATGGTCGAGCTGCTGCGCGATCAGCCGCTGCGCGCGGCCCAGCGCGTTGTAGGCGAGCACCGCGGGGATCGCCGCGGCGAGGCCGGCGGCGGTCGCGATTAGCGCCTCGCCGATCGGGCCGGCGACCACGTCGATGCCGGCCTGCCCGCTGGCACCGATGCCGACCAGCGCGTGGTAGATGCCCCACACCGTGCCGAACAGGCCGATGAACGGCGCGGTCGAACCGATCGACGCCAGCAGCACCATGCCGGACTCCAGCCGGCCGGACTCCAGCGACAGCCGCTTGCGCAGCGCGCGGGTCAGAAATTCGTCGACGCCGCAGGCCTGGCCGAGCGAACGGCCGGCGTGGCTGTGGTAGTGGGCGAGGGCGGCGGTGCCGTCGCGCACCAGACGCGCCGCCGGCGCGTCGTTGTGCTCGAGCGCGGCAAGCGCGCCCGCCCAGTCGGGCGCGTCCCACAGCCGCGCCTCGGCGTCCCGGTTGGCGCGGCGCGCGCGCCACAACTGGACGGAACGGACGATCAGCAGCGTCCAGGTCAGGATCGACATCGCGATCAGGCTCAGGAAGACGGTGGCGAGCACGGCGTCCCCCTGCTCGAAGACAAGCATCAGGTTCATGATTTGGCGGTTTTCAGCGAGAAATGGACGGGAACGACAAAACTGTGCGCGACGCTCTGGCTGCCCAGCCGGGCCGGGATGAAGCGCCAGCGCGCCACCGCTTCGCGTGCGGCGCGGTCAAGCCGCGGGAAGCCGCTACTGCGGAAGAGTTCGACGGAAGTCGCCTCGCCCGCCGCGCTGACGGCGACCCTCAGCTCGACGACGCCCTGTTCGGCCAGTTCGAGCGACAGCGGCGGGTAGGCGGGCTTGGGGTTGTGCAGGTAGTCGCCGCGGTACTGCGGCGGCGTCACCGCCGGCGCTTCACCTTCGCCTGCGGCCGCAGCACCCTGCCGCTCGCCGGAAGCTGGCTGTGCGCCCGCACTGCCAGCTGGGGCTGTGCTGGCCACGGCCGCTGCCGCGGCAGCCGGCTTGGCGGAGGCAGGACGGGGCGCATCGGCCCTGACCCTGGACACGGCCTCAGGCGCCGGCGCACGTCTGGCCGGCGCCGCTGCTTTCGCCCGGGCGGGCGCGGCGGCGGGCTGTTCCGCCACGGCCTGTGCAGGCTTGGCCAGCAGCGCGACCGCGACCACCGGCAAGGCCTTTGGCGGCTGCAGCGGCGGCGCATCCGCCGCGTACAGCAGCACCGCGTGGCCCAAGGTCACCGTGGCGAGCGTCGTCAGGACAAAGTAGTTGCGTTTCATGGAGATGATAATAACGCGAATTATTATCATTTCCAATAGTCATGAAAATTTGCCACCCGCCTGGTGTTGCCGCGTGTTGCACAAACGAAAAAAGCCGGCGGCCCAAGACCGCCGGCTTCCGGATGCAAGGTCAGGTCAGACGCGGGCGAACGCGCGGCGCGCGGCGGCTATCGTCTCGTCGATGATCGCGTCGGTATGCGCGATCGACACGAAGCCCGCCTCGTACGCCGACGGCGCGAGGTAGACGCCTTCTTCCAGCATCGCGTGGAAGAAGCGGTTGAAGCGCTCGCGGTCGGACGCGGTCACCTCGGCGTAGCTCGCCGGCACCTGTTCGCAGAAGTAGAGGCCGAACATGCCACCCACACTGTCGGCGCACATCGGCACGCCGGCGTCGCGCGCAGCCGCCTCGAGGCCCATGGCGAGACGGCGGGTGGAGGCCGACAGCTCGTCGTAGAAGCCGGGGCGCTGGATCAGCCTGAGCGTGGAGAGGCCGGCGGCGACGGCGACCGGGTTGCCCGACAGCGTGCCAGCCTGGTAGACGTTCCCCAGGGGCGCGATGCACGACATGATGTCGGCGCGGCCGCCGAAGGCCGCCAGCGGCATGCCGCCGCCGACCACCTTGCCCAGCGTGGTCAGGTCCGGTTGGATGCCGTGCAGGCCCTGCGCGCAGCCGAGGCCGACGCGGAAGCCGGTCATCACCTCGTCGTAGATCAGCACGCTGCCGTGCTTTTCGGTCAGCCCGCGCAGCGCCTTGACGAAGGCCTCGCTCGGCTTGATCAGGTTCATGTTGCCGGCGATCGGCTCGAGGATCACGCAGGCGATGCTGTCGCCGATCTCGGCGAAGGTGCGCTCGAGCTGCTCGACGTTGTTGTACTCGAGCACCAGCGTGTGGCGGGTGAAGTCGGCCGGCACGCCGCCCGAGCTCGGGTTGCCGAAGGTGAGCAGGCCGGAGCCGGCCTTCACCAGCAGGCTGTCGGAGTGGCCGTGGTAGCAGCCCTCGAACTTGATGATCGCGTCGCGGCCGGTATAGCCGCGGGCGAGGCGGATCGCGCTCATCGTCGCCTCGGTGCCCGACGACACCAGCCGCACCAGTTCGACCGAAGGCAGCAGCTTGCGGATCTCTTCGGCGATCTCGATCTCGGCCTCGGTCGGCGCGCCGAACGACAGCCCGCCCACCGCCGCCTGTTGCACGGCGGAAATCACTTCGGGGTGGGCGTGGCCGAGGATGGCCGGGCCCCACGAGCCGATGTAGTCGATATAGCGCTTGTCGTCGGCGTCCCAGAAATGCGCGCCGAGCGCCTTCTTCACGAAGCGCGGCGTACCGCCGACCGAGCCGAAGGCACGGACCGGCGAATTGACGCCGCCGGGGATCGATTGTTTGCCACGTTCGAACAGTTCGAGGTTGCAGGACATCGTTGCATTCTCCAAAGCCAGTAAATCGGGGCAGGCCGCTTACGCGGGCGACCCGCCGAAACAGTGGTGGCGCAGCAAATAGCCGTAGCTGTAGCGCGCGTCGGTCGTCACTTCGTTGCCCAGCCAGGGCGGACGCGGAAAATCGGTGGTGGCGTCGGGCAGCTCGATCTCGGCGATGACGAGCGCGCCGCCATCGGCGCCGTACTCGTCGACCGTCCACTCCCGGCCGCCGTATTCGAGGTGGTAGCGCCACTTGTCGACGCTGAACACGCACAGCTGCGCGAGCATGTGTTCGGCGTCGGCCAGCGGCAGCGGATATTCGAATTCGGCGCGGGCCACCGCCGTTGCCTCGGCCTTGATGGTCAGCCACGCCTCGCCGCCGGCGATGCGCACCCTCACGCTGCGCACCGCGTCGGCCGCCATGAAGCCCTGGCGCAGGCGGACGCCGTCCGCGCCACCCCGCCAGCCATCGCCTTGCACCAGGAAGCGGCGCTCGATCTCGACGGCCATCAGAACGGCTTGACGACGACCAGCACGACGACGGCAACCAATACCAGCACCGGCAGTTCGTTGAACCAGCGGAACCACACGTGGCCGTGCCGGTTGCGGTGCCCGGCGAACGCCGCGTACAGCCGGCCGCACCACGCGTGGTAGCCGACCAGCAAGCCGACCAGCGCGAGCTTGGCGTGCAGCCAGCCGCCGCTGATGCCGAAGCCTAACCACAACCACAGGCCCAGCGCCAGCGCCAGCACCGCCAGCGGCGTCATGAAGCGGTACAGCTTGCGCGCCATCAGCAGCAGGCGGTCGTATTCGGCGCCGGGCGACGCCATCGCCAGGTTGACGAAGATACGCGGCAGGTAGAACAGGCCGGCGAACCAGGCGGTCACCAGCACGATATGGAACGCCTTGACGTAGAGGTAGGCCATCTCAGTGTTTCACGTGGAACAGTCAGGGACGCGCCGCTCGGTAGTACGGCATCACCTGCGGCAGCATCTGCTGCATCTCGGCGATGCGGCTCGTGCCAGACGGGTGGGTCGACATCCATTCCGGGCCGCCGCTGCCGCCGGCCGCCTCCATCTTGCGCCAGATCGACAGCGCGGCGTTCGGGTCGTAACCGGCGCGCGCCATCAGCTCCAGCCCCATCAGGTCGGCTTCCTTCTCCATGCGCCGCGAGAACGGCAGGCTCAACGAATACTGGCCGACCAACTGCACCAAGTCCTGCGTGCCTGCATCCAGCCCCAGCACGGCACCGGCCAGCGCGATACCCTGCTGCTTGGCGAACTCCTGGGACACCTGCTCGCGGCTGTGTTCACGCAGCGCGTGCGCGATCTCGTGGCTGATCACCGCCGCCAGTTCGGCGTCGGTGAGCGACAGCCGATCGATCAAGCCGCTGTACACGCCGATCTTGCCGCCAGGCATGCAGTAGGCGTTGAGCTCGGGGCTGGCAAACACGTTGACTTCCCATTGCCAGCCGCGCGCCTCGGGACGGAATACGCCGACCTCGGCGATCAGCCGCTGCGCGACGGCGTTAACCCGCCGCGCCTGACGCGCGTCGCGGTTGAGCACGCCGGCTTGCCTGGCCTTCACCAGCTGCTGCCGGTACGACTGCGCCGACGCAGCGTTGACCTCCTGCGTCGACACCAGCAGCAACTGCTTGCGGTTGGCGCCGACCGCGCCGGACGCGGTGGTGCTCTCGCATGCGCTCAGCAGCAGGCTACCGGCCAGCAGTGCGGCCATCGGCAAAGCGTGTCGGATCGCCATCGGCGGTCTCCCAATCAGATCTCGATCATCTCGAATTCGTCCTTGCGCGCACCGCAGTCCGGGCAAGTCCAGTTCATCGGCACGTCGTCCCAGCGGGTCCCCGGCGCGATGCCGTCTTCGGGGCGGCCGGCCGCCTCGTCGTAGATGAAGCCGCAGATCAGACACATCCAGGTTTGCATCGGTTCGCCCCTGCTATTCAGTTAAAATGGCTATTGTACGTCTTGTAATGCTAAGAGGCTAAGGTGTGCCGTCTCCACGTCCCGCTCCCCCCATCGTACTGACCCTGTCGGCGGCCGACCCCTCGGGTGGCGCCGGCATCCAGGCCAGCGCCTTGACGCTCGCCAGCCTAGGCTGCCACCCCTTGTCGGTGGTCACCGCGCTGACCGTGCGCGACAGCCGCAACGTCGACGCAATCCAGGTCGTCGACGCCGATTTCGTGCTCGACCAGGCGCGCATGCTGCTCGAAGACATGCCCATCGCCGCGTTCTGCGTCGGCATGACAGGCAGCGCGGAAAACGTCGCGGCGATCACCGAGCTCGTCACCGACTATCCGGACATCCCGCTGGTGTTCGACCCGGTACTCGCCAGCAGCGGCGAGTACGCGAGCACCGAACTCATCGACTCGATGCGCGAACTGCTGATCCCGCACGCGACGCTGATCACGCCCAACCGGGCCGAGGCGCGCCATCTGGCGCTGAATGAGCCGGACGAGGAAGACGAGCCGGAAGCGGCCGAATACGCGCGCCGCCTGCTCGCGCTCGGCTGCGAATACGTGTTGCTCAGCGGCAGCCAGGATACCACCAGCGGCATCTGCAACCTCCTGTACGGCCAGCACGGCGAGATCCGCCGCGACCGCTGGCAGCGGCTGCCCGGCAGCTACTACGGCGCCGGCTGCACGCTGGCGGCGGCGATCGCCGGCATGGTTGCCGGCGGCGCGCGGCTGCCCGAGGCGGTGCGCGAAGCACAGGAGTACACCTGGCAGGCGTTGCGCTACGCGTTCCGCCCGGGCATGGGCCACGCGATCCCCGACCGCTTGTTCTGGGCAAGCTCGGACGCCGAGGACGACGTCAGCGGCGAAGACTGACACCCTGCGCGGCCAGCCGCTCCTCGACGTAGTCGGCGATGCGCGCGCAGGCGCCTTGGTGCGAGCGGCTGAACGCGAGCGCGGCCTCGTGCATCGCCTGGCGGCCGGCGTCGTCGTCCAGCAGGGTACGGCAGGTTTCGGCCAGCGCCGTCGCGTCGGCCACCTCGCGCGCGGCGCCGGCGGCCAGCGCAAGGCGGCTCGCCTCGGCAAAATTGAACATCGAAGGGCCGAACAGCACCGGCACGCCGACGCTGGCCGGCTCGATCAGGTTC
Organism: Crenobacter intestini; assembly: GCF_004919095.1. Lineage (GTDB taxonomy): Bacteria > Pseudomonadota > Gammaproteobacteria > Burkholderiales > Chromobacteriaceae > Craterilacuibacter > Craterilacuibacter intestini. Next base: position 73,981 of record NZ_STGJ01000013.1, on the reverse strand, counting down.
TGCCCGCCCAGCGGCAGCAGGCTGCCGCCGACAAAGGCGAGGTCGGCCATCGCGTAGTACGCGAATAGCTCCCCCATCGAATCCCCCAGCCAGACCCGGATCTGCCGGTCGATCGCCACGCCTTCACTGCGCCTTTGCAGCGCGAAGCCCCGCTCGGCGACCAGCGCCGCGACCGCGCCAAAACGCTCTGGATGGCGCGGCACCAGCACCAAGAGCGCGTCGGACGGCCCGTACGCCGCCCACGCATCCAGAATCAACGCCTCTTCGCCCTCGCGCGTGCTGCCGCACACGACAACCTTGCGCGTACCCGCCGCTTCACGGAAGGCGCGCCCCAGCTCGACCTTGTCGGCCGGCGGCACGAAGTCGAACTTGGTGTTGCCGCAGACTTGCACGTTATCCGCGCCAAGCGATGACAGCCTGGCCGCGTCGTCCGTGCTCTGCGCGGCCACCCCGGCGAGGCAGCCCAAGGCCGGCGAGATCAGCCCGCTGACGCGGCGGTAGCCGCGCAGCGACTTTTCCGACAGCCGCGCGTTGGCGAGAAACAGCGGAATGTCGCGCTCGGCGCAGCCGTGGATTAGGTTCGGCCAGATCTCGGTTTCCATCAGGATGCCGACGCGCGGCTGGTACAGGTCGAGAAATCGCTGCACCGCCTCGCGGCTGTCGTAGGGCAGGTAGCGCACTTCGGCGTCGGGGTAGAGGTCGAGCGCGGTCGCGCGGCCGGTCGGCGTCATCTGCGTCAGCAACAGCGGCAGCTGCGGCCAGCGCCGGCGCAGTTCGGCGACCAGCGGCAAGGCCGCGCGCGTCTCGCCGACCGACACCGCGTGTATCCACAAGGCGTTCTTGTGCCGCGGCGGTTTGGTGCGGGTCGAGAAGCGTTCGTCCCAATGCTCGAGGTAGGCGGGCGAACGCCTGGCGCGCCGCCTGAGGTAGGCCTTGGCCAGGGGCGAGAGCAGGCGCCACAGCGCCGAGTAAGGAGAACGCCAGAAACTCATGCCGTCCGTCTCGCCTGCAACAAGGCGTAGACCTCGTCCACCTCCGGGCAGACGCCGGCACGGCCGACGTTGCACGCACGGGCGGTCTCGACGACGCCGGTCAGCGCCGGGTCGGTATCGGTGTAGATCGCCACCAGCGGCACGTCCTGCGCGTTGGCAAGGTGGGTCAGGCCGGTGTCGACGCCGACCACCGCGGCCGCGTGGCCGATCAAGCCGGCCGCCTCACGCAAGCGCATGCGCGGCGCAAGCACGGCCCCTTCGATCGCAGCCTGCAGGCGTGCCGCCCGCTCGGCTTCCTGCGCGTTGCCCCAGGGCAGCACACAGACGAGGCCCTCCGCGGCGAGCCGCGCGCCCAGGTTGACCCAGTGCTGCTCGGGCCATTCCTTCGACGCCTTGCTAGTCGCGTGCAACAGCACCGCGTAAGGTCCATCTGGCAGCCAGGACGGCCGTTCGCCCTGGCCGACGCCGAAACGCGGCGGCCCTTCCACCGCATAGCCGAACACGCCCGCGAACAGCCTGCGGTTGCGTTCGATCGCCGACAGCTCGCGGCTGACGCTGACTTGCTTGTCGTAGAAACGGCTGGCCAGCGGCTCCCGGATGCTGTGACTGTCGTAACCGGCCAGCGGCCCGCCAGCGAGTTTGGCCGGCAAGGCGCTCTTGAGCAGGCCCTGGCTGTCGATCACGCAGTCCCACGGCCGTGCACGCAGGGCTTCGCGCATGGCGGCCATCTGCTGCCAGCTCTGTTTGGCGAGCAAAGCCTTGCGCCAGCGCCGCCAGGCGATCGGGATCACCTCGCCAACAGCCGGGTGCAGTGCGGCGATGTCGGCAAAGGCTTCTTCCGCCAGCCAGCTCAGCTCGACGTTGGGGTAATGCGCAACCAGGTCGGTGACGGCGGGCCAGGTGTGGATAAGGTCCCCCATCGACGAGGTGCGTACGATCAGCACATTCATCATGACCGCGCATTGTACGAGTGCCCCTGTTGTTAACCAAGCGGATTCCTGCCACACCGGCTGTTGAAAAGTCGCTGTGGAAAACCATCATCAAAGTTATCCACAACTGATCCGACTACTGGCGACCCCGCTTATCCATAGCTTTCCAGTACCGTAAAACCCTTGGTTTTCAGTGTATTGCACGTTTATCCACAGCAATGAGCCTCCTTCATTAGTCTCTTCAATAAATACAAGAAAAAAACAAGAAGGGTATTCAGGCGTAAAAAACACATGCTTGCCCTGCACAGGGTAAGTCCGTCGCAAGGTGTGGATAAACCCGTCTGCAGCGTTGGCCTCAAAACAATCCACAAGCCGTGCAATGCTTGCAATGGGGGGTTCGCACAGGAAACAACGACCTGCAAATGCTTGATTTGCATTTAAGAACAAGGCTTATCCACAACAATGGACTGCCTTCTACTAGTTTCATCGTTTTTTACAAGTAAAAACAATAGACAGATTGCAAGCTGGAAACCTGCCAAGCGGACACAAGCACTTCGCGGACAGATGGGCAGCACGGAAGAAGCACCATGACAAACACGATAGGTTCAGCCTATCGACGTCTGGTTGCTCACAGAAATGCCAGGCAGGCGGTATCAAACAGGAGGTTCTGGTGCTTTTCGGGTGGGTGTGGCGTGTCCAGCACGCAGGATGGAAGGCTGGATTAGCCGTCAGGATGGCTGGCCAAGCGGATAAAAGCAGGGAGATGGTGAAGGAAAGAATGGTTGGGCAGGCTGCGGCAGACGCTTGAAACGGCACCTGCCGCAGGACAAGGAAACGGAAGTCAGACTTATCCACACCAGTGGATCGGCGCATGGCCACGCTGCTGCAACCAGGCATTGGCCTGGCTGAAATGCCTGCAGCCGAAGAAACCGCGGTACGCGGATAAGGGAGAAGGATGCGGAGCCGTCAGCACCAGATGCTTGTCCGCGTCGATCAGCGGGCGTTTGCCGTGTGCCCAGCTGCCCCACAGCATGAACACGCAGGCTGCGCTGTGCACGCTGGTTTCGTGGATCAGCGCGTCGCTGACCGCCTGCCAGCCGATCTTGCCGTGGCTGCCGGCCTGGTCGGCGCTGACGGTCAGCACGCTATTGAGCAGCAACACGCCCTGCTGTGCCCAGCCGCTTAGGTCGCCGCTTGAGGGCGGCTGGCAATCCAGGTCGCTGGCGATTTCCTTGTAGATGTTGCGCAGGCTGGGCGGGATGCGCACGTCGGCCGGGACCGAAAAACTCAGCCCCATGGCCTCGTGCGCGCCGTGGTACGGGTCTTGTCCCAAGATCACTACCCGGGTGTCGGCAGGGTCGCGGTAGGACAAGGCAGCGAGGATCTGCTCGCGCGGCGGGTAGATGGATTCGCCGGCCTCATGTCGCGCGGCAAGCGCATGGTCGATGGCGGACAGCTGTGTGGCCTGCAGCAGCGGCTGCCAGCCCGGACGGACGCGGGCGAGGGCGGGGGTCAGGTAGTCCAGTTTCATGGGTATGGATAGACAATGAAAAAGGGCCGCTATCGCGGCCCTTCGGGGTTGGGAGGGAGGCGTGCGCTCAATAGCGCGCCATCGTGGGGTCCACGCTGTTCGCCCATTCTTCCACGCCGCCGGCGAGGCTGTACACCTCGTCGAAGCCGGCCTTTTCAAGGTAGAGCGCGACCTGGTAGCTGCGCACGCCATGGTGGCAGACGGTGACGACAGGCCCGTCCGGCAGCTCGTTCATCCGCATGGGGATGAGATGCATCGGGATCGCGACGCTGCCGGCGATCGCGGCGCGTTCGATTTCCCAAGGCTCGCGTACGTCGAGCAGGCAGGGCTGTGGCCGGGCCTCGTCGGACAGCCATGCCGCCAGCGCGCTGGCGCCAATCTCGCGGACCATCAGAAGCTGAAGCGTTCGGGTTCGATCGCTTCGGCGCCTTCCAGGCGCTGCACGCAGATATCGAACATCTCTTCGCTGGAGAAGTCGGTTTCGGACACGCGGCGGATGCGCAGCGCGCGCATCACCGGCAGGTCGCCGACCACCACGACCATGCGGCCGCCGACGGCAAGCTGCTGCTTGAGCGCCTCGGGGACCACCGGCAGCGAGCCGCCGACGTAGATCGCGTCAAACGGCGCCTGGCCGGCAAGGCCTTCGACGCCGTTGCCTTCGAACAGGCGGGCGTTGCCGACGCCGGACTTGCGCAGCGCGGCGGCTGCGCGTTCAAGTTGCGCACCGTCGATCTCGACGCTCAGCACTTCGCGCGCGAGCTTGGCGATCAGCGCAGTGACGTAGCCCGATCCGGTACCGACTTCGAGCACCTTGTCGCCGGCGGCGACTTCCAGGTCCTGCAGCAGGCGAGCCTCGACCTTCGGTTGCAGCATCAGCTTGCCGTTGGGCAGTGGCAGCTCGCGGTCGGTGAACGCGAGGTTGCGCAGGTCGTCGCTGACGAAATCCTCGCGCTTGACGTCGAACATCAGGTCGAGAATCCCGGTGTCGAGCACATCCCACGGGCGGATCTGCTGCTCAATCATGTTGAAACGTGCTTTTTCGAAATCCATGCTCAGCCTCGGCGTGCTTCATGACAATAACTTGCGAGTATCGCATATTTGCACAGCATTGACAGCGTACCGCCTTGCCGCCGCCCGCCCCGGTACTTGCGATCCGTTTCCTGCAAGTGTCTGATTCCGCTATACTTCCGCCCCTCCCGCGCAAGCGCATCCTGTCAGCCCCCGTCGCAAGGAAAGATCATGAGCCTGTTGCCGCACCAGCTCGAGCTGTTGTCGCCCGCGAAAACCGCCGAAATCGGGCGGGAAGCCATTTTGCACGGCGCGGACGCCGTCTATATCGGCGGCCCGAGTTTCGGTGCGCGCCACAACGCGTGCAACAGTGTCTCCGACATCGCGGAACTGGCGCGCTTCGCGCACCGCTACCATGCGCGGGTGTTCGTCACCCTCAACACCATCCTGCACGAGGCCGAGCTCGAGCCCGCGCGCACGCTGGTCCACCAGCTGTACGACGCCGGCGTCGACGCCCTGATCGTGCAGGACATGGCGATGCTCGAGCTGGACCTGCCGCCGATCGAACTGCACGCATCGACCCAGTGCGATATCCGCGACGCGGCAAAGGCGCGTTTCCTTGCCGACGCGGGCTTCTCCCAGCTGGTGTTGGCGCGCGAGCTGACGCTTGCGCAGGTCGGCGAGATCGCCCGTGCGGTGGGCAACACCGCCGCCATCGAGTACTTCGTGCACGGCGCGCTGTGCGTGGCGTTCTCCGGCCAGTGCTATATCAGCCACGCCGACACCGGGCGCAGCGCCAACCGTGGCGACTGCTCGCAAGCGTGCCGGCTCCCGTACACGCTGACCGACGGCGAGGGCAGGGTGGTCGCGTACGACAAGCATTTGCTGTCGATGAAGGACAACAACCAGAGCGCCAATATCGGCGCGCTGATCGACGCCGGCGTGCGCTCGTTCAAGATCGAGGGGCGCTACAAGGACGCGTCCTACGTGAAGAACATCACCGCGTATTACCGGCAACTGCTCGACGAGGCGCTCCAGGCGCGGCCCGCGCTCGCGCCCGCGTCCAGCGGGCACGCCGAGGTGTTCTTCACGCCGGACCCGGACAAGACCTTCAACCGCGGCGCGACCGATTACTTCGCCACCGGCCGCAAGGCCGATATCGGCGCGTTCGATTCGCCCAAGTTTGTCGGCAAGCCGCTGGGCGTGGTCACCCGGGTGACCGACCGTTACCTGGAAATGGAAAGCGGCGAGACGCTGGCTAACGGCGACGGCCTCAACTTCATGAAGAAGCGCGAGGTGGTCGGTTTCAACGTCAACACCGTCGAGCGGTTGGGCGACATTGAAGGCGGCGCGCGCTGGCGCGTGGTGCCGAATGACGCGTCGCTGCTGCAGGGGCTGCGCGCGGGGGCCGAGTTGTGCCGCAACCGCGACCATGCTTGGGAACTCGCGCTGCTGCGCCCGTCTGCCGAGCGGCGGGTCGGTGTCTGGCTGACGCTGTCCGACGACGAACAGGGGCTGGTGTTGAACGCGGTCGACGAAGACGGCGTGGCCGCCTGCGTGCGCGCGCCGATGGCGCTGGAGGCCGCGCGCGACGCTGAGCGGGCCTTGTCCGGCCTTGCCGCGTCGCTGAACAAGTTCGGCAACACCATGTTCCGCGCCGAGTCGGTCGAGCTGCAGCTGGGTGCGCCGTGGTTCGTACCGGCGTCCACCGCCAACGCCTTGCGGCGCGACGTGCTCTCGGCGCTGGAAAACGCGCGCGTCGCCGCCTGGCAGCGCCCTCAGCGCAAACCCGAACTCGACCCGCCGCCGTCCTACCCGGAAGGTTCGATCAGCTACCTTGCCAACGTGTACAACCCGTTGGCGTGGCAGTTCTACCGCCGCCACGGCGTCGAGCTGATCGACCTCGCGTACGAGGCGCACCACGAGGCGGGCGAAGTCAGCCTGATGATCACCAAGCACTGCCTGCGCTACAGCTTCAACCTGTGCCCGAAACAGGCGAAGGGGGTGCAGGGGGTGATGGGGCAGGTACGTGCCGACCCGATGACGCTGAAGAGCGGCGACGAGACCTACACGCTGCGTTTCGAGTGCCGGCCGTGCGAGATGCACGTGATGGGCAAGATGAAGAAGCACGTGCTGCAGGCGCCACCGCCGTCCGACGTGCCGGTCGCGCAGCCGATGACCTTCTATCGTCAGCGTCCGCGCTGACGTTCCACGTGAAACAGGATTGAACGGATGTACGCAGACGTCGAAAGGCTGGAGACCTGGACCCGCTACAAGCAGGGCCTGTGCAAGGATTGCATGGGCAGCTGCTGCACGATGCCGGTCGAGGTCAAACTGCCCGACCTGGTCCGCATGGGGCTGGTTGACGAATTCGAGCTCGAAGAGCCGGCGAAGAACATCGCCAAGCGCCTGCAGAAGGCGCGCCAGATCGAGCACTTCAACCACAAGTACGGCGTGTTCACGCTGGCGCGCCGCGCCAACGGCGACTGCGCATGGCTGGACCCGGTCAGCCGTCTGTGCACAGTCTACGACAAGCGGCCGGAAACCTGCCGCAAGCACCCGCAGATCGGCCCACGCCCGGGCTTCTGCGCGTATACCCGCAAGTCGCTGGTGCGTTGACGCCGGCTGAACCGGCGGCCGCTTTTGTGATAAAGTCTGCGCCGTTCGCCGCGTCTGCGCGGCAAATCGCCCCGATGGTGAAATTGGTAGACACAAGGGACTTAAAATCCCTCGGCTTAGGCTGTGCCGGTTCGACCCCGGCTCGGGGCACCAACAAGCGTTCCAACGCGTCCCGGAGAAGTCCAGCAAAAGCCCCGTAGACAAAGGTTTGCGGGGTTTTCGTGGCCTATGCGTTGCGAGGAGTTCCCGCTGCTCCCGGCTGATCGTGGGGGTATGTTTGGGGGTAACTTGTAGTTCGGTTGTGGCTGCCACAACCGCCCGTTCATTTGCCCCGCGTATTACTTGCCTGCCGAATCCTTTGTCTTTTCCGCCCTTTGTTCCAGTCGCTTGAGCACGCTGTCGAATGTGCTGCGCAGGAGCTTGTCGGCCCCGAAGCCCGACGCGACAGCCAGCTCCGCGTAGACATAGCCGGCGTCGGCCGCTCCGACGTTGATGGTGATCAGATGCGAGGCCGCGCCATGGCCTACAGCGCCATCCGCGGTCACGATCGCGAACAGCAGCTTCGACTTTTCCAGTACGAACACGAACAACGCGGCAAACGCGCCCATCAGGGGCTTGGCCAGCAAGTGGAGCAGGAAGTAACGGAAGAACGGGCCGCCGCGCACGTAGAGGAAGTCCTCTCGCGTGAGCACATTGCTGGCGTAGGCGCCCATCAGCCCGAGTACAAGCAGCGTCTTGGAGTGGGTTACAAGGCCGCCTTGCGCGAGGCCGTGGAGCGCATTGCCGGTGTGGGAGCACCACGCCAGCACCAGCAGCAGGCCGAGGATCGCCGCGCTCCACACGCTGGTCAGCGTGTTTGCCGACAGCTGCCAGAAGCTGCGGTCCATCTGCTCGTTGACCTGCTGCAGTGCGTCTTTCGCCGTGGCGTGATCGGCGGGTGTCGCGTTGCCATTGGTCACCCTATCGATTACGCCGATCAGTCGTCCTTTGGGACCGATCCAGTCGGCGCGTGACTTCTCTTCCGTGATGTTCAGGTCGAACGCCGTCTTTACTTCAACCGCCTTGCCGGCGAACTCTTCCGGTGTCATCAGCAGGATGAGCTGTTCATCGACCCGGTGCAGCAGCTCCCATACGAGGTGCGGGTGCTTGCGGCTCAGGAACGGGAACGGGAACTTCGAACCGAATGCCGGCCGATCGAGGAGATCATGTGCTCTGCCCAGGTAGACCTTGCAGATCCCGACCACACGCTTCTGTTCGTCCGTGAGCTGGCGCGCCTCGAATTCGTTGAGCGATACCTCCAGGCTGGTGATCTTGGACTGTAGCCGTTCAGCCGACGGACTCATCCAGTCCCATGCCGGACGGCCTTGCGTTTGTTCGCTCATCGTTCCCCCTTTGCCATTTGGCGATCATGCCTGACGGCGGTGAGTCCCCCGCGTCGGCTCCATACTGTCCACTGCACCCTCTGCAGCACGAGGACCATAGTGTTTCGTAGAACTTCGGGGCGTCATTGGCAAAGCGGCGGCGCTGTGTATCGCCATAAGCGGCCGGTTTCCTTTACCGAAAATCCGGCAACTTGTTGCTGGCGCAGGCAGGGGCCTGGCACTGCAGGGTAGCAGGCCCGGTACCCGAGCGCGCATGCCGCGTCAAAAGTCCGTGGCGCGGGCTCGTGCGGGGTTGTGCGGACAGTTTTCTTCAGGAAGGGGCGTGATGCCTGGGCTGATCAAAAGGCGGCAGCCGTGCTAGCATGCGGGCTCTGCCTGAGAGCTGGGGGCAGTTTGGGCTTAACTTGCATTCCATTGCGATGCGAAGCCCCTGTTAGCAAGGCCTTGAGCCGGTGTGTTCATTCCCGGCCCGGCACCATCCATCCTCATCCGGCGCGCCTGCGCTGAACGAATATCCGCCATGAATACTCCGCAACCCGGCAACCCGCTGCACGGCGTCACGCTCGAGCGCATCCTGACCGAACTGCAAACGGCCTACGGCTGGCCGACGCTGGCGAGACGCATCGAGATCCGCTGTTTCAGCCACGAGCCCAGCATCAAGTCCAGCCTGAAGTTTCTGCGCCGCACGCCGTGGGCGCGCACGCAGGTCGAGGCGCTGTATCTGGAATTGCTGCGCGAGCGCGCTGCGGATTCCCGGCCGCGCCTGTTTTCGCGCAAGGAGAAGTGATGCGGGAAGACGGGGAGAAGGGCGACGCGCCGCTGCTCGAGGTATCCGCCCTGTGTGGGGCGTTGCAGCGTTTCGCGGATGAGCGCGACTGGCAGCGCTTCCATACGCCGCGCAACCTTGCGCTCGCGCTGGTCGGTGAAGTCGGCGAGCTCGCCGAGATTTTCCAGTGGAAGACCGACGCGGAGGCGGCGTCGATCGGCGACGACCCCGCCGCGTTCGAGCATCTGGGCGAGGAGATTGCCGACGTGCTGCTCTACCTGGTCCGTCTCGCGCAGGTCACCGGCATCGACCTGCCGCACGTGGTGGCCGACAAGCTCGCCAAGAACGCGCAGAAGTACCCGGCGCCGGGCCTGGCCGGCTCACAGGAAGCGTAAAGGGTCGAGCCGCCATTTTTCCGCAGACTCGTGGCGGACGATCCTGTCCTGGCTGCGGGTGAGGTCGACCAGTTCGGGCGGGATGTGCGCGTTGCTCTTGCTGCTGAAAAACACCTTCACCAGCGGGCTGATCAGGCTGCTTTCGTTCTGCTCGACGACCACGCCCAGCCGGCCGCTTTCCAGGATCACCAGCGTGCCGACCGGGTAGATGCCGATGCAGCGCATGAAAGCCTGCACCAGCTTGGGGTTGAAGTGGAACTTCGACCATTCGTAGATCTTGCGCAGCGCGTCGGTCGGCGTCATTCCCTTGTGGTAGCAGCGGTCTGAGGTCAGCGCGTCGTAGACGTCGACGATGGCGGCCATCTGGCCGAGCATCGAGATCTGGTCGCCCTTGAGGCCGGCCGGGTAGCCGCTGCCGTCGTGCCGTTCGTGGTGCTGCGCGGCGACTTCGACCGATAGCGGCGAGATGCCCGACGTCTGCTCGAGGATGCGCTGGCTTTCAACGACGTGGCACTTGATCACCGCGAATTCCGCCTCGGTCAGCTTGCCCGGCTTGTTGAGGATCTCGTCCGGTACCTTCATCTTGCCGATGTCGTGCAACATGCCGCCGATGCCGGCCAGGTGGATGCTCTGCTTGTCCATCCCCATCGCGTTGCAGAAGCTGACCATCAGCGCGCCGACGCTGACCGAATGGCGGAAGGTGTAGTCGTCCTTGTTCTTGATCCGGCACAGCGAAAGCAGCGCGCCGTTGTTGCGCAGGATCGACGAGGTCATGCGTCCGACTACCGGTTCGACTTCTTCCAGTTCGACCTGCTTGCCCAGCCTGACGTCGCGCATGATGTCGAAGACGATGCGGTGGGCCTGTTCGTGGATGACCCTGGCCTGCTGCAGTTCGGCACCGGCTTCCAGCTTCTGCGGCAACGCCTGTTCGCGCGCGGCGAACGCGGTCATCTCGCTCTCCAGCCGCTCGCGCACCTCGCTGACGGTCGGCGCGTGAGAGACGTCCAGCCCGCGCAGGGTGTCGATGTAAACCTCGTGAATGCCGCTGGCGGCGATCTTGGCGATCGCGGACTCGTCGCGGACCAGGAAGCGCTGCATCAGGAAGGGGTGTGACATCCAGTCGCAGTTCAGGTCGTGGATGTACATGCCGACCTTGAGGTCGTCAACTTGGATGCACTTGATCATGGCGGGGACGACTTTGTGGTTGTTATCAACAGCTTTACCAACAGGAGGCCCGGCTGATTTTACGGGGTTTTTACCTGTTTGTTATGGTTGGCTGAATCTTGCTACCAAAAGTGGGTGAATTGGTGTTTTTGTTGAGTTTTTGTTGCTTTGTTGTTATGTAATGCTTTTTGGATTGGTTTTTTTCGACGTTTTGTTTCGTTTTTGCGACGACAAGGCTGGTTTTTCACGGTTAAAGTGATTAGAATTACGCGGTTTGTTCGGACGACCCCCGCAATGTTGAAAATTCTTCAAGTGAAACAAGGGCTTGCTGACCGCTTCGGCGGCGCAGACGCATTGTTTCCCGCATTGCCCGGGCCCAACCGGATCCACAAGAAAAGCTCCTGATTTTATCAGGGGCTTTTTTTTTAAGTATTAATAAGAGCGTGCGAGAAACCCTAAGGAGCGTGAACATGGCTAACCCGCTGTACCGCAAACATATCATTTCCATCCCCGACTTCAGCCGCGAGGAGCTGGAGCTGGTGGTCGAGACTGCCGGCCGCCTCAAGCGCGAGCCGCGCAACGACCTGCTGAAGGGCCGCCTGATCGGCAGCTGCTTCTTCGAGGCGTCGACCCGCACCCGCCTGTCGTTCGAAACGGCGGTACAGCGTCTGGGCGGCACCGTGATCGGTTTCGCGGACGGTGGCAACACTTCGGCCAAGAAGGGCGAGACCCTGGCCGACTCGCTGAAGATCATCGGTTCGTACACCGACGCGGTGGTGATGCGCCACCCGAAAGAGGGCGCCGCCCGTCTGGCCAGCGAATTTTCCGAAGTGCCGATCATCAACGGCGGCGACGGCTCGAACCAGCACCCGACGCAAACCCTGCTCGACTTGTTCTCGATCTACGAGACGCAGGGCCGCCTAGACGGGCTGACCGTCGCCTTTGTCGGCGACCTCAAGTACGGCCGCACCGTGCACTCGCTGACGCAGGCGTTGTCGCTGTTCGGCGCGCGCTTCTACTTCGTCGCGCCCGAGGCGCTGGCGATGCCGGATTACATCTGCGAAGAGCTCGACGAGAAGGGCATCGAGTACACCATCGTCAACTCGCTCGACGACGTGGTCCCGCAGGTCGACATCCTGTACATGACCCGCGTGCAGCGCGAGCGCTTCGACGAGGCCGAGTTCAAGAAGATCCAGGGCAAGTACATCCTGAAGGTGGACATGCTCAAGGGGGCGCGCACCAACATGAAGGTGCTGCACCCGCTGCCGCGCGTGGACGAGATCGAGGTCGACGTCGACGCGACCCAGCACGCGTACTACTTCCAGCAGGCCAAGAACGGCGTGTACGCCCGTCAGGCGCTGCTGTCGCTGGTGCTCAACGAAAACGTCTGAACCGAACCGGGAACTAGAAAGGATACGCCATGCAATACACCCGTACCGTCGAAGCGCTGAAAGAGGGCACCGTGATCGACCATATCCCGGCCGGTCAGGGGCTGAAGATCCTGCGCCTGTTCCGTCTGGCCGACACCGGCGAGCGCGTGACCGTCGGCCTGAACCTGGTCAGCCGCCATATGGGCAGCAAGGACATCATCAAGGTCGAGAACATCGCGCTGACCGAAGACCAAGCCAACGAGCTGGCGCTGTTCGCGCCGCAGGCGACGGTCAACGTGATCGAGAACTTCGAGGTGGTGAAGAAGCACAAGCTCGAGCTGCCGGAGACCATCGAGGGCATCTTCTCCTGCCCGAACTCGAACTGCATCTCGCATAACGAACCAGTTAGCAGCTTTTTCTATGTCAAAGCCGGTAAAAATGACACGAAAATGCGCTGCAAGTATTGCGAAAAGTCCTTCAGTAAGGATATCGTTGCCGAAGTGCGCTAAGTCGTACCAAGGGAATAGAGAGAAATATCAAGAGCAGACGCTGCGCAAGACAGCCTAAGCCAGAGTCAAAAGCGCCACGGTTCGCCGTGGCGCTTTTGCTTTTCCGGCACGCCGTTTGCTAGGAAAGCCCGGTCTACCAGACCAGGGGCTCCCATGCCACCCATCCAGACTTTGCACGCCGCAAGCCAAGAAGAAGGCCGTACCCGCGAATTGCTGATGTTCAATACGCCGCGCTCGGTCCGTGCGCGCGAAATCGTCCGCCAAGACGGGGGACGGCTGTGGCTGGTCGAGCGTTACGACGCGGAGCTTTGCCAGTGGCTGCGGCGGGCCGCGTGCGCGGACGCGGCCGCCGTGTTCGAGCAGGTCGAGCGGCTGGCGGCCGTGGGCTGACCGCCTAGGCTGCGCTCTGCTGGCTGTCCGTCGCCGCGAGTTGCGTGCGCAGCGCCAGCTGCGCCTCGCCGACCTCACGCCAGCTGGCCGCCTTCACATGGCCGTAGCCGCGCACGTGCTGGTAGCTCTCCAGCAGCCGGCACGCCGTCTCCAGCGTGGCGGGGGACAGGCCGGACAGCACGGCGTCGGCGTCGCGCTCGAAGCGCGACACCAGCTCGCGTTCAAGCTTGCGGTCGGCCTGGTGCGCGAACGGGTCGAAGGCGGTGCCGCGCAGGAAGCGCAGCCTGGCGAGCAGGCCGAGCGCGTGAAGCAGCCACGGGCCGAAGCTGCGCTTGCGGCCGTCTTTGGGGGCGAGCCACGCCGGCGCCAGCTGGAAGACGACTCGGTAGTCGCCCTCGAACTGTTTCTCCAGCGATTGCCGGAACTCGGGCTGGCTGTACAGGCGCGCCACTTCGTACTCGTCCTTGCTGGCGAGCAGCTGGTAGTAACTGCGCGCGACGGTGCAGGCGAGGCGGGTGCTGCCCGGCGCGCACGCTTCTTCCGCCGCCTGTACCCGTTCGACCAGCGCGCGGTGGCGGCTGGCCAGCGCGGCGTTCTGGTACGCGGTCAGTTCGTTGCCGTAGCGCTGCAGCAGCGCATGCGGTGTTTCACGTGGAACGAAGTGGACGACGTTGGCGCGGGTGACGCGGCGCGCGATCTCATCGGGCTGGTGGGCGGCGTGGCGTCCCCAGGTGAAGGCGGCGAGGTTGAAGTCGACCGCGTTGCCGTTGATGCGGATCGCCTCGGCGATCGCCTGCCGCGACAGCGGTACCAAACCGAGCTGCCACGCGTAGCCGAGCATGAACATATTGCTGGCCAGCGCGTCGCCCTGCAGCGCGACGGCGGTCGCCGTCGCGTCGACCTCGTACACATGGTCACGGCCGACCGCGGCGGCGAGGGTGTCGAGCATCGCCTGCGCCGGGAAGCCCTGGTCCGGGTTGCGCAGGAAGGCGCTGGTCGGCGACTCGAAACGGTTGACCACGACCCGGCTGAACCCCTCGCGCAGCTTGGCGAGCGCCTCTTCGGCCGCGCCGACCACCAGGTCGCACGCGAGCACCAGGTCGGCGTCGCCGGCGGAGATGCGCACCGCGTGCAGCGCCTGCCGGTCCGGCGCGATGCGCACGTGCGACCACACCGAGCCGCCTTTCTGTGCGAGCCCGGCCATGTCGAGCACGGTCACGCCGGCGCCGTCCACCCACGCTGCCATGCCGAGCACCTGGCCGATGGTCACCACCCCGGTGCCGCCGACGCCGGCGATCATGATGCCGTACGGGCGGTCGAGCGCGGGCAGGGTGGGCTCCGGCAGCGGCGGCAGCGAGTCAGCGCTCAGCGTGTCCGCCGCCGGCCGGCGCAGCCTGCCGCCCTCGACGATGACGAAGCTCGGGCAGAAGCCTTCGACGCAGCTGTAGTCCTTGTTGCAGCTTGACTGGTCGATGCGCCGCTTGCGGCCGAACGGCGTCTCGACCGGCAGCACCGACAGGCAGCCGGATTTCTGCGAGCAGTCGCCGCAGCCTTCGCATACCCGCTCGTTGATGAAGGCGCGTTTCGCCGGGTCGGGGTACTGGCCCTTCTTGCGGCGGCGGCGCTTCTCGGCCGCGCAGGTCTGGTCGTGGATCAGCACGGTGACGCCGGCCGTCTCGCGCAGCTCGCGCTGCAGAGCGTCGAGCTCGCGGCGGTGGAAGACCTCGACGCCGGGTGCGAGCGAGGCGAGCAGGCCGTGCGCGACACGGTATTTCTCCGGCTCGTCGCTGGTGATCACGATGCGCGCGACGTTCTCGGCGGCGAGCTGGCGGGTGATCATCGGCACGTCGAGCGGGCCGTCGACATGCTGGCCGCCGGTCATCGCCACCGCGTCGTTGTACAGCAGCTTGTAGGTGATGTTGACGCCGGCGGCGACCGAGGCCCGGATCGCTAGCAGGCCGCTGTGGAAATAGGTGCCGTCACCCAGGTTGGCGAACACGTGGCGGGTACGGGTGAACGGCGCCTGGCCGATCCACGGCACGCCTTCGCCGCCCATCTGGCTGAAGGTCTTGGTGTCCGGGTCTATCCACGTCGCCATATAGTGGCAGCCGATGCCGGCCAGCGTGCGGCTGCCCGCGGGCACGCGGGTGCTGGTGTTGTGCGGGCAACCCGAGCAGTAGTGCGGCAGGCGCGCGAGAGTCTGCCGTGGCCGGGTCAGCTGCGCTTCCTTGTCCGCGTAAAAGCGCAGCCGGTCGTGGATGTTCACGCTGTCGACGATATTGGCGAGGCGGTCGGCGATCGCGCGCGCGATGCGCGCCGGCGTCAGCTCGCCGGCGGCCGGCAGTAGCCAGTCGCCGTGCGGCAGCGTCCATTCGCCCTTCTCGGCGAACTTGCCGACCACGCGCGGGCGCACGTCCTCGCGCCAGTTGTACAGCTGTTCCTTCAGCTGGTACTCGATGATCTGCCGCTTCTCCTCGACGACCAGAATTTCCTCCAGCCCCTCGGCGAACTGGCGGATGCCTTCCGGCTCGAGCGGCCAGGTCATGCCGACCTTGTAGATGCGCAGGCCGATGTCGGCGGCGAGCGCGTCGTCGATGCCCAGGTCGTCGAGCGCCTGGCGCACGTCGAGGTAGCTCTTGCCGGTGGTGACGATGCCGAGCCGCGCGTTCGGCGAGTCGAGCACCACGCGGTTGAGGCGGTTGGCGCGCGCGTAGGCGAGCGCCGCGTACAGCCGGTGGTGCAGCAGGCGTTCTTCCTGCGCGAGCGGCGGGTCCGGCCAGCGGATCGACACGCCGCCGTCCGGCAGCGGGAAGTCGGCGGGCAGCACCGGCGCGAAGCGTTCGGGCGACACGTCGACGATGGCGCTGCTCTCTATGGTGTCGGTCACCGCCTTCAGCGCGACCCAGCAGCCGCTGTAGCGGCTCATCGCCCAGCCGTGCAGGCCGAAGTCGATCACTTCCTGCACGCCGGAGGGGTTGAGCACCGGGATCATGCTGGCGGCGAGGATGTGGTCGGACTGGTGCGGGAAGGTCGACGACTTGGCGGCGTGGTCGTCGCCGCACACCAGGAGCACGCCGCCCGACGGGCTGCTGCCGGCGGCGTTGCCGTGCTTGAGCACGTCGGCCGAACGGTCGACGCCGGGGCCCTTGCCGTACCACATCGAAAAAACGCCGTCGACGGTGGCGCCCTCGAACAGCCCGAGCTGCTGGGTGCCCCATACCGCCGTCGCCGCCAGGTCCTCGTTGATGCCGCGGCGGAACACCACGTCGTGCGCGCGCAAGGGCTCGGCGGCCGCCTCCATCGCCAGGTCGACGCCGCCCAGGGGCGAGCCCCGGTAGCCGGTGACGAAGCCGGCGGTATTCAGGCCACGGGCGCGGTCGTGGTCGCGTTGCAGCATGGTCAGCCTGACCAGTGCCTGGATGCCGCTCATCAGTACCAGCCCGGTCGGCTGCAAGTACTTGTCGGCGAGGGTCGCATGTCGGATCGACATGTTTGCTCTCCTGTCGGTCGCGCTTGTGGCGCGGTGCGTGGAACGAAGCCTTGCTTATTTGTAGTGGGTAGGCGGGGGAAGGCCAGAGGGCGGCGGCAAATCGCCGGATTTTTAATGTTTATTGCATTTTTATGGAGGAAGATGCCAATGGGCGTCATGATTGGCGCGCGGCGGCTGTGCTAGAGTGGTTTCCTGTCGTTTTCCGCCTGTCCATCATGTCCACCCAATCGCTCGAGGCCCGTCGCGGCCTGATGTTCGCCGCCGGCGCCTACCTGTGCTGGGGCCTGTTCCCGCTTTACTGGAAGCCGTTGTCGCAGGTGCCGGCGCTGCAGATCCTGTGCCACCGCATCGTGTGGTCGGCGCTGTTGCTGGCGCTCGTCCTTGCCGTGCGCGGCGGCTGGGGCTGGCTGGCCGAGTCGCTGCGCGACAGGCGCAGGCTTGGCCTGCTCGCGCTGTCGGCCGGCATGCTGTCGGCCAACTGGCTGATCTATATCTGGGCGGTCACCCATAACCGGGTGGTCGAGGCGAGCCTCGGTTACTTCATCAACCCGCTGGTCAACGTGCTGATCGGGCGGATGGTGCTCGGCGAGCGGCTGACGCGGCCGCAGGCGATGGCGGTCATCGTCTCGGCGCTGGGGGTGGGGTGGTTGACGCTCACTGCCGGCACGCTGCCGTGGATTGCCTTGCTGCTCGCGGTGAGCTTCGGCGTGTACGGCTTGCTGCGCAAGACCGCGCGGCTGCCGTCGCTGGAAGGGCTGGCGCTGGAGACCTGGCTGCTGTTCCCGCTGGCGTTCGCGGGCCTCATGTGGTTCGAGTCCGAGGGGACGGGTGCCTTCCTGCATGGCGCGCCGCTGGACGACTGGCTGCTGGTCGGCGGTGGCATCGTGACGACGCTGCCCTTGCTGATGTTCGCGTCCGGCGCGCGCCGGTTGACGCTGACCACGCTGGGGCTGATGCAGTACATCTCGCCGACGCTGCAGTTCCTGCTTGGCGTCTGGCTGTACCACGAGCCGTTCGGCGGCAGCCGCATGTTCGGCTACGCGTTGATCTGGAGCGCGCTGGCGATGTATTCGGGCAGCAGCCTGTACGGGCTGTGGAAACAGCGCGGCCAGCGCGCGTGACAGCTTGTTACTGGTTGGCGCGCACCCAGCGCAGCCACTGCTCGAACAGTTCGGGGTCGATCGCGGCGACCGCCGAGCGCTTCCACGGCTCGCCGTGCCAGTAGTCGTCACCGTCGAGCGACACCACCCGGCCGCCGGCTTCTTCGAGAATCAGGCAGCCGGCCGCGTAATCCCATAGCCTTTGCCCGCCGTGCAGGTAGATGTCGTAGCGGCCGGCGGCGAGGTAGCACCAGTCGAGCGTGCTCGAACCCATATTGCGCTGGCTCGCGCACGGCGCGACGCTGTGCAGGCGGGCGGTCAGCCGCGCCGAGCGCAAATACTTGAGGTCGATGCTGGCCACCGCGTCGGCGATCGGTTTGGCGGTCTTCTTTAGCGGCAGGCGCACCCCGTTCAGGTGCGCTCCTTCGCCACGGCACGCGTAGAACATCTCGTCGAGTACCGGGTTGTAGATGACGCCCAGTTCGCTGCGGCCGCCCTTCATCAGCGCGACCGAGATCGCGAAATACGGCAGGCCGTTGACGAAGTTGGTGGTGCCGTCGATCGGGTCGACCACCCACAGCCCGTCCGGGTGCGCCGCCCACAGCGCCTCCTGCTCCTGTTCGGTCATTTCCTCGCCGAGCACTGGGTAGGGCAGGATGGTTGGCAAGAGCCGGCCGAGCGCGTGCTGGCAGGCGAGGTCGGCTTCGGTGAACAGCGTGCCGTCGTCCTTGCGGTGCGAGCCGACGCGCAAGAAGCGCGGCATGACCTCGGTCTGGGCGACTTCACGGACCACGCTGATGACCTGTTCGACGGCTTGCATGCAGGGCTTTCCTTTATGTGGGCCGGCGGTTTGCCGGCGCTGCGCGCTTATAATGGGCGCTGTTTTCATCGCGGCGCCGGATGCGGCGGCCGCTTTTTTCACGGGTTGCCCCAATCATGCCAAGGTTTTATGTCGGAACGCTACTGGGTGCGGGTCAGGAGTTGTCCCTGCCCGACACCGTGGTGCGCCATATCCAGGTGCTGCGCCTGCAAGCGGGCGACGCGCTGACCCTGTTCAACGGCGACGGCGGCGAGTACCCGGCGACGCTGTTGTCGCTGGGCAAGCGCGACGCGCGCTGCCTGATCGGCGAGCGCAGCGAGACCAGCCGCGAGAGCCCGCTGTGGCTCGGCCTCGCGCAGGCGATCTCGTCCGGCGACCGCATGGAGTTCACCCTGCAGAAGGGCGTCGAGATGGGGGTCAGCGTGTTCCAGCCCTTGTCGACCGAACGCTCCATCGTCCGCCTGTCCGGCGAGCGCGCGCAAAAGCGCGTCGAGCGCTGGCAGGAGATCGTGCTGTCGGCGTGCGAGCAGTGCGGCCGCAACACGCTGCCGGAAGTGCGGCCGATCCTGACCCTGCGTGAGTGGCTGGCCGCTTTGCCGGCGGCCGACGCGCAGCTGGTGTTGTCGCCGCTGGGCAAGCGGCGGCTGGCGGACATGGCGGCGGCGCCGTCCAGGGTGTGGCTGATGGCGGGGCCGGAAGGCGGGTTGTCGGCGCAGGAGGAGGCGCAGTCGCTGGACGCGGGCTGGCAGGCACTGGGGCTGGGCCCGCGCATCCTGCGCACCGAGACCGCCGCGCTGGCGGCCGTCGCGGCGATGCAGACGCTGTGGGGCGATTACCGCTGAGTCAGCTTTCGCGGTAGACGAGGTGGCGCTGGTACAGCAGCTCGTTGCTGGCCAGTACTGCCGGCAGTGCATCCGGCTGCACGCGGTCGAACACGAAGCGGCGGCCGGCGACCGACAGCGTGGCCGGGATCGGCGCGTTCTCGTAGCGGCCGATCACTTCGTCCGAAGGCTGCGGTTCGCTGCCCTCGGGTAGCGTCACGCCGCCACTGGCGGCGGGCGCGTTCTCTTCCGCGTCGAACGACCAGTCGCGCGCGTCCTGCGCCGGCGCGTTGGCCGGCGTCACCTGCTTGAGCCAGACCAGCAGCAGCCATTGCGGCAGCAGCGCCTTGTGCACGCGCTTGTCGTCGGTGATCACGCAGGTGACCTTGAACGAGTGGTTGCACTGGGTGCAGCGGGCGACGGCGATGATGAACAGCCTGTCCTGGACCAGCGCCGCTTCCCCGATCATGTTTTCCGACTGCACCAGTGTCTTGCAGTGCGGGCAATGCTTGGCGAAACGGCTGATCGAAGCGCCGTTGGCGAAGCGGATCGGCAAAAAGCGGGAAATCTGTCCTGGCATGGGTCCTGACCAAAGGCAAACGTGCGCCCATTATACCCGAAAGGGGGTGGGGCGCCGGTTCGGCAGCGCGGCGGTTCCACGTGAAACCCGGCGGCCAATTTATGACCAAGCAATCTATAGGCCAACGTCAAATGGCAAAGCAATTTTATGTTCGTTTTGTTTGATTTTGGACAATAGTGTGCTGTTTGGTCGTGGCCTCCGGCCGTGGCTTGATGTTAAGAATGGCGCAGGCAAGAGATTGGACTTCACCGTGAAACAGCCCGCCGTTCCCCGTTACCAGCGCATCAAGGCGCACCTGCTCGAGAGCATCCACCAGGGGCACTACCAGCCCGGCACCAAGATTCCGCCCGAGCTCGAACTGGCCAAGGCCTTCGAAGTGTCGCGCATGACCGTCAACAAGGCGATCCACGAACTGGTCGAAGACGGCGTGCTGCTGCGCTTCGCCGGCGACGGCACTTATGTGGCCGAGATCAAGGCCGAGGCGCCGCTGATGGAAGTCAGCAATATCGCCGCCGAGATCGAGCAGCGCCAGCACGCGCACGCGTCGCGGGTGGTCGCGCACCGCGCGCTGGAGGCGGACGAGGCGCTGGCCAGGCGCATGGAGATGGCCATCGGCGACACCGTGTATTACTCGTTGATCGTGCACTCGGAGGACGACCTGCCGGTGCAGCTCGAGGAGCGCTACGTGAACCCGAACTGGGCGCCGGGCTATCTCGAGCAGGACTTCAGCCTCACCACGCCGAACGCCTTCCTGATGAGCAACAGCCCGCTGACCGCGGTCGAGCACAGGGTGCGCGCGGTGCTGCCCGAGGGGCGCGAGCGCGAGCTGCTGCAGGTGGACGCCGACGAGCCCTGCCTGCTGGTGCTGCGCCAGAGCTGGGCGCACCGCTGCCTGGTCGCGTACGCGCGGCTGTTGCACCCCGGCAGCCGCTACACCCTGCACTCGCACCTGAAGATGTAGCCTGCCACGGGCAGACTCCAGACGTAAAAAAGCCTCCGCTTGCGGAGGCTTTTTGCATGCGGCAAAAGCTTACTTGCCGACCACGCTCTTCGCGTAGTTGGCGGCGGCGGCTTCCATCTTGCCGCTGAGCGCCTTCTCGGCACCCTTCATCGTCTCGGCGGCGACCTTGGTCATCACCTGCTCGTTGGTTTGCGCCCACTTCTGGCCGGCCGGCGACTTCACGAATGCGGTCACCTGTTTCACTTCCTCGGTGGTGAACGCTTCGCCGTACTGCTTGACCAGCGCCTGCTCGAACTGCTGCTTGGTCGACGCGGCGTCGAAGTAGTCCTTCACCAGCTTGCCCTGGGTTTCGGCGTAGCCCTTCATGCCGTCCTGCATCTTCTTCTGCTGGGCCGGGGTCAGCTTGATCTTGTTGTCGACCAGGTACTTCTCGAGCATCGGCAGCGAAGCGGAGAACGCGCGCTGGGCGAGTGCCGGCAGCATGTTCTGCATATTGGTGGCCTGGACCAGCTCCTTGACCGCGGCCGTATCGGCCGCCGGCGCAGCCTGGGCCATCATCGGGGCAGCCAGGACCACGGCGGACAGCAAGGCGGCGAGACGGCGTTGAGTGAACATGAAGTTTCCTTTGTGTGGGTGGACATGGCAGGCGGCCAGTTTGTCACCGCTGCCGGGCAAGGTCAAAGCCAAGGGCAGAGGGTGGCGGCCGGACTTACCATTCAAGCAGCACAGGTGGGGACTTGCACGCCTTCCTTCAAGATGGCCAGCTCGGCAAAGCCCTCGTCCCAGCGCGCGTGGCCGGACGCGGCGTTGATATGGCCGGCTCCCGGCAGCACCGACAGCGGCGCGCCCCAGGCGTCGGCGAGCATCTGGGCACGCTCGATCCGGCAGAACGGGTCGTCGTCGCTGGCGACCACCCGCGCCGGGAAGGGCAGGCGGCTGTTCGGCAGCGGCGCGAAGTCCAACAGCGGTGCCGGCGCGCCGGCGCGCTCGACGTCGGCCGGCGCGACCAGCAGCGCGGCCGCGACGCCGGCGCCGCCGAAGCGTGCACTATAGTGGGCGAGCGCGACGCAGCCCAGACTGTGCGCGACGACGATCGCCGGGCGGCGGCAGGCGGCGAGTTCGGCGCGCAGCGCGTCGACCCAGTCGTCCAGCTGCGGCAACTGCCAACTGGCTGGCTGCGGACGGCGCGCGCCAAGTTGCTGCTGCCAGTGGCTCTGCCAGTGGCCGGCGGGCGAGTCGTTCCAGCCGGGCTGGATCAGGTAGTCGAAGTCTGTAGGCATGTGCGGCATCTCCTTGTCCGCACCCAGCGTATGCGCAAACCGATATTTCCAGAAGGAATGAAATATCAGTTGTTTATTCCATATGGTTTTACGTGGTGGGCCGCAGGCTGGCATCCGCCCCGCCGTGCGTGCTAACGTGCAAGATTGGATACAAAAGACAGCTCCGGCTGCCCTGACAAGGACCCGACCATGTTTGCTGCTGAAGTCTACGCCGCGCGCCGCGCGCGGCTCGCCGAGGCCGGCCTCGACGGCCTGCTGTTGTTTGTCGGCAACGTCGACGCGCCGATGAACTACGCGCACAACCCTTACCCCTTCGTCCAGGATTCGAGCTTCCGCTACTTCTTCGGCCTCGACATGCAGGGGCTCGCCGGCGTGGTCGACGCGCAAAGCGGCGAGGCGGTGCTGTTCGGCGACGAGCCGGACGTGGCCGACATCGTGTGGACCGGGCCGGTGCCGTCGCTTGCCGAGCGCGCCGCCAAGGCCGGCATCGCCGCGACGCGCCCGTACGCCGAGCTGCTCGAAGCGCTGGCCGAGGCGCGCGCCGCCGGCCGCGCCGTCCATTACCTGCAGCCTTACCGCGGCGAGACCCGCCTCGAGCTCGCGCGCCTGTTCGGCGTCAGCCCGGCCGAGGCGGGCGGGGCGTTCTCGCACCCGCTGACCCACGCCGTGGTCGCGCTGCGCGAAATCAAGGAAGCCGGCGAAGTCGCCGAGATCGAACAGGCGCTGGCGGTGACCCGCCAGATGCACCTCGCGGCGATGCGTACGGCTAAGGCCGGCGTGCCCGAATACCAGGTGGTCGGCGCGATGGAAGGGCTGATGCGCGCGCACGACCTGCACCTCGCGTACCCGAGCATCTTCTCGCGCCGCGGCGAAGTGCTGCACAACGAACACCACCGCGGCGTGCTGCAGGCGGGTGACCTTGCGCTGAACGACACCGGCTGCACCTCGGCCGGCGGCTACGCGAGCGACATCACGCGTACGCTGCCGGTCGGCGGCCGCTTCAGCGACCGCCAGCGCGAGATCTACGACACGGTGCTGGCGATGCAGCTGGCGGTGATCGACGCGCTGCGCCCGGGCGTGCGCTACCTCGACATGCACAAGCTGGCCGCGAAGGTAATGGTCGAGCGCATGGCCAGACTCGGCTTCTTCCACGGCGACGCGGATGAAATCGTCGAGTCCGGCGCGTACGCGATCGCCTTCCCGCACGGCCTGGGCCACCAGATCGGCCTCGACGTGCACGACATGGAAGCGCTGGGCGAAGACCTGGTCGGCTACGGCGAAGGGCTGTCGCGCAGCCCCTTGTTCGGCATGGGCTATCTGCGCCTGGCCAAGACGCTGCGCGAGGGCATGGTGATCACTGTCGAGCCGGGCGTCTACTTCATCCCGGCGCTGATCGAGGCGTGGCGCGCCGACGGCCTGCACGCCGGCATGATCGACTACGCGCGCTTCGCCGAGTACGCCGGCTTCGGCGGCGTGCGCATCGAGGACAACGTGCTGATCACCGCCGACGGCTGCCGCGTGCTCGGCGAGCCGATCCCGAAGACCGCCGACGAGGTCGAGGCGGCGATGGCCGGCTAAGACCCGCCGCGCTGGCATGTCCGCCACAGGCCGCCCCACCGGGCGGCCTTTTTGCGTGCGCGGCGCTTGCGCGCGCCGACAGGCGCGGCATAGCCTGAAGGCGGACCTTGTACCGGAAGAGCTGCCATGAGCCGAGACGTGAGAATACGCAGTGCCGACGGGCAGGACATCGACGCGATCCTGCCGCTGTTCACCGCCTACCGGGTGTTCTACGGGATGGACCCGCGCGCCGGCGACAGCTGGGTGTTCCTGGTCGACCGGCTGGCCGACGGTTCGGCCAGCGTGCTGCTGGCCGAAGACGAGGAGGGCGCCGGGCTGGGTTTCGCGCTGTGCTACCCGAGCTTCGATTCGCTGTCACTCGCGCCGCAACTGATCCTGCACGACCTGTTCGTCGAGCCGGAGGCGCGTGGCCACGGCATCGGCCGCGCCTTGCTGGACGCCGTGCAGGAACTCGCCCGGGAGACGGGCGCCTGCGCGGTGGTGCTGCAGACCGCGCACGACAACACGGCGGCGCAGGCGCTGTACCGCGCGGCCGGCTACCGGCGCGACGAGGTGTTCGACAGCTATCGGCTCGAGTTGCCCGCCTGACTCACAGCCGCGCGCCGGCCTGCAGCGCCCGGATGCGCCCGGCGAGCCGGTATTGCGACAGCGCGCCGATCAGCAGCAGGCCGGCGCACATCCCCCACCACACGCCGGCGCCGCCCAGGCCGTGGCGCGACAGCAGCCACGCCAGCGGCAGGCCGAAGCCCGCGCAGCCGGCCGCGTAGATCAGCATGCTGGCGCGCGCGTCCTTCAGCGCGCGCAGCATGCCGCCGGCGAGCGCCTGCCACGCGTCGAGCACGAACATCAGCGCGGCCGGCAGCAGCAGCGCCAAAGCTGCCGTGCGCGCGGCGTCCACCCCCTCGCGGCCGTCGGGCAGGAACAGCGCGATCAGCGGCAACGGCATCGCCAACAGCAGTAGCGCCGCCACGCAAGACCAGCCAATCGCCAGCCACAGCCCGCAGCGGCTGTAACGGCGCACCTGCGCCCAGTCGCCGGCGCCGGCGGCCTGGCCTGCGCGCATCGACGTCGCGTACATTAGGCCCAAGGGCACCATGAAGCTCGCGATCACCAGCTGGATCATGCTCTGGTGCGCGGCCAGCTGCGCGGCGCCCAGCGCGCCCATCAGCCACGCGCCGACGTTGAACAGGCCGCTCTCCAGCCCCAGCGTCACGCTGGTCGGCACGCCGACGCGCAGCAGCGGGCCCAGCGCGGCGAAGTCGCGCCGGGTGAAGCGCGCGAACAGCGGGTAGCGGCGGAAGGTCGGGTGCCAGGCCACCACCGCGCTGAAGGCGAGCCCCATCCAGCCGTAGGTGAGCGCCGCCGACAGCGCGACGCCGTACACGCCCAGCCACTGCGACAGCGCCCAGCCGGCGATGGCCGAGAACGCCAGCGCGCTGAAGGTGATCACCGGCACCGGCCCGGGGCGGCCGACGCCGGCGGCGAAGCTGCGCAGCGCGAGGAACAGCAGGCCGAACGGCATGCCCCACACCAGCACGCGCAAGAAGTCGCGGGCGATCAGCGCGGTGTGCGCGTCCTGCCCCAGCCACAGCATCAGCGGGTGGATGTTCCACAGCAGCACGCCGAAACCGAGCGACGCAGCGGCGGCCAGCAGCAGGCCGGCGCGCACCGCGGCGACCACGTCGCGGCGGCGGCCGGCGCCGTGGTGGATGGCGACCAGGTTGCCGGCTGCGGCCACCAGCCCGAACGCCAGCACGTAGCACAGGTAGAAGGTCGACAGCGCCAGCGCGCCGCCGGCCAGCGCCTGCGCGCCGAGCCGGCCCATCAGCAGGGTGTCGATGAACAGGATGCCGGTTTGCGCGAACTGCGACAGGATCAGCGGCTTGGCCAGCACACCGATGCCGCGCGCGTCGTGCATGAAGCGGCTGCATCGGAACCAGGCGAGCGCGCGGGCAGGACGGGGCAGGGTGGAGAAGGCGGCGTTGAACATGGCGGATCACGCAAAAAAAATGCGGCCAGCCACGACTAACGCGCGGTCGGCCGCGATGGAGGGGGAGAATCGGACTTCCAGCTTAACGGGCTGCGCCACCGCGCCGCAAAGCAGTAATATGCATGCCTAGCATGCAAGAAACGCATACCTGACATGGCCCGTCAGCCCCCGCTCAACGCGCTGCGCGTGTTCCTCGCCGCCGCCGCCACCCGCTCGTTCACCCGCGCCGGCGAACAGCTATTCCTCACCCAGGGCGCGGTCAGCCGCCAGGTGCAGACGCTGGAGACGTTCTACGGCACGCCGCTGTTCGTGCGCGGCCGCCGCGGGCTCACCCTCACGCCGGAGGGCGAGGCGCTGTACGCGCCGGTGCGCGACGCCTTCGACCGCCTGCAGGCGGCCAGCGAAGCGCTGAAACGTCGGCAGGGCGACTTGCGGGTACGCAGCCCGGCGACGCCGGCGATGCGCTGGCTGTTGCCCAACCTGCCGTCGTTCCAGCAGCTCTACCCCGAGTACACGGTGCATCTGATCACCCAGCTCGACCCCGACCTGCCGTTCAACCGCGCCGAGTACGACCTGGCGATCGTCGGCCTGCGCGACGGCGAGCTGCCGGCCGGCCTCGCCGGCGAGCGCATCGCGCAGGAAGAGCTGGTCGCGGTGTGCGCGCCGGCGCTGCTCGCGCGCACGCCACTCAAGGTGCCGGCGGACCTGGCGCGCCACACGCTGCTGCACCCGTGGCGCGGCGACGACACCTGGGCGCGATACCTCGACAAGCTCGGGGTGGCGGGCGAGGTGGACACCGCGCGCGGCGTCACCTTCGACACCCAGGAATACGCGCTGGCCGCCGCGCTGGGCGGCATGGGAGTGACGCTGGCGCAGCGCTCGATGATCGCGGGCGAGCTCTCCAGCGGGCGGTTGCTGATGCCGTTTTCCGAGCGCCTGTACACCGAGTGGGCGTACTACCTGGTCTACCCGCGCGAGAACGCCGGCCAGCCCAAGCTGGCGGCGTTCCGCGACTGGCTGCTCGGCGTGCTCGGCGCGCCTCAGGCGAGCGCCGGGTTGAGCGTGTAGGTGCCGGTCAGCGTGGCGCTGGCCAGCATGTGCGGGCGCACCGCCGCCAGCACGGCGTTGCCGGAGAAGGCTTCGCCCATGGGCAGCCGCTCGCAGTCGAGCGCGTACAGCGTGAACACGTAGCGGTGCACGCGCGCGTCGTTCCACGGCGGGCACGGGCCGTCGTAGCCGTAGTAGTCGCCGGCCATCTCGCTGTCGCCGGCGTTCCAGCCGGTGTAGTCGTTCAGGCCGTGGCGCATGCCGCCGGGCGCTGCCGGCCCCGGCTTGCCGCGCGGCGTCACCTCGCGGCTGTGGCCGCCCTCGGCGATGCCGCGCACGTTTTCGGGGATGTCGACCAGCAACCAGTGGAAGAAGTCGGCGCGCGGCAAGTCGGCGGCGATGGTGCGCCCCTCGACGTTGACGTCGGTGGCGACGCTTGGCGCGTCCGGGTCGTGGCACACCAGCGCGAACGAGCGGGTGCCGGCCGGCACGTCCTGCCAGGACAGTTCGGGGTTGAGGTTGCTGGAGAGTTTCAGGTGGTGCTGCGGGTCGGGGACCGCGAACGCGCATTTGCCGGGGATCCGGCCGCCGTCGCTGAAGGTCTGGCTGCTCAGTTGCATCGCACACTCCTTGTCAGGGGAAAGGCTGCGGCGTGCCGTCGGCACGCCGTCGCCCACAGTATGCGGCAGCCGGCCCGGCTTTGCCGTTCCACGTGGAACAATCAGAACGGCAGCGGGCGTTTGCTGGCGGGGCCACCCAGCTTGTGGTTGTCTTCCAGTACCGTGTAGGCGGCGGCGCCGGCGGCGATCAGCGCGTCGGCGCCGGGCTGGCCGGCGAAGGCGAGCGCCGGGTCTAGCTGCAGCAGCGCGCGGCGCGCGGCGGTGCACAGCTTGACCGCGACGTCGAAGTCGGCGCTGGAGAGCACGTTGCCGTTGCGCAGCTTGGCCGCGTACACGCGGCACATCTGCGCGTACTGGCGCGCGGTGTCGTGGCCGGTGAAGCCGTCGGCGGCTTCCAGCGCGTCGAAGGCGGCGAGCACCGCCTGGCAGGCGGCCTGCGCGCGAGCATGGCGTTGCTGGGCGGCGGCGCGCGCCGCCGCTTCGCCGTTCTGGGGGGAGGCGGGTTTTTGCTTGCGGGCCATCGCGGGCGTCCTTGTACGGTTCGGCGGGCCGTCATTGTAACGGATGGCGGCGCTGGCGGCGGCGGCGCCGCTCGGCCATGATGAGCGGATGTGGCACTTCCTGACCAACGCCGGCGACTCGGCGGTAACCCTGCCCGCCGCGCTGGCGATCGCGCTGGCGCAGGCCGTGCGCGGTCACCTGCGCAGCGCGGGTCTCTGGCTGTTGCTGCTGGGCGCGGGCGGCCTGCTGGTGCTGGCGAGCAAGCTCGCCTTCATAGGCTGGGGCGTCGGCGTGCCGGCGCTGCGCTTTACCGGCGTCAGCGGGCACAGCTATCTCGCCGCCGCCGTGCTGCCGG
Source organism: Crenobacter intestini (assembly GCF_004919095.1). Taxonomy (GTDB): domain Bacteria; phylum Pseudomonadota; class Gammaproteobacteria; order Burkholderiales; family Chromobacteriaceae; genus Craterilacuibacter; species Craterilacuibacter intestini. The sequence goes on along the minus strand of NZ_STGJ01000013.1, from coordinate 45,783 downwards.
TACTCGGCCGCCAGTTGTGGCCGCGCGACAGCGCGCGCGCCTTCTACGGCCAGTTGGCCGGCGTGCTGCTGGCGCTGTTGGTCGGCGTGTCGCGGCTGATGATAGGCGTGCATTCGGTGTCCGAGGTGGCCAGCGGCCTCGCGCTCGGGCTGTGGGTGTCAGCCGGCTACCTGAAGGCCTGCGAAGACGCGGGCACCTTGCCGATGCGCCGGCTGATCGTCGCCGGCGGCGTGCTGGTGTCGGCCGGCGTACTGTTCGGCCTGCAGTCGCCGTCGCACGCGCTGGTGGTGCACCTCGCGCATTACCTGGCCGGGCGCGGCCACGACTGGTAGCGTTTGCCGTCGCGCGCCACGCGCGGGCAGATTCGCGCCGCGCGCAAGGCGAACGCCCGTCGCGCCACCTATGCTGCCGCTTTTGCCGGCTGCCCCGCATGATCGTCCTGCCCCACCGCCACTGGTTGCGCCTGCTGTTCGCCGGGCGCGGCTCGGTATTGCCGCGCCTGTTGCCCCGCCTCGCGCTGATCGGCGGCGTGTCCTGCCTTGCGCTGTGGCTGCGCCCGTGGTGGCCGCTGCACGCCGGCGGCAGCAGGCTGACCGTCTCCGCGTTCACGCTGATGGGGGTGACGCTCGCGCTGTTCCTCGGCTTTCGCAACACGGTCAGCTACGAGCGCTACTGGGAAGGCCGCAAGCTGTGGGGCACGCTGCTTAACAGCTCGCGCTCGCTGGCGCGGCAGATGCTGTGCTTCACGCCGCACCCAGAGGTGAGCGAGGCACGCTGCCAGTTCGTGCGCGGCGTGGCCGCCTTCGCGCAGGCGCTCGCCCACCACCTGCGCGGCAGCGACGCCGGCGCCGACCTCGAACGCCTGCTGCCGACCGACGCCTGCGAACGGCTGGCGCGCGCCGACAACCGGCCGCTGATCGTGCTGTTGTGGCTAGGCAAGATGGCGAGCGGCCTGCAGCAGCAGGGCCGGCTTGAAATGCTGCAACTGCAGTTGCTGGAGGCCCACCTCAACACCTTGAGCGAGGTGCAGGGCGGCTGCGAGCGCATCGCCGGCACGCCGTTTCCTTATACCTACCGCGTGCTGCTCACCCGCACCGTCAGCGTGTACTGCCTGCTGCTGCCGTTTGCGCTGGCCGCCAGCATCGGCTGGTGGACGCCGCTGATCGCCTGCTTCATCGCGTACACCTTCTTCGCGCTGGACGAGATCGGCGGCGAGATCGAAGAGCCGTTCGGCGTCGAGCCGAACGATTTGCCGCTGTTTTCCCTCAGCTACAACATCGAGGCGTCGCTGCACGAAATGCTGCAGGAGCCGATGCGCGTGCTGCCGCCGCCGCCCGAGCGGCGCTTCAACCTGATCTAGCGGCCGGCCAGCGAGGCCGGCAGCGGCGGCGCCAGCCAGCGGCGCAGCTTGCGGCTGACGAAGGGGATCACCACGCCGACCATCAGCGGCGTCAGCATCAGCGTCGAGATCAGCACCCGCCACAGCAGCGGAAACTGCGATAGCCAGTCGCCCAGCACGCCGTTGAGCGCGAGCGACACCGGAAAGAACGCCAGCCACACCGCGATGGTTTGCTTCCAGCGCGGCGGCGGCGCGGCAAACCAGCCGTCCAGCCCGCGCGCGCACTGCGCCTCGCTCGCCTGCACCAGGTGGGTGCCACCTGCCAGCCACGCGCCTCGTTCCGGGTCGTGCAGCCACGCGGCGAGGCTGGCCTCGTCGGCGAAGCGGAACACGATCTGCCAGGCGTCGCCGCCGGCCGGCGGCGAGAACAGGCCGGCGCCGAGAAAGCCCGGCCGGGTGGCGGCCAGCGCCTCCCCGGTGCGCATCCAGCGCAGGAATTCATCGTGGTGCGCCGCGTCGACGCGGCGCGACAGCAAAAAGGTCAACGGTTCGGCGGGCATGGTGTGCTCCTTGCGGTCAGCGTCCGCGCGCCGGGATGGTGGCGGCGGACCCGCCCCCGGATGTGGGGGCGCTTGATCTTAAGCAAGAAGTGGCCCTACGGGAAGAACATTGGCATGATTATGCGCACCCACGAGGTAGGCACACCACATTGTTTGCTCATGTGTAACTACTGAAGTGGGCTGCAGAGGAGTAGCACAGTAAAGTCAGACAGTGTAAATGAGAGGTCAACTACATGTAGTCACTAATTATCTATATGCATATTGCAGCCGAAAGAGCTACGTCATAAGCTGTGGTTAAACATATAGGATATATTGCATGGTAAGCAGTGATCTCTCAGTGTCTATTGGCCCTAGCGGCCGTATTCATCAACTTCGGCATCACCTATCCGGGTTGACCGAGCAGCATGTATTGACGGTACTGGAAAATTTTAGCTTGGAGCATGCAGCCCAGTATGGCTACTCCGACTCCACTGATTACGACCTGTTACACAATAGCCAGCGTTATCCTCCGAAGGCCGTGCTAGGTTTGGCTGTGGGGCAACTACTGGGTCAGCCGCTATCGTCTAATTCATTTACCGGAGGCCTGAGATCGCCATGTTTTTCTATTCTGCAGGGGCTGGGATTTCAGATCGTGCCCAAGCCAGTATTACAACGCTACCAGCGCTATAGCCGGCACGACATCTCCCAACTGTTTGAGCCAGGCTGTATTTTTACCCCTGGTGCAGGGCGCTGGGGCATATCTGGTATTGTGGACTCGCCCAAGGGCAGCGGACATTTTGTATTTTTGGTGACACTAGGTGAGCCTACCGAAGGCAACCCGTACCAAGATTCTATCACCGAAGATGGCTACCTGATTTGGGAGTCGCAAAACAGGCATGACTTTCACTCATCTGTGATTCAGCAACTACTGCAGCATGACCCCAACCAACGTAATATCCACCTTTTTTTGCGTGGCAACCGTACCGATCGTTATGCCTATATGGGGGTGCTAGCTTATCACCAGCATGACCCGCAGTTGGTCAGGCCTGTGCATTTTATTTGGCAGATTCAAAACTGGGATCTAAGCACCAACCAGCTACATGAAATGGGGCTACCGTATCGACCAGCGCTTAATCCGCTGTACTGTCCACCAATTATGTTGCCTCCAACGTTACAGCTTCAGCGAGTGGAGCCGCCTGTGGCTACCCCCGTGGCTATTCGAGGCAAATCCAAGCGCAGCCAGGCCAATGTGATTGATTGGGCCGCCCGTGACGAGCGCAACCGCGGCCTTGGCTTGTGTGGCGAGCTATTGGTACTTCAATACGAAATTGACCGCTTGACTCAGCAAGGCTGCAACGACCTGGCACAGCAGGTACAACACGTAGCTCTGCATAATGCTGCAGCCGGCTATGATATTGCGTCCTACCATCCAGACGGTCGTCCAAAATTGATAGAAGTAAAATCCACACAGGGCCCCGCTGACACAGCATTTTACATCTCAGCTAACGAGATCAACGCAGCCAAAGAACAGCCGGACGCCTACGTGATCTACCGTGTGTACGGCTTACATTTTCAGGCCAGCAGCGTGCAATTTTTTGAACTACCGGGTGCGGTGGAGCAACATTGTCAGTTGGAGGCAGTGAGTTTTAGGGCGCAGGTTGGGAGAGGGACTGCTGCGCTTGGTTAGCGAGGAAGCGGCACTTAAATGCGTCCGCGTAGCAGACTCAAAAACAGACTTCCCCCACCAGCCAAAGTCTGTCGGGAGTCACCAAAAAAAGGCCAGCCGTTATCGGCTGGCCTTGGTCTGTCTGGTAGGTGATCGATGGTGGGTTACGGCCTGTGGCCTAACTCACCCTACCAAACGATTCTTTTTGAATCCGCTACGCGGATGTTTTCTTGCCGCTTCCGCGCGGCGGACGGGGCCATTTCTTTTGTCTCGCCAAAAGAAATGGCCGAAAGAAAAGGCGACCCGAAGCCGCCGCGAAACCCCGCGGCGAAGCCGGCCGACAAGGCGCCGCCTAACTCGCGGCTCGCTACCGCGATCCGCTCAGACAAGAGGCGGCTTAAAACCTTGTCGGCCAGCTTCGCCACGGCTTGCGGCTACGGGGCTGGGGCGGCTTCCCATGTGCGTGGTGATTCATAGCAGGTAGGGCGGCGTAACCCACCGCACAGCAGGCATGATCTGCTCAGCTTGTGCCACACATCCGTCGGACTTAGCCGCAAAAAAGGCCAGCCGTTGCCGGCTGGCCTTGGTCTATCTGGCAGGTGGTCTGTGGTGGGTTACGGCCTGCGGCCTAACCCACCCTACCCGTATCCGCGCGATCAGATGTCGATATTGCGCGCGATCAGCGCGTTGCTCTCGATGAAGGCGCGGCGCGGTTCGACCTGGTCGCCCATCAGCGTGGTGAACACGTCGTCGGCGGCCATCGCGTCTTCGATGCGCACCTTGAGCAGGCGGCGCACGCTCGGGTCCATGGTGGTTTCCCACAGCTGTTCCGGGTTCATCTCGCCCAGCCCCTTGTAGCGCTGGATGCCCATGCCCTTGCGTGCCTCGGCCAGCAGCCAGTCCAGCGCGGCGCCGAAGTTGTCCACAGGCTTGACGGTCTCGCCGCGGCGCACGCTGGCACCTTCGCCCAACAGGCCGTCCAGCATGGCCGCGGTCTTCTGCAGCTCGGCGTAGTCGGCGGAGTCGAGGAAGCTCTGGTCGAGCACGGTGACCATCACGTTGCCGTGCAGCTTGCGGATCACCTTCAGCAGATACCCGTCGTTCTTCTCGTCGGGCAGCAGTTCGAGGCCGATCTCGTCGGCCGGCACCCGCGCTCGCAGCGCATCGAGTGCGGCCAGCGCTTCGTGCTCGGTCTCCAGCGACAGCGGGCCGGTGGACAGCATGGCTTCCAGCACCAGGTGGTCGATCACGCGGCTTTCGCGTTCGATCACGGTGCGTGCGCGCAGGAACTGGCGGGCGATGCGGCCGAGCTCTTCAGCTTCCAGCGGCGCGGCGTCGGCACGCGGGGTCAGCTCGGCCTTGTCCAGCGCCAGCTGCAGCAGGTACTGGTCGAGTTCGGTCTCGTCCTTCAGGTAGCGTTCCTGCTTGCCGTGCTTGGCCTTGAACAGCGGCGGCTGCGCGATGTAGATGTGGCCGCGCTCGACCAGCTCCGGCGTCTGCCGGTAGAAGAAGGTCAACAGCAGGGTGCGGATGTGCGCGCCGTCGACGTCCGCGTCGGTCATGATGATCACGCGGTGGTAGCGCAGCTTGTCCGGGTTGTACTCGTCCTTGCCGATGCCGCAGCCCAAAGCCGTGATCAGCGTCGCCACTTCCTGGCTGGCCAGCATCTTGTCGAAGCGCGCGCGCTCGACGTTGAGGATCTTGCCCTTCAGCGGCAGGATGGCCTGGAACTTGCGGTCGCGGCCCTGCTTGGCCGAGCCGCCGGCGGAGTCACCCTCCACCAGGTAGAGTTCGGACATCGCCGGGTCTTTTTCCTGGCAGTCGGCCAGCTTGCCGGGCAGGCCCAGGCCGTCCATCACGCCCTTGCGGCGGGTGATCTCGCGCGCCTTGCGCGCGGCTTCGCGCGCGCGGGCGGCTTCGACGATCTTGCCGCAGATGGTCTTGGCGTCGTTCGGGTTTTCCAGCAGGTAGTTCTTCAGCGTCTCGCTGATCACTTCGTTGATCACCGGGCCGATTTCGCTGGAGACCAGCTTGTCCTTGGTCTGGCTGGAGAACTTGGGGTCGGGCAGCTTGACCGACAGCACGCAGGTCAGGCCTTCGCGCATGTCGTCGCCGGTGGTGTCGACCTTGGCCTTCTTGGCCGTCTCGCTCTCTTCGATGTAGTGGTTGAGCGTGCGGGTCATCACCTGGCGCAGCGCGGTCAGGTGGGTGCCGCCGTCACGCTGCGGGATGTTGTTGGTGAAGCACTGCACCGATTCCTGGTACGAGTCGTTCCACTGCATGGCGACTTCGACGCTCATGCCGTCCTTCTCGCCCAGCGCGTAGAACACCTTGGGGTGCAGCACCGACTTGTTGCGGTTCATGTACTCGACAAAGCCCGCCACGCCGCCGGAGAACGCGAAGTTCTCTTCCTTGCCGTTGCGCTTGTCGATCAGGGTGATCGCGACGCCCTGGTTGAGGAAGGACAGTTCGCGGATGCGCTTGGCGAGGATGTCGAAGTGGAATTCGACATGGCCGAAGATCTCGGTCGACGCCATGAAGTGCACCTGGGTGCCGCGGTGGGTGGTGTGCCCGGTGACGGTCAGCGGTTCCACCGCGTCGCCGTGGCGGAACTCCATCTCGTGCACCTTGCCGTCGCGCCAGATCTTCAGGCGCAGCCAGTCGGACAGTGCGTTGACCACCGACACGCCGACGCCGTGCAGGCCGCCGGAGATCTTGTAGCTGTTGTTGTCGAACTTGCCGCCTGCATGCAGGATGGTCATGATGACCTCGGCCGCCGAGCGCCCTTCTTCCGGATGGATGTCGGTCGGGATGCCGCGGCCGTTGTCTTCCACCGAGATCGAGTTGTCCGGGTGGATGGTGACGCGGATGGTGTCGGCGTGGCCGGCCAGCGCCTCGTCAATGGCGTTGTCGAGCACCTCGAACACCATGTGGTGCAGGCCGGTGCCGTCCTGCGTGTCGCCGATATACATGCCGGGGCGCTTGCGTACCGCGTCGAGGCCCTTGAGGACCTTGATGCTGTCCGCGCCGTATTCCTGTTCACTCATCTGTCTGCTACTCGATTCTCAAAATTCGGGATCAGGGATCCTTGCCGGGGCGCCGTGGCGCCCCGCCGCTGGGCGTGTGCCGCGCCCGTCAGATGCGCATCGGCATCACGATGTACTTGAAGTTGCTGTTGCCCGGGATGGTGAACAGCGCCGAACGCGCGGCGTCGCCGAACGCCAGCTGCAGCGTGTCCGCCGGCAGGTTGGTCAGCACGTCCAAGAGGTAGTTGATGTTGAAGCCGATCTCCAGCGAGTCGCCCTGGAAGGCGATCTCCAGCTCTTCCTCGGCCTCTTCCTGTTCGCTGTTGGTACACAGGATCGACATCGCGCCGTTCTTCAGCACCAGCCGCACGCCGCGGAATTTCTCGTTGGCGAGGATGGCGGCGCGCTGCAGCGCGTGCAGGAAGGTCAGCCGCTCGATCAGGAACAGCTTGTCGTTGTCGAGCGGGATCACGCGGTTGTAGTCGGGGAACTTGCCGTCGACCACCTTGCTGATGATCACGGTGGCGCCGAAGCTGAAGCGCACCTGGTTGGACAACAGCTCGATGCTGATTAGCTCGTCGCTGTCCTGCAGCAGCTTGTACAGCTCGAGCACGGTCTTGCGCGGCAGGATCAGCTCGCTGCGCGGCAAATCGCCGTCGTGCTCGGCGGCGGCGAAGGCCAGGCGGTGGCCGTCGGTGGACACCAGGCGCACCTGGTTGCCCTCGGTCTGCAGCAACAGGCCGTTCAGGTAGTAACGGATGTCCTGCACCGCCATCGCGAACTGCACCTGCGAGAGCAGGCGCTTGAGGTCGCGCTGCGGCAGGCTGAACACCGCCTGCGGCTGGCTGGCCGCGCTCACCAGCGGGAAGTCGTCCGCCGGCAGCGTCTGCAGGTTGAAGCGGCTCTTGCCGGCCTTCAGCACCAGGCGGCCGCCGTCCAGCGATTCGAGGGTGACCACCGCCTTGTCGGGGATCGCGCGCAGGATGTCCTGCAGCTTCTTGGCCGAGGTGGTCAGCCGGAAGTCTTCGCCCGGCAGCTCATCGGGGCTCGCGGTGGTGATCTGGATTTCCAGGTCGGTGGCGAGGAAGCTCACCACGCCGCCTTTCTTCTCGATCAGCACGTTGGACAGGATGGGCAGCGTGTGGCGTCGCTCGACGATGCCGGTCACGGCCAGCAGGGGCTTCAACAGGGCGTCGCGTTCGGCTTGCAGGATCAGCATGCGGTGGGCTCCCGATTCAGAAACAGGTGGTTAGGTTGGTCAGTTGCGCAGCATCGCGAGCAGCGCTTCGTAATCGTGGGCGATGTCCGCGTCGTTGTTCCGCAACTCGGCGATGGTCTTGCACGCGTGCAGCACCGTCGTGTGGTCGCGGCCGCCGAAGGCGTCGCCGATGTTCGGCAGCGAGAGCTGGGTCAGTTCCTTGGCCAGCGCCATCGCCACCTGCCGCGGCCGCGCGATGTCGCGCGAACGCTTTTTGCTGTGCATGTCGGACAGCTTGATCTTGTAGTACTCGGCGACGGTCTTCTGGATCACGTCGACGGTGACCTGCCGGTTGCCGGCGGCCAGGATGTCCTTCAGCGCTTCCTTCACCAGCTCGAGGGTGATCGGCTGGTTGGTGAAGCGCGCGTAGGCGACCACGCGCTTGAGCGCGCCTTCCAGCTCGCGCACGTTGGAACGCACGTTCTGCGCGATGAAGAAGGCGACGTTGTTGTCGAGCTTGATGTTGTCGACCTCGGCCTTCTTCATCAGGATCGCCACCCGCATCTCCAGCTCCGGCGGCTGGATCTCGACGGTCAGCCCCCACGAGAAGCGCGAGATCAGCCGCTCTTCCATCCCCTCGATCTGCTTGGGGTAGGTGTCGCAGGTCATGATCACCTGCTTGCCGCCTTCGATCAGCGCGTTGAATGCGTAGAAGAACTCTTCCTGCGTGCGGTTCTTGCCGGCGAAGAACTGGATGTCGTCGATCAGCAACAGGTCGAGCGAGTGGTAGTAACGCTTGAACTCGTCGAAGGCCTTGTGCTGGTACGCGCGCATGATGTCGGCGACGTAGCGCTCGGCGTGGATGTAGCGCACCCGCGCCTGCGGGTTCTTCTGGAACACATGGTTGCCGATCGCCTGGATCAGGTGGGTCTTGCCGAGGCCGACGCCGCCGTACACGAACAGCGGGTTGTACGCCGGGTCGCCCGGGTTCTCGGCGATCTGCAAGGCGGCCGCGCGCGCGAGCTGGTTGCCCTTGCCGGTGACCAGGCTCTCGAAGGTGAACGCCGGATTCAGCCGGGTGCTCTCGTGGTTGCCGATCGCCTTCACGGCGGCCTGCTTGGCCTGCTCGGCGACCGTCGGCGCGGCCGGCTGGGCCGGCGCCGGGCGCGGCGCGGCGGCGCTGACCGACGGCGGGGTGACCGGTTTCATGCCGGCGCCGACGCGCAGCTCGATCGGGATCTCGCCGGCCAGCTCGTTGACCAGGCCCTGGATGCGGTCGAGGAAGCGGTCCTTGATGAACTGCAGGATGAACCGGTTGGGCGCGAGCAACACCAGGCCCTCGTCGCCGAGCTCGGCGGCGAGCGGTTTGATCCAGGTGTTGAACTGCTGCGAAGACAGTTCGGCGGCAAGGCGCTCAAGGCACGCCGGCCACAGTTGATCCAGTTCGTTCATTACTCAATCTTGCTTGCCAAACCCGGACGGGCCTGTGGACAGTCCGGGTTGCGAAAGACATGCCGGCCCCGCGGGGCCGGCTCAGGTATTCGGGTACGCGACGCCCGGCGCGACAGGGCCGGGGATCGGCGGCGCCGCGCGGGGTCAGCGGTGTGCCCGCGGCGAACAAGGCGCCAAGCTCACCCATTCTAACGGTTTTTACACAAGTTATCCACAGGGCTGTCAAAAATAAGTGCTTGACAACAAGGGGGTTTATCGATGTAATCCCGCGTTTATTTCCGTTTCGAAACAGGAATAGCATCATGAAACGCACTTACCAGCCCTCCACGACCCGCCGCAAGCGTACCCACGGCTTCCTCGTCCGCTCCAAGACCCGTGGTGGTCGCGCCGTTCTGGCCGCCCGCCGTGCCAAGGGCCGCAAGCGCCTGTCCGTATAAGGCCTTGGCCTACCACTTTCGCCGTGCGCACCGGCTTTTGAAAACGGATGATTTTTCATCCGTTTTTAGTTTGCGCCAGTCCCGCGGCAATGCCTTCTTCCAGGTCCATATCCGCCCCAACGGGCTGAGCCATGCGCGGCTCGGTCTGGTGGTCGGCAAGAAGGTCGCCAAGCGGGCCAACCGCCGCAATTACATCAAGCGTTCGGTGCGCGAGTGGTTCCGCCTGCATCAGCACGGACTCGGTGGCAACGACTACGTTGTCCGGGCCCGGCAGCCCTTCGTGCGTGAAAATCGTGTCGAGGCAATCACGGCTTTGGCCGCACTCTTTGCTAAACTCACGCGATGTCGCGCCTCCTCGTCCTCCTGATCCGCTTCTACCAGGTCGCCATCAGCCCGTGGCTCGCCCCGCGCTGCCGCTACCTGCCGACCTGTTCGTGTTACGCGATCGAAGCGGTGCAGAAGCACGGGGCTTGCAAGGGGGGTTGGCTGGCGGCAAGGCGCATCGCACGTTGTCACCCGTTCGGTGGCAGCGGCTACGACCCGGTTCCCTGAACTTTCCGGTAAAAGAGAGATGGACTCCAAGAGACTGATCGTATTTATTGTCCTGTCGCTGGCAATCTTGCTCGGCTGGCAGGAATTCTTCGCGCCTCCGCCACCGGCCAAGCCGGCAGCCGTTGCGACCGCCACCCGTGCCGCCGGTGACGGAACGCCTGCCGCGCCGCAGCCGGCCGAGTCGTCCCGCCTCGACAAGGGCCAGCGCATCGTCGTCAACACCGACGTGCTGCGCGCCGAGATCGACACCATGGGCGGTGACCTGCGCACGCTCGACCTGACCCAGCACGGGCAGACCACCGATTCCACCAAGGACTTCGAGCTGCTGACCGACAAGGGCGGCCGCGTGTACGTCGCGCAGACCGGCCTGTTGTCCGCCGCCGACCCGCAGCTGCCGACCCACAAGACCCTGTTCACCGCCGAGAAGACCGACTACACGCTCGCCGGCGACAAGGTCGAGGTCAAGCTGACCGCGCCGGAAGTGAACGGCGTCAAGGTGAGCAAGGTGTACACCTTCAGCAAGGGCTCCTACCTGATCGACGTGCGTTACGACGTGAGCAACGCCAGCGGCAAGCCGCTGCCGTTGTCGGCTTACTACCGCCTGCTGCGCGACAACCAGTCGCCCGAGGGTGAGAGCTACTTCGCGCACACCTTCACCGGCCCGGCGCTGTACACCTCGGAAGGCAAGTTCCAGAAGGTGTCGTTCGAAGACCTCGACAAGAACAAGGCCAGCTACGTGAAGAACAGCCCGGACGGCTGGGTGGCGATGGTGCAGCACTACTTCTTCTCCGGCTGGATCACCAAGCCGCTGGAGGGCAAGGCGATCTGCGCGAAGGCCGAAGACTGCACGTACGACATCAAGAAGCTGCCGAACGGCCTGTACTCGGCCGGCGTGCTGGTCAACCTGCCGACGCTGGCCAACGGCGCCTCCGAGTCGATCTCGGTGCCGCTGTACGCCGGTCCGGAAGAGTACGCGACCATCACCAAGCTCGCCGACGGCATGAACTACGTGAAGGACTACGGCTGGGTGTACATCTTCGCCTCGCCGCTGTTCTGGCTGCTGACCAAGCTGCACACGCTGGTGGGTAACTGGGGCTGGGCGATCGTGCTCTTGACCATCCTGGTCAAGGCCGTGTTCTACCCGCTGACCGCCGCCTCGTACCGCTCGATGGCCAAGATGAAGGCGCTGGCGCCGCGTCTGGAAACCATGAAGGCGCAGTACGGCGACGACCGCATGAAGTTCCAGCAGGCGGTCATGGAGATGTACAAGCAGGAGAAGATCAACCCGCTGGGCGGCTGCCTGCCCATCCTGATCCAGATCCCGGTGTTCATCGGCCTCTATTGGGCGCTGCTCGCCTCGGTCGAGCTGCGTCAGGCGCCGTGGATCCTGTGGATCCATGACCTGGCCAAGCCGGACCCGTACTACGTGCTGCCGGCGATCATGGCGATCACCATGTTCATCCAGACCTTCCTGAACCCGCCGCCGACCGACCCGGTGCAGGCGAAGATGATGAAGATCATGCCGGTTGCCTTCTCGGTGATGTTCTTCTTCTTCCCGGCAGGCCTGGTGCTGTACTGGGTGGTCAACAACGTGCTGTCGATGGCCCAGCAGTACTACATCAACCGCCAGATCGAAAACGCCCGCAAGGCGGCACTGCAGTCGTAAACTGGCAGCAGGCTCCCTGGCAAAAGCCCGGCCTCGCGGCCGGGCTTTTTGGCTTTTTGCCCCGGCGCGTTGCCGCGCAGCGCGCCCAGGCAAGCAGCCGTCCCGCACGGCTCACACCACGGAACATGACATGAACCTCAGTTACGCACCTTCGACCATCGCCGCCATCGCGACCGCCCCGGGCCGCGGCGGCGTCGGCGTGATCCGCGTCTCCGGGCGCGACCTGTTGCCGTTCGCGCAGGCGATCAGCGGCGGCAAGACGCCGAAGCCGCGCTACGCGCTGTATACCGACTTCGTCGCCGCGGACGGCAGCGCGCTCGACAACGGCCTGCTGCTGTTCTTCCCCGGCCCCAACAGCTTCACCGGCGAGGACGTGATCGAGCTGCAGGGCCACGGCGGCCCGGTGGTGCTCCGGATGCTGCTCGCGCGCTGCATCGAGCTGGGCGCGCGCCACGCCGAGCCGGGCGAGTTCACCCGCCGCGCCTTCCTCAACGACAAGATGGACCTCGCGCAGGCCGAGAGCGTGGTCGATTTGATCGACGCCGCCTCCGAGACCGCCGCGCGCGGCGCGCTCAAGTCGCTGAAGGGCGCGTTCTCCGGCGAAATCCACCAACTGGTCGACGAGCTGATCACCCTGCGCATGCTGGTCGAGGCGACGCTCGACTTCCCCGAGGAAGACATCGACTTCCTCAAGGCGGCCGATGCCACCGGCAAGCTTTCCGCGATCCGCCAGCGGCTCTCCCGCGTGCAGGCGACCGCGCGCCAGGGCGCGATCCTGCGCGAGGGCATGCACGTGGTGCTGGTCGGCGAGCCGAACGTCGGCAAGTCCAGCCTGATGAACGCGCTGGCCGGCGACGAGGTGGCGATCGTCACCGACATCGCCGGCACCACCCGCGACACCGTGCGCGAGGAAATCCTGATCGACGAGGTGCCGGTGCACGTGATCGACACCGCCGGCCTGCGCGACACCGACGACGTGGTCGAGAAGATCGGCATCGAGCGCACCTGGCAGGCGGTCGAGCGCGCCGACGTCGCGCTGGTGCTGGTCGACGGTCGCGAGGGCATCACCGGCAGCGTCGGAACCATCCTCGCGCGGCTGCCCGAGCGCCTGCCGCGCATCTTCGTGTTCAACAAGATCGATTTGGTGGGCGAGACGCCGCGCGTCGGCGACGAGGACGGCCACGAGGTAGTGCATTTGTCGGCGGCGACGCACGCCGGCGTCGACCTGCTCAAGGCGCGGCTGCTGGCGCTGATCGGCTTCCAGGGCGACGCCGAGGGCGTGTTTCTCGCCCGCGAGCGCCACCTCGACGCGATCCGCCGCGCCGGCGCCCATCTCGACACCGCCGCCGTCGAGTGGCAGCAGGTCGAGATCTTCGCCGAGGAGCTGCGCCTCGCGCAGAACGCGCTGTCCGAGATCACCGGCGAATTCACGGCGGACGACCTGTTGGGCGTGATCTTCAGCCGCTTCTGCATCGGCAAGTAAAAAGCTTTCCGACAGCTTCCGAGTCATTCCAAAAAATCTCTACAACCCCCGCCAGTCGGGGGTTTTTATTTTTTATCTGTTCCGACGGCTTCTAGCTAAATCTTGCAAAGTACGGTACACGATTATGTACACGTGACTCTTAATTGTATTTTCGTGTACGCATTGACATGGATTTTGGGTATTCTGGCCATGCGTACACGAAGGATGCTTTGCGTGAAGAGCGGATCAATCCTCATGGGTCTGCAGTTTTTGTTTGTAAATCAATTAGATAGAAGTGATTCGTGTGTCCGTTTCTGTGTACAGAGGTGCACGCACTGGACATCGAGGGAGCACAGCCATGCCGCGTCAGGCGATTCCATTGACCGATACAAAGATCAAGGCACTCAAACCCACTGAGAAGCGTTACAGGATTAGTGATGGAGGAGGGCTGGTGCTGGAGGTGATGCCGACCGGCAGTAAGGTCTGGCGATACAGGTTTACCTTGCATGGCAAACCACAGCCAACGTTGACGATCGGCCCGTACCCGGAAATCAGCCTGGCTGAGGCGAGGCAGCAAAGGGACCAATGGGCCAAGCTGGTGGCGAAAGGTGAGTCGCCGAAACTAGCGGTTCGGGAAGCCAAGGCGGAGAAGCACAACACGGTGGCTAAATTTGCCGAGCACTGGCTACTGGAGCAACTGGAGGGCAAGTCGGAGAGCTACCGGAAGACGCTTACACGGGTGATTTATAAGGACGTGCTGCCGTGGCTTGGGGGCATGCCGCTGAAGGATGTGAAGCCGGCGGATGTGTTGGGATTGTGCGACAGGATCAAGCACAGGGGCTCGCCAAAGATGGCGCTGCTGACCCGCAACGTGCTCAAGCGCATGTACGACTTTGCGATTGCCCGCCAGGTCGCAGAGCACAACCCGGCAGCAGTGCTGCCCGCTCGCTTCATTGCGACAGAGGAAAGTCGTACCCGGGTGCTGTCAGCACAGGAGATCGGCGATGTACTGCGGGGTGTCTACCTGTCCGATATCCGTCGCCCGCTGAAGCTGGCCCTGCACCTGCTGGCGATCACCATGGTCCGTAAAACAGAACTCACCACTGCTCGCTGGGAGGAAGTGGACCTAGACGCGGGTATCTGGGATATCCCCGCTGAGCGGATGAAGAAAGACCGCCCCCACCGGGTATATCTGTCGACGCAGGCCAAAGGGTTGTTGACGGAGCTCAAGTCCTTGACTCGTTCGTCGTCCTATCTTTTCCCCAGCCCACGTGGGACTGAAGACCGCCCCATTGCAAGCAGTACCCTCAACCAAGCTGTTCAGTCGTTGTCATTGGACGTTCAGCATTTTGTCCTGCATGATTTTAGGCGTACAGCATCAACGCACTTGCACGAAATGGGTCATTCCTCTGATGCGATCGAAAAGGCGCTGTCGCACAAGATCGTTGGCATCAAGGGAGTCTACAACCGAGCAGAGTATGCCGAGCAGAGGAAGCTAATCATGCAGGCGTGGGCTGATTTTGTCGACGATCAGATATGAAGGAGTACTATTAAATGGATATGACAGAACTTGATGCCACTCATTTTATTAATTCAATGAATGAGATGTTTGAAGATAGCTTTATATATTACTCATCCGTTTCCCCAAGCACAACGCCAGAGAGCTTTTCAGCTCTATTGAGCGAAATTGGTAAGCGTGATGCCCTTGATCCGGACGAACTCTATATAAAATCTATCGAGGTTGCTAAAATTAAAAATAGAGAAATGCGCTTGAGTGAACTGACTCTTTCGATAGAGAGGGGGTTGATTCACGGACTTTTAGCTTTCGACTATATGTCAAAAAAAGATTTTGGCAATTCGTTCAATCATGCACTGCATTTTAGATCGTTGTTGACTTGCGTAAAGACAATTTTGTTACTGGATGAAGAGATTAGTGATGCATTAAAGAGAAAGATGAGTCGGGCAGCAAGTGCGGCATCAATGAAGAGTAAGGATGTGTATTTTAAAAAGAAAGAAGCTGTCTATGATTTTATTAGAAGTGAGGGAGTTGTTTGGAGCACGGTAGAAGCCGCTGCAAATTTTGTAGATGGGAAAATAAATATTAACGTGAGTGAAAAGAAGGTTTCATTTAAATCATTGAAGACGTGGATTGCTGATATGCCGGATAGAGAAAAATATATTGAAAGAAAGTCACGTCGGTCAAAGTAAAATTAATTCCAAATTTCAGCAGCCAGATGGCTGCTTTTTTATTTTTGATTTTGTTGATATTTCATAATCTGTCGCCGAATTTAAAGGTGAGCGGTCAATCATTTTGGCGATGATTTCGATCAATAAGTTTCTGAGACCTGCCATTCTTGGTAGTGTGAATACCATATGGATTTTGCTAATTCTGTCCGGTGAGTGGTTTTAATAGCCTGCCTTGCTCTCAAGTAGCGAGAGTAATGGACATGTCATCATTCTTCGTATGCCCTCCTATGTAAAATGTTAGCTATCAAGAGTCTGTTCTGGAGGTCTAATAAATTTTATCTCCCTCAGCTGCTGACGGGTTTTATTAATCTATCGGGCGGCCTAAGCTTGGCATCGAGCTTCGACGTCGTGATGTGTTTTATTAGCCCTGAGGAGAATCAAGATGAATGTGCACCTTCAATCCATACCCTTTCCACGCGTCCTGCGTCGAAAGCAGCTACAAGAAGTGCTCGGCCTGTCGTGTAGCACGATCTACTCGCGGATGAGCGCCAAGTCCAAGTATCACGATCCCGAATTTCCGAGGCCAGTTCACTCACTGCCGGGGATGGACCGGTCGGCCGTCGGTTGGCTGGAGTCTGAGGTTATTGACTACCTGAACAAGCTGGCCAAGCGCCGAGCAATCGTCATCAGGAGCGAAGCCAGGGGGTAGTGAATTAGTAGTATGCGGGTAGTGAGTTAGGCCTGTTACTAAGATTTACAGGTGGTGCACGCAGAAGTCGCCGTGGGCCTACCACGCTGCGCTTCCATGAGGAGCTGCCGCATGCAGGAGCCTGTGTAGAGCAAAATGCATGCTTTTGTTATGAATAACTTGCCCGGTTTTATTTTTACAAAACCCCCTAATCTATCGGCAGATCCTAACTGAGTCGGCCGAGATAGGTCGGTATTTTAACTCTGCATAATTGCGGATCTTTTGTTATTGAACGTTACTTGAACTGCTTTCTTTTAGAGGGAGCCAATATGAAAAAATCTTCTGCTATGAAACCATTTGATGAAAATGGTCTGATGTCAGACATGACTACTAGGCAGGTTATTCATGGCGAAAAAGGTGATGCAATATTTACGCATGCTTTGACGGCAGTTGCGGAATGTTTCTTTGCTGAAAATACATTAAGGAAAATCGTGCTGTCGGATCATCAATTGATAAAAATAAACAAGTCGAGCCATCCAAAGGGTAGTAGAATTGATCAATTAGCAAAGGATTTATTTACAGTAATGCAAGGTGGTTTTTTTCATCTTCAGAGGCAATTCCCAAAGCATGAATTTCCTCCATTGGTAACTATGCTATTTCAAATAGTTGACGGAAGCGCCATATTTTCAAATGGTGATGAGTGGACTAGTGATTTGTATGGCAGACATTTCTATCGTCTGGAGTCAAAAATAAACCAGCTTGCCCATGTTATAAGAACGCGTGCTCAAGAGGATGGTATCATTTCATCTGCCTTAGAAAGAAAGCGGCATGTGATAAAAAATGTTGCTAGTTTTGACAAATATATAACGCGCCTTTTTGAGCACTATTCAAAGTTGCTGGTTGTTCGTATTGATCTCGCTTATCTACGAGATTCAACTGAAGATATCACGCCGCAGACGGCATCTCGTCACTTGGATCTAATGCTAAAAAATTATAAAATAAAGAAACAGTTCAAGGGCGTGGTTGGTTATGCTGCCAAAATTGAAATGGGTATGGAAACAGGTTGCCATATACACCTGATGCTTTTCTTTGATGGTGCAAGGCATTGTCGTGATGTGTACATTGCAAAGCAAATTGGTGAGTATTGGAAAGATAAAGTTACCAAAGGTATTGGTAGATACCATAGCTGTAATGCAAATGCTACAGGTTACAAAAACTATGGAATCGGAATGGTAAATCGTACAGATATAGAGAAGATAGCTATCTTAAGGAAGACAGCTCTCTATCTGGTGAAGGCGGATTACTATATCCGATTGTTGATTGGCAACAATAAAAGAACTTTCCGTCGGGGCGAAATGCCACCGTTGTTACCGCCAAAGCCAGGGCGACGTCCAAAAATGTTGGGTGACTCCTCTGTCGTACCACCAGCAGACAAGTCGTGTCAGCCGCAGGCGGCCCTACAACAGCAACAAGCATTCAGCGCGATCCCCAGTAGTGTGTAGTCTTACCGTTTGCATGGAGGCTGCGTCGAGTAGATCACAGCCTGCCCAGCCCACCCTCGGCAACTGGTCAAACCGCGTCGTGTAGCAAGGGCTGACCCGCTCACGACGCATCTGCCAGCGCTGGCCCATCTCTTCCACTGCGAGCTTGAGCGTACCGCGACCGTAACGCTGGTTGATCGCGTCCAAGGTGTTCATCAAGGCTGCGGTGTTGGGGGACGTGTCAGGAGAGAGCCAGTCGATCTGGCGCGCCGGGCCGACCTCCAGCGCGGCCAGGGTGACGCCGGTTTTCTTGTAGGCGTAGCCAGGTCGGTAAAGTCGATTCAGCAAGGCAATAGCCGCCCTGGTCAGGGTCAGCGTGTCGCTGCAGGGCACGGGTAATGCGTGCCAATCGCAGGCGTGATATTGCGGGTCCTGTTCGCGGAAACGATGGGTGTGCAGTTGTACGCCAATCAGTCCGGCTACGCTGCCTTGGGTACGCAAGTCGGTGGCAGCCTGTGCGGTGTGGTGAGCAATGGCAGCGAGCAGGTCTTCGCGGGCGGTAACCCGCTCGCCGAAGCTGCGGCTTCGCACCAGTTGCTGCCGCACCGGCGCAACGTCCTCCAGCGTGAGGCAAGAGACCCCTTGTAGCTCACGCAGTACCCGTTCAACGACTACCCCGAAGCGACGGCGGATCAGTGCCGGCTCCGCACGGGCAAGATCCAGCGCCGTGCAGATGCCCATGTCCGCCAGTTGCACGGAGAGTTTACGGCCGATCCCCCACACCTCGCTGACGGGTTCACTAGCGAGTGCCTTGGCTTGCCGCTCGGGGGTGAGGCTGTCCCAGTCGAGCACGCCAGCAAGCTTGGCGTGGCGCTTGGCCAAGTGGTTGCAGAACTTGGCCAGAGTCTTGCTCGGGCCGATGCCAACGCAGCTTGGGATGCCCACCCACTGCTCGACCCGTGCGCGGATCTGTTGACCGAGCACGGTCAGATCGCCCTCCATGCCGTTCAGGTCGGCAAAGCTCCCATCTTGATGGCGCAGAATGACAATTCTTATAACTCATAACTCTCGCTGAATGCGACTTAATTGTCATTTAAATATCAATTGCTTCTTTCTTGCTCTTCCCCCCCGTAGATCCTATATCGGGAGTCATCTGCCGTCATTCAGGCAGATAAGTGTGCTTGGCATAAGTGGTTTTCACCACTTGGCTTAGCCGTTTTCGTCCGGACCGGGATGCCCCGGCACGCCAAGAGGTCCCTATGAACCTGACCCCAAGAGAACTGGACAAGCTGATGATCTACACCCTTGCCGATGTCGCACTCAAGCGAAAGGGCAAGGGGTTGAAGCTCAATCATCCAGAAGCCGTCGCCATCATTTCCGCTGCGGCCATGGAGGGCGCACGCGAAGGCAAGTCTGTCGAAGACGTGATGAAGGATGCCAGCACCGTGCTGACCCGCGCGGATGTGATGGAAGGCGTCGCCGAGATGATTCCCATCGTACAGGTAGAAGCTGTGTTCACTGACGGCAGTCGTCTGGTAACTGTGCACGCGCCGATCAAGTAGCCCCCTATCCATTTTTCGGAGCTCTGCTCATGTCCAATTCGACACAAAGCTGCCCGGTAGGCGGGCTCATTTTGGCAGAAGGTTCGATCGAACTGAATGCCGGCAAACCAACCACCACTCTCAAGGTTCGCAACACCGGCGATCGCCCGATTCAGGTTGGTTCGCATTTTCACTTCTTTGAAGCAAATGCCTATCTGGAGTTCGATCGCTCGCAAGCTTTCGGCAAGCGCCTCGATATCCCGGCCACCACTGCCGTCCGTTTCGAGCCGGGTGATGAAAAGGAAGTGACGCTGATCCCAATCGGCGGTGGCCAGCGGATTTACGGCTTCAACAACCTGGTCGACGGCTGGACGGGCAGTGAGCACGACCACGCCTATCGCCCCCGTTTCGGCGAGGCCATGCGTCGCGTCGAACTACTCGGTTTCAAAAACAAGCGCTGAACCGTCGGCACGAAAGGAAAAGTCCATGTCGAGCATTTCCAGACAGCAATACGCCGACCTGTTCGGCCCGACCACCGGCGACAAGATCCGCCTGGGTGATACCGATCTTTACATCGAAATCGAGAAAGACCTACGCAGCTACGGTGATGAGGCCGTCTACGGCGGCGGCAAGACCTTGCGCGATGGGATGGGGATGGACAACCAGCTCACGGGCTTTGCCGGCTCGCCTGACCTGGTGATCACTAACGTGACCATCGTCGACGCCCGCCTTGGCGTCATCAAGGCCGACGTAGGCATCAAGGATGGTCTGATCTGCGGCATCGGCAAGGCAGGCAACCCCTCGACCATGGACGGCGTCACCCCCTCACTGGCCATCGGCCCGTCGACAGACGCCATTTCAGGCGAACACCTGATCCTGACCGCTGGTGGCAACGACGGCCACGTCCACATGATCTCCCCGCAGCAGGCCTACGCGGCGCTCTCCAACGGCATCACCACGCTGTGGGGCGGTGGCGTTGGCCCGACCGACGGCACGAACGGCACGACCATCACTTCCGGCGTATGGAACATGGAGATGATGATGCGGGCCTTTGATGCGCTCCCCATCAATGTCGGGTTGCTAGGCAAGGGCAACTCCTCCGGAATTGCACCCCTTGTTGAGCAAATCAATGCTGGCGCGGCTGGTTTCAAGATCCATGAGGACTGGGGTACCACACCGGGCGCGATCCGCAGCGCGCTCACGGTCGCAGACGATATGGACGTTCAGGTATGCATCCATACGGATACCCTGAACGAAGCCGGTTTCGTCGAGAACACCATCGCAGCGTTCGAGGGGCGCACGATCCACACTTACCACACCGAAGGAGCCGGCGGCGGCCACGCGCCGGACATCATCCGCGTCGCCTCCTTGCAGAACGTGCTCCCTAGTTCGACCAACCCGACGCTACCCTACGGCGTCAACTCGCAGGCCGAACTCTTCGACATGATCATGGTGTGCCATAACCTGAACCCGAAAATTCCTTCGGACGTGGCATTCGCCGAGAGCCGGGTCCGCGCCGAGACCATCGCCGCCGAGAACGTCCTGCACGATATGGGCGCGATCTCGATTATCTCGTCCGACTCCCAGGCGATGGGTCGGGTAGGGGAAAGTTTCCTGCGTGCGATCCAGACGGCCGATTGCATGAAGAAGGCGCGCGGCAAGCTACCCGAAGATGCGCCGGGTAACGACAACTTCCGCGTACTGCGTTTTGTCGCCAAGGTCACCATCAACCCGGCCATCGCACAGGGGGTCAGCCACCTGATCGGCTCGGTCGAGGTGGGCAAACTGGCCGACCTGGTATTGTGGGATCCGGCGCTTTTCGGCGCCAAGCCCAAGTATGTGATCAAGGGCGGCATGATTTCCTGGGCGCCGATGGGCGACCCGAATGCCTCGCTGCCCACCCCGCAACCCGTGATTTACAGGCCGATGTACGGTGCCTTTGGCTCGGCGCTGCACAAGACCTGCATCACCTTCACGTCGAGGGCGGCGTACGAGAACGGCGTTGCCGACCGTTACGGCCTGCAGCGTCGGGTGGAGCCGGTTTACCGGACACGACAGGTCACCAAGCGGGACATGGTACGCAACGACGCGACGCCTTTAATCGAAGTCGACCCGGAGACCTTTGCCGTACGGGTTAACGGAGTGCACGCCACA
Source organism: Crenobacter intestini (assembly GCF_004919095.1). GTDB lineage: Bacteria > Pseudomonadota > Gammaproteobacteria > Burkholderiales > Chromobacteriaceae > Craterilacuibacter > Craterilacuibacter intestini. Next base: position 24,395 of record NZ_STGJ01000013.1, on the reverse strand, counting down.
GTCCTGCCGGCGGCATCGATTGCGTTGAACCAGTTGCATTTCTTCAGCTGACCTAGCGAAGGGGGCGATGATGAACGCACTGGACGTAATGTGGGTAGGTCTAGGGGGAGGGCTTGGTGCGCTGTTGCGGTGGCGTGTAGGTGCCCTCGTCGGCGAGCGCTACCACGGCGATTTCCCGCTAGGCACCTTCCTGATCAACGTCACCGGAGCTTTCGTCATCGCCTACTTGGCCGTCCTGTTCGGCGTCGACTGGCGGGATCGCTTCGGCAGCGCCCTGAATGCAGGCGTCCTCACCGGCGTGCTGGGCGGCTACACCACCTTCAGCAGCATGCAACTGGATGCGGCCAAGCTTGCGGATGCAGGCAAGGGTCGGCTTGCCACGATCTACCTACTTGCATCGACCTTCGCCGGCCTCGCCGCAGCCGTATTTGGCGCGTGGCTTGCCGTGCTGCAAGGCTAGGAGCTAGTCATGGTGAACCTGATCATTCTGATTTTTGTCGGCGGTGCGTTCGGCGCCATGTGCCGGGAGTTCATCATGCTGATGGTGTCTCCCATGTCCGACGGATTTCCTCTGGACATTTTCACGGCGAACATGATCGCCTGTTTCCTGCTCGGTCTATCTACCTCGTTCCACCAGCGGGTCAAGATCCACCACCACGTCCACACCATGATCGGCACCGGGATCATGGGGGGGATGTCGACCTTTTCAAGTTTCGTCTACGGCGCCGCGACCGTCATGAAGACGCCCGGCGAATTCGCGGTCGCGCTGGCATACCTTGCAGCCAGCCTGTTCGCAGGCTTCCTGCTGATGATCGCCGGCCTGAAGCTGGCCAAAAAAACGGCGGGCTGAATACCCGCCAGATCCTCACCCACTACCGACAAGGGGCATGCAATGATTCTGATCGAGGCTGTGTTGGGCAACCGCCTGGCGCCGGAATGGACCGATCGTCTGGCTGACTGGAACGTCGACACACTGATGCTTGACCAGTGGGAGGCCCAGAAGAACCGTTTACGCAAGAGAACATTGGCTGGCAACGAGATCGCTATCGCTCTGCCGAGACAAAGCCACCTGCACGACGGGGACATTATCGTCGCCGATGGGGAGGCTCGCACCGCCATCGTCGTCAGCATCACGCTCAAGGATGTGCTGGTGATCGAGTTGGAAGGTACCCAGGTATTGTCCGCCGAACTGATCGCGCGGACTTGCTTCGAACTCGGGCACGCACTGGGTAACCAGCACTGGCCAGCCGTGGTAAAAGGTTCGCGTGTCTACGTGCCGCTGACCGTGGACCGCAAGGTCATGGACTCGGTCATGCGAACACACCACTTCGAGCATATCCGTTACCAGTTCATTCCGGGCGCGGAGGTAATCCCCTACCTTGCGCCGCACGAATCCCGACGGCTGTTCGGCGGGGCAGACGCCACCCCACACAGCCATACCCAATCCTTCGAACAGGCAGCACCCGCCGTGCATGAGCACCCCCACGAGCACGAGCACACCCACGAGGACGGCAGCAGCCACACGCACCTGCACAGCCACGCCCACCAGCACCCGCATGCGGCAGCTCCGGTGGGCGAGCACCGGCATGCAGAACTACATGGCAATTACACGCGGCATCGACATGACCATGACTAGACGCCACGCAACAGGATCGCTGACCGAACTGATGCGGGTGCTGCAGTTTGGCGACTCGACCTTGCCGGTCGGCGCGTTCGCTTTCTCCAATGCGCTTGAGTCGGCCTTGCAGACAGGCATTGTGCACGACGTTGCCACGCTGGAAGGATTCGTGCTGGCCGCGACACGGCAGGCCGCTTCGCTGGACGGGGTCGCGCTACTGCACGCCCATCGTGCCGCATGCAAAGGCTCTATGGACGACGTGATTCAAGCTGACCATGCGCTGTTTACCCGCAGGGTTGGGGAAGAGCAACGACTAATGACCACCCGGATGGGCAAGAAGCTGGCTGAACTGGGTGCAAAACTACCGGATGCGGGCATGGTGCCAGCCTGGCTGGAAGAAATTAAGCAGGGGCGCACGCCCGGCTGCTTTGCCATCGCGCACGCGCTGATGTTTGCCGGCCGGCGGTTGCCCGAGGAGGACGCTTTTGCCGTCCATCAGTACGGTGTGGCGTCGATGATGCTGGGCGCGGCACTCAGGATGATGAAGATCGACCACTACGATACCCAGCAACTGCTGTACCGGGTGAACGGCAGCGCCAACGACGCCTACCTGCGAAGCAGGCAGCTCTCGCTCAACGAGATGTCCGGCTTCGCACCTGTATTTGACGTACTAGTCGCCCATCACGTCGGTGCGCATGTACGCATGTTCATGAATTGACCGCGACTGGATGCGGCCTCACGGGGGAATCACCATGAAGAAAATCACAAGGATTGGAATCGGCGGCCCGGTAGGGTCTGGCAAGACCGCCATCATCGAGGCGATCACGCCGCTGATGCTCGACCTGGGTATCCGGGTGCTGATCATCACCAACGACGTCGTCACCACCGAAGACGCGCGACATGTGCAGCGCACGCTAAAGGGCATTCTGGTGGAGGAAAAGATCCTCGGCGTCGAAACAGGTGCTTGCCCGCACACTGCGGTTCGGGAAGACCCGTCAATGAACCTGGCCGCAGTCGAGGAAATGGAGGCGCGCTTCCCGGAGAGCGATGTTGTTCTGATCGAGTCTGGCGGCGATAACCTGACTTTGACCTTCAGCCCCGCGTTGGTCGACTTCTTCATCTACGTGATCGACGTTGCTGCGGGTGACAAGATCCCGCGCAAAAACGGACCGGGCATCTGCCAGTCCGACATCCTTGTCATTAACAAGACTGACCTTGCCCCCCATGTCGGGGCCAGCTTGGAGGTGATGGACCGTGACTCGCGCATGATGCGTCCGGACAAACCCTACCTGTTCACCAACTGCAAGACGGGCGAGGGCATCCCCGAACTCGTGAGCCTGATCCACGAGATGGCACTGTTCGACGTCCCCATTCGTGAAAAGAGCCTGCCATGATGCGCGAACCGGAACTGCTCGCCCAACTGGGCGAGCTCGGTGACTTGCCCGAGTTGGCCGGCTATCAGGATCACCCACCTCAGATGCCGGCCGGGGTCCCGGGAAAGATTGGGCTGCTCAGACTGGGCTTCGCGCTGCGGGATAACCGATCCATCCTCGCCGATCTCTATCGCAAGACGCCTTTGCTCGTGCAGCAGGCCCTGTACTGGGACGAGGCAATGCCGCAGTTACCCATCTGCATGATGACCTCCATCGGCGGGGGCGTCCTGCAAGGCGACCGACTGGGCATCCATGTCACGGTTGGTGCCGGTGCCTGCGCGCATGTCACCACCCAAGGCGCCAACCGGGTGCACGCGATGGATGCCAACTACGCATCGCAGGTGCAGACACTGGTGCTCGAGGAAAACGCTTACCTGGAGTACATGCCCGAGGTCACCATTCCCTATCGACATGCCCGCTACGCGAGCCTGACCCGCATCGTGCTGCCTGCCTCGGCGACGCTTGTCTGTGCCGAGTCGGTCATGTCGGGGCGCAAGCACCACGCTGAGCGCTTTGCCTACGACGTACTTTCATTGAGAACAGAGGTACGACGGCCGGACGGCTCGCTACTCTTCACCGAAAAACTGCTGGCGGAGCCCGCTAGCGGCAGCCTCGCCCTACCCGGCGTGATGGCCGGCTTTGACGTGTTCGGCAACCTGCTGATCCTGACATCGCCTTCCATCGTTGAACGGATCAGCGCAAGGGTTCTTCCACGCTTCGATCGAGCGGAAGGTCTCGCTAGCGGACTCAGCCGACTGCCTGGCGACGCCGGACTGATGTTCCGGGTGGTCGGACAGGAAAGCCATCAGGTACGCGAGCGGATCAGGGAGTGCTGGCAGGTGGTCCGCGAAGAGGTGACTGGGCATTCACTGCCAGCCGAGTTCCGTTGGCGCTAGCGCTAAACCAAAGCAAGCCAAGCTAGGAGGACGATGATGGGGTACCGTTTACCGGAACACTTTGTCACGCACTGTCTGCGTGGAGCAGGTCAGGTTTTCTTCATGGAGAATGCACTGACGGGGGTGTGCTTCCTGCTCGCAATCGCCTACGCGTCCGTCGATACCGGCAATTGGGCCACTACAGTCGGCGCCGTGCTCGGGCTGGTCGTCGCGACCGGGACCGCCTATCTGATCGACGCACGCGACAAGGCCATCGCCCAGGGCATGTACGGTTTCAACGGCATTCTGGTCGGTGTTGCCGTCCCCACCTTCCTCGCTGCCGGACCGGTGATGTGGGTTTTGCTGGTGCTCGGGGCGGCTGTCTCGACGGTCGTCATGGACGCCTTCACCAATGTGGTCACCAAGAACTGGGGGGTGGCCGCATCGACCGGACCGTTCGTACTGACGACCTGGCTACTAATGTTGGCCGCCTACTCATTCGCCAACCTCCCCATCGCAAGCATGGGGCCACCCAAGCTGCCTGAAGCCATTTCGGTGGCAGGCTTTGCCGGAATGGCACCGCAGGACATGCTGGTCATCCTTTGCCGAAATATCGGGCAGGTCTTTCTGCTGGGCAACGCGGTCAGCGGCGTGCTGATCGTGATCGGGCTTCTGGTCGAATCTATCCCAGCGGCCATCGCCGCCCTCTTGGGCTCGGTAGTTGCGCTCTTTTGCAGCGTGCTGTTCGGCGCGGACCCGGCGGCGGTCAAGGCCGGCCTGTACGGCTTCAGCCCTGTGCTGACTGCGATCGCAGTCGGTGTCGTGTTTATGCAAACCGGCCCCAAGGTACTCGTGTTCGCCCTGCTGGCGACCATTTTCACCGTCATCGTGCAAGGCGCACTCGACACCTTGCTGACCCCGGTCGGCATCCCGACCTTTACCGCTCCTTACGTGCTGACCATGTGGCTATTCACGCTGCCCAAGGCGCAGTTGCTGCCCCACCCGCATGCACCAAACCCCGAATCGAAAATCGGCCACCAGTAGAACCTTTTATTAATCTCACACACGTTCAAGGAGTCCCCACATGCACATGGCCGATGCTTTGCTGTCCCCCGAAGTAGGCGCCAGTTTTCTCGCTGCGAGCCTCACCGCTCTGGTCATTGGCGCACGCCGCCTGCAAGCAAGCTTGCAGGAAGACAGCCAGCTCGTTGCGCTGATGGGTGTTCTCGGTGCTTTTGTATTTGCCGCACAGATGATCAACTTCAGCATCCCCGGAACCGGCTCTAGCGGTCACCTCGGTGGCGGAATGCTGTTAGCGATCCTGCTGGGGCCTTGGGCTGGGCTCATCGTGATCGCGTCGGTCCTGCTGGTGCAGGCCCTGTTTTTTGCCGACGGCGGCTTGCTGGCCTGGGGTGCCAATGTGTTCAACTTGGGCGTAATCAGCTGCCTGATCCTCTATCCGCTGGTTTACTGCACGCTGGCCGGCGACGGCAATAGCCGCGCCCGCGTCACATTGGCGGCGGTGCTCGCCTGCACGCTGTCGACGATCCTGGGTGCGGCCGGCATCGCTTTGGAGACAGCGGCGAGCGGAATCACCCGCTTACCCTTGCCCGAGTTCCTGGCGCTGATGATACCGATCCATCTGGTCATTGGCTTGGTTGAGGGCCTTGTCACGGCAGGCGTACTGACCGCTCTGGCACAACGGCCGGGAGGCTTTTCCGGGCGACCTTTGCAGGCTGGAGGCCGTGGCATCATCGCCAGCTTCATCCTGGCCGCGCTACTGACAGGTGGCGTGCTCTCATGGCTGGCCTCGGAACATCCGGATGGTCTGGAATGGTCGGTCGAACGGCTACGAGCAACAAGTCTGTTGGAAGAAGCACCCGTCGGCACCCTGCATCGTCAGAGCGCACAAGTGCAGCAACTCACCTCCGTGTTACCTGACTATGAGTTGCCTAATGCCTTGCCCTCGAATGGTGTTGTCGTGCCGGGCGTGTCGATCGCGGGTATTGTCGGCAGCGTGGTGACGCTCGCTCTGGTCGCTCTGGTCGCACTCATGTTGCGCCGCCCCCGGCGCAACAATTAGGCCAAGGCGAACCATGACAGGTCTGGCTCATGCGCTTTCTGCGATCCGGCGCGCAGATAGCCTCGCCAGCCGGCCAACCCGTGCCGCTGCGATTGACGCACGGGCCAAGTTGCTGGCCACCTTGTGGGTCGTAGGGGTGCTTGCCTCGTTCCCGTCCTACGAAGTGGCCAGGCTCTTGCCCCTCGCATTATTTCCGGTCGTCCTGCTGGTGATGGGCGAGGTGCCACTTAGCTGGCTGTGCGGACGCCTGCTGCTGGCTCTGCCGTTCGTACTGATGGTCGGGGCATTGAATCCATGGCTCGATCCCGACCCATTGCCGTCACCTTGGGGTGGGGCGATCGCGGCAGGCTGGTTTTCGCTCGCATCCATCCTGCTGCGCGGCCTGATTGCCGTTTCCAGCGCGCTCCTGCTGCTGGCCACCACTGGCATCATCCGTATCAGCTATGCGATGTCTTGCTTGGGCTTGCCCGCAGTACTGGTGAACCAGGTGCTGTTCCTGTACCGCTATCTTTTCGTGGTCGGAGAGGAACTCGCACGCACCGTCCAGGCCTGGCAACTGCGCGGGGCCGGCAAGCCTCGCCGGGGGGTGCCGCCGCACCAGCTCAAGCTACTGCTCGCGTCGGTGCTGACCCGAACGTTCCAGCGCGCCATGCGCATCCATCAGGCCATGCTCGCGCGCGGCTTCGACGGAAAGATGCGCCTGGCAAGGCTCCCCCGCTGGCGCTGGCGCGACACCGGCTTTTTGCTGTTCTGGATCATCTTCCCGCTGCTCGCAAGACAGGTGGACATCCCCCTGATGCTGGGCCGCTTGCTGACAGGAGCCTGAATACATGAGCCATCACCTGCTGCAGGTTGAAAACCTCTGCTTTGCCTACCCGGGGCAAGCGCCGGCACTGGACAAGGTCAGCTTCACCCTGCATCACGGCGAGTCGGTTGCTGTCGTCGGCGGTAACGGCGCCGGCAAGTCGACGTTGCTGCAATTACTGAATGGCTTTCTCGTGCCTACACAAGGGCAGATTCGCGTCGGCGAGCTTCGCGTCGAGCGGCGCACCCTGCCGCAACTACGTCGCACGCTAGGCTTTGTCTTCCAGAACCCGGACGACCAGTTGTTCATGCCGACAGTGTTCGAAGACGTCGCGTTTGGCCCCCTCAACCTTGGCGTATCTACTCAGGACATCGATCGTGTCGTGATGCGGGCACTTGAACAAGTCGGTGCGGCCAGCTTGGCCGCACGTGCGCCGTGGGAGCTATCTGGCGGACAGAAAAGAGCGGTCGCAATCGCCGGCGTGCTCGCCATGCAACCGGATATCCTGATCCTTGACGAACCCTCCGACGCACTCGACCCCGCCGCGCGGCGCAGGCTGATCGGCCTGCTACAGTGCTTCGAGCACACCAAGCTGATCGCCACCCACGACCTCGACCTCGTCCTTGACGTCTGCAGCCGAGTGATCGTGCTCTCGCAAGGGCGGGTGATCGCCAACGCCCGCCCGCTCGAATTGTTCTGCGACGACGCGCTGCTAGCGCAAGCTTCCCTCGAACGTCCGCTGTCCATGCAGCCGCGAGCCTCAATTTCGCGTGCAACCCATCCGCTACCGGTGCGCGCAACAGAATGACCCCCCCGGTCAGCCAAGTCTCACCCGCCCATCAGGGGCTGCTCGACCTGATCGATGAGGCCACGCTGGGCTGTGGCCATGCGCGGCTATGGGCGCTGGCCAGCGGTGGCACTTTGCTAAACGGCATGTCGCTAATGCTGCTCGGGATTGCAATTCCGCTGCTCTCTGCTCGGTTTGCATTGTCGCCTGCCGAACAGGGGCTGCTGGGGGCCGCCCTGGTGTTCGGCTCGGTCCCTGGCGCGCTGCTGGGTGGTTTTGCAGCCGACCGGGCCGGCCGCAAACCCGTCTTCATCGCCGATATGGCTCTAGTCGCGCTGGGCGCTGCGCTCGCAGCTTGGGCGCAGACACCGCTCACCCTGGCTGCAGGGCTTTTACTGGTGGGGTTCGGCATCGGCGTAGACTTTCCGGTCAGCGGCACCTACGTCGCCGAATGGATGCCCGTCGCCAGCAGGCCGCGCTCGATGGTCGCCCTGAAAGGCTCGCAGGCTGCCGGCATGGTTATCGGGGCGGGCGCGGGGCTCGCCCTGCTTGACGCAAGCTACACAAGCGGGGTGTGGCGCCTGCTACTCGGGTGCACGGGCCTGTGCGCGGCGCTGATCGCGCTAGCGAGGCTGGCCTTGCAGGAAAGCCCCCGCTGGCTGATGCTGCACGGACGCAATCTGGAGGCTGCCCGCGCACTCGCCAGCGTCCTGCCGCACCTGGCTGAACACAGCTTGAGACATGCGCAGGTAGCCGGCACGGCACGGCATGTACAGAGCCTCGCCGAACCCGCGCATGCCATGCACGCGCGCAGCCTGCTACAGACACCCTACCGGCGCAGGCTGGCGCTGTCCTGCCTGCCATGGTTGCTGATGGATATTGCGACCTACGGCGTCGGACTGTTTACGCCGGTCATCCTGGCGAGTCTGGGCCTTAACGACGCTGGCGCCAGCCTGATCGGGCGCGACGCGGCCGCCACCCGCGGCAGCGCTCTGGTTGACCTCGCCCTGCTCGCCGGCGCGGTCGCCAGCCTGTACTTTGTCCCTTGGCTTGGCGCCATCCGTGCGCAGGCGATCGGCTTTGCCGGAATGGCCTGCGGCATGGTACTCATGTTGCTGGCCATTAACGGCGACACAGGTCTGTACTCACTGGTCTGGATACTGGGCGGCTTCGCACTTTACAACCTGGCCATGTATGCCGGCCCCAACGCCACAACCTTCGCACTGCCTCCAGTCCTCTTTCCTACGCAGTTGCGAGCAACCGCCTGTGGGGTCGCCTCCAGCACAGCCAAGGTAGGCGCCTGTATCGGTATCGTATTCTTGCCGATGATTCGCGAGCAGTGGGGGGTCGCGGCCGTGCTAATACTGGCTGCAATGATCAGCCTGATCGGCTGCATCCTTACCCTGTGGTTGAGCGGAGGCGGTATCCCCGTCAGGCCGCTGGAGTATCACCAAGCCACTGATTCAATAGACCAAAGAGCGCCTGAGTACCCAGTCGCCAAATAGCCACTCGTAGCCAAGTTACACACCGTATCAGCGGAGCCTGTGCGTATTCTGTCAACCAAACATCGTTGACTCCCTCTGTAGATTTTTTCAGACACATATCACTCCCATGAATCAGCCCGAGGTCTGCGTGCAAGCCCAGGCCTTCCTTCCCCCCCCCCCAGCCCCGGCCTTGTGCCGGGGTTTTTGCCTTGTGGAGTGTGTGATGTCTCATCTTGTCGAAACCATGGCTTACGTCGGTGCCGTGCCCTGGCACGGTCTGGGCAACCCGCTGTCCCCGCAGCAACCGGAATCGGTCTGGCTGCGCGAGGCCGGCATGGACTGGACCATCGAGCACGGCGACGTGCTGTTCAACGTGTCGCCGGATGGCGGCATGCATATCCGCCCGTACAGCGACGCGCGGGTGCTGTATCGCTCCGATACTTTGGCGCCGCTGTCGGTAGTGTCCCCGCGTTACAAGGTGGTGCAGCCGGCCGAGGTGCTGCACTTCTACCGCGATCTGGTCAGTGCCGGCGGCTTCGAGCTGGAGACGGCCGGCGTATTGAAGGGCGGGCGTAAGTTGTGGGCGCTGGCCAGGACCGGGCAAGAAACCCTGCTCAAGGGCGGTGACCGGGTGAAGGCCTATCTGCTGCTGGCCACCAGCTGCGACGGCACGCTGTGCACTACCGCGCAGTTCACGTCCTTGCGGGTGGTGTGCAACAACACCTTGCAGATGGCGGTGGCTGACAAGACCGGCGCGGTCAAGGTGCCGCACTCGACGGTGTTCGACCCGGTCGCAGTCAAGGAAGCGCTGGGGCTGGGCCTGTCGGGGTGGGAGGCCTTCATTGGCAACCTCAAGGCACTCAGTCAGCGCTCGGTGTCGCCCGAGGAGGCCCGCCAGTACTTTGCCGAGGTGCTGGACGAGCCGCTGGCAGTGGGCGAGGACAGCGTCGCTTCTCGCGCCATGCAGCAGCTGCAGGCGCTCTACAGTGGCGCCGGCATGGGTTCGCTGCTGACCGGTACCCGAGGCACGGTGTGGGGGCTGCTCAACGCGGTGACCGAGTTCGTCGATCACAAGCGCCGGGCTCGTAGCCAGGACTACCGGCTGGACTCGGCCTGGTTCGGCCAGGGCGCCCAGCTCAAGACGCAGGCGCTCGATCACGCGCTGGCTTTGCTCGACTGACGTCCTTCCCGTTGTTCCTTCCCGATGGCCGCCCGCGAGGCGGCCTTTTTCATGTCTGCGTGGCTGACGCTTGCTGTCCGCGGCGTCACCTGGAGGTTTGACCATGACCGAAACCCTGACCGACTCGCGCACTCTGCGCATCCGCTTCTACAACGACCTGCTGCGCCGCTCGCTGTGCTTCGGCGGCATGCTGGTCCTCACCCAGGGCGTGCGTGCCTTACCCACCCCGCTTCAACTGGCGCTATTGCGACGCCTGCAGGCATTCGATGATTTCAGCGCCGACAACGATCCGCACGGCGAACACGACTTCGGTAGCCTGGAATTCGACGGGGTGCGGGTGTTGTGGAAGATCGACTACTACGACGCTTCGCTGCGCTCCCTGTCGGAAGACCCGGCGGATCTGGCGGTGCCTCGCCGGGTACTGACTCTGATGCTGACCGAGGAGTACTGACATGGTGCCTTACTACAACTCGGTCGCCGTACAGGCGTCTTTCCTGACCGCCGGCATGCTGGTGGGCATCCAGCCGGATGCGCTGTACCAACGCTGGGCACAAGGCGCGCTGGAGCTGCACGACACGCTCTGTCGCTACGCCGAGCCGCTGTACCGCGTCAACGCGGCGCTATCGGCCCGCTACGCCTTCCCGGGTGTGTTCGAGTACGAGGTCAGCGAAGCGCTGGGCGCGTGGTTCGGCTGCATGGTGGAGGCCGAAGGTGAAGCACCTTCGGCCGATCGTGTCCTTCAGCAGCTGGCCGAGCTCACCATCCGCTTCATGGCAGGCGGTGGCTACGGCCAACACGCCCTGGCACTGGTCAGCGAGCTGTTGCCGCTGTCAGGCGACTGCCTGGACCAGCTGGCAGCCATGCCCTACCACTAACGTCTGCTTCTTCCGATTCATTCATTCATTCATCCCCGCCCGGTCAGGTTCGCCTGCCGGGCGTTGTGCTTTCTCAAGGAGACTTTCATGCGTGAACGCTACGGCAATGCCCTTCGTCTGGCTTCGACGGTGGGGCTCGATCATCAGACCTGGTTGGCCCTACGCCAGCAAGGCATCGGTTCGTCCGACGCGGCAGCAGCCATTGGCCTGTCGCCCTACAAGAGCCCGCTAGCCCTGTGGCTGGAGAAGACCGGCCGTAAGGCACCTGACGATATTTCCGGCAAAGACGCGGTGGTATGGGGCACCACGCTGGAGCCGGTACTGGCCCGCGCCTACGCCGAGCGGACTGGCCGCAAGGTACGTCGGGTCAACGCAGTCCTGCAACACGCCGAACACCGCTTCATGCTGGCCAACCTCGACCGTGAGGTGGTCGGCTGTGAGGACGGCCCCGGCGTGCTGGAGATCAAGACCGCCGGCTATCACAGCACGACGCAGTGGGAAGACGGCGTACCGGTGGCCTACCAATGTCAGGTACTGCACCAGCTGGTGGTGACCGGCCACGCCTGGGCGGATGTCGCGGTGCTGATTGGTGGTCAGGACTTCAGGATCTACCGCATCCAGCGTGACGACGACAAGATCGCCGACCTGATCGAACGCGAAGCGGCGTTCTGGCAGGCGGTGGAAACCGATCAACAACCGGTGCCGGACGGCTCGGACGACGCCGGCCGTGCCCTGCAATGGCTGTTTCCGCAGGACAACGGCGACACGCTGGACCTCACCGAGTCGAGCGAGTTCAACGCGCTGTTCGGCGACCTGCTGGCCATCCGCCAGCGCAAGGAAGAAACCGAAGCCATTGAAGCCAGGCTCAAGCAACAACTGCAGGCGGCGCTGGGCAGTGCCACCTCGGCGGTGTTCCAGGGCGGCAAGATCAGCTGGAAGAAGAGCAAGGACCGGCTGGCGCCGGATCTGGAGCGCTTGAACCTCGAACATCCCGACCTGCTGCAGCAATACAGCAAACCCGTCAGCGGCAGCCGCCGCTTCGTCATCCAGACCGAAAGGAGTACAGCATGATCAAGGGACTCGCCATCACCCCGCCGGTGATCGGACGCATCAGCATCGGCAAGCTGGTCAACAAGAACGACAAGTGGCTGCCGGAGAAGGACGACAGCTTCACCCTGACCACCCAGGTACAGACCCGCGGTGGCTGGATGCTGCATCCGCTGCACCAGCAGTACAGCGACGCCAGCGCCAACGGCAAGCTGCGCGCCATTCCGGTGCGGCTGCTGTTCAACGACAGCGACCTTAACCTGCGAGCCGAGTACAGCGCCTTCGACCGCAACAACGGTCGGCCGCTGTGCGTCGGCAACGGCGAACACGCCAGACGTAACGGCAAGGAAGGGATGGAGGATGTGGCCTGTGCCGGCCCCGAGCGCTGCCGTTTCGGGCTGCAGGCCGGCTGCAAGCTGTATGGCCGGCTCAACCTGCAGATCGACGGTCAGGCCGACGAGCTGGGCAGCTTCATCTTTCGGACCACCGGCTACAACTCGGTGCGCACGCTGGCGGCACGCCTGCGTTACTTCGAGGCCGTCAGCGGCGGGCACGCCCGTTACCTGCCATTGATGCTGCGCCTGCGTGCCAAGAGCACCACCCAGTCCTACCGGGCGCCGGTCTACTACGTCGATCTGACGCTACGCGACGGCGACACCCTCGCCAGCGTGGTGTTGCAGGCCAGAAGCGACGCCCAGGCGGCGCTGGAGGCCGGCGTCGACCAGGAAGGCCTGGAGCAAGCCGCCAAGGCCTTGCTGCGCAACGGCCAGTTCGAGGACAGCGAAGAGGAGATCCCGCTACTGCTGCAGGAGTTCTACCCGGAAGGCGACGAACCACCACCCGAAGAGGCCCCCGCCAAGACCAGCCCCCGGCCAAGCCGGCTCACCAGCAAGCTCGGCACGAGCAAAGAGCCGGAAGCCGCATGACGGCAGATCGCCCCCGCCAAGCGCGGGGGCTTCTTTATTCAGACGAAAGGAAACCACATGCAACGAGGCGACCACCTCATTACGCCGCGTGCCGGCTACACCCACCATGGACTCTATCTGGGCCAGCAGCGCGTCATCCACTACGTGCAGGATGGCGTCGCCGTAGTGACGTTGGAAGAATTCCAGCAAGGCTGGCCGAGCAGCGTCCGCCATCACCTGTGCCGGCGCTTTGACGCCGAGCAGAGCATCGCCCGTGCTTTCAAGCGTCAGGGCGAAGACGGCTACAACGTGCTGTTCAACAACTGCGAGCACTTCGTGCACTGGTGCATCGAGGGAACCCACGACAGCCAGCAGGTGAGCCAACTGGTCAGCACTGGCCTTGCCGCATCACAGGCGGCACGACTGGCGGCGAGTACACCTGGACAGCAGGCGGGCAAGCACACCGTGCAACTGGCTGCCCAGGCTGCATCCGCCGCCGTTACCGGCAGTCAGGTGGCCGGCGGTACCACCGCCCTGGCGGCAGGGCTGGCTGCGGGTGTCACCGCGACGACACTCGCCCCGCTCGCACTGACCGTGGCCACTAGTGCGGCGGTAGGGTATGGCGTGGGCAAGCTACTGGATTGGGTGTTGGACGATTGATAAGCTGGCGACCAAGTATTGCTATACTAGTCTCGCAAGACTTCCATTCGTCATGCTTGTCGGTCTCGTTTTATGAGGCAGATTGGTGTGTATGTACACGATTCAGTACACAAGTAAAGTGTGCTGAAGGCTAACTCCTTATTTGACCAGGCTTACAGCCTGGCTCACTAGCTTCTGCATCGGACTGCCCGCCCCGAAGTTGCATGGGGCTTCGACTCGCCAACCCCCGCCAGCCGGGGGTTTTGTTTTTTCCGCCCCCGCGCCTCGTCCGGGCGGCACGGCCGTGTGCCGGCCATCGTCTTGCCCGCGCTTGACCTGTCTACGGCTTTACACCCTACAGTGCAGCATTGAGGAGGCGGTGCGGATGCCGGCAGGTAAGTGTCATTCGGGCCGCAATCGCGAAGGAGCCTGCATGTTGCACATTTCGGCGCTGGCCGCGCGGGTCGGGCTGTCCCGCTCCACCTTGCTCTACTACGAGAAGCTCGGTCTGATCCGCGGCCGGCGGCAAGGCAACGGTTACCGCAGCTACGGCGAGCAGGATGTACAGCGGCTGCAGTTGATCCTGAAACTGCAGGCAGGCGGGCTGACCCTCAAGGAGTGCATCGCCTGCCTGGACGCCCGGATCGACCGGGAACTGCTTGAGCGCCGGTTGCGGCGGCTCGACGAGGAGATCGCACGCAAGCAGCAGTCGCGCCAGTTGCTGGCCGCGCTGCTGGGCGAGGGCGCGTTGCAGGCGTGGCACGCGGCAGTCGACCAGGTCGCGCCCGACGCCCACCTTGCGTGGTTGATGAAACAAGGCTTCAGCGAGAAGGACGCGTTGAGGCTCAAATGGTTATCGAAAGACATGAACGAACACGAACAATACATGGCCGACTTCATGCAGGTGTTTGCCTCGCTCGACCGCTGGGGGCCGGGGTCTGACAAGGACACGCTCAGGGCGCTGGCGGCCGTCCCGTTCCAGCCACGGCACATCCTGGAGATCGGCTGCGGCAGGGGCATCGCGACCACCGTGCTGGCCGCGCATACCTCGGCAAAGATCACCGCGCTGGACAACGAGGCCTCCGCGCTTGCCCGCGTGGCGGAGCACGCTTCCGGGGCCGGCGTCGCCAGCCGGGTGGAAACCGTCTGCGCCAGCATGACGGAGATGCCGTTTGCCGCCGGCAGTTTCGACCTGATCTGGTGCGAGGGCAGCGCCTACGTGATGGGCGTGGAGAAGGCCCTCGCGCAATGGCAGCGTTTCTTGCTGCCCGGCGGCGTGCTGATGTTCAGCGACCTCGTTTGGCGTACGGCAACACCCAGCGCCGGAGCGCGCGCCTTCTGGCAAGGCGCGTACCCGGACATGAGCGACGCGGCCAGCCGGCAGCAGCAGGCGCAGGCGGCGGGTTACGCGTTGCTGGACAGCTTTGTCCTGAGCGACGAGGCGTGGCAGGCGTATGCGGGCCCGCTGCAGGCGCGGGTGAGCCAGCTACGCGGGCAGCTCAAAGATTCAGCGGCACTGCAAGACCTGGAGACGGAGCTTGAAATCTACCGCAAGCATCTGGGCGAGTTCGGCTACCAGATGTTCGTGCTGCGCAAGCCCGCCTGAGTGGCCCTGGGCTGGCTGGGGCGGTACGCCCTGGTCTGCCTTCTGCATCGTTCCGGCTTGTTGCCGGTGATTGCCGGCTGCCCCTTGCAGCCCCCGCCTGCCGGGGGTTTTGCTTGGCGATGTCCTAATTAAAAGTTGGTGGTGCTGTTGCTGGCATCGCGGGTTGTTTTTGCGCCAGCCACCCTTCCGCGTAGGCTCGCGCCGGCAACAAAGGCGCTGGCGAGGTCTTAAGCTGGCCCTTGTTCGAGCGATTCGACGGTAGCGAATCGCGAGTTGGCCAGCGCCTCGCCAGCGTCTTTGTTGACGGGGAAGTCGCGAGCCTTCGGGGGCGTTTGGGATGCAAGGGGCTTGTCGCTACAAGCCCCTTGCCCGTTCGCCGCGCGGAAGCGGCACTCAAACACGTCCGCGCAGCGGACACAAAACCCGGGCTCAACCTACCAACTTGCAATTAGGACATCGCCTTTTGCTTGCCCGCCCGCCGTGGCACCTCCGGTACGGACGGTAGCGCCGCCGGCCTGCCCTTGGTTTGCGCATGGCATTTTTATCCTGCCGGATATACCATACCCCCCTATCCTTTTTTGGCAGAACACCATGAGCCATACCGTGCAGGAAAAATCCCGGCTGCTGGCGCGGGTGCGCCGCATCCGCGGCCAGGTCGAGGCGCTGGAGCGCGCGCTGGATGCCGACCAGGGCTGCGCCGAAGTGCTGCACCAGATCGCGGCGATCCGCGGCGCGGTCGGCGGCCTGATGGCCGAAGTGCTGGAAGGCCATATCCGTTCCCATATCGCGGACCCGGCGATCACCAGTGACGCCGAGCGCCAGCAGGGCGCCGACGAGCTGGTCGCCGTGCTGCGCACCTATATCAAGTGAGCAAATCATGCAGCCCGAACAGATGACCCGCTGGGTGCACGACCATGTGTTTGACGGCGGCAACGCGGCGGCCGAGCGCGGCACGCGGGCCGTGATGTGGATCACGGCGGCCACCATGCTGGTCGAGGTGGCCGCCGGCTGGTGGTTCAACTCGATGGCCTTGCTGGCGGACGGCTGGCACATGAGCTCGCACGCGCTGGCGATCGGCCTGTCGGCGATGGCGTACGCGGCGGCGCGCCGCTACGCGCGCGACCCGCGCTTCGCCTTCGGTACCTGGAAGATCGAGATCCTCGGCGGCTTTGCCAGCGCGATCTTCCTGCTCGGCGTCGCCGCGATGATGGTGGTCGGCTCGGTCGAGCGCTTTTTTTCGCCCGAACCCATCCAGTACCGCGAGGCGATCGCGGTGGCGGTGCTCGGGCTGGTGGTAAACGTCGTCTGCGCGCTGATCCTGGGTCGCGCGCACCACCACGGGCATGGCCATGCGCACGGGCATGATCACGGCCATCACCACCACGGGCACGACCATCACCACCACGACCTCAACCTGAAGTCGGCGTACGTGCACGTGATCGCCGACGCGGCGACTTCGGTGCTGGCGATCGGCGCGCTCGTCGGCGGCTGGCTGTACGGCTGGTCGTGGCTGGACCCGGCGATGGGCATCGTCGGCGCGGTGCTGGTCGGCGTGTGGGCGCGCGGGCTGATCGTCGAGACGGGCAAGGTGCTGCTCGACCGCGAGATGGACCATCCGGTGGTCGGCGAGATCCGCGAGGTGGTCGAGGTCGACGCCGGGGCGGGGGCGACGCGCATCGTCGACCTGCACGTGTGGCGGGTCGGCCAGGTCGCCTATTCCTGCGCGCTGACGGTGGTGACCCGCGACTCGGCGCTGACGCCGGACACGGTGCGCGACCGGCTCGCCGTGCATGAGGAGGTGGTGCACGCGACGATCGAGGTTCACCACCTGCCGCCCGCGGCGGGCGGGGCGGGGGCATGAAGACGGTCGCGCTGTACCTGCTGACCGCGCTGGCCGAGATCGTCGGCTGCTACCTGCCGTGGCTGTGGCTCAGGCAGGGCGGCCCGGCCTGGTTGCTGCTGCCTGCCGCCGCCAGCCTGGCCGCCTTCGCCTGGCTGCTGACGCTGCACGAGGCGGCGTCCGGGCGGGTGTACGCCGCGTACGGCGGCGTGTATATCGCGGTCGCCTTGCTGTGGCTGTGGCTGGTCGACGGCGTTCGCCCGTCGCCGTGGGACGTCGCCGGCGTCGCCGTCGCGCTCGTAGGCATGGGGCTGATCGCGTTCCAGCCGCGCTAGCGCCGACGCGCTTGACCCTGTAGCCGCTTCAGGGTGTTCAATCGGGTCATCATCCGGCTAACACACAGGAGAAAGCCATGTCCGCATGCTGTTCCGGCGGCTGTTCGTCGCAGAAGGGGTCGGTCGACCCGCGTTTTCGCAGGGCCTTGTGGATCGCGCTGGTGGTCAACGCGGCGATGTTCGGCGTCGAGGTGTTCGGCGGCCTGCGCGCCGGGTCGGTGTCGCTGCTGGCCGACGCGGTCGACTTCGCCGGCGACGCCGCCAACTACGCGCTGTCGCTGGCGGTGCTGTCGATGGGAATGCTGTGGCGCTCGCGTGCGGCGCTGGTCAAGGGGCTGAGCATGGGTGCCTACGGCGTGTTCGTGCTGGGCAAGACCGCGTGGGCCGCGCTGGCCGGCGTGCCGCCGGAGCCGTTCACCATGGGCGCGATCGCGATGCTGGCGCTCGTCGCCAACGTCAGCGTCGCGCTCTTGCTGTACGCGCACCGCGAGGGCGACGCCAACATGCGTTCGGTGTGGCTGTGCAGCCGCAACGACGCCATCGTCAACGTCGCGATCGGCGTCGCCGCGCTCGGCGTGTTCGGCAGCGGCAGCGCGTGGCCCGACCTCGTGGTCGCCGTCGCCATCGCCGGCCTCGCCCTGTCGGCCGCGGTCAGCGTGGTGCGCCAGGCGCGCGGCGAACTGGCCAGCCACGCGGCGCACCCGCACCACGCTTAAGCCGCTTCTTTTACCGAGACAACCCGGGGCACACCCCGGGTTTTTTCATGCTCCGCGTTATTCACCTGTCGTTGCAATTGCCGGCTCCGCTGCTAGAACGTGGCTATCCGGCGCGGCCGGCTTTCCGTTTTCCGACCGCGCCTTTCGCATGGGTTTTCTTCTTCCGGCCGTCCTGCCGACGGCCGGTCATCCATCCGTTACAGCTTGTCCGGGAGGATTTATGCACGCACGCAGGAAAATACTGCTGGTTCTGAACGAGGCGCTGGCCGGGCGCTCGCACCCCGCCGCCGACGCGCTCGCCCGCATCGAGGACGCGCTCGCCGAGCGCGGTTTCGAGATCGAGGACACCTACTCCATCGCCGACGCCGCGATCCTGCTCAACGAGGCGCAGGACTACGGTGCGCTGGGCCTGTTTGTCGACGCGGCGGTCGATACCGACGCGCTGCAGCGCCACGCGCTGGAACTGGTCAGCCGGGTGCGCGCGCGCAACGCGAGCCTGCCGATCTTCCTGATCTCCGACAGCAACGACATCTTCCCGGTGCTGCCGGTCGAGGTGCTGCAGGAGGTGCGCGAATACATCCACCTCTATTCGGATACGCCGAACTTCATCGCCGAGCGGGTCGATACCGCGATCGGCCAGTACTACCGCGAGCTGTTGCCGGTGTACTTCAAGACGCTGAAGGAGTTTACCGAGGCCGGCGACTACTACTGGGACTGCCCGGGACATATGGGCGGCATGGCGTACAAGAAGCACCCGGTCGGCGCCGAGTTTTTGCGCTTCTTCGGCGAGAACATGCTGCGCGCCGATATCGGCGTCGCCACCAGCGAAATGGGAGACTACCTCGAGCACGCCGGGCCGCCGAAGGCGTCCGAGGCGCGTGCCGCGCGCGCGTTCGGCGCCAAGTGGACCTTCTACAGCGTCGGCGGCTCGTCCACCTCCAACCGCATCGTCGCGCAGGGCGCGATCGGCGCCAACGAGCTGTGCCTGGTCGACCGCAACTGCCACAAGTCGCTGAACCACGGCCTGACCCTGGCGCAGGCGCGTCCGGTCTACCTGCAGCCGACGCGTAACGCCTGGGGCATGATCGGGCCGATCCCGACCGCGCGCCTGGGCAAGGACGCGGTCGCGGCCCTGCTCGCCGGCAGCCCGCTGGCCGAGGGCGCGGCGTCGGCGGCGCCCAGCTACGCGGTGGTGACCAACTGTACCTACGACGGCTTCTGCTACAACGTCGACGACGTGGTCGGCGCGCTCGGGCAGAGTGTGCCTCGCATCCACTTCGACGAGGCGTGGTACGCGTACGCCAAGTTCCACCCGCTGTACCGCCACCGCTTCGCGATGGGTTACGAGGGCAAGCCGGAAGACACGCCGACGCTGTTTGCCGTGCATTCGACGCACAAGATGCTGCCGGCCCTGTCGATGGCGTCGATGATCCACGTGAAGCCCGGCGCGCGCGCGCCGCTCAGTTTCCACGACTTCAACGACGCGTTCATGATGCACGGCACCACCTCGCCGTACTACCCGATCATCGCGTCGATCGACGTCGCGGTGTCGATGATGGAGGGCGCGTCCGGCGAGTCGCTGTTGCAGGAGGCGATCGAGGACGCGGTGGCCTTCCGCAAGGCGGTGGTCATCCTCAAGCGCAAGTTCGAGCAGAAGGGCGGCGAGGCCGGCTGGTTCTTCGACGTGCTGCAGCCGCGCGAGGTGACCGACCCGGCGAGCAAGCTTAGCTACCGCTTCGAGGACGCGCCGATGTCGCTGCTCAGCCGCTCGCCCGAGTGCTGGCGGCTGGACGCCTCCGAAACCTGGCACGGCTTCGCGCGCGAGGACATCGAGGGCACCGACTGCATGCTCGATCCGGTCAAGGTCACCATCACCAGCCCCGGCGTGCGCGCCGACGGCCAGACCGAGGCGCGCGGCATCCCCGGCTACGTGCTGACCAAGTTCCTCGACAGCCGCCACACCGAGATCGCGCGTACCGGCGACTACACCCTGCTGATCCTGTTCTCGGTCGGTACCACCAAGGGCAAGTGGGGCGCGTTGCTGGAGAGCCTGCTCGAATTCAAGCGCCTGTACGACGAGGGCGCGACCGTCGCCGAGGCGATTCCGGAACTCGCCCAGGCCCACCCGCAGTACGCGCAGATGACGCTCAAGGCGCTGTGCGACGCGATGCACGGCAAGATGACCGAGCTTGCGCTCTTGCCCAAGCTGGACGCCGCGGTCAGCGTCACGCCCGAGCCGGTGCTGACGCCGGCCGCCGCCTTCCAGCAGGTGGTGCGCTACCGCGCCGAGCCGGTGAAGGTCGACGATTTCGCCGGCCGCATCGCCGCCAGCATGCTGGTGCCGTACCCGCCGGGGATTCCGCTGTTGATGCCGGGCGAGCGGGTGCCGGCCGGCGCCAACCCCATCGTCGGCTATTTGCAGGCGCTGCAGGCCTTCGACCGCAGCTTCCCCGGCTTCGAGCACGAGGTGCACGGCGTCAGCGTCGACGCGGAAGGCAACTTCTGGGTGCGCGCGCTGGTGGAAGAGGCGAGGGCGGCCGACAAGTCGGCCGAAGCCGCGCTGACGCGGACCGCGGCTGGTGCCGCCAAGAAGGGCCGCCAGTAAGCGGCCGCCACCCGCCGGCCGGGCGGGGCTAAGCGTCCCGCCGCGGCCGGCGTCTTTATGGGAGCAAGCAATATGTCTGACAAGCAGAACAGCGGCGGCGACGCGCCGCAGGCCAAGCTCGGCTTCTTCGCGATGATCGCGGTGGTGGTCGGCTCCATGCTCGGCGGCGGGGTGTACAGCCTGCCGCAGAATATGGCGCAGTCCTCGGCGATCGGCCCGGTGATCGTCTCCTGGATCATTGCCGGGGTCGGCGTCTACTTCATCGCCAACACCTTCCGCATCCTGGCCGACGCCCGTCCGGACCTGCAGGCCGGCATCTACATGTACGCGCGCGAAGGCTTCGGCCCCTTCATCGGCTTCATCTCGGCCTGGGGTTACTGGCTGATGGCGGCGTTCGGCAACGTCGCCTTCGCGGTGATCCTGATGGACTCGTTCAACTACTTCTTCCCCGGCGTGTTCACCGGCGGCAACAACCTGAACTCGATCATCGTCGGCTCCATCCTGATCTGGGCGTACAACTTCCTGGTGCTCTCCGGCGTGCGGGTGTCCGGTATCGTCAACACCGTCGGCACGGTCGCCAAGATCGTCCCGCTGGTGCTGTTCATCCTGATCGTCGGCTTCATGCTGAGCCCGGGCCTGATGTTCAGCAACTTCTGGGGGCACTCTTCGCCCGAGAAGGCGCTGGAGCTCGGCTCGATCACCTCGCAGGTGATGGCGCCGATGATCGTCGCGCTGTGGGCGTTCATCGGGGTCGAGGGCGCGGTGGTGCTGTCCGGCCGCGCCAAGAACAAGGCCGACGTCGGCAAGGCGACGCTGATCGGCTTTATCGTCGCGCTGGTGGTGTACGTGCTGCTGTCGGTGCTGCCGTTCGGCATCGCCCCGCAGCATGTGCTGACCAAGATCGCCAACCCGTCGACCGCCGGCGTGCTGCAGATGGTGGTCGGCCACTGGGGTGCGTGGCTGATGAACGTCGGCCTGATCGTGTCGATCATGGCCGGCTGGCTGGCGTGGACCATGCTGTGCGCGGAAATCCCGATGGCGGCCGGCGTCAACGGCACCTTCCCCAAGGCGTTCGCGCGGACCAACAAGAACGACGCGCCGTCGGTCTCGCTGTGGGTCAGCAGCTGCGTGATGCAGACCGCGATGCTGCTGGTGTATTTCTCGCCCAACGCGTGGAACACCATGCTGAGCATTTCCACGGTGATGGTGCTGCCGTCCTACCTCGCGTCCACCCTGTTCCTCGTCAAGATGGCGCGTAACGGCGAGTTTGTTAAATACGCCGGCAGCGACAGGATCCTGGGCCAGGCGCTGGCCAGCGGCGTGATCGGCACCATCTTCGGCCTGTTCATCCTGTACGCGGGCGGCCTGCAGTACGTGGCGATGATCCCGCTGTTCCTGACCGTCGGCGTGCCGGTGTACATGTGGTCGCGCCGCGAGCACGACGCGAGCGCCGCGGTGTTCGCCGGCCGCGACAAGCTGTACCTGGTCGTGCTGCTGGCGCTGGACGCGCTGGTGCTCGCGCTGTGGGCAGCCGGGGTGATCAAGTTGTAGGCGTGGCCGGAAGGCGACAGGCACAGGGCGTACCCCTCAGGGGCGCCCTGTTTTGTTGTTGGCATTGTCTGCGCCGCGCAAGGTATGATCTTGTCAAAACAATGACGCTCAGACGCCAAAAACATGATCCGAACCAGACCCTTGCTATGGGGCATGCTGCTGCTGGCGGCCGGTGCGCTGGCCGAAGGCCGCCCGCTGACGCTGGCCTACAACGTCTTTCCGCCGTGGAAGGTGGTCAACGCCGCCGGCGAGCCGGCCGGCCCGTATACCGAGATCGTCCGCGAGCTCGCGCGGCGGGTGAAGCAGCCGCTGGCCTTCCTGCCGTGCCCGATCGCGCGTTGCCTCGCCGAAGTCGCAGAGGGGCGCGCCGACCTGGTGATCGGCATCCAGAACGCGCCCGACCGCGTGGCCTACCTCGACTTCCTCGAGCCGCCGTTCGCCGCGCCGACCCGCAACGCGCTGTACCTGAAGACGGGGGCGCGCGCGCCGCTGACCCGCTACGAAGACCTGTACGGCAAGCGTGTCGCGGTGACCCACGGCGCGCGCTACACGCCGGACTTCGACAGCGACCCGCATATCCAGCGCGACGTCAGCCCGAACATCGTCGGCAGCTTCAACAAGCTCGCGGCTGGGCGCGTCGACGTGGTCATCGTCAACGAGCTGCACGGCGAGGCGGTCAGCTCGTGGCCGGAATTCGCCGGGCGCGTCGTCCGTGCGCCGCTGGAGCTGGTCGCGGCCGAGCCGCGCAAGGTCGGGCTGGCCAAGCGTTCGCCCTACCATGCGCTCAAGCCCAAGCTGGAGGCCGCGCTCGCCAGCATGGTGCGCGACGGCACGGTGAACCGCCTGCTCGCCCGCGTCGGGGACTAGAGCCGCTCCGGCCGGTCGCTGCACAGCATGTCGACCCCGAGCGCGGTCAGCCGGCCCGCCTCGCGCGGGTCGTTCACCGTCCACGCCATCAGCGCGTAGCCGGCACCCTTGAGCGCGGCCACGCGCGTTTCCGTCAGCGCCTGCCACGGCAGGTGCAGCGCGCGCGCGCCCAGCGCCGCCGCCTGCGCGGCCGCGTCTTCCTCCCATTGTTCCAGCAGCAGCGCGCGCGGCAGCGTCGGCGCCGCCTGTGCGGCGGCCAACAGCACCTCAGGCGAGAACGACGACAACAGCGGTGGCAGCGGCGCGTGCCGCCACAGCCGTTCGGCCGCCAGGGCGACCTGCCGGCCGGTCTCCGCTTCCCGCCCCGGGCAGGGCTTGATTTCCAGGTTGGGGACGACGTCGAGTGGCTGGCAGGCGCCGGCGAGCTCGGCGAGCGCCGGCAGCGGCTCGCCGGCGAAGGCGCGGTGGTGGTAGGTGCCGGCGTCCAGCGTCCGCAGCGCGGCCCAGGGCTGGGCGGCGGCCGGGCCGTGGCCGTCGGTGGTGCGTTCCAGCGTGTCGTCGTGCAGCAGGAAGGGTACGCCGTCGGCCGACAGTTTGACGTCGCACTCGACCGCGCGTACACCGAGCCGGGCGGCCAGGCGCAGGCCGGCGAGCGTGTTTTCCGGCGCCAGCGCGCCGCCCAGCCGGTGCGCGAACAAGCGGGGGTAGGGCCAGGGCGAGGGGGGCAAGCGGTGGTCTCCTGTCGGCTTAGGGTGTTGCCCCGATGCGCGGCGGCAGGGGGCGCGGCTACACTGTGTTTTTTGTGCAACGCACCATGCGCGACGGCGCGCGATGCTTGCGCCGGATGCGCAGGGTATCTGATCCTGATCACAGCGTGGCTGCCGGAGTTTGCTTAATCTCTTGCCCCTTGCGTCGGGCGACGCGGCTTTGCCACGCATGATGTCGCTTTTGTATAAAACAATTGCGCAGATCTAACAATCGTGGAATAAATGAATTTCAAACGCTCGTTCTAATCCGTGCCGGACGGGCGTGCCAGTTTTTAGCTCTATCGTTCAATACCATCCTGAAAGGAAGACCATGATCATTGCCATTGTCCGCGAACTTGCGGACACGCGGGTCGCGGCGACGCCGGAGACGGTCAAGA
>NZ_STGJ01000012.1 GCF_004919095.1 Crenobacter intestini | reverse complement strand
TCACCACGTTGTCGCCACCCACCACGATCAGGTCGAGGTTGATGCCCAGCTCCGGCGCCACGGTGTCGACACTGCCTGCATCACTTGCCTTGCTGGTGTTACCAGCAGGATCTTTCACGCTGGCGTCGGCCTTGTAGCCGCCTTCGGCCAGCGGCTGCGTGACGTCCACGCTGTAGCTGCCGTCCGGCTTCACGGTGGTGGTCAGCGTCTGCTGATTACCCTTGGCGTCGGTCACCACGATGGTGACGGTGCTGCCTGCCGGCGCGTCGGTCTTGCCGGTGATGGTCGGCGTGGTGTCTTGGGTGTTGTCCGGTGCGTTGACGGTGATGGTCGGCGCGGTGGCGTCGACCAGCGCCTCTTCACGGGTGGTGGCCGCCAGTCCTTCGCGCTCCGGCACCACCCGCGCCTCCACACGGGCGGTTTCCAGGTTCAGTTCGTTCAGGGTCTCGACGATGCGGCCCAGGCGGACGAAGCCGTGGCCGCCGTCGGCTCCGCTGCCGCCGGTCAGGCCGGCGGCGGTTTCTTCGAGCACGCCCAGCGGGTCTTCGTTGCTGTTGAGCGCGGCGATCACCTTCTCGGCTTCGGCGCTCAGCGGGGTGACGCGCGCTTCGCTGGCGTCGACGACGTTCGGCTGCAGGGTTTCCTCGGCCAGTAGTACGGAGCGGCCGCCGTCGAGACTGACTTCCTGACCGTCGGGGCGCTCGAAGGTGAGCGCCGCGCCGTTGGCAAGCTCGATCCGCTCTCCGGTGGCGACCATGTCGCCCGCCTTGAGTACACGCACACTGCCGTCGGCCGCTACGGCCCTGACTACACCCTGAATGGCGACCACTTTACCTTGAGCCATGACCCGTCCTTCGCTGACACGATTGAGATGCTGTCAGGGTAAGACGACAAATGCGAAAGGAATATCGCACCGAAGGACAATACGGCGCGTCGCAAAGCAAAACGGCAGCCATACGGCTGCCGTTGGGCGGGTGAGGGCTGCGCTCAACCCAGCTTGATCAGTAACTGCAGCCTGTCTTCCACGCCGAACTTCTCGAACAGGTGACTCAGGTGCGCCTTGACGGTGCGCTCGGCGATCGAGAGTTCGCGCGCGATCTCCTTGTTGGAGAGGCCGCGGCGCAGCGCGGCGACCACCTCGGCTTCGCGCGCGGTCACCTTGTCGCGCCACGCGCCATCGCCGGCGGGCAGGCGGCCGGCGAGCTGGCGGCACAGTTGCGCGAGCAGTTCGCGGCCGACCCAACTGGCGCCGCCTTCCACGGTGGCAACCACCTGGCACAGCACGTCTTCGGTCGAGTACGCGTGCGCGTAGCCGGCCGCGCCGCGGCCGAGCCAGGCGACGCCCTCGGCGTTGTCGGGCACCGAGCTCAGCGCGACCACCCGGGCGCGCGCGCACAGCGCCGGCCAGTTGGCGGCGTCCACAGCCGGCATGGCGAGGTCGACCAGCACGGTCTGCCCGGGCTCGAGCGTCGAGGCAAGCGTCGCCGTATCGGCGACCCGCCAGCAGCGCCCGGGCCCCAGCGCGGCGCGCCAGGTGTCGGCCAGCGCCTCGCTCAGGGTCAGCAGCAAAATCTTCATGGCCAGTCTCCTTGTCTCAGCGTTCGGTCAGCGCGGCGGCCTTGGCGCGCAGCACCGGCTTGAGCAGGTAGGACAGGATGCTCTTCTTGCCGGTCATGATGTCCACCTGCGCGACCATGCCGGGGATGATCGGCAGCTTCGCCTCACCCAGGCTCGAGCCCTTGGTGCGCACCTTGACGATGTAGAAGGCGTTGCCCTTCTCGTCGGTCACGGTGTCGGCGCCGATGGTCTCGACCACGCCCTGCATGCCGCCGTACACCGTGAAGTCGTACGCGGTGTAGCGCACCACCGCCGGCTGGCCGGGGCGCAGGAAGGCGATGTCGCGCGGCGTGATGCGCGTCTCCAGCAGCAGCGATTCGTTCAGCGGCACGATCTCGACGATGTCCTTGCCCGGCTGCACCACGCCGCCGACGGTGTTGTTGTACAGGCGCTTGACCTCGCCGCGCACCGGGCTGCGGATCTCGGATAATTTCACCTTGTCCTTGAGGCCGACGCTGCCCTCGGACAGCGCGCCGACCTTGCCCAGCGTCTCCGAGAGCTCGGTGCTCGCCTGGTTGCGGAACATCAGCTCCACCTCGTCGATCTTGCGCTGCGCCTCGGCGATCGCCGCCTGGATGCGCGGCACCTGCGCCGCGGCCATGTCGCGCTCGCCGCGGTAGCGGCTGACGTCGCGCTCCAGCCTGAGCAGGTCGACGTCGGACACCGCGCCGGTCGCCTTCAGCGGACGGGTGACCGACAGTTCCTGGTTGGTCAGCGCGAGGCCCTGCGCGGCCTGATCGCGGCGGGCGACCGCCTCGTTCAGCTCCTGCCTGCGCTGCGCGAGCTGCTGGCGCGCGATCGCCACCGACGCGTCCAGCTCCATCTTCTTGCTCTGGTAGAGGTCCATCTCCTGGCGGGCGATGTCGGGTGCACGCTCGAGCACTTCCTGGGGCAGCGCGAACGCCTCGCCGTTGGCGATCGCCTTCAGGCGCGCCGCCTTGGCCGCCTGCGACAGGTATTGCGCCTGGTTTTCGCGCAGCGACGACACGAAGCGGGTATTGTCGACCTTGACGAGCAACTGCCCCTTGTCGACCACCTGCCCCTCGCGCACCAGGATCTGCGAGACCACGCCGCCGTCCAGGCTCTGCAGCACCTGGTTCTGTCCGGACGCGACCACCTTGCCCTCGCCGCGCGACACCTCGTCGACCCTGGCCAGCGCCGCCCACAGGATGGCGACCACCACCACGGCGAGCATCAGCCACACGAACACCCGCGGGCGCTGCGGCTTTTGCTCAAGGATCGCCCAGTCGGCGTCGGCGGCGAAGTCGTTGCGGTCGGCGATGTCGCGCGCGCCGGCCCAGTCCATCAGCCGGTCCCACCACGGCGCGCAGCGCGCCTGCACCGAAAGCGCCCAGGCCTTGCCCTGTTCCATCCAGCGTTTCATCACGCGGCCCTCCCTACGCGGCCTTGCTGCAGCG
This sequence comes from Crenobacter intestini, assembly GCF_004919095.1. Classification (GTDB taxonomy): domain Bacteria; phylum Pseudomonadota; class Gammaproteobacteria; order Burkholderiales; family Chromobacteriaceae; genus Craterilacuibacter; species Craterilacuibacter intestini. The sequence goes on along the minus strand of NZ_STGJ01000012.1, from coordinate 122,757 downwards.
CGGCGACCACTTCTTCGCGCGGCCCGTCGGCGACGATGCGCCCCTGGTCGACCACGATCAGGCGGTCGACTAGGTCGAGCAGGGCGTTATGGTGGGTGACCAACAGCACGGTGCGCCCCGGCGCGATCGCGCGCAGCGTCTCGCGGATGCGCGCCTCGGAGGTGTGGTCCATATTGCTGGTCGGCTCGTCCAGCAGCAGGATGGGCGGCGCGTTAAGCAAGGCGCGCGCGATGGCGACCGCCTTACGCTGGCCGCCGGACAGCGACTCGCCGCGCTCGCCGATCAGCATGTCGAAGCCCTGTGGGTGCGCGCCGACGAATTCGGTGAGGCCGGCCTGCTCGGCCGCCGCCGCCACCGACGCGTCGTACGCGTAGGGCGAGCCCATCGCGATGTTCTGCCTGAGCGAGCCGTAGAACAGCACCGGGTCCTGCGGCACGTAGCCGATATGGCGGCGCAGTTCGGCCGGGTCGATCTGCTTGATGTCGACGCCGTCGACGCGGATCGACCCGCCGGAGGGCTGGAACAGGCCGAGGATCAGCTTCTGCAGCGTGCTCTTGCCCGAGCCGACGCGGCCGATCACCGCGACGCGCTCGCCGGCACGGATGCGGAACGACACGCCCTTCAGCGCGATCATCGGGTTTTGCGGGTAGCTGAAGCTGACGTCGGAGAACTCGATCTCGCCCTTGAAGCTGACCCGGTGGAAGAAGTTGGCGTCCGCCTCGCGCTCGACGGGCATCTTCATGAAGCCGTCGAGCGAGGCGAGCGAGGTCTTGGCGTTGTGGTACTGGGTGAGCAGGCCGACCACCTGTCCCAACGGCGCCATCGCGCGGCCGGACAGCATGATCGCGGCGATCATGCCGCCCATCGACAACTGGCCCAGCATGATCATGTAGACGCCGGCCACCAGCATCGCGACCGACACCAGTTGCTGGATGAAGCCGGCAAAGTTCTGCGTGGTCGACGCCAGCAGCTTGAGCCTGGAGCCGACCTGCGCGAGGAACAGCGTCGAGCGCTCCCACTTGCCCTGCAGTTCGCCCTCGGCGCCGAGCACCTTGATGGTGTCGAGACCGGCCAGGCTCTCGACCAGGTGTGCGTTGCGCTGCGCGCCGGCGCGCAGCGTGGTCTCCGCCATCTCCTGCATCTTCGCCTGCACCAGCCACGCGAAGCCGACCATCAGCAAGGCCGCGACCAGCACCGGGATCGCCATCCACGGCGAGATCCACGCGATGACCAGCACGAACAGCAGCAAAAACGGCATGTCGATCAGCGCGGTGACCGACGCCGATGCGATGAAGTCGCGGATGGTCTCGAACGCGCGCAGGTTGGCGGCGAACGCGCCGACCGAAGCCGGGCGCGCCTCCAGCCGGATGCCGAGCACCCGCTCCATGATCAGCGCCGACAGGGTCACGTCGACCCGCTTGCTGGCCAGGTCGATCAGGTAGCCGCGCGAGACCTTGAGCAGGAAGTCGAACATGAGCACTAGCGCGCCGCCGACGGCGAGCACCCACAGGGTGTCGGTCGCCATGTTCGGCACTACCCGGTCGTACACGTTCATCGAGATGATCGGGAAGACCAGCGCGAACAGGTTGATCAGCAAGGCGGCGACCATCGCGTCGCGATAGAGCGGCGCGCTGGCGAACACCGTCTGCCAGAACCAGTGCCGCGAGCGGATCTGCGCCATCTCGGGCGCACGCTTCTCGTACTGGTAGCGCGGCTTGACCAAGATGGCGACGCCAGCGTAGCGCGCCTCCAGTTCGGCAAGCGCCACCTCGACCACCGCGTCGGGCAGCTCGGCGTAGCTCACGCGCAGGGTGTCGCCGTCACGCTCGCGCAGGATGCACGCGTCGGTGCCGTCGATGAGCAGCACCGCCGGCAGCAGCGCCTCGCGCAGCGACGCGATCGTCTGCCGCGTCACCCGCGCGGCAAGACCGGCGCGGCGCGCCGAGCGCGCGAACATCGAGGGGGAGAGCCGGTTGTCGGGAAGCGGGATGCCGGCGGTGAGCGACTCGCGGGTGACCGCGAGGCCGTAGCCGCGGGCGAGCGCGAACAGGCAATCAAGCAGGGGGTCGACGTGGGTCGACTGGCGGGAGAGCCCGGCGCCGTCGGCCGGTACTTGGGTATGAAAAGCCATGATGGGACTCGCAGACTAGGTCGGCTTTATCGGTTCGCTATAATGATTTTATACGCGCCCCGCACTCTACACGGCTTTTTATTTGAAATGAATAGATTGAAGCTGTTTGTCGCAAAAATACAAAACCCCCGCCCGTGCCTCGTGGGCGGCCAGAGCGGGGGTGAGCCGGAAAAACGGTTCAGGCGGCGGCGCGGCCGGCACGCACGAAGGCGAGCACCGACGTGAAGAACAGCGTGCACAAGGCCGCCTGCGCCCAACCGAAGGTGCTGGAGAGGCCGCTGTCGGCCCAGCCACGCATCACGCCCTCGGCGAAGAAGCCGAGGATGAACATGCTCGCCCACTGGTAGGTGTAGCGGCGCGCACGCAGGATGCCCGGCAGCGGCAACAGCAACAGCGCAGCCTTGAGCACCAGCCAGGAGCCGCCCTCGCGCAGCGGCGCCCACCACAGCTCCCAGCCGACATTCAGCAGGATCAGCGCGATCAGGCTGGAAATCGCCCCCCAGTGTGCCCACTGCCTCATGCCGCCTCCCCGTCCGTCTTGGCGGACGGCTTGCCGAGGAACACCGACAGCAGGATGCCGAGCTCGTAGAGGATCCACAGCGGCACCGCCAGCATGATCTGCGAGAGCACGTCGGGCGGGGTGACGATGGCGGCGATCACGAAGGCGCCGACGATCACGTAAGGCCGACCCTCGCGCAGTTGCTCGACGCGCAGGATGCCCATGCGGGTGAGCAGGATCACCACCACCGGCACCTCGAAGGTGACGCCGAAGGCGACGAACATGCCGAGCACGAAGGACAGGTACTTGTCGATGTCGGTCATCATCGACACTCCCTCCGGAGTGACCGAGCTCATGAAGCCGAACACCACCGGGAATACCAGGAAGTACGCGAAGGCCATGCCGATGAAGAACAGCAGCACGCTGGAGACCACCAGCGGCGCGACCAGCCTCTTCTCGTGCTGGTAGAGGCCGGGCGCGACGAACGCCCACACCTGGTACAGCGTGTTCGGCAGGGACACCAGGAAGGCAACCAGCATGGTCACCTTGACCGGCACGAAGAACGGCGCGGTCACGTCGGTCGCGATCATGCTCGCGCCGACCGGCAGCACGTCCATCATCGGTTTGGCCAGCAGCCGGTAAATGTCGCCGGCCCAGTGGAACAGGACGACGAACACGATCAGGATGCCGGCCGCGGCGCGCACCAGTCGGGTTCTGAGCTCGATCAGGTGCGCCAGCAGCGGTTGTTCTGTCATGGACGCGGGGAAGGTTCGGGTGACGGGGTCGCCGCGGCGGGCGCGGCGGGTTCAAACAGGTCGAGCTGGTTCTCGTCGCGCGGCGGGGCGCCCGGCGCGTCGTCGTCGCGGTGCGCGGCGTCGATCAGCGCCTGCGGGTCGACGTCGGCCGCCGGCGCCACCGGTACGGCGCTTACATCGTGCACGGCCTCGTTGAGCGCGGCGCCGACTTCGGCGTGCGCGTCGGCCACCGGCTGCGCGGTCTCGGCCGCCAGCGCCTTCAGCTCGCCCTCCTGGGCGCGCAGCGCCTCGTTGACCTCGTCGACCTGCCCCTGCACCTGGCTGCGCAGATCCTCGGCCGCGTTGCGCAGGTCCTCCTGCAGGCCGGTGAGGCCGGTGGCGGCCGCCTGCGCGTGCATGTCGGCCTTCACGCCGGACACGAAACGCTGCATGCGGCCGATCAGGGCGCCCAGGGTGCGAGCGACGGTCGGCAGGCGCTCGGGGCCCAGCACGATCAGCGCGATCATGCCGATGAGCACCAGCTCGCCAAAGCTGATCTCGAACACGGTCGGCGGCTTACTTCTTGTCTTCGGTTTCGGCCTTGACGTCGATCACGCGGCCTCCCTCGGCCGGCTTCTGCTCTTCGTCACCCTTCATGCCTTCCTTGAAGCCCTTGACCGCGCTGCCCAGGTCCTGGCCCACGTTGCGCAGTTTCTTGGTGCCGAACACCAGGACGACGACGACCAGAACGATGATCCAGTGCCAGATGCTGAAAGAACCCATGATGTGTCTCTACCCAGATTGATGTGTTGTTAGTGCGCAGGCCATCGCCTGCGCGGGAAAACTCAGGCCTTGTGGCCGAACACGTGCAGGTGCAGGTGCGGCACTTCCTGTCCGCCGGCGCGGCCGGTGTTGATGCCGCACTTGAAGCCGTCGGTCATGCCCTGTTCGGCGGCAATCTGCGGCGCCAGCAGCAGCATGCGGCCCAGCATCGCCTGGTGGGCGGGTTCGCAATGCGCGAGGCTGTCGACATGCGCCTTGGGGATGATCAGCACGTGCACCGGCGCGATCGGCCGGATGTCGTGGAAGGCGACGAAATCGTCGTCTTCGTAAACCTTGGTGGCCGGGATGTCGCCCGCCACGATCTTGCAGAAGATGCAGTCGCTCATTCGGATATGTCCTGTATTACTCGGCCTGGCGCGAGGCCTTCTCGTCGATGCCGGAGATGCCCTCACGGCGCCGAAGTTCCATCAGCACGTCTTCCGGGCGTAGGCCGTGATGGGCCAGCAGCACCATGGTGTGGAACCACAGGTCGGCGACTTCGCGCACCAGGTGCAGGCGGTCGCCGTCCTTGGAGGCGAGCAGCACCTCGGCCGATTCCTCGGCCACCTTCTTCAGGATCGCGTCCTCGCCCTTGCGGTACAGGGACGCAACGTAGGAAGACTCGGACGTCGCCTCGCGGCGGGCTTCGAGCGTGTCGGCCAGCTTGCTCAGCACCTCGGTATCGATCATCGGGCAGCCCTCGGGACGGTTCGAAAAGTATAAGGTGATTTTATTGCAGCAACGTGAATTTTCGATAGGGAAAACCCGCGATGCCTTGTCCGCCGTCAAGCGGACGGGCCGTGGCCGTAGATCGCGGCCGGGTCCTTGCGCACCGGGTCGGTCACCTGCCACGCACCGTCGCGCCACACGCGGTAGAAGCAGGATTCGCGCCCGGTATGGCAGGCGATGCCGCCCACCTGCGTGATCTGCAGCACGATCACGTCGCCGTCGCAGTCGAGCCGCATTTCGCTGACCGTCTGCAGGTGGCCGGACTCCTCGCCCTTCTTCCACAAACGGCCGCGCGAGCGGCTGAAGTAATGGGCAACGCCGGTCACGGCAGTCAGCGCGAGCGCCTGGCGGTCCATCCACGCGACCATCAGCACGCGCTGGGTCGCCGCGTCCTGCGCGATCGCGGTGACCAGGCCCTTGTCATCCCAGCGCACCGCGTCCAGCCAGTTGCCGGTGTCCATCTGTCCGTCCTTGCCCGCGCTCATAGCCGCACCTCGACGCCGGCCGCGCGCATCGCCGCCTTTGCCTCGCCGACCGTGTGGTCGCCGAAGTGGAAGATGCTGGCGGCGAGCACCGCGTCGGCCTTGCCTTCCTTCACGCCGTCGACCAGGTGCTGCAGGGTGCCGACGCCGCCGGAGGCGATCACCGGCACCGGTACCGCCTCGGACACCGCGCGGGTCAGCGCGAGGTTGAAACCCTGGCGGGTGCCGTCGCGGTCCATGCTGGTGAGCAGGATCTCGCCGGCGCCATATTCGGCCATCTTCACCGCCCACTCGACCGCGTCGAGGCCGGTCGGGCGCCGCCCGCCGTGGGTGAACACTTCCCAGCGCGTGTTCTCGGCGTTGACCGCCTTGGCGTCGACTGCGACCACGATCGCCTGGCTGCCGAAGCGGCCGGCGGCGTCGCGCACCAGGTCCGGGTCGGTGATCGCCGCGGTATTGATGCCGACCTTGTCGGCGCCGGCGTTGAGCAGGCGGCGCACGTCGGCGACGCGGCGCACGCCGCCGCCGACGGTCAGCGGGATGAACACCTGGTCGGCGACCGCCTCGATCACGTGCAGGATCAGGTCGCGGTCGTCGGAGCTGGCGGTGATGTCGAGGAAGGTCAACTCGTCGGCGCCCTGCTCGTTGTAGCGGCGGGCAATCTCGATCGGGTCGCCGGCGTCGCGCAGGCCGACGAAGTTGACGCCCTTGACCACGCGGCCGGCGGTCACGTCGAGACAGGGGATGATGCGTTTGGCGAGCATGGCAAAAACCGGGAGAAAATGCGGGGGGCGCCGCCGCCGGACACGCCGGCGGCGGCGTAAGGTCAGGCGGACAGCTCGTCGGCCAGCGTCTGCGCTTCGGCGAAGTCGATGGTGCCTTCGTAGATGGCGCGGCCGGTGATCACGCCCTCGACGCCTTCGCTACGCACCGCGCACAGCGCGCGCACGTCGTCGAGGCCGGTCAGGCCGCCGGAGGCGATCACCGGTACGGTCAGCGCCTGCGCGAGCTTGACGGTAGCGTCGACGTTGACGCCGCTGAGCATGCCGTCGCGGCCGATGTCGGTGTAGATCACCGACACCACGCCGTAGTCCTCGAAGCGGCGGGCCAGGTCGACCACGTTGTGCTGGGTCACTTTCGCCCAGCCGTCGGTCGCGACCTGGCCGTCCTTGGCGTCCAGGCCGACGATCACGTGGCCGGGGAAGGCGTCGCACGCGTCGTGCAGGAAGCCGGGGTTCTTCACCGCGGCGGTGCCGATGATCACGTACTTGAGGCCCATGTCGAGGTAGGCCTCGATGGTGTCCAGGTCGCGGATGCCGCCACCCAGTTGCACCGGCATGTCGTTGCCGACCTCGCCCAGGATGTCGCGGATCACGCCGCGGTTCTTCGGCTTGCCGGCGAACGCGCCGTTCAGGTCAACCAGGTGCAGGCGTCCGGCGCCCTGGTCTCGCCAGTGCATGGCCATTTTCACCGGGTCGTCGGAGAACACGGTCGCGTCGTCCATCACGCCTTGCTTGAGGCGTACGCACTGTCCGTCCTTGAGGTCGATAGCGGGTATCAGCAGCATGGTGCATTCATCTACGGAAGGTTAAACACTGCCGTCCCAGGCGAGGAAGTTCTTCATCATCTGAAGGCCCGCCCGGTGGCTTTTCTCGGTGTGGAACTGCGTGGCAAAAATATTATCGCGCCCGACGATGCACGCGAAGCGGTCCGGGTATTCGGATTCGCCCAGCGTCAGCGCGCCGGTCGCCGGCGCGAAACGGTAGCTGTGCACGAAGTAGAAGCGCTCGCCGTCTTCGATGCCGGCAAACAGCGGGTGCGGCCGCGTCTGGAACACGCGGTTCCAGCCCATGTGCGGCACCTTCAGGCGCTCGCCCGCGGCGTCGGTCAGCCCCGGCGCGAAGCGCACCACGTCGCCGGCGAAGAGGCCCAAGCCCTGCGTGTCGCCTTCCTCGCTGTGTTCGAACAGGAGCTGGGCGCCGACGCAGATGCCGAAGAAGGGCTTGCTGCGCGTGGTCTCCAGCACCGCCTCGGCCAGCCCGTGCGCGTGAAGTTCGCGCATGCAGTCGGGCATCGCGCCCTGGCCGGGGAACACCACCTTGTCGGCGCGCACCACTTGGTCGGGGTCGGAGGTGAGGAATACCTCGGCGCCGGCGTCGTTGACCGCCTGCACCGACTTCAGGACCGAGTGCAGGTTGCCCATGCCGTAATCGATGATCGCGACCTTCATGCCGTCAGCGTCCCCTTGGTCGACGGCATGCGCCCGGCCATCCGCTCGTCAAACTCGACCGCCATGCGCAAGGCGCGGCCGAAGGCCTTGAACACCGTCTCGGCCTGGTGGTGGCTGTTCACCCCGCGCAGGTTGTCGATGTGCAGGGTGACCATCGCGTGGTTGACGAAGCCGTGGAAGAACTCGGAAAAGAGGTCGACGTCGAAGCTGCCGATCGAAGCGCGGGTGAACGGCAGGTGGTACTCGAGCCCCGGCCGGCCGGACAGGTCGATCACCACCCGGCTCAAGGCCTCGTCCAGCGGCACGTAGGCGTGGCCGTAGCGGCGGATGCCCTGCTTGTCGCCGATGGCGCGCGTGAAGGCCTGCCCCAGCGTGATGCCGATATCCTCGACCGTGTGGTGGGCGTCGATATGCAGGTCGCCGACCGCGTGGATGTTGAGGTCGATCAGCCCGTGGCGGGCGACCTGGTCGAGCATGTGTTCGAGAAAGGGCACGCCGGTGTCGAAACGGGCGGCGCCGGTGCCGTCGAGGTTGACCGAGACGGTGATCTGCGTCTCGGCGGTGTTGCGGGTGACAGTCGCGCTACGCATGGTTCACGCCAGTTCCTGTTGCAGTGCGGACAAGACCGCGTCGTTTTCTTCGGGGGCGCCGACGGTGAAACGCAGGCAGTTTTCCAGCAGCGGATGCGCGCCGTCGAGCTTCTTGATCAGGATGCCGCGCGCCTTGAGCGCGGCGAACAGCGCACCGGCGCCCGCCACCCGGCAGGTGACGAAGTTCGCTTCGCTCGCGAACACCTCGACGCCGGGCAGCCGGGCGAGCGCCGCCGCGAGGCGCGCGCGCTCGGCGCGCAACAGCGCCGCCTGCTCGTCAAACAGGGCGAGGTGGTCGAGCGCGAAGTGCGCGGCCTCCTGGGTCAGCACATTGATGTTGTACGGCGGGCGTACCTTGTCGATCTCCCCCACCCAGGCCGGGCTACCCGCCGCGTAACCCAGGCGGATGCCGGCCAGCCCCACCTTGGAGAGCGTGCGCATCACCATGAGGTTGTCGACGCTGCCGGCGAGGTCCATCAGGCTGTCGTCGGCGAAGGCCTGGTACGCCTCGTCGACCACTACCAGGCCCGGCGCGACCGCGAGCACCGCCTCAACGTCGGCGCGCGCGTAGCGGTTGCCGGTCGGGTTGTTCGGGTACGCGATGAACACCAGCGCCGGCTGGTGCGCCTCGATCGCGGCGAGCAAGGCGTCAAGGTTCAGGCTGAAGTCGGCGTTCAGCGGGACGCCGACGTAGCGCATGCCGGCAAGCTCGGCGCCGACGCGGTACATCACGAACGAGGGTTCGAGCGCGAGCATGATCGCGCCGGGGCGCGCCAGCGCCTGCATGGTGAGCGTGATCAGCTCGTCCGAGCCGTTACCCAGCAAGAGTTGCGCGTAAGGGGAGATGCCGAAGGCAGCGGCGAGCCTCTCCTTGAGGCCGCCGCCGTCCGGATCCGGGTAGCGGTTGACGGCGACGCGGCCTAGACGGCGGCCCAGTTCGTCCTGCAGGGCGGGCGGCAACGGGAACGGATTCTCCATCGCGTCGAGCTTGATCATGCCGCGCGCGTCGGCGACGTGGTAGGCGTGCATGGCGGCCACTTCCGGGCGCACCCATGCCTGGGCTGCAGGTTTCATCGGTCGGCTTCGTCTCGTGCACGTCATCCAGATGACGCGCTAAATATCCGCATATCGTAACGGTTTATCGGCCGGCGGGCGAGTCTCACGCCCGCCCCCGCTCAGTCAGCCTGCGTCAGCCGCAGCTCGGCGGCACGCGCGTGCGCGGTCAGCCCCTCGCCGTGCGCGAGCACGCTGGCGATGCGGCCGAGCCGGTCTGCCCCCTCGCGCGAGACGCGGATCAGGCTGGTGCGCTTCTGGAAGTCGTACACGCCCAAGGGGCTGGCGAAGCGCGCGGTACGGCTGGTCGGCAGCACATGGTTGGGGCCGGCGCAGTAGTCGCCCAGGCTCTCCGAGGTGAAGCGCCCCATGAAGATCGCGCCGGCGTGCTTGAGCGCCGGCAGCCACGCCTCGGGGTCGGCCACCGACAGCTCGAGGTGCTCGGGCGCGATGTAGTTGGCGATGCGGCACGCCTCGTCGAGGTCGGTCACCTGCACCAGCGCGCCGCGGTTTGCCAGCGACGCCGCGATGATGTCGCGCCGCGGCATGCTGGGCAGCAGCCGCTCGATGCTCGCCGCCACCGCGTCGAGGTAGGCCGCGTCCGGGCACAGCAGGATCGCCTGCGCGATCTCGTCGTGCTCGGCCTGGCTGAACAGGTCCATCGCGATCCAGTCCGGGTCGGTCGTGCCGTCGCAGATCACCAGGATCTCGGACGGGCCGGCGACCATGTCGATGCCGACCACGCCGAACACGCGGCGCTTGGCGGCGGCCACGTAGGCGTTGCCCGGGCCGGTGATCTTGTCGACCTGGGCGATGGTTTCGGTACCGTAGGCGAGCGCGGCGACCGCCTGCGCGCCGCCGACGGTGTACACCTGGTCGACGCCGGCGATATACGCGGCGGCGAACACCAGGTCGTTACGCTCGCCTCCCGGCGTCGGCACCACCATGACGATCTCGCCGACACCGGCAACCTTGGCCGGCAGCGCGTTCATCAGCACCGAGCTCGGATACGCGGCCTTGCCGCCGGGCACGTAGATGCCGACACGGTCGAGCGCCGTCACCTGCTGGCCGAGCAGGGTGCCGTCCTCGTCCTCGTACTGCCAGGAGTGCGCGAGCTGCTTCTCGTGGTAGCGGCGTACCCGCCCGGCGGCGGCGGACAGCGCCGCGCGCTGCGCCTCGGGCAGGCGCAGGAAGGCCGCCTCCAGCGCGTCGCGGCCCAGCGTCAGCTCGGCCATCGACGCGGCCTGCATGCGGTCGAAGCGGTTGGTGTACTCGATCAGCGCCGCGTCGCCGCGCGCCTTCACGTCGGCGCAGATCGCCGCGACGCGCTCGTCGACGGTCGGGTCCTGCGCGGTCTCGAACGCCAACAGTGCCTGCAGGCGTTCGCCGAAACCGGCGTCGCCGCTGTTCAGTCTTTGCATGCCGCCTCCCCTTGCCGGACCACCGACGAGAACGCGTCGAGCACCGGCTGGATCGCGCCGTACTTGAGCTTGAGCGCGGCCTGGTTGACCACCAGCCGCGAGCTGATGTCGAGGATATGCTCGACAGAGGTGAGGCGGTTCGCCTTCAGCGTGCCGCCGGTCGACACCAGGTCGACGATCGCGTCGGACAGGCCGACCAGCGGCGCCAGCTCCATCGAGCCGTACAGCTTGATGATGTCTACGTGCACGCCCTTCTTGGCGAAATGCTCGCGCGCGATCAGCGGGTACTTGCTCGCCACCTTCAGGCGCGCGCCCTTCTTCACCGCGGCGTCGTAGTCGAAGCCCTCGGGAACCGCGACCATCATCTTGCAGCGCGCGATATTGAGGTCGAGCATCTGGTACAGGCCGTCGCCGCCGTGCTCGATCAGCACGTCGCGCCCGGCGATGCCCAGGTCGGCGGCGCCGTACTGCACGTAGGTCGGCACGTCAGACGCGCGCACGATGACGAGGCGCACGTCGTCGCGGTTGGTGCCGATGATCAGCTTGCGCGAGGACTCTGGGTCCTCGGCCGGGACGATGCCCGCTGCTGCCAGAAGCGGCAGCGTTTCTTCGAAGATGCGCCCCTTGGACAGCGCGATGGTCAGCTTCATGATGGTTTCTTGGTCTGGATGGTCAACGGGTCAGCGCTCGGCGTTCTCGCTCGAGCTGGGCGACGTAGCGCTGGACGAGGCCCTCGCGCGCCGTGCTCATGTTCAGGAACTGGCAGCCGACGCGCGTCGCCGGCTCGCCGCTATTGAGGGTCAACTCGCGCCGGTTGCGCACCTCGATGCCGACCGGCAGCACGCCCAGGCCGGGCAAGTCGACGCTGCAGTCGGCGTAGCGCTGGCCATAGTCGAAGCCGGCCAGGTCGTGCTCGGGCAAGTCGAGCGCCATGCCGCCGATGCTGATGTCGAACAAGGGCAGCAGCAGCTCGCCGGCTGGGTGGTCGTAGATCCGGCAGCACACTGGGTTCGCCAGCGGCGTCTTCACGCGGAACATCTCGCGCCGCTGCAGGCGGATCATCGCGGCGGGCAAGGCGACTTCGAACGCCGGCCGGCCATCGAAGTCGATTTCGCGTGGCTGGCCGGTCGAGAACTGGGTCTTGATGCCGTCGGGCGCGCAGGTGAACACATTGTGCGGACAGGCAAGCAGGATGCGGTTGGCGGCCTCATTGCCGCCCCAGTCGAACACCAGCGTGCCGGTTTCGGCGTCGGCCGTGAGCACGCGGGTGAGCACGCAGTTCTTGCCCTGGTTCGAGTAGACGGTAAGCATCACCCCCGCCTGCGCGAGACCGCGCAGGTGGTGGGCGATTTCCAGCCGGGAAGTCAGCGTGTAACGCTCGAGCTCGGTTGCGCCGTTCGGGCTGCCGGGTGCTGCACTCACATCAAAATCCTGTCGTTCGGTCTTCGTCTCGCCACAGTCTACCGCAACAGAATACGAATATCATGGGCGAGCGCGTCGGCCGGCGTGCCGTATGCCTGGTAGACGCGCAACTGGCCGTCGCGGCCGATCAGGTAGGAGCCGGCGCTGTGGTCCAGCGTGTAGCCGCCGCCCTCGCCCTCCACCCTGTTCGCGACGATCTTGAAGCGGCCGGCGACGGCGGCCACTTCGTCCGCCGTGCCGGTCAGCCCCACGAAGGTCGGGTCGAAATGCGGCACGTAGCCCTTAAGCACGGCCGGCGTGTCGCGCGCGGGGTCGAGCGAGACGAACAGCACCTGCAGGCCGCGGCCGTCCTCGCCCAGCGCGCGGCGCGCGGCGGCGTATTCGAGCATCGTCGTCGGGCACACGTCCGGGCAGTGGGTGTAGCCGAAGAACAGCGCGACCACCTTGCCGCGGTAGTCGGACAGCGCGACGCGCTGTCCGTCATCCGCGAGCAGCGCGAAGTCGCCGCCGAAGGCGACGCCGGTGAGGTCGCTGCCCTTGAACGGCAGCTTCTGCGCCGGCGGCTCGGCGGGCGAACAGGCGGCGAGCAGCCAGGGCAGGCACGCCAGGCAAATCAGGCGAAGCAGGCGGGACATCAGCTGACGGGGATCATCCAGTAATGGTCGATAAGCAGCGCGGAGAACATCAGCGTAAGGTAGCTGATCGACTGCCGGAACATGCGCCGCGCGGTCTCGTCGGCGTAGTTTATATGCAATTTGCGTGCAATGCCGATAAAGCGCGCGTTCAGCACCAGAGCGGCCGTGAGATAAAGCATGCCGCTCTCGCCCAGCGCGACCGGCAGCAGGCTGACCGCGGCGAGCAGCCACGCGTAGAGCAGCATGGACAGCGTGGTGAAGCGCTCGCCGTGGGTAAGCGGCAGCATCGGCAGCCCGGCGGCGCGGTACTCGTCACGCCGGTACAGCGCGAGTGCCCAGAAGTGCGGCGGCGTCCACGCGTAGATGATCAGGAACAGCACCATCGCCATCGCGCCGACCTCGCCGGTCGCCGCCGCCCAGCCGAGAATCGGCGGCATCGCACCGCTGGCGCCGCCGATCACGATGTTCTGCGGCGTGTTCGGCTTGAGCAGCAGGGTATAGACGATGGCGTAGCCGACGAAGGTGGCCAGCGTCAGCCACGCGGTCAGCGCGTTGACGAAGCCCACCAACAGCGCCATGCCCAAGCCTCCTGCCCCGAGCGCGACCGTCAGCACCAGCGCGAAGCCCGCCTCGCCGCTGGCGGTGGCTCGGCTACGGGTGCGGCGCATCCGCGCGTCGACCGTGCGCTCGACCAGGCAGTTGACCATCGCGGCGGCGCCAGCGACCAGCCCGATGCCCAGCGTCGCGGCGATGAGCAGGCCCGGTTCCGGCAGGCCCGGCGTCGCGAGCAGCATGCCGATCACCGCGCAGAACACGATCAACAGCACCACCCGCGGCTTGGCAAGCCGCCACAGTTGCGCGGGCAGCGCTACCACCCGTCCTGCCTGCATCGTCGTCATCGCACGCCCCCCTGCTGGCCGAATTGATAGAGACGGCGGCCGATGGCTGCCGTCAGCGGCGCGCGGGCGCGCACCGCCACCGACAGCACGCCCGCCGCGAGCAGCATCGCCCCCGCGTTGTGCGCCACCGCCAGCGGCAGCGGCAGCGCGAACACCACGTTGGCGACACCCAAGCCCACTTGCAGCGCCCACAGGCTCAACAACAGCCACCGGCTCGCCCGCCACGCGGGCTCCGCGCGGGTGTGCCACAAGAGCGCGGCGAGCAGCACGCTGAGCAGCAGCGCACCCGCCCGGTGCAGCCAGTGGATGGCGACCAGCGCGCCCCAGGCAAGCGGCGTGCCGTCCGGCCCCTCGCCCAGCGCACGCGTCACGTGCAGCGCAGCCGTAAAGTCCATGCCCTCCGGCCACCACGCACCATTGCACTGCGGGAAGCCCTGGCAGGCAGGCGCCGCGTAGTTGGACGTCACCCAGCCGCCGAGCAACACCTGCACGGCCACCGCGGCGACCAGCGCCCAGGCAAGCGCCCGCGTAGGCGGCGGCGCCGGCAGCGGCGCGAGGCTGGCGCGGGTGAGCAGCGCCGCAATCAGCGCGACAATCGATATGCCGCCGATCAGGTGCAGGCTGACGATCGCCGGTTTCAGCAGCAGGGTCACCGTCCACATGCCAAGCAGCCCCTGAAATACCACCGCCGCGAGCAACGTGCCGGCGAGCAGGCGCTGCGTGCGCTGGCGCCACGCCAGCCACGCGATGCCGACGATGACCAGCCCCAGCGCTGAGGCAAGGTAGCGGTGGCTCATCTCCTTCCACGCCTTGGCAAGGCTGACCGGCCCGTGCGGGTCGGCCGCGTGCACGTCGACGATCACGTCGCGCGCGTGCGCCGGGCTGAGCTTGCCGTAGCAGCCCGGCCAGTCCGGGCAGCCAAGCCCGGCGTCCGACAGCCGCACGTAGGCGCCCAAGGGCACCACCACGCAGGCGACCAGCAGCGCGAGCCACAGCAGGCGGCGCATATTGGCGGGCATCTTCCCCATCTTCAGCCCTCCCGCCCGAGGCCGTTATTGGTCTTGATCACCTTGCCGACCTCGCGGATCAGGCGCACCGGGTCGGCCGACGCCGGATAGGCGAGCACCTGGTTGCCCCGCGGGTCGACCAGCACCCGGCTGCCCGGCGCCTTGCCCGCCGCGGAGAGCTGCAGGGTGGCCAGCCGGTTCGACTGCTCGCCCTGCGCGACGCGGATGCGTTCGAGGCCGGCGAGCCGGTCGCGGCAGGCGGCGTCACAGGGCGCCGCCTCGTACTGCACCAGCACCCAGCGCCCGGCAGGCCAGGCGCCCGGGGCGGCGTCGGCGAACGGCCGCGTCGGCAACAGGGTGCCGTAACTCTTGCCGCCCGCCGGCGGCGCGCCGAAATACAGCGCGGTCGACAGCACGACCGGGGATACGCACAAGACGAAGATTGATGCGAGTTTTCCGCGGGGCGTCATGGAGTGGTCCTCCTGGAGGAAACGGTCAGCCGCCACGCGAGCGGCGCGAGCAAGAGCCCCAACAGCAGCCATTGCAAGGCGTAGCCATAGTGACGGCGCGGATCGAACGCGGGGCGCAGCGGCGACGCGGCAAGCCCCGCAAGCGGCGGCGCCATCACCAGCACCCCCGCCAACAGGCCCGGGTAGCGCACGGCGAGCGCGGCGGTGTCCGGCGCGTCGACCTCGCCCGCCGCGCCGTGCACGGCACCGGCGAGGGTGAACGGCCGCGGCCAGCGCTGCCAGGACCCGCTGCCCGATAGCCGCGCAGGCAGCTCGCCCCCCGCCTCGCCCTGCCCCGCGTCGACCATCAGGTGGCGGCCGTCCGCCAGCCGTAGCGGCAGCCAGACCCGCACCCGCCCGTCCATCTGCCGCCAGAACAGCGCCGGCCCCGCCAGTTGGCCCGCGAAGGCGGCGCGCCGGCCGGGTTCGGCGGTAGCGAGGGCGTCCACCGGCAAGGGCGCGCGAGCGGCGGCGGCGGCCAGTGCCGCGAGCTCGGCGCCGCGCGATGCGCCGCGCTGCCACTGCCAGGCGGCCAGCGCGAACGGCAACAGGCAGAGCAGCCACAGCGCACTAGACTTGAGCAAACGTCCCTGGGGGGAGCCTTTCGTGAAAGCCTTGCTCGCTGCCGTCGTCGTCGCCATCCTCTACGCCCTCTTCTCTGGCCTTGCCGCGCTGATGCGCCCGCAAACTGATCCTGCGCGCCTCGCGCGGCTGTTGACGGTACGCGTCGCGCTGTCCGGGCTGTTGTTCGCCCTGCTCATCGGCGGCGGCGCGCTCGGCTGGTG
Organism: Crenobacter intestini; assembly: GCF_004919095.1. Classification (GTDB taxonomy): domain Bacteria; phylum Pseudomonadota; class Gammaproteobacteria; order Burkholderiales; family Chromobacteriaceae; genus Craterilacuibacter; species Craterilacuibacter intestini. The sequence continues at coordinate 106,809 of NZ_STGJ01000012.1, read as the reverse complement.
GGGCCGCTAGCCCTACAGCCAGTAGACGAACACGAACAACAGCAGCCACACCACGTCGACGAAGTGCCAGTACCACGCGGCTGCCTCGAAGCCGAAGTGGTGGCGCGCGTCAAAGTCGCCGCGCGCCACGCGCAGCCAGATCACCGCCAGGATCAGCGTGCCGACCAGCACGTGCAGGCCGTGAAAGCCGGTCATCATGTAGAAGGTCATCCCGTACGCGCCGGAGGCGAAGGTCAGCCCCAGCTCGTGCATGGCGTGCCGGTACTCGTACGCCTGCAGCAGCAAAAAGAGCACGCCCAGCAGCACGGTCGCGCCGAGGCCGGTGAGCAGCCGGCTGCGCCTGCCGGAGAGCAGCGCCCAGTGCGCCCAGGTCAGCGTGGCGCCTGAGGTGAGCAGGATGGCCGTGTTGAGCGCGGGCAAGCCCCACGCGCCCATCGCCTGGTAGCCCGCCGGCAGGCCCGGCGCGGTGACCAGCGGCCAGGCCGGGTTGAAGTCCGGGTAGAGCAGCTTGTGCGCGGCGTCGCCCAGTTCGGGCACCGAGATCACCCGCACGTAGTAGAGCGCGCCGAAGAAGGCGGCGAAGAACATCACCTCGGAGAAGATGAACCAGCCCATCCCCCAGCGGAACGACATGTCCTCGCGCGCACGGTAGGCGCCGGCACGGCTCTCGCGCACCACGTCGCCGAACCAGCCGACGAGCATCCATACAAAGATGGCGGCGCCGATGGCCAGCGACCACGGGCCGACCAGCACGCCGTTCAAGGCGAAAGCGGCGCCCAGCCCCAGACAGAACAGCGCGAGTGCGCCGACCAGCGGCCAGCGCGACGGCGACGGCACGTAGTAACGGGTCTGCCGCGCGGCCGCGTCGGCGCCGTGCCCGTTGTCGGCAACTTCATGACCTTGCATCCCTAGCCTCCCGCGACGGCGACGATGCCGCGCACCAAACCCCACAACAGGACGGCGGCCAACAGCGCGACCAGCAGCGCCGCCACCACCACCTCCCACCCCTTCAGCGCACGGTCCGCACCCGCTGCACGGCCACGCCGCACGCCGAAAAACGCCGCGAGCACCGCGCGCAGCGCCTGAGCGAGCCGCACCTAGGGTTCCCGCCCCGGCAGCGAGAACACCGAATACGCCAGCGTGATGCGGCCGATCTCAGCCGGCAGCGCCTTGTCGACGACGAACACCACCGGGAAGCGGCGCGTCTCGCCCGGCTCGAACGCCTGTTCCCTGAAGCAGAAGCAGTCAAGCTTCTGCACATGCGGCCCGGCCGCCGCCGGCAGGTAGCGCGGTACCGCCTGGCCAACCACACGCTTATCGCTGCGGTTGGTGATCTCGTAGTCGACGCGGATGAACTCGCCGGTGCGCCCCTCGACACGGCGGACCAGCGGCACCACCTGCCACGGCAGGCCCGGCTGCACGGTGGCGTCGAAGTCGAGCGTCACCGGCACGCCGGCCACCACGTCCTGCTGCGGCGCCTCGCCCGCCTTGACGAGCTGGTTGACGCCGGTCACCTCGCAGATCACCCGGTACAGGGGCACCAGCGCCCACGCGAAGCCGAACATCAACAGCGCGATCAGCAGGAACTTGCGCAGCAGGATGCGGTTGTCGGTACGCGAGACCATCGCCGTCTCCTCAGTGGTGCTCGCCGCCTTGCATGGAGAGGATCACCCCGTTGTCGCCGGCCTTAAGCTCGGGCGCCTCGACAAAGCTGTGGTAGGGCGCCGGCGTCGGGATCTTCCATTCGAGGGTGTTGGCGCCCTCCCACGGCAGTTGCGGTGCCTCCTTGCCGTGCTTGATCGAGCGCACCATGTTGTAGAAGAAGATCAGCTGCCCCAGGCCGAACATCATCGCGCCCACGCTGGCGATCGCGTTGAAGTCGGTAAACTGCAGCGCGTAGTCGGGGATGCGCCGCGGCATGCCGGCCAGCCCCAGGAAGTGCATCGGGAAGAAGGTGACGTTGAACCACAAGAGCGACCACCAGAAGTGCAGCTTGCCAAGCCCCTCCGAATACATCTTCCCCGTCATCTTGGGGAACCAGTAGTAGACGGCGGCGAACAGGCTGAACAGGGCGCCGGCGACCAGCACGTAGTGGAAGTGGGCGACCACGTAGTAGCTGTCCTGCAACTGGACGTCGACCGCCGCCACCGACAGGATCACCCCGGACAGCCCGCCGATGGTGAACAGCATCACGAAACCGATGGCGAACAGCATCGGCGTCTCGAAGGTCATGCTGCCCTCCCACATGGTTGCCACCCAGTTGAACACCTTCACCCCGGTCGGCACCGCGATCAGCATGGTCGCGTACATGAAGAAGAGCTGCGCGGTCGCTGGCATGCCGGTGGTGAACATGTGGTGCGCCCACACCATGAAGCTCAGGATGGCGATGCTGGCGGTCGCGTACACCATCGACGCGTAGCCGAACAGCGGCTTGCGCGCGAAGGTCGGGATCACCTGGCTGACGATGCCGAACGCCGGCAACGCCATGATGTAGACCTCGGGGTGGCCGAAGAACCAGAAGATGTGCTGGTACATCACCGGGTCGCCGCCGCCGGCCGCGTTGAAGAAGTGGGTGCCGAAGTGGCGGTCGGTCAACACCATGGTCACCACGCCGGCGAGCACCGGCATCACCGCGATGATCAGGTAGGCGGTGATCAGGCTCGCCCACGCGAACATCGGCATCTGCATCAGCCCCATGCCGGACGCGCGCAGGTTGAGCACGGTGACGACGATGTTGATCGCGCCCATCACCGAGCTCACGCCGAGGATGTGGATCGCGAAGATGGTCATGTCCATCCCCATGCCGCCCTGCGTCGACAAGGGCGCGTACAGCGTCCAGCCGGCCGCCGCCGCGCCGCCGGGCACCCAGAACGACAGGATCAGCAAGAGCGCCGCCGGCGGCAACAGCCAGAAGCTCCAGTTGTTCATGCGCGCGAACGCCATGTCCGGCGCACCGATCATCAGGGGCAGCATCCAGTTGGCGAGGCCGGTAAATGCCGGCATGATCGCGCCGAACACCATCACCAGGCCATGCAAGGTGGTGAGCTGGTTGAAGAGTTCGGGTTGCCAGAACTGCAGCCCCGGCATGAACAGCTCGGCGCGGATCGCCAAGGCCATCACCCCGCCCGAGATGAACATGGCGAACGCGAACCACAGGTAGAGCGTGCCGATGTCCTTGTGGTTGGTCGCGTACACCCAGCGCGCCCAGCCGCTCGGTTTGTCGTGCGCGTCGTGTGGCAGGTGCGCGCTGTCTTCGACGGTCGCCATCGCTTTCTCCTTACGCCTGGCCGCCACGGGCGGCCTTGATGTCTTTCGGCTGCACCACCTTCTCGTCCCGGTTGCCCCAGGCGTTGCGCTCGTAGGTGATCACCGCCGCGATCTCGGTGTCCGACAGCTGCTTGCCCCACGCCGCCATCGCCGCGTTCTTGCGGCTGCCGTTGAGCACGATGTCGATGTGCGCGGCGACCGGCCCGGTCGCGACCACGCTGCCGGAGAGCGCCGGGAAGGTGCCAGGCACGCCCTTGCCGTCTTCCATATGACAGGCCACGCAGTTCTTGCGGTACACCTCCTCGCCGCGCCTGACCGCTTCGTCGAGCTTCCACACCTTGGCCGGGTCGTCCGCCTGCGCCGCCAGCTGCGCCTTCTTGGCCGTGAGCCAGCTCGCGTATTCGGCCTCGGGTTTCACCTCGACCACGATGGGCATGTAGCCGTGGTCCTTGCCGCACAGCTCGGCACACTGGCCGCGGTAGGTACCCGGCGTGTCCGCCTTGAACCACGCCTCGCGCACGAAGCCGGGGATCGCGTCCTGCTTGACGCCGAAGGCCGGCACCCACCATGAGTGGATCACGTCGTTGGCGGTCAACAGCAGGCGCACCTTCTGCCCGACCGGCACGACGAGCGGCTCGTCCACCTCGAGCAGGTAGGGGCCGCCGGCGGTCTTCAGCGTGCCGTCGCGCGGCGTTGTCAGGTGGCTCATGAAAGCCAAGCCGTCGTCCAGGTAGTCGTACTGCCACTTCCACTGGTAGCCGGTAACCTTGACCGTCATGTCCTCGCCGCGCGTCTGCTTCTGCGCGAGCACCACACGGGTCGCCGGCCACGCCATGCCGATCAGGATCAGCAGCGGCACCACCGTCCAGACCACCTCGACCGTGGTGTTCTCGTGGAATTGCTTGGCCTGGTGGCCCGCGGATTTGCGGTGGCGGACGATCGCGTAGAACATGACGCCGAACACGGCGACGACGATGGCGATCGTGATGTAGAGCAGCAGGGTGTGCAGGTCGTAGACGTCGCGGGCGACCGGCGTCACCGGCGTCTGCAGGTTGAGCTGGTTCGCACGCACGGCAGTCGACGCCAGCACGGCCAGCAGCAGGACAGGCAGGACAGGCGGCATGTTTCCCCCTTCGCGCAGGGGCAGCCGCCCCCAAATGGTCTGTTGCCGGCCGTGTCATGCCAGCCGGTTTTTTTGATGCTAGGACTGTTTCCGTATAAAACAAGAAACACCGATTGCGCCTTGCAACAGTGACGAGGGAGCGATACAACGGGGAACACCCCAACCTGACTGGAGAGAGCCATGAAGACTCGTCTGCTTGCCGTGCCTGCCCTGCTGCTGCTTGTCGCCGGCTGCCAGAGCATGATGGCGCCAACCTACCGCAGCAACGTTGCCGCCTACGGCAGCCAGTGGTTCGCCGACGCAGGCCACCCGCTGGCCGGACCCCTCGCCTGCGAGAACCAGGGCGACGCGGTGACCCTGGTGTGCACCGGCACCACCGCCGCTGGCAAGGCGGCGACCATGAGCGGCGTACTGCCGACCGCCGAAAACGCGGGCGCACCGTTTGTCGGCAGCGTCGCCGGCAACCGCGTATTCACCGCGCGCATGCCACAGTAAAGCGCCCGTTAAAAACAAAAACCCCCGCTTTGCCAAGCGGGGGTTTTTGGTTGAACGGGCCGGATCAGGCGAATTCGATCTTGCCCTCGGCGATGCTTTTGAGGATGGCCAGCGACTCGACGCGGCTGACGCCGGCTTCCTCGATCAGCGCGCGGCCACTCTGGAAGCCCTTCTCGATCACGATGCCGACCCCGGCCACCTCGGCGCCGGCCTGGCGCACGATGTCGATCAGCCCGCAGGCGGCGTGGCCGTTGGCGAGGAAGTCGTCAAGGACCAGCACCTGCTCGCCGGCCGACAGGTAGCGGCGCGACACGCGCACGCGGTAGGTCTTCTGCTTGGTGAACGAGTAGACGTCGCTCTCGTACGCGTCCTTGTCCAGCGTCAGGCTCTCGGTCTTCTTGGCGAACACCACCGGCACGTTGCCGAAATGGCGCGCGGCCATCACTGCCACCGCGATGCCGGATGCCTCGACGGTCAGGATCTTGTCGACCTTGACGCCGGCGAAGCGGCGGGCGAATTCGGCGCCCATCGCGTCGAGCAGGGCGACGTCGAGCTGGTGGTTGAGGAAGTTGTCGACCTTGAGGACGTAACCGTCGAGCAGTCGGCCGTCGGTCAGGATCTTGTCTTTGAGTAGCTGCATGGCGGGCGGTCGGGCGTGCATTGAAATGCGCGCCATTGTAACACCGCTTGCCCGCGCTCAGGCGGCGTCCGCGCCGCCTTCCCACGGCAATTCGAGCAAGGGGGGCATGCCCAGCGCCGCGGTGAGCGTCGCCAGGTTTTCCGCGTAACGCGGCTGCGCGGCGGAGAGCCGGTTGGCGACCCAGCCGGCGAAGGTGCAGCCGGACGCGCGGACCGCGCGCGCGGTCAGCAGCGCGTGGTTGATGCAGCCAAGCTTCATGCCGACGACCAGGATCACCGGCAATTCCAGCGCGCGCGCGAGGTCTTCCATGTACAGGGTGTCGCTCAGCGGCGCGAGCCAGCCGCCGGCACCCTCGACCAGCACGCAGTCGGCCTGGCCGGCAAGCTTGCGGTAGCAAGCGGCGATGTGCTCAAGCGAAATGTCGACGCCCGCCTCGCGCGCGGCGATGTGCGGCGACACCGCAGGCTCGAAGCGGTAGGGATTCATCAGCGCAAGGTCGGCCTGCCCGGTCGCGGCACATAGCCGCGCGACGTCGTCGTTGTGCCAGCTGCCGTCCGCCAGCCGCTCGCAGCCGGAGGCGACCGGCTTCATCGCCAGCACCGTCTTGCCCTGCCGCTGCAAGTGCGCGATCAGCCTGACCGCGCCATGCGTCTTGCCGATCTCGGTGTCGGTACCGGTAACGAAGTAGTTGCCGTGCATCGTGAAGCCCCCTGTGCGGTTTCGCGGCCCTCACACGCGCTCCACTGCACGATGCTGCCGCTGCCAACATGATAACAGCCGGATGTTTGCCACTCGAGCCACCCGCCAAGCTGATAGCATTCGATTAAAACAACAATAATGAAATTGATTAGATGAATCCCGTAGGCTATTCCGGTACGGCAGGAATCCTGCCGGACGGGTCATGCCCGCCGCAATGCATACCTACCAAGGAGTCATCCATGAATAATCGCCTGATCTTGCAAGGCGGTCTGGCTGCTGCCCTGTGCCTGGCCGCCCCCTGGGCCTCTGCACTGACGGTGGACCTGAACAAGGCAGCCAGCCCGATGGCCAATATCTCCACGACCACCAACGGTGGCTGGAGCTGGAGCCACCACGGTGTCGGCCCGCTCAAGGGCACGCTGGACGGCAAGTCGTTCACCACCTACTGCGTCGAACTGAACCAGCCCCTGAGCTGGTATTCGAAAGACTACTCGCTGGCGAACTTCAGCCCGGCCGACAAGAACATGCTCGACCGGCTATATACTGTCGCCAGCGACAAGGTGACCGACCTGACCAAGGGAATCGCCTTCCAGCTGGCGGTCTGGGAGATCACCCACGAAAGCCTGGACAAATTCCAGACCAAGTATGCGCCGGGCAGCTCCGGCCTGTTCGGTGGTGCCAACCTCGACGCGCAGCATACTACGGCGTTCGCGACGGCGAACCAGTGGCTGGCCGACGCCAAGGCGCTGGACGCGTCGAAGATCAGCTGGTCGACACAGAAGCTGACCAACGGCCACTACCAGGACTATGTGCTGGCGGTGGCCGTGCCGGAGCCGGAAACCTACGCGATGATGCTCGCCGGTCTCGGCCTGGTGGGCATGATTGCCCGCCGCAAGCAGGCCCGTGCGGGCAAGCTGGGAACGCCGGCGGTATGAAGGACGCCCGGACGCGGCGACGCCGACCTCGTGGGTCGGCACGCTGACGTCCGGGCCTTGTGAGCCGGCTTGACGATGGTTCGGCCTTGTGGGCCTTGGGTTTCAAACATTGATCGGGTTGAAACCGATTGGCAGCCCTCTGTCGGCGGCGCGTCTCCCGAACTTGCAACGGGACGGGAAGGCGTCGGCCACGCACCGGCCGGTTAGGCTGCCGGATGAAAAAACCTCTCAGACGTCTCCTTGCGCCTTCAGGCGCTCTTCCTTGTTCGACAGCTTGTTCAGCGCCGACAGATAGGCCTTGGCGCTGGCGACGATGATGTCGGTGTCCGCGCCCTGCCCGTTGACGATGCGCCCGTCACGCGCCAGGCGCACGGTGACTTCGCCCTGCGATTCGGTGCCCTTGGTGATCGCGTTGACCGAGTAGAGCTCGAGTTCGGCACCGCTTCCCACCACGCCCTCGATCGCCTTGAACGCGGCGTCGACCGGGCCGGAGCCGGACGACTCGGCACGGCGCTCGACGCCGTGTTCGGCGAACACGATGGACGCCAGCGGCGCCTCGCCGGTCTCGGTCGCCACCTTCAGCGACACGAACTTGTAGTCTTCCTGCTGTGCACCGACCATCTCGTCGGACACCAAGGCGTGCAGGTCTTCGTCGAAGATCTCGCGCTTCTTGTCGGCCAGTTCCTTGAAGCGGGCGAACGCCGCGTTGACCGCCTCCTCGCTGTCCAGCGTGATGCCCAGTTCGGCCAGCTTGGTCTTGAACGCGTTGCGCCCGGAGAGCTTGCCCAGCGTCAGGCGGTTGGCGCTCCAGCCGACCGACTCGGCCGACATGATCTCGTAGGTCTCGCGGTGCTTGAGCACGCCGTCCTGGTGGATGCCGGACTCGTGCGCGAAGGCGTTGGCGCCGACGATCGCCTTGTTCGGCTGTACCGGGTAGCCGGTGACGGTCGACACCAAGCGCGAAGCTGGCACGATCTGTGTCGCGTCGATGCGGGTATCGACGCCGAAGATGTCGCGGCGCGTCTTCACCGCCATCACGATTTCCTCGAGCGCCGCGTTGCCGGCACGCTCGCCCAGGCCGTTGATAGTGCACTCGACCTGACGCGCGCCGCCGAGCACCGCGGCCAGGCTGTTGGCGACCGCCATGCCCAGATCGTTGTGGCAATGCGCCGACCATACCACCCGGCTGCCGCCCTGCGTCGCGCCGATCAGGTCGCGGAAGAACGCCTCGGTCACGCGCGGCACCGCGTAGCCGACGGTGTCGGGCACGTTGATCGTCGTCGCGCCAGCGGCGATCACCTCGCCGAAGATGCGCGCGAGGAAGGCCGGCTCGGAGCGCAGCGCGTCTTCGGCCGAGAATTCGACGTCGTCGGTGAACTCGCGGGCAAACTTGACCGCCTTGACCGCCGCCTCGACCACCTCGTCCGGGTGCATGCGCAGCTTCTTCTCCATATGGATCGGGCTGGTCGCGATGAAGGTGTGGATGCGGCCACGGGCAGCCGGCGCGATCGCCTCGCCGGCGGCACGGATGTCGCGCTCGTTGGCACGCGACAGCGAACAGACGGTCGACTCGCGGATCGCCTCGGCGATCGAACGGATAGACTCGGCGTCGCCCGGGCTCGCCGCGGCAAAACCGGCCTCGATCACGTCGACGCCGAGCCGCTCGAGCTGGCGGGCCACGCGCAGCTTCTCCTCGCGGGTCATCGACGCGCCCGGCGACTGCTCGCCGTCACGCAAGGTGGTGTCGAAAATGATCAAACGCTCGCCCATGTCCGGATTTCTCCCGTATCCGCCGGCCGGCGCCGCGCCGACCAGGTAGTCGCTGTAATCAAACCGCCTGCCCTGGCTGGCCGCCAGTTGCGCCAGCTTGTTCAGCTGCGCCAGCGGCAGGCTGCCGCGTTCCCGCCACTTGTAGATCGCCGCCCGCGATACCGGCTCGTCCGGATGCGCTCGGCTCAGCGCCTCGGCGATCGCGCCGGGGCCGCCAAAGTCGGCGATCAGTCGTTCGATATCGAGTTGCATGCGTCCCTCCTGGTGGCTGTTTGTCATAAACGTACGCCGACAGAGACATCATGTCAAACAAACTGTCTGATAATTTTCATATCATGGGTAGATTCGTGTCAGATACGCAAAAATCGGACGTTTTGTCTGATTTCGGCCGCAAAAAAACCGCCCTCAGGCGGCTTTGTAGAACCGGACGCTATGCCCGCTTGGGCAACTGGACGACGCGGGTCGCCGCCAGCCGGTCGTGCAGGCTGAGCTTCGCCGGGTCGAGCAGGCGGCAGGCAAACGGGATGGCGAGCCACAAAGGCAGCAACCACAGGGGCGCCGCCTCGCCCAGCGCGCGGCTCCAGCCGGCCCACACCAGCACCGGCACGCCGACGAACAGCACGAGCACCACGAGGAAACGGCGCAGCGCGTCCGGCCACGACAGCGCGCCGCCGTCGGCACGTTCGACGCGCAAGCGCCAGGTCTTCATCGCCAGCGTCTGCCCGCCGCGCGTCCAGCAAAAGCCGCAGTAGCCGAACATCAGGGCGGCCAGCGCCAGCCGGAACAGCCAGTCGGCGAACGCCCCGGCGGGGAGCAGCGCCTTCAGCGGCGTCAGCACGGCGGCGAAGGCGAGCAATACCGCGCAGCCCAGCAGGATTTCGTAGAACAGCGCGGCCAGCGTGCGCGCCAGGGTCGGCTCGGCGGATGGGATGGTCATGCGGTGGGCAGGCACAGGGTTCGGAAGCCGCCATTCTACCGCAAGACAATGTCACATACGGTCAGCGCTGGGCCGTCGGGTGCGTCAGCTCGAACAGCAGCGCGGCACGGCGCTCGGGTGCCAACGCCTGCACGCGCCGCCAGTTGGCGCGCACCCGCGCCTGCTCGGCGGGCGACAGCTCGACCCAGCGCCGCAGCTGGCGCTGCGCGCGCTCGCGCGCGTCCGGCGGCAGCTGCTGCAGCGCGTCGGCCAGTTCGACCAGCGACTGCTTCTTCTGCGCCGAATAACGGTTCCAGTCGCGGGCAAGCGGCACGAGCGCCTGCCGGCGCGACTCGGCGAGCATGTCCCAGTCCGGCGACGCCGCAGTGCCGGCCCACGCCGGCGCGGCCAGGCAACAAGCCAGCAGCAGGGTCCATCCCTTGATCATCGCGCACCTTCCTCCAGCGGTTGCAACAGCATCTCCAGCGGCCACTCCGACGACAGCATGGCCGCGTCGGTCGCGGCGTCGTGCCCCAACTCGGGCAGCGCAGGCCAGAAGGCGGCCGCAACCCCCACCAGCACGGCGGCGCCCGCCGCGCGGCGCAGGCGGCCGCGGGCAAGCCACAGCCGCGCCCGCAAGCCGTGGGGCGTCTTTGCGTGCCCCGCGCTGGCGGCAGCGTCTTCGCCCGGGTAGGCGTCTGCCAGCACGGCGGCGATCGCCGCGTCCAGCGACGGATAGCCATCTGCATCGCCGACGCCCTTCAGCTGCAGCATCGCATGCAGCGCTTGGCGTGCCGAGCGCAACTGGCGTTCGGCGCCAAACACCGTAGCGCCGGTCAGCGTCGCGACGCGCGCGGCGGGCCAGCCACCGAGCCCGTGCATGAGATAGGCGACCTGTTCGCCACGGCGCAGCAGCGCGAGCGCGGCGAGAATCAGCGGCAGCGCCCCGGGCTGCCGCGTCCAGCCGGGCGTCGCCAGTGCCGGCAGCGCCTCGAATTCGATCGGCGCCTCGGCCGCGACGGGCGCGCACCAGCGGCGGGGCCGGGGCAAGCGCGCGAGCAGGCAGCCCAGCCACAGAGCATCTTCCCGGTCCGTACCGAAACGGCTGCATGCAGCCTGGCGGGCAGCCTGCACGGCCGCTAGGCCGTCGACCCCATGAGGCAGCGCGACAGCCGCCAGCACGCGGGCGGCGGCAACAAGGTGCGGTGTGCGGGAAGCGGCGTTCATCTGGTGGCGGAAAAAAGCTGGAAGTCGTTATCTTAACAAAGCGCCCGTCCCGGCGTCAGCGCGCCAAAACCCTGATTTTTCCGGCCTTGCAGCCGCTTGTGCGTCCGCACAAAAGCGCTTGACCGTATTTTGCCGGATAAGATATGGTCATTAATTGCAACGGGACACCACATACACAAGACAGAGGCAACAATGCAGATATCGGGCGCGGAAATCCTCGTCCGCAGCCTGCAGGAGGAAGGGGTCGAATTCATTTTCGGCTACCCCGGCGGCGCGGTCCTAGAAATTTACGATGCCATCTTCAGGCAGAACCAGTTCAAGCATGTACTGGTCCGCCACGAGCAGGCAGCTGTCCACGCGGCTGACGCGTATTCCCGTTCCAGCGACAAGGTGGGCGTCGCGCTGGTCACCTCCGGTCCCGGGGCCACCAACGCGGTCACCGGCATCGCCACCGCGTACATGGACTCGATCCCGATGGTGGTGATCTCCGGCCAGGTGCCGACCCCGGCGATCGGCATGGACGCATTCCAGGAAGTCGACATGGTCGGCATCACCCGGCCGTGCGTGAAGCACAACTTCCTGGTCAAGGACGTCACCGAGCTGGCGTCGACCATCAAGAAGGCGTTCTACATCGCCAAGACCGGCCGTCCCGGCCCGGTCGTCGTCGACATCGCCAAGGACGTCACCCAGGCCAAACACGAGTTTTCCTACCCGGACAGCGTCCAGATCCGCTCGTACGTGCCGGTCACCCGCGGCCACCCCGGCCAGATCAAGAAGGCCGTCGGCCTGCTGCTCGAAGCCAAGCGCCCGTACATCTATGTCGGCGGCGGCGCGGTGCAGGGCAACGCGGCAGCCGAGGTGACCGAACTTGTGCGCCTGCTCGGCGTGCCGTGCACCAACACGCTGATGGGGCTGGGCGCGTACCCGGGTTCCGACCGCCAGTTCCTAGGCATGCTCGGCATGCACGGCACCTACGAAGCGAACATGGCGATGCAGAACTGCGACGTGCTGCTCGCCGTCGGCGCCCGCTTCGACGACCGCGTGATCAGCGTGCCGTCGCACTTCCTCGGCGCGCCGAAGAAGATCATCCACATCGACGTCGATCCCAGCTCGATCGCCAAGCGCGTCAAGGCCGACGTGCCCATCGTCGGCGACGTCAAGCATGTGCTCGCCGAGATGCTCGAATTGCTGCGCGCAAGCGCCCAGCGCCCCGACGCGCAGGCGCTCGCCCAGTGGTGGGAGCAGGTTGAGGCCTGGCGCGAGCGCAAGAGCCTGTGGTACGCGAAATCCGACGAACTGATCAAGCCGCAGCACGTGGTCGAGATGCTGTACGAGGTCACCGGCGGCAACGCCATCGTCACCTCCGACGTCGGCCAGCACCAGATGTGGGCCGCGCAGTACTACAAGTTCGACCGTCCCAAGCAGTGGCTGAACTCCGGCGGCCTCGGCACCATGGGCTTCGGCCTGCCCGCCGCCATCGGCGCGCAACTGGCGAACCCGGATGCGACCGTCGCCTGCATCACCGGTGAAGGCTCGATCCAGATGAACATCCAGGAGCTGTCGACCGCCAAGCAGTACCACACCCCGGTCAAGGTGCTCAGCCTGAACAACCGCTACCTGGGCATGGTGCGCCAGTGGCAGGAGTTCTTCTACGGCACCCGCTACTCCGAGTCGTACATGGACGCGCTGCCCGACTTCGTGAAGATCGCCGAGGCCTACGGCCATATCGGCATGAAGATCGAAAACCCGGCCGACGTCGAGCCGGCGATCCGCGAGGCGTTCAGCCAGAAGAACAGGGACCGCCTGGTGTTCATGGACTTCCGCACTGACCAGTCGGAAAACGTGTTCCCGATGGTGGGCAACGGCAAGGGCCTCGACCAGATGGACCTGCCGCCGCACATGCGCGAGCAGGACGGCGAAGCGGCCGATCGCGACTACGGCAACCTGTGCTGACCCGGAGCGAAGCATGAGACATATTCTTTCCATCCTGCTGGAGAACGAGGCCGGAGCGCTGTCGCGCGTGGTGGGCCTGTTCTCCGCGCGCGGCTACAACATCGACTCGCTGACCGTCTCGACCACCGAAGACCCTACGCTCAGCCGGATGACCATCGTCACCCATGGCTCGGACGAGGTGATCGAGCAGATCACCAAGCAGCTGAACAAGCTGATCGAAGTGGTCAAGGTGATCGACCTGAACGAGTCCGAGCACATCGAACGCGAGATGATGCTGATCAAGGTGCGCGCCACCGGCAAGGAACGCGAGGAGATGAAGCGCATGGCCGACATCTTCCGCGGACGCATCATCGACGTGACCGAAAAGACGTACACGATCGAACTGACCGGCACCAGCGACAAGCTCGGTGCCTTTATCGAGGCCGTCGACCGCTCGGTGATCCTGGAAACGGTCCGTACCGGCGCCTCGGGGATCGGCCGGGGCGAACGCATCCTGAAGATCTGACCCGCCTTACCACGAACAACGAAACATCAAGGAAAATCAAATGAAGGTTTACTACGACAAGGACGCCGACCTCTCCATCATCAAGGACAAGCGCGTCGCGATCATCGGTTACGGCTCGCAGGGCCACGCCCACGCCGCCAACCTGAAGGACTCCGGCTGCGAAGTGGTGATCGGCCTGCGTAAGGACGGTGCCTCGTGGGCGAAGGCCGAAGCGGCCGGCCACAAGGTGAAGGAAGTGGCCGACGCGGTGAAGAAGGCCGACGTGGTGATGATCCTGCTGCCGGACGAGGCGCAGCCGGACGTCTACCGCAGCGAGATCGCCCCGAACCTTAAGAAGGGCGCGGCGCTGGCGTTCGCCCACGGCTTCAACATCCACTACAACCAGATCGTCCCGCCGGCCGACGTCGACGTGATCATGATCGCGCCGAAGGGCCCGGGCCACACCGTGCGCTCCGAGTACGTGAAGGGCGGCGGCGTGCCGACCCTGATCGCCGTCTACCAGGACGTGTCGGGCAAGGCGCGTGACGTCGCGCTGTCGTACTCCGCGGCCAATGGCGGCACCAAGGGCGGCGTGATCGAGACCAACTTCCGCGAAGAGACCGAGACCGACCTGTTCGGCGAGCAGGCCGTGCTGTGCGGCGGCGCCGTCGAACTGGTGAAGGCCGGCTTCGAGACGCTGACCGAAGCCGGTTACGCGCCGGAAATGGCCTACTTCGAGTGCCTGCACGAGCTGAAGCTGATCGTCGACCTGATGTACGAAGGCGGCATCGCCAACATGAACTACTCGATCTCGAACAACGCCGAGTACGGCGAGTACGTGACCGGGCCGGAAGTAGTGACCTCCGCCACCAAGGAAGCGATGAAGAAGGCGCTGTACCGCATCCAGTCGGGCGAATACGCGAAGATGTTCATCCTCGAGGGCAAGACCAACTACCCGAGCATGATCGCCCGCCGCCGCCTGAACGCCGAGCACCCGATCGAGAAGGTCGGTGCCGAACTGCGCGCGATGATGCCTTGGATCGCCAAGAACAAGCTGGTCGACCAGTCGAAGAACTAATCGGCTGCAAGTGCATGAAAAAGCCGGGACGCTGTCCCGGCTTTTTTTCGTCCGCCTGCGGCAGGCTCAGTCGGCCATCGCCTCGCCCATGCGCACCGCGCGCGCGCTTTCCCACTCGGGGTTGAACGCGAGGCCGGCGGCCTTGGGGAACAGCAGCACCACGGTCGAGCCGAGCAAAAAGCGCCCCATCTCCTCGCCCTGCGCCAGTTTGATGGTCTGCCCGCTGTAGTCCCAGCGCACCACCTCGCCCGGGCGCGGCGGGTTGACCACGCCGTGCCAGACGGTCGCCATGCTGCCGACGATGGTGGCGCCGACCAGCACCAGCGCGAACTCGCCGACCGGGGAGTCGAACAGGCAGACCACCCGCTCGTTGCGCGCGAACAGCGCGTCGACCCCGCGTGCGGTCGCCGGGTTCACCGAATAGAGCTCGCCCGGCACGTAGGTCATGCTTTTGAGCGTGCCCGCGCACGGCATGTGGATGCGGTGGTAGTCGCGCGGGCTCAGGTAGATGGTCGCGAACACGCCGTCGTCGAACGCGCGCGCGGCGGTCTCGTCGGCCAGCAAGGCGGCGGCGCTATAGTCGCGGCCCTTGGCCTGGAACACGCGGCCGGCGTGGATGTCGCCGAACTGGCTGATCGCGCCGTCGACCGGGCACACCAGCCGGCTCGCGGCGAGCGGGCGCGCGCCCGGCTTGAGCGCGCGGGTGAAGAAGTCGTTGAAGGTCGGGTACGCGGCCGGATCCGGCTGGGCTGCCTCGGCCATGTTCACGCCGTAGCGCGCGATGAAGCGGGTGATCAGGCGGCGGGTCAGCGCGCCGCCGCGCGCGCCGGCGATGCGGCCGGCCAGGCGGGTCAGGGCGAGCTTGGGCAGCGCGTGCTGCAGCAGCACAAATAGGCGCTCGGACAAGGACGTTCCCCTTATTTTCGAATCAAACCGGGCATTATAAACGAAGGGGCGGCGGCTGTCGGCCATGCCGATGGCCTAGCGCGGCGGCGCACCGGCTGCGCTACAATATGCCAACCGGTGCCCCGCACCGCCGTCCGGAGCCTGCACCATGCATCCCGATCCGTCCGACCCATCGCCGCAACGCCCCAGGCTCAGCCGCCAGGGCGTCTACCTGCTGCCCAACCTGTTCACGCTGGCCGCGCTGTTCGCCGGCTTCTACGCGATCGTGCAGGCGATGGGCGGGCACTTCGAGACCGCGGCGGTCGCCATCTTCGCCGCGATGGTCCTCGACGGCCTCGACGGCCGCGTCGCCCGCCTCACCCATAGCCAGAGCGCGTTCGGCGCCGAGTTCGACAGCCTCTCAGACATGGTCAGCTTCGGCGTCGCGCCGGCGCTCGTCGCCTACGAGTGGCTGCTCAAGGACATGGGCAAGCTCGGCTGGATGATCGCATTCATCTACTGCGCGGGCGCCGCCCTGCGCCTCGCGCGTTTCAACACCATGATCGGCAGCGTCGACAAGCGCTGGTTCATCGGCCTGCCCAGCCCGGCCGCCGCCGCGCTGGTCGCGGGCCTGGTGTGGATCTGCCACGCCTACGGCTACACCGGCGCGCCGGCGCTGCCCATGCTGCTCGCCGGCTTCACGCTGTTCGCCGGGCTGACCATGGTCAGCAACGTGCGCTACTGGAGCTTCAAGGAGATCCACCTGCGCCGCCGCGTGCCGTTCTACGCGCTGTTGGCGCTCACGCTTGCCCTGCTGCTGGTGCTGTACGAGCCACCCTTGGTGCTGTTCGGCTTCTTCGTCGGCTACGCCGCGTCGGGCTACCTCTTCTTCGCGTGGACGCGGCTGCGCCGCTAGCCCTCCCCCCGCTCTGCCCCTATACTTGCGCCCGACGGAGCGGG
The DNA here is from genome assembly GCF_004919095.1 of Crenobacter intestini. Classification (GTDB taxonomy): domain Bacteria; phylum Pseudomonadota; class Gammaproteobacteria; order Burkholderiales; family Chromobacteriaceae; genus Craterilacuibacter; species Craterilacuibacter intestini. The sequence goes on along the minus strand of NZ_STGJ01000012.1, from coordinate 90,377 downwards.
CGCCGGATTCCTTGCCGGTGGCCCGCCTAGCACCCGACTGTCGCTCGGGACTTCGCAAACCCTTTCTCCGGACTCACGCATGCTGGAAAAACTCTTCCACATCCGTGCGCAAGGCTCGTCCGTGCGCACCGAAATCCTCGCCGGCTTCACGACCTTCCTCACGATGTCGGCCATCCTGTTCGTCAACCCTGACATCCTGTCTGCCGCCGGCATGGACCACGGCGCGGTATTCGTCGCGACCTGCCTCGCCGCCGCGATCGGCTGCTTCCTGATGGGCTTGCTCGCCAACTACCCGATCGGCCAAGGGCCGGGCATGGGCATCAACGCCTTCTTCGCCTTTGGCCTGGTCAAGGGCATGGGGCTGCCGTGGGAGACCGCGCTGGGCGCGGTGTTCCTGTCCGGCCTGCTGTTCGTGCTGGTAAGTGTGCTGAAGATCCGCGAATGGTTCGTCAACGCGATGCCGGCCTGCCTGAAGCACTCGATCTCGGCCGGCGTCGGCCTGTTCATCTCGCTGATCGCGCTGCAACAGGCCGGCGTGGTCGTCCCCAGCCCCGACACCATGCTCGCGCTGGGGCCCCTGGGCACCCCGTCGGTGCTGTTCGCGGCGGCGGGCTTCCTGTTGATGGTGGTGCTCGACCGCCGCGGCGTGCCCGGCGCCATCATCATCGGCATCCTCGCCGTCACCGCCGCCTCGGTGCTGCTGGGCTTCACGCCGTACGGCGGCGTCATCTCGACCCCGCCGTCGCTCGCGCCGACATGGCTTAAAGCCGATATCGCCGGCGCGCTGCAACCGGCGGTGCTCGGCGTGGTGCTGTCCTTCTTCCTGATGAGCCTGTTCGAGACCTCGGGCACGCTGATCGCGATCGCCGAGCGCGGCAACTTCCTCGACAAGGACGGCCACCTGCCGCGCCTCAAGCGCGCGCTGCTGGCCGACTCGACCGCGATCAGCGCCGGCGCGCTGCTGGGCACCTCGAGCACCACCAGCTATATCGAGTCGACCACCGGTATCGCCGCCGGCGGGCGCACCGGCCTCACCGCCGTCGTCATCGGCCTGCTGTTCATCGCGGCGCTGGTCTTCGCGCCGCTGGCCGCGATGGTGCCGGGCTACGCGACCGCGCCCGCGCTGCTTTACGTCGCCATCCTGATGCTGCGCAGCCTCACCCACCTGGAGTGGGACGAACTGACCGAGACCGCGCCGGCGATCGCCTGCATCGCGACGATGGCGTTCACCTTCTCGATCGCCGACGGTATCGCCTTCGGCGCGATCACCTACGTGGTGACCAAGCTCGCCAGCGGCCAGGCGCGCTCCTTGAGCGTGCCCATCGTGGTGATCGCGGCGCTGTTTATCGGGCGTTACCTGTTCCTGTAACACCCGGCCTGTTGCGCACAGAAGGGGAGGCTGCGGCCTCCCCTTGTCGCATCTGCTTCACGCGGGGTAGACCCGGCGTCCGGCGATGTAGGTCGCGGCAATCGCGCGGTCGTCGCCCAAGGTCATCTGGACGAACAGGGCCTCGTGGATGTCGCGCGCGTACTTCATCCGGTACTTGATGATCGGCGTCGACTTGAGGTCCAGCACGGCGAGGTCGGCCTCCTTGCCCACCTCGATGCTGCCGATCCTGTCCTGCAGCCCCAGCGCCTCGGCCGTGCCGCGGCTGGCAAGGTAGAAGGCATGGCCGGCGGACAGCGCAAAACCGTTCAGCTGCGCGGCCTTGTACGCCTCGTTCATGGTCTGCAGCATGGAGAAGCTGGTGCCGGCGCCCAGGTCGGTGGCGAGGCCGACCTTGACCGGCCGGCGCGCATCGCGTGCGGCCTTCACGTTGAAGTAACCGGAGCCGAGGAAGAAGTTGGACGTCGGGCAGTGCGCGATCGCGGTGCCGGTGCCCGACAACACGTCGAGTTCGGCCTCGGACAGGTGGATGCCGTGCCCGTAGATCGCGCGCTCGCGCAGCAGACCGTAGCGGTGGTAGACGTCGGTGTAGTCGCGGCACTCGGGGAACAGCGACTTCACCCATTCGACTTCACCGCGGTTTTCCGACAGGTGGGACTGGATCAGCGTGGTCGGGAATTCGGCGGCCAGCGCACCGACCATTTCCAGCTGCTCGGGGCTGGAGGTTGGCGCGAAGCGCGGGGTGATCACGTACTCGGCGCGCCCCTTGCCGTGCCAGCGCTCGATCAGCGCCTTCGACTCGTCGTAGGCACGCTGTGGTGTGTCGAGCAGCGCCGCGGGGGCGTTGCGGTCCATGCACACCTTACCGGCCATGATGCGCATGTCGTAACTGGCGGCCTCCTCGAACAGCGCGTCGACCGACTGCGGGAATACCGTGCCGAACACGGTGGCGCTGGTGACGCCGTTCCGGTGCTGTTCCTTGAGGAATACCGACGCGACCTCGGCCGCGTGCGCCTGGTCGGCGAAGCCCTGTTCGGTGATGAAGGTGTAGTTGTTCAGCCAGTCGATCAACTGCTCGCCGTAGGCGGCGATCATCTCGGTCTGCGGGTAGTGCACGTGGCTGTCGATGAAGCCGGGCAGGATCACGCTGTCGGGGTAGCGGGTCACCGGCAGCTCGGGCGACAGGGTGGGCAGGATCTCGTCGGCGGCGCCGACGGCAGCGATCTTGCCGTCCTCCATCACGACGACGGCGTCGTCGAGGTAGACCATGCAGTCCTGCAGGTCACGGACAAAGGGGTCGTCCTTGAAGGTAAGCAGGGCGCCCCGGATAGCGGTTGGCATCTTGTTTCTCCTGCGCGGCACGCCACCCACGCAGGCGGCACTCCCATCTTGGCAGCGCCGCCGCCGACATGCCGGACGCGACAATTATTTTGCATAAAGATTCTTCCGGTGAAGCAAATTTTGCACCATATTGTGCCCGTGTTACCCTTAGCGCCGGATATCACCCCACATTGCCCAATACACACAATGAACACAGCCAAAGACCAGATCGACCAGATCGTCGCACTGTGGAAGGCGGTCCGCCCTGAACTCGACACTTCCTCGACCGAAGTCGTCGGCCGCATCGCACGCATGGAGTACTTCGTCACCCGCCGCGTGCTGCAGGACCTCGCCCGCCACAAACTCAACGTCGGCGAATTCGACGTGCTCGCCGCGCTGCGCCGCGCCGGCGAACCTTTCCAGCTCTCCCCCAACCAGCTGCAAGGCATGGTACTGATCTCATCCGGCGCGCTGACCAACCGCATCAACCGGCTCGAGTCGGCCGGTCTCGTCAGCCGCAGCCCGGACCCGAACGACCGCCGCGGCGTGATCGTCTCGCTGACCGCCCGCGGGCTGGAAGTGGTCGAAGACGCCGCCGTCCACCATCTGGAAGCCGAAGCCGAGCTGCTGACGCCGCTTGACGCCGACGAGCGCGTGCAACTGGCAGGCCTGCTGAAGAAGCTGCTGGTCGCGCAGGAGCGCTAGGCGGCACGCAGCCACGCAAAAGGGGCGCCCACAGGGCGCCCCTTCTTGTTTTACCGGTGCCGGCTTAACGCGTACCGGCGGTGCGGTTCAGGCCGGCCGGCGGCGTCCACGCCCACTGCCTCTGCCAGGCGCCGAGCACCAGGTTCGGGTACTCGGCCCGCCCCAGGCTGCCGTTGTAGCGGCCGAGCGCACGGAACAGGTTGCCGCGCTCGATGTCCAGGTAATGGCGCAGGATGGTGCAGCCGTAGCGCAGGTTGGTGGTGAGGTCGAACAGGTTGTGCTCGGCCGTGCCGATCGCGCGCGGCCAGAACGGCATCACCTGCATCAGCCCGCGCGCGCCGGCGCTGGAGATCGCGTACTTCTTGAAGCCGCTCTCGACCTGGATCAGGCCGAGCACCAGCTGCGGGTCGAGCCCGGCGCGGGTCGCCTCGTAGTGGATCGCTGTGAGCAGCCGCTCGCGCGTCCACGCGTCGGGAATGCGCTTTTGCAGGCGGCCCGACATCTCGGCGAGCCACACCTGCCCCTCGCGCGGGTCGGCGAACACCAGCCTGGGCGCGTTCACCTCGCCGACCGAACGGCGCAGCGAGGTGGCCACGCTATGCGACAACGCCTCTTCGCGCTGCGCGCCGGCCAAGGCCGGCGCGGCGAGCGCCACCAGCAAGGCCACCAGGGCCGCCGCGCGCGCCGCCATCGGCTTAGCGGCCGAGCTTGCCGAGCACGAAGGCCGCGATGTCGGCGGCGGCCACGTCGGTCGACGCCTCGTCGCGGCGGTGGCGGTACTCGACCTTGCCTTCCTTCAGGCCGCGGTCGCCGATCACCACGCGGTGCGGGTAGCCGATCAGCTCGGAGTCGGCCAGCAGCACGCCCGGGCGCTCTTCGCGGTCGTCCAGCAGCACGTCGACGCCCTGCGCCTTGAGCGTGGTGTACAGGCCTTCGGCCGCCTCGCGTACCGCTTCGCTGCGCGCCATGCCCATCGGCACGATCACCACGGTGAAGGGCGCGAGCGCGTCGGTCCAGATGATGCCGCGCTCGTCGAAGTTCTGCTCGATCGCCGCGCCGAGGATGCGGCTCACGCCGATGCCGTAGCAGCCCATCTCGAAGAACTTCGGCTTGCCGTCGTCGTCGAGGAAGGTCGCGTTCATTTCCTGCGAGTACTTGGTGCCCAGATAGAACACGTGGCCGACCTCGATGCCGCGCTGGATCGCGAGTTCGCCCTGGCCGTCCGGGCTCATGTCGCCGACGACCACGTTGCGGATGTCGACCACCACCGGCTCGGGGCAGTCGCGGCCGAAGTTGACGCCGGTCAGGTGCACGTCGTCCTCGTTGCCGCCGGTCACCATGTCGGCCATCACCGCGACGGTGCGGTCGGCGTACACCTTGCCCTTGAAGCCGACCGGCCCCAGCGAGCCTGGGTTGGCACCGAAGGCGGCGACGATGGAATCAGGCGTGGCGAAGGCAAGCGGGCTGGCGACGCCGGCGAGCTTGCCGGCCTTCACTTCGTTCAGTTCATGGTCGCCGCGCACCAGTAGCAGCACCGGCAGGCCGTCCTCGCCGTCGCCCTCGACCACCACCGCCTTCACCGTCTGCTCGACCGGGCAGTCCAGGAAGGCGACCAGGTCGGCGATGGTCTTCACGCCGGGGGTCGACACCTTCTGCATGGCCGCGCCCGGCGCCGGGCGGGCGTGGGCCGGCGCCACCGCCTCGGCCAGCTCGATATTGGCGGCGTAGTCGGAAGCCGGGCAGTAGACGATCGCGTCTTCGCCGGTGTCGGCGATCACCTGGAATTCGTGCGAGCGGTCGCCGCCGATGGCGCCGGTGTCGGCCGCCACCGCGCGGTAGGTCAGGCCCATGCGGTCGAAGATGCGGCGGTAGGCGGCGAACATGTTGTCGTAGCTCTGGCCGGCGGCTTCTGCGCTACGGTCGAACGAGTACGCGTCCTTCATGGTGAACTCGCGGCCGCGCATCACGCCAAAGCGCGGGCGGCGCTCGTCGCGGAACTTGGTCTGGATCTGGTAGAAGTTCTTCGGCAGTTGGCGGTAGCTCTTGAGTTCGCCGCGCGCGATGTCAGTCACCACTTCCTCGGAGGTCGGCTGGATCACGAAGTCGCGGTCGTGGCGGTCCTTGAAGCGCAACAGCTCGTCGCCCATCTTGTCCCAGCGGCCGGTCTCCTGCCACAGCACGGCCGGCTGCACCACCGGCATCGTCACCTCGATCGCGCCGGCACGGTCCATCTCCTCGCGCACGATGGCCTCGACCTTGCGCAGCGTGCGCAGCCCCATCGGCATCCAGGTGTACACGCCGGCGGCGACCTTGCGGATCATGCCGGCGCGCAGCATCAGTTTCTGGCTGACGATGTCGGCGTCGCCGGGGGCTTCCTTGAGGGTGGAGATGAAGAACTGCGAAGCGCGCATGGTGAGAAATCCCTGAAATTCGGACACAGATGGCGTCGATTGTACTGCAAGGCGGCAGCGGCTGCCGAACGGCTCAGCCGCGGCAGACGCGGTCGCGTCCGCCCTGCTTGGCCGCGAGCAGCGCGTGGTCGGCGCGGCGGATGGTCTGCATGAAGGTCTCGCCCGCCCGGTGGGCGGCGACGCCGACGCTCGCGCCCACCGGTACGGGCAGCGCAAGCGCCTGCCCCAGCGCCGCGAACGACGCCCGGATCCGTTCGACGCGCAAGGCGGCCTCGTCGGCACTCGCGCCGTGAAGCAGCAGCAGGAACTCCTCGCCGCCCCAGCGGCAGCACAGCTCGCCCTCGGCGAGCTGTGCTGCCAGGTGCTGGCCGACGCCGGCGAGCACGCGGTCGCCGACGTCGTGGCCGAAACGGTCGTTGAAGGTCTTGAAGTGGTCGATGTCGAGCATGGCCAGTGCCAGTACGCCGGCCGTGTCTGCCGGGCGCGCCTCGGTCTCTCGGCGCAGGCGCTCGAGCATCGGCCGCCGGTTGGGCAGGCCGGTCAGCGCGTCGTGGTGGGCGAGGCGGGCGAGCTGCGCTTCGTACGCCTTGCGGCGGGTGATGTCGATATGTGCGCCGAGGATGCGCAGCGGCTGGCCGTTTTCGTCGCGTTCGACGACGCGGCCGCGGTCCCACAACCAGGTGACGGCACCGTCCGGGCGCAGCGTGCGGTACTCGGCTTCATAAAATGGCCGCTCGCCGGCGAGGTGGCCGTAGTAGCTCTCCAGCGTCGTGGCGTGGTCGTCCGGGTGCAGCTTGGCGAGCCAGACGGAAAAGTCGGGCGCCATGTCGCCGGCGTCGAAGTCCTGCAGGTTGAACACGGTCAGCCGCCCGCTTGGCGGTTCGCCCTGCCACAGGCAGACACCGGTACCGTCGAGCGCCGCGGCGAGCTTCTCGCGCAACATGGCGTTTTCCTCGCGCAAGCTTGCCAGCTCGGCGCGCAGCGCGGCCAAGTCTTGGTCGGCCATCCTTCCCCCTCGTTGCTATTCTGTGCCGTACAGGCGGCCCCGGCTGCCGGCTATGCGGGATTGTCGCACAACACCGGCCTTTCGGCGCGCATGTGTCATAAGCCGCCGCGCACGGGTGGCCGCCGCCGCCGCCGCGGTGTTAGAGTGCGAGCCCTCTTGGAACCTCAACCGCGATCGCGCAGGAGCGCGCCATATGTCCCATACCCTGCCCGGCAAGGACGCCACCCTCGAAGACACCATCGCCACCTTGCAAGGCCGGCTCGCCGCGCTCGGCTTCCACCCCGAGGAGGTGTCGTGGCTGCACCCGGTCGACGGCTGCTGGTCGGTCCACTTGAGGGAGCGCGACTGCCCGCTGATCTACACCAACGGCAAGGGCGGCTCCGAGCTTGCCGCGCGCGCCAGCGCCCTGGGCGAGCTGTGCGAGCGCCTGGGCAACCATTACTTCTGGACGCACTACTACCTTGGCCGCGAACGCAGCGGGCGCCCGTGGGTGCACTTCGCGCGCGAGCGCTGGTTCGAAGCCTGCGAGGAAGGCTGGCCGGACGGCCTGCTGGACGACGAGGCGCTGCGCGACTTCTACGACCCGGACGCCGCGCTCGCCGCCGCCCAGTTGGTCGACTTCAACAGCGGCGACGCCGGCCGCGGCGTATGTGCGCTGCCGTACACCCGGGTGTCCGACGGGCAGACCGTGTGGTTCCCGGTCAACCTGATCGGCAACCTGTATCTCTCCAACGGCATGGCGGCCGGCAACAGCGCGCCCGAGGCGCGCACGCAGGCGCTGTCCGAAGTGATCGAACGCGCGGTGAAGTTCCGCGTGCTGCAGGGTGGGCTGTGCCTGCCCGACATCCCGCAGCAGGTCATCGACCGCCACCCGGCGATCGCCGCCGGCATCGCCTCGCTGCGCGCGGCGGGCTTCCATATCCTGGTGAAGGACGCGTCGCTCGGCGGCCGCTACCCGGTCGCCTGCGTGACGCTGGTCCACCCGCGCGACCACGGCGTGTTCGCGAGCTTCGGCGCGCACCCCTCGTTCGCCGTCGCGCTCGAGCGCGCGCTGACCGAGTTGCTGCAGGGCCGCGCGCTCGACGCGCTCGCGGGCTTCCCCGAACCCGCCTTCGACCCGGAAGAGGTCGCCAGCCCGGCCAACCTCGAGCTGCACTTCATCGATTCGAGCGGCAGCGTCGGCTGGCCCTTCCTCGGCACCAAGCCCGACTTTGCCTTCTGCGACTGGAACTTCGAGGGCAGCACCGCCGCCGACTGGGACAGCCTGTGCGCGCTCCTTCACGAAGATGGCAACCAGATCTACGTCGCCGACTTCGAGGAGACCGGCGTCTACTGCTGCCGCGTGATCGTGCCGGGGCTCTCCGAGATCTATCCGGTCGACGACCTCGAGTGGGAAAACAACAATATCGGCAACCCGCTGCGCGGCCCGATCGCTCGCCTGCCCGGGCTGTCCGACGCCGAATGCCGGGCGCTCGCCGACGCGCTGGACGCAGCGTCGCTCGCCGACGAGAAGCCGGTGTGGGAGCTGATCGGGCTCGCCGCCGACCCGGACAGCGCGTGGGCCAGCCTGCGTGTGGGCGAACTGCGTGCGCTGATCGCGCTGGCGCTCTCCGACGAGGAAAACGCGCGCGCACAGACCGAGTGGGTGTGCCGCTTCGGCCAGTTGCCCGCCGCGCGCATGGCGGTATGGCGCGCGCTGGAGGCGGTGTTCGAGTTCGGCGCGTCGCTGCCCGACTACCGCGCGATGCTCGCCACCCTGTGGGGCGAAGACGCGGTCGCCACCGCCGAGGCGCTCAAGGCCGGCCACGAACGCTTCTTCGGCCTGGTTGCGCTGGGCGAAAACTTCGAGGGCAGCGCGCGGCACCGCCAGCTGCTTGCCGCGTACGACAAGCTGACCGCGGCGTAAGCGGCACACCGCCGACCGGACCCGCGTTATGACAAAGGGGCATGGCGCTTGGCGTGCCCCGCCGACAGGCGTAAGCTTCGCGCGAGTCCGGTGCCCTGCTGCACCGCCACAGAATCCGCTGCCCTCCTGCCATAAAGGGTAATCATGCAAAAACAAGAACATAACAAGGCCACGCTCGGCGTCACGCTGGCGGCGCTCGGTGTCGTCTACGGCGACATCGGCACCAGCCCGCTGTATACGCTGAAGGAAGCGTTCGGTCCGCACCTCGGCCTCGTCCCCAACCACGACAACGTGCTCGGCATCCTGTCGCTGGTGTTCTGGGAACTGATCATCGTGGTCTCGATCAAGTACCTTGCCTTCGTGCTGCGCGCAGACAACCGCGGCGAAGGCGGCATCCTCACGTTGATGGCGCTCGCCCGCCGCCGCATCGCCGGCATACCCGGCTGGCTGCTGATGATCCTCGGCATCACCGGTGCCGGCTTCTTCTACGGCGAGGTGATCATCACCCCGGCCATGTCGGTGCTCTCGGCGGTCGAAGGCCTGGAAGTGGCGACCCCCGCCTTCAAGCCCTACGTGCTGCCGATTTCGCTGGTGGTGCTCTCCGCCCTGTTCCTGATCCAGAAGCACGGCACCGCGCGGGTCGGCACCCTGTTCGGGCCGGTGATGGCCGTGTGGTTCCTGTGCCTTGGCATACTCGGCGTCGGCGGCATCCTGGACAACCCCGAGGTACTCGGCGCGCTCAACCCCGTCTGGGGCTACCGCTTCATGGCCGACAACGGCATGCTCGCCTTCCTGACACTGGGCGCGGTGGTGCTGGCGATCACCGGCACCGAGGCGCTGTACGCCGACATGGGCCACTTTGGCAAGAGCCCGATCCGCCGCGCGTGGTTCGCGCTGGTGCTGCCCGCGCTGGTGCTCAACTACTTCGGCCAGGGCGCGCTGGTGCTGGCCGACCCCGCTGCCGTGAAGAACCCCTTCTTCAACCTGGCGCCGGACTGGGCGCTGCTGCCGCTGGTCGGCCTCGCCACGCTGGCGACGGTGATCGCGTCGCAGGCGGTGATCTCCGGCGTGTTCTCGCTGACCCGCCAGGCGGTGCAGTTGGGCTACATCCCGCGCCTGTCCATCCTGCACACCTCCGAGCGGGAAATCGGCCAGATCTACATCCCGATGGTCAACTGGTTCCTGCTGGGCGCCGTCGTGCTGGTCGTGCTGTCGTTCGGTACCTCGAGCAACCTGGCCGCCGCGTACGGCATCGCGGTGACCGGCACCATGGTGATCACCACCTTGCTGTCGACCACGGTCGCGCTGCGCAACTGGCGCTGGCCGGCTGCCGCCGTGCTGCCGGTGGCCTTCCTGTTCCTGTGCATCGACGTGCCGCTGTTCGCCGCCAACGTCCACAAGATCGTCGCCGGCGGCTGGCTGCCGCTGGCGATCGGCGCGTTGATGTTCACGCTGATGACCAGCTGGAAACGCGGCCGCGAGATCCTGATGCAGCGGCTGGACGAGCAGGCGATCCCGCTGGAAGGCTTCATCGAGAACATGGAAACCTGGCCGCCGACCCGGGTGCCCGGCACCGCGGTGTTCATGACCAGCACCAGCCACGGCGTGCCGCACGCGCTGCTGCACAACCTGAAGCACAACAAGGTGCTGCACGACCGCGTGGTGCTGCTGACCGTGCGCACCCGCGAAGAGCCTTACGTTGAGCCGGCCGAACGGCTGACCGTCAAACAGCTCTCCGCGTCGTTCTGGCAGGTGATCGCCGAGTACGGCTACAAGGAGGCGCCCGATGTCAACGAGATCCTCGCACTGGCCGAGCCCTACGGCCTCGCCTTCGAGGTGATGGACACCTCGTTCTTCCTGTCGCGCGAGACGCTGATCTCGACCGAGCGCCCGGGCATGGCACGCTGGCGCGAGAAGCTGTTCGTATGGATGAGCAAGAACGCGCTCAAGGCGACCGACTTCTTCCAGATCCCGACCAACCGCGTGGTCGAACTGGGCGCACAGGTCGAGCTGTAAACCCGCTGCCGATGGCCGCCGTGCGGCCATCCCGTCCCTCACCGAACGCCCCACCCGGGGCGTTCGTTTTATTCAACACCCTGCACCACCGCAGTGCAGCACCCCGTCTATTGATGCAAAAAACATACGCATTGCCCGCTGCCAGCTGATTGGCAAGGCTTTTTTTGCGTCACCCTCTTCTCTTTTGGCCGGCTCCATTCAATAAATTAAACACAGCGAGGCGCACGCAGAGGCGCCCGTCCCCCAGGCGCCCCTTACCGACTGGACCCCAAGCAAGGAGAAGAGAAGACATGAAGCAGACCCTCGTGCTCGCCGGCACCCTGATCGCCGGCACCCTGACCGCCCACGCGGCGCCCTTGGCCAAGCTGGGCGCCCCCGAAGGCCGCCTCGACATCATCGCGTGGCCCGGCTACATCGAGAACGGCAGCACCGACAAGGGCTACGACTGGGTGACCCCGTTCGAGAAGGCGACCGGCTGCAAGGTCAACGTGAAGACCGCCGCGACCTCGGACGAGATGGTCAGCCTGATGAACAAGGGCGGCTACGACCTGGTCACCGCGTCCGGCGACGCCAGCCTACGCTTGGTCGCCGGCAAAAAGGTGCAGCCGATCAACCTCGCGCTGATCCCCAGCTACAAGAACGTCGACAAGCGCCTGCAGGGTGCGCCGTGGTACACGGTCGGCGGCGAGGCGTACGGAGTGCCCTACCAGTGGGGCCCGAACGTGCTGATGTACAACACCAAGGTGTTCAAGACCCCGCCGACCTCGTGGGCGGTGGTATTCGAGCCGCAGAACCTGCCGGACGGCAAGCCGAACAAGGGCCGCGTCCAGGCCTACGACGGCCCGATCTATATCGCCGACGCCGCGCTCTACCTGATGAGCAAGCGTCCCGACCTCGGCATCAAGGACCCGTACGAACTCAACGAGAAGCAGTACGCCGAGGCGATCAAGCTCTTGCGCCAGCAAAATGCGCTCAAGCACCGCTACTGGCATGACGTGACCGTACAGATGAACGACTTCAAGAACGAGGGCGTCGCCGCGTCCAGCGCCTGGGGCTACCAGGTCAACGCACTGAAAGCAGAGAAACAGCCGATCGCGTCGGTGGTGCCGAAGGAGGGCGTAACCGGCTGGGCGGACACCACCATGCTGCACGCCGACGCCAAGCACCCGGTGTGCGCGTACAAGTGGATGGAGTACTCGCTGAACCCGAAACTGCAGTCGGCGCTCGCCGAATGGTTCGGCTCCAACCCGGTCACCCCGGCCGCATGCAAGGAGAAGGCACCCGGCGGCAGCAACTTCTGCCAGAGCAACGGCTTCGACAACTTCGCCAAGGTCCGTTTCTGGAAGACGCCAACCGCCAAGTGCGCAAGCCAGGGCAACTGCGTGCCGTACAGCACCTGGACCCGGGACTACATAGGGGTGATGGGCGGCAAATAAGCCCAGCCGTCACGACGTCCTGCCTGCGCCCACCGGCCAGGCAGGCCTTGTCACGCCCAAAACAATAGCCCGGAGCCCATCCATGAAACACGCCGTCGAATTCGACCGCGTCTGCCGCAGCTATGGCGCGGTCAACGCCGTCGACCATGTCAGCCTCGCCATCCGCGAAGGCGAGTTCTTCTCCATGCTCGGGCCGTCCGGCTCGGGCAAGACCACCTGTTTGCGCCTGATCGCCGGCTTCGAGCTACCGACCAGCGGCCGCGTGCTGATCGACGGCGTCGACGCCAGCCGCCTGGCCCCGTTCGAGCGCAACGTGAACACCGTGTTCCAGGATTACGCGCTGTTCCCGACCATGAACGTGCTGGAAAACGTCGCCTACCCGCTGATGATCAAGGGCGTCGCCAAGCGCGAGCGCTACGCGCGCGCCGAAGAGGCACTGGCCATGGTCGCGCTCGACGGTTTCGGTTCACGCAAGCCCGGCCAGCTCTCCGGCGGCCAGCGCCAGCGCGTCGCGCTCGCGCGCGCCATCGTCGGCCGACCGCGCGTACTGCTGCTCGACGAACCCCTGGGCGCGCTCGACCTGAAACTACGCGAACAGATGCAGGGAGAGCTGAAGGCGCTGCAGCGCCAGCTCGGCATCACCTTCGTGTTCGTCACCCATGACCAGTCCGAAGCGCTGTCGATGTCCGACCGCGTCGCCGTATTCGCCAAAGGCCGCATCGAGCAGGTCGACACCCCGCAAGCCTTGTACAGCCAGCCGGCCAGCCGCTTCGTCGCCGATTTTGTCGGCACCAGCAACGTGGTCGACGGCGAGTTGGCCGAGCGGCTCACCGGCCGAAAAGGTGCGTTCGCGATCCGCCCCGAGCGCATCCGGCTGGGGCGCTTCGACGGTGCCATCAGCGTGCGCGGCGTGGTGCGCGAAGTCGCCTTCCTCGGGCCGGTCAACCGAGTCGAAGTAGAGGTCGCCGGCCAGCGCCTGTGGGCGCAGTTGCCCAGCTACGCGCTGCAGATGCCCGAGGTCGGCACCGAGGTCGAGCTTGCGTGGGAAGGTGATGCCGCGCACTGGCTCCTGGAGGCGGCATGAGTAGCATGGCCATCCCACACTCCACGACGGCCGCCCACAAGTCGCTCGCGCGCCGCGTCTCGGCGCTGCTGTACCGCCGCTCCACCCTTGCACTGCTGTTGCTGCTGACTCCGCCACTCTTGTGGTTCGGCGTGGTGTACCTGGGCTCGCTGTTGACGCTGATCGCGCAGAGTTTCTACACCTTCGACGACTTCACCATGCAGGTGACGCCGGAGTGGACGCTGGCCAACTACCGTGCGCTGCTGGACGCCGCCAACCTCGACATCGTGCTGCGCACGGTGTCGATGGCGCTCGCGGTGTCGGCGATGAGCGCGCTCTTGGCCTTCCCGCTCGCCTACTACATGGCGCGCTACGCCAAAGGCAGCGAGAAGGCGTTCTTCTACGTGGCGGTGATGCTGCCGATGTGGGCAAGCTACCTCGTCAAGGTGTACGCGTGGACGGTGCTGTTGGCCAAGGGCGGCATCAGCTGGTGGCTGATCGAAAAGCTGGGGCTGACCCCGGCCTACGAATGGATGCTGACGCTGCCGGGCATCGGCGGTAGCACGCTGTCGACGTCCAACTTCGGCCGCTTCTGGGTATTCGTCTACACCTGGCTGCCGTTCATGATCCTGCCGATCCAGGCCGCGCTCGAGCGCATCCCGGACAACCTGCTTGCCGCCTCGTCCGACCTCGGCGCGCGGCCGTGGCAGACCTTCGTCCATATCGTGCTGCCGATGGCGGTGCCGGGCGTGGTCGCCGGGTCGATCTTCACCTTCTCGCTGACGCTGGGCGACTACATCATCCCGCAGCTGATCGGCCCGTCCGGCTTCTACATCGGCAACATGGTGTACAGCATGCAAGGCTCGATCGGCAACATGCCGATGGCCGCAGCGTTTACCGTGGTGCCCATCGTGCTGATCGGCGTCTACCTGACCCTCGCCAAACGCACGGGAGCCTTCGATGCACTCTGAACGCAGCCCCTGGGCCCTGCGCCTGGCCGCCTACGGCGGCCTCGCCTTCCTGCACTTCCCGATCCTGGTGATCTTCGCCTACGCGTTCAACACCGAGGAGAGCGCGTTCTCCTTCCCGCTGCAGGGTTTCACCCTTCACTGGTTCGCCGAGGCCTTCGCCCGCCAGGACATCTTCGACGCGATCACCGTCTCGCTGAAGGTCGCCGCGCAGGCGACGCTGCTTGCGCTGGTGCTGGGCACGCTCGCCGCGCTCGCGCTGTCCCGGCGCGACTTCTTCGGCAAGAACGGCATCACGCTGCTCTTGATCCTGCCGATCGCGCTGCCGGGCATCATCACCGGTATCGCGCTGCTCAACGCGTTCAAGGTCGCTGCGCTCGAACCCGGCATGCTGACCATCGTGGTCGGCCACGCGACCTTCTGCGTGGTCATCGTCTACAACAACGTCGTCGCGCGGCTCAGGCGCCTGCCCGGCTCGCTGATCGAGGCGTCGATGGACCTGGGCGCAGACAGCTTCCAGACCTTCCGCCATGTGGTGCTGCCGTCGTTGGCAACCTCGCTGCTGGCCGGCGGCATGCTGGCGTTCGCACTGTCGTTCGACGAGATCATCGTCACCACCTTCACCGCCGGCCACGAAGTGACGCTGCCGATCTGGATGCTCAACCAGCTCGGCCGCCCGCGCGACGTGCCGGTGACCAACGTGGTCGCCATGCTGGTGATGGCGGTGACCACCCTGCCCATCCTCGGCGCGTGGTACCTGACGCGCGACACCACCGACACCGCCGGCAGCGGCAAATGACCCAGTTTCCACCCGCGGAGAGCCTCGCATGCAATACACCCTCTTGATTGGCGGCGAACGCGTCGCCGGTACCGCCGAAGCACAGTCCGTCTACAACCCGGCGACCGGGCAGGAAATCGCCCGCATCGCCGAGGCAAGCCCCGAGCAGATAGACGCGGCCATCGCCGCCGCGCAGGCGGCTTTCCCCGCGTGGCGGCTAACGCAGGCCAAAGCGCGCGCCGAGGTGCTGCTCGCGCTGGCAGACCGTATTGAGGCCCACGCCGAGGAGCTCGCCCGGCTGGAGTCTGACAACTGCGGCAAGCCGTACCCAGCGGTGCTCGCCGACGAGATCCCGGCCATCGCCGACACCTTCCGCTTCTTCGCCGGCGCCTGCCGCACTCAGCACGGCCAGGCGGCCGGCGAGTACCTGGCCGGCCACACCAGCATGATCCGCCGCGACCCGATCGGCGTCGTCGCGTCGATCGCGCCGTGGAACTACCCGCTGATGATGGCGGCTTGGAAGCTCGCGCCGGCGCTCGCCGCCGGCAACACCGTGGTGCTCAAGCCGTCCGAGCAGACGCCGCTGACCACGCTCAGGCTCTGCCAGTGGCTCGCCGAACTGTTCCCGCCCGGCGTTGTCAACGTGGTGTACGGCCGCGGTGCGACCGTCGGCGCGCCGCTGATCGGCGACGCGCGCGTGCGCATGGTGTCGGTCACCGGCAGCGTCGCCACCGGCCACCACGTGCTCGCCGCCGCGCAAAACGGCGTCAAGCGCACCCACCTTGAACTGGGCGGCAAGGCGCCGGTGATCGTGTACGACGACGCCGACCTTTCTGCGGTGGTCGACGGCATCCGCACCTTCGGCTTCTACAACGCCGGGCAGGACTGCACTGCCGCCTGCCGCCTCTACGTGCACGAGAAGGTGTACGAGCGCCTCGCGGCGGACCTCGCCAGCGCGGTGTCGACCATCAAGGTCGGCACCCAGCACGAGGCGGGCGTCGAGATGGGCCCGGTGATCACCCGCGAGCACCTGGCGCGCGTCGAGGCCCATGTCGAGCGCGCCCGCGCCGAGCGGCACATCGAGTGCCTGACCGGCGGCAACCGCGCGGCGGGCGAGGGCTGGTTCTTCCAGCCGACCGTGCTCGCCGGCGCGCGCCAGCACGACGAGATCGTGCGCCGCGAGGTGTTCGGCCCGGTGGTCAGCCTGACGCCGTTTGGCGACAACGACGACGTGATCGCGTGGGCGAACGATTCCGACTACGGCCTCGCCTCCAGCGTGTGGACGCAGAACATCGGCCGCGCGATGGACGCCAGCGCCCGCCTCGAGTACGGCTGCACCTGGGTCAACACCCACTTCATGCTGGTCAGCGAGATGCCGCACGGCGGGCTCAAGCAGTCCGGCTACGGCAAGGACATGTCGGTGTACGCGCTGGAAGACTACAGCGTCGCCCGCCACGTGATGATCAAGCACTAAGCCGTCAGGCCGGGGGCGCCCGCCCCCGGCCTTCCCGCGCCCTTCCGCGCATCTTCGCAAGAATCGGCTTGCCCGCCCGCCGGCCGCCCCCTATGGTCGGGGCATCCCCGTAGCCGGACACCGCCATGCCCGTCCCAGACACCGCCGCCCGCCACTACGCCCTGGTCGAGGCGGCGATTCGCCACCTGCGCGCGCACGCGCACGAACAGCCGACACTGGAAGAGCTCGCCCGCGCGGTGCACATGAGCCCCTGCCACCTGCAGCGGGTGTTTGGCGAATGGGCCGGCGTCTCGCCCAAGCGCTTCTTGCAATACCTGAGCAAGCAGCACGCGCTCGCGGCGCTTGCCGCGTCGCAGGACACGCTGAGCGTCACCCACGCGCTGGGCTTCACCAGCGGCAGCCGCCTGCACGACCTTATGGTCACCTGCGAGGCGATGACGCCGGGCGAAATCCGCACGGGCGGAGACGGCGTCACCGTCGGCTACGGCTGGGGGCCGTCGCCGTTCGGCGACGCGCTGATCGGCTGGACGGCCCGCGGCGTCTGCCACCTGGCCTTCTCCGGCGCGCCGCGGGCCGAACTCGAGGCCCGCCTCGCCACCGCGTGGCCGCGGGCAGCGCTTTGGCGTGACGACGCGGCCGCCCGCGTCTGGCTCGAGCGCGTGTTCGCGCCGGCCACGCCCGGCGCCCCGCTACCCCTGCTGCTCAAGGGCAGCAACTTCCAGCTCAAGGTATGGGAAGCGCTGCTTGACACCGGCTGCGGCCGGCTCGTCTCCTACCGCCAGCTGGCAGGCATGGCCGGAGCGCCGCGCGCGGCCCGCGCCGTCGGCAGCGCGCTCGCCGCCAACGACCTCGGCTACCTGATTCCCTGCCACCGGGTGATCCGCGAAGGCGGCGAGGTTGGCCAGTACCGCTGGGGCGGCGAGCGCAAGCAGGCGATCCAGCTGTGGGAGGCCGCCCGAATGGAAGGCGGCGGGCGCTGATATAAAAACGGGCAGGTTTCCCCCGGCTGTCCTTTGCGTCAAACTGTCATCTTTCTGTAATGCCCCGTCCTTATCCTTGCGCTGACCATAGAACGGGAACGTCTCGCACATGCCAGCCAATATCCTGCTCGTCGAAGACGAGCCGGCGATCCAGGAACTGATCGCCTTCAACCTGACCCAGGCCGGTCACCACGTGCTGCGCGCAGGCAGCGCCGAGGCCGCGCATACGCTGATCAACAGCGCGCTGCCCGACCTGATCCTGCTCGACTGGATGCTGCCCGGCGCGTCCGGCGTCGATATCGCGCGCCGCCTGCGCGGCGACGAGCGCACCCGGCAGATCCCGATCATCATGCTGACCGCGCGCTCGGACGAACAGGACAAGGTGGTCGGGCTGGAGACCGGCGCCGACGACTACATCACCAAGCCGTTCTCGCCGCGCGAGCTGCTCGCCCGCATCAAGGCGGTGCTGCGCCGGCGCGCGCCGCAGATGACCGACGACGCGGTCGAGGTGAACGGCCTCAGGCTGGATCCGGTCACCCACCGCGTCAGCGTCGGCGGCCAGCCGCTCGACTTGGGCCCGACCGAGTTCCGCCTGCTGCACTTCTTCATGACCCACCCCGAACGCGTGCATTCGCGCACCCAGCTGCTCGACCAGGTGTGGGGCGACCACGTGTTCGTCGAGGAGCGCACGGTCGACGTGCATATCCGCCGCCTGCGCAGCGCGCTGGAAGCCACCAGCCACGACGCGCTGGTGCAGACCGTGCGCGGTGCCGGCTACCGTTTCTCCAAGGAAGCCTGAGGTTAGCTTGCGGGAATTCGTCCAACGATCGCTGTCGATCGCCGTCTTCATCACGCTGGCCGCGCTGGCGCTGGCGCTCGCCTTCGGCGCGGCCGCCGCGCTGGCCGCCGCGCTCGCCGCCACCCTGCTCTGGCTGGGCTTTCACCTGTGGCATGTCGCGCGGCTGATCGCGTGGATGCAGCACCCCAGCCCCTACCACATGCCCGAGGGCTACGGCTCGTGGCACGCGGTGTTCATGGGGCTGTACCGCCAGGCGCGCAAGCAGCATGAAGGGCGCAAGAAGCTCGCCGGTACGCTCGAGCGCTTCACCAGCGCGGGCGAGGCGATGCCGGACGGCGTGCTGGTGCTCGACGAACACGAGCGCATCGAGTGGATGAACCCGATGGCGGTCGAGCATTTCGGCCTCGACCGCAAGCGCGACACCGGCAGCCAGGTGCTCAACCTGATCCGCCACCCGGCGTTCCACGGCTACCTCGCCGCCGGCCGCTTCAACCAGCCGCTGACGCTGGTCACCGGCCACGCGCGCGAACGCGTGCTGTCGATCCAGCTGGTGCCGTTCGATTTGTCGCGCAAGCTGCTGCTGTCGCGCGACATCACCCAGCTCGAGCGCGTGCAGACCGTGCACCGCGACTTCGTCGCCAACGTCTCGCACGAATTGCGCACGCCGCTGACCGTGGTCGGCGGCTTTATCGAGACGCTGTCCGACATGGACCATGTCGACGACGCCACGCTGCGCCAGTTCCTGCCGATGATGCTCGAACAGTCGCGCCGCATGCAGCGGCTGGTCGAGGACCTGCTGGCGCTATCCCGGCTGGAGAACGAACCGAGGCAGACCGAACTCGAACGCGTCGACATGGCTGCACTGATGAACACCTTGCGCGTCGAGGCCGAAGGCCTGTCGCAGGGCCGCCACCGCGTCGAGGTACTCGACGCCGCACCCGACGCGCTGTGGGGCAACCCGTTCGAATTGCACTCGGCGTTCGGCAACCTGGTGTCGAACGCGGTGCGCTACACGCCGGAGGGCGGCCGCATCACGCTCGCGTGGCGCGCCGGCCCCGACGGCGGGCGCTTCACCGTCACCGACACCGGCATCGGCATCCCGCGCGAGCATATCCCGCGCCTGACCGAGCGCTTCTACCGGGTCGACCGCGGCCGCTCGCGCGCCAGTGGCGGCACCGGACTCGGTCTCGCCATCGTCAAGCATGTGCTGGCGCGCCACCGCGCGCGCCTCGACGTAGAGAGCAAGCCCGACCAAGGCAGCAGTTTCAGCGTCAGTTTCAGCCGCGAACAGCTGTGCACGGCGGCAAAGACGGAGACAGACCCGGCCTGAGCATTCCGGCGCAATAATTCCTCCTGATGGCTTATGGGTGTCTATAGCAGATGGGCAACACCCATGTTTCACAGGAGACCATCATGCATAATGCGCCCAGCCTCCCCCCCCCTATCCGGAACCTGTCCCTGCTCGCGCTGGGCTGCCTCAGCCTCGCGGGCTGCCTGGGTTCCGGCACCGGGGACATCCCCAGCAGCATCGAAATCAAGACGTCCGGCCAGAGCGCGTCGGGCGGCACGACCACAACCCAACTGACCGGCAACGGCACGACCACCACCAACCCGTTTACCGTCACCGCCGTCAGACCCGGCGCCCTGTTCAGTACCGGCGGGACGAACTTCTCGATCACTCCGGCCCTGAACGCCTCCGCCAGCTCGAGCCTGAACCAGGACGCCACCAATTTCTACGCAGCCTTCTACAGCTTCCTCGCCGACTACTTCAAGACCAGCGTCCAGCCGCCCACCTGTGACAGCAAGTGGGGCACCTTCGGCCCGGGCAAATGGCCGGCAGCCTGCTGGCGGCCGTTCAGCGACGACAGCCCGTTCAACAAGCCTATCCCGGCCAACCCCAAGCTCGTCGCCAATTCCGCGCAACTGGTTGCCTGGCTGAACAGCGGTACCGGCACCCCCAACGACCTGCAGGTGATCGACGTCACGGTTGGACCGCAGAACGACTACGGCCACCCGACCTACTACTCGAGCCCGACCGACCCCGAGTTCACCGTCGAATACACGACCAACTGGGGGCCGTTCACCCTGCCCGAAGGAAGCAAGATCCGCATCCCGGACGCGGCCAAGCCCGCCGGCGGCCTCGACCACTCGCTCACGGTGGCCGACCAAAGCAACGGCATGGTGTACAGTTTCTGGAACGTCACCCAGAAGCCCGCCGGCGGCGGCGTGCTCAAGGCAGGCTCCGGTGGCCAGCGCGCGATCACCAGCCAGGGCATCGGCTCGCCCGGCTACGCGACCGGCGGCACCGCCGCCGGCTACAGCCTGCTGGCCGGCATCATCCGCGCTCAGGAACTGGTCGGCGGCCAGATCAACCATGCGCTATATGCCATAGTCAACTGCTCGGCCAGCACCTTCGTCTGGCCGGCGATTCAGGGCGCGTACATCTGCCCCGGCGACCCGGGCATCCCCAACGGTACCCACTTCTACCTCGACTACAGCCTCGCCGAGATCAACGCACTGCCGGTGCCTGACTGGAAAAAGACCATTCTGCGCGCGATGGCGACCTACGGCATGTTCGTCGGCGACACCGGCGGCCCATCCGGGCCGCGCTGGGCCATACAGGTCGAATCCGGGCAGACTTATGTCAGCCTCGGCTACCCGCAACCGCTGATCACATTTGCCCAATTGCAGGGCATCCCGAACGCGGGCAACCAGTACCGTTTCCCACTGAAAGACGGCGTCGACTGGACCCGCCTGAAGGTGCTAGACCCCTGCGTCGCGCAGGGCACCTGCAGCAACTGACCCCGCTTGCCCCACCCGCATGTTCCGCGGGCGGGGCTCCCCGCAAATGCAACACTTCCGGCACGCGGCAGGCACCACAACGGCGCCTGCTGCTGCCGGCGCTTGGCAGCGTCCGCGCGTCGGGGCTAGCATTACGCTCCAGAGACAAGACCACATAAAGACAAAAGCATGAACCGTGTACGCGCCATCCTCCCGTTCGGCCAGCGAGTCTGGCTGGACAACCTGTCCCGCGAACTGATCGCCTCGGGTGAGCTCACCCGCCTGCTCGCCGACGACGGCATCGCCGGCGTCACCTCCAACCCTTCGATCTTCTACAAGGCGATCGCGAACGACGCGCGCTACCGGGACGACCTCGCCCGCCTGAAGGGTGACGCATCGCTCAGCGCCGAGGCGCGTTACGAGGCGCTGGTGGTGCCCGACATCCAGACCGCCTGCGATCTGCTCTCGCCGCTGTACCGCGAAACCGCCGGCGCCGACGGCTACGTCAGCCTGGAAGTGTCGCCGCACCTCGCCAACGACGAGGCCGGCACCCTCGCCGCCGCCCGCCGCCTGTGGGCCGAACTCGCCCGCCCCAACGCGATGATCAAGATCCCGGCCACCCCGGCCGGCATCCGTGCCTTCGAGGTGCTGACCCGCGAGGGCGTCAACGTCAACATCACGCTGCTGTTCTCGCTCGCGCAGGTCGACGCGGTGTGGGACGCGTATATCGCCGGGCTCAAGGCCCGCCACGCCGACGGCGCGCCGCTGGGTCACGTCAAGGCGGTCGCCAGCTTCTTCCTGTCGCGCGTCGACTCGCTGCTCGACCCGCTGCTGCCGGCCGAACTGCAGGGCAAGGTCGCCGTCGCGCTGTCCAAGGCCGCCTACGCGCGCTACCACGAACGCTTCAACGGCGAGGAATTTGCCGCGCTCAAGGCCGCCGGCGCGCGCGCGCAGTACCTGCTGTGGGCGTCGACCGGCACCAAGAACAAGGCGTACTCCGACGTCCTGTACGTGGAGAGCCTGATCGGCGACGAGACGGTCAACACCATCCCCGACGCGACGCTCGCCGCGTTCCGCGACCACGGCGTCGCCGCCGCGACGCTCGCCACCGGCATGGACGACGCCTTCGTCGTGCTGCAGGGCGCGTCCGACGCCGGCATTGACCTTGCCGCCACCGGCGACCAGTTGCAGGCCGACGGCCTCAAGCTGTTCGACGAGGCGTTCGGCGCGCTGCTCGCGCTGACCGCCTAAGCGTCCCCCACCCGCAAAACCAAACGGGCGGCCTCGGCCGCCCGTTTTTGCGTGGGAAACGCGTGCTTAGCCTTGACGGCGTGCCGCCATGTGCACGCCGGCTTCTTTCAGCTCGTCCTCGGTCAATAGCTCGCCCGCCAGCGGGAACAGCCACGCCTCCTCGATCGCCGCGTGCTCGCGGTAGAGGCGGACGAAGTCGGCGATGTCGATGCGGCTGATGGCCGTCGCGTCGCCGTCACGCAGCGCGACCAGGTCGTCGCGGATCGCGGCCCAGCGCGAGATCAGGTAGCCGTGCTCGGCCTCGAGCTGCTCGAGCTTGGGCAGGGCGTCCGGACGGCGCGCCTGCAATAGCGGGAACAGTTCGTCCTCCTCGTCCTGGTGGTGCTGCGGGCCGGCGGTGTCGAAGTAGCGCAGCGCAGCGTCGACCGCGCCGACCACCTGCGCGTTCACGCCGTGCGCTGCGACATATGCCGGCAGCTTCTCCAGCTGGTCGCAGAAACCGCGGATCTTGTCGTGGCAGGCCGTCAGCATCTCGATCGGTTCGTCGAACGAAGGACCGGTCCGGCCCAACTTGTCCAGAGACAGCATGGCAAGACTCCTCAAAGCAAATGAACAATGA
Source organism: Crenobacter intestini (assembly GCF_004919095.1). Taxonomy (GTDB): domain Bacteria; phylum Pseudomonadota; class Gammaproteobacteria; order Burkholderiales; family Chromobacteriaceae; genus Craterilacuibacter; species Craterilacuibacter intestini. Next base: position 67,477 of record NZ_STGJ01000012.1, on the reverse strand, counting down.
CCCAGTTTGCCAAGCGAAATCCGCCACCACCATGATCCCGCTCAAGCCGCGGCCGCCTTTTTAGGCTAAATTGCTGGCCTGTCTTCATCATGCACCCGCGCGCGCACCATGCAAGCCGACTCCGCACCCGAATTGACACTGACGCCCGACGGCCGCGTCCACCCTGCCCGCCACCTCGCCTCGCCCAACTGCGACGACTACCCGCAGGGCGCCGCGCCGACGCTGCTGGTGCTGCACAACATCAGCCTGCCGCCGGGCGAATACGGCGGGCCCGGCGTCGAACAGCTGTTCGGCAATACGCTCAACCCCGACGGCCACCCGTACTACGCGGGCATCGCGCATCTCAGGGTATCGTCGCACTTCTTCATCCGCCGCGACGGCGAGCTGGTGCAGTTCGTGCCGGTGACGCGGCGCGCCTGGCACGCTGGCGTGTCGAACTACTGCGGCCGCGAGCGCTGCAACGACTTCTCGCTCGGCGTGGAAATGGAAGGCTCGGACTTCGAGCCGTTCACCGACGCACAGTACAGGGCGCTGAACCGGCTCGCCGCGCTGCTCGCGCGCGAACTGCCGCTGACGGCCGTCACCGGCCACCAGCACATCGCGCCGGGCCGCAAGACCGACCCCGGTCCCTTCTTCGAATGGGACAGGCTGGATGGCAAGCTACCCCTATGGCTGGGCAACACGGTCGCCGGGTCCGAATACGGATAAACCGGCGCCTGATCGCTAGTGCGCGACCATCGCCTGCAGCAGCGCAAGCAGGGTCGGCCCGGTATCTCCTACCGTGGCCAAGCCTGTAGTCTGCATCAACGTATTTCCAGTCATGAAAATGCTGGGAAAATATAAAGCATCCAGCTTAGAATGAGCGCACTCTCGACCAAGACTATCCTATGCCTCCCCGCCCGCCCCGGCTTGCGCTGATCCGCGCCCTGTTCGAAACCTACCGGCAACGCTACCTGAACCGCGACCCGCGCCTGCTCGACGACTTCAGCGCCAACTTCAGCGGCTACACCGGCTGCGGCGACTTCCTGGTGCGCGAGCTTGGACAGTGGCAGACGATCACCCGTACCGACTTCAAGCAGGTACCCGAACCCATCCACTGGGAAATGCTCGACCTCGAATTGCAGGACCTCGCGGACGATGTGGTCGCCGTGGTCGCGTTCTTCCATATCCACCTGCCGCTGATTGCAGGCTTCCTGAGCGGCGAGACCGCGCGGCTGACGCTGATTTTCCGCCGCGAGGGCGACGCGTGGAAGGTCGCGCACAGCGGCATCTCGCTGCCCTACCCGATCCCGACCGCCAGCGAAGACGAGGTCTACCCGCTGCAAAGCCTCGCCGAGCGCAACCGGCTGCTCGAAGCCGAAGTCGAGGCGCGCACCGCCGAGCTGGCCGAGGCCAACCGCAGGCTCGCCGCGCTCAGCCAGACCGACGGGCTGACCGGCATCGCCAACCGCCGCCTGTTCGACCTCAGGCTGGACGAGGAATGGCGGCGCGCCAAACGCAGGCATCAGCCACTCACGCTGGCGATGGTCGACGTCGACGATTTCAAGCTTTACAACGACCGCTACGGCCACCTTGCCGGCGACCAGGCGCTACAGACGGTCGCGCAGACGCTCGACGCGCACGCCCGCCGCGGCGGGGAACTGGCCGCCCGCTACGGTGGCGAGGAGTTTGCGCTGCTGCTGCCCGGCGACGACACAAGGCAGGCGCAGGCCATCTGCCGCGACTTCCTCGCCGCGCTCGACGCAGAACGCATCGAGCACGCCGACAGCCCGCTGGGCACCCTCACCGCCAGCGTCGGCATTGCCAGCCTTACCCCCAACGGCAGCGACACGCCCGACACGCTGATCGCCACGGCCGACGCGGCCCTGTACCGCGCCAAGCAGGGCGGCCGGCACCGGGTCGAGATGGACGGCCTGCCGCTCAACCCTTCTTCCAGCTGATCAGCACCACCGCGGTGACGATGACCGCCATCGCGATCAGTTCGTGCGCGCCGACATGTTCGCCGAGGAAGGCGACGCCCAGCAGCACGGCGATGATCGGGTTCACGTAGGCGTAGCTGGTCGCCGCCGCCGCCGACACGTTCTTCAAGAGGTAGAGGTAGGCGCTGTACGCGACGATAGACCCGAACACCACCAGATACCCGACCGCCAGCCAGCCCGGCAGGGGTGGCAGCGTGTCCAGCGTCTCGCCCTTGAGTGCGCTCGCCAACAGCAGCGAGGCGCCGCCGAACACCATCATCCACGCGCTGCCGGCGATGCCCTTGGGCTGCGCGAGGTGGCGGCTCCACGCCGAGCCGAGCGCCCAGCCGGCCGACGCGGCGAGCAACAGCACGGCGCCCACCGGGCTCGCCTGCAGGTTCGCGCCCATATTGAGGAAGACCATGCCAGCGAAGCCCAGCGCGATGCCCGCCCACTCAAGCGAACGCGCCTTCTGGCGGAACAGCAGCTGGGCAAATAGCGTCGCGAACAGCGGCACGGTGGCGACCACCAGCGCGGCGACGCCGCTGGAGACGTCCTTCTCGGCCAGCGTCACCAGCCCGTTGCCGACACCCGGCATCAGCACGCCCAGGATCGCCGCACCCTTCAGTTCCGCCGCCGACGGCAACGTCCACTGCCGGGTGACCAGCAGCACCGCCATCAGGATCAGCCCGGCGCAGAAGAAGCGCACGCCGGCCATCATGAACGGCGGCCAGTACTCGACGCCGATGCGGATCGCGAAATAGGTCGACCCCCAGATCACGTACAGGCAGAAGAAGCAGAACAGCAAGAGCAGGCGGTTGGGGGCGGTGGCGGGCATCGGTCTTCCAAAAACGGGCCAAACGGCGGGCAAAAAAAGGGCAGCCGTGACACGGCTGCCGGGGGCGGATCAGCGGGTGGCGAGCCGCTGCAGGATGTTGGAGAACTCTTCCATATAGGTGTCGTAGCGGGTCGCCAGGCGGTCGACGTCGGTCGCGAAGCGGTTGTACGCGATCACCGCCGGGATCGCGGCGAACAGGCCGATCGCGGTGGCGATCAGCGCCTCGGCGATGCCCGGCGCGACGGTCGCCAGCGTCGCCTGCCCGGCGTTCCCCAGCCCGATGAAGGCGTGCATGATGCCCCACACCGTGCCGAACAGGCCGACGTAGGGGCTGACCGAGCCGACGGTAGCGAGGAAGGCGTTATGGCTCTCCAGTTCGTCCAGCTCGCGCTGGGCGGCAGCACGCATCGCGCGGCGGCTGCCGTCCATGATGTCGGACAGCTCGGCGCCCGGCCGGCCGCGCAGCTTGAGGAACTCGGCGAAGCCGGCGTGGAAGATGGTCTCCATGCTGCCACGCTCACTTTGCCGCGCGGCGTCCTCGTACAATCGGGTCAGGTCGGCGCCGCTCCAGAATTTCTGCTCGAAGCTCTCGGCCTCGCGCCGCGCGCCGCGCAGCACCGACACCTTGTTGAAGATCAGCGCCCACGACAGTACCGAGGTGAGCACCAGGCCGGCCATCACCAGCTGGACGACCAGGCTGGCGTTGAGGATCAGGCTGACGACGGACATTTCCTGCATGGGGTTTCCTTGGTCTTAACGCAGCACGCGGCCGCTTTCGAGGTCGATGATGGTCGAGGGTTTGCGCCGGCGGCCGACGCGGCCGGGCAGCGTCAGCACCTGCGCGCCGAACGCGTGACGGCAGGCCGCGGCGCTTCTGAGTGCACGCTGACCGGCGCGGTTGGCTGAGGTCGACACCAGCGGACCCAGCACGTGGCACAGGCTGGCGGTCTCCCGGTGCGCGGTGACCCGCACCGCGATCTTGCGGTGGCGGCCGCGCAACAGCGGCAGCACCTTGCGCGAGGCGGGGATCAGGAAGGTGGTCGGCCCGGGCCAGTAGCGCGCGACGGTGGCGCGCTCGGCCACGCTCAGGGGCCGGATCAGCGGCGCGAGCTGTTCCAGGCTCGCGCCGACGACGATCAGCCCCTTGTGGTTGGGCCGCCCCTTGAGCGCGATCACCCGGCGCAGCGCCCGCGCGTTCAGCGGGTCGCACCCCAGCCCGAAGCAGGACTCGGTCGCGTACGCGAGCACGCCGCCGCCACGGTAGACGGCACGGGCCCGCGCAAGCAGCGCGGCGCTGGGTAGCTTTCTGGTCGGCAAACGGTCGCCCTCGGGATGAAGGCGACATTGTAGCAACCGGCGGCCCGGCTTGGCAGCCGCCGCGTTGCAATGCAGCGCTTAGCGGCCGATCGCGCGGTAGCCGATGTCGCGGCGCAGCTGGCAGCCGTCGAAGGCAACCTGGTCGGCCACCTGATAGGCGCGCGCCTGCGCGTCGGCGACGGTATCGCCCAAGCCCACCGCGCACAGCACGCGGCCGCCGGACACCACCGCGCGCCCTTCCGCGTCCTCAGCCGTGCCGGCGTGGAACACCATGCCGTCGGCCGTCTCCGCCGGGATGCCGCTGATCACGGCGCCCTTCTGCGGCGCGTCCGGGTAACCGGCGGCGGCCAGCACCACGCCCAGCGCGACGCGGCTGTCCCACTTCGCTTCTACCTGGTCGAGCTTACCGTCGACGCCGGCGTCCAACAGCTCGGTGAAGTCAGACTGCATGCGCGCCATGATCGGCTGGGTTTCCGGGTCGCCGAAACGGCAGTTGAACTCGATGGTGTACGGCTGGCCCTGCTTGTCTATCATCAGCCCGGCGTACAAAAAGCCGGTGTACGCGTAGCCGTCCTTCTTCATGCCGGCCACCGTCGGCAGGATGATCTCGCGCATCGCACGCTCGTGCACCTCGGGCGTCACCACCGGCGCCGGGCTGTACGCGCCCATGCCGCCGGTGTTCGGGCCCTTATCTCCATCCAACAGGCGCTTGTGGTCCTGGCTGGTCGCCATCGGCAGCACATGCTCGCCGTCGACCATCACGATAAAGCTCGCCTCCTCGCCTTCGAGGAAGTCCTCGATCACCACGCGCGCGCCAGCGTCCCCCATCTTGTTGCCCAGCAGCATGTCGTCGATCGCGGCATGCGCCTCAGAAAGCGTCATCGCGACCACCACGCCCTTGCCGGCGGCGAGGCCGTCGGCCTTGATCACGATCGGCGCGCCCTTGGCCGTCACATAGTCGCGAGCCTCTGCGGCGTCGGTGAAGGTCTGGTAGCCGGCGGTCGGGATGCCGTGGCGCTGCATGAAGGCCTTGGCGAAGTCTTTCGAGCTCTCCAGCTGCGCGCAGTACTGCGTCGGCCCGAAGATGCGCAGGCCGGCGGCGCGGAAGGCGTCGACCACGCCGGCGGCCAGCGGCGCCTCGGGGCCGACCACGGTCAGCGCGACGTCGTTTTCCCTGGCGAAGGCGGCCAGTTCGGCGATGTCGGTGATCGCGACGTTGGTCAGCCGCGCGTCCAGCGCGGTGCCGGCGTTGCCCGGCGCGACGAAGACTTTGGCGACGCGCGGCGACTGCGCGATACGCCAGGCGAGCGCGTGTTCGCGCCCGCCGGAACCGATGACGAGGATGTTCATTTGAAGCTTCCGTATGCTGAATTCTTGAGCGGCGACGTAGGGTGGGTTAGGCCGCAGGCCGTAACCCACCACCCGCGACCTGCCTCCATTAACAGATCGCCGGGCCAGGTGGGTTACGGCGGCTTCGCCGCCTAACCCACCCTACCCCCTCTTAGTGGCGGAAGTGGCGCACACCGGTGAGCACCATGGCGATGCCGTGCTCGTCGGCGGCGGCGAACACTTCCTCGTCGCGCATCGAGCCGCCCGGCTGGATGATGGCCTTGATGCCCTGCTCGGCGATCACGTCGATGCCGTCGCGGAACGGGAAGAACGCGTCGGACGCGGCGACCGCGTTCTGCAGCGACAGGCCGGCGTCAGCCGCCTTGCGCGCGGCGATGCGGGTCGAGTCGACGCGGCTCATCTGGCCGGCGCCGATGCCGGCGGTCTGGCCATTCGCGCAGAACACGATGGCGTTGGACTTCACGTACTTGGCGACGCGCCACGCGAACAACAGGTCCTGCATCTCCTGCGCGGTCGGCGCACGCTTGGTGACCACGCGCAGCTCGTCCAGGCCGACGTTGCGGATGTCCGGCGTCTGCACCAGCACGCCGCCGCCGACGCGCTTGAGCTCGTAGGCGTTGGCGCCCGCTTCCAGCGGGATCTCCAGCACGCGCACGTTCTTCTTGGCGGCGATGATGGCCTTGGCTTCGTCGGTGAACGCCGGCGCGATCAGCACTTCGAGGAACTGGCCGGTGACCGCCTCGACGGTAGCCGCGTCGACCGGGCGGTTGAAGGCGATGATGCCGCCGAAGGCGCTGGTGGTGTCGGTCGCGAACGCCAGGCGGTACGCGGTCAGTGTATCGGCGGCGACGGCGACGCCGCACGGGTTGGCGTGCTTGACGATCACGCAGGCCGGCGCGTCGAAGGTCTTCACCGCTTCCCACGCCGCGTCGCTGTCGGCGATGTTGTTGTACGACAGTTCCTTGCCCTGCAGCTGACGGTAATTCGCGATGGAACCTGCCGCCGGCTCGAGGTCGCGGTAGAAGGCGGCCGCCTGGTGCGGGTTCTCGCCGTAGCGCATGTCCTGCACCTTCACCCACTGCGCGTTCAGGCGGTTCGGGAAGGCGACGCGGTCCGGCGTGCCTTCCAGCGCGTCGGGCGCGAGGCTGGTCAGGTAGTTGGAGATCGCGCCGTCGTAGGCGGCGGTGTGGGTGAACGCCTTCTTGGCCAGCTCGAAGCGGGTCTTCTTGGCGAGCTTGCCGCCGTTGGCGGCCAGCTCTTCGGCCAGCGCCGCGTAGTCGGCGGCGTCGGTGACGATGGCCACGTGCGCCCAGTTCTTGGCGGCGGAGCGCACCATGGTCGGGCCGCCGATATCGATGTTCTCGATCGCGTCCTCGATGGTGCAGCCGTCACGCGCGATGGTCGCGGCGAACGGGTACAGGTTCACGCAGACGAGGTCGATGTTGCCGATCTCATGCTCGGCCATCTTGGCGACATGCTCGGGCAGGTCGCGGCGGCCGAGGATGCCGCCGTGCACCTTCGGGTGCAGCGTCTTCACGCGGCCGTCGAGCATCTCGGGGAAACCGGTGTAGTCGGAGACCTCGATCACCGGCACCGCGTTGTCCGCCAACAGCTTGGCGGTCCCCCCTGTCGAGAGGATCTCGACGCCCTGCGCGGCCAGCGCGCGGGCAAACTCGAGAACACCGGTCTTGTCGGATACGCTGATCAGCGCACGTTCGATCTTGGTCATCTGCTTCTTCCCTTTAGTACTTGCACAAAAAAACGGCCAGTCCGCTGTGGATTGGCCGTTTATCTTCAAATCAAATCGTAGGTCTTCATCTTCTTGCGCAAGGTGTTGCGGTTGAGCCCCAACACCTCCGCCGCCCGCGTCTGGTTGCCCTGCGTATACGTGAGCACGACTTCGATCAGCGGCTTCTCGACGCACGCGAGCACCATCTCGTATACCGCCGCCGGCGCCTCGCCGTCCAAGTCGCGGAAATACTGCTCCATCGCCAGTTTGACGGAACGGGAAATATGATCGTGCTCGTGCATGGTTCGCTGTCTTGTTGTTCAGGTCGCTGCGTGTGAACCGGGCCGCCTAGGCGGCGTCCCGGGCCTGGTCTGCCGCCGCGTAGTCGAGGCGCTCGGAGCGCCCGGCGAGCAGATCGAAATAGTCGGCGACCGCCTGGCGCTGCCCGGCAGTCTCCTCGAGCTGGTACATCGCCTGGCGGAACGCGTTGGCGTCGTACAGGCCGCGGGTGTACCACGCGATATGCTTGCGCGCCACGCGGCAGCCGGAGTACTCGCCGTAGAAGGCGTACAACTCGTCCAGGTGCGCGAGCAGGAGCGCGCGGATCTCGGCCACCCGCGGCGCCGGCAACAGCGCGCCGGTGTCGAGGTAGTGCTGGATCTCGCGGAAGATCCACGGCCGCCCCTGCGCGGCGCGGCCGATCATGATCGCGTCAGCGCCGGTGACATCCAGCACGTGGCGCGCCTTCTCGGGGCTGTCGATGTCGCCATTGGCAATCACCGGGATGGAAATGGCCTGCTTGACCGCCGCGATGGTCTCGTACTCGGCGTCGCCGTTGTACATGTCCTCACGGGTGCGCCCGTGCAGCGCGAGCGCGGCGATGCCCGACTGCTCGGCGATGCGGGCGACGGTCAGCGCGTTGCGCGTGTCGCGGCTCCAGCCGGTGCGCGTCTTCAGCGTGACCGGCACGTCGACCGCGCGCACCACCGCTTCCAGGATGCGGCCGACCAGCGCCTCGTCGCGCAACAGCGCGGAGCCGGCGGCGACGTTGCACACCTTCTTGGCCGGACAGCCCATATTGATGTCGATGATCTGCGCGCCCTGCCCGACGTTCATGCGCGCGGCCTCGGCCATCTCGGCCGGGTCGGCGCCGGCGATCTGCACCGAGACCGGCTCGGTCTCGCCGCTATGGTCGGCGCGGCGCAGCGTCTTGGCCTTGTGCCACAGCGTCTTGTTCGAGGTGATCATCTCGGACACCGCCATGCCCGCCCCCATCGCCTTGCACAGCACGCGGAAAGGACGGTCGGTCACGCCGGCCATGGGCGCGACGATCAGTCGGTTCTTCAGCGTGTACGGGCCGATCTGCATGATGTGTGGTGGGTGGCGTCTGCGTGCGAGGGGCGCCATTGTAATGCTTTTTAAACCTGCGGGGGAGGGGTAACTGCCTGTTTTTTGGGCGCTTGCCGCGCCACATCAGGCGATGTGCATAAGGCGGGAGGTGGAAAGTCGACCGATAAGCCGGGTTCTGTCGTTGGACAGTCATTCCTCTAGGCCTGCCGTTGCCGACAGGCTCAAGCAACCTACCCGGGTACAGCGCGGGCCACGCCAATGTACCCCTATTTGGTCTTGCTCCGGATGGGGTTTAGCCTGCCGTCCGTGTTGCCACGTCCGCGGTGCGCTCTTACCGCACCTTTTCACCCTTGCCTGTGCCGTGCGACAGCGTGCTGGCAAGCCAGCGCTGGTGCAGGACGTACGCCCTGAAGGGCGCGTATCCTGGCCTGTCGCGGCGGAGCCGCACCTTGCGGTGAGACTCCCGGCCATCGGCGGTTCAGCTCTCTGTTCCACTTTCCGTCGCCTCACGGCGCCCGGTCGTTAACCGGCATCCTGCCCTGCGGAGCCCGGACTTTCCTCCCCGTGCAAGCACGCGGCGACTGTCTGGTCGACTTTCCGCCGCGGATTGTAGCAGAACCCGCCCCCTTCAGTCGAAGCGCACCGTGTAGCGGGTCTCGACGTCGACCGCGGTGCCCGCCTTCGCCTGCACCGACCAGCCCTTGGAGAGCCGGTAGACGACCTTGACCGCCTGTGACGCGCTGGTGATGCCGTATTCGTAGCCGAGGTAGAGCGACTGCGTCAGCTGCCGCCCCAGCGTCACCACCTGCTCGGCCGGGCTGACCGTGCCGTTGGACAACGTCTTCTCCTCGGTGCTGGAGAGGCCGATATCGTCAAACAGGCCGATCTGGTCGTTGAGCGCGCCGGCGAGGAAGCTGCCAGCCGACGCGGCGAGCGCCGCGTTGTCCTGAGCGCCACCGCCGCTACCGGTGCCGCGGCCGAGCACCAGCCACGAGAAACGCTCCTTCTCCGGCATCGGCTCGTCGCTGATCAGCGCGACCTTGGGGTAGAGCACCGAGCCGCTCACCTCGACGCCGGCGCCAACCGGCGAGTTGCGGCGCAGCGCGCGGATGGCGAGGCCCGGGTTGTCCGGCGGCCCGTTGAACACGATCTGCCCCTTGTCGATGTCGAGGTCCTGCCCGTACGCCTTGAAGCGGCCCTCTTCGGTATTGACCACGCCGAACACCGACAGCGGCGCACCGGGCTTGGCGACCAGCCGCAGCTGACCGGTCAGCCCGGTGGTCAGCCCCTTGCCCGAGAAGCGCACCTTGTCGCCCAGGTCGATGCCGACGTTCAGCGCGAAGGGCAGCGTCGTCTCGCCGTCCTCCCGCTTGGGCCGGCCGACCACCACCACGTCCGGCCCGAGTGCCGGTGCGCCAAGCTTGGGGAAGTCCAGCCGCGCGCGGTCGACCTTGATCTGCCCGTCGACACTGACCGCGTCCTCGCCCAGCGCGAGCGTGGTCTGCCCGGAGACGACCACCCGCATGCCGGGCCGGGACAGCGCGACGAAGCGGTTGAAGCGCACGGCGATGTCGGCGGTCGGCCGCGCGCCGGCGAGCGAGACGCTGCCGCTGGCGCTCACGCTGTCGTCGCGGCCGAAAGCCAGGCGCTGCAGCGTCAGCGTGCGCCCGGCAAATACGGCGTCGAGCGTACCGTCCTGCAAGGCGACGCCGGCCAGGCGGTCGGTGAAGGCGAGGTTCTCTGCGCGCAGCGGGCCGGAGAGTTGCGGCTCGCCGAGCGTGCCGGACAGGTTGACCGTCGCGTCGAGCTTGCCCGCAACCCGCTGGCCGATGGCGAGCCAGGGTTGGGCGAGCGAAAGGTCGGGCAGCGCGAGCGCCACGCGCCCGGACAGCGGGGACGCCGCGCCGAACGCGCCACCCAGCGCGCGCAGGTTTGCGTCGCCCGAGGCGCTGCCAAGCGCGCTTTGCACGCGCGCGGTCAGCTGCGCGCGCTCGCCCTCCAGCCGCAAGGCCGCTTCCAGCGCCGACAGGCCGAGTAGCCGCGTGCCGCCGCCCTTCAGCGGCAGGGTGACGTCGCCCGACTCTCGCGCGACGCGCACGCTGCCCTGCGGCAGGGCACCCTGCCCGCGCAGCGACCATTCGCCGCCGATACTCAGGTCGGTCGCCACCGGCAGCTTGTCGACGAAAGGTTGCAGGGCGTCGGCACCCAGCGCGCGCACGCTGCCCGCGCTGTACCAGCCATCGGCCCGGCGCCAGCCGCTATTGCCCAGGCGCCAGTCGGCGCCCAGCGCCTGCCAGCGCCCGCCCCCCAGCAGCACTTCGTCGGCGCCGGCCGTCAGCGCAACCGGCTGCATCAGCCTGAGCGACGGCGTACCGTCCAGCAGCAGGCGCGAGAGCGTCCCCTGCCACCGGTAGGCGTCGGACAGGCCGCCTGCCAGATTGGCCTCAACCACGTAAGGCCGCTCGGCGAGCGCAAGCTTGCCTGTGAGCGCCAGCGTGTGCCGGCCGCGCGTGCCGGCGGCGGCGAGCGTCAAGGTTTCGACGCGGGCGTCGCCGGCGCGCGCACCGGTGACCTTCAGCGCGAGTTCGAACGGCGTGCCGGTGCCGCTGGCAAGCTCACCGCGCGCGGTGAGCGCCTCGACCGATACCTCGCCCGGCAGGCGCAGGCCTGCCGCGTCGGCGCGCAGCGTAAACAGCGGCGCGCGCGGCGTGCCGGCAAGCTGCAGCTCGGCGTTGGCACGGCCACCAAAGGCCGGGCCCAGCAGTTCGAGCTGGCCGGCGGCGAGCATGAGCGAGAGTCGGTCGCCAGCCCGGCCCCACGCGCCGGATGCCGAGAGGCGGTTGCCGCCGAGCGCTAGCCTCACGTCGACCCCGTCCACCTTTACGCCCTGCCAGCGCGCGCGCGCGTAGCCGGACAGCGGCGCGCCGGACAGCGTGCTCGGTGCGAGCGAAAACGCGAAGCGCCCGGCGCTGCCGTCGGCGAGCCGCGCGTCGACGTCGAGCTTGCCGTCGATGCGCCCGGCCGGAAAACTTGGCGACACCCTGGCCGGGTCGAACGCGGCGAGCGTGCCCTTGAGCGCGAGCGGCAGATCGCCGGTGAGCCCCAGATGGCCGGCGGCCGACAGGCGGCCCGCGCCGGCTACAAGCGCGAGCGTCCGGATGTCAAGCGCGGCCGCGCCGCTGCGCTGCCACAGCGCCTCGCCGGTAAGACGGTTGCCGCCGGCAGCCAGTGCGAGCGAAAGCGTCGGCGCAAGCTTGGGGCCGGCCAGCCGCGCGTTGCCCGACACGGTCAGCGCCGGCGCAGCGGGTTCGATGCCCTTGAGCGCGAGCTGGTCGACGCCGACCTTGAGGTCGAAGGTGCGCGGGTTGAAGTCGCCGGCGAAGGTCAGCCGGCCGGCTCCCAAGTCGGCGAATGCGTCCGACAGCGTGAGCGTGTCGTCGTCCACCCTGAACGCGGCAACCGCCAGCTTCAGCGGCAGCTTGCCTGCGGACACCGCACCGGCGTCGGTATTGAGCAGCGTGACGCCGCCTTGCAAGCCGTTCCCCTCCGGCTTGGCCTCGATCGCCAGCGAGATGCGCGCGGCGGGTGCGCCGGGCATCAGCCGCGCCGGGTCGACACCAGCCATGCGCACCGACAGCGCGTCGACCTTGCGAAAGAGCACCGGCGCGAACGGCGCGAAGCGCCCGTCGATGTCGATCAGCACGCCGCTGGAAACCGCGTTCACCTTGAGCGTCGGCGCGAGCAGCGTGCCGCCGACGTCGGTTTGCGCGCGTACCGGGTGCCCCTCGAGTTCGCCCTTGAGGTCGACACGGCCAGACAGCACGAACGGCGCGGCGCCGCCAAGCGCGAGCGCACCAGCCGCCTCTCCCCACGGCGCGACAAAACGCTCGAGCGCGACCGTATGGAAACCCGACTGGTAGCGGTAGCTGCCCGCGATCTGCTGGAAGGTGAGGCGGGGCCCGGCGAGCACCACCGCGTCGGCCGAGAAGCGCACCACCTCGACGCCGACCGGCAGCGCAAGCGAAGCCGGCGCTTGGGCAGGCTTGCCCGACGCGGGCGTGCGGTCGTCGACCAGCACGCTGCCCAGGCTCAGGCGGTCGACCTTGAGCTCGCCCTGCCACAACGCGCGCGGCTGCCAGACAAGGGTGAGGCGGCTCAATTCGATTCGGCGCAGCGGCTCTTGCCAGCGCAGATCCTCGAGCGTGAAGCCGCGCCACAGCGTCCCCTCGACGCGGGCTACCGACAGCGCGCCGCCGCTCGCGCGCGCGGCAAGCTGCCACAGCCGCGCGAAGCCGGCTTCGCTGCCCGTCAGCCACGCAAGTGACCCCACCAGCGACGCGAGCAAGGCCGCGCAGGCGAGCAAGACGATACGCCAGCGCCCACGTTTGGGCGGTCTGGCAGCGGGTTCGGTGGTCGGGGTGTCCCCCGGGGACGGCAGTGTCGGTTCGGTCATCGTCAGGTCAGAACGGCAGGCCCAGGCTCATGGTCCAGCGCCACTTTTGTTCGGATTCGCCGCGCGCGATATCGAAGGAGATCGGCGCGACCGGGCTCAGCCACTCGACACCGAAGCCGTAGCTCTTTCTCGCGCGGTAGCTGTCCCAGCTGTCGGCGGCGTCGCCCAGGTCGTGGAACAGCGCGAGCCGCCAGCCCGGGCGCACGGTGAACATGTACTGCAGCGAGCCGGTCGCCAGCACGCGTCCGCCCTCGATCGCGCCATTGGGACCGGCCACGCCCAGGCTCTCGTACTCGTAACCGCGCACGCTGCCGGCGCCGCCGGCGCGAAACAGCAGCGACGAAGGCACCGACGCCGTCTGCTGCGCCCACACTTCGCCCACGTCGCCGCGCATGAGCCAGGTGCCGGGGAAGAACGACGGCGACCAGTAAAGCGCGGCACGCGCGCGGCCGCGCACGAAGGCGGTGTCCGACAACGCGCTCCCGAGCGTGGACGACAGGCGGCCGTCGAGCAGGTAGCCGTTGCGCGGGTCGAGCACGTCGTCGAGCTTGCGCTGCGTCCAGCCGACGGTCGCGAACACCGCCTGGTTGCGCTTGTCCTCGACGCCGCCGACCGTCTCGCGGTCGAGCACGTATTCGACGCCGATGCGCGCCTCGATGTCGCCGCGCTGGCGCAGTCGCCACACACCGCCCTCGACCGAGTCGCGCTCGACGCCCTGCACCTCGCTCTTCTTCAGCGCGACGTTCGCGGTATGCGAGTAGCCGTCGCGGGTGCGCGGCAGCGCGAGGCCGAAGTTCAGCGAAGACTCGTCGCGGTTCCAGTCGAGCAGGATGGAGCCGACGTAACCGCGGCGGAAGATGTTGTAGTGTTCGTAGCCGATACGCGTCCCCGGCCCCTGCTCGCTGTCCCACTTGAGGCCTAGCTCGGCCTTCTGGCGCGGCAGCTCGACCACGCGCACCAAGATGGGCATGCGTCCCTCGGCAACCTCGTTTTTCAGCGGCACGACGATCGCCGACGAGAAGTGCGGGTCGGCCTCCAGCGCGCTCTGGAACGCGGTGAGCTTCTCCAGGCTGTACGCGCTACCGCGCTGGAAGTCGGCCTGGCCGGTGACCACTTTCTCCGGGTAGCGCTTGAGGCCCTCGACGCGGATGCGGCCGAAGTCGACGTGCTCGCCGCTGTCGATGGTGATGGTCAGCGCCGCCCCGTGGGTCGCCGGATCTATCTTCGCCTCGGCCGAGGCGATCTTCGCCAGCGGGTAGGCGCCGACCGCGACCAGTTGCAGCGCGAGCTTCTTCGCGTCGTCCCAGCCGTCCTGGGTGAACACCGCGCCGTCGGCCAGCGGCCACTGCTCGGCAAGTTCGCCGCGCAAGGCGGCGAGCGCGGCGGCGTCGTTAGCGATCGCGCCTCGGTAATGCACCTGCCAGCGCGTGATGCGCACCGGTTCGCCGGGACGCACGTCGACGCGCACCGTGTCGCCGTCGCGGCGCACCGTCACCCCGGCGCCGAAATAGCCGGCGGTCTCCAGGAGACGCCTGGCCGCTGCCGGCGCCTCTTCGACCAGCGCAGCAAGCGTGCCCTCGTCCATCTCCGGGTCGGCGGCGAGGGTGACCAGCTCCAGGTTGTCGGCGAGCAGCGGCTTTAACGCGTCCGGCGCGTCGATGTCGACGCGGTAGGACAGGGCGGCAAGGACGGGGCTGCTCAGGCAGGCGAGCAGCAGGCAGAGGATGGTGCGGCGCATATCCCTAATGGTATAGGAAACCGCACAGGCACGTTACCGACGGAATCGGTAAACCCATGAAGCATAGGGGGTTCCTGCCGGGCACACGCAAAAACGGCCCGGGCCGGGAGCCGGCACGGGCCGCTGGCACGCGGTGACTTAGCGCTTCTTCTGCGGCGGCAGGTCGGTGCAATGGCCGTCAAATGCCTCGGCGGCCATGCCCAGGCTCTCGCCCAGCGTCGGGTGCGGATGGATGGTCTTGCCGATGTCGTCCGGGTCGCAGCCCATCTCGATCGCCAGCGCGACTTCGCCGATCATGTCGCCGGCGTTGGGGCCGACGATCGCGCCGCCGACCACGCGGCGGGTCTCCTCGTCGAACAACAGCTTGGAGAAGCCGTAGTCGCAGCCGTTGGCGATGGCACGACCGGACGCCGCCCACGGGAACTTGCCGACGCCGACGCGGATGCCCTGCGCCTTCGCCTCGCGTTCGGTCAGGCCGACCCACGCCACTTCAGGCTCGGTGTACGCAACCGACGGGATCACCCGCGCGTCGAAGAAACGCTTGTGGCCGGCGGCCACCTCGGCGGCGACGTGGCCCTCGTGCACGCCCTTGTGCGCGAGCATGGGCTGGCCGACGATGTCACCGATCGCGAAGATGTGGCCGACGTTGGTGCGCTGCTGGCGGTCGACCGCGATGAAGCCGCGCTCGTCGACGGCGACGCCGGCGTTCTCGGCGCCGGTCAGCTTGCCGTTCGGACGGCGGCCGACCGACACCAGCACCATGTCGTACTTCTGCTCGGACTCCGGCGCCTGCTCGCCTTCGAACTTCACCATCACGCCGTCCGGCCGGCAGGTGACGCCAACCGTGCGCGTGCGCAGCATCACACGGTCGAAACGGTGCGCGTTGCGCTTCTCCCACACCTTGACGAGGTCGGCGTCGGCGCCGGCCATCAGGGTGTCGGCCATCTCGACCACGTCGATGCGCGCGCCCAGCGACGAGTACACGGTCGCCATCTCCAGGCCGATAATGCCGCCGCCGATCACCAGCATGCGGCCGGGCACCTCGCGCAACTCCAGCGCGCCGGTCGAATCGACGATGCGCGGGTCGTCCGGCAGGAAGGGCAGCTTCACCGGCTGGCTGCCGGCGGCGATGATCGCCTGCTTGAAGCGGATCAGGCGGCGCGCGCCGGTTTCGTCCTTGCCTTCGCCGGCGGTGAGGCTGACTTCCAGATGGTTCGCGTCGACGAAGCGGCCGTTACCGCGCACCACTTCAACTGCACGCGCCTTGGCCATGCCGGCGAGGCCGGTGGTCAGCTTGCCGACCACCTTTTCCTTGTGCGCGCGCAGCGCGGAAAGGTCGACCTGCGGCGCGCCGAAGGCGACGCCGCAGTCGGCGAAGTGGCTCGCCTCCTCGATCACCGCGGCGACGTGCAACAGCGCCTTGGACGGGATGCAGCCGACGTTCAGGCAGACGCCACCCAGCGTGCCGTAACGCTCGACGATCACGGTCTTCATCCCCAGGTCGGCCGCGCGGAACGCTGCCGAGTAACCACCCGGCCCGCCGCCCAGCACCAGCATGTCGCATTCGAGGTCGGCGTCGCCGCTTACGGCTTGCGCCGCCGCGGGAGCCGCCGCAGCGGCGACAGGCTGTGCCGGCTCGCCGGCGGCCTCTAGCAGCGCGATCACGTCGCCGGCCGACACCTTGTCGCCGACGGCGACCTTAAGCTGGCGCAACACGCCGCCCGCCTCGGCCGGCACGTCCATGGTCGCCTTGTCGGTTTCCAGCATGATCAGGCTGTCGCCCGCGGCCACCGCGTCGCCCGGCGCGACAAACACTTCGATCACGCTGACGCCGGCGTGGCCGCCGATCTCGGGCACTTTCAGTTCGATGATTTCACTCATGCGCGTCCCCTTACAGCATCAGCCGGCGAATATCGGCCAGCACCTGCGCGAGGTAGCTGGTGAAGCGCGCGGCGGCGGCGCCGTCGATCACGCGGTGGTCGTACGACAGGCTCAACGGCAGCATCAGCCGCGGCGCGAACGCGGCACCGTCCCACTTGGGCTTGATCTCGCTCTTGGATACGCCAAGGATCGCCACTTCGGGTGCGTTAATGATCGGCGTGAACGCAGTGCCGCCGATACCGCCCAGGCTCGAGATGCTGAAGCAGCCGCCTTGCATGTCGGTCGGCAACAGTTTGCCGTCGCGCGCCTTCTTGGCGAGCAGCGAGGTTTCCTGCGCGATCTCGATCAGGCTCTTCCGGTCGGCATCACGCACCACCGGTACCACCAGCCCGTTCGGCGTGTCGGCGGCAAAGCCGACGTGGTAGTACTCCTTGAGCACCAGCTGGTCGCCGTCGAGGCTCGCGTTGAACTGCGGGTACTTCTTCAGCGCGGCGACCACCGCCTTGACCAGGAAGGCGAGCGGGGTCAGCTTGACGCCGTCGGCCTTCAGTTCGTCGCCCATGGCCTTGCGGAACACCTCCATCTCGGTGATGTCCGCCTCGTCGAACTGGGTGACGTGCGGGATCATCACCCAGTTGCGCGCGAGGTTGGCGCCGGAGAGCTTCTTGATGCGGGAGAGCGGCTCGGTCTTGATCGGGCCGAACTTGGCGAAGTCGACCTTCGGCCACGGCAACAGATCCAAGCCCACGCCGGAGGCTGCCGCAGGTGCTGCGGCCTGCGCCGGCGCGGCGAGTACCGCCTTCACCCACGCCTTGACGTCCTCGTCGGTGATCCGTCCCTTGCGGCCGGAGCCTGGCACGCGGCCCAGATCCACCCCCAGTTCGCGCGCGAGCTTGCGCACCGACGGGCCGGCGTGCGCCTTCACGAAGCCTGCTTCGTCGACGGCGGCAGCCTTGGCCGGCGCCGCCACCGGCGCGGCAACTTGCGCGACGGGTGCGACGGCAGCCACCGGCGCGGGAGCGGCCGCAGGTGCGGCAGGCTGAGCCGCCGGTTGCGCGGCGCTCGCGGCCACCACTGCTTCGACCACCGCGATCAGGTCGCCCTGCGCCACCTTGTCGCCGACCTTGACCGCGACTTCCAGCACGCGGCCGGCGGCGACCGCCGGCACGTCCATGGTCGCCTTGTCGGTCTCCAGCGTGATCAGGGTGTCGTCGAGCGCGACGGTGTCACCCGCCGCGATCGCCACTTCGATCACGTCGACGCCGGCGTGGCCGCCGATGTCGGGCACGCGCAGCTCGACACGGCCGGTAGCCGCAACAGGCGCCTGAGCTGCGACGGGTGCTGCCGCCAGTGCAGGTGCCGGTGCAGCTTCAGCCTGCACGGCCGCTGCAGGCTGGGCGGCGGCCGGAGCGGCCACCGCGCCGGTGACTTCAAGCAGCGCGATCACGTCGCCCTGCGACACCTTGGCGCCGACCGCGACGCGCACTTCGCGCACCACGCCTGCCTTGTCGGCCGGCACTTCCATGGTCGCCTTGTCGGTCTCCAGCGTCAGCAGGCTGTCGTCAACGGCGACGGTGTCGCCCGGCTTGATAAACACTTCGATCACGTCGACGCCGTCATGGCCGCCGATATCGGGCACTTTCAGTTCGATCATCTCGCTCATTTCACACCTTCCAGCTCGGCAGCTTGTCGACGTTGACGCCGTAACGCTTGATCGCCTCGGCGACGCGCGCGGCGTCGACCTTGCCGTCGCGGGCGAGCGCCGACAGCGCGGCGACGGCGACGTGGTAGCGGTCGACCTCGAAGAATTCACGCAGCTTGGCGCGGCTGTCCGAACGGCCGAAGCCGTCGGTGCCAAGCACCACGTAGCGGCCGGGCACCCATTCGCGGACCTGCTCGGCGTACGCGCGGATATAGTCGGTCGCGGCGACGAACGGACCTTCGCGGCCGGTGAGCGCCGTCTCGACGTAGGACATCTCGGCCGGCGCGGTCGGGTTGAGCAGGTTGTGGCGCGACGCGGCGCGGCCGTCACGGGCCAGTTCGTTGAACGAGGTGACGCTCCAGATATCGGATGCGACGCCGAAATCGTTGCGCAGCAGGTCGGCGGCGGCGATCACCTCGTTGAGGATGGTGCCCGAGCCCATCAGCTGGACCTTGATCGCCGAGTCGCCGCCGTCGCGCAGCAGATACATGCCCTTGAGGATGCCCTCTTCGGCGCCGGCGGGCATCGCCGGGTGCGCGTAGTTCTCGTTCATCAGTGTGATGTAATAGAACACGTCCTCCTGCTCCACATACATGCGCTTGAGGCCGTCCTGCACGATCACCGCCAGTTCGTACGCGAAGGTCGGGTCGTAGCTGATGCAGTTGGGGATCAGGCCGGCCTGGATGTGGCTGTGGCCGTCCTCGTGCTGCAGGCCCTCGCCGTTGAGCGTGGTGCGCCCGGCGGTGCCGCCCAGCATGAAGCCGCGCGCGCGCATGTCGCCGGCCGCCCACGCGAGGTCGCCGACGCGCTGGAAGCCGAACATCGAGTAGTAGATGTAGAACGGGATCATCGGGATGCCGTGGTTGGCGTAGCTGGTCGCCGCGGCGATCCAGCTCGACATCGCGCCGGGCTCGTTGATGCCTTCCTGCAGCATCTGGCCGTCCTTCGACTCCTTGTAGAACATCAGCTGGTCGGCGTCCTGCGGCACGTAGTTCTGGCCCTGGCTCGACCAGATGCCGTACTGGCGGAACATGCCTTCCATGCCGAAGGTGCGCGACTCGTCCGGTACGATGGGCACGATCTGGCGGCCGATGTTCTTGTCCTTGAGCAGGGTACCCAGCATGCGCACGAAGGCCATGGTGGTCGAGAACTCGCGCTCGCCGGAATCCTTGAGCATGGAATCGAACACGTGCAGGCCCGGCACCGCGAGCGGCGCCTTGACCGGGCGGCGCGCCGGCAGGCTGCCGCCCAGCACCGCGCGGCGCTCGCGCATATAGGCCATCTCCGGGCTGTCGTCGGCCGGCTTGTAGTAGGGCACGCTCTCCAGGTCGGCGTCGGACACCGGGATGCCGAAGCGGTCGCGGAATTTGCGCAGGCTCTCCAGGTCCATCTTCTTCGCCTGGTGCGCGATGTTCTGCGCCTCGCCGGAGGAGCCCATGCCGTAGCCCTTGATGGTCTTGGCGAGGATCACCGTCGGGCGGCCGCCGGCGTTATGCACCGCCTCGTGGTAGGCCGCGTACACCTTGTGCGGGTCGTGGCCGCCGCGGTTGAGGTTCCACACCTCCTCGTCCGACATGTTGGCGACCATCTCGCGCAGCTCGGGGTACTTGCCGAAGAAGTGCTCGCGCACGTAGGCGCCGTCCTTCGACTTGAAGGTCTGGTAGTCACCGTCGACGCACTCTTCCATCCGCTTCCTGAGCAGGCCCTTGCTGTCCATCGCCAGCAGCGGGTCCCAGCGGCTGCCCCAGATCAGCTTGATCACGTTCCAGCCGGCACCGCGGAAGTCGCCTTCCAGTTCCTGGATGATCTTGCCGTTACCGCGCACCGGGCCATCCAGCCGCTGCAGGTTGCAGTTGATCACGAACACCAGGTTGTCCAGCCCCTCGCGCGCGGCCAGCGCGATCGCGCCCAGGCTCTCCGGCTCGTCCATCTCGCCGTCGCCGCAGAAGCACCACACCTTGCGCCCCGGCGTGCGCGCGAGGCCGCGGCTCTCCAGGTACTTGAGGAAACGCGCCTGGTAGATCGCCATCAAGGGGCCGAGACCCATCGACACGGTCGGGAACTGCCAGAAGTCCGGCATCAGCCACGGGTGCGGGTACGACGACAGGCCCTGCCCGTCGACTTCCTGGCGGAAGTTGTCGAGGTCGGCCTCGGACAGGCGGCCCTCGAGGAAGGCGCGCGCGTAGATGCCCGGCGCGATGTGGCCCTGGAAGAACACCAGGTCACCGTCCTGCTCGTCGTTCGGCGCGCGCCAGAAATGGTTGAAGCCGACGTCGTACAGCGTCGCGGAGGACTGGAAACTGGCGATATGGCCGCCGAGCTCGAGGTTCTTCTTGCCGGCGCGCAGCACCATGGCGGCGGCGTTCCAGCGGTTGATCGAACGGATGCGGTGCTCGAGCTCATGGTTGCCCGGCGACTTCTTCTCGCGGCCGACCGGAATGGTGTTCAGGTACGCGGTGGTCGCGTCGAACGGCAGGTAGCCGCCCTGGCGGCGCGCCTGCTCGACCAGCGTCTGCAGCAGGAAGTGCGCGCGCTCGGGGCCCTCGACTGCGAGCACCGAGGCGAGCGCGTCGGTCCATTCCTGGGTCTGCTGGGGGTCGAGATCGTCGGGAAAACGTTCAGCCATTGTTACTCCTTCACGGATGTCGGTGCGGCGCGGGCTCGTGACCCCCGCCGTCGTTTGTGGCGCCGACCGCGCGCAAAGACTTCGCAGTCGAACACAAATTCACGCTGTCATGATCGGATACGAACACAAATGATCAGCACTCGCGAGTTTAATCGGGTGGCACGACATTTGGAATAGGGGTTTAGTGCATGGGCTCTACGCGGCCGGCAAAAAAAGCGGATGCCGCATTGCAGCATGTTGTATTTGGGCGAATCAGCGCGGGGTGCGGCTTGCGCCGCCACCCTTGGTGAGCGGTTCAAGCTCGCGCAGGCGCGCCTCGATGGTCGAGCGCAGGTAGAAGTTGTCACCGGCGGCCGCGTTGGCGAGCCGGTACTGGATCAGCGCGGGTTCGAACGCGTTTTCGAAATAGAACGCGTTGCCCAGCGCGGCGTGGTAGTTCAGCGCATCGCCCTCGCCGTACAGCCTGGCCGACAGCCGCCACAGCGCGGAATCGGTCGGGTAGCGGGCAAGCAGCGCGCGTACGCGCTCGAGCGCGGCGGCGCGCTGGCCGGTCGCCTGCAGCGCGTCGACTTCGCCGGCGAACAGCACGCGCTGCTCGGGAAAAGCGGCCAGCCCCTTGCGGTACGCGGCCAGCGCCGCCTGCGGCTCGCCTGCCGCGAGCGCGATCTCGCCCTCGAGCGCGAACAGCATCGCGTCGTCGGGGAGCGTCTGCCGTGCGCGCGCGAGCGACTGCCCCGCGTCGGCGAAGCGGCGCTCGGCCAGCTGGGTGCGCGCAAGGCCGTACCATTGCGCGCCTTCGCTGATGAAGCGCCGCTCGGCGAGCGAATTGCGGTAGTAGCGCGCGGCCTCGGTCGGCCCCATCTGGGCGATGCGCAGCTTCTCGCGCACCAGGAGGAAGTCGGTGCTGTCGGGCTTCATGCGTACCGGCGTCTGCTGCGCGCGGGTCTGCCCCTCGCTGATGCGCTCGCCGGTCACCGGGTGGGTGCGCAGGAAGGACAGCGCCTGGTTGTCGTCGTAGCGGCTGGTTTGCTGCAGCCGCTCGAAGAAGGCGGGCATCGCGCGCGCGTCGAAGCCGGCGCCGCCCAGGTACTGCATGCCGATGCGGTCGGCCTCGCGCTCGAAGTCGCGGCTGTAGGAGAGCTGGCTTTGCTGCGCCATGCCCAGGCCTGCGTTGATCGCGCCGAAGGTCGCGTCCGAGTTGCCCGAACGCGAGGCGAGCACGCCGGCCAGGATCGCGGCGAGCACCCACAGCTGGCTCTGCGTCGAGGTCTCGCGCATCCGCGCGAGGTGGCGCTGGGTGACGTGGGCGACTTCGTGCGAGAGCACCGACGCCAGCTCCCCTTCGCTCTGTGCGGCGAGGATCAGCCCGGTGTGCACGCCGATCACGCCGCCGGGCATCGCGAAAGCGTTGATCGACGGCGCCTCGACGGCAAAGAAGGTGAAGTCGGAACCGGTACCGGCGGCCGAGGTGATGCGCCGGCCGACCCTCGCGAGGTAGGCGTTCACCTCGGGGTCCTGCACGACGCCGCCGGCGTCCCGCAACTGCGACAGGATCTCGCGGCCGATGCGCGCCTCTTCGGCCTGCGACAGCGCACCCTCGCCGGCGACGCCGATGTCGGGCAGCGGCGTCGCGTGGGCGGCGGGGAAGGCGAGCGCGACGGCAAGCGCGCCGGATACGAAAACTTTCCTCATCATGTCCCTATGATGCGCCACGCCGCCGGAAGTTGCGCGGCGTCAGCGGCTGGCCAGTTGCAGCGCGACGCCGTGCTCCTGCATCATCTTGGTCATCGCCGGTGACGGCGCGGTGTCGGTGAACACCATATGGAAGTCGCTCAGGTGACCCATGCGCACCAGCGCGTTGCGGCCGAACTTGCTGTGGTCGGCGGCCAGGAAGCGGTGGCGGGCGTTGGCCATCATCGCCTGCGCGACGCGTACCTCGCGGTAGTCGAAGTCGAGCAGGGAGCCGTCGGTCTCGATCCCCGACGCGCCGATGATCGCGTAGTCGACCTTGAACTGGTTGATGAAGTCCAGCGTCGCCACCCCGGTCACGCCGCCGTCGGACGCGCGGACCACGCCCGAGGTGATCATCACTGTGAAGTCGGGGTTGGCCGACATGATGGACGCGACGTGGATGTTGTTGGTGATCACGCGCAAGCCCTTGTGCTTGAGCGCGAGCGCCTGTGCGACCGCCTCGATCGTCGTGCCGATGCTCATGAAGATCGACGCGTGGTCGGGGATGTTGGCCGCGACCAGCTGCGCGATATGCGCCTTTTCGCTCTGGAACTTGCCCTTGCGCGCGAGGTAGTCCTCGTTCTCGACGCTGTTGCCCAGCGCGGCGCCGCCGTGGTAGCGGCGCAAGAGGTTGGCTTCGCACAGCTGGTTGATGTCGCGGCGGATGGTTTGCGGCGTCACGTCCAGCAGGCGTGCCAGTTCCTCGATCGGCATGAAGCCGTTTTCGCGGACGAGTTGCAGGATCTTGTCGTGACGGGGGGATCGGCTCATGGTGATTCGGAAACGAACAATTCGAACCCCTGTCTTTATCATAATTTGTCGCCGGCAGGCAAATCCGCCGCCGGTGTTTCACAAGGAAACCCCATGACGCCCAGCCTGCTCGCCATCGACCAGGGCACGACCAGCACCCGCGCGATGGTGTTCTCGACCGGCGGCGAGGTGCTCGCCCGCGCCCAGGTCGAGTTGCCGCAGATCTTCCCGGCGCCAGGCTGGGTCGAGCACGACCCGGAGACGATCTGGGCCCATACGCTGAACGTCTGCCGCGAGGCGCTCGCCACGCCCGGCATCGGCCGTATCGCCGCGCTGGGCATCACCAACCAGCGCGAGACGACGCTCGTGTGGGACCGCGCGACCGGCCGCCCGGTCTACCACGCGATCGTCTGGCAGGACAGGCGCACCGCGGAACTGTGCGAGGCGCTGTCGACGCCCGAGGCGCAGGCGCTGGTCGCCGAGCGCACCGGCCTGGTGCTCGACCCCTACTTCTCGGCGAGCAAGATCCGCTGGCTGCTCGACACCGTGCCCGGCGTGCGGGAGCGCGCCGACCGCGGCGAGCTCGCCTTCGGCACCGTCGACAGCTTCCTGTTGTGGCGCCTGACCGAGGGCCGCGTCCACGCGACCGACGCGACCAACGCGGCGCGCACCCTGCTGTTCGACATCCGCCGCCAGTGCTGGGACGAGGAGCTGCTCGCGCTGTTCGGCATCCCGGCGTCGCTATTGCCCGAGGTGCGCGACAACGCGGCGGATTTTGGCACCACCCGCCTGTTCGGAACCCCGATCCCGATCACCGGCATGGCCGGCGACCAGCAGGCGGCGACCGTCGGCCAGGCCTGCGTGCACCCGGGCATGGTCAAGTCGACCTACGGCACCGGCTGCTTCATGGTGCAGAACACCGGCGACACCATCATCACGTCGCGCCACCGCCTGCTGTCGACCGTCTGCTACCGGCTTGACGGCCGGCCGACCTACGCGCTCGAAGGCAGCATCTTCATCGCCGGCGCCGCCGTGCAGTGGCTGCGCGACGCGGTGCGCCTGATCGACCACGCGGGGCAGACCGAGGCGCTGGCGCGCCAGGTCGAGAGCACCGGCGGCGTCTACCTGGTGCCGGCGTTCACCGGCCTGGGCGCCCCGTACTGGGACCCGCTGGCGCGCGGCGCGATCACCGGGCTGACCCGCGACTCGGGCATCGCGCATATCGTGCGCGCGGCGCTGGAATCGGTGTGTTACCAGAGCCGCGATCTGATGGCGGCGATGCAGGCGGACGGCGTAGCGGCGCCGGCCACGCTGAGGGTCGACGGCGGCATGGTCGGCAACGACTGGCTGATGCAGTTCCTCGCCGACATGCTGGATGTACCCGTCGAGCGCCCGTGCATCAGCGAGACAACCGCGCTGGGCGCGGCGTGGCTGGCGGGCCTGGGGGCCGGCGTGTTCGATTCGCTGGAAACGCTGTCGCAAGGCTGGCAGCGCGCGGCACGCTTCGAGCCCGCGATGGCCGCGCAGCGGCGCGACCAGCTGTACGGCGGCTGGCGCGACGCGGTCGGGCGCACGCTCAGCCGCTAAGCATGTCCGGGAAGCTGGCGGACGAAGTCGGCGAGCGGCATCGGCCGCGCGAAGTAGTAGCCCTGCAGCACGTCGACGCCGGCCGCTTGCAGGTAGTCGCGCTGCGCCGCGGTCTCGACGCCTTCGGCGACCAGCTTGAGGCCGAGGCTTTGCCCAAGCGCGATCACCGCGTCGAGTACCACCTTGCCCAGCGAGTCGCGCTCGATCGCGTCGACGAAGCTGCGGTCGATCTTCAGCGTGTGCACCTGCAGCTCTGACAGGTAGGAGAGGCTGCTCTGGCCGGTGCCGAAGTCGTCGAGCGCGAGTTCCACGCCGAGCGAAAACAGTTCGGCAAGCTGGCCGCCGTGCCCGGCGAGGTCAAAGGTCTCGCGCTCGGTCAATTCGAGCACCGGCACCACCGCCTCACCCAGTTTTTCGCGCAGCACGCGGCATAGCCCGACCAGTTCGGGGTCGGCCAGCTGGCTGGCGGTGACGTTGAACGCCAGGTGAAAGCCCGCCGGCAAGCGCGCGCCAGAAAGCCCGCTGGTGGTCGCGGCCATCAGGTCGCGGGTGATCGCGCCCAGGCTGCCGCTTTGCTCGACCTCGGCAATGAACGCGCCAGGCGCGAGCACACGGTCGCCGTCGCGCCAGCGCATCAGCACCTCGGCGCCCAGCCAGCGCCCGCTTTGCGGGCAGACCAGCGGCTGCAGGTAGGGCACGAACTCGCCGCGCGCCCGCGCCTGTGCGATCACCTCATCCGCAGCCCGCGGCTGGCTCAGCCAGTGATAAGCGCCCCACGCGCCGAACAGGCCGACCAGCACCAGCAGCACCAGCATCGGCTCGTACGCGCGCCAGGCGGCGAGCAGGATTTCGTCGCCGTCGAGCGCAACGGCGACGGAGAACGGGTAGACAGGGTCGGCCTTGCGCATGTCGAACAGCAGCTTGTGCGGGATGGTGCCGGCGTGCACCCGCCCCTTGCCGTCCATCCAGTTGGGGCCGACCTGCAGCATCACGCCATTGCCCAACACGCCGTGACGCAAGGCGCTGCTTAAGTGGCCGCCGGAGACGCCAACCAGCACGGCGGCGTCGCCCGGAGTGGACTCGCGCCACACAAAAACTGGGATGTCGGGCGTCAGCTGGTTGCCCGGCATCAGCCGCGCGCGACCGTCGGCGTAACCTTCCCGCTTTGCGCCACTGACCTGCCGGCCGAATAGGGACGAGCAGTAAACATGGTCTCCCCGCGCCAGGCTGACTGTCCGTACATAAAGAACGGTGGTCACCTGATGGCGCAGGTTGTGCACCACCTCGTCGCTACACGGCTGGCCGGCCAGCGGCAGCACCGCGCGCGCCGCGTGCTGCGAACGCTCGAAGATCGCGTTTACTTCTACGGCGGCGTAACGCAGCCTTGCCTCTGCGCCGTCGCGCAGCCCGAGATAGGTGGTCGACACGGTGATACCCCAGCCGACCAGCACCGGCAGCAGCACGGCCAGCGCGGCGAGCGTCAGGCGCAGCGAGCGGGACGGTACTCTGGGCTGGTGCAGGGACATGGGGGGCGACCCGATTGCAGTCAAACCCCCATTCTATACGCCCGTGCCGCTTATGCCCCCTGTTGCGCGCGGTGGCGGCCGATTTCGGCGCGCACGCGCGCCGGCGCGGTGCCGCCGACATGGTCGCGCTGCGCGAGGCTGCCTTCGGGGGAGAGCACCGCGTACACGTCGTCGCCGATCAGCGCGCTGAAGCCCTGCAGCACGGCAAGCGGCAGCTCGGCGAGGTCGACGCCCTGCCCTTCGGCGTGGCGCACCGCCAGCGCGACCACCTCGTGGCTGTCGCGGAACGGCAGGCCCTTCTTCACCAGGTAGTCGGCGAGGTCGGTCGCGGTCGCGAAGCCCTGCAGCACCGCCGCGCGCATCGCCTCGGGCTTGACCGTGATGCCGCGCATCATGTCGGCGTAGATGCGCAGGGTATCGATCAGCGTGTCGACGGTGTCGAACAGCGGCTCCTTGTCTTCCTGGTTGTCCTTGTTGTACGCCAGCGGCTGCGCCTTCATCAGCGTGACGAGCGACACCAGGTGGCCGACCACGCGGCCGCTCTTGCCGCGCACGAGCTCAGGCACGTCCGGGTTCTTCTTCTGCGGCATGATGGACGAGCCGGTGCAGAAGCGGTCGGCGATGTCGATGAAGCCGACGCGCGGGCTCATCCACAGGATCAGCTCTTCGGACAGGCGGCTCAAGTGCACCATCAACAAGGATGCTGCGGCGGTGAATTCGATCGCGAAGTCGCGGTCGGACACCGCGTCGAGCGAGTTGTGGCAGACGCCGTCGAAGCCCAGCAGTTCGGCGGTGTAATGGCGGTCGATCGGGAAGGTGGTGCCGGCGAGCGCCGCCGCGCCCAGCGGCAGGCGGTTGACGCGGCGGCGGCAGTCGGCCATGCGCTCGGCGTCACGCGACAGCATCTCGACGTAGGCGAGCAGGTGGTGGCCGAAGGTCACCGGCTGCGCGACCTGCAGGTGGGTGAAGCCCGGCATCACGGTGTCGGCGTGCTGCTCGGCCAGGTCCAGCAGGCTGCCCTTCAGTTCGCCGATCAGGCCGGCGATGGTGTCGATCTGGGCACGCAGCCACAGCCGGATGTCGGTCGCGACCTGGTCGTTGCGGCTGCGGCCGGTGTGCAGGCGCTTGCCGGCGTCGCCGATCTTGTCGGTCAGCCGGCGCTCGATGTTCATGTGCACGTCCTCGAGGTCGAGGCGCCACTCGAAGCGGCCCGCGCGGATTTCCTCGACGATCTCGGCCATGCCGCGGCGGATCGCCGCGAGGTCGTCCGCCGACAGCACGCCGGCGCGGCCGAGCATCGCCGCGTGCGCGAGCGAGCCTTCGATATCGAATTCGGCGAGCCGGTAGTCGAAGCCGACCGACGCGGTGTATTTCTTGACGAGTTCGGAGACCGGCTCCGAAAAGCGGCCGGACCAGGCGTGTTGGTCTTGCATGGGGTTTCCCTTGTTGTCGATGCGGTATGGTTAGCCCCATACCATGCCATACGCAAGGAGCGGCGGGAAGCCGGCGCGCTCAGATCTGGTAGTCGGCGCCGAGCGACAGGCGGGTCCATGCGTCGTTGGCGGACAGGCAGGTGCGCCCGGCAAAACGCGCGTCGCTGCCGGCGCGGCCGAGCACCCCGGCGACCGGCCCCTTGACGTCGGAGAGCCACAGCGCGATGCCGCGCGCGGCCAGCGCGTCGTCGAGCGCCTCGAGCATCATCAGCGCGGACAGGTCGACCCGGTTCACCCCGCTCATGATCAGCACCAGCACCCGTGCGTCGGCGGCCAGCGCGCGCAGGGCCGTGTCGACATTGCGCGCGTTGCCGAAGTACAGGCTCTCGTCGACGCGCACGAAGCGCACGCCGGGCAGGCGCTCGACGGCAAAGCGCGCGACGTTGCGGAAATGCTCGCTGCCGGCGATGCGGCCGACCTCGGCGATATGCGGCTTGCCGCTGCCGGCGATCCACGCGCCGAGCGACACCAACAGGCCGACCACGATGCCGCTATCGACCCCCAGCAGCAGCACGGCGGCGAAGGTCGCGCCGAAGGCGGCAGCGTCGGCGCGCCGGCTGCGCCACGCGCGCGCGAACAGGGAAAAATCGACCATCTTCCACACCGACGCGACGATGGTCGCCGCCAGCACGGCCAGCGGCAGCTCGGCCAGGGCGCCGGTGGCGAACAGCACGATGGCGAGCATCAGCAAGGCGCTGAAGAGCGACGAGAGCTGGGTGTTGGCGCCGGCGTCGGCGTTGACGATGGAGCGGGTCAGCCCGCCGGTGACCGGGAAGCCGCCGGACAGGCCGGCGCCGAGGTTGCACAGCCCGAGCGCCAAGAGTTCGCGGTCCGGGTCCAGCCGCTCGCCGCGGCGCGCCGCCAACAGTTGCGCGACCGACAGGCTCTGCACGGTGTTGACCAGCGCGATGAAGAACGCCGGCAACACCAGCTGCGACAGCTCGGCGAACGCCGGCAGTACGAGCGACGGCGCGGGCAGGCCGGCCGGGATCACGCCGACCAGCGCGACATGGCCGGCCAGATCGAAGCCGCGCACCGCGAGCACGCCGCCTGCCAGCGCGGCCACCGGCGCCGCGCGCTCGGCGAGCGTCGCCCAGAAAACCGGCACGCCGGCGCGCGCCAGCGTCGCCGCCAGAGACGCGCGCGCCCAGAGAAGCCACGCGAGCGCCGCGCCGCCCAGCCACAGCGCAGGTGCCGACACCCCGCCCTGCAGCGCGGCGGCGAGACGGGAGAGCTGCGCGGGCAGGGTCGCGCCGCCGCCGGCCACCCCGGCAAGCGGCGCCAGCTGCGAGAGCACGATCATCAGCGCGGACGCGGACACGAAGCCGGCGAGCACCGGCTGCGACAGGAAGTCGGCGACCAGCCCCAGCCGGAACGCGCCCAGCAGCACCAGCATCAGGCCGGACAACAACGCGAGCCAGATAGCGAACAGCAGGTACTCGGCGCTGCCGGCCGGCGCGAGGCGGGCCAGGGTCGAGGCGACCAGCAAGGAGGTGACCGCCATCGGCCCGACCGACTGCGCGTGGCTGCGCCCGGCCAGCGCGTAGATGACGAGCGGCGCGAGGCTCGCATACAGGCCGACCTCGGCCGGCAAGCCGGCGACCAGCGCGTACGCCAAAGCCTGCGGCACCAACAGCAGGGTGACGACGACGCCGGCGACGAGGTCGCCGGCAAGAAATTCGCGCCGGTAGCCGGCAAGCCAGGGCGGCAGCGGCACGGCGCGCATGTCAACGCTTGCCGCGTTCGAGGACGCTGAAGAGCGCCATGCCGGCGAGCATGGCGGCAACGAACAGCACGCCCTGCGGCACGCCCATGCCCAAAAGCACCAGCGCGGGCCCCGGGCAGATGCCGGCCAGTCCCCAACCGATGCCGAACAGCAGGCTGCCGCCGACCAGGCGCGGGGTGATCTCGCGGCTGGTCGGCAACTGCATCGCATCTCCCAGCACGGCGCGCGGCCGCTGCCCGGCCACGCGGAAGGCGACCAGGCCGACGCCGATCGCACCGGCCATCACCAGCGCGAGGCTGGGGTCCCACAGCCCGGCGATATCGAGAAAGCCGAGCACCTTGGCCGGGTTCGACATGCCGGAGACGATCAGGCCGACGCCGAACACGAGGCCGACGGCGAACGAGGCAAACAGTTTGCGGAAGGTCATGGCGCGCTCCTTAGCCCAGCAGGTGACGGACGACGAAGACGGTGGTGAAACCCGCCGCCATGAAGGTCAGCGTCGCGACCAGCGAACGCGGCGACAGCCGCGACAGCCCGCACACGCCGTGGCCGCTGGTGCAGCCGGACGCGTAGCGGGTGCCGACGCCGACCATCAGCCCCGCCACCACCAGCGTCAGCGGCGACGCGCTGACCTCGGGCACGGCTAGGCCGCCGGCCAGCAGCGCGTACAGCGCCGGCGCGGCGATCAGCCCCAGTACGAAGGCGAGCCTGAGCGGCCAGTCGGCAGCACGCTCGATCAGCCCGCCCAGCATGCCGCTGATGCCGGCGATGCGCCCGAGCAGCAGCACGAAGGCCGCCGCGGCAAGACCGATCAGCACCCCGCCGGCGAGTGCCGAAAAAGGTGTGAACGCTTCAAAGTTGACCTGCATCTGCTTCCCCTTGTCGTGTTGCTGTCATGTTGTTGTCGTGCCGCCGGGCATGCCTCCTCAGGCCGCCGGCTGCAGTTGCCCCTCCGCACCGCAGAAGATGCCGTGCAGGGTGCCGAGGATCGCCAGCGCATCAGCGCTGGCGACGCTGTAATAGATCCACTTGCCGTCGCGCCGCGTCGACACCAGCTTCTCGTTGCGCAGCACCCCGAGCTGCTGCGACAGCGTGGGCTGGCGGATGCCGGTCAGCCGTTCGAGCTCGGACACCGACTTCTCGCCGTCGACCAGCTGGCACAACAGCAGCAGGCGGTCCTCGTTGGCCAGGCTCTTCAGCAGGGATGTGGCGCGCGCCGCGTTGTCGCGCAAGACGTTCAGTTCCATCGTGTCGTCCTCTGTCGTTGTTCGTTCATTATATTTACAGATATATTGACTTGCAATATAGTGGATTCATCCATTCGCCACGGAGTCCCGCCATGCAAGCTTCTGTCCAGGCCTTCTTCGAACCGGTCACCGGCACCGTCAGCTACGTCGTCTACGACCGCGACGGCGGCCACGCCGCCATCGTCGACCCGGTGCTCGACTACGACCCGAAGTCCGGCCGCACCCGCACCACGTCGGCCGAAGCGCTGGTCGGCTTCGTGCGCGAGCACAAGCTTGCCGTGCAGTGGATCCTTGAGACACACGCGCACGCCGACCACCTGTCGGCGGCGGCCTGGCTCAGGCAGCAAGTCGGCGGCAAGGTCGCCATCGGCGAGAAGATCACCGAAGTGCAGCGCATCTTCGCCGGCGTGTTCGATTTCGGCGACGATTTCGCGCGCGACGGCAGCCAGTTCGACCACCTGTTTGCCGCCGGCGAGCACTTCAGCGTCGGCGAGTTGACCGCCGAGGCGCTGTTCGTGCCCGGCCACACCCCGGCCGACATCGCGTACCGCATCGGCGACGCGGTATTCGTCGGCGACACGCTGTTCATGCCGGACGTCGGCAGCGCGCGCTGCGACTTCCCGGGCGGAGATGCTGCCACACTCTACCGTTCGGCCAAAGCGCTGCTCGCCCTGCCCGACGCCACCCGCCTGTTCATGTGCCACGACTACCCGCCCGCCGGGCGCGCGCCCAGCTGGGAGACGACGGTCGCCGAACAGCGCCGTGCCAACATCCACCTGAACGACGGCGTCAGCGAAGCCGACTTCGTCGCGCTGCGCGACGCGCGCGACGCGAAACTGGAGATGCCGGTGCTGATCCTGCCGTCGGTACAGGTGAATATCCGCGCCGGCGAGATGCCGCCAAAATCAGCCAACGGCGTCGCCTACCTGAAAATTCCGCTCAACCTCATGTAAACTCGGGCGATCTGCAACAACCGGGCGCGTCCGACGCGCCCCCAAGCGATGGACCCCTCACCTCTTCTGCCCGCGCCGCGCCAACTGGTGCACGAGCGCGGGATTCCTGCTTTCGGCATGTACCAGGGCGTAATCCCGCACCTGAACTGGCACAGGCTGCCCCTTTCCCCCCTTGCGCGGCTGACGCGCAAGCTGCACCACAAGCGCTGGCAGTACGCCGCGCTCGCGCACGACGCGTGCTTCGCCGGCGTCGCCGTCGTCGACCTCGGCTGGAGCAGCGCCGCGTTCGCCTGGCTGTTCGACCGGGCCGCAGGCCGCGAGATCGCCGCGTTCTCGGCGACCGGCCTGCCCGGTGGCGCCCGCCTCGACGACACCGCGTTCGGCCACGCAACCTTCCGCTCGCGCGCAGGCCGGATCGCGTTCAGCCGCGACGGCGAGCGCGTCGGCGTCGAGGTCGACAGCCGCACGCTCAAGCTCGCCGCCCACCTCCGGCTTGACGACACCCCGGTGCTCGCCGCGGTCGCGCCGGCCAACTACCTCGCGCACGCCACCCACAAGAGCGGCGGGCTCGAGGTGGTCGGCTTCGCCGACGCCGCCGGGCAACGCTTCTCGCTGAACGGCGCCGTCGGCAGCCTCGACGCGTCGAACGGCCTGCTCGCGCGCCGCACCGAATGGCGCTGGGCGAGCGCACACGGCCGGGGCCTGGGCTTCAACCTGCAGGCCGGCTATATGGGCGACGCCGAGAACGCCGTCTGGCTGGACGGCCGGCTGATCCGCGTCGGCGCGGTGCACTTCGACTACGACCGGGCCGACCCGGCCGCGCCGTGGCGCATCCACAGCGACGACGGCGCGGTCGAGCTCGTGTTCACGCCGGAAGGCCTGCGCCGCGAGGACCGCGACCTGGTGATCGCCGCCAGCCGCTACGTGCAGCCTATCGGCACCTTCAGCGGCGTGCTGCGCGACCCGGCAAGCGGCACGTGCCGCGTCGTCGACCGCCTGTGCGGCGTGACCGAAGACCACCACTCGCGCTGGTAAGCCCGCGCCGCGCCGGTATCCCTACTGCCGGCGCGGACGGGTTCGGTGTACCATCCGCCCCCTGTTCGTGCATTTATTCCAGATACAGGAGACGCGCCGATGCGGCTGATGGACACCCTGCTCTCGCACAACCGCACTTTCGTCGAAAGCCGCGAGTACGAGGCGCTGCGCACCGACAAGTTTCCCGGCAAGAACCTGGCGGTGCTCGCGTGCATGGACGCTCGACTGGTCGAGCTGTTGCCGCGGGCGATGGGCCTGAAGAACGGCGACGCCAAGCTGATCAAGAACGCCGGCGCGATGGTGTCGCACCCGTGGGGCTCGGTGATGCGCAGCCTGATCGTCGCCGTCTACCAGTTGCGCGCCGAGGAAGTGTGCGTGGTCGCCCACCACGACTGCGGCATGGGCGGCATCGACCCGCAGCAGGTGCTCGCCAACGCGTGCGAGCGCGGCGTCAGCGAAGAGACGATCGCCACCTTGCGCGCCGCCGGCATCGACCTCGAAGGCTGGCTGCAGGGCTTTTGCTGCGTCGAGGACAGCGTGCGCCACACGGTGACTACCATCCGCCAGCACCCCCTGATGCCGCGCGACGTGCCGGTGCACGGGCTGGTGATCGACCCGGCCACCGGCGCGCTGACCGTCGTCGTCGACGGCTACGAGGCCGCATGAAGCGCGTCGGCGTCTACGGCGGCACCTTCGACCCCTTCCACAACGCGCACCTGCGCCTGGCGCGCGCGCTGCGCGACGAGCTCGCGCTCGACGAGGTGCGGCTGATCCCGGCCGGCCGGCCCTACCACCGCGACAGCGGCCCGCACGCCGACGCCGAGCAGCGGCTGGCGATGGTCAGGCTGGGCATCGCAGGCGAAACCGGCCTCACCGCCGACGCGCGCGAAGTGGTAAGCGCGCGCAACGCGTACACGGTCGAGACGCTGGAGGCGCTGCGCGCCGAGCTGGGGCAGGACACCGAACTGTGGTGCCTGATCGGCTCGGACTCGCTCGAACACCTCGATCGCTGGCACCGCTGGCGCGAGCTGTTTGCGCTCGCCAACCTGGCGGTAGCGATCCGCCCGGGCTTCGACGCGGCACGCCTCGCGCCGGCGGTGCGCGCCGAATGGGACGCGCGCCAAGTCTCTGATTTTTCAAACCGAACGCCTTGCGGTACAATCCGCGCCCTGGCGCTGACGCCGGTCGCCCTGTCGGCGACCGAAATCCGGCGGCGTCTGGCCGCCGGCGACGACGTCGCCGACTGCGTGCCCGAGGCCGTCGCGGCGCATATCCGCAGGCTGGGGCTGTACCGCCCCGCATGAACGCTTACCAGGCCGCCGTCGCGGCCCGCACACTTTTACCCTGCAGCCCGGCCCAGCCGCTCGGCTGCCGCACCCGGAACCAGGAAAATGGACAATATCCAGGAAATCGTGAAACTCGCCGTCGAGGCGCTCGAAGACGTCAAGGGCAAGGACATCGTCTCGCTCGACACCCGTGAACTGACCTCGCTGTTCCAGCACATGATCGTCGCCACCGGCGACTCCAACCGCCAGGTCAAGGCGCTCGCCAACAGCGTCGCCGTCAAGCTGAAGGAAGCCGGCGTCGATCTGGTCGGCACCGAAGGCCAGGAGTCGGGTGAATGGGTGCTGGTCGACGCCGGCGACGTCGTCGTCCACGTGATGCTGCCCGCCGTGCGCGACTACTACGACCTCGAGGCGCTGTGGGGCGGCCAGAAGCCGTCGTTCACCCCGGCCGGCGGCAAGCCGTGGTCGGCGCTGTAAGCCTGTCTTTTGCGGGCCGGCGCAAGCCGGCCCCGTCCGCATACAGAGCATTGCCATGAAAATCACCCTGCTCGCCGTCGGCACCAAGATGCCGCGCTGGGTCGACGAGGCGTTCAACGACTACGCCAAGCGTTTCGGCCGCGACATCAGCTTCGAGCTGAAGGAAATCAAGCCCGAGAAGCGCGGCGGCGGCGTCACCGCCGACAAGGGCATCGCCGCCGAACATGCACGCATTGTCGCCACGCTGCCGGCGCGCTGCCGGCTGGTCGTGCTCGACGAGCGCGGCCGCAACTGGACGTCGGTGCAACTGGCCGGGCAACTGAAGGAATGGATGGCCGGCGGCGACGATATCGCCTTCGTCATCGGCGGCGCCGACGGCCTGTCGGACGAGC
Organism: Crenobacter intestini; assembly: GCF_004919095.1. Lineage (GTDB taxonomy): Bacteria > Pseudomonadota > Gammaproteobacteria > Burkholderiales > Chromobacteriaceae > Craterilacuibacter > Craterilacuibacter intestini. The sequence continues at coordinate 32,332 of NZ_STGJ01000012.1, read as the reverse complement.
TGAAAGCACGCGCCGACCTGCTGCTGCAACTGTCCGCGATGACGCTGCCGCACGGCATGGTGCGCGTGATGCTGGCCGAACAGCTGTACCGCGCACACTCCATTCTCAACAACCATCCCTACCACCGCGAGTAAGCGCTGGCGCGATTTGACATTGGCAAGTCGCCGGCCTGCGCCTAGAATGGCTTTGTTTACAAGGCCTTGCAGAGGTTGTTGTCAATGAAGCGAATTTTCCGCGTTGGTTTGATAGCAACGGCTTTACTCGCCAGCGCCCAGGCCCGCGCCGACCTGTACGGCTACGTCGACGAGTCCGGCCGCATCCACCTGTCGCCCACCCGGGTCGACGACCGCTACCAGCTGTTCCAGAAGAGCCCGCCGGCCGGCTCGACGCCGACGCCGGCCGACTACCTGGCCGACGCGACGCGTCCCGGGCTGGGCGCGACGCAGAGCCAGGACCGCGCCCAGCAGCGGGCCGTCGCCGGCCTGCCCGCCGCCAAGCCGCGCCTCGTCAAGGCCCACATCAGCCAGCCGTACAACAAGATCATCGGCAAGGTCGCGCGCGAGTACCGCCTCGACCCGCAACTGTTGCACGCGATCGTCAGCGTCGAATCCGGCTACGACGCGCTGGCCGTCTCGCCCAAGGGCGCGATCGGCCTGATGCAGATCATCCCGGAAACCGGCGAGCGCTTCGGCCTGCCGGCGAGCGAGCTCTCCAACCCGCACGCCAACGTGCGCACCGGCGCGCGCTACCTGAAGTTCCTGCTGTCCACCTTCAACCACAACCTGCCGCTGGTGATCGCCGCGTACAACGCGGGCGAAGGCGCGGTGCAGAAGTACCGCAACACCATCCCACCTTACCCGGAGACCCGCGACTACGTCGCCCGCGTGCTCGCCACCTACGAGGCGCGCGGCGGCCGCACGCCGCTGGCAGCCGGCGGCCTCGTCGAGACCGGCAGCCGCGGCCGCGTACACGCGACGCTCGCGCCACTTTAAGGACGCCGAACGGCAAAAAGGCCGGCGCACGCGCCGGCCTTTGCCTTTTTTGGAACCTGCAATCAGCCGGCGAGCAGTTGCGCGAGCGCGCGCAGCGACTGCCACGCGTCACCTGGCTCGGCACCCTTGATCTGGCGGTCGACCTCGGCACAACGGGCGATCGCGTCCATCAGCTTGCGCGGGCCTATCCTGCGCAGCGCCGGCTCGGCGAGCTTCTGCCGCTCGCCCCACAGCTTGAGCTCGCGCTGCATCTCGCGGCTGTTGCGGCCGTCCTTCAGCCCCTGCCGCAGTTTCAGCAGCATGCGCACATCCTCGGCGAGCGCCCACAACACCAGCACCGGCGCCTCGCCCTCGGCCTGCAAGCCGTCGAGCATGCGCGCGACACGCGCGCCGTCACCGGACAGCCACGCCGACGACAAATGGAACACGTCGAAGCGCGCGACGTTGGCGACCGCGTCGCGTACTTCGTCGAGCGAGAGTTCGCGCTGCGGGTAGAGCAGCGCGAGCTTGTCGACCTCCTGCCGCGCCGCGAGCAGGTTGCCCTCGACCCGATCGACGAAGAAGGCCAGCGCGTCGTCGCCTAGGCTCTGCCCCTGCGCCTTCATGCGCCGCGCGATCCACGCCGGCAACTCGGCGCGGCCGACCGCGCGCGCTTCGATCTCGACCGCCGCCTTCTGCAGCGCGACAAACCACTTCGCCTGCAGTTGCGTGCGCTCGAGCTTGGGCAGGATCACCAGCGTCACCGTGTCGTCCGGCGGCCGTGCGGCGAGCCGCTGCAGCGCCTCGCCGCCTTCGCTGCCGGGCTTGCCGGTCGGGATGCGCACCTCGAGCACCTTCAGCGACGCAAACAGCGACACGCTGCTCATCGCGTCGGTCAGCTGCGACCAGTCGAAGCCCGCCTCGACCGTCAGCACCTCGCGTTCGAGGTAGCCGGCACGGCGCGCTGCGGCGCGGATCGCGTCGGCGGCTTCCAGCGCGAGCAGCGCCTCCTCGCCGTGGATCAGGTAGAGGGGCGCAAGCCCGCGTCCAAGCAGGGTGGAGAGCGCCTCAGGGCTTGCGTGCGGCGGCATCGCCCTGCCCGGCCGAAGCCTCGCCCGCCTTCGGCGGCTGGATGAACGACAGGCGGCGTACCAGCATATTGGCCGCCTCGCGCTGCATGGACGCCCACAGCTGCGCCTCTTCCATTTCCTTGCCGAGCACCACGTTTTCCGAGTACGACAGGGTGCGGCGCACGGTCGCGCTCAAGGGCTGCGGCACGTCGGAGCCGGCGAAGGTCAACAGCGCGTGCTGGGTCAGCACCAGCTGGTACTCGTTGACCTTGCCCGCGCGGTTGACGGTCAGCACGTCCTTGCTGGTCTGCGGCGGCATCAGCGCGAGCACCGCCTGCGCGGTCTGCCCCTTGCCGGCCAGCTGCACGCGGCCGTCGCGGCGGATGTCGGCCATCAGCTGCTCGTAGACCGGGCCACTGCCGTCGACGCTCAGGCTGGCAAAGGACAGCGGGCGCAGCGGCTGGCCGACGCCACGCAAATGGAAGCCGCACGCAGCCAGCGACAGCGTCAGCGCGAACAGCGCGCCGTTTCTGCAAAGTCGTCTCATCGATCCCCCTTCAAGGTCAAAAAGGCCGGACAAGCCGGCCTTTCGTTCTGTGTCGTCAGACGACGACGTTCACCAGGCGTCCGGGCACGACGATGACCTTCTTCGCCGGCTTGCCTTCCATGAACTTCTGCACGTTCTCGTGCGCGAGCGCCGCTTGCTCGATCGCCTCGCGCGACGCGTCGGCCGCGACGACGATGCTGCCGCGCAGCTTGCCGCACACCTGCACCATCAGCTCGAGCTCGCTCTTCACCAGCGCGGCCTCGTCAACCGCCGGCCACGCCTGCGCGAGCAACTCGCTGCCCGGGCGCAACTCGTTCCACAGCGCCTCGCCCACGTGCGGGACGATGGGCGAAAGCAGGATCACCGCGGCTTCCAGCACTTCCTGCGCGACGGCACGGCCGGCGTCGCCTGCGCGCGCGGTCTTGTCGTAGGTATTCAGCAGTTCCATCACCGCGGCGATCGCGGTGTTGAACTGCTGGCGGCGGCCGTAGTCGTCGCCGACTTTCTGGATGGTCGCGTGCAGCTTGTAGCGCAGTTCCTTGAGCGCGCCGTCGAGCTCGCCGCCCTGGTAGGGGGCGACCACGCCGCCGGCGACATGCTCGCCGACCACGCGCCACAGGCGCTTGAGGAAGCGGAACGCACCCTCGACGCCGGCGTCCGACCACTCGAGGCTCTGCTCCGGCGGCGCGGCGAACATCATGAACAGGCGCGCGGTGTCGGCACCGTACTGCTCGATGAAGGCCTGCGGGTCGACGCCGTTGTTCTTCGACTTCGACATCTTCTCGACGCCGCCGACCGTCACCGGCAGGCCGTCGACGCGGTGCTTGGCGGCGACGATCTTGCCCTTGCCGTCACGCTCGAGGATCACGTCGGCCGGCGCGATCCAGTCCTTCGAGCCGTTGTCGAGGTCGCGGTAGAAGGTCTCGCACACCACCATGCCCTGGGTGAGCAGGCTCTTGAACGGCTCGTCCGACGACACCAGGCCCTCGTCGCGCATCAGCTTGTGGAAGAAGCGCGCGTACAACAGGTGCAGGATCGCGTGTTCGATGCCGCCCACGTACTGGTCGACCTGCAGCCAGTAGTCGGCCGCGGCCTTGTCGACCATCGCGGTATCGCACTTCGGGCTCGCGTAGCGCGCGTAGTACCAGCTACTTTCCACGAAGGTGTCCATGGTGTCGGTCTCGCGGCGCGCCGCGCCGCCGCACTTCGGACAAGTGGTCTCGTAGAATTCCGGCATCTTGGCAAGCGGGCTGCCTGCGCCGTCCGGGATCACGTTTTCCGGCAGCACCACCGGCAGCTGGTCGGCCGGCACCGGCACGTCGCCGCAGCAATCGCAGTGGATGATCGGGATCGGGCAGCCCCAGTAACGCTGGCGGCTGATGCCCCAGTCGCGCAGGCGGAACTGGGTCTTCTTGGCGCCGGCCGACTTGGCTTCCAGCGCGGACACGATCGCGTCGAACGCGCCCTGGAAGTCCAGGCCGTCGAATGCGCCGCTGTTCAGCGTCGACAGCGAGCCGTCCTTGGACGCGTACCATTCCTTCCACACCGCGGCGTCGAAATCGTTGTCGCCGGCCTTGGGCGCGTACACCTGCCGGATCGGCAGCGCGTACTTGTTGGCGAACTCGAAGTCGCGCTCGTCGTGCGCCGGCACGGCCATCACCGCGCCTTCGCCGTAGCCCCACAGCACGTAGTTGGCGACCCACACCGGCAAGCGTGCGCCGGTCAGCGGGTGGACCACGGACAGGCCGGTGGCCATGCCCTTCTTCTCCATGGTCGCCACGTCGGCCTCGGCGACCGAACCGGCCTTGCACTCGGCGATGAAGGCCTGCAGCGCCGGGTTGTTCGCGGCGGCCTGCGCCGCCAGCGGGTGCTCGGCGGCGACCGCGACGTAGGTCGCGCCCATCAGCGTGTCCGGGCGGGTGGTGTACACCTTCATCTCGCCGGCGTGGCCGATGCTCGCCTCGTCGTACGCGAACACCACGTCGGCGCCGAAGCTCTTGCCGATCCAGTTGCGCTGCATGGTCTTGACCTGCTCGGGCCAGCCGTCCAGCGTGTCGAGGCTGGAGAGCAGCTCGTCAGCGTACTTGGTGATCGCGAAGTAATACATCGGGATCTCGCGCTTCTCGACCAGGGCGCCGGAGCGCCAGCCGCGGCCGTCGATCACCTGCTCGTTGGCAAGCACGGTCTGGTCGACCGGGTCCCAGTTGACCACGCCGTTCTTCTTGTAGATCACGCCCTTCTCGAACAGGCGGGTGAACAGCCACTGCTCCCAGCGGTAGTAGTCCGGCTTGCAGGTCGCCAGTTCCCGTTCCCAGTCCAGCGCGAAGCCCAGGCTGTCGAGCTGGCCCTTCATGTACTCGATGTTCGCGTAGGTCCACGCGGCCGGCGCGCCGCCGCTCTTCATCGCGGCGTTCTCGGCCGGCAGGCCGAAGGCGTCCCAGCCCATCGGCTGCAGCACGTTGTAGCCTTTGAAGCGCATGAAGCGTGCCAGCGCGTCGGTGATGGTGTAGTTGCGCACATGGCCCATGTGCAGCTTGCCCGACGGGTAGGGGAACATCGACAACGCGTAGTACTTCGGACGCGAGGTATCTTCGACGGCACGGAAGGCTGCGGTCGCCTTCCACTTCTGTTGCGCGGCGGTCTCGACCTCGCGCGGGCTGTAGTGTTCTTGCATGACGGTTGCGGCTATCGGATGAGTAGGCAGAATCGGATCATTATAACGAGGCGGCCGGCGAGCGGATACCGGCGCCGCGACGTGCTAGAATCCGCGTCCAGGCTGGCGCCGCGCCCCGCGCGCGGCATCGGGAAACGGCAAGGCATACCCGCCCAAGCCGTGCTGCCCCCGCAACGGTACACATCCAGTCGCCCCGCGCGACGCATCCTGTCACAACCCACGGCGCTCGCGCTGGAAGGGGGCAGGGTGGGGATGGAGCCCGGACACCGACCGGCCTGTCGTCAAGGGAAGCACCGCGGAGGGCGGGCTGAACCGCCTGCCGCGGCCACGGCCGCCCGCGCTTCCCCGTCGCCACACGCCATCCTCGGGGAGGAAACGATGTCCAGCCACCACACCACGGCCCTGCCGTGCGCGTAAGGCGCGCCTACCTGCCGCTGGCCCTGCTCGCGGCGCTGTCCGTCCTCTCCTTCGCCGTCGCGCTCGCCGCAGGCTCGGTTGGCCTGTCTGCGGGCGAACTCGCCGGCGGCGTCGCCGGCTACCTCACCGGTGGCGAGACCTCGCTCGCGTCGACTCTGGTCGCGCTGCGCGTCGAGCGCGCCGCCGCCGCCTGGCTCACCGGCGCCCTGCTCGCCAGCGCCGGCGTGATGATGCAGGCGCTGCTGCGCAACCCGCTGGCCGACCCCTACGTGCTGGGGCTGTCCGGCGGCGCGTCGGTCGGTGCGCTGGGCGCGCTGATGGCCGGGCTTGCCGGCGCGCTGGTCGACTTCGCCGCCTTTGCCGGCGCGCTCGCCGTCACCGCCCTCCTCTTCGCGCTCGCCCGCGACGGCGTCGCCCGCGGCGCGCGCGCGACGCTGCTCTTGCTCACCGGTGTGATCATCGGCGCCGGCTGCGGCGCGCTGGTCACGCTGATGCTCGCGCTGGCCCCTGACGAGAACCTGCGCGGCATGGTGTTCTGGCTGATCGGCGACCTCTCCGGCAGCGGCCCGGGCGCGCTGCCCGCGCTCGCGCTCGCCGCCGCGCTGCTGTTCTGCCTCGCCCGCGCCCGCTCGATCAACCTGATGGCGCTGTATGGCGACAACGCGCTGACCCTGGGCGTCGATGTCGCCCGGCTGCGCGCCGGCCTGTTCGCGCTCTCCGCGCTGCTGACCGCCAGCGCGGTGTCGATGGCGGGCAGCATCGGCTTTGTCGGCCTGATCGTGCCGCACGCGTGCCGGCTCGCGCTCGGGCCCGACCACCGCGTGCTGCTGCCGTCGGCCGCGCTCGCCGGCGGCGCCCTGCTGGTGCTGGCCGACACCGTCGCGCGCACCGCGTTCGCCCCCCTGCAACTGCCGGTCGGCGTGATCACCGCGCTGATCGGCGTGCCGGCCTTCCTGTGGCAGCTGCGCCGCAGCCAGGAGGGCGCGCTGTGATCCGTTGTGAAGGGCTGACCCTGAAAGCCGGCACGCGCACGCTGATCGACGCGCTTGCCTGGCAGGCCAACGCCGGCGAGAGCTGGGTGGTGATCGGGCGCAACGGCGCCGGCAAGAGCACCTTGCTCAAGACGCTGGCCATGCTCACCCCGCCGGAGGCCGGCCAGGTGCTGCTCGGTGGCACGCCGCTTGAGCGTTTGCGCGCGCGCGAACGCGCGCGCCGCATCGCCTACCTGCCGCAGGCCCAGCACGACGCGTTCGGCTACCGCGTGCTCGACGTGGTGCTCGCCGCGCGCCACCCGCACGACGCCGGCTACTGGGAGAGCGGCGCCGAGATCGGGCGCGCCCACGCGGCGCTCGCCGAGCTCGACCTCTCCGGCTTCGCCGGGCGCGACGTACGCACCCTCTCCGGCGGCGAGCGCCAGCGCGTGGCGCTCGCCGCGCTGCTCGCGCAGGACGCGCCCTTGTGGCTGCTCGACGAGCCGAGCGCCGCGCTTGACCTCGCGCACCAGATGGCGCTCGCCCATCTGACCTGCCGCGCGCGCGCCGAAGGCCGTACCCTGATCACCGTCAGCCACGACCTCAACCTCGCGCTGCAGGACGCGACCCACGCGCTGTTGCTGATGGGCGACGGGCGCTGGCACGCCGGCGAGGTGGCGACGCTCAGCGCCGAACTGCTCGGCGACTGCCTGGGCTACCCGCTGGAGGCGCTGCGCCACCGCGGCCGCACCCTGTACCTGCCATGCGGGGCCGGGCCATGCTAGGCGGACTGGGCGCACCGCTGACCGCCGTCCTGCTGTTCGCCGGCCTCCTGCTCGACGCGCTGCTGGGCGAGCCGCGCCGCCTGCACCCGCTGGTCGGCTTCGGCCGCCTCGCCACGCGCGTGGAAAACCTGCTCAACCGCGGCCGCTGGCGCCGCCTTGCAGGCGCCCTGGCGTGGACGCTCGCCGTGCTGCCGCCGGTGTGCCTCGTGCTGTGGCTGCAACGGCTGCTGCCGGCGTGGGCAGGTTGGCTGCTCGACGCGACGCTAATGTGGTTCTCGCTCGGCCTATTCAGCCTGCGCGCGCATACCGCGCCGATCGCCGACGCACTGCTGGCGGGCAGGCTTTCCGACGCGCGCGCGCTGACCGCGCGCATCGTCAGCCGCGACACCGACACCTCGGACGAAGCGGCACTGGCCAAGGCCGCGTGCGAATCGCAGCTGGAGAACGGCAGCGACGCGGTGATCGGCGCGCTGTTCTGGTTCGCGGTGGCCGGCGGCGCCGGCGCCCTGCTGTTCCGCCTCGCCAACACCCTCGACGCGATGTGGGGCTACCGCAACGCACGGTTTGGCCGCTTCGGCAGCTTCGCCGCGCGTGCCGACGACGTGCTGGGCTACCTGCCGGCCAGGCTCACCGCGCTCGCGTACGCCTTGTTGGGCGACACCCGCCGCGCACTCGCCTGCTGGCGCAAGCAGGCGCCGGCGTGGCCCAGCCCCAACGCCGGAGCGGTGATGAGCAGTGGCGCCGGCGCGCTGGGCGTGGCGCTGGGCGGCACCGCCCGCTACGACGGCGTCGACGAGATGCGCCCCTCCCTGGGCGAGGGCCGCGCGCCCAAGGCCGCCGACATCGGCCGCGCGTGGCGCCTGGTCGCGCGCAGCGCGCTGTTGTGGTGCACGCTGTTCGCGCTGTCGGCACTCCTCACAGGATGAACATGGAACACATGCCCCTGCTGCCGCACGGCGGCAACCTCGCCGACGCCCGCCGCCGCTACGGCGACCTCGACTGGATCGACCTCTCCGCCGGCCTGTCGCCCTACGCCTACCCGGTGCCGCCGCTCGCCGGCGACGCCTGGCAGCGGCTGCCCGAAGCCGACCCGCTGCTCACCGCCGCCGCGTCCCGCTACTACGGCGCGCCGGCGCTGCTGCCGGTTGCCGGCACGCAGGCGGCGATCCGTGCGCTGCCCCGCCTGTTCGCGCCCTGCCGCGTGCTGGTCGCCTCGCCGACCTACGGCGAACACGCGCACGGCTGGCAGCTCGCCGGCCACCGCGTCGAGACGGTCAGCTTCGCCGGCTTCGAAGGCGCGCTTGGCCGTGCCGACATCGCCATAATCTGCAACCCGAACAATCCGACCGGCGAGCGCACCCGCCGCGAAGCGCTGCTCGCGTGGGCGGACGCCCTCGCCGCGCGCGGCGGGGTGCTGGTGGTCGACGAAGCGTTCGCCGACGTCGACCCCGCGCAGTCGGTTGCCGACTGCAGCGCGCGGCCGGGCCTCATCGTGCTGCGCTCGGTCGGCAAATTCTTCGGCCTCGCCGGGCTGCGGCTGGGGTTCGTCGCGGCGTCTCCCGCGCTGCTCGCCCGCCTCGCCGCCGAGATCGGCCCGTGGACGGTCAGCGGCCCGGCGCAGGCGATCGGCCGCGCGGCGCTTGCCGACACCGGCTGGCAACAGGCGATGCGCGCGCGGCTGACCGCCGACGGCGAGCGCTTGCACGCGCTGCTCGCCCGCCACGGCTGCGCAACGAACGGCAGCGCCCTGTTTGCCTGGTGGCCGCAGGCGGACCCCGCCTGCCTGCACGCGCACTTCGCGCGCCACGGCCTGTGGCTGCGCCTGTTCGACAACGCCGCGCGCGGGCTGCGCTGCGGCCTGCCGCCGGATGAGACCGCCTGGCAGCGCCTGACACACGCACTGGCAAGCTACGAGGCCACGCCATGAAACGCATCTGCTGCCTGTCCGCCCTGTTCGCCTGCGTCCCCGCCTTCGCCACCGTCAGCGCGACCGACGACGCCGGCCACACCGTCACGCTCGCCGCACCTGCCAAGCGAATCGTCAGCCTGGCCCCGCACGTGACCGAACTCTTGTTCGCCGCCGGCGCCGGCGAGCGGGTGATCGGCGCGGTCGAGTACAGCGACTACCCGCCTGCGGCAAGAAAGGTCCCGCGCGTCGGCGACAACCGCCAGCTCGACCTCGAACGCATCGCCGCGCTCAAGCCCGACCTGATCGTGGTCTGGCGGCATGGCAACGCCGGCAAGCAGCTCGCCCGCCTCCAGACGCTGAACATCCCGCTCTACTACAGCGACCCGCAGACGCTCGCCGCCGTGCCCGGCGCCGTCGAGCGGCTCGGCGTGCTCGCCGGTAGCGGGCCACAGGCGCGTGCCGCCGCACAGGGTTACCGCCAGCGGCTGGATGCGCTCACGCGCCGCTACCAGGGGCGCGGCAAGCTCTCGGTGTTCTACCAGGTGTGGGACAAACCGCTGTATACCCTCAACGCGCACACCATCGCCAGCGACGCGATCCGCCTGTGCGGCGGCGTCAACGTGTTCGGCGCGCTGCCGGTGACCGCGCCGGTGGTGTCGGAAGAGGCGGTGCTCGCCGCGCGCCCCGAGGCGATCGTCTCCGGCGCGAGCCGGCCCCAGGACGACGCGTTCGCGCGCTGGCGGCGCTACCCGTCGCTGCCGGCGGTACGCGCGGGCAACCTGCTGGCCATCGACGCCGACCTGCTCAGCCGCGCCGGCCCGCGCGCCATCGCCGGCGCCGAACAACTGTGCGCCGCGCTCGACGCGGCGCGGGCGCGGCGCCGATGAAGGGCCTGCCGTTTCCCGCGCTGATGGTGCAAGGCTGCACCTCGGACGCCGGCAAGAGCACGGTAGTCGCCGCGCTGTGCCGCCTCCTCGCGCGCGACGGCGTCGCTGTCGCGCCGTTCAAGCCGCAGAACATGGGGCTCAACAGCGCGGTCACCGTCGACGGCGGCGAGATCGGCCGCGCGCAGGCGCTGCAGGCGATCGCCGCCGGCATAGACCCGGTCTGCGACCTCAACCCGGTGCTGCTCAAGCCGCAGGCGAACGGCATGCAGGTGATCGTCGGCGGGCAGGTGGTGTCCGGCATGGACGCGCACGGCTTCCACGCCTACAAGCCGCAGGCGCTCGCAGCCGCGTGCGCGGCGTTCGCGCGCTTGCAAAGCCGCTACCGGACGGTGCTGGTCGAGGGCGCCGGCAGCCCGGCCGAGGTGAACCTGCGCGCGGGCGACCTCGCCAATATGGGCTTTGCCGAGGCGGTCGACTGCCCGGTGGTGCTGGTCGTCGACATCGACAAGGGCGGCGCCTTCGCCCATCTGGTCGGCACCCTCGCCTGCCTGTCCGCAACCGAACGTGCGCGGGTGGTCGGCTTCGTGATCAACCGCTTCCGCGGACTGCCCGAGCTGCTCGCCGACGGCGTCGACTGGCTCGAGCGCGAGACCGGCAAGCCGGTGCTCGCGGTGCTGCCACACCTGGACGGCCTGGTACTCGACGCCGAGGACGCGATCGACGCGCGGCAAAGCCGCGGCGCGTTCCGCGTGGTGGTGCCGGCGCTGCCCTGCCTGAGCAACCACACCGACTTCGACGCGCTGCGCGCGCACCCCGGCGTCGACCTGACCTACGCCCGTATAGGCCAGCCCTTGCCGCCGGCCGACCTGATCGTGCTGGCCGGCAGCAAGGACACCCGCGCCGGCCTCGCCGCGCTGAAGGCGAACGGCTGGGACGCCGACATCCGCCGCCACCTGCGTTACGGCGGCAAGCTGATCGGCGTGTGCGGCGGCTTCCAGATGCTCGGGCAGAACGTCGCCGACCCGGACGGCGTCGAGGGCCCGGCGGGGACGGACGCGGGGCTGGCGCTGCTGGAAATCGACACCCGGCTGGGAGGCAGCAAGCGCCTGGCGCGGGTGGCGGGGCACTGCGCCTTCGCCGACGCACGCGTCGAAGGCTACGAGATGCACATGGGGGTGAGTCGCGGCCCCGCGCTCGCGCAGCCCGCGTTTTTGCTGGACGACGGACCGGAAGGCGCGATCGGCGCGGACGGCCAGATCCTGGGCAGCTACGTGCACGGGCTGTTCGACCACCCCGCGGCGCAGGCGGCACTGCTTGGCTGGGCGGGGATGGCAGACGCGCAGGCGGTCAACCTCAGCGCCCTGCGCGAGGCGAGCCTCGAGCGGCTCGCCGACGCCTGCCTGCCGCTTTACCGCGCGCTACAGGCGCTGGAGAAGGACTGATTACAGGCTGCGCTCGAAGTGGCCGACCAGCACGCGCAGCGCGTCGGCGTCTTCAGCGAGCGCGTCCACCGCGTCGTCGGTACGGCGCAGGCTGTGCGCGTTCTGCTCGCTCGCCGCGCTGATCGCCTCCATTCTGCGCGCGACGTCCTCCGACGCCTGGCTTTGCTGGGACAGCATGGTCGCGACGTCGCCGGCGGCGGCGGTGACCGCGTCGGCCGACACCAGGATGTCGGCGAACACGCCGTGGCTCTCGCGGATCAGCGTGCCGCCCTCGTCGACGCCGGCGGCCGCCTGCTGGGTCGACACCAGCGCGTCGCCGGTACGCCCGACGATGGTGGCAATCGTGCTGCCTATCTTCTGCGTGCTCTCGCTGGTGCGCTCGGCAAGCTTCCTCACCTCGTCGGCGACCACCGCGAAGCCGCGGCCGGACTCGCCGGCGCGCGCCGCCTCGATCGCCGCGTTCAGTGCCAGCAGGTTGGTCTGGTCCGCGATGTCGCGGATCGCCTGCGTGATCTCGCCGACCGCGGCGACGTCGCTGCCCAGCGCGTCCATCAGTTCGCGCGTCGCCTGCATGCGCGGCGCCAGCGCCTCGGTCACCGCCAGCGTCGAATTCATCGAGCGCTGGCCCGTCTCGACCAGCGTCCGGGTCTGCCCAGCTTGGCCGGCGCTGCGGGCGGTCGCGTCGTGGATCTCGCGCACCGACGCCGACAACTCTTCGAGCGCCGCGGCGACCGCCGAGAGGCCGTCCGCCTGATCGCGCTCGCGCGCACTGACTTCGCCGACGCCGTTACGCGCCTGCTGGGCCTGCCGGCGGATCCGCTCGGCGCCGGAGACCACGTCGGCGATGATGGCCCGCAGGCCCACCTGCATCGACTTCATCTCGATCAGCGCGCCGGAAAACTCGCGCGGCGCGCGCGCATCGATCTCGAAACGGAAATTCCCCTCGCCCAGTTGCTGCAGGGCGTGGCGCAAGTCGCGCAGCGGCCGGGTCAGCCCTGCCCAGAACCAGCCGGCCAGCGCGGCGGCGAGCACCAGCGCGGCCGGTCCGGCCAGCCACACGGGCACGCCCAGCAATTCGACCAGGCTGGCCAGCGATACCGGCAGCACCGCTAGCAGGCCGACACGCACGGCCAGCGCGGTTTGCGTGCGGTAGCGGGTTGGAGGCAGGGTCGCCTCGCGCCGGCGTACCGCCACGTACAGCGCTTCGGCCGCGCGCACCTCCTCCGCCTTAGGCAGGCTGCGCACCGAGCGGTAGCCGACCTTCTGCCCGGCCTCGTAGACCGGCGTCACGTACGCCTCGACCCAGTAGTAGTCGCCGTTCTTGCAGCGGTTCTTGACGAGGCCGCGCCACGGCAGGTCCGCCTGCAAGGTCCGCCACATGTCGGCAAACGCCTCGGGCGGCATGTCCGGGTGGCGCACCAGGTTGTGCGGCTGGCCGATCAGCTCTTCGCGGGTGAAGCCGCTGATCTCGACGAAGGCCGGGTTGACGTAGACGATGCGACCCTTGAGGTCGGTGCGGGAGACGATGGGAAGCTTGGGGTCGAGCCTATGCTCGACGCCGGTGACGGGTTGGTTGACGCGCATGCCAAGACTCGCAGGAAGTTAAATCAGACAAGGCCAAAAATCTTATACAAAATATGATATTTGGCTTTATTTATTGATTCAACCGCGCCATTCGCATGGTTTTACTTGCAAAACGGTCCTGCCTGCCGCCTCAGCGGCAGGGCTGCACGCCCCAGCCGGCGCGGCCGCGGCGGCAGGAAAAGTCTTCGCGCAGCGTGTCGATCCGCCAGCGCCCGTCGGCCGTGCGGTTGACGTCGAAGCGCCAGCGGTTGCCGTGCACGCTGTCGTCCAGCAGGCCCTCGCGCACCACGGTAATGCGCGCGTGCTCGAACGCTTCGGGCCGGCTGTGCTGCTCGATCTTCAGCGTCGCATACTCGAAGCGGCCGTCGGCGCCCAGACGGTGGCCGAGGAAGTCGACCACCACCTGCACCGGCAACTGGTCGGCCTGGCCGGTAAACGGCAGCCTCGCCTCGTCGCTGTACGCGGCAGCCGGCGCGGCCAGCATGCAGCCGAGCAAGGCACCGATCCACTTGCGCATGCCTGTTCTCCCGTTCATCGCAACAGCGTCCACAACATCTGGGTCGCCATCACCGCCATCAGCATGGCGAACGCCTTTTTCAGCTTCGCCACCGGCAAGCGGTGCGCGGCGCTCGCGCCGATCGGCGCGAGCAGCACCGTCATCACCATCAGTACCAGCATCGCCGGCAGGTAGACGTAACCGGCCGAACCCCACGGCAGGCCCTGCTCGCCCCAGCCGGTGTAGAGATAGCCCAGCGCGCCGGACAGCGCGATCGGCCAGCCCAGCGCGGCGCTGGTGCCGATCGCGGTGTGCACCGGCACGTTGCACCAGTTCATGAATGGCACGCTCATCGAGCCGCCACCGATGCCGACCCAGCTCGAGACCATGCCGATCAGGCTGCCGGCGCCGGCCTTGCCGGCGGTGCCCGGCATCTCGCGGCTGCCCTTGGGTTTGGCGCCGAAGTACATCTGCGCGCCGATGATGTAAGCGTAGAGCACGAAGAACCAGCGCAGGCCGGCGCCGGGAATCCAGCCGGCGATCAGGCTGCCGCCAAGCGTGCCCGCGACCATCGCCGGCGCCATGCCCCGCACGATGGTCCAGTCGACCGCGCCCTTGGCGTTGTGCGCGCGCACGCTGGTGAAGCTGGTGAACACCATCACCGCCAGCGAGGTACCGACCGCCAGATGCTGGACATGCCCCTCGCCCAGATGGGCGGCGGACAGCACGCCGACCACCACCGGCACGATCACCAGCCCGCCACCGACGCCGAGCAGCCCGGCGAGGAAACCCGCGGCGGCGCCGCACACTAGCAATACCAGAATCAACGACAGGGATAGCATCAGCCGAAATGCTCCATGATGAGTGCCCATTGTTCGGGCGTGACAGGGGTGATGGACAGGCGGTTGCCGCGGCGCAGCACCTGCATGTCCTCAAGGCCGGGCACCGCGCGCAGCAGCGCGGGTGACACCAGCGCCAGCTTGCGCACGAAGCGCACGTCGACGCACTGCCAGCGCGGCGCGTCCGGCGTCGAGGCCGCGTCGAACCACGGGCTGGCCGGGTCGAACTGGCTGCTGTCCGCGTGCGCGGCCGACACCACCTCGGCGACGCCGGCGATGCCGGGCGCCGGGCACGACGAGTGCCAGAACAGTACCCGGTCGCCGACCTGCATCGCGTCGCGCATCATGTTGCGCGCCTGGTAGTTGCGCACGCCGGTCCACTCGAACGCGCGCTCCGGTTCCCTCGCCAGGTCGTCGATCGACGTGTCGTCCGGTTCCGACTTCATCAGCCAGTAAGCCACTTACACTCCTTCTGCAACGCACAATGCCGGCATCAAGCCGGCATTGTGTGGGGGGTTGGCATCCCGGCGCAAGCCGGGTTGGCCCTCAGTCGAACACGCCGCTGAGCACGTCGGCGACCAGCATGCTGCCGATCGCGACCAGCACCAGGTCGCGCCCGGCGACCTGCCACTCGTAGCCCGGGTACTTGGGCAACTCGCCCAGCAGCGGCGCCGGCACGGCCTTCCTAGCGATGCCCGGCGGCAGCGGCTTGCCGCGCGCCAGGTTCTTGCGGATGCCCGGCGGCAGCGCGGCGTAACCGCCCAGATCCAGATGCCGCTCGCCGATGATCGCGCGCACGGCAGCGGCGGTGATGCCGGCACGCACCAGGTCGCGCGCGGCGTCGGCGCTGTCGTAGCCGGAATCCGGCCGGCCTGGCTGGCCGTGCTTTTGCGGCTTGCCGTGGCCCTGGTGTTTGTCGGGCTTGCCCTTGCCCTCGGGCGGCGCCGCCAGCGCGGGCGCGCTGCCGAGCGCAAGCGCTAGGGTGGCGCTCAGGGCGTGTCGGAACAGGAATTTCATCGTGGGAGTCCTCCCGGGCAAGATCGTGATCACGCGCAGCTTAAACGCTCAGCACCAGCGCCGCCAGCCGCCCGGCCCCAGCCGGTACAGGCCGGATTCGGTGAGCAGGGCGTCGAGGCGGACGTCCCACGGCTCGCGCGGCACCCGCGCGACGCGCTGGCAGTCGTAACAGACGCCGACCAGCCACGGCCCGCCCGCACGCCGGCTGCGGTAGCCAAGCGTCGCGTCGTAGAAACCGCCGCCCTGCCCCATCCGGTAACCGTCATCGTCGACGCCTAACAGCGGGACAAACAGCACGTCGAGCCGCTCGGCGCGCGCGAGCGGCCCGTCGTACTCGACGATGCGGTAGCGCGGGTGGATCCGCCAGCGGTCGGCGCCGCCGACCCGCGCGAACCACAGCCGGCGCCCGCGCGCGGGGATGCGCGGCAGGAACAGCCGTGCGCCGCGGAACAGCGCCGCGCTCATCAGGGGTTCGAGGTCGATTTCGGAGCCGGCGGCGAGGTAGCCGCCGATGCGACGGCCGCGGCCGGTCAGCCTGGCACCGTGGCGCGTGAGCGCAGTGGCGGCGGCCAGCCGTTCGGCGCGCGGCTTGGCCATGCGCGCCCGGCGCAGCTGCCTGCGCAGCGCCTGCTTGTCGACGGCGGTCGATTGGTTCATCGAAGGGGAAGCAAGGCGGGGAAGGGAGCCCCCCGCGAGTGGCGATCCGGCGAAATTCGCTTGAACCCTTGGACAAAGGGGGTCATCGGCCTTGCACCTTGGGCGCTTCCGACAAGCGGAGCGACACGCCGGTGCACGTTAACGCCAACAACCAAAGCGAACACATTGGTTCAAGGAAATTATGTGCCTTCTCGCACACCGCAGGGGGATTAACCGGTGCAGTGCCCGCCGGCGTCGGCCGGCTGGGTCTGGCCTAGCGCCGCGTCTGCGGCCTCGACCATTGCCTGTATTCTACGTTGAAACTCGGCCATCTCCAAGTTTTCGCCGACTTTTGTCTTAAGCAGATCGTGCGCGATATTCAGCGCGGCCATGATGGCGATCTTGTCGGTGTCCATGATGCGGCCCGAACCCTGGATCTGCTCGATCTTGTCGCCGAGCAGGCGCACCGCCTGGCGCAGCGTATCCTGCTCCTGCAGCGGGGTCGCGATGGTGAACTGGCGCCCCAGCAGGTTGACGTCGACCTGGACGAGGTTGCTCATGCTGTCTCCTCCGCTTCGCCCGGCAGCCGGCCGATCAGGTCGGCGACCCGGCTGCGGGTCTCCTCGACCAGGAACTTGAGCTCGGCGTTTTCCTTGAGCACTTCGGCCAGCACGGCCGCCATCCGCTCGTTCTGCTCGTCAAGTTCGCGTACCCGCGCGATCAACGCGCCGACGCGGCCTTCCAGTTGTTCGAATTCGGTATCCATGGCGGCGAGCATAGCCAAGCGCCGACCCAGCGTCAAACCGCCGCGCGGCGCGCTGTGGCACGCGCCGCACCCCGGTTTCAGCCGGTCTTGAGCGGGAGCGGCAAGCCGCAGGCGACCAGCGTCACCCGCTTGCACACGGCGGCCGCGTCCTGGCCGAGCCGGCCCAGTTCGTCGACGAAGCGGCGGGTCGCCGCGTCGGCGCCGACCACGCCCCAGCCGACCTCATTCGACACCAGCACGATTTCGCCGGGCAAGCGGGCCAACGCGTCCAGCAACGCCGCGCGTTCGCTCGCCCACGCCGTCTCGTCGAAGCCGGCCTCGCCGTAAAAACGCATCAGCCACATGCCCAGACAGTCGACCAACAGCAGGGTGTCGGCGGCGGCGTGCCGCGCGAGCACCGCCGCCAGGCGCCGGTCCGCCTCGGCCAGCGCCCAGTGCACCGGCCGGCGCGCGCGGTGGTGTGCGACGCGCGACGCGAACTCGGCGTCCCCCGTCAGCTCGGCGGTCGCGACGTAGACGACGCGGCCGCCGTGCGCGAGCGCCAGCGCCTCGGCGAAACGGCTCTTGCCGGAGCGGGCTCCGCCGCTGACGAGATGGGCAGCCATTACTTGGGCTGGTAGCGCACGCCGACGAACCAGGTGCGGCCGGCGGTGTTGTAGCCGTAGGCGGTCTCGTAGTCGCGGTCGGCGACGTTCTCGACACGCGCCGTCGCCGTCCACTCGGCGTCCAGCTTCAGGTCGGCGTACAGGTTGACCGTCGCGTAGCCCGGCAGGATCTTGCGCTTGCCATCCGGATCCTTGTCAAGACGCTCGCCGGACGCCTGCACGCTGCCACCCAGCGTCCAGTCGCCGACCATCCGGCTGACGTTGGCGCTGGCGAAACGCTGCGCACGGCGGACGAGTCGCTGGCCGGTTTCGCTATTACGCGCGTCGAGCCAGGTCGCGGAGGCCGAAAGGTCGAAGCCGGCCAGTTGGGTACCGGCTTCCAGCGTGTAACCCGCCAGGCGGGCCTCGCTGACATTCGATGGGAGCGACCATCCTGGTCTGGCCGGATTGGGCGCCCATTCGATCAAATCTTCAACCTGGTTGCGGAACCAGGTCAGACTTGCCATGTTTACCCCCCTATTCCACTCCAACGCCGCTTCAGTATTGCGCGAAGTCTCCGGCCGAATATCCGGGTTTTCCGAACCGGGATAGAAACGCTGATTGAAAGTTGGCGCCTTGAAAGCCGTACCGTAGGCCGCCCGAGCCAACCAGCCCTCGGCAAAACGCAAGCCATACCCAAACTGCCCGGTGGTTTTATTGCCGTAAAGCGAGTCATCATCGTTGCGCACGCTGGCCTGCAACAGGCTCTGGCCAAACTCGCCCTGATAGCCAGCAAAGACCGACTTCACCGTTTTGTCGGTTTCTGCATAATCCTTGCTGCTGTCGATCTTCTGCTGACGGTGATCAACCCCGAGCTGCACATTGCCGAGGCTGGTAGCGAAGTCGTTCTGCCAGGTCCACTCGTTTTGCGTGGTCTGGTAGAGCGAAGGATAAGCGCCCGATGTGTCCTGTTTGTCCTGCGCGTGCGAGAAACGCAGCGTACTGGTCCAGTTGTCGGTCAGCTGGTTGCGCGACTCAATGCTCTGCCCGGCCAGGCGCGTCTTGGTTTCATCTTGCCGCGTGGGATCCGAATCGAACTCATTATTAGCGAAAGTCTGGAACGCGCGCGCCGTCAGCGCCTGCCCCGGCGCCAGCGTGTGACTCAGGTAGGCACTGTAACCGGTTTCGCGATAGGCATCACGATCCGGATTGTGTTTGCCCCACTTGCTATCCGCGCCCGCGTTCTGGGCCGAGAAGCCATTCGTCGACTGGTGGCTGAGGTTGAGACCAAAAGCCGTATCACCGACCTTGCCGTTGATACCTGCTCCCGTCTCGACCGTACCGTACTCACCAAATCCAAGGCTCGCGTGGAACTTCGGCGCGCCGCTACCCTTGCGGGTGAACACCTGGATCACCCCGCCAATCGCGTCTGCGCCGTACAGGCTGGAAGCGGGTCCACGCAGGATCTCCACCCGATCGATCAGTTCCAGCGGGATATGCTGCAGCGCCGTCGTCCCCAGCGTACCGGACACGATGCGCACACCGTCGACCAGGATCACCGTGTGGTCTGAATTAGCGCCGCGGATGAATACCGATGCGTTGGAACCCAAACCGCCGGTCGAAGCTACTTCGATGCCCGGCTGGCGCGCCAGCAGTTCGGTCAGCTGGGTGGCGCCGGTCTCCTCGATCTCCTCGCGGGTGATCACGGTCACGTCGGAGAGCACCTTGGACACCGGGGTCGGCGTGCGCGTGGCGGTGACCACGACTTCTTCGGCCTGCAGCGGGACGGTGGCCGCGAACGCGGCGGGGGTGATAGCCAGCGCGATCAGCGCGGCCAGCGGCTTTCTGGCAAACATTTGAGACACTCCTCGGAAACGATAGGGGAGTGCAGGAAGATTAGCGCGCAACGCGCAGCACAGCGGACAGGCCGTGTCGTGATCGCCTCCCCGCGATACTCCAGTACACATGCGCAGGGCGGTCTCCGGGCTTGGCCATGCCAGCGATGCGCCTTCCCGTCTGTCGACAGTGGCGTGTGCACCGCCTGCGCGCGAAATGAACGCGCGAGGCCTTACCGTTGCGGGGGCAGCGCCGGACTTGAACCGGCTTCCCGTTACCTGCGGCGCGCATTATATGCGAATTTTTTATTGCGACGCATCAATATATTGAGGCGTGCCGGCAAAGGGCTTATTCTCGCCGGATGCCAGAAACCAAGCTCCCCACCCCGGATGCCGCCGCGTACGCCGCGGCGCGCGCACACCAGAACCAGTTGACCAAACCCACCGGCAGCCTCGGCATGCTCGAGGACGTCGCCTGCCGCTTCGCCGGCTGGCAAGGCCGGGCCGTGCCGCGGCCGCCCAAGGCGGCGATCACCGTGTTCGCCGCCGACCACGGCGTCACCGCCGAAGGCGTGTCGGCTTACCCCTCGGCGGTCACTGCCGAGATGGTGAAAAACTTCGCCGCTGGCGGCGCCGCCATCTGCGTGCTCGCGCGCCAGCACGGCGCACGCCTCGAGGTGGTCGACGTCGGCGTCGCCTCGCCGCTGCCTGCACTGTCCGGCGTCGTCAGCGCCCGCGTCGCGCCCGGCACGCGCAACCTCGCGCGCACGGCGGCGATGACGGAGGCGGAAGTCGACGCTGCGCTGGAGGCCGGCCGCGCCGCCGCCCGCCGCGCGGTGGACGCCGGCGCCGGCGTGCTGGTGGCCGGCGAGATGGGCATCGGCAACACCACGCCGTCGGCGGCGCTGATCTGCCACTTCTGCGCGCTCCCGCCCGAGGCGGTAGTCGGCCGCGGCACCGGCGTCGACGACGCCGCGCTCCTACTGAAAACCCGCGTCGTCACTCAGGCGCTCGCGCGGCTGCCCGCCGGCGCCGACGCGCGCGCCGTGCTGGCCGAGGTTGGCGGGCTGGAGATCGCCGCGATGGCAGGCTTTTATCTGGAAGGCGCACGACTGGGCATGCCGTCGGTCGTCGACGGCTTCATCGCCGCCGCCGCCGCGCTGGCCGCGTGCGCGATGGCACCCGGGCTGGAACACTGGCTGTTGGCCAGCCACCGCTCGCAGGAAACCGGCCACCAGGCCGCGCTCGCGCGGCTGGGCCTCGCGCCGATGGTCGACCTAGGCCTGCGCCTGGGCGAAGGCTCCGGCGCCGCGCTGGTGCTGCCGCTAATAGCCTCCGCACTGCAACTGCACGCCGGGATGGCGACCTTCGCGTCGGCCGGCGTCACGGACAAGGCATGAACCCGTACACGCTGACCCTGCTGCGCCACGGCGAGATCGACCACCTGGGCCGTCTGGTCGGGCGTACCGACCTTGCGCTGACCGATACCGGCCACGCTCAGATGCGCGCGGCGTGGGACGCGATCCGCGCGGTGGCGCCGGTCACCGCGCTGGCGGCGTCGCCGCTCGCGCGTTGCCGCGCGTTCGCGGTCGAGGCCGCGCTGGAAGCCGCCTTGCCGCTGAAGCTCGACGCGGGCTTCGCCGAGATGGACTTCGGCGGCTGGGACGGCGAACCACTGGCGCGCCTTGAAGCGGCCGAGCCCGGCTGGGGCGGCCGCGTCGAGCGCGGCGAACTCGTCCCGCCCGGCGGCGAAAGCTTCGAGGTGTTCCGCACCCGCGTGCTCACCGCGCTCGCGCAGTGGACGCGCGACGCCACCGGCAGCCACCGCGTGCTCATCGCGCACGGCGGGGTGATCACCGTGCTGCTCGCCGAGCTGCTGTCGCTGCCCTTTTCCGCGGCGCGGCTGATCGCCGTGCCGCGCGGCGGCTTCGCGCAGCTGTCCATCCTCGACGGCCACCCGGCCTACCTGACCCGCCTCACTGCCCCATGCGTACGCTGATCCTCGCCGTCCAGTTCCTGACCCGGCTGCCGACGCCGCAACTGAAGACCTTCGACCCCGCCTGGCTGGCCGACGCCGCGCGCTGGTTCGCCGTGGTCGGCCTGCTGGTGGGCGCCTGCGTCGCCGCGCCGCTCGCGCTTCTGGCACCGCTCGACCCTTGGCTTGCCGCGCTCGCCGCCTGGCTTGCCTGGGCCTGGGTCACCGGCGGCCTGCACCTGGACGGGCTGGCCGACCTCGCCGACGCGCAGGGCGCGGCGCACCGCTCGCGCGAACGCTTCCTCGAGGTGTTGAAGGACCCGCATGTCGGCAGCTTCGGCGTGATCGTGCTCATCGGGCAGATGGCGGCCAAGCTGGTGCTGCTGATGCTCGCCGCGCGCCATGCGCTGTGGCCGGCGCTCGTCCTGATCCCGGCGTGGGCGCGGCTGTCCGCCGTCGCCTGGTCATCCACCCTGCCGGCGCTCTCGGCCGGCAGCGGCGAGCGCTTCGCGTGGCGCAGCCACTGGCCGTCGTTCTGGCTGTCGGCCGCGCTGCTGGCCGTGCTGTCGGCGCTCACCGCGCCGGCGCTACTGGTAGCGCCGGCGGTGGGCCTCTTCTGGTGGGCTTACCTGAAACGCAAGCTGGGCGGGATGACCGGCGACTGTCTGGGCGCCGGCATCGAGGTAAGCGAGACGCTGCTGCTTACCGCCTGCGTCGTCTTCGCGCTCGCCTGAATCAGGCGAGACCGGCCTTCTTGCGGCTGGCGAGCACGCACAACAGGTCGCACGCGATATGCGCGGCGGCCAGCGCGGTGATCTCGCTGTTGTCGAACGGCGGTGACACCTCGACCACGTCCATGCCGACCAGGTTGACGTCGGTCATGCCGCGCACGATGTGCAGCGCCTGCGCGCTGGTCAGCCCGCCCGGGACCGGGGTGCCGGTGCCCGGCGCGAATGCCGGGTCCAGGCAGTCGATATCGAAGGTCAGGTAGGTCGGGTGGTCGCCGACGATGGCCTTGATGCGTTCGAGCGTAGCCTGCGCGCCGATCTCGTGCACGGTCGGCGCGTCGATGCGCGGGATCCCCATGAAGTCGTCGTTCCAGGTGCGCAGGCCGACCTGCACCGAACGCGCCGGGTCGATCAGCCCCTCGTTCACCGCCTTGTAGAACATCGTGCCGTGGTTGAGGCTGTCGCGGTTGTCGTCCGGCCAGGTGTCGCAGTGCGCGTCGAAGTGGATCAGGCTCAAGGGCTTGCCATACTTCTCGGCGTGCGCGATCAGGAGCGGCCAGGTGATGAAGTGGTCGCCGCCCAGGGTCAGCATCTTGGCACCGGAAGCGAGGATGGTGCGCGCGTGCTCGGTGATGGTGTCGCGGATGGTCAGCGGGTTGTGCGCGTCGAACCAGCAGTCGCCGTAATCGGTCACCGCCAGCTCCTCGAACGGGTCGAAGCCCCACGGGAAGGGTTTCAACTCGGCCAGTTGCACGCTGGCGGCGCGCACTGCGGCGGGCCCGAGGCGGGCGCCGGGGCGGAAGGTGGTCGACAGGTCAAGCGGCACGCCGGAAATCACCACGTCGGCGCCGGCGAGCTCGCGCGTGTAGTTGCGGCGCATGAACGACAGCACGCCGGCGTAGGTGTTCTCGATCGAGGAGCCGTACAGGGAGGTGCGGCGGATCGCGCCGTCACCGGACAGGGTTTGCGTCATGGATGAATCCCCATGTGGATCACGCCGGGCCGCGCCCGGCTACCGTCCATCTTGCACAGCCGACGGTTTGAGGCTGGCGCGCCCCAGCGGCGCGCAGTGCTGCAGTGTGCCGTGAACCGGAAATGCCGCCAAGTTATTTTAAGCATCAGGCAAATTGCCAAGGCATCGCAAAACCCCGGCTGCACGGCAAACGGCGCGCACCGGACATATAGTGGGGCATGCCTACCCTCCTCCCTCCCCGCATCCCGGGCGTCTCGCCGTGGCTGCCGTGGCTTGCCGCGGTCAGCCTGTTCATGGAGACGCTGGACGCGACCATCCTCAACACCGCCCTGCCGTCGATGGCGGCGAGTCTGGGCGAGAGCCCGCTCTCCATGCAGTCGGTGCTGGTCGCCTACGTGCTGACGCTGGCGGTGCTGGTGCCGCTCTCCGGCTGGGTCGCCGACCGCTTCGGCACCCGCCGCACCTTCCTCGCCGCCATCGTGCTGTTCACGCTGGGTTCCATCCTGTGCGCGATGAGCCAGTCGCTCGCGCAGATGATCGCCTGCCGCATCGTGCAGGGGATAGGCGGCGCGCTGATGCTGCCGACCGGCCGGCTGGCCGTACTCAAGAGCTACCCCGACCGCGACAGCCGGATGGAGGCGCTGAACTTCGTCGCGTTGCCCGGTCTGATCGGCCCCATCCTCGGCCCCTCGGTCGGCGGCCTGATCGTCACCTACGCGAGCTGGCACTGGGTGTTCCTCGTCAACGTGCCGGTCGGCGTGCTCGGCTTCGTGCTCGCGCTGCGCCACATGCCACAGATCTCAGACCCGACCGCCCGCATCGACGTGAAGGGCTTCCTGCTGGTCGCTGGCGGCGTGCTGCTGATCTCGTACGCGCTGGAAATGTTCGGCGAACACAAGCTTGGCGCCGGCGCCACGGCTGCGCTGGTGGTGGCCGGGGTCGCCGCGTTCGCGCTGTACGTGCGGCACGCGCGCCGCGCGGCGTCACCCTTGTTCCCGCTGGCGATCTTCGGCAACCGGACCTTCAGCGTCGGCATCCTCGGCAATCTGGTCGCGCGGCTCGGGTCGGGCGGCATCCCGCTGTTGCTGCCGCTGTTCCTGCAGCTGGCCTACCTCTACTCGCCTGCGCACGCCGGCCTGATCCTGATGGCGATCGCCGCCGCCGCACTGGCGGCCAAGCCGGCGGTGGTGCCGCTGATCCGCCGTTTCGGCAGCCGCTCCGTGCTGCTTGCCAGCAGCACGCTGGTCGGCGCCGCCATCCTCGCGCTGGCGTTCACCGGCCCTGGCACCTCCAACGCCTATTTCGTCGGCGTGCTGCTCGTGTTCGGCCTCGCCGTCTCGCTGCAGTTCTCGACGCTGAATTCCAGCGCGCTGGCGGGCCTGCCGCCCGAACACGCGAGCGCCGGCAACATGCTGCTGTCGACCGCGATGCAACTGGCGCTAAGCATCGGACTCACCTTCGCGATGCTGGTGCTCTCGCTGTTCATGGGCCGCAGCTTCCACCCGGATGGCGCCGAGACCTTCGCCGCCTACCACGCCACCTTCGTCACGCTGGCCTGCGTAAGCTGGGCGGGCAGCCTGGTCTTCTTGCTGCTGGGCAAAAGAAAACGGCCGGCGTGAAACACGCCGGCCGCTGTCAGCCACGCCCGCTTAGCTACCGATCACGCCGCCGTCGAGCTTGCGGATGACGACCGTCGCCGAGCGCGGGCGACCGCCGGCGTCGCCGTCCGGCCAGCTAGAGATCGCCTTGGGCTTGGCCGGGTCGGAGCGCTCGTTCTCCGGCTCGCCCGGGTGCTGGATGTTGATGAACATGGTGCGACTGTCCGGCGTGAACGAGATGCCGGTGATTTCGCAACCGTTGGGGCCGGTCAGGAAGCGGCGGAATTCGCCGGTCTGCGGCACCACCGCCAGCATCTGGTTGTTGCCCATGCCCGCGTATTCCTTCATGTTGACCGTCGAGGTCGACACGTCGGTCTGCACCCACAGCACGCCCTGCGCGTCGAAGGCGAGGCCGTCCGGGCTGCCGAAGGCGTCGCCCTTGAGCGCGCCCTTGTGCGCGTCAGACTTGGCATCGGGCCGGCCGGCCAGCGCGAAGAGGTCCCACTTGAACGCCGTCGCCGCCGCGTTGCCGCCCGCCTCGTGCCAGCGGATGATATGGCCGAACTTGTTGTCGGCGCGCGGATTGGCCGCGTCGACGCCGGGCTTGCCCTCACCACCGCGCTCCGAGTTGTTGGTCAGCGTGCAGTAGACCTCGCCGGGCACCTTGGGGTTGACCGCGATCCACTCCGGGCGGTCCATCTTGGTCGCGCCGACCACGTCGGCGGCCAGACGCGCCTTGATCACCACCTCGCCCTGGTCGGCGAAGCCGCGCGAAGCGTCGACACCGTTCTGCCCGTGCACCAGCGGCAGCCACTGGCCGGAACCGTCGGCGTCGAAACGCGCGACGTACAGCGTGCCCTCGTCCAGCAGGCGGCTGTTGGCCTTGGCGTTGCCGGCCTGGAAGCGGCCCTTCGACACGAACTTGTAGATGTACTCGAAGCGCTGGTCGTCGCCCATGTACACCACCGCGCGGCCGTCCGGCGCGAGCGTGACCGTCGCGCCCTCGTGCTTGAAGCGGCCCAGCGCGGTGCGCTTGACGGGCTTGGACTTCGGGTCGTACGGGTCGATCTCGACCACCCAGCCGAAGCGGTTCGCCTCGTTTGGGTTGATCTGCAAGTCGAAGCGGAAGTCTTCCCACGCCCACTTGTAGCCGGCGTCCTTGTTCTTGATGCCGTAGCGCTTCTCGTTGTCCGACAGCGTGCCCGACTCGTTGACGAAATAGCCGTCGAAGTTTTCTTCGCAGGTAAGGTAGGTGCCCCACGGCGTCTTGCCGTTGGCACAGTTGTTCAGGGTGCCGAGGATCTCGACGCCCAGCGAGTCGGCCTCGGTCTTCATCAGCGCGTGGCCGCGCGCCGGGCCGCCGATGCCGATCGGAGTGTTGGCGGTGATGCGCCGCGCGTATTTCGACGGGCGCACCACGCGCCAGCCGCGGCCCTTGCCGGCGTCCTCGACCTCGATCACCGACACGCCGACCGCCGCCTGCGCCTTCAGCACCTTCTCGCCGTTCCAGGTCTTCATCCCGTCGCTGTGCAGCAGGCCGTCGTCAGTGTATTCGTGGTTGATCGCGAGCAGGCCGTGCTTGGACGCGCGCGCGCCTTGCGGCAGCGGGAAGAATGCCATGCCGTCGTGGTGCATGCCGGCCTGCGCGGCCTGCTCGGCGGCGCTGTTCGACGCGTCGGCCCGGAAGGCCGGGCTGTTGCCCTTCAGGCCGACCGCATCGCCCCACGCGTACAGCACCTCGGCGCTGTAGCCTTCCGGCACGACGACGCGGTCTGCGCTCGAGAAGGGGATGGCGGTGAAACCGAGCTTGGCCGGACGGGCCGCCGACGGCGCCTGTGCGGCTTCGGCCAGCGTGGGGATCAGGCTCAGGCTGGCGCCGGCGATGCCGGCGGCTGCGCTGCTGCGCATCAGGTCGCGGCGGCTCAGCCTGGCGGCGAGGATGTCGGACAGCGCGGGCGCCGCGCTGGGGTTGGTCGTGTCGTCCACGCCGTGATGCTTGATCTTGTAGCTGTCGCTCATGGTTCCGCCTGCTCTTGTGTGTCGGAGTAACACGACAAGACTAAGACGAAACCATGACAATCACATCACAGTCGCATGAAGGAAAAATGACAGTCAGCGGCAGGGCACGCCCTGCAGGGCGACGCCGGGCAGCAGGCGCTGCTGTGCCAAGCGCAGCTTGTCGGCCTGCCATGATTCGAGGCGGACAAAATCGAGGCGGACCCGCTGGATCGCCTTGCCGCGCACGTCGACGCCGGCGTTCGGATAACCGGCCGCCTTCAGGCGGGCGACCAGCACCTCGGCCGCCGACGCCTTGCCGAACAGGCCAAGCGACAGGTAGCCCTGGCGAGGGCCGGCGGTGCGCACGATATAGCTGTCGAAGCCCTTGCCCTTCAGCTCGGCGATCAGCGTCTGCGTCTCGGCCTGCGTCGCGAGCGGCGGGTAGTAAACCCAGCGCTTGCCGTCGGCCGCCGGCGCCTCTTCGCGCTGTTCGGCCATCTGGCTCGTCTTCAGGCGCAGCGGCGCGAGTTCGCGTTTGACGCGCGAGAGCTGCGCGTCGTCGAGCGCGCCCCAGCGGTAGCAGGCGAGCGCAGCGGGCTTGGCTGCTGGCACCTGGGCGGCCGCCTTGGCGGGCGCTGCCGCCTTGGCCACAAGCGTTTGCGCGGCCGGTGCCGAAGCCGGCTGTACGGCCAGCGGCGCGCTGGCCTCGACCAGGGTCGCGGTCGGGTCGGCCACCGGCGCGCTGGCCGGCAACCCTGCCGGCAACAGCTTCACCTGCTGCGGGCTGACTTCGCGCGCGGAGAAATCGGCGACGGGCGGCTTGGATAGCGCGATCCAGCCGCCTGCCGCCAGGTTGAGCACCAGCACTGCCGCAAAGAACCACTTCATGACGCGTCCGCCACCCTGAGTAAACCGAGAAGGACCAGATTATCCACGATACGTACCGGCGCGGCGACATGCGGCGCCAAGGCCGCCGCGCCGCCGCCGGTGAGCACCACCTCGGGCGAGGGGCGGCCGCTCGCCTGCGCGAGGCGCGCGCGCAGGCGTTCGATGGCCCCTGCCTGCGCGTCGATGATGCCGCTGGCGATCGCGTCGGACGTGCCCTGCGGAAACAGCCGGTGTTCGCCCTGCTCGCGGTCGAGACGGGCGGTGCCGCGCGCGAGGCTCTGCTGCATCAGGTGGTGGCCGGGCAGGATCAGCCCACCCAGATAGTCGCCACCGGCGGTCAGCGCCTCGACGGTCAGCGCGGTGCCCGCGCACGCGACCACCACGTCGCCGGCCACCAGCGCCCGCGCGGCGAGCACGGCCAGCCAGCGGTCGGCGCCCTGCTCGCCCACCTCGCGGTAATGGTTGATCACGCCGAACGCCGCGCGCGCGGCGCCGACCCAGGTCAGCGCCACCGGTGACGCCGCGTCGATGCGCGCGCGCAAGTCGGCCGAGGCGACGTTGGACGCCCAGCCGTCGACGAGCGCAAACGGCGCCCACGCGGCGGCCAGCGTATCCGCGTCGGCGTGCGCGATCGCACCTTCGGCGACACAGGCGCCAGCCGAATAGACGGCCCACTTGACGCGGGAATTACCGGCGTCGACCAATAGCCTCATGCCGTGGCCCTCAGGCTGACTTCGCCGACGTGGAACAGGCGCTCGCCCGCCGCGGTGCGCACGCGCAAGGCGCCTGCCGCATCAACACCGAGCGCGACACCGTCGACCGGCTCGCCGTGGCTGAAGCTCAGCCGCACCGGCGCATCGCGGTGCGCGGCGTACGCCGACCACTCGTCGCGCAGCGCGGTAAAGCCGTCGCGCTGGAAAGTCCCCAGCACGTCGCCCAGTTCGGCGAGCAGCGCGCCGAACAGCGCGTTGCGCCCTACCGGTGCGCCGGCGTCGGCGAGCGAGGCGACGGCCTGGTCGACCTCGCCCGGGTCGGCGACGTTCAGGCCGATGCCGATCACCACGGCCGAAGGCCCTTGCGCGTCGCCGGAGAGTTCGATCAGGATGCCGGCGAGCTTGCGCCCGTCGAGCAGCACGTCGTTCGGCCACTTCAGCGTCGCCGGCACCGAAAATTTGCGCAGCGCACGCACGATGGCGACGCCGACCGCCAGCGACAGGCCGGACAGCCCGGCGACGCCGCACTCGAAACGCCACAGCAGGGAAAAGGTCAGCCCCGCGCCCAGCCTGGTCTGCCAGCGCCGGCCCAGCCGGCCGCGCCCCGCGCTCTGCGCCTCGGCGGCGAGCACCAGGCCGGAGGGCGCGCCCTCGGCGGCGCGGCGCATCAGCTGGGTGTTGGTCGAGTCGGTACGCTCGGCCAGCGTCAGTGTCCAGCGTGCACCGTCCTCCGGCAGCGCGGCACGTACCGCCCCCATGTCCAGCCACTCGAAGGGATCGCGCAGGCAGTAGCCGCGGCCACGCACCGGGAAAACGGTCAGCCCGAATTCCTCGCCGATCGCATGCACCGCCTGCCAGACCAGCGTGCGCGACACGCCGAGCGCGCGCGCCATCTCCTCGCCGGAGTGGAAGCGCCCGTCGGACAACAGGCGCAGCACGGCAAACGCGTGATCGCTCACGAGCGGCCTTCGCTTGCGCGGATCTTGCCCAGCGTCGCGGTGGTCGACGTGTCGAACAGGAAGGGGATCGAATGCACCTCGCCGCCGCGCGCGAGGGTCTCGGCGGCGCCGACGATGCGCTCGATGCTCCAGTCGCCGCCCTTGACCAGCACGTCGGGACGCACCGTCTCGATCAGGCCGGCCGGCGTGTCGCTGTCGAACCAGGTGACCAGGCTGACGCTTTCCAGCGCGGCGAGCACCGCCGCGCGGTTGGCCTCGCCGTTGATCGGCCTGTCGTCGCCCTTGCCCTGGCGGCGCACCGAGGCGTCGGTATTGAGGCCGACCACCAGGCTCGCGCCGAGCGCGCGCGCCTGGGCCAGGTAGGTCACATGCCCGCGGTGCAGGATGTCGAAACAGCCGTTGGTGAACACGAGCGGGCGTGGCAGCGCAGCGATGCGCCCGGCCAGCGCCTCGGGCGGGCAGATCTTGTCTTCAAACGACGGTTGCGGGTAGCTCGGCATCGGTTTCCTTCACGCGCGTCGCGAGCACCTTGCGGTAACGGCTCAGTTGCTGCACCGTCTCCAGCGGCTCGTCGAACAGGTTGGACAGGTTGCGAAGGATACCACCCACCACCCGCGCCTCCCAAGGCGCGTCGAAGCGGATCTGCGAGGTCAGCCAGCTCTCCAGCCAGTCCGGGTCGGGCAGGCGGCTCTGCACGGTGTCGTTGGGGAACAGGCCGGCATTCACGTGCAGGTTGGTCGGGTGCAAGGGCTTGCCCGAACGGGCGGACGACGCCATCAGCAGGCCGATCTTGGCGAACGCGAGCCGTGCGGCGTCGCCGTGGCGCGCGATCGCCTGCTTCATGTACTTCAGGTAGCAGCCGCCGTGACGCGCCTCGTCCTGGCTCAGGTGACGGTAGATCGCGCTGATCACCGGCTCGGTATGCCACTCGGACGCACAGCGGTACCACTGGGTCAGCCGCACTTCGCCGCAGAAGTGCAGCATCAGCGTCTCCAGGGGCGGCGCCGGGTCGAACTCGAAGCGCACCGCGTGCAGTTCGGCTTCGCTGGGCACCAGCTCCGGACGGAAGCGGCGCAGGTACTCCATCAGCACCAGCGCGTGCTTCTGCTCCTCGTAGAACCAGACCGACATGAACGCCGAGAAGTCCGAGTCGTCGCGGTTGTCGCGCAAGAACATCTCGGTGGCCGGCAGCGCCGACCACTCGGTGATCGCGTTCATCTTGATCGTCTGCGCCTGCTCGTCGCTCAAGAGCGACGCGTCGAACGCGTCCCAAGGGATGTCGCTCGCCATGTTCCAGCGGGCCTTCTCGAGCTGGGCATAAAGTTCGGGATATAGCATTCGTACGTCCTTGCGTTTCGGATCGGAAAATTGTATTTCCTGCTTTGAGCTAGAGCAAAGACTTTATTGCTCGCTTTCATTGCCGGAAGCGCTCGCAAGCCATGTGGAAAGCCACGCTTGATGCTACCATCGAGCCTCAGCAAATCGACGCACGCCCATGTTTTTTAAAGATCCACGCACTTTTCTGGACGAGCTGCCGCGCTTCGCGCTGGCCGCCGGCGACGTAAGCACGCTCGCCGACACCGCCGCCTTCCGCGAAACCCTGCTCGCCTCGATCGCAGGCGCCACCCGCCGCATCTACATCGCCGCGCTCTACCTGCAGCAGGACGCGGGCGGCGCGCAGGTGCTGGACGCGCTGTACGCGGCGCGCGCCCGCCAGCCGGAGCTCGAGATCGCGGTGCTGGTCGACTGGCACCGCGCGCAGCGCGGCCTGATCGGCAAGGACAAGTCCGAGGGCAACGCGGCGTGGTACCGGGCAGAAGCCGAGCGCCACCCTGGGCTGGAAGTCCCCGTCTGGGGGATCCCGGTGCAGACGCGCGAATTGTTCGGCGTCCTGCACCTGAAGGGTTTCGTCATCGACGACACCGTCCTCTACAGCGGCGCCAGCCTCAACGACGTCTACCTGCACGTCGGCGAGCGCTACCGCTACGACCGCTACCACCTGATCCGCAGCCCCGAGCTCGCCGACAGCCTGGTCGCGTTCATGCAGCACGCGCTGATCGAACACCCCGCCGTCCACCGCCTCGACCGTGCAGCGCCGTCGACCCGCGAGATCCGCGGCGACATCCGCCTGCTGCGCGAGTCGCTGCGCACCGCCGCTTACCGCTGTGCGGGCGCGGTGGCGGACCACGGCCAGTTGGCTGTCACCCCGGTGGTCGGGGTCGGCAAGCGCAACCCGCTCAACCGGCTGATCCAGAAGCTGATGGCCAGCAGCCGCGAGCAGCTGACGCTGTGCACACCCTACTTCAACCTGCCGCGCCCGCTGCTTGGCGAAATCCGCAAGCTGCTCGCGCGCGGGGTGCAGGTCGACATCATCGTCGGCGACAAGACCGCCAACGACTTCTTCATCCCGCCGGACCAGCCGTTCAAGGTGATCGGCGCGCTGCCTTATCTGTACGAAGCCAACCTGCGCCGTTTCGCCAAGGCACAGCAGCACGACATCGAAAGCGGCCGCCTCAACCTCTACCTGTGGAACGACCCAGGCCAGAGCTACCACCTGAAGGGGATCTGGGTCGACCGCACGCGCATGCTGCTCACCGGCAACAACCTGAACCCGCGTGCGTTCAGCCTCGACCTGGAAAACGGCCTGTTGCTGCATGACCCGCAGCAGGTGCTCGCCACACAGCGCGACGCGGAGCTGTCCGCCATCCTCACCCACACCCGCCGCATCGGCCACTACCGCGAGCTGGAAAAGCTGTGCGACTACCCGGAGCCAGCCCGCAAGCTGCTCACCCGCCTGAACCGGGTACGCGCCGACCGGCTGGTCTCGCGGCTGCTCTGAGGCATGGCACACACAAACGCCAAAAGGGCGTGTCCTGACGGACACGCCCTTTTTGTTTATCTGCGCGGGGAATGCGGGAAGGCATACGGCACAGCTGCTACGACGCCGGCGCTGTTAGCCGGGCAACCAAACCCCAGGCATGCGGGGCGATGTGGAAGAATGCGCGCTGCAGATGTATTGGGTGCGCGCACAAAGCAAAACCCCCAGCTCATGGAGCTGGGGGTCTGCGGA
>NZ_STGJ01000011.1 GCF_004919095.1 Crenobacter intestini | reverse complement strand
TTCTGTTAAAGAGCAGTGACGTTTCGCGTTGTGTGCGTTGCGTCGAGGTGGCGAACTATACGTAACACAGCGGTTTGCGTCAACACCTTTTTGCAAATCCCCGTACAAAGGTTTACCTGCCGGCATGGCGACACCCGCGCCATGGTGCGACAATCGCGGTTTCGTCCCACCCTCTATTATCTGGCCTGTTGATGTCCCATACCTTCTTCTGGCACGACTACGAAACCTTCGGCACGCTCGCCCGCCGCGACAGGCCGGCGCAGTTTGCCGGCGTACGCACCGACGCGGCGCTCAACGAGATCGGCGAACCGGTGATGCTGTATTGCCGGCCGGCACCGGATTACCTGCCGTCGGCGACCGCCTGCCTGATCACCGGCATCACCCCGCAACACTGCACCGAGCACGGCGTCGCCGAACACGAGTTCGCGTCGGTGATCCTGCGCGAGCTGTCGGCGCCGAACACAGTCGGCGTCGGCT
Organism: Crenobacter intestini; assembly: GCF_004919095.1. Lineage (GTDB taxonomy): Bacteria > Pseudomonadota > Gammaproteobacteria > Burkholderiales > Chromobacteriaceae > Craterilacuibacter > Craterilacuibacter intestini. The sequence goes on along the minus strand of NZ_STGJ01000011.1, from coordinate 128,229 downwards.
ACAACTCGATCCGCTTCGACGACGAGGTGACCCGCTTCCTGTTCTGGCGCAACCTGATCGACCCGTACGCGCGCGAGTGGCAGAACGGCTGCGGCCGCTGGGACCTGCTCGACGTCGCGCGCGCCACCTACGCCTTGCGGCCGGCCGGCATCGTCTGGCCAACAGGAGAGGATGGCCTGCCCAGCTTCCGCCTCGAGGCGCTGACGGCGGCCAACGGCATCGAACACGCCAGCGCGCACGACGCCCTGTCCGACGTGCGCGCGACCATCGCGCTCGCGCGCCTGCTCCGCGAACGGCAGCCGCGCCTGTTCGACTTCTGCCTGTCGCTGCGCCAGAAGGATGCGGCACGCCACCAGTTGTCGGTGCACGCACCGAAGCCGCTGGTCCACGTCTCCGGCATGTACGGTGCGGCACGCGGCAACCTGGCCATCGTCTGGCCGCTGGCCGAACACCCGACCAACCGCAATGAAGTGATCGTATGGGACCTTGCGCATGACCCGTCCGAGCTGGCCGGCCTTGGCAGCGAAGAAGTCCGCCTGCGCCTGTTCTCCGACAAGGACACGCTGGCCGAGCAGGGCCTCGCCCGGCTGCCGGTCAAGACCATCCATATCAACAAGTCGCCCTTCGTGTGCGCCGACCTGCGCGTGCTGGGCGACGCACGCGCAGCGGAACTGGGCATCGACCTTGCGGCCATGGCGCGCCACGCCGAAGCCGCCGCGGCATTGCCCGAGCTGACCGCGCTGTGGCAAGGCGTATACCGGCGCGAAGCACAGGCCTTGCCCGACGTCGACGAGGCGCTGTACGGCGGCTTCGTCAGCAATGCAGACCGCCGCACGCTCGAGCGGCTGCGCAGGCTCAGCGCCGAACAACTGGCGCGCGAGACACCCGCCTTCGAGGACGCACAACTCTCCCGTCTGCTGACCCGTTACCGCGCACGCAATTACCCGCATAGCTTGAGCGCGGAAGAGGCCCGCGGCTGGCAGGCCTGGTGCCGGCGCAAGCTGCACGACGGCGTGCCCGAGGGGCGCACCATCGAAGACTGCCTGAACGAAATCGCCGAGTGCGCCGCCGGCGCAGGCAACGACGAGCGCCGCCTTGCGCTGCTCGACGCGGTCGAGGCGTGGGCGCTGCAGTACGCCTGAGACCACCCAGATCAGATCAAACCTCAAATCGCGCGCGCATCCGGCATGAAGTGCGCGCGCGCCGCGTGCATGCCGTGGCCAGCGCCCGGCACCGGTGCGACAATGCGCGCGCCACCATTCTCGGGAGACCCGCCATGACGCCAAGAGCCATCCTGCTGATGGGGCCGACCGCCTCCGGCAAGACCGCGCTGTCCCTCGCGCTCGCGCGCCGCTACCCGATCGAGATCGTCAGCGTCGACTCCGCGCTGGTCTACCGCGACATGAATATCGGTACCGCCAAGCCCAGCCGGGCGGAACTGGCCGCCTGCCCGCACCACCTGATCGACGTCATCGACCCGACCGACGCCTACAGCGCCGCGCAGTTCGTCACCGACGCCAACCGCCTGGTCGCCGAAATCTCGGCGCGCGGCAAGCTGCCGCTCTTAGCCGGCGGCACCATGCTCTACTACAAGGCCTTGCGCGAAGGGCTGTCCGACCTGCCGCAGGCCGACCCGCAGCTTCGCGCCGAACTGGAGGCGCAAGCGGCCAGCGTCGGCTGGCCGGCGATGCACGAGCGCTTGCACGCGCTCGACCCGGCAACCGCCGCACGCCTCGCGCCGAACGACGCGCAGCGCATCCAGCGTGCGCTCGAGGTGATCACCCTCAGCGGGCGGCCGCTGTCCGAACTGCACGGCGCCGGCCGCGAGGCCGCCGCCCCCTACCCGATGCTGCCGCTGTCGCTGCAGATCGACGACCGCGCCTGGCTGCACGAACGCATCGCGCTACGCTTCAGGCTGATGCTGGAGGCGGGGTTTGTCGACGAGGTCGCCGCCTTGCGCGTCAAGTATTCGGCGCTGGACCTGCAGATGCCGTCGATGCGCTGCGTCGGCTATCGGCAGGCGTGGGAGTATCTGGACGGCCAGTACGACGCCGACGTGTTCTTCGAGAAGGGCGTCGCCGCGACCCGCCAGCTCGCCAAGCGCCAGCTGACCTGGCTGCGCTCGATGGACTCGGTGGCACTCGATTGCCGGGCCGGCGACCTGACCGCGCTTGCCTGCCGCGAGATCGACCGCTGGCTGGATACTGGCAAAAACTAATAACGTGCGTTACTATTAACCTCATGACAGATTCGACCGACTGCGCTTTCGCCCGCCTCGACGAGACCATAGACGCGATCTCGCGCAAGATGCCCGGCTCGCCACGCGAAGAGATCGTCCTCACCCGCCTGCACCTGCATGTGCAGTTGCAGCTCGCGAGCTGGTTCGAGACGACACTCAAGCCCTTCGGCCTCAACGAGTCGACATGGATGGCGCTGCTGCTGATCTATTCGCGCCCCGACGAGCGGCTCGGCCCGTCCGACATCTCGGCTGCGCTGTCGTTCTCGCGCACCAACGCGACCCGCGTGGTCGACGAACTCGAGCAGCACGGGCTGATCCGCCGCCAACCCTCCCCGCAGGACCGCCGCAAGACCGAACTGGTGCTGACGCCTGTCGGCCTCGAGTTGATCACGCGGGCGATGCCCGTCCAGCGCCAGCGGATGCGCGAAGCCTGGCAGGACTTCAGCGTGGAAGAACGTGCCCTGTTCGAAGCCATGCAGCGCAAGCTGCTGGCCAGGCTCGCCGGTTAATTTTTTACCTATTTAGTCACTAGAGTGACAATAAAATGATTGATAATAAATCCAGGTACACTCTATCCTTGCTGGCCGCCCTGCTGCTGGCCGGCTGCGCCAGCGACGCCGCGCTGCAAAGGCAGGCAACGCCGCTGGATAGCGCACGCTACGGCGTCGACGCTGCCGCGCAGGCGCCCGCCAGCGCGCAGGGGCGCTGGTGGCGGGCGCTTCACAACCCCGAAATCGACCGACTGGTCGCCGCCGCCGAAGCCGGCCATCCCTCGCTTGACGCCGCGCGCGCGCGCATCCGCCAGGCATCGGCCGCGCTCGCGGCTACCGACGCGCAGGCAATGCCGCAGCTGTCGTTGGGCGGTGACGTCGAGCGCACCCGCAGCTCGGAATACGGCATCCTGCCGCCGCCGCTGTCCGGCCACTGGTACACGGTCAAGTCGCTGTCGCTCGACCTGGGCTGGCGGCTCGACCTGTGGGGCCGCCTGCGCGAGGAAGCCCGAGCCGCCCGGCTGCAACGCGACGCGCTCGAACTGGAAGCGCAGGCAACCCGCCAATGGCTCGCCAGCGCGCTCGTCGCTCAGTATCTGGAACTGGCCGGCAGCCGCGCCGAGGCCGCCGCACTGGACGCCGCGCTCGCCGCAGCCGGGCAGCAGCAGGCCTACGCCGGCGCACTCGCGCGCAGCGGCATCGTCTCGGCCGACAGCGCGGACGCCGCGCGCGCACAGCGGCAGGCGCTCGCCGCCCAACGCGAGCAACTGAAGGCACGCGAGGCGGCCGCCCGCCACGCGCTTGCGGCGATCTCCACCCTGCCCCAGCGCGAGATCGACGCGCTCAAGGCCGCGCAACTTCCCGATTGGCCGCTCGACGCGCGCGCGCTGACCACCGCCGCACTGGCCAAGCGACCCGACCTGCAAGCCGCGCTCGCCAACGTCAAGGCGAGCGAGCACGGCGTCGAGGCGGCCCGCCTCGCCTACTACCCGGACGTGACGCTCGGCGCCTTCGCCGGCCTGTCCGCGCAGCATCTCGGCGACCTGTTCAAGCACGGCGCCCTGTCGGCCGGGCTGGTACCGGGCTTCACGTTGCCGGTGTTCGACGCCGGCGCGCTCGACGCCCAGCTGCAAGCCCGCAGTGCCGGCCGCGACGCCGCGATCGCCAGTTACAACCAGACGCTGCTTCAGGCGGTGCGCGAGGCGGCCGACGGCGTCAGCAACACCGAAGCCGCGCAGGCGGCCGAACGCGAAGTCCGCGAGGCACACGCCGCGCTCGAAGCCAACGCCCGGCGCAGCCAGGCGCGCGTCCGGGCGGGCCTGGCCGCCCCCGCGCAGGCGGCCGACGCCACACGCCAGTCGGCGCTTGCCCTGCAGCAACTCGCCGCCGCCCGCACACGCACCTTGCAGGCTCAAGCCGCGCTGATGCGCGCGCTGGCCGTCCCCGAACATGACTGAGCCACACACCGCCATGACCCAGACTCCCAAGCAAAATCCGCAGCGCCGCCGCGCCCTGCTCCGCCTGAGCGCCGTGCTGCTCGCCGCCGCGATCGCCCTCGCGCTTTACTGGTTCTTCTGCCTGTACGGCAAGGAGAGCACCGACGACGCCTACGCCGCCGGCAACCTGATCCCCGTCTCCGCGCAGGTCGGCGGCACCATCGTCGCCATCGGCGCCGAAGACACCCAGACCGTCAAGGCCGGCCAGCTCCTGGTACGGCTGGATGACGCCGACGCACGCCTCGCCGTCGAACGCGCACGCGCCGAGCTTGCCCAGGTGGTGCGCCAGACCCGCGTGCTGATCACCGGCGAGCAGAAGCTCGAAGCGGTGCTCGCCGAGCGCAAGGTCGCGCTCGCGCGCGCCGAGGGCGACCTCGCCCGCCGCCAGGCGGCCAGCGCCGACGACGCGATCGGCAAGGAAGAGCTGCAACACGCGATAGAAGCCGTCGATCAGCAGCGCGCGGCCCTGCGCGTGGCCGAGGCGGAACTGAAGGCGCAACGCGAGATGGTGATGAGCGACGCGGTTGCCCGCCACCCGCAAGTCGCCCGCGCCGCCGCCGCACTCAAAGCCGCCGCGCTCGAGCTTGAGCGCACCCGCGTGCCGGCGCCCGCCGCCGGGCAGATCGCGCGGCGCAGCGCGCAGGTCGGCATGCGCATCCAGCCGGGAGCGCCGCTGATGGCCCTGGTGCCGATGAACACGCTGTGGGTCGACGCCAACTTCAAGGAGAGCCAGCTTGCCAAGCTGCGCGTCGGCCAGCAGGCGACCGTCACCGCCGACCTCTACGGCGACAAGGTCGAGTACCGCGGCAAGGTGGTCGGCGTGTCCGCCGGCACCGGCAGCGCCTTCTCGCTGTTGCCGCCGCAGAACGCCACCGGCAACTGGATCAAGGTCGTGCAGCGGGTGCCGGTGCGCATCGAGCTCGAACCCGAGGCGCTGGCGCGCCACCCGCTGCGCATCGGCCTGTCGATGAACGTGACGGTCGACACCAGCGACCAGGGCGGCGTGCTCGCGCTGTCGGCGCCGGTGGGCAAGCCCGCTTACGCGACCGCAATCTACGACGGCGCACTCGAACGCGCCGACGCGCTGGTGGCCGCGACCATCGCCGCCAACGCGGGCCAGTGAGGCGGCGATGAACCATCCGCCGCTCACCGGCGCCGCGCGCGCCTGGCTGACCCTCGCGCTGTCGCTCGCCGTGTTCATGCAGGTGCTCGACACCACGATCGCCAACGTCGCGATCCCGACCATCGCCGGCAACCTGGGCGCGTCGATGAGCCAGGGCACCTGGGTGATCACCTCGTTCGCCGTCGCGAACGCGATCTCGATCCCGGTCACCGGCTGGCTCGCCAAACGGCTGGGCGAGGTCAGGCTGTTCCTGATCTCGACGGCCGGCTTCGTCGTGACCTCGTGGCTGTGCGGCGTGTCGCCGTCGCTGGAGATGCTGATCCTGTTCCGCGTGCTGCAAGGCGCGCTGGCCGGGCCAATGATCCCGCTGTCGCAAAGCCTGCTGCTTGCCGCCTACCCGAACGAGAAAAAGGGCATGGCGCTCGCGCTGTGGTCGATGACGGTGGTGGTCGCGCCGATCTTCGGCCCCATCCTCGGCGGCTGGATCTCGGAGAACTGGCACTGGAGCTGGATCTTCTTCATCAACGTGCCGGTCGGCCTCGCCGCGCTGGCGATCAGCTACCGCGAACTGAAGGGACGCGAGACGGCGATCGTCGCGCAGCCGATCGACCGGGTCGGGCTGGTGCTGCTGGTGCTGGGCGTCGGCGCGCTGCAGCTGATGCTGGACCGCGGCAAGGAACTGGACTGGTTCTCGTCGGGCGAGATCATCGCGCTGACCGTCGTCGCCGTCGTCGCGCTCGCCTACCTCGTGGTGTGGGAGCGCTACAGCGCGCACCCGGTGATCGACGTCACGCTGTTTCGCAGCCGCAACTTCAGCGTCGGCGTGCTGTGCCTGAGCGGTGGCTTCATGCTCTACTTCGGCACCGTGGTACTGATGCCGCTGCTGTTGCAGACACAGCTGGGCTACACCGCGACCACCGCCGGCCTCGCGATGGCGCCGATCGGCATCCTGCCGGTGCTGCTGACCCCGCTGATCGGCAAGCACGCACAACGCCTCGACCTGCGCGCGATCGTCACGGTGAGCTTCCTGGTGTTCGCGCTGTGCTTTTACTGGCGCACCACCTTCAACCCGCAGATGGACTTCGCGTGGGTGGTCGGCCCGCAGTTCGTGCAGGGCGTCGCGGTCGCCGGCTTCTTCATGCCGCTGACGATGATCTCGCTCGCCGGCCTGCGCGCGGACCAGGTCGCCGCCGCGTCTAGCCTGTCTAACTTCCTGCGCACGCTGTCCGGCTCGATCGGCACTTCGCTGGTCACCACGCTGTGGGAGCGGCGCGAGGCGGTCCACCACGTCGCGCTCACCGCCGACGTGAACCCGTACGCGCCGGCAAGCCAGGCCGCCTACGCGCAGATGCAAGCGGCCGGACTCAGCATGCCGCAGGCCTCGGCGATGATCGCGCAGGACATCACCCGGCAGGGCTTCTTCATCGGCGCCAACGAGATTTTCTGGCTCGCGTCCATCCTTTTCGTCGTGCTGACCGCCCTGGTGTGGTTCGCCCGCCCGCCGTTCAGGCCTGCCGGCGGCGCGCCGGCCGACGCCGGCCACTAGAGGGCGGCAAGGCGGGTCAGGCTGGCGGCAAGGTGGAGGTAGGCCGGATCGGCTTCGCTCTGGTCTTTCAGCGCGACCCCGGTGCCGCCCTGCAGGCCGGCCTCGATCAGCCAGCCTAGCTTGTACGCGGCCAGCGCGTAGGCAAGGCCGGCGGGCCGGATGTTCGACACGCAGTTGCGCGCGGCGTCGCTCAGGCCGGCGCGCGGCGCGGCCGTCAGGTAGGCGCCCAGGCTGTCGGGCGAACTCAGGCCCGGCCGCTCGCCCAGCAGCACGACGACCAGCCGTGCGCCCAGCCGCTCGCCGACTTCGTCGCCCAGCGCGACCCTCGCCTGCTCGGCCAGCACCGGCGGCGCAAGGCGCAGCCCCTGCGCGCGCAGCGCAGGCCACAAACTCTCCATCAGCGGCAGGGCGTGCCGTTGGAGCGCCTCCGCCGACAAGCCGTCGCCCAGCACGAAGGCAACATCAAAACCGTCGGCAGGCCCGGTGAGCGCCGCGCGGTCCGCGTCGGACAGGCGCCGCCCCAGGTCCGGCCGCTGCAGGTAGCAGGCCCGGTCGGCCGCCGCGCTTTTCACCTGCAGGCACGCCCCGCACAACGCTTCCAGCGCCGCCTTCAGCGGGCCCGGATCGAGCAGCGCGTGCACCGAGTCGCGCGCACGCGCGTGGTCGAGCGCGAAGCGCAAGGTCTCCCGGGTCGGCAGGCTGCTGCCGGCGCGCCCCAGCGCGATGCGCGCGTCGGTCAGCGCGGCGAGCGACTGCCAGCCGTCCGCGCAGATGCCGGAACCCTCCAGTGCATGCACGCTCATGCCGCCTCCATCAGGTCAAGCAGCGCCGGCCGTGCGCCCGCCGGCAACAGGCGCCGGCCGTCGCTGACGCCCATCGACTGCAGCCAGTCCTCGAACTCCGGCGCGCGCCCAAGGCCGAGCACCTCGCGCAGGTAGAGCGCGTCGTGGAAAGCGGTGCTCTGGTAACCCAGCATGATGTCGTCGGCGCCGGGCACGCCGATCACGAAGTGCACGCCGGCGACGCCCAGCAGCGTCAGCAGGTTGTCCATGTCGTTCTGGTCGGCCTCGGCATGGTTGGTGTAGCAGACGTCGCACCCCATCGGCAGGCCGAGCAGCTTGCCGCAGCAATGGTCCTCCAGCCCGGCCCGCACGATTTCTCGGCCGTCGTACAGGTACTCGGGGCCGATGAAGCCGACCACGGTATTGACGAGCAGCGGGTCGAAACGGCGGGCGACCGCGTACGCGCGCACCTCGCAGGTCTGCTGGTCGACGCCGTGATGCGCGCCGGCTGACAGCGCGCTGCCCTGCCCGGTCTCGAAATACATCACCTGGTCGCCGACGGTGCCGCGCCCGAGCGACCGCGCGGCGTGGTGCGCCTCCTCCAGCAAGGCCAGGTTCACGCCGAACCCCGCGTTGGCCGCCTCGGTGCCGGCGATCGACTGGAACACCAGGTCGACCGGCCGCCCCTGCCGGATCAGCTCGAGCGTGGTCGTCACATGGGTGAGCACGCAGCTTTGCGTCGGGATCGCGTAACGCTCGCGGATCGCGTCGATCAGCTCGAGCAGGCGCACGATGGCGTCCGGGCTGTCGGTCGCCGGGTTGACGCCGATCACCGCGTCGCCCGCGCCGTACATCAGCCCGTCGACGATGGCCGCGGCGATCGCGCGCGCGTCGTCGGTCGGATGGTTGGGCTGCAACCTCACCCCCATCCTGCCCGGCAGGCCCTGCGTGTTGCGAAAACGGGTGACCACCCGGCACTTGCCGGCCACCAGCATCAGGTCCTGGTTGCGCATCAGCTTGCTGACCGCGCTGACCATCTCCGGCGTCAGCCCCGGCGCGATCGCGGCCAGCGCCAGGCTGTCCGCCGCCGGCGACAGCAGCCAGTCGCGCAGGCCGCCGACCGTCAGGTGGGCGACCGGCGTGAAGGCCTGCCGGTCGTGGCCGTCGATGATCAGGCGGGTCACCTCGTCCGTTTCGTAGGGAATCACAGCCTCGTCCAGGAAGTGGCGCAGCGGCAGATCCGCCAGCGCCATCTGCGCCGCCACCCGCTCCTCGGCGCTGCCGGCCAAGAGGCCGGCCAGCCGGTCGCCGGCACGCGGCGGCGACGCTCGTGCCAGGAGCGTGCGCAAGTCGGGAAACACGTATCGCCGTGCCCCAAGCGTGGTCGAGAACGCCATGCGGACCTCCTTACTCGACCGCCTGCGCCGCGGCTGCCGCGCCGCCGCGGGACAGCATCGGGTCCCTGGCCGCCGCTTGCCGGTGGTGGCGCGTCAGGCGGAAGTACAGGTAGGCCAGCGCGAGCGAGACGAGGAAAAGCAGCGCCAGCATCTGGTTGAACCACACCATGGCGGCCAGGCAGATGAGCGCCGCGCCCAGCGCCAGCGCCGGCAGCAGCGGGTAGGCCGGCGCGACGAACGGGCGCTCGAGCGCGGGTTCGGTCTTGCGCAGGCGGAACAGCGCGAGCATCGACACGATGTACATCACGATCGCGCCGAACACCGACAGCGTGACGATGTTGGCGGTCAGCGGCAGCCCGCCGATGCTCACCAGCTCGTCGCTGAAGATCGCCGCGAGGCCGACGGCACCGCCGGCCAGGATCGCCCGGTGCGGGGTCTTGAAGCGGGGATGGACCACGGCGAGGAAGGGCGGCAGGTAGCCTGCGCGGGCCAGCGCGAAGATCTGCCGGGAATAGCCCATGATCAGGCCGTGGAACGACGCCACCAGCCCGAACACGCCCAGCCACACCAGCATGTGCAGCCAGCCGCTATTGTCGCCGACGATGGTCTTCATCGCCTGCGGCAGCGGGTCGTTGATATTGGCCAGCCGCGTCCAGTCACCGACGCCGCCCGCCAGCACCATCACGCCCAGCGCCAGCACCACCAGGGTCAATATGCCGCCGATGAAGGCGCGCGGGATGGTGCGCCTGGGATCCTTCGCCTCCTCGGCCGCCATCGCCGCGCCCTCGATCGCCAGAAAGAACCAGATCGCGAACGGGATCGCCGCGAAGATGCCGCCGACGGCCGCGAGGCTGAAGCTGTCGGCCCCGGCCCAGCCGCCGGCGGTAAAGTTCTGCCAGGAAAAGCCCGGGGCGACCACCCCCATGAACACCAGAAGCTCGAACACGGCGATCAGGGTGATGGCCAGCTCAAGCGTCGCGGCGATGCCGACACCGACGATATTGAGCGTCATGAACAGCATGTACGCGCCGACGGCCACCCACTTCGGGTCGACCTGGGGAAACTGCACGTTGATATAGGCGCCGATCGCCAGCGCGATCGCCGGCGGGGCGAACACGAACTCGCACAGCGTGGCAAAGCCGGCCACCAGCCCGCCCACCGGCCCGAACGCGCGGCGCGCGTAGGCAAACGGCCCGCCTGCGTGCGGGATCGCGCAACTGAGCTCGGTGAAGCTGAAGATGAACGCGCCGTACATCAGGGCGACAAACAGCGCCGTCACCAGAAAGCCCAGCGTCCCGGCCTGCGCCCAGCCATAACTCCAGCCGAAATACTCGCCCGAGATCACCAGCCCCACCGCGATCCCCCACAATTGCCAGCCGCCCAGGCGCCTGGACAGTTCCATCCTTGTCTGCATGACAGTCTCCGTTTCGCCAACGCCGCCGGCAATCAAACCGGCAGCCATGCGGTCGATGCTAGGCAGCGCCACCTCGGCCGCGTTAGCGCAAACCGGAAAAAACCCCGGGCTTACGGGCGAAGGCCGCACGGTGGCGGCACGCGCGCGAGCGGCCGCCGGCATGGCCCGCGCACCACGATTGTGCAGCGCAACAACAAACAGGGCGCTTATTGCGCCGAGTGCCGCCTGCCGGGCACGAAGAAGGTGCGCTTTTCCGCTTTCCGACAGGATTTTGCGGGCACGCCTCTTGCATTGCAGAGAGCAGGAGGAAAAGCACATGACGACACTGACGCTGAGCACCCGCATCGCCGACGACGCGGACGAGCACGCCGCCCTGATCACGGGCTGGTCCCAACGCTATGTCCAGCTCTCCGCCGGCGCCTACCTGGGCCGGCTGCACGAAGTGCAGTTGCCGCAGATGCAGCTCTTCAACGAGTACGCGGAGCAGGCGACCTACCAGCACTGCGTGCCGCCGGCCGGCACCTTGTGGTTCGGCCTGCCGGACGAACAGGCCGGCGCCTCGCTGCGCTTTGCCGGGCGGGAGGTCACGCCTTGCAGCGTGCTGGTCGCCCCCGGCGGCGAGGAATTCTGCCTGCGCACGCCGGAGCGCTTCCTGATCGGCGGCGTCGTCATGGCCCCGGCGGACGCGGAAACGGCCGCCGCCTGGCGCCGCGGCGGCCCGCGGATCATCCCGCTGCCTGGGCCGCTCTACCGGGCGCTGAAAGCGCTGCCCGCGCGCGCGCTGGCGCTGGCGGGCGAGGCGCCGGAGCAACTGCTGGGCGCAGGAGCCTTCCCCCGGGAAGTCTCAAGCGCGCTGCTCGGCGTGCTGGCGGCCGGCGGCACGCCGATCGACCGGCGCGCGGTGCAGGACAGGCAACTGCGCTGGGTCGAGCAGACCGAGCGCTGGGCGCATTGCGCGGGCGACGCCCCGGCCAGCGTCGACGCCCTGTGCCAGCGCCTGCACGTCACCCGGCGTACCCTGCAAAACGGCTTCCAGGCGGTCACCGCCACCGCGCCGCTGGGCTTTATGCGCGCCCAGCAAATGGCCGCGGTGCGCCGGGCGCTGTGCGACCGCGCCCAGGCGGCGCGGCCGATCCGCGACATCGCCGCCGCTTTCGGCTTCGACAACCCAAGCCAGTTCAGCCAGGACTACCGCGCCCATTTCGGCGAGGCACCCAGCCGCACCCGCGAGCGCACCGGCTGCACGCATTCGCCAGCGGCCGCCGCCTGCTGCTAGACTCGCGCTTCCCCTTGCCGGAGATTGCCATGCACAAGACGAGACACTGGATCTGGAACGAGGCGCGCGGCGCTTTCGAGACGTACGCGACGGGCGAGATGCGCTCGATCGAAGAGCTGGAAGACGAGACGGCGGCCGGGTCGGTGTTCGTGCACCTGGACGAGCGCGGCCGTTTCTGGTGGATCGCCGAGGGCGATTCGTCGCGCTGGCACGAAGGCGAGGAGCTCGACATGGGCGGCGAGCGCTACGACCAGGCACGGCTGATCGCGCAAGGCTGAACACCCCGCCGGCCTGACATTGCGGTTTTCCCCAATCGGGAATTCCGCAATGGCTGAACTTAGCGTGCGGCAGCTAGCATCTTGTCATGGTCCGTAGAAGACCGGATGCACTCGTTCAGGGAACCCATCATGCCGCACAAGCCGCTTTACACCCGTCTGTATTTCCAGGTCCTGCTCGCCATCGCGCTGGGCGTCGCACTGGGCGCCTTCATGCCCGAAACCGGCGCCAAGATGAAGCCGCTGGGCGACGCCTTCATCAAGCTGATCAAGATGATGATCGCGCCGATCATCTTCACCACCGTCGTCGTCGGCATCGCCAAGATGGGCGACATGAAGGAAGTCGGCCGCGTCGGCCTCAAGTCCCTGCTCTACTTCGAGGTGGTCACCACGCTGGCGCTGGTGATCGGCCTTATCGTCGTCAACGTGCTGAAGCCGGGCGCCGGCCTCAACGTCGACCCGGCCACGCTCGACGCCGGCAGCATCGCCAAGTACACCGCCGGCGCCAAGGAAATGAACACCGTCGACTTCCTGCTGCACATCATCCCCGAGACCGTGGTTGGCGCCTTCGCTGGCGGCGAGATCCTGCAGGTGCTGCTGTTCTCGGTGCTGCTGGGCCTCGCGCTGACCCGCCTGGGCGACAAGGGCAAGCCGCTGGTTTCCATCCTCGACGAGTTCTCGCACGCGCTGTTCGGCATCATCGGCATGCTGATGAAGCTCGCCCCGATCGGCGCCTTCGGCGCGATGGCATTCACCATCGGCAAGTACGGCATCGGCTCGCTCAAGCAGCTGGGTTTCCTGATGCTGTGCGTCTACCTCACCTGCTTTGCCTTCGTGTTCGTGGTGCTGGGCACCATCGCCAAGGTGCACGGCTTCAGCCTGATCAAGTTCCTTGCCTACATCAAGGAAGAGCTGATCCTGGTGCTGGGCACCTCGTCGAGCGAGACCGCGCTGCCGCGCATGATGAGCAAGCTGGAGAACCTTGGCTGCGCCAAGCCGGTGGTCGGCATGGTGATCCCGACCGGTTACTCGTTCAACCTGGACGGCACCTCGATCTACCTGACCATGGCGGCGATCTTCATCGCGCAGGCGACCAACGTCGATCTGACGCTGGCCGAGGAGCTGGGCATCCTGGGCGTGCTGCTGTTGACGTCCAAGGGCGCGGCGGCGGTGACCGGCGGCGGCTTCATCACGCTGGCGGCGACGCTGGCGACGCTCGGCGGCAAGCTGCCAGTCGAAGGCCTCGCACTGCTGATCGGCGTCGACCGCTTCATGTCCGAGGCACGCGCGATCACCAACCTGATCGGCAACGGCGTCGCCACCGTGGTGGTCGCCAAGTGGGAAGGGGCGCTCGACACCGTCCGCATGCAGCGCGTGCTCGACGGCGAGACCGAGCTGGAAGCGGACGAGCCGGAAACTGTCGCCGACGAGGCGCTGGAGACGCTGACGCTCTCCCCGGCCCGCCAAGGCTGATCGGCCCTCACCGCCCCCAAAGCCCGCCCGCACGGCGGGCTTTTGTCATGTGAGGAATGCACAAACCCTGCGTTTTATCAAACCCCGACAGCCCAAATCGTGCAATTATAAACGTTTAATAATAAACTAATCACGAGTAACGCCCGATGACCGCTACCCGAATCAGACTCACCTTCCGTGGCCGCGTTCAGGGCGTGGGCTTTCGCCCCTATGTGTGGCGCACCGTCAGGGCCTACCCGCTCACCGGCTTTGTCCGCAACACCGGCGCGGGCGTCGACGTCGAACTGCAGGGCGATGCCCAGCAGCTGCGCGCGTGCCGCCGCGCGCTGACCCTGCACCTGCCGCCGCTCGCCCGTGTCGACGCGCTCGACGAGACGCGTCTGCCGCTCATCGAGATGGAAACCCAGTTCGAGATCGCCGACAGCCAGGGCAAGGCCAGCGGCGCGCGCATCCCGACCGATATCGCGACCTGCCCGAACTGCCTTGACGAACTCTTTGACGGCAGCGACCGCCGCTACCGCTACGCGTTCACCAACTGCACCGACTGCGGTCCGCGCTACACCATCACCCACTCGCTGCCCTACGACCGCGCCGAGACCAGCATGTCGGCGTTCGACTTGTGCCCGGCGTGCCGCGAGGAGTACGAAGACCCGGCCAGCCGCCGCTTCCACGCCGAGCCGAACGCCTGCCCGCAGTGCGGGCCGCGCCTGATGCTGACCGACCGCTTCGGGCAGTTGCTCAAGGGCGACCCGATCGCAGGCGCCCTGCAGATACTCGGCATGGGCCGCAGCGTCGCCATGAAGGGGCTGGGCGGCTTCCACCTTGTGTGCGATGCGACGCGTGCCGACGCGGTCGAGCGGCTGCGCGGCCAGAAGAAACGCCAGCAGAAGCCGCTGGCGGTGATGGTGCTCAACGTCGAATCCGCGCGCAGACTGTGCCATGTCAGCGACGCCGAGGCCGAGGCGCTCGCGTCGGTGTCGCGCCCCATCGTGCTGCTTGACAAGAAGGAAGGCATCGACGCGCTGTTGCCCGGCGTCGCGCCGGGGCTCTCTACCCTGGGCGTGATGCTGCCGTACACGCCGATGCAGTGGCTGCTGTTCCACGAGGCGCTCGGCCGCCCGCAAGGCAACGCCTGGCGCGACGAGGCGAGCGACCGCGTGTGGGTGATGACCAGCGCCAACCCATCCGGCGAGCCCATCGTCACCAACAACCAGGAGGCGCGCGAAAGGCTGAACCAGGTCGCCGACGTCTTCCTGTTGCACAACCGCAACATCGTGGTGCGTTGCGACGACAGCGTGCTCGCGCTGCACGAGGGACAGACGCTGATGCACCGGCGCGCGCGCGGCTACGCACCGGACCCGGTGCTACTGCAAGGCGACGGCCCCAACGTGCTGGCAACCGGCGTGCCGGCGAAGAACACGCTGACCGTGCTGCGCGGGCGCGAGGCCTTCGTCTCCCAGCATGTCGGCGACGTCGGCGACCCGCTGTCGTGCCAGGCGATGGAGGAAGTCTGCCACCACCTGCTCGAGCTGACCGCGGTGAGGCCGCAGGCGATCGCCTGCGACCTTGACCCCAGCCACTACCCGAGCGAGCTGGCCGAGGAGCTCTCCGGCCACTTCGGCGTCCCGCTGATCCATGTCCAGCACCAGCACGCGCATATCGGCGCGGTGCTCGCCGAACACGGCCGCAGCGGGCCGGTGCTCGGCCTCGCGCTCGACGCGGTCGGCCTCGGCGACGACGGCAAGGCATGGGGCGGCGAGTTGCTGTGCTGTGCGGGCGGCGAATTCACGCGGCTGGGCCAGCTCGCGCCGCTACCGCTGATCGGCGGCGCGCGGGCGGTGCGCGAACCGTGGCTGATGGCGGTCGGCCTGTTGTGCGCGATGGGCGAGGACGCCGAGGCCCGGCAGCGCTTTGGCAGCCACCCGGCATGGCCGGCGCTTGCGCCGCAGCTGGGCAGGCCGTTCGAGGGCTGGCAGACCAGCAGCCTCGCGCTGTGGACGGGCGCGATCGCTGCGCTGGCAGGGTTGTGCAAGGAGCAGCGCTTCGACAACGAGGCCCAGCAGAAACTCGAGGAAATGGCGGAAGATTGCGCGCCGCTCGCAGGCGGCTGGCAGATCGCCGACGGACAACTCGACCTGTCGCCGCTGGTGCGCCACCTGCTGACGCTCGGGGACGACGCCGGCGCGATCGCCAGCCTCTGGCACGCGACGCTGGCCGCCGCGCTCGCCGACTGGACCGTGCAGGCCGCCCGCCAGGCCGACCTGGGCACCGTCGCCATCGCTGGCGGCTGCTGCGCCAACCGCCGCCTGATGAGCCTGTTGCTGGAGAAGCTGAGCGCGGCCGGCCTCAGCGTGCTGCGCCCCATCGCGCTGCCGCCGAACGACGGCGGGCTCAGCCTCGGCCAGGCCTGGGTCGCCCGCGAGCGCCTGCAGGCCGCCCGCCCCAAGGCCTGAGCGGCGGCGCGCTCAGGCGGCGCCTACCCCGGCAGGCCGGCCGCAGCCGCCGGGGCGGGCTCTGTCGCCAGCCGGTAGCCGTCCCGGCCGCCGGCCTTCACCTGTAGCAAGGCCAGGTCGGCGCGGTGCAGCAACGCTTCCAGGGTGTCGTCGCCGGGCTGCCGCTCGGCGGCCCCGATGCTGACCGAACAGGGAATGCGGACGCCTTGCCAGATGAAGGCGTGCGAGCGGATCGCCTCGCACACCTGGTTGGCCAGCTCGCAAGCCTGCCCGGCACTCCCCCCGGGCAGAATCACCGCGAACTCCTCCCCCCCGCAGCGGCCGATGAGGTCGCCCGCGCCGAACAGCGCGGCGAGCTTGGCGCCGACCATGCGCAGCACGTCGTCACCCGCCGCGTGGCCCCAGCGGTCGTTGATGCGCTTGAAATGGTCGATGTCCAGCATCAGCACCGCGAGCGGCTCGTCCCGCTCGCCGGACAGGCGGAACGCGTCGCGCCCCTGCTCGAAGAAGTGCGCGCGCGAGAAGACACCGGTCAGCGCGTCGTACATCGCGATCTGGCGCAGCCGGGCGTTGGCGGCCTCCAGCTCGGCCGTACGCATCGCCACGCGTTGCTCTAGCTCTTCGTTGGCACGCCGCAACACTTCCTCGGCCTGGTGCAGCGCGGTCACGTCGCGGCTGACCCCCAGGATGAATTCCACCCGCCCGTCGGCACCGAGGGCCGGCACAAGCAGGGTCATCCAGTAATGCACCGCACCCCCGCCCTCGACCGTCCCGCTCTCCTCGTAGATCAGCGGCTTGCCGGTCGCCACGCATTGCCGGTAGCGCTCGAGCACCGTCTCCCGGTACGGCTCAGCCACCAGATCGCGCACCCTCTTTCCCTGCGTTGCCGCCGCCGGCAGGCCGATAAAGGCCTGTTGCGCCGGGTTGCAGTCGGCCAGCAGGAACTCGCCGTCCCGGTCGCAGGCGATCAGAAAGACGTTATCCGGGAACTCCAGCCACAGGCTCTCGAAAGCGGGGAAGCGCCGGCGCAGGACGCGGATCCAGCCGGCGGAGGCTGCAGGGGTCGACGAGGCAATAGGCGACACGGTCAGGCGGGCGGGTGGTCAAAAATTCATTTTGCCATCATTTAATGCAAATAGAATGAATTCTCGCCATAAAAACTGGAGTAGACGATCGTGACGACCAAAACCCTGGGTCCCGCCGAATTCGAACAGCTCGCCCTCGGCGCCTGCCTGCTTGGCGGCGGCGGCGGCGGGCCGCTATCGGGCGCGGCGCCCCTGCTTGACTACCTGCGCGAACTGGGCCGGCCGGTGACCCTGGCCGAAGCGGACGACCTGCCGGCCGACACCCTGGCCGCCTGCGTCGCCGGCATCGGCGCCCCCAACGCTGCCAGCCACGGCGGGGACTTCACCGCCGCCCCGCTGCTGGCCTTCACGCGCTACGCTAGCCTGCTGGCACAAGCACCCGGCGCGGTATTGCCGGCCGAGATCGGCGCGATGAACAGCCTGATCCCCGCCGTTGTCGCCGCGCAGACGGGGCTGCCGCTGGTCGCGCGCTGCCCACGCTGAACCTCGCCGCCTTCAACCTGGCCGCGCCCCCCTCCCCCTTCCTGCTGGCCAACCAGCCGGCAACGGGTGACAGCGGGCTCTGCATCACCCTGACGGCGCCGAGTGCGGGCCAGACCGACAGCCTGGTACGCGCCAACCTGACCGCGACCGACGACGACGGCAACAGCCTGTTCGGCAGCGTGGGCGCCTTCTCTACCTGGGCACTGACGCCCGGGCAGTTGGCCAGGGCCTCGGTCATGGGCGGCGTGCGCCGCGCTTTGCGGGTCGGCGCGGCGCTCAAGCGCGTGCAGCAGGAGGGCGGCGACGCGGTGGCTGCGGCGAGCCAGGCACTGGACGGGCAGCTCGTCCTGCTCGCGCAAGGCGAAATCAGCGCGGTCACCGTCGACGAGCAAGGCGGCTTCGACCGGCTGCAGGTCACCCTCCGCACGGACGATGGCACCCTCGTGCACGTGCTGGCCGTCAACGAAAACCTGATCGCCTACACGGAGGGCAGCGCCGCCCCGCTGGCGGCGGCGCCCGATGCGCTCGCCTGGCTGACCGCGGACGGACACCCGCTCTCCAACAGCGAGATCCGTCCGGCCGGCACGCAGGCACGCTCGAGCCATCTGGGCCGGCGCATCAGCCTGCTGGGGCTACCGGCAGCGCCCATCCTGCGCACCCCGACGCTGGCCGCAGGCTTTGCCAAGGTGCTGGCCCAGCTTGGCTATTTCGGCCAGGCGCCGCAGCTCAAGGCCGGTTAGGACGCGCCATGCAAAAGGGGCCGCCCGCATGGGCAGCCCCTTTTCGGTCAGGCGTACCGCTCAGGGCGCGACGCGCTCGCCCCACAGGTCGTGCTCGTTGGCCTCGACGATGCGCACCGTCGCGAATTCGCCGACCGTCATGCCCGCGCTGTCCTCGACGAACACCAGCCCGTCGATTTCCGGCGCGTCGGCGTAGCTGCGGCAGATCGCCGTACCTTCGTCGTCGATCTCGTCGACCAGCACCTGCATCACCTCGCCGACGCGGCGCGCCAGGCGGCGCTCGCTGATTTCGGCCTGCACCTGCATCAGGCGCGCCAGGCGTGCCTCCTTCACCTCTTCGGGTAGCGCACCCGGCAACTCGTTCGCCACCGCGCCCTCGACCGGCGAGTAGGTGAAGCAGCCGACGCGGTCAAGCTCGGCCTCTTGCAGGAAGGCGAGCAGCTCTTCGAAGTCCTGCTCCGTCTCGCCGGGGAAGCCGACGATGAAGGTCGAGCGGATCACCAGCTCGGGGCATTCCTCGCGCCAGCGCTTGATGCGCGCGAGCACGTTGTCGACGTTGGCCGGGCGCTTCATCAGCTTGAGCACCTTCTGGCTGGCGTGCTGGAACGGGATGTCGAGGTAGGGCAGCACCTTGCCCGCCTTCATCAGCGGGATCACCTCGTCGACATGCGGGTACGGGTAGACGTAGTGCAGGCGCACCCAGATGCCGTGCCGGCCGAGTTCCTCGACCAGTTCGGTCATGCGCGTGCGCACCGGGCGGCCGTCGTGAAAGCCGGTGCGGTACTTGACGTCGACGCCGTAGGCCGAGGTGTCCTGCGAGACGACCAAGAGCTCCTTGACGCCTGCGCGCGCGAGGTTACTGGCCTCGCGCAGCACGTCGGCCACCGGGCGGCTTTCCAGGTCACCACGCAGCGACGGGATGATGCAGAAGGTGCAGCGGTGGTTGCAGCCCTCGGAAATTTTCAGGTAAGCGTAGTGGCGCGGCGTGAGCTTGACGCCGGCGGCCGGCACCAGGTCGACGAAGGGGTCGTGCGGCTTGGGCAGGTGCGCGTGCACATGCTCGAGCACTTCGTCGGCCGCGTGCGGGCCGGTCACCGCCAGCACCGACGGGTGCACCTCGCGCACGACGTCCCCCTTCGCGCCCAGGCAGCCGGTCACGATCACCTTGCCGTTCTCGTTCAGCGCTTCGCCGATGGCGTCGAGCGACTCGGCGACAGCCGAGTCGATGAAGCCGCAGGTATTGACGACGACCAGATCGGCGCCCTGATAGCTCGGGGAGATGTCGTACCCTTCCGAGCGCAGGCGGGTGACGATCAGTTCGGAGTCGACCAGCGCCTTCGGGCAACCGAGGCTGACGAGGCCGACTTTTGGGGAGGATTGAGACATGGGCGGGTCCGCAAACATTCAAACGCAAGCGGCCGGGAAAAACCCGACCGCTTATGGAAACAAGGCGCTGAATGATAAACGAAAACCTTGGCGCAGGTAAGCTTGCCGCTAGCGCTTTTCGTCGCTGTCCTTGCCGCCTGCAGGCGGGGTCGGGAAGGAGAAGCCGGCGAACAGCTGCTTGGTCTGTTCCTGCATGCGGTTTTGCATGTCGAGGAACATGCCGGTGCTCTGTTCCATGTAGTTGGACATCATGTTCTGCATGGCCGGCCCCTGGAACTTCATGTACTCGCCCCACAGGTTGGAGCCCAGGTTCGGGTTGTCGCCGTACAGCGCGCGGCTCTGCTCCTGCATCTTCTTCTGCAACTGGCCGAAGATCTCCAGGTTCTTCTCGAGGAAGGGCCCCATCATGCCCTGCATCGCCTGCCCGTAGAAACGGATGAACTGGGTCAGCACCTCGTAGCTGAACATCGGCGAGCCGTTGCCCTCCTCTTCGAGGATGATCTGCAACAACACGCTGCGCGTGATGTCTTCCTGCGTCTTGGCATCGACCACCTGCAGTTCGACATTCTCGAGCACCAGCTTCTTGACGTCCTCGAGCGTGATGTAGGAACTGGTCGCCGTGTCATACAGACGGCGGTTCGGATACTTCTTGATGACCCGTTTTTCGGTGTCCATTGGTCTCTCCCCCTTGATTGCGCAGTGCAGTGCCCTTGGCCCAATAATGTACGCGCACGATTACCTTAGCATAAAAACAACATTCTAGAGCAAGACTTCTAGCCGCATGCTGCACTGCGTGATAGATTGAAACTCGATTGTGCACAGCACCATCCCATCCCGCAACAGCTTGCCTTGTAGACAAAGACAGCCCGGATCAACGGGCGGCGACTTCCGTGACCAAATCCAACCCCGAACGGCAAAGGACGATCATGAACGCGACGACCGAACAGATCAGCAAATTCTCCCTGGGCAACTACGAAGCCGCCCTGCGCATCGCCCAGATCACGCTCGACAGCACCGAGCGCCTGGTGAAATTCAACCTCGAACTGTCCAAGCAGTCGCTCGAGGACAACGCACGCTTCGCGCGTGAACTGTCGGGCTGCACCGACGCGCAAGGCGCGTCGCAGCGCTTCAAGGAACTCGCCGGCGACGCCGTCGAGAAGGGCGTGGCGAACGCGCGCGGCTACTACGAACTGGTCTCGCAGACGCAGGGCGCGCTGACCCAGCTGGCCGAAGAGAGCATGGGCGAATTCAACAAGCGCCTGATCAGCCAGATCGAGACGCTGGCCAAGGACGCGCCGGCCGGCAGCGACGTCGCCGTCAACGCGGTGAAGACCTCGATCGCCGCGACCGCCGCGACGCTCAACAGCGTCGCCAAGAGCGCGCAGCAAGTGGTGCAGTTCGCCGACAGCAGCGTCAAGAACGCGGCCGAAGTGACGGCCGAAGCGGTCAAGGCCGGCGGCAAGCGCTCGGCCTGATCGCCCCCCAGTCCTCCCGCACACCCTGCCGACGGCAGGGTGTTTTGCTTGCGGGGTGCCCCCGGACGCGCGCAGGCAGTACAATTGGCGTTTATACCCGTCTTTTCGCCCGAGGTTTTATCCGGATGAACATCAGCAGCCAGTTCGACGCCGGCAGCGTCGAAGTCGTGAAGTGCGACGATTTTTCAGACATCCAGCTGAAAATCCGCCAGGACAACGCGGCCTCCTTCGCCCAGTGGTTCTACTTCCGATTGCAAGGCGCGGCGTACCAGCCGTGCACGCTGCGTTTTCTCAACGCGGCCGCATGCACCTACCCGGAAGGCTGGCAGGACTATCAGGCCGTCGCCTCCTATGACCGCAGCAACTGGTTCCGCGTGCCGACCCGTTTCGAGAACGGCGAGCTGATCATCGAGCATGTCCCGCTGTCGGGCAGCGTCTACTACGCGTACTTCGAGCCCTATTCCTACGAGCAGCACCTGAACCTGGTCGGCCAGGCGCAGGGCTCTGGCCTGTGCCAGGTCGGCAGCCTGGGTTCGACCGCGGAAGGGCGCGACATCGACCTGCTGACCATCGGCCACGAGGTCGAGTCCGACCTGAAGATCTGGGTGATCGCCCGCCAGCACCCAGGCGAGACCATGGCCGAATGGGCGGTCGAGGGCCTGCTCAACCGCCTGCTCGACCCGCAGGACGCGAGCAGCCGCCTGCTGCTCGACGCTGCGACCTTCTACATCGTCCCCAACATGAACCCGGACGGCTCGGTGCACGGCAACCTGCGCACCAACGCGGTCGGTGCCAACCTCAACCGCGAGTGGAACGCGCCGTCCGCCGAGCGCAGCCCTGAAGTGCTCGCGGTGCGCGAAAAGATGCGGGAAACCGGTGTCGACCTCTTCATCGACCTGCACGGCGACGAGGCCCTGCCTTACGTGTTCGTCGCCGGCACCGAAGGCGTGCCCGCGTACAGCGAACACATCGAGATGCTCGAGGACCTCTTCAAGGACCAGTTCCAGCTGGCGTGCCCGGAGTTCCAGGACGAAGTGGGCTACCCGAAGCGCGAGCAAGGCAGCGCCGACCTGTCGTGGGCAACCGCGTGGGTCGGCCAGGAATTCAACTGCCTCGCCTTCACGCTGGAGATGCCGTTCAAGGACAACGCGAACCTGCCGGACGACGACTACGGCTGGAGCGCACAGCGCAGCCTGCGTCTGGGCGAGGCGCTGCTCACGCCAATGCTCGCCGTGCTGCGCTACCTGCGCTAAGCATTCGGCACACCAAAAAGCCACGCTTTCGCGTGGCTTTTTTACTGGACGGCTAGCGGATCAGGGCTTGGGCAGCGCTTCGACCGGTCGGATCAGCTCGATCTCGCACAGGCACCAGTCGGCGCCCTTCTCCAGCACCCGCCCCAGCGCGATCAGGAAATGCTTGCCGCGCGCCGACATGTACTGCTGCTTGCCCAGCGCGTACGAGGCGCTGGCGAGGATCAGGGCGTTGACTTTGCGCCCCTCGCGCACGCAACCGACGAACAGCGCGATCTCGCCGCCTTGCCACACCCTTTCGGCCGGCATCTGGGTCTCGGCGACCACCGGCCGGCCATCCTCGGCGCGCAAGGAAGCCGCGACCGGACGCTCGCTGACGATTTCCAGCCCGACAAACAGCTTCTCCGGGGCCGGACGCTTGATGCGGCGCACGATCCCCAACCCCCACGTGTCCGCCTCCCGGTAGCCGATCAGCGAACCCAGGTTGACCCACTCGCTGCCGGTCGAGGCCAGCGACAGGCCAAGACCGGTCGTGCTCTGGTCTTCGACATGCCAGGTCGGCAAGCTATCGGCCAGCGTGGCCGTCGCCTCCGCAGCCGGCGAGGCAGGCGCCTGGCGCAACCGGCTGCGGCTGGTGACAAAGCCGTAAATGCGCAGCGCACCCGCGTCGTCGAACGATGCATCGTCCTGCTTGGCACGTACCTCGTCGGGCTGGCGGATCAGCTTGTGCAACACCGCCAGGCGATGCGCAACCTCGAAAGAACGGCCATTGACCGACTGGCGGTCCGCCCGCTGGTAGGGGGTCGGCCGATCAGCCCACTCGTGCACCAGCCTGTGCAGCAAGCCGCCGTCCAGTCCGTCGATATTCAGCCGCCGCAATTCGTCAGGCATGCGCCCGCTGTCGTAGACGATGCGCCACGCGTTCATCGGCTCGCAGATATCGGCCGTCCGCCAGTAGCGCTGCTGCCCCTGCGCGCCGCCGGCACGCGGCCGCGCAGGCGGCGCCCCGCGGGCCAGATCAACCATAAAGCTTGCTTCGGCAGGATCATTCAGCAGATGGGTACGGTTGGCCAGCCTCAAGGCAAGCTGGTGCGCGGCGTAGACCTGCCGTGCAGAGAGGTTGCCCGCGTCAAGCAGCGCCGTCATCAGCAGCGCGATGTACTCGTCCTGGATCGTCGTACCGGCACGGTCGTCGTACAGCACCAGCGGCAGGCTTTCCAGCCCGGCCCGCTCGGCCCATGCGTACAACTGGTTGACGTTCAGCCAGAACACGGGGTCGGGCGAGAAATGGCGGAAATACAGCCACAAGGCGTGGTCGGCGCGGAACGCCAGCACCCGCGCCACCGCAAGCGGCAACAGGGGACGCACCGACGCGTCTGCGAGCGCGTCGGCACAAAAGAAACGCTGGTAGGCGGTACTGAACACCTCGGCATAGCGGAGAATTTGTACGCGCAACTGCTCTTCGAGCACCCGGGGCATCCGGTTATTGAGCAAATATTGTGCGCGCACGGCCTGCAACTGCGGCCAGGACAGGCTGTTGAGCGCCAGCAACGACTCGAGCTCGGCCAGCCCCAGCCTTGCATTCGCGCTTTCAGCGCTAAACAGCGCGATGCGGGCGCACAAGGCTTCGACGAGCGAGCCGCCTTGCTGGGGCGCCCACTCCTCGTACCAGTCTGAGGCCGCCTGCGCTCCGCCGAACGGATCACCGGCCTTGCGTTTTGCGGCGCCGAACGACAGGAAATCAAGCTTACTCAAAATGCCACCTCCATTACCCTTATACCCCGACAATGATAGACAAATCCCGTGTCAATGATAGCAACTTCGCTTGCCGATAGCTTAAGCAGGGTCAAGCCTGCCCGTAAAAAACAAAAGCCGCGACCGAAGCCGCGGCTTTTTGGCAAATACCCGGTCCGATCAGATCGCCAGTTGCTCCAGCGTCTTGCCTGCGGCCAGTAGCTCGACCACCCATACCGGCTTGCGGCCGCGACCGGTCCAGGTCAGCGATGCGTCTTCCGGATGGCGGTATTTGGCCTCGACCGGCTTGCGGGTAGCTGCCGGTTTGGACAACACGTCTTCAACGCTCAGACCGAAATTGCGAGCAATTTCAAGGATCTGCTTGCGGGCTTTCGCCTTTTCTTCCTGCTCGCGGCGGGCAATTTCTGCCTCGACGTCGGTTTTCAGCTGGACGAGTTCGACATAAGACAGCGAATCGAGCTGCATATTGGTTTCCTTTGGTGAACAACTCATATATCGACAAATTAGCGAGCAGCTTCAAAAAGGTCAAGAACCCCCGCCAAATTAATTCTCCAAATCCGGAATTTCGTACGGCAATTGCAGCCTTGTCAAAGCTGAATCAACACTTGCGCAAATGATTCCCTTCTCCCAAGCGGAAACCATCACCACGACCAGGGCTTCACACCCCTGATCGGGTAATTCGGCCGCGTAGGCAACTTGACCGATTTCCGTTTCCGGAGAATCCACGCACTGCAACGCCATGCCTGGCGCCAGCGCAGCGGCGGAATATACCCGAAACAGTCGCCGCTTGGTTTTACCCAGATACTGCATGCGGGCGACGATTTCCTGCCCCGGGTAACAGCCCTTGCGGAAATTGACCGCACCCAACAACTCCATATTGGCCATTTGCGGCACAAACGCTTCCTGGGTCGCCTGTACGATCCAGGCAAACCCCGACGCAACAAACCGTGCGTCAGCCCAGTTGCACCCCGCCACGCCTATCTTGCTATTTTCAAGCGCAGAGGACAAAAGCCTGCCGTCACCCTCCGTAGCGACGACCAGTACGCCGGCGTGTGGCAGGCGGATCACGGCCACGCCATCTACGCCGGCTTGCTGCATCGGATCGGCAGGCATTACCAAACCGAGCGCCGTCGACAGGCGTTCCGCCCCCGGCTCGTCGAGCAGCAAGGGGAGCGTATCGAGCGCCTGGAAATTGACACGCGAGCGCATTACGAACATGCGCAAGCGGCGTACCACCTGCTCAGCCAGGTCGGCAGCCAGCATCATGTAAAAACCGTCGCCGTCTCGCCAGAGCAGCATATTTGCCAGCATCCGGCCCTTGGCGTTCGAGTACGTCGTATATTGCGCGCGTGCGCCGTCCAATTGCCGCACATCATTGGAGAGCTGCCCTTGCAGAAAGGCCTCCGCGTCCTCGCCGACAATCTTGTACAGGGCAAAATGTGCAAGCGGCGCACACTGCCCCGCATCGCCGCCCTCATTTGTCCCCAACCATTTCCCGTCGACCTTGCGGGCGCCCAGAGCCTCAAGACAGGCCTCGATCAGATTTGCCATTGTCGCCATCCTTTGTCTGCGCGCGGCGGAAAACCCGCCCGCACTTTGCATCGCACTAGTAAAACAAGATGCCACACAGATGCGGGCGGGTGCCGGCATTTCAATCACCCGGCAGCCGGCACGAGGGGGTTGACAGTGCAAGCCAGCGCCAGTATAGTTCGCCTCCACCAATTCCCTGATAGCTCAGTTGGTAGAGCGACGGACTGTTAATCCGCAGGTCGCAGGTTCGAGCCCTGCTCGGGGAGCCAGATTCAAAAAGCCGCGCACACCAGCGCGGCTTTTTTCATGCCTGCGTGCAAAGCTTGCTTGCCGCCAGACCGGATGCCCCACTACGATAGGGAAGTTTCAACCCTATCTTGCATCTGATCCCTGCGGAGATTTCAAATAATGGCCATCCTCAAGGAATTCCGTGAATTCGCCGTGCGCGGCAACGCACTGGACCTGGCTGTCGGCGTGGTGATCGGTGGCGCCTTCGGCACCATCGTGAAATCGCTGGTCGACGACATCATCATGCCTCCGATCGGCATCCTGCTCGGCAACGTCGACTTCTCCAACCTGTTCTTCGTCCTGAAGGAAGGCAGCAAGCAGGCCGGCCCGTACGTTTCGGTCGCCGCGGCGAAGGAAGCCGGCGCCATCACGCTGAACCTCGGCCTGTTCATCAATGCGGTGATCAGCTTCACCATCATCGCCTTTGCCGTGTTTGCGCTCGTCAAGGTGATCAACCAGTTGCGGCGCGAGAAGCCGGCCGAAGCCCCGGCGCCGGACACCAAGGCCTGCCCGTACTGCTGCTCGCAGGTCCCCGTCGCCGCGACGCGCTGCCCGCAGTGCACATCGGCCCTCGATTGAGGCGCTTGCCGCGGATGCGGCTTTCAAATATCATGCGTCCCGTTCTGGGGGAGTAGCCTCGGCGCGAACGCGACGCCGGCCGGTATCAACAGACTTGGCGCAAGCCATGGTACCGGCAACCTGATCCAGGTCTGGCAAGACCCATGACGCCACGGGGTGCCCATGCGGGGCTGCCACGCCGTCGCGTCATGGCCTACCTGCAGCCCCCTGGACCCCTCCTCCATGGAAGCCCTCTTCTTCTCCACCGGCATCGTCGCGCTGGCCGAAATCGGCGACAAGACGCAACTGCTCGCGCTCCTGATCGCCGCCCGCTACAAGAAACCCGTCCCCATCATCCTCGGCATCCTGGTCGCCACCGTGCTCAACCATGCCGGCGCCGCCGCCCTGGGCAGCTGGATCACCGCGCTATTGGGGCCGGACACGCTGCGCTGGATCCTCGGCGCGTCGTTTATCGCGATGGCGCTGTGGATGCTGGTCCCCGACAAACTCGACGACGACACCCGCCTGAGCGAGCGCTTCGGCGTGTTCGGCGCGACGCTGATCGCATTCTTCCTCGCCGAGATGGGCGACAAGACGCAGGTCGCCACCGTCGCGCTGGCCGCCCGTTACCACGAGACGGTGATGGTCGTCCTGGGCACCACGCTCGGCATGATGATCGCCAACGTGCCGGCCGTACTGCTGGGCGAAGTCGCCGCCAACAAGCTGCCCAAGCATGTCGTCCACCGTTTCGCGGCCGGGCTGTTCGCGGTACTGGGCGTGGTCACCCTCGCGCTGCGCTGAGCCTTGCAGGCAAAGAGCCCCGGCGTCGTCGGGGCCCGGATGGCTGGCATGGCCAGCCCCACTCAAGCGGCGCCCCCGCCCTTCCTCTGCGCAAAAAAACCCTGCTTGCGGGACAAGCAGGGTTGAGCATCCTTAGCCACGGCAAGCGCCGGGCAGCTTGGGGGCCGGTGTCAGTCGCCCAGCAGGCGCTGCGGGTCGAAACCGATGCGCAGCGCGCCCCAGTGCCGGCCGGCGACACGCACCGGCAGCGCAAGCTCGGACAGTACCTCGCCGGTGTCGCGCGCGTAAGTCTGCATCAGCAGCGGCGCTTCGTTGCGCGCCGAGCGCAGGCCGACTTCGTCGCCAAAGATGCGCTTGTCGCGGCTATGCACGAGGTCGAGCGCAGCGTCGCCGCTGGGCGGCCGCGAGAAGGCGGCATTATGCGTCGGCGCGTAGCCGTTGGCGTCGACCAGCAGGCAGTAGCAGGCGCCCCGGTGGCCGGCGAGCAGGGCGTCGAGCAGCCCCTGCAATTCGCGCTCGATCTGTGCGTCGTACGCGGTGTGGTACTTGACCGGGTTGGTACCGGCGATCGGCCGGTACTGCCTGTCGTCGATGGCGACGCCGGCCGTGCGCCACAGCGCCAGCCGTGCTTCCAGCGTCTGGCGCAGCGCCTTTCCGGCACCCACCAGCGCGTCGAGCGCGCCCTCGCCCAGCACGAAACGCGACACCAGCGCCTGCACGTCCTCGGCGGCGCCGGAAAGCTGGCGCGACACCTGCGTCGATTCACCCAGCTGACGGCTGACGTCTTCGCTCAGCGCGTGCACCGTCATCACGTTGTGGTTGACCTGGGTGTTGGCGACCGAGAAACGCTCCATGGTCACCGCGATCTCGGCGAGGCTCCGCGTCGCGCCCTCGAAGTCGCCGACCATCTTGCCGAAATGGCTGGACGCCTTGTCGACCGCCTCGCGGGCGTTGACCGTGTCCTGCGAGATCAGGCGCGTCTCGTCCAGCGTGCGGCCGACCAGGTTCAGCATGCCGTCGATATTGCCCGAGATGTCCTCGGTGGCGACACGCACCTTCTCGGCGAGCTTCCTCACCTCGTCGGCGACCACCGCGAAGCCGCGGCCGGACTCGCCGGCGCGCGCCGCTTCGATCGCCGCGTTGAGCGCCAGAAGGTTGGTCTGGTCGGAAATGTCCTTGATCAGGGTGACCACCTGCAAGATGGTCTGCGAACGCTCGTTCAGGCTGCCGACGGTCTCGCTGAATCGGCCGACCTGGCCGTTGATCTCGCCGATGCGCTGCGCGACTTCGCACAATTCCTGATAGGACGCGCGGGCGACGGCAAGGTTGTCCTGCGTGGTCGTCGAGATCGCCATGGTCTGCCCGCTGACCTGCTCGATGCCGACCGCGTTCTGCGCGCTGACCGACTGCACTTCGGCGGTCAGCGCGTCCTGCTCGCGCGCGACCGCGAGCGACGCGCCCAGATTATTGCGCGTACGTACCGAATCGACCGCGATGCGGATGGTCGTCGCCTGCACCTTGCCGATGATCTCGCGCATCTTGTGCAGGAACTGGTTGTGCGCGTCGGAGAGCTCGCGGATCTCGTCGTAGGTGGTCGCCGGGATGCTGCCGGAGAGGTCGCCCTCGCCGGCGGCGATCTGGCGGAAGATGCCGATGATCATCCTGAGCGGGCGCACGATCAGGTAGCGCAGATACCACACCATGAAGGCGGTCAGCACGAAACACAGGAGCCAGGTCGCGAGCGACAGCCACTGCGTGCGCTCGATCAGGGCGAGCGCACCGGCGCGCGCGTCGCCGGAAAGCCCGCTGCCCACCAGCGCGCGGATGTCCTCCAGCGCAAAGTAGAGGTAGGCGACCATCGCCAGCTGGAACAGGCTGACGAAGAAGAAACTGCACAGCTTGCGCCCGAGCGTGAACCAGAAGGTCCGCTCGACCCATTCGTACGCGCGCATCCAGAATTGCATGGTATCTACGCTCCCCTTTTATAGCTTTCCATGCATAAAGGCATGGTGCCCGCCGAGTGTATATCCAAATTGGATTAGCTGCATCCCGAGGAAATACCTCGCGGCGGAACACGGCCGCCCAACATCTTCCGGACGCGCAACGCCGCTCAGACCCGGTAGCGCGCCGCCTCGGCGCGCATCTTGCCGGCCAGGGCCTCCAGCGCCTGCGAACGCGCGGCAGCCTGGGCCGTCGCCGCCGAATTGGCTTCGGCCATCTGCGCGACCTGCTCGACCTGGCGGGCGATGCTGGCCGTCGCCTGGCTCTGCTCGCCGATGGCGACCGCGATCTCGCCGACCAGCCGCCCGCTTTGCGTCGCGGCAGCCAGCACTTCGTCCATGCGCGTGCGGGCGCCGCCGGCGCCCGCCAGCCCGCTCGCCACCTGCAGCTCGGCCGAGCGCATGCGCTCGAGCGCACCGCCGGAGACGCGGCGCACTTCGTCGATGATTTTCGCGATATGGCTGGTCGAGCCGGCGGTACGCTCGGCCAGTTTCCTCACCTCGTCGGCGACCACCGCGAAGCCGCGCCCCTGCTCGCCGGCGCGCGCCGCCTCGATCGCCGCGTTGAGCGCCAGCAAGTTGGTCTGCTCGGCGACGTCGCGGATGATGTTGACCACCGCGATCACCTCGCCCATCTGGCGGTCGAGTTCGGCCAGATGCCCGCCCGCCTCGCCGACCGACACGGCAACCGCCTCGACACCCGCCGCCGTCTCGCCGATCGCCGTGTGGCCGTCCCCCGCCTGCTCGCCCACCTGGCGGCACAGGGTGTCCGCCTCCTGCGTGCGCTGGGCGACCATGCCGATGCTGACCGTCACCTCTTCCACCGCAGCCGCCATTTCGGCGGCCGACGCGCTTTGCTGGCTGGATGCCGTCGACACCGCGTGCGCGCCACCTACCAGTTCGCCAGCGGCAGCCGACACCTCATCCGCGCCGCTGCGCAGCGTCGCCAGGCTCTGCTGCAACTGCCCGAGCAGGCCGTTGAGCGCGGCAAGCATCGCAGCGACCTCGTCGTTGCCCGACACGTCGAGCCTGCGGGTGAAGTCGCGCGTGTTGGCGATTTCGCACACGTCCTGCCCGGCACGGCGCAGACTGCCGGCAACCTGCCGGCCGAGCAAGGTGCCGATCACGCCCAACAGCAGCAAGGCCGCGACGAAGGCGCCGCCTACCAGCCACTGCGCCTGGCGGTACGCAGAAGCCGCGTCGGCCTTGCCCACCGCCACCCAGTCAAGGTTGTACTTCAGATAGTCGGCCATCACCTTGTCGAGCGCGTCGGACTTGGCAATCGACCCCAACAGCAAGGCGGCAGCCTCCTCGTCCCGGTGCTGCCGCGACAGATCCCGCACCTGGTCCAGCACCTGATCGAGCGCGGCGAGCTGCCGTTTGAGCTCGGCGTACAAGGCGCGGTCCTGGTCGTCCCACAGCAAGGGCTCGTACGCGGCAAGCTGCTGTTGCAGGTCCTGCTCGAGCTTGGCAATCTCCGACTCGAGTCCGCTCATCTGCGCGTCGTCCTGGCTCATCAGGTGGAACTGGGTATGCTGCTGCAGCGCCAGATAGTCGGCCCGCACATTGCCGAGGATGGCGACACTCGGCAGCGTGCTGTCGAAGGCATCATCCACCACCTTATCCATTTTGGAGAGCTGGTACAGCCCGATGGAGCCGGTCAGCGCGGTGGCCGACACGCCGACGGCGACCAGCGCCGCGAGTTTGCTTACGATCTTCATGCTGCGAAATCCCCTGATTATTTATTAGGTCTGGTGCGATCATTCTACCTTCAATGACAATGACAAAGCACGCCGCCGCAGCGCTACTTGAGCTGGATCAAGCCCATGCAAAACGGCCCCTCGCGAGGGGCCGTTTTGCATGGGGTCTTACCGGATCAGGCCTTCAGGCTTTCCACCAGGTCGACGTATTTCTGCATCGCCTCGTCGGCGGTCAGGCCCTTGCACTTCTCCCACGCCTCGAACTTGGCGCGGTTGATGAAATCCATCATGCCCGGCTTCTCGCCCTGCACGTCACCGCTGGTCGCCTGCTTGAACAGCGAGTAGAGCTGCAGCATGGTCGCGTTGTCCGGACGCTCGGCGAGCGAGGTCACGTCTTTTTGTGCTTGTTCGAAAATGTTCTTCAGATCGGACATGGTGTTTCCTCGTGAGTCTGCATTATTGATGCGCGGCGGTGATCCGCCTGCGTGCTGCCATCTTAACCCAACCATCAATTACATGGACATACCCACCGCGATCCGCTTGTAGTGGCGGACCGCGACGCCACCCTTGATGCCCGGCTCGAAACGCGCGCGGCCGAACACGTCGAGCGCCACCGCCTCGAGCACGCCCGGCGGCGACGCACTGACCACCTCGACGGCGTCGACGCTACCGTCGGCGGCGACGTACACCAGGAGTTCGAGCCGTGCGCCACCTTCGGGTGTTGCGGCCGGCGTAGGCAGCTCGATCGGCGAGAGCGGCTGCGAGGGCGCATCGAGCAGGCGCGCGGGCCAATACTCGACGGCACCGAAGCCGCGCGGCGCGTCCGGTGCTGCAGGCGCGCCAGGCGGGTCGGCCACCGCGGCTTCTTCGCCAGGCTGCGAAACCGGCGGCAAGGCGTCCGTCCCGGCAGGCGCGTCTCGGGGTTCTGCGGGCTGCACGGCGTCCGGCGCCTGCGCTTCCGGCGGCAAGGCCGCGTGGGAGGACGACAAAGCGCCCGCCCGCTCAGGTCTAAGCGGCGCTGCGGGCAAAGGCTCGACCGCCGCTTGAGTCGCCGCGGCCGGTGCCGGCACGGGCGCGGGAGGGAGAGGCGCAAGCACGCGCAAGGGCGCCCCCGGCGAGCCGCTGGCCGCCTGCGGCGCCGCCCACAGCCGGACGACGGCCCAGTGCACGGCCAGCGACGCGGCCAGCGCGATCAGCAGCCCCCTGCCCTCAAGCACGCGTCACTTGCGCGCGAGGCGCTTCTCGATTTCCTCGGCGGGGATCGCGCCGGCGACCAGCTCGCCGCTCTCGAACACCAAGGCCGGCGTGCCGGAGATGCCGTACTGTTCGGCCAATTGGGCGACTTCGGCGATCGGCGCTTCGCACTTGCCGTCGCCCTCAGGCTGCTTGCCCTCGCGCATCAGCGCAGTCCACGCGGCGGCCGGGTCGGCACTGCACCAGACCGCGCGGCTCTTGCGCTCGGCGTCCGGGTGCAGCTGCGAGAGCGGCATCAGGAAGGTGTAGACGGTCACGTTGTTAAGCTTGGCGATGCTGTCCTTCTCCAGGCGCTTGCAGAACGGGCAGTCCGGGTCGGAGAACACCACCAGCTTGCGGCTGCCGTCGCCGCGCACGTCCTTGACCGCCTTGGCAAGCGGCAGCTTGGCGAAGTCGACGCTCACCTTGTTGAGCGCCTCCATGCGCGCCTCGGTCAGGCTCTCGCGCTTCTTGGCGTCGATCAGGTCGCCGACCAGCAGGTAGTCGGCCTTGCCGTCGCTGTAGACGACGGTGAACGCGTCGCGGCCGCGGTTCTGCCCCTTGATCACCACCTCGTAGAGGCCGGCGACCGGGCTGGGCGCGACGCTGACCACTTCGCGGTCGGGGAAGCGCGCGGTGAACGCCTTCTTGACGGCGTCGGCGCTCGGCGCGGCGTCGCTGGGCGAGCAGGCCAGAAGCGGCAGGGTCAGCAGCAGGGTGCTCAACAGGCGGGAAGGGCTCATGCAGTATCCTTTCAGAAGCCGACCGCACGGCGCGCGAGTTCGCGCCGCACCATCGGCAGTTTGTCGGTCAGGGTCAGCCCGGTATTGCGCAGCCAGGAGAGGCCGGGCAAGTCACGGGTGGTAAACAGGGTGAACAGGCCGTCGCAGGTGGCCTGCATGGTGCGCACCGCCTCGCGCCGGCTGCGCTCGTAGCGGCGCAGCAACAGGTGGCTGCCGGCGTCGGGCACGCGGGACAGCAGCGCTTCAAGGGCGATCGCGTCGCCGAAGCCGAGGTTGACGCCCTGCCCGGCCAAGGGGTGGACGGTGTGCGCGGCGTCGCCGACCAAGAGCGCGCGGGTGCCGATCACCCGTTCCGGGCGGATCAGGCGCAAGGGGAAGGCGGCGGCCGGCGTCAAACGCTCGAACGCGCCCAGCGCATGGCCGCCGGCGGCGGCGACCCGCTCGCATAGTTCGGCGGCCGGCAGCGCGGTGAGCGCGTCCGGGTCCGCGCTCGACCACACGATGGAGACGCGCTTGCCCGCCATCGGCAGCCAGGCGAGCACGCCGTCGCCGGTGAACCACTGGCGGGCGACGCCGCCGTGCGGCTTCTCGCACGCGAAGTTGGCGACCACCCCGCTGTGGCCGTAAGGCTTGACCGAGGCGGCGATGCCCAGTTGATCGCGCAGCCACGACGACGCGCCGTCGGCGCCGATCACCAGCCGCGCTTCCCGCGCGCTGCCGTCGGAAAAGCCGACGCGGGCGCTGCGGGCGTCGGAGGCGAACGACACCGGCGAGACGCCGGTCAGCCGCTCGACGCCGGCCGCGTCCAGCGCGCGCCACAGCGCGGCGAGCAGCCAGCGGTTCTCGACGATCCACGCCAGCGCATCGGTGTCGGCGTCGCGCGCGTCAAAGCCGATGCGCCCGCCGGCATCCCCCTTCACGTCCATCGCCGTGATGGTGCCGACACGCGCCATGTCCGGCCACGCGCCAAGCGCCTGCAGGAAGGCGCGGTTGGCCGGGCTGACCGCGTAGATGCGTGCGTCCCACCCCTCTTCCAGCACTGCAAAGTCGGGCGCGCGCTGTTCGATCAGCGCGACGCGCTGGCCGGCGCGGGCGAGCGCCAAGGCGCTGGCGGCGCCGACCAGGCCGCCGCCGATTACCAGGATGTCTTCATTGTGCATCGTGTTCATACCCCGAAAACCAGATGGCCGGCGAAGCGGCGGCGCAGGCCGGGCAAGGCGTCGATCAGCGTCATCGCCGTGCCGCGCGCGAGCGACACCGGCGCGCCCGTGCCGTCGAACACGCGCACCAGGCTGTGGGTGAAGCCGACCACCGCGTGGCTGTCGACGCGCCGTGCGGCCGCGTAGCGGGAGAGCAAGGCCGCCTCGCCCGGGTCGGCGGCGCCCGACAGCAGCCCTGCGAGCGTCGCCGCGTCGCGCAGGCCGAGGTTCAGCCCCTGCGCGGCGACCGGGTGCATGGTCTGCGCGGCGTTGCCTATCATCACCGCGCGCCGGCTCACCACCCGGTTGAGCTGGCGCAGCACCAGCGGGAAACGCGCCGTCCCGCCCACTTCGCGCACGCGCCCCAGCCGCCCGCCGAACGCCTGCTGCAACTCGGCCGCCAGCGCCAAAGGATCGGCCGACAGCCGCTCGGCGTCGGCCGGGCTGCGCGTCCACACCAGCACGAAGCCGTCGCCGTGCGGCAGCAGCGCGAACGGGCCGGCCGCCGCGAAGCGTTCAAAGGCGACGCCCGCGGGCGGCTGCTCGAACTTCACGCCGGCGATCAGCGCGCACTGGCCGTAGTCGTGCGCGCGGCGCACCACACCGGGCAGGCGCTCGGCGAGCGGCCCGCCGTCGGCGAGCACCGCCAGGCGCGCGGTCAGCGTGCCGCCGTCTTCCAGACGCAGCCGCGCGTAGCGCGACAGGGTGTCGATGCCTTCAACGCGGCAGCCGTATTGCACGGCGACGCCGGCCTCCTCAAGCGCAGCCTCCAGCGCGGCCACCAGCACCGGGTAGTCGACCACCGCCCCCAGATGGGCTAGCCCGAGGTCTTCGCCGTCGATGCGGGTGCGCCCGGCAAAGCCCTGCTGCGACACGTGCACGCGGTCGATCGCCGTCACCGCGCCCGGCGGCAGCGGGCAGACGTCCTCGAGCATGGCGAGCGACGCGGACGAGAGCGCCAGCGCGCGCGCGTCGCGCGGCACGCCATGCCGCGCGCGCGCCTCGAGCACCGCCACCTGGCGGCCCTCGCGGGCGAGGCGCAGGGCCAACAGGGCGCCGACCGGGCCGGCGCCGACAACCGCCACTTCGGCGTGTGCATCCCTCGTTTTCATCGCATCCCCATCAAGGCCTCGATATCGGCGACCGCCTTGGGCACCGCGTCGGTGTACACCTCGCGCCCGGCCGCCGTCACCAGCACATTGTCTTCGATCCGCACGCCGATGCCGGCAAGCGCGGCCGGCACGTCGTCGGCCGCGTTGATATAGAGGCCAGGTTCGATCGTCGTGCACATGCCCGGCTCGAAACGCCGCCATTCGCCATCCTGCCGGCGGCTGCCGACGTCGTGCACGTCGAGGCCGATATAGTGGCCGACCCCGTGCATGTAGTAGCGCTTGTACGCGCCTGACTCGATCGCGCCGTCGACCGTGCCGTCCAGCAGTTTCAGGTCGATCAGCCCGCGGGCGAGGCAGGCGAGCGCCGCGTCGGCCGGCGCCGACAGCGGCACGCCCGGGCGCACCGCGTCGATCGCCGCCAGTTGCGCGGCGAGCACGATCTCGTAGACGTCGCGCTGCGCGCCGGAGAAGCGGCCGTTCACCGGGAAGGTGCGCGTGATGTCGCCCGCGTAGCCGCCCAGCTCGCAGCCGGCGTCGATCAGCACCAGCTCGCCGTCGGCGAGCCGCGCGTTGTTCGCGGTGTAGTGCAGCGTGCACGCGCGCGCGCCGCCGGCGACGATGCTTTCGTACGCGGGCGTGCGGGCGCCGTGGCGGCAGAAGGTCGCCAACAGCTCGGCCTCGAGCTCGTACTCGTAGCGGCCCGGCCGTGCCGCGTGTATCGCGGCGATATGCGCGTCGGCCGAGATGCGGCCGGCGCGGCGCAGCAAGGAGAGCTCGGCCGCGTCCTTGATCAGCCGCATCTCGTCGAGTGTCGCGGCGAGGTCGGCAAAGCGCGCGGGGGCGCGGCGGCCGCGCGGCTCATTGTTCCTGAGCACGGCGAGCGCCGCATTCACCGTCGCATCCAGCGCCGCGTCGCGCCCGACCGGCCAGGCGACGCAGGCGGCACCATCAAGCAGGGCCGGCAGCCGCTCGGCGAGCTCGGCGATCGGGTAGGCCTCGTCGAAGCCGTAGAACTCGATAGCGCCTTGCGGGCCGATGCGTGCGCCCGTCCAGCGCTCGGCGTCTTCGTCGCGCGCGCGGCAGAACAGCACGCTCTTGCCGCTGCGCCCATCGACCAGCGCCAAAGCCTCGGGCTCGTTGAAGCCGGTCAGGTAGTAGAAGCTGCTGTCCTGGCGGAACGGATAGCTGTTGTCGCCGTTGCGCGACACTTCATGCGCGGCGCCGATCAGCGCGACGGCGTCGCCCAGTTGGCGGGCAAGACGGGCCCGGCGGCCGGTAGGGTTGGCGTACATCGGGTCCCCTTGCAAAAACGGTGGATTCAGCGGCCAATCAATGACAAAAGTTTACCCGAACGGCCGAGCACTGCCCACCAAAGCGCCAGCGCACAGGCGCCGCCGGCCATATCCGCGAGCGCGTCGAACGGGTCGGCCATGCGGTCCGCCGTGAATGCGCCCTGCGCAAGCTCGGAGAGCACGGCCCACAGCGCGAGCGCCAGCATGAGCCGCCACGCGCGGGCGCGCCAGGCCGGCACCAGCAGCAGGCCCTGCACGAAAAACAGCAGGAAGTGGCCGAGCTTGTCGTAATGCTCGAACGGCGGCGGCTCGCCCGACGCCGGCTTGAACAAAAACCACCAGGTCAACCCCCACCACGCGAGGGCCAGCGCCCGCCACGGCACGCTTGCCACCATGCGCCCTCCTTGCCTTGCGGCACAAAAAAGGCCTGCGCGATGCGCAGGCCGCTTGTCGGTCGCTAACCGGCTTACTCGTCGAACACGGCCGAGGTGTACACGTCCTGCACGTCGTCGAGGTCTTCGAGCGCGTCGATCAGCTTCTGCATGCGCAGCGCGTCGTCGCCGGCAAGTTCGGTCTCGTTGAGCGCCTTCATGGTCACTTCGCCCATCTCGGCCTTGAAGCCCTGCCCTTCGAGCGCCGCCTGCACGTCGGAAAACTCCCACGGGCCGGTGACCACCTCGATCGAACCGTCGTCGTTGCTGACCACGTCCTCGGCGCCCGCCTCGAGCGCAGCTTCCATCAGCGCGTCCTCGTCGGTGCCCGGCGCGAACAGCAGGTAGCCGCAGTGCTTGAACTGGAACGCGACGCAGCCGTCGGTCCCCATATTGCCGCCGTACTTGCTGAACGCGTGGCGCACGTCGGCGACCGTCCGCGTCTTGTTGTCGGTCAGGCAGTCGACCATCACGGCCGCGCCGGCAATGCCGTAGCCTTCGTAACGGCATTCCTCGTAGGTGACGCCCTCAAGCTGGCCGGTGCCGCGCTTGATCGCGTTCTCGATATTGTCCTTGGGCATCGACTCGGCCTTGGCCTTGTCGACAGCCAGACGCAGGCGCGGGTTGGCGCTCAGGTCGCCGCCGCCCATCTTGGCGGCAACGGTGATTTCCTTGATCAGGCGGGTGAAGACCTTGCCGCGCTTGGCGTCCTGGCGCCCTTTGCGATGCTGGATGTTCGCCCATTTGCTGTGACCTGCCATAGTTGCCTCGGTATGCGTGGCGGGGCGTACGGCCCCGCGGTGGTAACAAGAATCTCAGGCGCGGATTTTAGCAAAAAGCGGCGGTTAAGGCTTGGGCGGCAACCACAAGGCCCGCGCGAAGGCGAAAGACTCGCCGTACAGCGTCTCGATCGCCGGCAGCAACAGGGGCAGCGACAGGTAGAGCATCACGAAGCCTATC
Source organism: Crenobacter intestini (assembly GCF_004919095.1). Taxonomy (GTDB): domain Bacteria; phylum Pseudomonadota; class Gammaproteobacteria; order Burkholderiales; family Chromobacteriaceae; genus Craterilacuibacter; species Craterilacuibacter intestini. The sequence continues at coordinate 90,243 of NZ_STGJ01000011.1, read as the reverse complement.
ATCAGCGTCAGCGGGAAGCCGAAGGCGAAGATGTTGAACTGCGGCGCGGCGCGCGTCATCACCCCGATCGCGAGGTTGGTCACCAGCAAGGCGGCGATCACCGGCAGCGACAGCCACAAGCCCCAGCTGAACAGGTGGCGTCCCCACAGCGCGAGCGCCTCTAGGCTGCGCCAGGGGAAAGGCGAGCCGACCGGCAGCACGCTGAAGCTGTCAACGAGCACCGAGAGCACGATCTGCGGCCCGCCGAAGGCGAGGAACAGCAGCGTGACGAACACCGAGATCACCCGTCCCAAGGCCGGCACCTGCGCCGACTGCGCGGGGTCGAAGAACATCGCGAAACCCAGGCCCATCTGCATGCCGGAGAGCATGCCGGCCATCTCGACCGCGGTGATCGCGATGCGCAGCACGAAGCCTATCATCGCGCCGATCAGAAGCTGCTGGACCAGGATGGCGACGCCGGCAGCCGACACCAGCGGCACCGCCGGCAGGGGCGGCAGCATGGGAGCGATAAGCACGGTGATCGCCAGCGCGAAGCCCGCCTTGAAGCGGCGCGGGATCGCGCGCGAGGAGAACACCGGCTCGGTCAGGAACAGGCCGAAGATGCGCGCGAACGGCCACACGAAATAGGCGACCAGCGCGTTGATCTGGGCGTCGGTGATGACGAGGGTCGCCGCCATCCGCCTAGCCGATCGCGCCGGGAATGCTGCGGTAGAGGCGGATCGTGAAGTCCATGATGGTGTTGAGCATCCACGGCCCGGCGAGGATCAGCACGATAAAGAGCGCGATCAGCTTGGGGATGAAGGTCAGCGTCATCTCGTTGATCTGCGTCGCCGCCTGAAGGATGCTGACCAGGAGGCCGACCAGCAAGGAGACGCCGAGCACCGGCGCCGCGATCAGGATCAGCGTGAACAGCGCCTGCTGCACCAGGTTGATGACTAGTTCCGGACTCATGGCTTACCCCCAAATTGCGTCAGCGCTGCGCGAAGCTTTGCACCAGCGAGCCCAGCACCAGCGTCCAGCCGTCGACCAGCACGAACAGCATGATCTTGAACGGCAGGGAAATGATCACCGGCGACACCATCATCATGCCCATCGCCATCAGGATGCTGGCCACCACCAGGTCGATGATCAGGAACGGGATGAAGATCATGAAGCCGATCTGGAACGCAGTCTTCAATTCCGAAATCACGAACGCCGGCACCAGCGTCTTCAGGGGCACGTCGGCCGGCGTCGCCGGCTTGGCGCTGCCGGACACCTCGATGAAGAACGCGAGGTCGGTCTCGCGCGTCTGCGTCAGCATGAACGCCTTCATCGGGCCGGCCGCCTCGTCGGCCGCCTGCATCATGGTGATCCTGTCGTCCGAGAACGGCACCCACGCCTTCTGGTACACCGTCTCCAGCGTCGGCGACATGATGAACAGGGTGAGGAACAGCGACAGGCCGACGATTACCTGGTTGGGCGGCGACTGCATGGTCCCCAGCGCCTGGCGCAGCAAGGAGAGCACGATGACGATGCGGGTGAACGAGGTCATCATCAGCACCATGGCCGGGATGAACGACAAGCCGGTCATGAAGAGCAGCATCTGCAGCGACAGCGAGTAGCTCTGCGCGCCGCCCGGGCCCGGCGTGCTGCTCATCAGCGGCAGGCCGGCCGCGAGCGCAGCGCCCGGCAGCGTCAGCAATAGCGCCATCAGCAGCCGGCGGCTCATTGGCCGCCCCCCTTGCGTGCCCTGGCAAGCGTATTCGCGAGGATGCGCGAGAACGACTCGGGCAGCGCCGTCTGCGGCGCCTCGGGCGCGTCGTCGGGCTTGGCCTGCTTGTCGAGCAGGGTCACGCTGCCGGCGGTCACGCCGAGCACCAGCCACTGGCCGCCCTGCTCGACGATGACCACCCGCTCCTTCTGGCCGACCATCACGCCGCCGACCACCCGCAGGTGGCGGCTCGCGCCCAGCGCGCCGCCACCGAGGCGGCGGGTCAGCCACGCCGCGCCGACGATCAGCGCGAGCACCAGCGCGAGCGAGAGTAGCACCTGCAAGAGGCTCGCCCAGCCGGACGGCGCCGCCTGCACGGCGTTCGCCTGCGCCCAAGCGGTGGCCGGCAACGCCGCCGCCAGCACTATCGGCAACACCCTCATTTTTGCAGGCGCCGGATGCGTTCAGTCGGCGTGATGATGTCGGTCAGGCGGATGCCGAACTTGTCGTTGACGACGACCACCTCGCCCTGCGCGATCAGGCAGCCGTTGACCAGTACGTCCATCGGCTCGCCGGCGAGCCCGTCCAGCTCGACGATAGAGCCTTGCGCCAGCTGCAACAGGTTGCGGATCGCGATCTTGGTGCGGCCAAGCTCGACGGTCAGCTGCACCGGGATGTCGAGGATCATGTCCAGGTTCTGCGACAGCGCGCCGCCGGCTTGCGGGGCGGCCTGCGAAAATTCCTGGAACAGGCCGCTGGCAGGCTGTGCATCCGGCTGCGGCGACACGCTGGCCGTCGCTTCGGCCTGCTCGGCGAACGCCGCCGCCCAGTCGTCCATCACGTCGTCGGCGCTGTCCTGCGTCGAAGCGTTTTCACTCACGTTCGGAGCCTCCATTGTCACTTTCGGCCAGCTCGTGCGCGCCGGCCAGTATCTTGTCCACGCTCAGCGCGTAATGTCCGTCGACCGTGCCGTACCGCCCCTCGAGCACCGGGATGCCCGACACGTCGGCGACCACTTTCTCCGGGATGTCGACCATCACCACGTCGCCCGCCTTGAGCCCGAGCACGTCGCCCAGCGTGATGCGCGCGCTGGCCAGCGTCGTCGAGAGTTCCACCTCGGCAGCCTGCACCTGGCGCGACATCAGGCTGACCCAGCGGTTGTCCACCTCGGTGCGGTCCGCCTGCATGGTGCTCGAGAGCAGGTCGCGGATAGGCTCGACCATCGAGTAAGGCAGGCAGACGTGGAAGTCGCCGCCGCCGGCGCCCAGTTCGATATGGAAAGATACCGCGACGACCACCTCGGTCGGCGTCGCGATATTGGCGAACTGGGTGTTCATCTCGCTGCGCAGATAGGTGAACTCGATCGGATGCACCGGCTCCCACGCCTTCTGGTACTCGGTGAACACTACTTGCAGCATGCGCTGGATGATGCGCTGCTCGGTCGGCGTGAAGTCACGCCCCTCGACCCGCACGTGAAAGCGCCCGTCGCTGCCGAACAGGTTGTCGACCACCAGGAACACCAGGTCCGGGTCGAAGATCAACAGGCCGGTGCCGCGCAGCGGCTTCACGTGCACGAGGTTGAGGTTGGTCGGCACCACCAGGTTGCGGATGAATTCGCTGTACTTCTGCACCCGCACCGGCCCCACCGAGATCTCGGCGTTGCGGCGGATGAAATTGAAGAGGCCGATGCGCAGGTTGCGCGCGAAACGCTCGTTGATGATCTCGAGCGTCGGCATCCGGCCGCGGACGATGCGCTCCTGGCGGCCGATGTCGTAGCTGCGCACACCACCCGCGTCGGCGCCGTCGCCCTCGTCCTCGGAGTCGCCGGTCACCCCGCGCAGCAGCGCGTCGACCTCTTCCTGCGACAGGATGTCGTCAGCCATCGCCGCTTATTGCTGCTGGATGATGAAGGACGTAAAGAGAACGGTCTCGACCGGCTCGGGTCCGGGCTGGCCGATCGCCTCGTTCATGATCTTCTTGACCTGCGCCTTCAGGCGCACCTTGCCGTCCGCCGTCGACAGTTCTTCGGCGCTTTTGGACGACAAGAGCAGGATCAGTCCGCTACGGATCTTAGGCATGTACTGGACCAGGGGCTGCTTGGCTTCGGCGTCGTAGAGCTGCGCCTGCAGCTCGACCTGCAACAGCGCGTCGCCGCCGGCGAGGTTGACCACGAAGGGTTCCATCTTCTCGAATACCGGAGGGCCGTCTGGCCGCTTCTTCTCGGGCGCGGCCTGCGCTTCCGCGCCTGCGGGCTGGTGCAGGAACATATACGTCCCCAGCCCACCGACCGCCGCAATCAGGATCACCAGCAAGGCGATCACGATCAGCATCAGCTTGTTGCCGCCGCCACTGACCGCCTTCTTCTTTTCTTCTGCCATGAATTAGGGTCTCGCGCCTGAAATCAATACGAAATCATGAAAATAATGAACGCATTGTCCCAGAAACGACCATCAACTGGCCAGCCGATCGACACAAAATCAGGCGCGAATGCTCAGCCCCGATGCAATTGCGTGCGCGGACTGCACAGCGGCATCCAGTTCGGCCACTGCAAAGTCACCGCCTTCACCCCGGCCACGCCCCTTGCCCGGCGCCTGATCCTGCTGTTGACGACGGTCCCCGTAGGAGACCTGCGCGTCGGTCAACTGGATGCCGCTTTGCGCGAGCATGCCGGAGAGCCGAGCCAGCCCCTGCTCAACCGCATCACGCGCCTGCGGGGTCGCGGTGACGAAGGTCAGCTGCGCCTGGTCCTGGCCGAGCTTGAGCGACACCTCGATCGGCCCCAGATTGGCGGGGCTGACCTGGATCTGCGCGCTCTCGGCCTTCATCTGCACCAGGCCGCCGACCTGGGTCGCGAACGCGCGCTGCCACGCCTCGTCGCGACCTAGCGGCGTGGCGATCGACAGCGATACCGGCACCCCGGAATGCTCGCCCCTTGCGCCGGCCACTGCGACGGATGCGGCACCGGCCGGCAAGATTTGCTGCTCGGCCGCCGCCTGTTGCGGCAACTTCTTGCCGCCCTGTCCTGCGCCATGTTCGAGCTGGCGCGTCAACTCGAGCAGGGTCTCGGCCGCGGCCGCCCCTTCGTCCGCAGAGAGCTCCGTGGACAATCCGGGCTGCGGCAAGGCTTGCAGCTGGACGGCCTGCGGCAGCACCGCCAGCATGGGTACGGCCTGCGTGTCTGCCTGCAACGAGGCGGCGTCAAGCAAGTCTCCCGCCGGCTTGCGAGCCGGACGCCCATCCGGCGCCGGCGCGGCGGCGGTCAGGCTTCCGACCTGCATGTCGAGCAGGTCGGCAAACAAGCCGCCGGGCAAGGCGGCGGCGCGGGCAACGCCCGGCAAGCCAGAACGGCCGGGCAACATGGAAGCAAGCGTTACGGGAAGCGTCATCGAAACAGAACCGGTTCAACTCGGGATTTACACCAAAAAAGCAAGAATGATGCCAACGACAGAATACTCAGGAGGCACCCGGGCGCAGGAAGTTGCGGGTAGCGAATTCGTCGACCAGCTTCTGTTCGCGCCGCCGCTGGGCGAGCTGGCCACGCGCCGCCTCGCGCTCGGCAAGCGTCTGGTAGGCCTTGAGCTTGCGCCGCTGGGCAAGCCAGGCTTCGCGCTCGAGCACAAAACGCTGGCGCGCGCGGTCGACTTCACGCTCCTGCGTCTGGCGCGCGTCGGTCAGCTTGCCGAGGAAGGCGCGAAAGTCGAGGTAGCGCTCGACCCCCATGCCGCCGCGGCCGGCGTCGACCAGGCGGCCCTGATAATCGGCAATGAAGGCGTCGACCTGCGCAAGCCGTTCCTCCTGCGCCGCCAGCTGCACCTGCGCCGCCTGCATGCGGTCGGCGGCTTGCTGCTGAGCCTTTTGCGCGAGGTCGATCAGGAAGTCGAACTTGCCGGCCATGGCGTCAGCCCGCCAAGGACTGCGTCAGCTGCTGGAAGGAAGAGGCGAAGTCATGCGCCTCGTGCTGCGGCTGGGTCAGGAAGGCCACCTGCTGCAACTGGCGGCGGATCGCCTCGTCGAGCAGGGGGTCGGAACCCGGCACGTAGGCACCGACGCTGATCAGGTCGCGGCTGCGCTGGTAGCGCGAGAACAGCTGCTTGAAGCGGCGCGCCGCGTCCAGATGCTCACGGCTGACCACGTCGACCATCACCCGCGAGATCGACTGCTCGATGTCGATCGCCGGGTAATGCCCTGCCTCGGCCAGCGTGCGCGACAGCACGAAGTGGCCGTCGAGGATGGCGCGCGCCGAGTCGGCGATCGGGTCCTGCTGGTCGTCCCCCTCGGAGAGCACGGTGTAAAAGGCGGTGATCGAACCGCCGCCCGCCTCGCCGTTGCCGGCCCGCTCGATCAGCTGCGGCAGCTTGGCGAACACCGACGGCGGGTAGCCCCGGGTGACCGGCGGCTCGCCGATAGCCAGCGCGATCTCGCGCTGCGCCATCGCGTAGCGGGTCACCGAATCCATCAAGAGGAGCACGTCCTTGCCTTCGGCGCGGAAGTGCTCGGCCAGCGCGGTCGCGTAGGCGGCGCCGTGCAGGCGCATCAGGGGCGGGGTGTCGGCCGGCGCGGCGACCACCACCGAGCGCGCAAGCCCCTCCTCGCCCAGGATGTTCTCGATGAAGTCCTTGACCTCGCGACCCCGCTCGCCGATCAGGCCGACCACCACCACGTCGGCGCGGGTGAAGCGGGCCATCATCCCCAGCAGCACCGACTTGCCGACGCCCGAGCCGGCGAACAGGCCCAGGCGCTGGCCGCGCCCGACGGTCAACAGGCCGTTGATCGCGCGCACGCCGACGTCGAGCACGTCGCGCACCGGTGTGCGCGTCAGCGGGTTGAGGGGGTCACTGTAAAGCGGCGCGGTCGCGTCGAACAGCGCCGGGCCACGGCCGTCGAGCGGACGCCCGAGCGCGTCGAGCACGCGTCCGAGCAGACCCTCGCCGACCGGTACCTGGCGACCGCTGCCGGCCCCCTGGCGCGCGGCAGGAACGCCGTAGCGCAAGGGTGGCAACTGCTCAAGCGGGATCACCGCCGTGCCCGGCAGCAGGCCCTGGATCGGGGCCAGCGGCATCAGGAACAGGCGGTCGGCCGAGAAGCCGACCACCTCGGCCTCGATGCGTTCGCCACGGCCGCAGTCGATCAGGCAGGCGCTGCCGACCGGCAGCCGCAGGCCGGTCGCCTCCATCACGAGGCCGGTCACCCGGGTAAGGAAGCCCTGCCGGCGGCCGAGCGGCACGCCCTGCAGGCGCTGCCGGCAAGCGTCGAGGTAGTCCTGCTGGCGGGCAAGCCAGTCAGCCATGAATGTCCAGCCCCAGCGCCTCGCGCAACTGGGCGGTGCGGGTCTCCAGCGAGAGGTCCAGCCTGACCACCGGCGCGTCGATCACGCAGCCGCCGCGCGCGAGCGACGCGTCGCCCTGCCAGCGCACCGCCAGTTGCGGGTAGTTCTGCGACAGGAAGGACTCCAGATGGGCGGCGTCGTCCGGATGCACGCGCACGGTCAGGCGGGCCAGTTCGGAAGAAAGCGGCGCGAGCGCCTCGTCGACCAGCCGGCCAAGTGCCTGCGGGTCGGCCTGCAACTGCTCGCCGGCGAGCCGCTGCCCGATCTCGAGCGCGAGCGCGGCCAGTTGCGGCGCGAGCGTGCCCTGCAAGGCGGCCAGACCGTCCGACCAGTCGTCGAGGGTCGCCTGCAGCGGTGCCCACATCGCAGCGAAGCGTTCCGCGGCCTGCGCCTCGGCCTGGCGCTGTCCTTCCGCCAGCCCCTGCTCCAGCCCCTGCTGTTCCCCCTCGGCGCGGCCGGCAGCAGCCCCCTCGCCGTGCCCCGCCTCGAAACCGGCCTGCCACGCCTCCTGGTGGATCGCCTCGAGCTCGGCGGCGGTCGGGTAGCCGACAGCAGGCGCCGCCTCGGCCAGCACCGGCTCGGGCGTTTCGACAGGAGCTTGCGGCGCATCCGGAACGGCGACGGCGGCAGCCGCCCCGTCCAGCGCGCGCACCAGCGCCTCGGCGGATACTCCGGACAGCAAGGCACGCGCGTCCTGCGGCGCACCCTGCACCGCCTTGCCGCGGCCGGCGCCGCCCAGCTCGCCCATGGTCCAGCGCTGCCAGGCACCGAGTTCGTCGGCGCCGATGATCGGATTACTCGACAAGGCCCTCGTCCCCGCCCTTGCTCGCCAGCACGATCTGGCCTTCGTCGGCCAGCTTGCGCACGACCTTCAGGATTTCCTTCTGCTCGGCCTCGACTTCGGAGAGCTTGACCGGCCCCTTCGCCTCCAGGTCGTCGCGCAGCATCTCGGCGGCGCGCTGCGACATGTTCCGGAAGATCTTCTCGCGCATCTCGGGGCTGGTTCCCTTGAGCGCGATGACCAGCGAGTCGGACTGCACCTCGCGCAGGATGGTCTGGATCGCGCGGTCGTCGATGTCGAGCATGTTCTCGAACACGAACATCTTGTCCTGGATACGCTGCGCGAGCTCAGGATCGTACTCGCGGATATAGCCCAGCGCGGACGCCTCGACGTTGGAGCCCAGGAAGTTGAGGATGTCCGCGGTGAGGCCGACCCCTCCCGCCGCGCTCTTCTTGATGCGGTCGGAGCCAGACAAGAGCTGGGTGAGCACCTCGTTCAGTTCACGCAGCGCCTGCGGCTGCACGCCTTCCAGCGTCGCGGTACGGATCAGCACCTCGTTGCGCAGGCGCTCGGGGAAGTTGGCGAGGATGCCGCTCGATTGGTCCGGCTCGAGGTGGACGAGGATGGTCGCGATGATCTGCGGGTGCTCGTTGCGGATCAGGTCGGCGGCCGAGCTCGCGTCCATCCACTTGAGGCTCTCGATGCCGCTGTGGTCGTTGCCCTGGGTGATCTTGTCGAGCAGGTTGGCGGCCTTGTCCGGCCCCAGCGCCTCGATCAGCACGTTGCGCAGGTATTCGTCGGTCGCGCCGATGCTCGCGCGCGCCGCGCACTCCTCGCGGAACTTGCCAACCACGTCCTGGATTTCGCCGTGGCTGACGTTGTTGACCTGCGCCATCGCCAGGCTCAGCTTCTGCACTTCCTTGGGACCGAGGTACTTGAACACCTCGATCGCCTCGTTCTGGCCGAGGCCGAACAACAGCACGGCACTACGGCGGATGCCTGCTTCACTCATCGGCAATCCACTCCTTGATGATCTGCGCCGCCATTCGCGGGTCGGTCTTCACCAGTTCACGCGCAGCCAGCAAGGCGGCGTCGTAGTCGAGACGCTGCTTCTCCTGCGGCGAGAGCTCGGCACCAGCCGGACGGCCCTCCCCGTCCTCGTCGTCGCCGGCGACCGCCAGCAGCTTGCCGCCGCCGACGACCGCCGCCTCGGCACTACCCCGCTCGGGCACGGGCGGCACCGGCGGGCGCACGATGTCGCGCACGATGGGCCGCACCACACCCAGCAGCAGGTAGGCCAGCGCGATGGCCAGCAGCGCGTACTTGAACAGTTCGCCGCCGTTGTCGCTGACGTAACCGACGACCTTGTCCTGCAGCGTCGGCGGCAGCACCGCGTCGGCGAATGCGGCGTTGACGACGTTGACCGAATCGCCGCGGTCGGCGTTGTAGCCGATCGCCTCGCGCACCAGCGCGTTGACCTGCTCGATCTCGCGCGCGGTCAGCGCGGTCGGCTTAAGCGCGCCGTCCTTGTCCGGCACCAGCTTGAAATTGACGACCACTGCGGCCGACAGCCGCTTGACCTGCCCCTTGGGCTGGCGCAGGTGCTGGATGGTCTTGTCGACTTCGTAATTGGTAGTAATCTCGCGGCGTGTCGCGCCAGTGGGCGTCAAGGGCTGTCCCGACAGGGTGACAGTGCCGGGCGCAGCGCCCGGTGGCAGCGTCAGCGGCGCCGACGCCGCCGACGGCGGCTGGTTGGAGAGCGCGCCGGGCACACCGGACGGCGTGGGCGCGCCATTGCCCAGGCTTTCCATGATCTGCTGGCTGCGCGTCGCCGACGGGTTGGGCGACGAATTCGGGCGGTAGGTCTCGGAGGTCTGCTCGAGTTCGGAGAAGTCGACCTGTGCGGTCACCTGCGCGTGCGCGTTGCCCTTGCCGAAGATGGGTTCGAGGATGGACTCGACGCGCTGCGCGTAATCCTTCTCGATCTGGCGCACCAGCCCCAGCTGGCGGCGGTCGAGACCCGAGCCGTTTTCAAGCTCGGTCGCGCCTGAGATCAGGTTGCCGTCCTGGTCGACGATGGAGACGTTCTTCAGCGGCAGGTTGGGCACCGAACTGGAGACCAGGTGCATGATGCCCGCGGTTTGCGCGGCGTCCATCACCCGCCCGGGATGCAGCGTCAGCATCACCGACGCGGTCGGCAGCTCGCGCTCGCGCACGAACACGCTTTGCTTGGGGATCGCCAGATGGACGCGCGCCTGCCGGACGGCGGACACTGATTCGATGGTGCGCGAGAGCTCGCCCTCGACCGCTCGCTGGTAGTTGACCTGCTCGGAGAACTGGCTGATGCCGAATTTCTGGCCGTCCATCAGCTCGAAGCCGGTACCGCCGGCCTTGGGCAGGCCCTGTGCGGCAAGCTTGAGGCGCACGTCGTACAGGCGGTCGGCCGGCACCGAGATCACGCCGCCCTCGCCCAGCTTGTACGGCACGTTCATCTGCTGCAGCGCGGCGGTGATCTGGCCGCCGTCGCCGTCGGACAGGTTGGAGAACAGCACGCGCTCGTCCGGCGCGCGGTTGAACAGCACCAGCGCGACGACCAGCGAAAACACCGCGGCGAGCGCGGCGAAGAAGAGCAGCTTCTTGTTGTTGGGCAGCGCCTTGAAGCGGTTTGCCGCCTCGGCTACCCGGCCTTTCCAGGCCGGCGTCGTGTTGTCGACCAATTCAGCCATATGGGAGAAGTTTCATCCGATGTCCCCAGCCATCGGAACGCCGACGACATCAGACCTGGGTGTTCATAATTTCCTGGTAAGCGGATACCAGCTTGTTGCGCGCCTGCGTCATCGTCTGGAAGCTCAGGCTGGCCTTCTGCATCGACACCATGACGTCCTGCACGTTGACCGACTCGTCGCCCAGCTCGAAACGCTTCTGCAAGTCCTGCGACGCCTGCTGCACGCTATTGACCTGCTCGAGCGTCGCCTTCAGCACGTCGCCGAACTCGACTGCGGGAGCGGTCTGGGGAGCGGCAGTGCTCTTGCCCGCCGCCAGCGCCTGCATTGCGCGCATCTCGCCGAGCAACTGGTTGATTCCCTGCGCCGACATGCCCTGACTCCTTAATTACTCGGACCCTTCGCGGTAGCGTTGCAGCTTGTAGCGCAGGGTCCGTTCACTGATTCCCAGCCTTTCGGCCGCCATTTTCCTGACACCGCCCACCTGCGAGAGCGTCTCGAGGATGTGGCGCTTCTCCAGGGTCTTGATGTCTGCGTCGTCACCGGCGCTTGCGGCAGGAAGGGAATCTACGGCAAAACCGCCACCCAGCATCAATTCGGCGGCAGTTACTTCCGCCGAACCGGCAAGAATTGCCGCCCGCTGCATGGCATTGTCGAGTTCGCGGATGTTACCGCCCCAGTCATAGCCCGTCAAATGACGGGCGGCGTCGGCCGACAGCGCGACGCGGGGCAAACCTTCCTGTTCGCGATGTTTATCCAGCAAGAAGCGCGCCAGGGGCAGGATGTCGTCCCGCCGCTCGCGCAAGGCAGGCACCCGCAACGGGAACACGTTGAGGCGGAAATAGAGGTCTTCACGAAAACGCCCGGCCCCCACCTCGGCCGCCACGTCCCGGTTGCTGGTCGAGAGCACGCGGATGTCGAGGCGGATGGTGCGCGTGCCGCCGACCCGCTCGAGTTCGCGCTCCTGCAGCACGCGCAACAGCTTGGCCTGCAGCGCGAGCGGCATCTCGGTGATCTCGTCGAGCAACAGGGTACCGCCCTGGGCCTGCTCGAACTTGCCGGGCAGCGCCTGCGTCGCACCGGTGAACGCGCCCTTCTCGTGGCCGAACAGCGTCGACTCGAGCAGGTTCTCCGGAATCGCCGCGCAGTTGACCGCGACAAACGGCCCGTCGGCGCGTTTCGAGTGGCGGTGGATGTAGCGGGCCAGTACCTCCTTGCCAGAGCCGCTCGGGCCGCTGACCAGCACCGACGCGTCCGAGCGCGCGACGCGGTCGGCGATCGACAGCAACTGCCGCATCGCGGCAGATTCGGCGACGACGCCCTCGTCCATCCCGCCGCCTGCAGTGAGCGCGTGCTTCTCGACTTCGGCGATCAAGGCGGCGGGTTCGAAGGGCTTGAGCAGGTAGTGCGCGGCGCCGGCGCGCAACAGCTCGATCGCGCGCTCGATCACCCCGTACGCGGTCATCAGCACGAAGGGCACGCCGGGGTGGCGCTCGGCGATCCGGGCGAACAGGGTGTAGCCGTCCATCGGCGCCATTTGCGCGTCGGACACCACGAGGCCGACCGCCTCGTGCGAGAGCACGTCCAGCGCCGCCTCGCCATCGGCGGCCTCAAGCACCGGGTAACCGGCCAGCGACAGGGTGTCGACGATGGCTTCACGCAGGTCGGCGTCGTCCTCGACGACCAGGATGGGCAAGGTATTCATGGAGCCGTTCTGACAGGGATGCGCTGGCGGCACAGCGCCGTCAGCCGGGGGGCGATTTCGGACAGGGGCAACACCTCGTGCGCAGCGCCGCGCAGGATCGCCTCGCGCGGCATGCCGAACACGACGCAGCTTTTCTCGTCCTGCGCGAGCGTGTACGCGCCCGCCTCGCGCATCTCGAGCAGGCCCTCGGCGCCGTCGCGCCCCATGCCGGTGAGGATCACGCCGAGCGCCTGGCGCCCGGCGACGTTGGCGACCGAACGGAACATCACGTCGACCGACGGCCGGTGGCGGTTGACCGGCGAGCCGCGGTCAAGCTGCACCGTGTAGCCGCCGGCGGGCGTCGCGCGCAGCAACAGGTGGGAGTGGCCGGGCGCGACGTAGGCGACGCCGGCTTGCACCGGCTCGCCCGCCTCGGCCTCCTTGACGCGGATCCGGCACAGCGAGTCGAGCCGCTCGGCGAACGAGCGGGTGAACATTTCGGGCATGTGCTGCGAGATCACGATGGCGGGCGAACCTGCCTCCAGCGCCGAGAGCACGACGCGCAGCGCCTCGGTGCCGCCGGTCGACGCGCCGATCGCGATCAGCGGCTGCCGGCCGGGTGCCGGGACGCGCGCGCGCGCGAGGATCGCGTCGGCGCTGAGGCTGGGCGACACCTCGATCGGGGGCAGCATGGTGCCACTCGGCCGCGCGCTCATGCCAACACCCCTTCGGACCTGAGTCTGGCGATCCAGCGTTCTGCGGCAGCCTCGGCAAGGTCGAGCACCGCGTCGAAGCCCTCGCCGCCGCCGTAGTAGGGGTCGGGAATTTCCATGCCCGGCTCGATCACCGACAGCGCGAGCTCGACGCGCGCGCGCGCGCGCGCCGGACGCAGACGGGCGAGCGCGGCGAGGTTGGCCGCGTCGGCGGCGAGGATCAGGTCGAAGCGGCTGAAGTCGGCAACGGTAACCTGCCGCGCGCGCTGGTCCGACAAGTCGTAGCCACGGCGCGCCGCCGCCTGCTGCGAGCGTCTGTCTGGCGGCTCGCCGGCGTGGTAGCCGTGGGTGCCGGCCGAGTCGACCGTCACCCGCCCGGCGAGGCCGGCTTCGGCCAGGCGCGCGCGCAGCACCGCCTCAGCGGTGGGCGAGCGGCAGATATTGCCCATGCAGACAAACAGGATCGCGTAGTCGGTCATCGTCGTTACAGGTCGTTGACAAAAGCCAGTTCGCGCAGCGCCTTGAGCTGGTCGCGCAAGCCGGCGGCCTTTTCGAATTCGAGGTTGCGCGCGGCTTCCTGCATCGCCTTCTCGAGGTCGCGGATCTCGCGGGCGAGCGCCTTCTCGTCCATCATCGCGACGCGCGCCTCGGCCTCGACATGGCCGCGCTCGCGCTTGTCCGGTGCATAGACGCCGTCGATGATGTCGCGCACCTTCTTCTCGATGCCCTTGGGCGTGATGCCGTGCTCGAGGTTGAACGCGATTTGCTTGGCGCGGCGCCGTTCGGTCTCGTCGATCGCGCGGCGCATGCTGTCGGTGATGCGGTCGGCGTACAGGATCGCACGCCCCGCGAGGTTGCGCGCCGCGCGGCCTATGGTCTGGATTAGGCTGCGCTCGGAGCGCAGGAAGCCTTCCTTGTCCGCGTCGAGGATCGCGACCAGGCTCACCTCCGGGATGTCCAGCCCCTCGCGCAGCAGGTTGATGCCGACCAGCACGTCGAACATCCCCAGGCGCAGGTCGCGGATGATCTCGACCCGCTCGACGGTGTCGATGTCCGAGTGCAGGTAGCGCACCTTCACGCCGTGTTCGGTGTAGTAATCGGTCAGCTGCTCGGCCATCCGCTTGGTCAGCGTGGTCACCAGCACGCGCTCGCCGCGCCCCTGGCGCAGGCGGATCTCGGACAGCAGATCATCGACCTGGGTCGCGACCGGACGGATCTCGATCTCGGGGTCGACCAGGCCCGTCGGGCGCACCACCTGCTCGACCACCTGGCCGGCGTGCTCGTGCTCGTAGGTCGAGGGCGTCGCCGACACGAACACCGCCTGCGGCATCAGCCGCTCGAATTCGGGGAACTTCAGCGGCCGGTTGTCGGCCGCCGAGGGTAGCCGGAAGCCGTACTCGACCAGGTTCTGCTTGCGTGCGGCGTCGCCCTTGTACATCGCGCCGATCTGCGGGATGGTTACGTGGCTCTCGTCGATGAACATCAGCGCGTTCTTCGGCAGGTAGTCGATCAGCGTCGGCGGCGCCTCGCCCGGGCCGCGCCCGGAAAACAGCCGCGAGTAGTTCTCGATGCCCTTGCAAAAGCCCATCTCGTACAGCATCTCGAGGTCGAAGCGGGTGCGCTGTTCGATGCGCTGCGCCTCGACCAGCTTGCCTTCCTTCTGGAAATGCGCGACGCGCTCGGCCAGCTCGACCTTGATGCGCTCGCACGCGGCGAGCACCTTGTCGCGCGGCGTCACGTAGTGGCTGGACGGGAACACCGTGTAGCGGCCGACCCGCTGCCGCGTCTCGCCGGTGAGCGGGTCGAACAGCGACAGCCCCTCCACTTCCTCGTCGAACAGCGAGATGCGCAGCGCGAGCTCGGCCGATTCGGCCGGGAACACGTCGATCACGTCGCCGCGCACGCGGAAGCTGCCGCGCGAGAAATCGACGTCGTTGCGGTCGTACTGCATGGTGGTCAGCCGGCCGATGATCTCGCGCTGGGCGAGGCGCTCGCCCTCCTTAAGGTGCAGGATCATCTGGTGGTAGGACGTCGGGTCGCCGATACCGTAGATCGCCGACACCGTGGCGACGATCACGCAATCCGGCCGCTCGAGGATGCTCTTGGTCGCCGACAGCCGCATCTGCTCGATATGCTCGTTGATGCTCGAGTCCTTCTCGATGAACAGGTCGCGGCTGGGGACGTAGGCTTCGGGCTGGTAGTAGTCGTAGTAGGAGACGAAGTACTCGACGGCGTTTTCCGGGAAGAACTCGCGCATCTCGCTGTAGAGCTGCGCGGCCAGCGTCTTGTTGTGTGCCATGATGATCGCGGGGCGCCCGGTGCGCGCGATCACGTTGGCCATGGTGAAGGTCTTGCCCGAGCCGGTCACCCCCAGCAGCGTCTGGTAGGCGAGGCCGTCGTCCAGCCCCTCGACCAGCTGGCTGATCGCCACCGGCTGGTCGCCCGCCGGCGCGAACGCCTGGTGCAGGCGGAACGGGCTGTCGGGAAAGGTTTGCACGCTCATTTTCGTCTCCGGCGAAAGTCTGTCGCAGCCGACCTATAAAACGGCTGCGCAGCAACGGGTTTTACGCTTAAAATCGCGCACATACGCAATCGACAACCCGTCACATGGAGTCCCACGGGATGCTGAAACTCATCTCCGCCCTCGCGGCTGGCGTGTTCGCCCTCTCCCCGCTCGCCCAGGCAGCACAGCCAGTTTATCATCTTGCCGCGTTCCAGCAGAGCGCGCCGCACCTCAGTTCCAACTCGGTGCTGGTCGTCAACACGAGCACCGGCGACACCCTGTACCAGAAAAACGCGACCGCGCGCGTGCCGATCGCGTCGATCACCAAGCTGATGACGGCGATGGTGATGCTGGACGCCGGCCTGCCGATGGACGAAACGCTGACCATTTCCGACGCCGAGATCGACCGCTTGAAGAACACCAGCTCGCGGCTGGCCGTCGGCACCTCGCTGACCCGCCGCGAGATGCTGCTGCTCGCGCTGATGTCCTCGGAAAACCGCGCCTCGCATGTGTTGTCCCGCTACTACCCGGGCGGCACGCAGGCCTTCGTCGCGCGCATGAACGCCAAGGCCAGGGCGCTGGGCATGCGCGACACGGTGTTCTACGACCCGACCGGGCTCGACATGCGCAACAGCTCGACCGCGCAGGACCTCTCGCGCATGGTGCGCGCGGCGTACGGCTACCCGCTGATCCGCCAGTACAGCACCTCGACCGAGCACGACGTGTACGGCCGGGGCGGCCGCGCGCTGCACTACCGCAACAGCAACGCGCTGGTGCGCGAAGGCGAGTGGAATATCGGCCTGTCCAAGACCGGCTACATCCAGGAAGCCGGCCGCTGCGTGGTGATGCAGGCGACCGTCGGCGGCCAGCCGCTGGTGATCGTGCTGCTCGACGCCAACGCGCCCAGCGCGCGCACCAACGACGCGCGCACCATCAAGACCTGGCTCGAGGCACAGCCGGGCCACTGGCTGGCCGGCTAAGAACCTGTTCACGATCTGCTGCGCATCGACGATACGGCGTTGAAATCGGCTTCGAAATGCTCATGTACCACCTGTACATTCCGCTTTCTCAGCCGTTTTCGCCTTGTCTCGCTCGCGAGAGCGTGAACACGCTCTAAGCCTTGCACCATCAAAGAAGCCCCGCAATGCGGGGCTTCTTTTATTGGCGCTTGAACGCGATCAGGTGGTCGAGCTCCAGGCGGATGCCGATCGGCTCGCCCAGCGCGTGGTCGTGGTGGCTCGCCACCTGCGAGAGCACCCGCTGGCCAGACGGCAGCGCGAGCGTGTACAGGAAGTCGGCGCCTCGGAACACGCGGGCGACCACGGTCGCCTGCACCGGGCTTGCGTCGTCGTGCACCACGTCGTCCGGCCGCAACAGCACGTCGACGTCGTCGCCGGTGGCAAAACCCAGCGGCAACAGGCCGCAGAATTCGCCCAGTTCCATGCTCAGGCAGCGCGGTGCGGTCACCCCGCCCGGCACCAGTACCCCCTGCCCGATGAAGTCGGCGACAAAGCGTTCCGCCGGCTCGTGGTAGAGCGTGTACGGCGTCGCCCACTGCAGGAGGCGTCCGCCCTGCATCACGCCGACCTTGTCGGCGACCGCGAACGCCTCGTGCTGGTCGTGGGTGACCAGGATCGCGCTGACGCCTTCGTGCTTGAGGATGTCGCGCACCTCGCGGCCGAGCCGCTCGCGCAGGTCGACGTCGAGGTTGGAGAACGGCTCGTCCAGCAGCAACAGGCGCGGCCTCGGTGCGAGCGCGCGGGCGAGCGCGACGCGCTGCTGCTGGCCGCCGGAGAGTTCGTGCGGGTAGCGGCGCGCCTCGGCGCCCAGCCCGACCAGGTCCAGCATCGCCGCGACCCGCGCGCGCCGCTCGGCGCGCGGCAGCGCGGACAGGCCGAAGCCGACGTTATCCTCGACATTCAGGTGCGGAAACAGCGCGTAGTCCTGGAACACCATGCCGATCTCGCGCTCGTGTGCGGGCACGCTGACGCCGTCGCCGGCGAGCAGCCGCCCGCCCAGCCGGATGGCACCCGAGGCGACCGGCTCGAAACCCGCGATACAGCGCAGCACCGTCGTCTTGCCGCAGCCCGAACTGCCGAGCAGGCAGCCGATCTCGCCGTCCTGCAGCGTGAAACGCATGTCGTCGATCACGCGCTGCTCGCCGTAGGCGTGGCTGACCGACTCGAAAACCAGCAGATCCTTCGTCATCCTTTGTTTTCCTCGCGCGAGAGCAGGATCACCGGCAGCAGGCCGGAGAGCACCAGCAGCACGGCCGGCAAGGCGGCACGCTCCCACTCGCCTTCGCTGGTCAGGGTGAAGATGCGCACCGCCAGCGTGTCCCAGCCGAACGGGCGGGTCATCAGCGTGATCGGCATCTCCTTCATCACGTCGACAAATACCATCAGGAGGGCGGTAAACAGGCCACCCTTAAGCAGCGGCAGGTGCAGGCGGGCGACGAGGCGCGCGCCGGTCAGCCCCAGGTTGCGCGCGGCCTCCTCCTGCGAGCGGCTGATCCTGTGCATCGCGGCGTCGACCGGCGCGTGACCGACCGCCATGAAGCGGGCGACGTAGGCGAGCAACAGGACCGCGAGCGAACCCTTCAGGATCGAGCCGGTGCCCTCGGGCAGCCACGCGCCGAAAAGCGCGATCAGCTGGTTGTCGAGCCACGCCACCGGCACGAACACGCCGACCGCGAGCACCGTGCCGGGCACCGCGTAGCCGAGCGTCGCGACGCGCGACATGAGCCGGTTGAAGCCGCCGCCGTCGCGGCGCACCGCGTACGCGAGCAGCAGCGCGGCGGCGCCGACCAGCAGCGCCGCCATCGCCGAGAGCATGAGCGAGCGCAGCGCGTTGTCGACGAGCACCGCGTTCGCTTCCTCGGCCCAGCCCTGGTACGCCCACCACAGCACCTGGCCGAAGGGCAGCACGAAGGCCATCATCAGCACCAGCGTCGCCCAGGCCGCGGCCGCCCACCCCTGCGCGCCGGCAAGCGCGATCCTCGGCTGCTGCCCGCCGCGCGCGTTGGCGGTGTACGCGCGCCGACCGCGCGCGCGCTGCTCGAACACCACCAGCACGAATACGATGAACACCAGCATCGACGCGAGCTGCTTGGCGGTGTCCAGCGAGAAGAAGCTGAACCACGCCTTGTAGATCGCCGAGGTGAAAGCGTCGAAGTTGAACACGGCGACGGTGCCGAAGTCGGCCAGCGTCTCCATCAGCGCGAGCATCAGCCCGCCCATGATCCACGGCCGCGCCATCGGCAGCGCGACGCGCCAGAAGCCCTCGGCGCGCGACAGGCCGAGCGACTGGCCGACCTCGAGCGCGCGCCGCCCCTGCGTCGCGAACGCGCCGCGCGCGAGCAGGTAGACGTAAGGATAGAACGCCAGCGACAGCACCAGCACCACGCCGCCGCTGGAACGCACCGACGGCACCCACGCCGACGAGCCGGTCAGCGCGCGCGCGAGCGTCTGCACGGGCCCGGTGTAGTCGAACAGGCCAAGCTGCGAGAAACCCAGCACGTAGGCGGGCATCGCCAGCGGCAGCATCAGCGCCCAGTTGAAGAAGCGCCGCCCCGGAAACTCGTACACGGCGACCAGCCACGCGAGCGTGACGCCGATCGCGAGCACGCCGGCGCCGACGCCGACGAGCAGGATCGCCGTGTTGGCGAGCAGTTGCGGCAGCAGGTAATCGATCAGGTGCGCCCAGATCTCGGGGTCCGGGTTGAACAAGGCAGGCAGCAGCACGCCCAGCGGCACCAACGTGCACAGGCTGAGCAAGAGCACCGGCACGCGCCAGCGCCAGGCGGCGGCAGTTTTCAAGACAGGCAAAGCAGACATCTTGGGCAGGCGCCGGCAACGGCGCCCGGGTTCCGGGCATCATCAGGGCTGACGATTATACCCGCATAAAAACGACGGCGGCCTCGCGGGCCGCCGCCGGCACGTCACGGCTTAACGGTAACCGGCACGGTCCATCAGCATCACGGCCTCGGCCTGGCGGCTGCCGGCGTTGGAGACGTTGATCAGGTTCTGCTTGAACGGCCCCCACGCGGCCACCTTGGCGTCCGGCTTCACCTTGGGGTTGACCGGATATTCCATGTTCACGTCGGCGAACAGGTTCTGCGCCTTGGTCGACGACAGCCACTCGAGCAGGCGGGTCGCCGCGGCTTCCTTCTTGGTGTAGCGGGCAAGACCGGCGCCGGAGATGTTGACGTGGGTGCCCTTGCCCTTCTGGTCAGCCCAGAAGATACCCAGCGGCAGGTCCGGCTTCTTCTCCATCAGGCGGCCGTAGTAGTAGGTGTTGGCGATACCGACGTCGCACTGGCCGGCGGCGATCGCCTCGAGCAGCTTGGTGTCGTCCGGGAAGACGTCGGTCGCCAGGTTGTCGACCCAGCCCTTGACGGTCTTCTCGGTGGCGACCTTGCCCTGCTCGGCCAGCATCATCGCGACCAGCGACTGGTTGTACACCTTCTTCGAGGTGCGCAGGCACAGCTTGCCCTTCCACTTCGGGGACGCGAGGTCGGCGTAGCTGGCAAGCTCGGCCGGCTTGACCTTCTGGGTGTTGTAGAAGATGGTACGCGCGCGGATCGACAGGCCGGTCCAGTTGTGCGCCGGGTCACGCAGGTGGGCCGGCACGTTGGCGTCGATCAGCTTGGACTTGTACGGCTTAAGGAGGCCCATCTGGCTGGCCTGCCACAGGTTGCCCGCGTCGACGGTCAGCAGGATGTCGGCCGGCGAGTTCGCGCCCTCGGCCTTCATCCGCTCCATCAGCGGGCCTTCCTTGTCCATCACGTAGCGGACGCTGTCACCGGTTTCCTTCTGGTAGGCGTCGAACAGCGGCTTGACCAGCTGCTCGCCACGCGCGCCGTAGACGACCAGCTCTTCGGCTTGTGCAACACCTGCCATGGCGGCCAGCACCGCCCCCATCATCAGCGTCTTCTTCACGTTACAACTCCCGGTTATCGGATCAGGTGCGGGAATGGTAATCGCAATGATAATGGTTATCAAGTATCGTCTGCATGCCCCATGCCTACCGACCGCTCAACGCCGCGGAAAACGCAGCAGGTCGCCGGTCTGCGCCGCGCCACCGCGCATCACGCCGATGGCGAGGCGAGGCTGAACCTGGCTGAGCATCAAGTCGCCGACCAGCACCTCGCTCATGCCGATATCGCGGCCAGCCGCGTCGCGCACCTCGCTCGCCGGCTGCGGCCGGTACACCATAAGCCGGTCGCCGGCCTTCAGCCCGTCGACCGCGCCGGCGTCGACCACCACCTGTCCGCCCTCGGCGCGCGCGACGCGCGCGGTAAACGGCAGGCAACCGATATTGAGCGCCACGCGCCCGACCGCACGGTCGAGCACGGCGGACACCATGCGCCCATAGTCGCTATTGTCCAGTTGCCAGGGCGTGAACGCGCGCGCCGACGACGGCGCGACGTCGCCGCGCGCCTCGCCCTCGAAACGCTCGTCCATCAGCAAGGCGCCGGTCAGCCCGTCGTACAGCCAGACGTCGAGTGCGAAGCGGCGTGCAGTGGGCGCCACCTTCAGGCTGCCGCCGACCAGCCCGGCAAACGGGCCGGTGTAGTCGGCCGCGCCGGCGGTAGTCCCCGGCGCGCCGAACAGCGAGAAGCGCGGCGCTTGGCGCACCACGGCGGTGTCGACGATACGCCCGGCGAGCACGAACTGCGCGCCGCTGCGCTCGGCAAAGCCGCGGGCGGCGGCGCGGCCGGCTAGCGGCGACGCTGTCTGGCCCGCAAACAGGGTGTAGCGGCTGCCGTCCTCGACGCTGGCGACGTCGCGCATCGACAGGCGGCGTGCCAGCTCGGCCGGCAGCCAGGTGGAGATTTCGCCCAGCCCCGCCGCGTCGCGCGGCACGTCCAGCGGGAAAAAGGTCGCCAGCGCGCGCCGTCTGAGGAAACGACCCTCCGGCAAGGCGGTTCCGGCGCACGCCGGTGCGACGCTGGCCGGGGCGGCCGCAGGCACGGCGGCGGGGGCTACGCTGGCCGGCTCGTCGTCGACGACCACGCGCAGGTAGAGCAGGCCGTCCGCCTCGCGCTCGCCGACGACGCGGACCGTCCCCTGCACGGGCGGGGCAGACAGCATCGACGACTCGGCGAGCACGCCGGACGCCGACTCGCTCTGGCCGGCGTAGCGCCCTCCCTGCTGCACCGCGATCTGGCGCCTGGCGTCGTCCAGCGCGAGTTCGCGCGCCGCACTGCGTCCGGCGCCGAGCGAGGCGATTCCCTCGGCCTCGTAGCGCGCGCCGTGCGCGGCCGTGGCGAGCACGCATGCCAGCAGGCAGGTCAGGCGCCGCATGCTCATTTGGACAGGTAGAAGTCGCCGCCCCAGGCGCAGCCGTTGCCGGTGCACGCGGAGAGCTTTTGCGGTTGTGCGGGCGCGGGCATCGCCTCGGCGGCGCGCTGCACCGGCGCAGCCGCCAGTGCGCCCTGCTGACGCAGCGCGTTCTGGTACGCCTTGTAGAACGACTCGTCGAGTACCAGTTCGGCGACCGTCTCGGCGCTGCCGTCGACCTTGACCTGGGTGGAGACGATGCGCACGCCGCGCAGGTAGGCGTCGACGTAGACGCGGAAGATGTCGTTGACCGCGATCAGGTTGGACACCGCGCTGCTGCCGGTCAGGCGGAATCCCTGCACCTCTTCGGCGATCGCGCGGTAGGCGTCGAGTTGCGACGCGCGGATCGCCAGCAAGCGGCGCTGCGGCGCCGACAGCGAACTGGCGAACGGCGGCGCCCCGCGGCCGGTCACCCGCACGCGGTACGCGTCAAAGGCTGCGACAGGCGCAGCTTCGGTCTTGACGACGACTTTCTCCTGTACCACGACGCGCGGCGGCTCGCCGACGCCGGCGTAGCCGCCACCGAGCAAGGTGCCGCCCCGCCCGGGCGCAGGCTGGCTGGTGACCCCGGCCGGCGCCTCGGCGACGACCATCCAGCCGCCCGTGCGTGCGGCAGGCAAGCCGCCGGCCGCCGCGAGGCCCGAAACACCGGCGAGCACGCCGGCGAGGATAGATTTGCAGACTTTCATCGGTTTTACCGCGTGGACGATGGGGGAATGATACTTTATCGACCAAGACGGCACATGCTTTATGGCCGGCGGCGCTCAAGGCAGCACGCGTTCGTCCGCCACGCTCATCACCGCGTGGATAAGCTCGGCGACCGAACGCACCTGCATCTTGTCCATCATCTTGCCGCGGTGCACCTCGACGGTCTTGATGCTGATCCCCAGCGCGTCGGCGATCAGCTTGTTCATCTTGCCCTGCACCACCAGATCGAGCACCTCGCGCTCGCGCTGGGTCAGCGACTCCAGACGCGCATCCACCCGAGCCCGCGATTGCGCATGCGCCTGCTGCTGCGCGGCCAGCGCCAGCGCGCGGTCGACCGACGCGAACAGCGCCGTCTGGTCGAACGGCTTCTCGTGGAAATCGAACGCGCCTTGCCTGAGCGCCTGCACCGCCATCGGCAAGTCGCCGTGCCCGGTGATGAAGATCACCGGCCAGCGCAAGCCTTGCGCACGCATTTCATCGAGCAGTTCGAGCCCGGAGAGGCCGGGCATGCGCACGTCGGCAACCAGGCAGGCCGATTCGGCAGGCGAGATCGCGCCAAGCAAGGCCTCGGCGCTGTCGTGGCCGCGCGTGGGGTAACCGTGGCTATCGAGCAGCCACAACAGGGAATCGCGGAAGGCTTCGTCGTCGTCGACGACGTGGACGGTCAGGGCGGGCTTGGACATATCGTTTCGGCGATCGGCAAGGTGAGGTGAAAGACGGCACCAGCGTCGGCCTGCCCGAGCCACAAGTGGCCGCGGTGTTGCTCGACGATGGTACGGCAGATATTGAGCCCCATTCCCATGCCGTCAGGCTTGGTGGTGAAGAAGGCGTCAAACAGCGAAGCGCGCAGCGGCTCGGGCACGCCCGGCCCCTGATCGGCGACGGTCAGCTCGACCTGGCGCGCGCCGGCCGTCGCGCTGACCACGACGACGCGCTGCTGGGCGGGCAAGGCGCGCATCGCGTCAAAACCGTTCCTGATCAGGTTGAACAGCACCTGCTCGATCAGCACCGCGTCGACCTCGACCGGCGGCAGGCCAGTCGGCAGCCTCACCTCGACCCGCGCCGACTGCCGCCTCGCCTCGATCTCGGCCAGCGCCAGCGTGGCGTCGACCAGGTCGGCGAGCGCGTGCGGCGAGCGCACCGGCGCGCTCTGTTTGACGAAGTCGCGCACGCGGTGGACGATCTGCCCGGCCCGTTCGGCCTGCACGGCGACCTTTTCCAGCACCGGCAGCAGCGCGGCGGGGTCGGTGCGCCCCTGGCGCAGCCGCTCGATGCAACCGCGCTGGTAGTTGGCGATCGCAGACAGCGGCTGGTTCAGTTCGTGCGCGAGGGTGGACGCCATCTCGCCCATGCTGATCAGGCGGCTCTTGGCCTGCATGCGCTGCAACTGCTGCGCGTACTCTTCGCTCGCCAGGTGTTCGCGGGTGGTGTCGAACACCATCACCATGCGCGCGTCGCGCCCGTTGACCCAGCGGATCGCGCGGCGGCGCACCGACAGCCAGCGCTCGCCCCCCTCCGCCGGCCAGCAAAGTTCGTAGTCGTCGTCGGACTGCCCGGCCTGTAGCCGCGACAGCGTCAGGTCGCAGCAATGCTCGCCCTCCACGCCGCCGATCAGCTCGTGGTAGCGGACATTGCTGAAGTAGCGCTCGGCGCTGTCTGCGTCGACCACCGCGACGGCCGCACCCAAGCCCTCGAACACCGCGACGAAGCGCTCGTGCTCGGCCAGCAGGCGTCGCCGCGCCTCCTCGCGCTCGGTGATGTCGGTCATCGCCGCCATCCAGCCGGTCTGCACGCCGTCGGTACCGATCAGGGGCGACATCAAGAGGTGGCCATAAAACAGCGCCCCGCCCTTGCGCTGGTAGACCTGCTCGTACCCCTCTTCGGCAAAGCCGCCGGCCATCGCCTCGCTGAGCGCACGCATGCAGCGCTCGCCCTCTTCGCCCGGCAGCCAGTAAGGATAAGGCGGCAGCTGGCCGACCAGCTCTTCGGCCGCGTAACCGGTAATCCGGCAGAACGCCGGGTTCACGTGCAGGATGCGCCCGTCAAGGTCGATCGCCCGCACACCGACCGACAGCGAATCTTCCATCGCCTTGCGGTAGGCCGACTCTGCGCGCAAGGCCTGCTCGGCGCGCCGCGTCGCGGTCAGGTCGCGCCCGGACAGGAAAAGGGTCTGGCTGCCCGACAAGGGGCTGACCGCCCACAGCACCCAGCGCTGCCGGCCGTCCCGCCCGGTGACCACCGTCTCGACCATGCGGTCGTTCAGCGTGTATGCAAGGATCTGTGCCAGTTCGGCGCGCACCGCTTCGCGCGCGTCTGGCGCAAGGTAGCTGAGCAGGGAGGTGCCCAGCAGGCGCGCCTCGTCGTAGCCGAACAGTCGGCACAAGGCAGGGTTGAGTTCGGCGAGCGTCATGTCCGCGCGCACGACGGCCAGCATCTCCTGCGACAGCCGGTATATGCGGTTGCGCTCGTGCTCGGCGTCGGTCCGCGCGCGGATATGGCGAGACAGGGAAAGCAGGCTGACCAGCGTCAACAGCGCCAGCCCGCCGATGGCCAGAAGCTGCAGGCTGGGCAGCGGGGTCAGCGGCTGGCGCAGCGGACGCGCCTCGACGCGCATGCCGGTGCCAGGCAAGGCGAGCCTCGCCACAGCGCCGGACAGCAAGGTCCGCTCGCCGCTCTTGGCAACCTCGGTGTCTTCGCCGCCAATCAGCGACAGCTGGTATTTCTTGGCAAACCACGCCGGCGGCAGCCGGCGCAGGAAACCCTCGGCATCGAAAACCGCGACCAGCGCGCCCTGGAACACCCCGCCTTCGCGCAAGGGCAGCAGGATGGGAATGCCCCAGCGGCCGTCGGCGTCCTGGAACGGCCCGATAAACTGCGCCCCGTCATGCTCGGGCAATTCGGCCCAGGCCCGCGCACCGTCGATTTCACGCATGAAACCGAGCCGCGCATCGCTCGACCGTGCGCCCCACTCCGGCTCGCCATCCCGGCCCAGCCGCGCCACCAGTGCAAGCTCGGGCGTATTGGCGACCAGCTCGGCGATCTGCGCCTCCATGCCGCCCCCGCCGGCCGGCAAGGCCTGCGCGAAGGCGTACAGCAGCGACAGGCTATCCTCCAGACGCAACTGCAGGGTCTGTTCGGCCCACTGGCTGTCGCGCATGAGTTCCCCCGAACGCACCCTCGCCTCGCGCTCGTCGAGCATCCACACCGCCGTCCCCATTGTCAGCACGAACAACAGGATCAGGGTGTTCGGGATCAGGCGCAGCCAGCGGGTGTCGAGCCGCGAAAACAGCGCACCGTTGGGCGGGTACAGCCTCGGCATGCGAATAGGATGGATGGTGGAGCCTTGATTCTAACCGAGCAGGCACGTTGGCGTGCAGACAGAATATACAAAATGCATTCACTGGCCGGTAAATTCGGGCGACAATGGCGCCATCCAACACCGGAACCGTCATGCTTCGCCTCGCCCTGGCCCTCTGCGTGCTGGCCGTCGCCAGCCCCGCCCACTCTACCCCGCCCCCGCTGCGGGTCGGCGTGATCGGCGCGTTCACCGGCGGTTCGGCGCCGATGGGGCTGGCGATGCGCGCCGGCGTGCGCCTGGCCGCCGAGCAGGTCAACCGGACGGGCGGCGTACTCGGCCGCCAGGTGGAACTCGTCGAGCGCGACGACGGCGGCGTACCGGCCATTGGCGCAAGCCACGCCCGCGCGCTCAGCGCCCCGCCCGCCGTCGACGCGGTCATCGGCTTCGTCAACACCCCGGTGGCGCTGCCCGCGCTCGACCAGTTGCAGGCGCGCAAGATACCGACGCTGATCGCGGTGGCGACCGCCAGCGAACTGACCCGCCGCCACGCCGGCGAAGCCACCCACTACATCTTCCGCGTTGCCACCCCGGACACCCTGCAGGCCGAGCTGATCGTGCGCGAGGCCATCAGCGAGCGAGGGCTCAGGCGGGTCGCCATCCTCGCGGACAACTCGGCGTACGGCGCAGGCGGCGAGCGCGAGCTGACGCACGCGCTCGCCCGACGCGGACTCACCCCGGTACTCGTGCAGCGTTTCGGCGCACACGAGCGCGACTTGGGCGGCGCGGTGCGCGCCGCCCGCGAGGCCGGCGCCGAACTCGTCCTCACCTACGCGCTGGGCCCGCAGCTGGCCGCGATTGCCGACGCGATGGCCCAGCAGGGCTGGCGGGTCCCGCTGATGGGCAGCTGGACGCTCGCGCTGCCCAACTTCATCGACCATGCCGGCCCGGCGGCGGAAGGCGCCCGCATGGTGCAGACCCTGATCGAAGACGGCAGCGACCCCGCTCAGCAGGCCTTCGTGGCGACCCTGCGCACGCGACAGCACACCCGCCGCTTAAGCTCGCCGGTCGCGGCGGCGCAGGGCCACGATGCCCTGCTGCTATGGGCGGCCGCCCTCAGGCAGGCCGGCAGCAGCCAGCCCGACGCGGTCGTCACGGCGCTGGAGCAACTGCGCGAACCGGTCGACGGCGTGCTGGCGCGCTACTACCGGCCGTTTTCCCGTCACGACCACGAGGCCGTCGACGCGCGCATTCCGCTGATCGGCGTGGTGCGCGGTGGTCGGGTCGGCTTCGCCCACCCGCAGGACAAGGCAAGGCTGCGCCCTGACCTGACGCGCACACCATAGCCGACAGGCCGGTCAAGCCGGCCTGTCGGTGGTTTCAGCCAGGGTGTCAAACGCTCAGGCGGTCTGTTCCTGCAGGTATGCTTCGAGCGCGCGACCGGCCGACAGGATATGGAAACGGATGAATTCGGCCGCCTCTTCGACCTTGCGCTCCCGGCACAAGCGCAGCAGCCGGCTGTGCTCTTCGTGCGCGCGCGCCATCGTCTCGGTGAACAGGATCTGCATGCGGGTATAGCGGTCAGTCTTGTTGTGCAGCGACTCGATCAGCGCCAGCGTGTTCGGGCGCTCGGCCGAGCGGTACAGGGCAAGGTGGAAGCGCGAGTTGAGTTCGCCCCAGTGGCGCACGTCGCCGCTTTGCAGCGCCTCCTCGAACTCGTCGAGCGTGGCCTGGGCAAGCGCCAGATCGTCTTCGGTCTGGCGCGGAATCGACGCGGCGAGCAGCGCGCTCTCCAGCTGCGAACGGATCTCCAGGAACTCGAGCACGTCCTCGAACGACAGCTTGGAGACCAGCGCGCCCTTGTGGTCGATGATCTGGATCAGCCCTTCGGCCTCGAGCTGGCGCAGCGCCTCGCGAACAGGGACGCGGCTGACGCCGTATTCGTTCGACAGCGCCTCCTGGCGCAACTGTTGGCCGTCGGCGAACTCGCCGGACAGGATGCGCTTGCGCAACGACTCGGTCACGGCGCTGGTCAGGGTCTGGCGCTTGATCGGCTGCATGATGGTCATCGGGAATCCGGATCCTGCCCTATCGTATACATGATAATTGGATTGATTATACGAAGACTGAACGAACGCACAAGCCCACCATATGACATAAAAGTAACAGTCTTGCCGGCGGCTTGCTACGCCAAGGTTGCCGCGCACAAAGGGCAGCTTGGGCAGCGGATAGCATGCAAAGAAAAAGGCCACCGTTACCGGTAGCCTTTTTCTTTGAAACTGTGGTCGGGGCGAGAGGATTCGAACCTCCGACCCCCTGCACCCCATGCAGGTGCGCTACCAGACTGCGCCACGCCCCGACCGAAGAGAGCGCATTATATTTGCAAACTCAGCTTTTGCCAAGCCCAAGATCGAGCCAGTCGAGGATGGACTGCAATTCCTTGCGCACTTCCTGCGCGGTGACGGGCAGCGGCAGCTCGCCCTGCTGCGCCAGGCGCTGGCGCGCCCCCTGGATGGTGAAACCGTCGTCGTACAGCAAGCCGCGAATCCGGCGCACCATCAACACCTCGCGGTGCTGGTAATAGCGGCGGTTACCGCGGCGTTGCACGCGCGAGAGCTGGGAGAACTCCTGTTCCCAGTAGCGCAGGATATGGGGCTTGACCCCGGTCAGCTCGCTGACTTCACCGATGGTGAAGTAGCGCTTGGCCGGGATCGCCGGCAGTTCAGCGGCCTTCATGGTTTTGCTCGACCATGCCTTTCAGTTTCTGACTCGCATGAAAAGTTACCACACGGCGAGCGGTGATGGGAATTTCCTCCCCGGTCTTGGGGTTGCGACCGGGACGCTGCGGCTTGTCGCGCAGCTGGAAGTTACCGAAGCCGGACAGCTTCACGCTGTCACCGACCTCCAACGCGACACGGATTTCCTCGAAAAAAGACTCCACCATGTCCTTGGCTTCGCGCTTGTTCAAACCAACCCGATCGAACAGCAGGTCAGCCAACTCGGCTTTTGTCAAAGTCATGCAATACCTCGAAACGGCCAACTCAAAAATGATCCCCCGCCCAAGGCGGGGGATTCGTGTTTAAAAAACAATAGGATATCAGAAGCGCAACACGGCGTGGTGCTCTTCGGCAGCCGCGGCGACCATCGCAGCGATCACCGCCTCGACGTCCTCATCGTTCAGCGTGCGGTCCATCGCCTGCAGCTGCACGCGCAGCGCGAGGCTCTTCTTGCCCTCTTCCACGCCCTTGCCGCGGTATACGTCAAACAGCGCGACCTCGGTCACCAGTTCGCCCGCGACCTTGCGCAGCGTCGAGAGCAGCGCAGCGGCTTCGACCGACTCGGCGACGACGAAAGCGAGGTCGCGCCGCACGCCCTGGAAACGCGACACCGCACGCGCCTTGACCGGCGTGCGCGATTGCAGCGAGGCAAAGTCGAGCTCGAACAGCACCGGCGCCGACGGCAGGTCGTACGCCTGCACCCAGCGCGGGTGCAGCTCGCCCAGCACGCCGACCACCACGCCGTCGACCAGCACTTCGGCGGCGCGCCCCGGGTGCAGCGCGGGATGCGCGGCGCGGCGGAACTCGGCCACGCGCGGGAACAGCAGCGCCTCCACGTCGGCCTTCACGTCGTAGAAGTCGACGCGCTCGGCACGCTCGGCCCACTGTTCGGGCACACGCGGCCCCCACGCCAGCGCGGCGACCTTCTCCGGCTGCGCGAAGCCTTCATCCGCCTTGTTGAACACGCGGGCGATCTCGAACACGCGCACGCGCGGCTGCTTGCGGTTCAGGTTGCCGCACAGGGTGTCGACCAGGCCGCCGATCAGCGTCGAGCGCATCACGCTCATCTGGCTCGCGATCGGGTTGATCAGGCGCACCGGGTCGGCGTTACCGGCAAAGTCTGCTTCCCAGCGTTCGTCGACGAAGGCGTAGCTGACGATTTCCTGGTAGTCGCGCGACGCGACCAGCTGGCGCACCACCTCGCGCGGACGCAGTTCTTCGGGCTGCGCCAGCATGCGCTGGCCGCTCTTGGGCGCGTCGGCCGGGATATTGTCGTAGCCGTAGACGCGGGCGACTTCCTCGATCAGGTCTTCCTCGATCCGGATGTCGAAGCGGAAGCTCGGCGCGGTGACGACAAAACCGTCGTCGACGGCGCGCGCGGGCAGCGCCAGGCGCGCAAGGATGGTGGCAATCTCGTCGGCCGACAGGCGAACGCCGAGCACGCGCGCGACACGCGCGGTACGCAGCTTCACTTCGGCGCGCTCGGGCAGTTCGGCAACCGCCTCGGTCAGCGGGCCTGCTGCGCCACCGCAAATCTCCAACACCAGCGCTGTCGCGCGTTCGATCGCTTCACGCTGCAGCATGAAGTCCACGCCGCGCTCGTAGCGGAACGAAGAGTCGGAGCCGAAGCCCAGGCGGCGCGCCTTGCCGGCGATCGCCTCGGGCGCGAAGAACGCGCTCTCGAGGAAGATGTCGCGGCTGGCAGTGGTGACCCCGCTGTCGAGGCCGCCCATCACGCCGGCGATCGCCAAGGCCTTCACGTCGTCGGCGATCACCAGGGTGTCGGCCGACAGCGTCACTTCCTTCTCGTTCAGGCAGACCAGCGTCTCGCCCTCGCGTGCGAAGCGCACGGTGACGCCACCTTCGAGGCGGGCGAGGTCGAACGCGTGCATCGGCTGCCCCTGCTCGAGCAGCACGTAGTTGGTGATGTCGACGATGGCCGAGATCGAGCGCAGGCCGGCGCGCTCGAGGCGCTCGCGCATCCAGCGCGGCGTCGGCGCGGCGGCGTCGACGCCCTTCACCACACGGCCGATGTAGCGGCCGCAGGCCTTGCCCGCGTCCAGTTTTACGGCCTTCGCGTCGCCGATACAGGGCGCCACCGGCTGCGGCACGAGCGGATCCAGCTCGCTTCCGGTCAGCGCGGCCACTTCGCGCGCAAGGCCGCGGATCGACAGGCAGTCGGCGCGGTTGGGGGTGATCTTCAGCGTGAACAGCGTGTCGTCGAGCGACAGGTAGTCGCGAATGCTTGCGCCGACCGGCGCGTCCGCGGCCAGCACCAGCAGGCCGTCGACCTCGTCGGGCACGCCGATTTCCTTGCCCGAGCACAGCATGCCGTTCGATTCGACGCCGCGCATCTTGGTCGGCTTGATCTTGAAGTCGCCCGGCAACACGGCGCCAGGCAGCGCGCATGGCACTTTCAGGCCGACGGCGACGTTCGGCGCGCCGCACACGATCTGCACCAGCTCTCCGAGGCCGACATCGACCTTGGTCACGCGCAGGCGGTCGGCGTTCTCGTGCTTGGCGACTTCCTTCACTTCGGCGACGACGACGCCGCTGAACGCGGGCGCCGCCGGTTCGGTTTCCTCGACTTCGAGGCCGGCCATCGTCAGCAGGTAAGAAAGCTCGTCACTGGACAGCGACGGGTTGACCCAGCTTCTCAGCCACTTTTCGGAAAATTGCATGTTTGGTCTCCGCCGCGATCAGTTGAACTGTTTGAGGAAGGAAAGATCGTTCTCGAAGAAGAGACGCAGATCGTTCACGCCGTAGCGCAACATGGCGAAGCGGTCGAGGCCGATACCGAAGGCGAAACCGGTGTATTTTTCCGGGTCGATATTGACGTTGCGCAGCACGTTCGGGTGGACCATGCCGCAACCGCCGACCTCGAGCCAGCCCTTCTCTCCCAGCACGTCGATCTCGGCCGACGGTTCGGTGAACGGGAAGAACGAAGGACGGAAACGCACCTGCAGGTCGTCACGCTCGAAGAAGCGGCGCAGAAAGTCAGTCACGGTCGCCTTGAGGTCGGCAAAGCTGACACCCTCCTCGACCCACAGGCCTTCCATCTGGTGGAACATCGGCGAGTGCGTCGCGTCCGAGTCGACGCGATAGACACGGCCGGGGGCGATGATCTTGATCGGCGGCTCGTTGTCCAGCATATAGCGCACCTGGATCGGCGAAGTGTGCGTGCGCAGCACGTCGCCACCCTCGACGTAGAAGGTGTCCTGCATCGCGCGGGCCGGGTGATCGGCCGGGATGTTCAGCGCCTGGAAGTTGTGGAAGTCGGTCTCGATCTCGGGGCCGTCGGCGACCTCGAAACCCAGCGAGCGGAACAGCGTCGTGATGCGTTCGAGCGTCAGCGTCACCGGGTGCAGGCCGCCGTTGCCGGTGCCGCGGCCGGGCAGCGTCACGTCGAGCGCCTCGGCGGCGAGCTGGCGCGCCAGTTTTTCGGCGTTGATCGCGTCGCGGCGCGCGTTATGCGCGGCCTCGAACGCCTGCTTGGCGGCGTTGATCACCGCGCCGGCAGCCTTGCGCTCGTCGGCGCCGAGCGCGCCCAGTTGCTTGAGCAGGCCGGTGATCTCGCCGCTCTTGCCCAGGTAGCGGGCCTTGACCTGCTCCAGTTCGACCAGGTCGGACACGGCGGCCACGGCGGCCAACCCTGCCTGTAGAATCGCGTCCACGTTGTTCATTGCTGACACCCTGAGGTAAGAAAACTGACCGCACGCCCATGCGTCGGGTCAGCTCTCTTGAAAGTTTCACGAAAAAAAAGGGAGGCTCGCGCCTCCCCTTGCAGCGACCCGCGATCAGGCGAGCTTGGCTTTAGCCTGCTCGACGATCTGTGCGAAGGCCGGCTTGTCGAACACGGCCAGGTCGGCCAGGACCTTGCGGTCGATTTCGATAGCGGCTTTCTTCAGGCCGTTCATGAACTTGCTGTACGACAGACCGCATTCACGCGCAGCGGCGTTGATACGGGCGATCCACAGCTGGCGGAACTGGCGCTTCTTCTGGCGACGGTCACGGTAAGCGTACTGACCGGCCTTCATCACCGCCTGCTTGGCGATGCGGTATACGTTCTTGCGACGGCCGCGGTAGCCTTTCGCCAGAGCGAGGATTTTCTTGTGACGGGCGCGAGCGGTTACACCGCGTTTTACACGAGGCATTTATTACTCCTTAGGCGTAGGGCAGCATTGCACGAACAGAGGCCATATTGGTCGCATCCACCATGGTGGTGCCACGCAGTTGGCGCTTGTTCTTGGTGGTCTTCTTGGTCAGGATGTGACGCTTGAACGCGAAGGAACGCTTCACACCACCATTGCCCAGAACCTTCAGGCGCTTTTTGGCGCTCGATTTGGTCTTCATTTTCGGCATGGAAAATACCCCAGCAGAATTGAGTTAGATTAGATGCAGGGTGGACCGGCTTGCGCTGGCCGCTTGGGAACCGCTACATCACGCTTTTGCATGGCTTTGAGCCATAAAACCGACACGGCAGGTCGCCCTGCCGTGTCAAGAAACGATTATACCCGATTATTTCTTTTTCGGGGCAATCATCATGACCATCTGGCGGCCTTCGAGACGCGGGAACTGCTCGACGGTGCCAACCTCGACCAGATCAGCCTCGACGCGCTTCAAGAGCGCAAGGCCGATATCCTGGTGAGCCATTTCGCGGCCTCGAAAGCGCAAGGTCACCTTGGCCTTGTCGCCATCCTGCAGGAAGCGGATCAGGTTGCGCAACTTGACGTTGTAGTCGCCATCGTCGGTACCCGGACGGAACTTCACTTCCTTGATCTGGATCTGCTTTTGCTTGGCCTTGGCTTCCTGCCGCTTCTTGGACAGCTCGTACTTGTACTTGCCGTAGTCCATCAGCTTGACAACCGGAGGCTGCGCGTTCGGGGAAATCTCCACCAGATCAACGTCGCGCTCTTCGGCAAGTGCCAGCGCCTCCCGCATGCTCACAATACCGAGCTGCTCACCTTCATTCCCTACCAGACGGACCTCGCGAGCGGTAATCTCGCCGTTGATCCGTGGTTCGCGTTCCTGAGCGATAGCCAAATCTCCTATAGATAATCGATCGAATCCGGGGCTCAAGCCTGCGGAAGTTCCGCAGCCAGCCGGGCCGAGAAGGCGTCCAGGGTCAGCTGACCCAGATCTTCGCCGCGCGCCCGGACTGCCACCAGTCCGTCAGCCTTCTCCTTGTCGCCGACGATGATCTGGTACGGCAACTTTTGCAGGCTGTGCTCGCGGATTTTATAACCGATCTTCTCGTTCCTCAAGTCAAGCTCCACGCGGAAGCCTTGATTTCTCAGCGTTTGTGCGACTTCGGCCGCGTAATCCGCCTGCGCCTCGGAGATATTCATCACCACCATCTGCACCGGCGCGAGCCACAGCGGGAAGGCACCCGCGTGGTTTTCGATCAGGATGCCGATGAAGCGCTCGAGCGAACCCAGGATCGCACGGTGCAGCATCACCGGGCGCTTGCGGCCGTTGTCTTCGGTCACATACTCGGCGTCCAGGCGCTCGGGCAGCACGAAGTCAAGCTGCAGCGTCCCGCACTGCCAGGAGCGGCCCAGCGCGTCCTTGATGTGGTACTCGATCTTCGGACCGTAGAACGCACCCTCGCCCGGCAGTTCTTCCCACTCGACACCACAGGCGGAGAGCGCGTCGCGCAGGCCCTGCTCGGCCTTGTCCCACACCTCGTCGGAACCAGCGCGCTTCTCGGGACGCAGGCTCAGCTTGATCGCGACATTATCGAAGCCGAAGTGCTTGTACACCGCCATGGTCAGCTCGTTGAACGCACGCGCCTCCGAGTTGATCTGCTCTTCGGTGCAGAAGATATGTGCGTCGTCCTGCACGAAGCCGCGCACGCGCATCAGGCCGTGCAGCGCGCCGGACGGCTCGTTACGGTGGCAGGCACCAAATTCGGCCAGGCGCAGCGGCAGGTCGCGGTACGAACGCAGGCCCTGGTTGAACACCTGCACGTGACCCGGGCAGTTCATCGGCTTCACCGCGTAGTCGCGCTTCTCCGACTCGGTGGTGAACATGTTGTCGCGGTAGTTCTCCCAATGGCCGGACTTCTCCCACAGGGTGCGGTCCATCACCATCGGCGTCTTGATTTCCTGGTAGCCGGCGGCGGTCAGGGTGCGGCGCATGTACTGCTCGATGTTCTGCCACAGCGTCCAGCCCTTCGGATGCCAGAACACCATGCCCGGTGCCTCGTCCTGCAGGTGGAAGAGGTCGAGCACCTTGCCCAGGCGGCGGTGGTCGCGCTTTTCAGCCTCTTCGAGCATGTGCAGGTAGGCGGCGAGGTCTTCCTTCTTCGCCCACGCCGTGCCGTAGATGCGCTGCAGCATCTCGTTGCGGCTGTCGCCGCGCCAGTAGGCACCGGCGAGCTTCATCAGCTTGAACACCTTGAGTTTGCCGGTCGACGGCACGTGCGGGCCGCGGCACAGGTCGGTGAACTCGCCTTCCTTATAGAGGGACAGCACCTCGCCCTGCGGGATCGCCTCGATGATCTCGGCCTTGTAGTGTTCACCGATGCTCTTAAAGTAGGCGATGGCCTCATCGCGCGGCAGCGTGTAGCGCTCGACCGGGATGTCCTGCTTGGCCAGTTCGGCCATCTTCTTCTCGATGGCGGCCAGGTCTTCCGGCGTGAACGGGCGCTTGTAGCTGAAGTCGTAGTAGAAGCCGTTTTCGATTTCCGGCCCGATGGTGACCTGCGCATCCGGGAACAGCGTCTTCACCGCGTACGCCAACAGGTGGGCAGTCGAATGGCGGATCACCGACAGGCCGTCAGCGTCCTTCTCGGTGATGATCGAGAGGTCCGCGTCACGGTCGATCAGGTAGGAGGTATCCACCAACTCGCCGTCGACCCGGCCAGCCAGCGCGGCACGGGCGAGGCCAGCGCCGATCGAGGCAGCTACGTCGTGTACGGTCACGGCCTGTTCGTAGGAGCGGACAGAACCATCGGGAAGGCGGATATCGGGCATGACAACTCCAGCTTTTTGAAGGCGCACCACAGGGCACAAAAAAAGGACAAAAAAAAAGTGCGGCCCGAGCCGCACTTCTTTTATATCACATGAAAAACCACCGGGCCCGGTCAACGAGTTCGTGTGGTCTCGGTAGTTCGGAACATTTCCGCGGTCCTTCATGTGTTTCGGTATATTGGTAGGCACGATTGGACTCGAACCAACGACCCCCACCATGTCAAGGTGGTGCTCTAACCAGCTGAGCTACGTGCCTATTGATTTCGCCGCTTCGCTTCGTCTTGGAGTTCAGCGCCGAATCAGTGAGGCGAATAGTACAGACCCCCCTGCCGCTTGGCAAGCACTTTTTGCAAAAAACTTGAAATCCCTGCTTTGAGCTATACTGGCGCGTTGATTTTGCACGACATTTCCTCATGCTCAAGTTTACCGTACACAAGACTTCCGGCGGCGCACGCCGCGGCACGCTCGAACTGAACCACGGCACGGTCGAAACACCGGTGTTCCAGCCGGTCGGCACCTACGGCTCGGTCAAGGCGATGAGCCCGCTCGAACTGAACGAGATCGGCGCCCAGATCATCCTCGGCAACACCTTCCACCTGTGGTTGCGTCCGGGCCTTGAGGTCGTCGAGTCGTTCGGCGGCCTGCATGCCTTTATAGGTTGGGACAAACCCATCCTCACCGACTCCGGTGGCTTCCAGGTGTTCAGCCTGGGCGACCTGCGCAAGCTGACCGAGGAAGGCTGCACCTTCCAGAGCCCGGTCAACGGCGACAAGCTGTTCCTGTCGCCGGAGATCTCGATGAAGATCCAGACCGTGCTCAACTCGGACATCGTGATGCAACTGGACGAGTGCACCCCGGGCCAGGTCGACCACAAGACCGCCGAGGCGTCGATGCAGATGAGCCTGCGCTGGGCCGCGCGCTCGCGCCAGGCGTTTGACGACCTCAGGAACCCGAACGCGCTGTTCGGCATCGTGCAGGGCAACCTTTATACCGATTTGCGCCAGAAGTCGCTCGACGGGCTGATGGAGATCGGTTTTGACGGCATTGCCATCGGCGGCCTGTCGGTGGGCGAACCCAAGCCCGAGATGTACCGCATGCTCGAAGAGATGCGCGACATGCTGCCGGCGGACAAGCCGCACTACCTGATGGGGGTGGGCACGCCGGAAGACCTGGTGCAGGGCGTCGCCAACGGCGTCGACATGTTCGACTGCGTGATGCCGACCCGCAACGCGCGCAACGGCTGGATCTTCACCCGCTACGGCGACATCAAGATCAAGAACGCCTTCCACAAGATGGACCACCGCCCGCTCGACGAGGAATGCGCGTGCTACGCGTGCCGCAACTTCAGCCGCGCCTACCTGCACCACCTGCACCGCACCGGCGAGATCCTCGGCGCACGCCTCAATACCATCCACAACCTGCACTACTACCAGGAACTGATGGCAGAGATGCGCGAGGCGATCGAACAGGACCGTTTCGCCGACTGGCGCGCCAGCTTCCACGAAAAACGCGCGCGCGGCGCCTGACACGGGGAACCCCGTCCGCGCCATGCGGTCGGACGGGTTCCACGGCGGGCATGGTTGGAAAAGCCACCCGCCGTCGCTACAATCACCGGTTCACCCTACCGGCCCCATTCCACCCTTAGAGGGAGTTAACGATGTTTATTGCCCCCGCCCACGCAGCAGGTACTGCTGTAGCCGGCTTCGATTTCATGCAGTTCCTGCCGATGATCGTGATCTTCGTGCTGTTCTGGTTCCTGCTGGTCCGCCCGCAACAAAAGCGCATGAAGGAACACCAGAAGATGCTGTCGGAAGTCCAGAAGGGCGACGAAGTGGCCACCCAGGGCGGCATCGTCGGCCGCGTGACCAAGGTGTCCGAGCAGTACCTGAACATCGAGATCGCCGACAAGGTCGAGATCACCATCCAGCGCTCCGCCGTCGCCGGCAAGCTGGAAAAAGGCACGCTCAAGTCCCTGTAACCCCCCAAGGACAAGCCGCCACCGGGCGGCTTGTCCTCTTTCCTGCCCATTCCCATGAACCGCTACCCGCTCTGGAAATACCTCGTCATCGTGGTGGCGCTGATCGTCTCGGCGCTGTACACGCTGCCCAACTTCTACGGCGAGACCCCGGCGGTGCAGATCTCGAGCACTCGCCAGTCGATGCCGGTCGACACCACCGTGATGGAACGCGTCGAAGGCGCGCTCAAGGCGCACCAGATCACGCCGGACGGCGTCTACCTTGACGGCGGCAGCCTCAAGGTGCGCTTCAAGGACACCGACGTGCAGATCAAGGCACGCGACGTGATCGAACAGGCGCTGGGCGACAACTACATCATCGCGCTCAACCTGCTCTCCGCGTCGCCGCAGTGGCTGGCCAAGATCCACGCCAACCCGATGTTCCTCGGCCTCGACTTGCGAGGCGGCGTGCACTTCCTGCTCGAAGTCGACATGAAGGCCGCGCTCGACAAGACGATGGAACGCTACGCCGGCGACATCCGCCGCGAGCTCAAGGACAAGAAGATCCGTTACGGCACCCTCCGCCGTGACGGCGACACGCTGACCGTACAACTGCGCGACCAGGAGACGCTCGCGGCCGCCGAGAAGGCGATCGTGCGCACCCTGCCCGGCCTCACGCTGAAGGCCGACGACGCGAACTACACGCTCAAGCTCGCGCTCAAGCCCGAAGAGATCACCCGCATCGAGTCGGACGCGGTCAAGCAGAACATCACCACGCTGCACAACCGCGTCAACGAGTTGGGCGTCGCCGAGCCGGTGATCCAGCAGGCCGGCCCGAACCGCATCGTCGTGCAGTTGCCGGGCGTGCAGGACACCGCCAAGGCCAAAGACATCCTCGGCCGCACCGCGACCTTGCAGGTACGCATGGTCGAAGACGACCCGGGCAAGGTCAACGACGCAATCGCCGGCAACGTGCCTATGGGCTACGAGCTGCTCGACGAGCTGACCCCGCGCGGCCCGTCCAAGATCCTGGTCAAGAAGGACGTCGAGCTGACCGGCGACAACATCAACGACGCGCAGCCGACCTTCGACGAGAACGGCGCACCGGCAGTCAGCATCAACCTTGACTCCACCGGCGCCGGCATCTTCCGCCAGGTCACCGCCGAGAACATCGGCCGCCGCATGGCAATGATCCTGGTGGAAAAAGGCAAGACCGAGGTGGTGACCGCGCCGGTGATCCGCTCCGAGATCGGCGGCGGCCGCGTGCAGATTTCCGGTTCGATGAACTCGGCCGAGGCCAACGACACCGCGCTGTTGCTGCGCGCAGGCTCGCTGGCCGCGCCGATGCAGATCATCGAGGAACGCACCGTCGGCCCGAGCCTGGGCAAGGAGAACATCGAGAAGGGCTTCCATTCGACGCTGTGGGGCTTTGCCGCGATCGCCGTGTTCATGGTGATCTACTACCGCGTGTTCGGCCTGATCTCGGTGCTTTCGCTCGGCGTGAACGTGCTGATGCTAGTCGCGCTGTTGTCGATGCTGCAGGCGACGCTGACGCTGCCGGGCATCGCGGCAATCGCGCTGACGCTGGGCATGGCGATCGACGCCAACGTACTGATCAACGAACGGGTCCGCGAGGAGCTGCGAAACGGCATGCCGCCGCAGTCGGCGATCCAGGCCGGTTACAGCCACGCCTGGGCGACCATTCTCGACTCGAACGTGACGACGATGATCGCCGGCCTCGCGCTGTTGATCTTCGGCTCGGGCCCGGTCCGCGGCTTCGCCGTCGTGCACTGCCTGGGCATCCTCACCTCGATGTTCTCGGCGGTGCTGGTTTCGCGCGGCTTCGTCAACCTGTGGTACGGCCGCCGCCGTCGCCTGAGCTCGATTTCGGTCGGCCAGGTGTGGAAACCGGAACAAGAGGCCAAGTAAGGGGACACCATGGAGCTTTTCCGCATCAAACGGGACATCCCGTTCATGAGCTACGGCAAGCTCACCACGACCATCTCGCTGGTGACCTTCATCCTTGCCGTGTTCTTCCTGTTCAGCAAGGGCCTGAACCTGAGCGTCGAATTCACCGGCGGCACGGTGATGGAAGTGCAGTACGCGCAGTCCGCCAACCTCGCCGACGTGCGGGGGCGGGTCGACAGACTCAAGCTAGGCGAGGCGCAGGTGCAGAGCCTGGGCACCAGTCGCGACGTGCTGATCCGCCTGCCGGTGAAGAAGGACGTCAGCGCCGCCCAGCTCTCCAACCAGGTGCTCACCGCGCTCAAGGCCGGCAACACCCAGGTCGACCTGCGCAAGGTCGAGTTCGTCGGCCCGTCGGTCGGCGCCGAACTGGTCGAGAACGGCCTGATCGCGCTGACCGTGGTGTGCCTGGGGATCATCGCCTACCTCGCGCTGCGCTTCGAATGGCGCTTCGCGGTGTCGGCGATCATCGCCAACATGCACGACGTGGTGATCATCCTGGGCTGCTTCGCGCTGTTCCAGTGGGAATTCTCGCTGACCGTGCTCGCCGGCGTGCTCGCCGTTCTCGGCTACTCGGTCAACGAGTCGGTGGTGGTGTTCGACCGGATCCGCGAGAACTTCCGCAAGCCCGGCATGAAGCACATGACCACGGCACAGGTGATCGACCACGCGATCACCTCGACGATCAGCCGCACCATGATCACTCACGGCTCGACCGAGGCGATGGTGCTGTCGATGCTGCTGTTCGGCGGTGCCGCGTTGCACGGCTTCGCGATGGCGCTGACCATCGGCATCGTGTTCGGCATCTACTCGTCGGTGCTGGTGGCAAGCCCCTTGGCGCTGGCGCTGGGCATCAAGCGCGAGCACATGATCAAGCCGCCCAAGCAGAAACAGGAAGCGGTGGTCTGACCGACCCCGTCAGTAGCAAGGGCCGGCACCGCCGGCCCTTTTTCACCTATCCACCCTGCTTGCCCGAGCCCCTGCCCCGCGCCGGGGGCTCGGGCAAGCACCGAGGACCCTGATATGGAATACCTGCAGTTCATCATCGACTTCATCCTGCACATCGACGTGCATCTGGCGGAACTGGCCGCCGCGTACGGGCCGTGGATCTACGCGATCCTGTTCCTGATCGTGTTCTGCGAGACCGGGCTAGTGGTCACCCCCTTCCTGCCGGGCGACTCGCTGCTGTTCGTCGCAGGCACCCTGGCCGCGCTGGGCGAGATGAACATCCACGCGATGGTCGCGCTGTTGATCGCCGCCGCCGTGATCGGTGATGGCGTCAACTACGCGATCGGTCGCTATTTCGGCGAGAAGCTGGCGGCCCGCTTCCCCAAGCTGATCCGCCCCGAGTACCTGGAGAAGACGCACGCCTTCTACGAGAAGCACGGCGGCAAGACCATCATCCTCGCCCGCTTCGTGCCCATCGTGCGCACCTTCGCGCCGTTTGTCGCCGGCGTCGGCAAGATGGGCTACCGCCACTTCGCCTTTTACAACGTCAGCGGCGCCGTGCTGTGGGTAGCGAGCTTCGGCTACGCCGGCTATTTCTTCGGCAACATGCCCATCGTCAAGCAGAACCTGACGCTGTTGATCCTTGGCATCATCTTCGTGTCCATCCTGCCTGGCATCATCGAATTCTGGCGCCACAAGCGCGCCGCAGCCCGGGCCGGCGCGCGATGAAACGCATCCGCAAGCTGCCCGACCACCTGGTCAACCAGATCGCCGCCGGCGAGGTGGTCGAGCGGCCGGCCTCCGCCCTCAAGGAAATGCTGGAGAACAGCCTGGATGCCGGCGCGCGGCGCATCACCGTCGATATCGCGCAAGGCGGCATCAAGCTGATCCGCGTCAACGACGACGGCAGCGGCATCGCCGCGGACGACTTGCCGCTGGCGCTCGACCGCCACGCGACCAGCAAGATCGGCTCGCTGGACGAACTGGAGCGGGTGGCGACGCTGGGCTTTCGCGGCGAGGGTCTCGCCAGCGTCGCCTCGGTGTCGCGGCTGACGCTTACGAGCCGCCCGCAGGGCGAGGCGCACGCGCACCAGATCATCGCCATCGACGGCACCCTGCACCCGGTCGAGCCGGCCGCGCACCCGGAAGGCACCACGGTCGAAATGGTCGACCTCTACTTCAACACGCCGGCGCGCCGCA
The DNA here is from genome assembly GCF_004919095.1 of Crenobacter intestini. Taxonomy (GTDB): domain Bacteria; phylum Pseudomonadota; class Gammaproteobacteria; order Burkholderiales; family Chromobacteriaceae; genus Craterilacuibacter; species Craterilacuibacter intestini. The sequence continues at coordinate 48,658 of NZ_STGJ01000011.1, read as the reverse complement.
AATTCCTCAAGAGCGAGGCGACCGAGTACGCGCACTGCGCAGCGGCGTTCGAGCGCGTCGCGCTGGCCCACCCCGGCGTCGAGATGATCCTGCGCCACAACGGCAAGGTCACCGCCCGTTTGCCGGTGCAAAGCCTGGCCGACCGCGTCGGCGCCATCCTCGGCCGCGACTTCGTCGACGCGTCGCTGATCGTCGACAGCGAGGCAGGCCACCTCACCCTGCGCGGCCTCGTCGCGTCGCCCACCTTCTCCAAGGCGAGCCGCGACGCGCAGTTCTTCTACGTCAACGGCCGCTTCGTGCGCGACAAGACCGCGCAGCACGCGCTGCGCCAGGCCTACCGCGACGTGCTGCACCACGAGCGCCACCCGGCGTACGCCCTGTTCCTGACCATGGACGCGGCCGGTGTCGACGTCAACGTCCACCCGACCAAGGTCGAGGTGCGCTTTCGCGAGAGCCAGGCCATCCACCAGTTCCTGTTCCACTCGGTGCACAAGGTGCTCGCGGCGGGTGCCGCCGACAGCCGCCCCGCCGTCGACGCCCAGCTCGCCGTGCCCGACGCCCAGCCTGCGGCGCCGCCCACAACCGCACCGCTGTTTGCCGCCGCTGCGGACACGGCAGCGCCCCGCGCGGGCACGCCCGGGCGCACGCCGCTGCCGCAACGCTTCGAGCAGCAGCGCATCCCGCTTGCCGTCGCCCGCGAGGCGGTCGGCGTGTACGACGCGATGTTCTCGACCATCCGCGCCGAGGAGCGCGCGTCGGACGCGGCGCCGGCCGCATCTGCGCAACTGCCCGCGCCCATGCCCGCCGCCGACGCGGACGGCGTGCCGCCGCTGGGCTTCGCGCTCGCGCAACTGCACGGCGTGTACATCCTCGCGCAGGCGGCCGACGGACTGATCCTGGTCGACATGCACGCCGCGCACGAGCGCATCGTGTACGAGCGGATGAAGCGCGCGCTCGAGACCGACGACCTGCCCCTGCAACCCCTGCTGCTTCCGGTGTCGTTCGGCGCCGACCGTTTCGAGGTCGCCACCGCCGACGAGCACGGCGACGCGCTGAAGACGCTGGGGCTGGAACTCGCGCCGCTGTCGCCGACCCAGCTGGCGGTGCGCGCGGTGCCGCTGTGGCTGGCCGACGCCGACCCGGTCGAGCTCGCGCGCGCGGTGCTCGCCGACGTGCGCGCGCACGGCGTCAGCGCCGCGCTGACCGAGCGGCGCAACGAATTGCTGGCGACCATGGCCTGCCACGGCGCGGTACGCGCCAACCGCGCGCTCAACCTCGCCGAGATGAACGCGCTGTTGCGCGACATGGAGGCGACCGAACGCTCAGGACAATGCAACCACGGCCGCCCGACCTGGACGCGGCTGACCATGAAGGACCTGGACCGCCTGTTCATGCGCGGCCAGTGAAGGACCCATGCAGGACAATTCGCGCAAGGTCGAGAGCGCGCAGGCGGGCATCCACGAGCGCCTGCCCGACGTGCTCGGGCGCCATGCCGCCCATCCCTACCGCAAACCGTACGCGGCGTTCAACGTCGACGCCTGGCAAAGCGTACGCGCGGCGTGGGGCGGCGCCTCCCCGCTGATCCTCGACACCGGCTGCGGCGTCGGCGTCTCCACGCTCAGGCTGGCCCGCGAGCACCCCGACCATTTCGTGGTCGGCGTCGACCAGTCGGCCGACCGCCTCGGCCGCGGCAAGGCCGGGCCCGTCCCCGACAATGCGCTGTTCGTGCGCGCCGACCTGGTCGACCTGTGGCGGCTGATGGCCGGGGATGGCGTGCGCCTCGCCCAGCACTGGATGCTCTACCCCAACCCCTGGCCCAAGCCGCAGCACCTGCAAAGGCGCTGGCACGGACACCCAGTGTTCCCGTTATTGCTGCGTCTGGGCGGCGTGCTGGAGTTGCGCAGCAACTGGCAGGTCTACGCCGACGAGCACGCGTACGCGCTACAGGCGCTTACCGGTGCGGCGGTACGGGCCGAGCCGTGGCTGCCTAGCGACCCGCTGACCGCGTTCGAGCGCAAATACCTGGGCTCGGGCCACCGCCTGTGGCGGGTACGCCACGACCTTGGCTGCCCGGCCTGACGCCGCTGGCGGCAAAACCCTAGTCCACCATCTTCAATGAAGGCTAACCCAATTTTCGCCACGCCATGACCGAACCGCTCTCCGCTCCCGCTTTCACGCCGCGCACCCTGTGGGAAGTCGGCCTGATCCTCTTCTTCACGCTGCTCGCCCTCGGTGGCTGGTATCTGCTGCTGCGCCGCCTCGCGCGCGGCGAAGCCTCCTTGCGCCGCGGCCTGCTCAAGGCGTTCTGGCAGCAGGCCTCGCCGGTCGCGCTCGCGGTGATCGGCATCGTCAGCGCCAGCCTGCTGCTCGACGTCGCCGCGCGCCGCCTGCTGCCCGAACTACTGGCGTGGATCGCGCCCTTGCGCGCCTGCGCGCTCGCGCTCGCCGTGCTGTGGGGCGCGTTCCGCTACATCGACGCGTCCGAGCGCATCCATGTCGAGGCCGGCCACGACGCGACCTCGGCCAACGCGGTCGCCAAGCTCACCAAGGCCAGCGTGCTGCTGGTGGTCTTCCTCGGCGTCGGCCAGCAGTTCGGCCTCAGCCTGTCCGGCCTGCTCGCCTTCGGCGGTGCCGGCGGCCTGATCATCGGCCTCGCCGGCAAGGACATCCTCAGCAACTTCTTCGGCGGGCTGATGATCTTCCTCGACCGCCCCTTCAAGGTCGGCGACTGGATCAGCTCGCCCGACCGCAATATCGAGGGCACGGTCGAACATATCGGCTGGCGGCTGACCCGCATCTTCACCTTCCAGAACCGCCCGCTGTACGTGCCCAACTCAGTGTTCTCGACCATCGCCGTCGAGAACCCGCAGCGCATGAGCAACCGGCGGATCACCACCACCGTCGGCCTGCGCTACGAGGACAGCGCGCGCGTCGCGCCGGTGGTCGCCGACATCCACGCGATGCTCGCCGCCCACCCCGAGATCGACCAGACGCAAGCGCTTCTGGTCAACTTCAACGCCTTCGGCGAGTCGTCGCTGAACATCATGGTGTACTGCTACACGCGCACCACCGACTGGGCCAAGTGGCTATCGGTGCAGCAGGAGGTGCTGCTCGCGATGGTCGACATCGTGCACCGCCACGGCGCCGACTTCGCCTTCCCCAGCCGCACGCTGTTCATTGAAACGGACGCCGCGCCCCGCGCCTGAAAACAAGACGCCCAGGCCGAGGCCTGGGCGTCTTCATGGGGCCGCTACGCAGCTCAGTCGTCGTCGTAGTGCCGCCACTTGCGGTACTTCTTCTTGTGCTTGTGGCCATGGTAATGCGGGTAGTAGGCGGATTTGCTGCGCTTGTTGACGGCGGCGACGCCGACGCCGGCGCCCAGCGCCCCGCCGATCACCGCGCCGTCGCGGCCGCCGACCGCATCGCCGATCACCGCGCCGGCCGCGCCGCCCAGCGCGCCGCCGACGATCAGTTCGGACGTGGACGCCGCGTGCGCGGCAACGGAAGAGAAGCCCAACAGGGCGATGGGCAACAACTGGCGCAACTTCATGTTCGTGTCACTCGGCTCAAAGGATGTCAGCCTACATTCTCGCCAGCGTTGCCGGCGCGGTCGAGCAGCAAACTGTTGGCAAATGTAAATGCGAACGGGCGCCTGCAGCGCCCGTTGCTGTCCAGCCCGCAGACTGTCAGGTGCGCGGCAGCGTGACGCCGACTTGGCCCTGGTACTTGCCGCCGCGGTCCTTGTACGAGACGTCGCAGACTTCGTCCGACTCGAAGAACAGCACCTGCGCGACGCCCTCGTTGGCGTAGATCTTGGCCGGCAGCGGCGTGGTGTTGGAGAACTCCAGCGTCACGTAGCCTTCCCATTCCGGCTCGAACGGGGTGACGTTGACGATGATGCCGCAGCGCGCGTAGGTCGACTTGCCCAGGCACACGGTCAGCACCGAGCGCGGGATGCGGAAGTATTCGACGGTACGCGCCAGCGCGAAGCTATTCGGCGGGATGATGCAGTAACCCTTGCCCGACACCTCGACGAAGGAATCCGGGTCGAAACTCTTCGGGTCGACGATGGTGCTGTTGATGTTGGTGAACACCTTGAACTCGTCCGCGCAGCGGATATCGTAGCCGTAGCTCGACGTGCCGTAGGAGATCACCTTCTGGCCGTCGACGTAACGCACCTGGTCGGCCTCGAACGGCGCGATCATCGGGTTCTCGGCCACTTCGCACTGCTGGCGGATCCACTTGTCGGACTTGATGCTCATCTTGCTGACCCCTTCATTTGAATCGCGCGATTTTACTGCCTGCGCCGGCCGCTGGCCAGTTTGGGACGAGCGTCCCGTCCCCGCTTGATGTAGATCATTGACACCCTGTTTGCCACAGGCATAGATTGGGAATCGTTCCCAATCAAACAGACGGCTTTTGCATGACGCTCGACAGGCTACGCGCGGGGACGCGCGGCATCGTGACCCGGCTTGACCTGGACGACGACACTCTGCGCCGGGTCGCCGCCTTCGGCCTACGCCCGGGCCAGACCGTCCACCTCGCGCGCCGCGCCGCCTTCGGCGGCCCGCTGATGCTGGAAGTCGGCACCACCCAGTTCCTGCTGCGCGGCAGCCTCGCCCGCCGTATCGAAGTCGACCAGCGCGCATGAGGCAGTTCGCGCTGGTCGGCCTGCCCAACACCGGCAAGTCCTCGCTGTTCAACCGGCTCACCGGCCTCTCCCAGCGCGTCGGCAACTGGCCCGGTCTGACCGTCGAGCTCGCCCACGCGCGCCTGCTGCTGGGCAACCAGATGGTCGAGCTGACCGACCTGCCCGGCATCCACGACCTCTCCGGCTACACCGACGACGAAGCGGTGGTGCGCGACGTGCTTGGCGCGCGCGACTTCGACGCGCTGGTGCTGGTGCTCAACGCCGCCCAACTGGACCGCCAGCTGCCGCTCGCCGTCCAGCTGAGGGCCACCGGCCTGCCCTGCCTGATCGTGCTCAACATGGCCGACGAGGCCACGCTGCTGGGCATCGACATCGACTGCGCGGCGCTCTCCGAGCGCCTGGCCGCCCCGCTCGTGCTGGTGAGCACGTCGAGCGGCCAGGGCTGGGCCGCGCTGCAAGACGCGCTCGCCACGCTCGCCCGCCAGGCCGCCACGCCGCGACGCGCGCGCCTGGCCGGGCTGCCCGACACCCACCAGGCCATCGAGCAGGCAGAGGCGCTGCTCGCGGGCGCCTGGCACTTGCCGCCGACGCTGCCCACCAGGCTGAGCCACCAGCTCGACCGGGTGCTGATGCACCCCTGGCTGGGACTTGCCGCGTTCGCGGCGATCATGGCCGCGCTCTTTAACGGCACCTACCTGATCGGCGGCCCGCTGCAGGCCATGCTGGGCAACGCGCTTGAAGGCATGCACGAGGCGTGGCTCGCGCCGCTGGCCGCAAGGCTGCCTGACTGGCTGGCCAGCCTGCTGCTGGACGGGCTGTGGCAGGGCGTGAGCACGGTCGCCACCTTCGCGCCTATCATCTTCGTGTTTTTCGTGCTGATGGCGCTGATCGAGGACAGCGGCTACCTCGCGCGCGCCGCCTACCTGACCGACGCGCTGATGGCTAGGCTGGGGCTGGACGGCCGCGGCTTCGTGCTGCAGCTGATGGGCTTCGGCTGCAACGTGCCGGCGGTGATGGGCACCCGCGTGCTGCGCGAACGCAGGCAGCGGCTGCTCGCGATGCTGATCATCCCGTTCTCCCTGTGTTCGGCGCGGCTGCAGGTGGTGCTGTTCTTCAGCGCGGCGCTGTTCTCGCCCGCGCACGCGCCCTGGGTGCTCGCCGCCTTCTACGCGGTGAGCCTCGCCGCGGCCATGCTCACCGCTGCGCTCTTCAAGCGCCGGCTGTGCGCGTCCGAAGCGTATTTGCTCGAAGTGCCGCCCTACCGGCTGCCTTCAGTGCGCCACGTGTTCACCCGCGCCTGGGGCGAGGTGGCCGCCTTCCTGCGCCTGGCGTCGACCTTCATCGTCGCCGGCGTCGTCCTCGTCTGGCTGCTGACCCGCCTGCCGGCCGGCGGCTACGGCAGCGTGGCCGACGCGATCGGCCACGCGCTCTCGCCGCTGCTGGACCCGATCGGCATCCCAGAGCCGCTGGCAGTCGTGCTGCTGTTCGGCTTCGTCGCCAAGGAAATCCTGCTGGGCTCGCTTGCCGTCGTCTACGGCGTCAGCGACGGCCAGCTGGCCACCGCGCTCGCCGCCCAGCTTGACTGGGTGTCGGCGATGAGCTTTTTGCTGTTCACGCTGATCTACGTGCCCTGCCTGTCGACCGTCGCCGCGATCCGCCGCGAATCGAAGAGCGCGCGTTTCACCCTGCTGTCGGTCGGCTGGTCCTTGCTATTGGCCTGGCTGGTCAGCTTCGTCTTCTATCAGCTCGCCAGCCGCCTGTAGGACAGCCAAGCCGCGCGTTAGCAGCCCTTCCCGGCGCATGCAAAAAAACCATTTGCGCTTCGCCAAAAACAGACTTAGCATATCAACAAATCCTAATTTAGGATTTGTTGATATGGCAGCACTTGTCTGCTGCCACGCCAATAAAAGCCCTACCCAAAGGAACATGGCATGCTTGCAAACCTGTACGTCGCGGAGAGCGCCAACAGCGCTGAAGAAGAAGAGAACGAACTGAGGGCGGACGACGCGTCGGATGAAATCTCCAGCGCCGACGCCCAGAACGACGAAACCTTCGACATCGCCCAGATCTACCTCAACGACATCGGCCGCCGCCCGCTGTTGAGCGCCGAAGAAGAACGCCAGCTCGCCCTCCGGATCAAGGAAGGTGATTTCAAAGCCCGCCAGGAAATGATCGAACGCAACCTGCGTCTGGTCATTTCGGTCGCCAAGCGCTACACGGGTCGCGGGGTCAGCTTCCTTGATCTGGTGGAAGAAGGCAACCTCGGCTTGATGCACGCGCTGGACAAGTTCGACCCGTCCCGCGGCTTCCGCTTCTCGACCTACGCGATCTGGTGGATCCGCCAGAACGTCGAGCGCGCGATCATGAACCTGTCGCGCACGGTGCGCCTGCCGGTGCACGTGGTCAAGGAACTGAACGGCTACCTGCGCACCGCGCGCGCGCTGGAGAACGCCAACGGCCACGCTCCCAGCGAAGACGAGATCGCCGCCCAGATGGACGTGCCCGCCGCACAGGTCCGCCAGATGCTGCTGCTGAACGAGCGCACCTGCTCGCTCGACGCGCCGCTGGACGACGATCCGATGCTGACGCTGGGCGACGCCATCTGCGACGAGGAGCAGGAAGCGCCCGAGCTGCAACTGCACCACGGCCGGGTCGACGCCTACGTGCAGGACTGCCTCGCCCAGCTCTCCGAGCGCCAGCGCTACGTGATCGAGCGCCGCTTCGGGCTCAACCGGCACGACACGCAGACGCTGGAATCGCTGGCTAGCGAGCTCGGCCTCAGCCGCGAGCGGGTGCGCCAGACGCAGATCGAGGCGCTCGACCACCTCAAGCGCATCCTGCGCCAGCAGGGCATCGACGCCGCGCTGCTGCTGTAAGCGTCAGCCCGCCCTCTCGCGGGCGAGCACGTCCGCCAGCGCGGGCGTGTCGAACAGCCCGCCCGAGGGCGGGCTGGTGAAGGCGAACGCCTCGCCGTCCAGCCGGAACGCCAGACGGTAGGCGTGCAGGTAGACGCGGTCGGCGGGGCTGCCGCCGTACAGCGCGTCGCCGAGGATGGGCGCGGATACGCTCTTGAGCGCGACGCGCAGCTGGTGGGTGCGCCCGGTCTGCGGGTAGAGCATGAAGAGCCGCACGCCGGGCGCGAGCGACGCGCTGTCAAAACGGGTGACGGCCGGCGCCTCCAGCGTATGCGTGAGCCGCCACGCGCCGCCGCGCGCCTTCACCATGTCGCCGCGGATCCAGCCCTGCTTCTTCTTCGGCTTGCGGTCCGACAGCGCAAGATAGGTCTTCTCCACCTCGTGCGCGGCAAACGCCGCGCCAAGCGCCGCGGCGACCGCGGCCGAGCGCGCGACGACGATCAGCCCGGAGGTGACCAGGTCCAGCCTGTGCACCGGCCACAGGGCCGTATCGGCCAGCCCCTCGCGCAGGTGGTCCATCAGCCCCGGCGTGTCGCCCTCGCGGTGGAAGCCAATGCCGGCAGCCTTGGCGACCACGTAGAAGCGCGGGTCGGCGTGCACCAGCGTGAAGGGCGGCGTGCTCATGCCTCGCCCCCCACCTCGCGCCGCATCCGCTCGGCGGCCTCGACGCGCATCTTCTTGCGGATCGCCGCCTCGCGAAAACGCTTGTGCTGGACCTCGTCGCGCAAGTCCAGCGGCGGCACCGCCGCCGGCTGGCCGTCCTCCATCGCGACCATCGTGAAGTAACAACTGTTGGTGTGGCGCACGGTGCGCGCGCGGATGTCCTCGGCGACCACCTTGATGCCGACCTCCATCGAGGTACGGCCGACATGGTTGACCGCGGCGAGGAAGGTCACCAGCTCGCCGACATGGATGGGCTGCTTGAACAGCACCTGGTCGACCGACAGCGTGACCACGTAGTGGCCGGCGTAACGGCTCGCGCACGCGTACGCGACCTGGTCAAGCAGCTTGAGCAGCACGCCGCCGTGCACGTTGCCGGAGAAATTCGCCATATCGGGCGTCATCAGTACCGACATCGTCAATTCATGCGGGTTGATCGCGTCCATCGCTATCCTTCAAAACGGGTCATGTCCGAAACACGCCATCCGGCATGAGCTGCCCGACATGGGCTGCCGGCGTTGGCAATGCAGGATGGTACTATCTAAGATTGGTTTTGCAACTTCGCACGCCTGCCCGCGGCAGGCCGTGCCTCACCCACCCCGAGGGAGCACAAGACATGCTGAACAAAAAGCAGGTACTGATCGCCGCCATCGTCGCCGGCGCGCTCGCCGTCACCGGTTGTACCACCAACCCGCTGACCGGCCAGCAGGAAATGAACAAGGCCGCAACCTACGGCTTGGGCGCCGCCGCCGCCTGCGGCATCGCCGGCGCGCTGATTTCCGGCGGCAAGGGCGCGCGCAATGCCGCGCTCGCCTGCGGCGCGATCGGTGCCGGCGTCGGCGTCTATATGGATAACCAGGAAAAAGAACTGCGCGAAAAGCTCGCCAACACCCAGGTCCAGGTCAACCGCGTCGGCGACCAGATCAAGCTGGTGATGCCGGAGAGCATCACCTTCGCGCTGAACAGCTACGCGGTCAGCGGCGCGGCGCAAGGTGCGCTGGGCAACGTCGCCAACGTGCTCAACCAGTATCCGGAGACCACCATCACCGTCAACGGCTACACCGACAGCAGCGGCGCCCTCGCCTACAACATGAAGCTGTCGCAGCAGCGCGCACAGGCCGTCGCCAACGTGCTGCGCGCCGACGGCGTCGCCGGCAGCCGCATCAGCACCCGCGGCTACGGCCCGGAAAGCCCGGTGGCCTCCAACGCGACCGCCGACGGCCGCGCCAAGAACCGCCGCGTCGAGATCCTGATCAACCCGAAACCGCAGTAACACGCAGGCAAGGGCTGACAAAAAGGCGGCGCCCCATCGGGGCGCCGCCTTTTTGTTGAGACGCAAGGTCTACAGCAAGTGGGCAAGCATAGGTGCGAGGAGCACGGTGACCACCCCGCACAGCATCATGGTCAGGCTGGCGACTACGCCCTCTTCCTGGCCGATTTCGCTGGCCTTGGCCGTGCCGGCGCCGTGCGCGGCTGCCCCGAACAGCGCGCCGCGCGCGACGCTGCCGCGCACCCGCACCAGCGCCAGCAGCGCCTCGCCAAGCACCATGCCGACCACGCCGGTAATCACCACGAAGATCGCGACCAGCTGGCCGTCGCCACCGAACGAGGGCGCGGCTGCCAGCGCGAACGGCGTGCTGATCGAGCGCGGCGCGAGCGCGTGCTGCAGCGCCGGCGGCAAATCCAGCAGGCGGGCCAGGCCGACCGAGCTGCCGACGCCAACCAGCACCCCGACCGTCACGCCGGCGGCCAGTTGCAGCCACTGGCGGGCGATCAGCGCGCGGTGGCGCCAGATCGGCAGCGCGAAGGCGACCGTCGCCGGCCCGAGTAGCCAGCTCAGCCAGTGCGTGGTCTGCCAGTACGCCGCGTACGGGATGCGGCAGGCAAGCAAGAGCAGCACCAAGAGCACCGGCACCAGAAAGATCGGCGCCGACCACCAGCGGTGTAGGCGCGCGTGCATGCGCTTGGCGCCGAAATAGGCGAGCAGGGTCACCGCGAAACTGAATACCCCGAGCATGGACACCATCTCACACCTCCAGTGCGGCCAGGCGCATGCGGCGGCGGTGCAGCCTGATAAGCCGCCCCGTCCACTCGACCGCGAACGCGGTGGACAGCATCACCAGCGCGGTCGAGAGCACGATCACCAGCACGATGCGCGCGCCGGCGTCGGCAAACAGCGCGCCGAAATTCACGATGGCGATCACCGCCGGGATGAAGAACAGCAAGAGCTCGGCGAGCAGCCAGCCCGCGCCGCGCTCGAACCAGGTAGGCGACACCTTGCCGCTGGCGAACAGGGTCAGCAGCGCGAGCATGCCCAGCACACCGCCGGGCAGTTGCGGCAGGTAGTGTACGGAGACGTATTGCGCCGCCATCCAGATCAGGGACAGCAAGGCGACCTGCCCCACGGTGAGCAGGATGGAAGAAATGCGTGAATGAGCTTCGGACATGATGGCGATGGAGAAACAACCGGGACGGCCTATCGGGACACTCGCAGTATAAGATGCGCCATTTGATGCAAAAAATGAATTAAAGTAATGGAAACGATTCCACAAAGGAATGCAATGGACCTGCGCGCGCTGCGTTACTTTACCGAGGTGGTCCGCCAGCAAAGCTTCACGCGGGCGGCCGACACCCTGTGCGTCACCCAACCGACCATCAGCAAGATGGTGCGCCAGCTCGAGGACGAACTGGGCCAGACCCTGCTCGAGCGCGACCGCCGCCAAGTGCGACCGACCGACGCCGGCCGCGTGGTGTTCGACGAGGGCGAGGCGCTGCTCGCCGGCGCGCGCCGCCTCGCCGCCCGGCTGGCCGACCTCTCCTCGCTCGCGCAGGGCGAGCTGGTGCTCGGCCTGCCGCCGATGGTCGGCGCCGCACGCTTCGCGCCCATCGTCGGCGCCTACCGCGCGCGCTACCCGAAGGTGGCGCTCAAGCTGGTCGAGGACGGTGCACGCGCGATCGAGCAGCGGGTGAAGGCGGGCGAACTGGAGATCGGCGTCGCCGTGCTGCCGGTCGACACCGGCGTGTTCGACACGCTGGAGGTGGTGTGCGACCCGCTGTGCCTGATCTCCCCCGCCGGCAGCCGCTGGCGGGGGATGGCCTCGGTGACGCTGACCATGATCGCCGCCGAGCGCTTCATCCTCTACCCGGAAGACTTCACGCTGTCGCACCGCATCGCCGCAGCGTTCGCCGCGCTGGGGCAGACGCTGGACATCGCCGGGCGCAGCGCGCACTGGGACTTCATCAGCGAGCTGGTCAGCGCCGGCCTCGGCGTCGCCCTGTTGCCGCGCTCGGTCGCGCGGCGCCTGCCGCCTGACGCGTTCGAGATCACGACGCTGGCCGAGGACACGTTAAACTGGCACCTTGCGCTGATCTGGCGGCGCGACGGCTACCTCACGCACGCCGCCCGCGCATGGCTGGACACCACGCGGGCCACCCTGGATCAGACGAAAGGATAAATAATGTTCAAGCGACTGTTCGCCGCACTGCTCGTCGTCACGCTCGCCGCGTGCTCGACCCTTGGCCTGAAAAAACCCGAAGTCAGCCTCAGCGACATCAAGCCCGCCGGCAAGTCCACCCTGTTCGAGCAGAACTTCGACGTGGCCTTGCGCGTGAGTAACCCCAACGCCTTCGCCCTGAGCGGCCGCGGCATGAATTTCACCTTGTTCGTCAACGGCGACAAGCTGGCCGACGGCGCCAGCAACCAGGCCTTCGAAGTGCCGGCAGGCGGCAGCGCGGTGGTGACCTTACGCATGCGCACCTCGCTCGCCGACTGGCTGCGCCAGGCCGGCAGCCTGCTCAGCTCGGGCGGCGGCGTGGATTACCGGCTGCAAGGCCGGATCAACGACGTCAACGGGCTGGCCGACCTGCCGATCGACCGCAGCGGCCGCTGGTCGCTGACGCGCTAGACCTTCCCCAGGCGGGGCCTTAGCTGGCCCCGCAGCCGGGTGACGCCCCCTCAGTCGGCGAACGCCGGTGCCGGGTCGATATAGATGCGGTAGTCGGCGACCTTGCCCCCGCGCAGGCGCAGGGTCGAGGTGACCGGCAGCACAACCTCGCGACCGTTCCTGAGGTAATGGGCACGCGCCTCGATGGCGACGACATCACCTTCCTCCCAGCGGCCGGTGGTCACGCCGACGATTTCGTGGCGGATAGAATCGAAGCGCTGTTGCGCGGCCGCAAAGGCGTCGATCAGCGCTTGCGGCCCCAGCGTGACCGGCAGGTTGGCCATGCAAAAGCGCAGGTCTTCGCTCAGATCGCTGGCCAGCGCGGCGGCCGGCTCGGTGTCGACCTTGTGCAGGAAGGCGTGCGCCCACTGCTCCAATGACTGTTCCATTTCTTGCTCCTTATCTGCGCGTCGCGCACTGATTTCAACGGCTGGCGACGGCAACGCTGCCGGAGGCGCCATGGGTGAGTTGTTCGATATAGATGCGCGCCACTTCGGCCGCACTCAGCCCCGGCGACGGGTCCAGCCCCATCGAGGTCAGGGTTTCGGCAATCCAGCCCGGCGACACCGCGTTGACGCGCACGCGGGGGCCCAGTTCCAGCGCCGCCGCACGCACGAAGGCCTCGATCGCGGCATTCACCGTACTGACCGCCGCGCTCCCCGGGATCGGGTGCTGGGCCAGCAGCCCGCTGGTGAGGGTGATCGCGCCGCCGTCGTTCAGATGCGCGGCGCCCAGCCTGACCAGGTTGACCTGCCCCATCAGCTTGTTGGCCAGCGTGAACGCCCAGTCGTCGGCGTCAAGTTCGGCCCACGGCTTGAAGCGGGCCATGCCGGCAACACACACCATGCCGTCGACGCGCCCGAGATTGCCGAGCAAGGCGCCCAGCGACGCCGCGTCGCTGATGTCGACCTGATAAGGCGATTTGCTCATGCCAGCCTCGATCAGCTCGACCTGCCCCGGCAACTGCCGGCAGACCTCGCGGCCGATCAGCCCGCTCGCGCCAATGATCAGAATCCTTTGCATGTGAGCCCCCCTGGAAAATGGCGGCTGCCGGCGTGGCAGCCCCTAGGGGTTTAGGCCAGGCAAGGGCGAGCCGCAAACCCGGCGCGCTCCCCAGCCCTGCCTAAGCAGACGACACCCGCCTTGCCAGGAGAGCCACGCACAGCTAAGCCGGTTGGGACGCCCCCGTCACGGAGACCTGCGCCATGCTGTTCGAACGCGATGTCGTCTTTTTCAGCCAGGGCACGCCGCTGGCTGGCCGCCTGCTGCGCAATACCGACGACGAGGCCTTGCCGCAACCGGTCGTCAACGTCAGCGGCTCCTGGCTGACAGTCAAGGAGCAGATGCCGCTCTTGTACGCCCGCCGACTGGCCGAGGCCGGCTTTACCGCCTTCGTATGGGACTTCGCCGGCTTTGGCCAGAGCGGCGGGGAGATCCGGCAGTTCGAACAGCCACAGCGAAAAATCGCCGACATCCGTGCTGCGGCCGATTTTGTCAGGGGTTTTTCGTTTACGCAGGGCCAGAAGGTCGCCCATCTGGCCGTCTGCGCCAGCGCGCAGTACACGCTCAGGGCGCTGGCAGGCGGCGCGGCGCTTGACGCCTTCGTCAGCGTGGCGGGCTGGTACCACGACGCCGCCTCGGTCGCACCGTTCTACGGCGGCGCTCAGGGCGTCGCGACCCGTTTGGCGCGGGCCGACGCCGCTGCCCGCGTCTGGGCCGAACAAAGGGAGGTCGTCGCCGTTCCTGCCTATCAGGCCGGCAACGAACAAGCCGCCATGTTCTTCGAGCTCGACTACTACGCCAACCCGGCCCGGGGCGCGATCGCCGCGTGGCAGAACGAGATGGCCGAAATGAGCTGGCGGCACTGGCTGACCTTCGACGGCCTGTCTGCCGCAGCGCAGGTGTCGACACCCACGCTGATTTTCCACTCGGACGGGGCTGTGCTGCCCGACAACGCGCGGGCGGTCTACGCCCGGCTGCGCGGCCCAAGGGATCTGGTATGGTCGCAGGGCAACCAGGTCGACTTCTACGACCTGCCCGACCACGTCGATCGCGCCATGGCAGCCTTGCAACCCTGGCTTGAACAACAGCTACGCCCATGAGGCCACGCCATGAGTCCCCTTGACTACCAGGCGATCTGCAATGTGGTGGCCGCGCTCGGCTCACTCGTCGACCATCGCGACTGGCCCGGGCTCAAGGCCCTGTTCGCCGCGGACGTGCTGGTCGACTACACCTCGCTGTTTGGCGGCGAGCCAACACGGCAGAGCGGCGCATCGCTGGTCGATGGCTGGGCCGCGTTTCTCCCCGCCAACTTCCACGCCACCGAACACCTGATCGGCGTTCCGCTGGTTGAAGTAGCGGGCGGGCACGCCACGGCGCGCGCGGCCGTCACCGCCTGGCACTGGGTGGGCGACGCGCTCGCGGGTCCGAGCGAGCGTTGGGTGGTGGGCGGGCATTACCACTTTGATCTGGTTCGCAATGACGAACGCTGGCTGATCAGCGCGATGCGCCTCGAAGCACGCTGGCAGGAAGGCCGGCCGCCGTCGGTCTGAATCCCCCGGTTAGGCAAGCCCTCCCCACACAAGAGCAAGGAGCCCCCCATGAACGCGCTGATCGTCTACTGGCACCCCGAGCCCAAAAGTTTCAACCACGCGCTGTTCGAAACGGCGCAGACAGCACTCGCTGCGGCGGGCTGGTCGGTCGAGACTTCCGACCTGAACGCGATGGGGTTCGACCCGGTGTCGAGCCGGGCCAACTTCCTAGGCGTCAAGGATCCGGACTTTCTCAAGCTGCAACTGGAAGAAATGCACGCGAGCGAGACTGGCGGCTTCTCGCCGCTGCTTGAGCAGGAGATGCAGAAGCTGGAGCGCTGCGAGCTGATGATCTGGCAGTTCCCGCTGTGGTGGTTTGGCCTGCCCGCCGCGCTGAAGGGCTGGGTCGACCGTGTCTTCGCGATGGGACGCGTGTACGGTGGCGGCCGGATCTACGAGACGGGCACCTGCCGGGGCAAGCGCGCCTTGCTGTCGCTGACCACCGGCGGGCCGGCCGAGGCGTATGCCGCGGACGGTTTCAACGGCGACATCGACGCCATCCTGAGACCCATCCAGCGCGGCATGCTCGAGTTTATCGGCTTCGACGTGCTCGCACCGCACATCGTCTACGCGCCTGCCCGCATGGGCGACGCGCCAAGGTGCGAGGCATTGGCGAACTTCGCAAGACGGTTGTCGGCCATCGCCAACGAGCCGCCGGTCACGGTCGGCCGCTACTAAGGGCAGCCCCGACTGCGCTCACCGCTTGCGCTCGCGCGCATCGCCGCCCGCCTCCTGCTCGAACAGCGACCTGAGCTCGGAGAGCGCCTGCCGGCTTGACTGCACGAGCGCCGCCTCGTCGCGCGAGAGTTCGGCCTGCTGGTGCAGCAGCGCCTCGTCGCGTTCGCGAAAACGCCCGACGTTGCGCGCCGCCCGCTCGGGGGCGACCCCGCAACGGGTCAGGGCCGCTTCCGCCATTTCCAGCGAAGACGCGAAGGTCTCGCGCCACACCTGGGCGATCCCCAACTGCCAGAGCTGGTAGACATGCTGGCGGTTGCGCGCGCGCGCGAGCACCGGCCGTCCGGGGAAGACGTCGCGGATCAGGCGGGCCACTTCCAGCGAGACGTCGACCCGGCCGATGGCCAGCACGATCAGCGTGGCGTCGGCCGCACCGGCGGTGCGCAATAGCTCTGCGTTGCGGGCGTCGCCGTAGTAGACGCGGTTGCCGAAGCGGCGGACAAACTCGATGTGGCCGGCGTCGATGTCGATCGCGGTAAACGGCAGGCCGTGCGCCTGCAACAGGCGGGCGACGATCTGGCCGACCCGGCCAAAGCCGATGATCAGCACCGGCGACGTCTCGTCGATGGTGTCGGCCTCGACCGGCGCTGCCTGCCGGCGGCCTGCCATCCTCTCGGCCAGCACCACCAGCACCGGCGAGAGCAGCATGCTGAGCGTGACCACCACCGTCAGCAATTCGGCGGCCGCCGCGTGCAACAGATGGTGGCTGCGCGCTAGAGCGAGCAAGACGAAGGCGAACTCGCCGCCGACCATCATCATCAGCGCGAAGCGCCACGGCGTCGCCCCGCGCCGGCCGCCGGCGAACGAGAGCAGCAGCAACAGCAGGTATTTGCCGGCCATCCAGGCCAAGAGCAAGGTCAACACCAGCAGCGGCGCGGCGACGATCAGGTCCAGCCGCACCCCCATCCCCACCGCCATGAAGAAGAGCCCGAGCAGCAGCCCCTTGAACGGGTTGATGTCCGCCTCCAGCGCGTGCCGGTACTCCGAACCGGACAACAGCACGCCGGCCAGGAATGCTCCCAGCGACATCGACAGCCCGGCCCATTCGGCCAGCAGCGCGGCAGCGGTGACCACCAGCAAGGCCGACGCGGTAAACACCTCGCTGCTCCTTGCCTGCGCGACGTAGCGCAGCAAGGGGCGCATCAGGTAGCGCCCGCCCAGCAACATGGCGGCCAGCAGCACCAGCAGCCGCAGCGCGTGCCAGGGGTCGAAGCCGCCCGCCTGCCCTGCCAGGGCCGGGATCAGCGACATCAGCGGGATCGCGGCCAGATCCTGCATCAACAATACGGCGAACGCGTCGCGCCCGACCTCGCTCGAGAGTTGCTTGCGCTCGGCGAGCGACTGGATGACCAGCGCGGTCGACGAGAGTGCCAGCGCGGTGCCGACCACCAGCGCGCCCTGCCACGGGATGGCCAGCCACCACGCGATCGCGCCGAACAGCAGCGCCGCGCTGAGCACCTGCGCGCCGCCCAGCCCGAACACCGCCCGGCGCATCACCCACAGCCGCGCCGGCGCAAGCTCGAGCCCGATCACGAACAAAAGCAGCACGACGCCCAGCTCGGACAAGGCCGCGATCCGCTCGACGTCGTCGACCAGCCCGAGCAGGGACGGGCCGATCAGCAAGCCGGCCAGGAGATAGCCCAGCACGGCGCCCAGCCCCAGCCGGCGAAACAGCGGCACCACGAACACCGCGGCCGCCAGCAACAGGGCAAGTTCGGTCAGCAAGGGGTGCATGGTCAGGCTCCGCCCGGCAAATACTGCCGGTATAGCCGCCTCGCCGGAAAAAGGCGTGCGCCATCCACCTGCCCCCGGGCCGTACGGCCTCCTGCGAGCCGGCTCAAGGCAGGCGCGATAGCCGCACGCGCCCGCTCACTGCCTGAGCACGCCGCGGGCATGGCGGATGCACGCGTCCGACAGGGCCGACAGCACCCCGCTCTCCAGGCTCCAGCGGTGCCAGTACAGGGCGCGGCTGACGCCCTGCCCCGGCGTCAGCTCGACCAGTTCGCCCCGCGCAAGCTCGCCGCCGACCATGGGCGCCGGAGCCAGGCAATAGGCGGCGCCCAGCACCGCGAGCTTGACGAAGGCCTCGGACGAGCGCGCGACATGGCGCGGCCAGCCGACCGGGGCCAGCGCGAAGTGCGCGGCGAGGAAACCCGCGTGCATGGCGTCGTTCCGGTCGTACACCACCGCGGGCGCGCGCGCCATCGCCGCTGCGTCCACCCCGTGCGGGAAGTGGCGGCGGGCAAAGCCGGGGCTCGCCACGCACAGGTAGTCCAGTTGCCCCAGATAGTCGCTAACGCAGCCGGCCATCGGCGCGGGCTCGCTGCTGATGGCGACCACCGCCTCGCCCGAACGCAGCCGGTTCAGGGTACGGCTCTCGTCGTCGACCATCAGGTTGAGCACCAGTTGACCGCCCTGCATCAGCGGCGCGAGCGCCGGCAGCAGCCAGGTGGCCAGGCTGTCGGCGTTGGTGGCGATGGCCACCGGCAGCGGCGCGCCGGCCCCGTCCGACGACAGGCCGGGCAGCAGTTCCTGCTCCAGCAGCAGGACCCGCCGGTAAAAGCCGAGCAGGCGGCGGCCGGCGGCGGTCGGCCGCGGCGGCGTCGCGCGCACCAGCACCGGCTGGGCGAGCCAGCGCTCCAGTTGCTTGATGCGTTGGGAGACGGCCGACTGCGTCACGCAAAGCGCCTGCGCCCCCTTGTCGAAACCGCCGCAAGACACCACCGCGTCGAGCGCCGCGAGCCACTGGTAATCGAGTCCGCGCATGCACGCACCATTAGCAACACTGATAATTCATTAAGATTATTAGATTTGCTAAAGACAAACCATTCCTTATGCTGCAAGCACCCCATAAGGAACACCCACCATGCTGACCACCCCACTCTGGCAGGGCCTGACCCTCAGCCTGGCCATGATCGTGCCAATCGGCGCGCAAAACGCCTTCGTCCTCGAACAAGGCATTCGCCGCCACCACCACCTGATGGTGGCGGCCATCTGCGTCGCCTGCGATATCGCGCTGGTCAGCCTCGGCGTGTTCGGCGCCGGCGCCGCGCTGGGCCAGTCGCCCGCCCTGCTGTCGGTGGTCACCGCCGCCGGCTGCCTGTTCCTCGCCGCTTATGGCCTGTTCGCGCTGAAAAACGCCTGGCGTCCCGCGCCGGCCGACGCGCCCGGCGCCGGCGGTGCAGCCCGCCGCGGCCGCTTCGCCGTCGCGCTCGCCACGCTGGCGGTCACCTTGCTCAACCCGCATGTCTACCTCGACACGCTGGTGATCCTGGGCGCGATCGGCGGCCAGCTGGCCGCGCACGAGCGGCCGTGGTTCGCGCTGGGCAGCGCGCTGGCGGCGCTTTGCTGGTTCAGCGGGCTCTCGCTGGGCGCCGCCCGCTACGCGGCCACGCTGAGCCGGCCGCGCGTCAAGCGCGCCGTCGACGCCGCCGTAGGCTCCCTGATGCTGATCCTCGCTATCCAGCTCGCACGCACCCTCTTGCAATCCTGACCCCGGAAGACAGCATGACCCTGCAAGCCATACACGCGCGCTGCGTCGCGCTGTTCAACGAAACCCGGGTCGGCTACCAAGCGTGGCAGCACGAGCCCATCCTCGACTACGAGACCGACGCGCGCGTCGGCCGGGCGCTTGGCTGGACCGCCGAGCCGACCAAGAGCCTGTTCCTGCGCTGCAAGGACGGCAGCCACGCGCTGCTGCTCACCCACCGCGACAGCCGGCTCGACGCGAAAAGGGTGAAGGCCCTGCTCGGCCAGCGCGTATCGGTGTGCGCGGACGAGGAGATGCAGGCCGTGACCGGCTGCCTGCCCGGCGCGCTCTGCCCGTTCGCGCTGCCCGCGCATATCCCGCTGCTGGTCGACCCGGCGCTCGTCGCGCTGCGCTCGCTGATGTTCACGCCGGGGCTGCCCGAACAGACCTTCGCGTTCGCCGCACCCGACCTGCCGGCGCTGCTCGCCGCGCTGCCCAACCCGCTTTACTGGCTGGACGAGGCCGACGCAACCCAGGGCTAGGTGCCGCTTGGTTTTTGCCCGCCCAGCGTCCATGCTGTTGGAGGTCCTGTCCCTCCACCCCACGCGGCACGCTTCTGGTTTGCCGCGCCCCGCAAACAGGTAGCTTCCCCATGATCGAACTCAGACGCGCCGGCGCGCGCGGCCTCTCGCAGCTGGGCTGGCTGCATTCGCGCCATACCTTTTCGTTCAGCCACTACTACGACCCGCGCGAGGTCGGCTTCTCCGACCTCTTGGTGATCAACGACGACATCGTCGAGCCGGGGCAAGGCTTCGGCAGCCACCCGCACCGCGACATGGAAATCTTCTCCTACGTGCTCGAAGGCGGCCTCGCGCACAAGGATTCGGCCGGCCACGAGGAAGTGTGCCGCCCGGGCGACGTGCAGATGATGAGCGCCGGCGGCGGGGTGTTCCACAGCGAGTACAACGCGTCGGCCAGCGAGCCGGTGCATTTCCTGCAGATCTGGATCGTACCGGACCGCACCGGCGGGCCGGTGCGCTACCAGCAGCGCCACTTCCCAGCGTCCGAGCGGCGCGGCCGGCTGCGGCTGATCATCTCGCCGGACGAGGCGAACGGCTCGCTGCCGGTATGGCAGGACGTGCGCGTGTACGCGGGGCTTTTCGACGACGCGGAGCAGGCCAGCCTCGCAGTCGCCGGCCGCTACGCCTACGTGCACGTCGCCCGCGGCGCGCTCTCGGTCAACGGCGAGCGCTTCGCCGCGGGCGACGGCGCGCGCGTCCGCGAGGAGACGTCGATCGCCTTCAGCGACGGCGAGCAGGCAGAGGTACTGGTTTTCGACTTGCGCCCGAACGAACACCCGGTGCGCTAAGCACCTGCCACGAGGAAACACGCCATGAGCAAGGAAAAAGTCTCCCCCGGATCGCAGGCGGCCGACGCGCGCTACCGCATTGTCGTCCTCAAGAACGGCCCCTACCTCGTGTACGGCCAGCCGCCGCTTACGCAGCAATTCATCTGCAACAACGAGGACGGCAACTCGTGGACCTACGCCGAGGGCGCCGACTACCCGCTCGCCGAGCCCGCCGCGCTGTGCCGCTGCGGCGCGTCGAAAAACAAGCCGTTCTGCGACGGCAGCCATGTACAGGCAGGCTTCGACGGCAGCGAGACGGCCAGCCGCGCGCCCATCCTGCAAGGTGCCGAGACCTTCGACGGCCCCAGGCTTGCGCTGACCGACAACCCCGATTACTGCGCGTTCGCCCGCTTCTGCGACGGCAAGGGGCGGATCTGGAACCTGGTCGGCCTGCCGCAACCGCACGCGGCCGACCACGTCAGGTACGAGGCCAACCATTGCCCGGCCGGGCGCCTGCTGGCGTGGGACAAGGCCAGCGGCACGCCGCTGGAAGACGTGCTCGAACCCGCGCTCGGGCTGATCGAGGACGCGCCCGCGCATTGCTCGGGGCCCTTGTGGGTGAAGGGCGGCATCCGCATCGAATCGGCGGACGGCACGGGCTACGAGATCCGCAACCGCGTCACCCTGTGCCGCTGCGGCGCATCCGAGAACAAGCCGTTCTGCGACGGCAGCCACGCCGGGCGCAACTGGGCGGGCAAGCGCTGGCAGGACGGCCTGCCCGGGCAAGCCGAAAACGAATAGCCCACGGCGGCCGGCCGGGCACCATCCAGATACTGCTTAACGCCGCTCGATCAGGGTGCGCCCCTTGTACTGGCGCACCTTGACCTTGTCGCCGACCTCAAATCCGCTGCGGTACGTGCGCACGAATCGGGCATGTTCGCCGTTTCGCAACTGGACGACAAACAGGTAGCTTCCTGCATAGCGCTGGCGCAAGTGCACGATACGGCCGTTATACCAACGGCTGTCTCGCGAACGCCAATCCTGAAGGCTGTCCCAGTCCGGCCGCTGCGGCGGATACGGGCGGGCCGCCTCCCCCCACTGCGGCGGATAGGGTCGGGCGGGCTCTCCCCACTGTACATCGTGCCCGGGGGACGGCAGCATCGGCATCTGCACCGGCGGCTGGAACGCGTGGGCCATAGTGGCACTGGCGGCCAGCGCCAGCGCGGCGAACAGCTGGGCTTTGTTCATGGAGTAATCCTTGATGGCAAAGAAGAAGTCCGCCCAGTCTCGGTGAAATTGTTTGGGTTTTTTCCTAGGGCATCCCGGAAAACTCCCAAACATTGCGCCCTAGACTGCAGGGCATGGTCACTTTCACAGGAGCTTTTCCATGCCCTTACTTCACCTCACCCGCCGCCTCGTTCTCATCACTGTCGCAAGCTGTGCAAGCTTCCTGCTGCTGCACCGCCTGAGCTACCCCTGGCTGGTCGACCGCCTTGAACAGATGGCCCGGCTGTCCGAAGCGCCTGTCGCCAACGCAGAAGCGCTAGTGGCGGCCATCAACGGCTACAACCTGTTCAACGGCTCGCTCGCCGTAGTGGCCTGCGCACTGGGCATCGCCGGTTTCGCACTGTTCGGCAGATGGCGGAGGGGCTGACTTGGCGCGCGTACTCATCGTCGACGACGACGCGGACATCCGCCACGCACTGGGCGCCCTGCTGCGCCGGCAGGGCCACGAGGTGGTGGGCGCCGCCGACGGCGCGGACGCGTTACAAACGCTGGCCGGCACAGACCCTTTTGACCTGATCGTGCTCGACATCAACATGCCGGGCCTGGACGGGATCGAGGTGTGCCGGCGGGTCCGCCAACGAGAAGTGTTGCCCATCCTGTTCCTGTCCGCACGGGGAGGCGAGCAGGACAAGGTTCAGGCGCTGATGGCCGGCGGCGACGACTATCTGGTCAAGCCCTTCTCGGCGGCCGAACTGGAGGCCCGGATCACGGCGCAGCTGCGCCGCTACCGCGTCTACCCGGCCGCCGCGCAGGCAACACGGCTGCGCGCAGGCAACCTGGAAGTCGACCCTGAGGCCCGGCAGGCGTGGGTCGGCGGGCAGCCGGTCGCGCTGACCGCCCGCGAGTTCGCCATTGTCGAGTTGCTGGCCAGGCGACCATCACGGGTGTTCAGCGTCGACGACATCTACCGGCACGCGTGGCAGGGGGCCGAGGCGGTCGCGGACAAGACCGTGATGGCGCATATCTCGAACATCCGGCACAAGTTTGCCGGGTTGGGCGACACCTCGCTGATCCGTACGGTCTGGGGCGCGGGCTACCGCCTGCTGTAACACGATGTCTTCACTGCTCTTCCGATTCATCCTGCTAGTCTTGGTCGCGGCGCTTGCCGCGACCGGCAGCTTCCTGCTCGCTTACGCCGCAGCCACGCCCTGGCTGGACAACCAACGCCTGGCACTGGCCGAAGCCGGCATGAACTGGCAACACCGCCTGCAAACCCTTGAGGAGCGGGTTGCCACCCGTCGTATCGGCAACGAGGAAGAAGCGTTGGCGCTCGGCAGGCAAATCGAACGTGAACTGGGCGAAGGCACCCAAGTCTGTGCCCAGCCCTTCGGCACACCACCACGCTGCACCGCCCAGACGCCTCATGGCAATAAACGCATGCGCTGGCTGCCCGCCGATCAGTGGGGGACGCTGCATGTGAGCGTGCCAGCCCAGACCGAAGCCATGGCCGGGGCGCTGGCCCGTTACAACCGCACCCTCGCCATCTTGTTCCTGTTCTCTGCCGGTGTCGGCGTCACCCTGCTGCTCTGGGTCATGCGCCGGCAAATCAGCCGGCTCGACGCGGTTCGCCACGCGCTGTCCCGCCTGCCCGCCGACTTCGAGACCCGGCTACCGGCAGGCGGACGGGACGAGGTTGCCGAGCTCGAGCGCAGCTTCAACCGGATGGCCGAACTTTCGGGCGAGTTGTTCGCCGAGCGTGCGCAGATGAGCGCGGCGCTCGCCCACGACCTCAGAAGCCCGCTGACCAGCCTGCTGCTCTATCTGGAACTGGCGGAGGGAGAGGATGAGCCGGCGTCACGCGCTGAATTCCTAGTGCTAGCGCGCAACAAGGGCGCAGAAATTGCCCGGCTGGCGACCCAGTTGCAAGACTTTGGCGCAATGACCGCCGAGAGCCACCTCACCACCCGAGTGGAAACGGTCGACGTGGCAGCCCTGTGCCGGACACTGTGGGCGCAAACAACGCAGGATGCCGCGTTGCGCGGGCTCGTCTGCGCACCTCCCGTTGGCGTCGACGCAAGCCTCGGCTGGCCGACCGACCCCTTGCTGCTCGAACGGGTACTGGCCAACCTGCTGGCCAACGCGGTGAAATACTCAACTGCGGGCGGAACCCTCCGCCTGTCGGTGTCCCACGCGCCACAGCAATTGACCATACAGGTTGGCAACCCGACGGCGCTGGAGCGCACGCCAGACCCTATCCTGGCGGCACTGGCCGAAGGGCGGCCGGTACGCAAGGAAAGCGGCGGTTACGGGCTGGGCCTAAATCTGGTCGCCAGGTTGGTCGGCCGACTGGGCGGACATTTCGATTTTTCTATCGAACACGGGCAATGTAGTGCCACAGTCCGGCTACCCCGGCTTCCGGCTGGGATGAGGGCCGGCGACGCCCCCCCTCTGCCTGAGCATCCTCGGGGGCGGGACTGTCTTTGAGAACGCCAGCAGCTATCACCCTCAGGCGTCCGGCCGCGTCTGCGTCACCCAGATCAGCTTCTCGGTCGCGTAGCCAAGCGCGGCGGCCTGCGCGAGCAAGGCCGTCTTGATGTCGGCTGGCAGCGTCTTCTCGCGCGCGAGGATCCACAGGTAGTCGCGGTTGTTGCCGGCGACCAGCGCCCATTGATAGTGCGGGTCCAGCGCAACCACGTGGTAGCCGCCGAAGAACGGGCCAAAGAAAGACACCTTGAGCGAGGCGACATCGGGCGAGGTGTTAAACAGCGCCCGGCCTTCCGCCTCCTTCCAGCGCGCACCCGCAGTGTCGTAGCCACGATTGAGCACCCGGATCGAGCCGTCCGCCTTTTGCGTGTAGTCGGCGCTCACGTCGCTCAGCCCGCGCTCGAACACGTGATCCAGCCGGGCGATCTCGTACCACTTGCCGGTGTAACGCGCCGGCTCGAAGCCCGTCACCGGGGTAATACCGGCAGGCGGCAGGGTCGAGCAGGCGGACAGCAACAGGCTGGTCGCTGCGATCAACAGCGTGTGAACAGAAGCCAAGCGCATCGGTTTCTCCTTGAGAAAAACATTAAACCCTACTGGCGCCCGCGCCTTGAAGGCTGGCGGCAGCTTGCGTCAGTTTGCCGGTTTGGCCGCCTGCAGGCCCTGCGCCGCCTCAAGCGGCGGCACCACGAACCAGCCGCCCACCTCGGGCAGCCTGAAGCGCTCGGCCGTGACGCCCTTTTCCACCATGGCGGCAGTCAGCGCCTGGCGGGGCGCCGCGTACGCTTCGTCGGCCATGGCGAACACCTCGTACTGCGTGCCCATCGCGTAGGTGCGGCCCAGATCCCGGTAGGTCTGCACCGCCTCGGCGGGCGTCATGTGCGCGTACTGCATGAACCAGCGCGGCTGGTAAGCGCCCACCGGCAACAGGCTGAACCTCGGTTTGCCGTACTTGGCCAGCACCTCGGCCGACAGGGCTTGTGCGTAGCCCGCGTCGCCCAGGAAGTAGACGGGGCCGCCCGGCGCCTCGACAACAAACGCGCCCCACAGGGCGTCGCGCCGGTCGAACAGGCCGCGCGCCGACCAGTGCTGCATCGGCTCCAGAGTAAAGCGCAGGTTTGGCCCAAACGCGACGCCCTGCCCCCAGTCCAGCGCCTGTACGCGCAAGTCGGGGACCGCCTCTTTCATGATCTTGTCGTTGCCAAGCGGTGCGAGCACCAGCGGTTTGAACGCCTGGTGCAGGCGGTCGAGCGTCGGCAGGTCCATGTGGTCGTAATGGTTGTGGCTGACCAGCACCACGTCGATCGGCGGCAGGTCTTCGAAACGCACGCCCGGGGCGGCCACACGCCTGGGGCCGGCAAAGCCGAACGGGCTGGCACGCGCCGACCAGATCGGGTCGGTCAGGATGTTCACCCCCTGCGTCTGCAACAGCACGCAGGCGTGCCCGACGTAGGTTACCCGCAACGCGTCCCCCTCCACCCTGCGCGGGGGGACGGACGTCGACACCTTGACCGACGCCGGCCAGTATCCTTGCTCGGCGGTGGCGCGCCACTTGAGAAAGTCCCAGAAGCGCTCGGGCATCGGCGCCCACGGGTTATTGAATTTCTGGCCGTCGAAGTGCGCACTGACCGGGCCGCGGTAGTAGCTGTTGCCACAGCCTGCAAGCAAGAACACAAGCGCCACGCCAGCCGCGAGCAGCGCCCGGCCAAAGCAAGGCTGTCGCCGCTCCCGGCGCAGCAAACCGTCAACAGCCATCCTCTCCCCCCTTCCGCCCGGGCCGGCGGCAGACGCCCGCCGTGCGGGTGCGCTACCGGCATTAGAAATTTTAATCAAAACCATAAGCAACAGTCTGTTCAACTTATGGATGGGGCTTCCTAGAATGGCCGCTTCCAGACACCACCAAGCAGGAAACACCATGAGCTACCCGCGCAATTTCAGCCATATCGGCATCACCGTCACCGACCTGGACGCCGCCGTCAAGTTCTACACCGAAGTGATGGGCTGGTACCTGATCATGCCGCCGACCACCATCACCGAAGACGACTCGGCCATCGGCGTGATGTGCAACGACGTGTTCGGCCCGGGCTGGGGTTCGTTCCGCATCGCCCACCTGTCGACCGGCGACAAGATCGGCGTCGAGCTGTTCGAGTTCCCCAACAGCGAGCGCCGCGAGAACAACTTCGAATTCTGGAAGAGCGGCGTGTTCCACTTCAGCGTGCAGGACCCGGACGTCGAAGGGCTGGCCGCCAAAATCGTCGCCGCCGGCGGCAAGCAGCGCATGCCGGTGCGCGAGTACTACCCGGGCGAGAAGCCGTACCGCATGGTCTACATGGAAGACCCGTTCGGCAACATCATAGAGATCTACAGCCACAGCTACGAGCTGACCTACTCTGCCGGCGCTTATCAAGGCTGAGTGTCGCGTACCTCAAGGCGCATGCCAAAGCCGAGGATGGACCGAGGCGACGGCCGCGCCTGATGGCGAACTGGAACGGATCAGCTTCTCGACTAATGTTCAGATCTCACTAACAGCATGAAATGGGAAAGCCATGACCTACCCGCGCAATTTCAGCCATATCGGCATCTCCGTCACCGACCTTGAAGCCGCCGTCAAGTTCTACACCGAAGTGATGGGCTGGTACCTGATCATGCCGCCGACCACCATCACCGAAGACGACTCGGCCATTGGCGTGATGTGCAGTGATGTGTTCGGCCCGGGCTGGGGTTCGTTCCGCATTGCCCACCTGTCGACCGGCGACAAGATCGGCGTCGAAATATTCCAGTTTCCAAATAGCGTGCGTCCCGAGAACAACTTCGAATACTGGAAGACCGGCGTGTTCCACTTCTGCGTGCAAGACCCGGACGTCGAAGGTCTGGCCGCCAAGATCGTCGCCGCCGGCGGCAAGCAGCGCATGCCGGTGCGCGAGTACTACCCGGGCGAGAAGCCGTACCGCATGGTCTACATGGAAGACCCGTTCGGCAACATCGTCGAGATCTACAGCCACAGCTACGAGCTGACCTATTCGGCCGGTGCTTATCAAAGCTAAAGCCAAACACGGCAAACACGCCAGCGGCCTGACGACTCGCGCCAAGGCCACTGGCGCTGGCCGAATTTCTTTACCAAGCAAATCTAAAAGGGATTCAGATGAACATTCCGGCCATCGGTGTCGGCACCTTCCGCCTCAAGGGGCAAACGGTCATCGATTCGGTGACGCAGGCGCTCGAGCTGGGTTACCGCGCGATCGACACCGCGCAGATCTACGGCAACGAGGCGGACATCGGGCAGGCGATCAAGGCGTCCGGGCTCTCGCCCGACGCGCTGTTCATCACCAGCAAGGTCTGGGTCGACAGCATGGCGCCGGGCAAGTTGCAGGCAAGCCTGCGCGAGAGCGCGGACAAGCTGGGGGTCGACCGGCTGGACCTCGCGCTGATCCACTGGCCGGCACCAAACGGCCCGGTCAGGCTGGAAGACAGCGTGGAAGCGCTGGCCGACGCGCAGGCGCAGGGGCTGACCCGGCTG
This sequence comes from Crenobacter intestini, assembly GCF_004919095.1. Taxonomy (GTDB): domain Bacteria; phylum Pseudomonadota; class Gammaproteobacteria; order Burkholderiales; family Chromobacteriaceae; genus Craterilacuibacter; species Craterilacuibacter intestini. The sequence goes on along the minus strand of NZ_STGJ01000011.1, from coordinate 21,117 downwards.
ATCGGCGTGTCCAACTTCAATATCGCCGACACCACACGCGCGCTGTCGGTAGTCGGCCCGGCGGGCCTTGCCACCAACCAGATCGAGCTGAGCCCCTACGTGCAGAGCCCGCGTCTGGTGCGCTTCTTGCAAAGCCAGAACGTGCACGTCACCTCCTACATGACTCTTGCCTACGGGCAGGTGATGCAGGATGCGGTGCTGCAGGGCATCGCTGCTAGGCGCGGGGCCACCGTCGCACAGGTCGCGCTGGCCTGGGCCATGCAGCAGGGCTTCTCGGTGATCCCTTCGTCCACCCGCGCGGCCAACCTGCAAAGCAACCTGGCCGCAAGCGAGCTTGCACTGGACGACGCGGACATGGCCGCCATCGTCCGCCTCAACCGTCAGGCAAGGCTGGCTACCCCGCCCGACATTGCTTCTGCCTGGGATGACTGAAAGGACGCCCGCCATGACTGACACCACCATGCAGGCCTTCGTACTGCCAAGCGCTCAAGCCGACTTCGCGCTGCAGGCCGCCACACTGCCGCGCCCGGCGCCGGCTGCGGGCGAAATCCGGCTGCGTATCGCCGCCGCTGCGCTCAACCCGGTCGACGCCAAGCTGTGCGTGGGCGGCCATCCGGCCTGGCGCTGGCCGCACGTGCCCGGCGTCGACGCCGCCGGGGTGGTCGACGCGGTCGGTGCAGGGGTGGATGCGGCCTGGCTGGGCCGGCGCGTCATCGCGCATACCGCGCTGGCGCCGCCCGGCACCTTTGCCCAGTGGGTGGTGACGCCGGCGCACGCCGTGAGCGTGGTACCGGACGAAATCGACCTCGTCACCGCCGCCAGCCTGCCCTGCGCGGCGCTGACCGCCTGGCAGGCGCTGTCGCGCCGGCTGCGCCTGCAATCGGGGCAGACCCTCCTGATCGAGGCGGCCGCCGGCGGCGTCGGCGGCTTCGCGGTGCAGATGGCCAAGGCGCTGGGCGCGCGCGTGATCGCCACCGCGTCATCCCGCAACGCAGACTACGTCGCGTCGCTCGGCGCCGACGCAGTGATCGACTACCAAAACGAAGACGTGGCTGCGCGGGTGCGTGAATTGACGCAAGGCGCAGGCGTCGACGCGGTGCTGGACGGCATCGGCGGCGAGGCCGCACATCGCGACCTGCAACTGATGAAGTTCGGCGGGCAGTTCGCCAGCCTGCTGGGCATGCCCGACACCACCGGCATCGACCTGTTCGCGCTCGCGCCAGGCATCCATGTGATCGCGCTGGGCGGCGCGTGGATCAGCGGCGACTTGTCTGCCCAGCGGGACCTCGCGCGGATGGGGGACGAGGTGCTGGCGATGCTGCAGCAAAACCGCATCGCCCCGCTGCCGATCAGAGTGATCCAACCGGACGCCGCGCAACTGACCGCCGCCTTGCACCGACAGTTGGCCGGACGGGTGCGCGGCAAGCAGGTGCTGGCGCTGGACAGCCTGCATTAAAACCACAAACCAGCGCAGCGACACGGCTGCGCCCAGTTGCCTGACGCCCTGCTCGCAGGATGTTGAAATCGGCCAGCTGGACGGGCTCAGTGCGCCAATTTGAGTGTCACGACCCCTGCGATGATCAGCCCGACCCCCATGAAGCGGGCAAAAGTTGCCGGGTCTCCGTAATACAGGACCCCGACGAGGAAAGTGCCTGCGCCACCGATGCCAGTCCAGACCGCGTACGCAGTACCGATCGGGATGTGCTTCTGCGATAGCCAGAGCAAGGCTCCACTTGCTGCCATGAAAAAAATCGCCGTGGCAATGCCAAGAACCCGCGTAGCAGGGTCCTGTGCCATTTTCAGGCCAACCGGCCAGCCGATTTCAAGAAGACCGGCAAGACATAGATAAATCCAACTCATGAACATCACGGACACTTTCCCGTTAAAATACGATCGTATCTTAACAAGAGAGAGGAGCAATGAAAAGTGACGAGACCTCGAACCGTAGACCGTGAACGCTTGCTGGATTCGGTGGAACAAGTCGTTTCTACCCTCGGCCCATCCGGGCTCACGTTCGGCTCCGTGGCTACGACATCCGGCCTTTCCAAGGCCACAGTGCAATCGGTGTTCTCCAGCCGGGAAGGCATGATCGAGGCATTGCTGGAACGATGGTTGCAGCAAGAGAGGGGCGCGTTCATACAGCGCGCAGGTGACTCCCTCACTTTGCGGGATCGCGTCCGCGCCCACATCCAGACCATGCTGGAGCCGGCTGAAGATGCCAACAGCCGAATGGCGGCGTCTCTCGCTGCACTGGCGAGCACTAACAGCAGGATGGATGGGGTCATGCAGTGGTACGCAGACCGCATGGGAGACTTTTCGGCAACCACCGACGAGGAAAAGCATCTGCGTATGGCTTTTTTGGCGGCGGAAGGCGCCTTTTTCGTCCGGTATCTGGCTAGAGCCCCGATCAGCGCAGAACAATGGGAAGACATTGCCCAGGACTTGCGGAACTTCGCTGAAGAATGACCCCAGCCGTAGCCGCCAAGGCTGACAGTCATCTACAAATAGCCGCGGTCTTACAATGCCCGCCCTTACATGGCCGCCAGATGCGCGCGCATCGCTTCCAGCGCGTGCGACGCGGCCGCGCTGAGCGGCCATTCGCGGCGGGTGACCAGCCATAAGGTGTCGACCACCGGCGGGTCCTGTTCGACCACATAAAGCTCGGACGGGCGGCCGAAGGCGCTGACCGCGAACTGCGGCAACACGGTAAAGCCGAGTCCGCGGGCGACCGGCTCGAGGATCAGGCTGATCTGGTTGACGAAGCCGCGCTCGGGGAGCGTCGACACCCGCTGCCCCGGGTAGCGGCGGCTAAAGAGCCTCGCCGCCATGTCGGCGCCGTCCGGGTGGCCGATCATGCCCAGACGCTGCAAAACAGCCCAGTCGGGTTGCGGGTGGCCAGCGGGCAACACCAGCCGCAGCGCCTCGTCGACGAACTCGCTCGCCTCAAGCCGCGTGTCGTCCGGCGGCCGGGTGGAGAGGCCGAACTCAATCTGCCCGTCCAGCAGCATGGCGGCGATCTGCGCGCTGGGCGCGAAGCGGTGGCTGACCTGCAAGCCCGGGTGGCGCGCCTGCAAGTCGAGTAGACAGCGGTAGAGCGCGAGCCCGATGCTGCCGGGCGTCGCCAGCGACACCGCGCCCTGCGCCGGGTCGTCGTCGGCAAGCCTGGCGCGCAGGCGGGCGGTCGCCGCCGCCACCTCTTCGGCGTATTCGAACAGCAGCCGCCCTTGCGGCGTCAGTTCGATCTGCCGCCGCTCGCGCAGCAGCAAACGCCCGTAGCCGTCCTCCAGATGGCGGATATGCTGGCTGACCGCCGCCTGCGTGATATCCAGCGCCTCGGCCGCACGGGTGAAGCTGCCGGTCGCCACCACGGCCAGCAAGGAGCGCAGCCACAGGGGGTTGATCAGCTCAAACCCGGCCACAGGCTTGCTCCGTGCGATGTCGTCAACTTGATCAGTCCTTGCGCAACACGGCACGCTTCACGCGGATGTCGACGATGATGGTGATGACAGCTGCAGCCGCGGCGACAAACAAGGCGGCCGCAAGCGGGCTGACCAGTACGGTCCCTGCCAGGCGGTGCCACAGCAAGGCAAAGATCACACTTGCGCCGAACAGCATCACCGCCTGCTCCAAGGCCAACAGCACAAGGGTGGGAAACACCGGTTTGCGCGGGGTGACGCCGGCGGACTTCTGGAACAACACGGCCGTGATCACGCCGAGGATGGCCGACAGCGAGAACGACAGGGCAACCACCTCGGACCAGACGGTCATCTCTCCTCCGTTGGAGACGTCAACCGTCAACGGGATCAGCGCGGCGCCCTTGAACCCCTGGTAGGCGATGGCCCCGTTGATCACGGCGTTGATCAAGCCGGGGATCAGGGCTGAGCGAACGCCTATCTGGCTGGCTGCATGCATGGGCGGTACTCCGATTCAGGTTCAAAAACGAAATGAAGCCGGCGAAGAACTTAAGCGCCAGGCAGATTTTTCAATGTATGTGCAGTCACGTCCGACGGATAGGCAGCAAGATGAGGTCAAACAGGATTGCCAACTTTGGCGACCCGCGGAAAGCCGGATCAGGTAGCGGTGGGCTCAAAGACAGCTTGGGACAGGTTCAAGAATATTGCACGAGCCAACCCGCCATGCCACCGCCTGCGATCAACCACAGAGGATGCGCGCGGCAGGACAACGCGACCACAGCGGTCACCAACGTCAACACCCAGCCAGACAGCCCGTGGTTGCTGGAGCGTGCCAGGATGCCACCCGACGCGAGCAACAGGCCGACCGTGGCAGGGGCCAGTGCTGCGAGCAGGGCTTTCACGACCTGTTGCTGCCGGTTACGAACCAGCGTGCAGGCACAGAGGTAGACAACCAGTGCGGCAGGCAAGAGCATGGCCAGGGTAGACACCAGCGCGCCCGCCAGGCCGGCCACCCGCCAGCCCAGCAAAGTCACCACTATCACATTGGGCCCGGGCGCCGTCTGCGCGAGGGCAAAGAGTTCAGCAAACTCGGCCGCGCCCAGCCACTGCTGCTCGACGACAAAAAAGCGCTGCATGCTCCCCAAGGCCACATTGACGCCGCCGAAAGCCTGCAGGGAGAGGCGGCCGAAAAAGACCGCCAGCGTCCATAGCACCTGGGGGTCAGCCATCGCGCCGTCCTGTGTACGCGTGCAGGGCCAGCGCGGCGGGCACCTGCACGGCGAGCACCTGCCAAAGCGACCAGCCAAACAGGCCCAGCGCGGTACACGCGGCCATTGCGAGCAACACGTCGACCCGCCGCCGGGATATGCCTCTGAACAGGCTCAGCGCGCTGGCAAGCAGCAAGCCTGCACCGACCGAAGCCATCCCCGAGAGCGCGGCGTGCACCTGAGGCTGGTGGCCAAAATGCGCGTAGGCCGCGCCCAGTGCCAATACGATCAGGCAAGGCGCAAACAGCAAGCCCCCCAGGGCAGCAGCGGCGCCCCGCCAACCGGCAAACTGGGTACCGACAATCAGCGCCAGATTGCAGACGTTGGGGCCGGGCAGCACCTGCGCGATGCCCAGCAACTCCGTGAATGTTTTCTGGTCAATCCAGCGTAACTGGTCAACCAGCGCGCGTTGGGCCCATGGCAGGCAGCCACCAAAGCCTGAGAGACCCACCTTGGCGAACTGCACGAAAAGCTTGCCGGCATCCGGTGCGGCCATCGCCTCTTCCCCCTATCCAGAACAATCCAACTAAGAACCGCACGCGCAGGCTCCTCAAGACAAACAGGGCGGCGCCAGCAGGCGCCGCCCTGTACCGACAGCGTATCCCAGTCAGAACTGTGGAAAATCCCGAAGCCTACACCGTTGGCCTTGTCCAGATGGTCTGGTGTCGAAGACCACTGACCGGCAGCCAGCTCAAGATTGGTGCGCTTGGGGAGATCGTAACGCACCGCCGCCACACATTGAAGTCATTCACTATCCTTTATGATTTCCCGATCCGTCTTCAGGTTCCATCCCTTGGAGACATAGGCCTTCAGCCGCACTTGCTTGCCCAACTAGTACTCGCTGGCTACCTACATCTACGGTACTTGGCGGGAATGCCCATTTTGTAGTTCTGGCTGAGGATTTTTAGAACGCCCTTGAAGTTATCATCTTCGTAAAAAGCCATGCTAGCGCAGCCCATACAGCACCACTCACACTCGGCCTTGCATGCGTCAGCCTAGAGCATCCGGTACCAGCACGGGCCGTGCGGTGGCCACGCCTTCCTTCATCGCCAGCAAGGCCTCGGGCAGCGCGTCGAAGGGGAAGGTTTCCAGCGGCACCGCCTGCAGGCGCTGCCTGGCGACGTCCGCGAGCAAGGCCGCGCCAGTTGCCATCAGTGCGGCGCGGCCGGCGGCGTCCGCGTATTCGTGCACGCTGTTGAGGGCCACTTCGTGCAGCGAGAGCGCGGTGGTAAACGCGGGCAGCGGCGGCACTTCCTGCCGGTCCTGGATGCAGACCAGGTGTCCGTTGTAGGCGAGCAGCGGCGCGAGCCCGGCCGCCGCGGCGCCGCTTGCGCTGTCGATCACCGCGTAAAACGGTGTGCCCAAGCGTTGCAGCCGCTCAACCCAGTCGGCCGAGCGCTCGTCCACGCAGTGGCGGGCGCCGAGGCCTGCCAGACGCGGGTGGTGGCGGCTGCCGGCGGCCGCCCACACGTCAAAACCGGCCCGCGCCAGCAACTGGACGACAAAGGTACCGACCGCCCCGCCGGCGCGGGTGACCAGCACGGCTGCGCCTTTGGCCGGCGGCAACTTGGCGACGGCCTGGCTTGCGGTCAGCGCCGGGCAAGGCAGGCTGGCCGCCGTGGCGAAATCTAGCCCGTCTGGCACGCGCATCACCACGTCGGCGGCAAGCACGGTATGGCTGGCAAAGCTGCCGTCGCGGAACAGGTCCTGGTGGTAGGCGACGCGGCAGCCCACCGGCAGCGTGACGCCCTCGCCTGCGGCGACCACCACCCCCGCGCCGTCGACGCCCGGGATATGGCCGGCCTGCCAGCGCGGGTGGCCCCAGCCGACGAACTTCCAGTCGACCGGGTTGAGGCCGACCGCATGGTTCTCGATCAGCACCTCGCCCGCCTGCGGCTGCGGCCGCTCAAGGTGGCGCAGGATCAGGTCGGTCGGCTCGCCCGGTTCAGTCCAGGTCCAGGCTTGCATGCAGTTTTTCATGAGGGGTCTCCCGAGTCAGTGCAGCGCAGCGGCGATCTGCCGCAGCGGATGGATGGATGGATTGTCCCCGCCCGGGCGCGGCAGAAAAAGCCGGCGCCGGGCAACAGGCCATTGCTGCGGCAGCAACAATGGCCGGGCACGAACCAGCCTTCACCGGGGCGGAAAGCGCCGGGTCTTTGCTCAGTGCGCGGCGACGGCGTGGGCCGGTTTGGCCAGCGGGCCGGAGCCGGCCCTGCGGTCGAGGCGGCCTGCCCAGGTGGTCAGGCCCAGCGCAGCGACCACGATCAGCGCACCGATCCACGGGGTGGCCAGCAGGCCCAGGGTGCTGACGATCACGCCGCCGATCCATGCGCCCAGTGCGATGCCGACATTGAAGGCCGCGATATTGAGGCCGGAGGCGACGTCAACGGCTTGCGGCGCCTCACGCTCGGCCTGCTGCACCACGTAGACCTGCAGGCCGGCCACGTTGCCGAAGGCAACCGCGCCCCAGGCCAGCACGGTGGCCACCACCAGCGGGGTCGATGGTGCGGTAAAGGTCAGCGCCAGCAGCACCAGCGCGAGCAGGGTGAAAATGATCTGCAGGGCGCGGATCGGGCCTTTCCTGTCGGCCAGCTTGCCGCCCCAGATATTGCCGAAGGCCACCGACACGCCGTACACCAGCATCACCAGGCCGACGCTCGACGCGCCCATGCCGGTCACCTGCTCGAGGATGGGCGCAAGGTAGGTGAAGGCGGTGAACGAACCGCCGTAGCCCAGCGCGGTCATCGCGTAGACCAGCAGCAGGCGCGGCTTCTTCAGCACGGCCATCTGGGTGAGCAGCGACGCGGGCTTGGGCTGCGCGATGTTGTTCGGGATCAGCAGCAGGCTGCCGACGAAGGCCACCACGCCCAGCATGGACACGGCAAGGAAGGTCGCCTGCCAGCCGAAATGCTGGCCGACCCAGGTCCCCAGCGGCACACCGGTCACCAGCGCGACGGTCAGGCCGCTGAACATGACGGCGATGGCACTGGCCGCCTTCTCCTTGGGCACCAGGCTGGTGGCGATGGTCGAGCCGATCGAGAAGAACACGCCGTGCGCGAGGCCGGTCAGCACGCGGGCCGCCATCAGCGCCTCGTAGCCCGGCGCCATCCAGGCCAGCAAGTTGCCGGCGGTAAACAGCGCCATCAGCGCGAGCAGCAACTGCTTGCGCGGCACGCGCCCGGTCAAGGCGGTGAGCACCGGTGCGCCGACGGCGACACCCAGCGCGTACAGGCTGACCAGAAGGCCGGCCGACGGCACGGAAACGCCCAGGCTCTGGGCAATGGTCGGGATCAGCCCGACGATCACGAATTCGGTGGTACCAATGGCGAAGGCGCTGAGCGTCAGCGCCCACAAGGCGAGCGGCATGATGGATTCCTTTGCGGAGGCGGGGATCTCCCCGGACAGGCTGCGCATTGTGGGCACTTGCAGCCGACCGATAAATCGGCTGTACTGGCAAACACTTGTGCTCTGGAGTCAACAATGCTGAACGTCGACGCGTTGATCGCGTTTTGTGCCGTCATCGATGCCGGTTCTTTCTCGGCCGCCGCCGAGCGCCTGGGGCAGACGCCGTCCGGGGTCAGCCGCACCATCTCGCGGCTGGAAAAACAGCTCGGCGTCAGCCTGATCGTCCGCACCACCCGCCGCCTCGACCTGACCGCAGAGGGGTGCTGGCTGCTGGAGCGCGCCCGCGCCATCCTCGCGGAACTCTCAGAAACCGAGGCCCAACTGGCGAATAGCCGTGCCCAGCCCTCAGGCCTCGTGCGCGTCAACGCGGCGACGCCGGTGCTGGTCCACCTGCTCGCGCCGCTGGTGGCCGGCTTTCTGGACGCCTACCCGCAAGTGCAGCTGGAGCTCAACCACGGCGAAACCTTCGTCGACCTGATCGAGGAACGCGCCGACATGGCGATCCGGCTGGGCACGCTGGCCGACTCGACCCTCAACGCGCGCAGGCTAGGCGAAACCGCCTTGCGGCTGGTCGCCACCCCCGGCTATCTGGCACGGCACGGTACGCCCGCCAGCGCCGACGCGCTCGCCGCGCACCGCCTGCTGGGCTTCACCCAGCCTGCCTCGCTCAACCTGTGGCCGCTCAAGCACGCCGGCGGCGACGGGCTCGCCATCCGGCCGTCGCTGGCCGCCTCCAGCGGGGAGACGCTGTACCGGCTGGCGCTGGAAGGCGCCGGCATCGCCTGCCTGTCCGAATTTCTGGTCGCCGACGCGCTCGCCAGCGGCACCCTGTGCGAAGTGCTGCCGCAGGCCAACCTTGGCTGGCGCCTGCCGGTGTGGGCAGTGTTCTACCGGCAAGGCGCGCTGGCCCCACGGCTCACCGCCCTGGTCGACTATCTGGCAGCGCATCTGCCCGCACGGCTGGGCGCCGGCAAGGGAAGGTAAACGGGGAAAGGCAGGCGCGACGTCCCGGCTAAAGCGCGGGCAAGCGTCAGGACGCGTGCGGCCGACACGGCATTCAGGCATGCCCGGCAAGCAGGCCTGCCAGCCCTCCAGCTGCGATCAACCACAGTGGATGCGCGCGGCAGGACAACGCGACCACAGCGGTCACCAGCGTCAATACCCAGCCAGACAGCCCGTGGTTGCTGGAGCGGGCCAGGATGGCCCCCGACGCGAGCAACAGGCCGACCGTGGCAGGGGTCAGCGCTGCAAGCAGGGCTTTCACGAGCTGTTGCTGCCTGCCGCGGACCAGCGTGCAGGCGCACAGGTAAACGAGCAGTGCCGCTGGCAAAAGCATGGCCAGGGTAGACACCAGCGCACCCGCCAGGCCGGCCACCCGCCAGCCCAGCAAGGTCACCACGATCACGTTGGGCCCGGGCGCCGTCTGCGCGAGGGCAAACAGTTCGGCAAACTCGGCCGCGCCCAGCCACTGCTGCTCGACGACAAAAAAGCGCTGCATGCTTCCCAGGGCCACATTGACGCCGCCGAAAGCCTGCAGGGAAAGACGGCCGAAAAAGACCGCCAGCGTCCATAGCACCTGGGGGTCAGCCATCGCGCCGTCCTGTGTACGCGTGAAGGGCCAGCGCGGCGGGCACCAGCACGGCGAGCACCAGCCAAAGCGACCAGCCCAACACGCCCAGCGCGCTACACGCGGCCATTGCGAGCAGCACGTCGGCCCACCGCCCGGATAAGCCTCTTAACAGGCTCAGCGCGCTGGCAAGCAGCAGGCCCGCACCGACCGACGCCATGCCCGAGAGTGCGGCGTGCACCTGAGGCTGGTGGCCGAAATGCGCATAGGCCGCGCCCAAGGCCAGGACGATCAGGCAAGGCGCAAACAGCAAGCCGCCCAGGGCTGCGGCGGCGCCCCGCCAACCGGCAAACTGCGTGCCGACAATCAGCGCCAGGTTGCAGACGTTGGGGCCGGGCAGCACCTGCGCGATGCCCAGCAACTCCGTGAATGTTTTCTGGTCAAGCCAGCGTAACTGCTCGACCAGTGCGCGTTGGGCCCATGGCAGGCAGCCGCCAAAGCCGGAGAGGCCCACCTTGGCGAACTGCACGAAAAGCATGCCGGCATCCGGTGCGGCCATCCCCTCTTCCCCCTATCCAGAACAATTCAACCAAGAACAGTACGCGCGGGCACCTCAAGACAAACAGGGCGGCGCCTGCTGGCGCCGCCCTGTGCCGACAGCGTGTCCCGGTCAGAACTTGTGGAAAATCCCGAAGCCTACACCGTTGGCCTTGTCCAGATGGTCGGTATCGAAAGACCACTGGCCGGCAGCCAGCTCAAGATTGGTACGTTTGGAGAGATCGTAACGCACTGCCGCCGCGTATTGAAGGTATCCGCTATCACTTATGGTTCCCTGATCTGTCTTCAGGTCCCAACCCTTGGTGACATAGGCCTTCAGCCGCATTTTCTTGCCCAGCTTGTACTCGGAGGCCACCGACATTTCACGGTACTTGGCCGGACCGCCCTTTTTGTAGTCCCAGCCGAGCATTTTTAGAGCGTCCTTGAAGTCGCCATCCTCGTAAAGCGCCGTACTGACACCTTCGCCTTGCTGGTAAGCCACCGTCCAGAAAGCTGCATCACCGTCATAACCGAACTGCACGCGGTGATTGTGCGCGTTCACCGGCAGCGCTGCTTTCTTGTGCCGGTTCTGTCCCTCGAACTTGGTGTACTCGTAGGCCGCCAGATAGGGGCCGTACTGATAGCTGATACCCACGTCGTAGGTATGCTGGGCATTGTCCGGGTGCTTGAGCCCTGCGTCTTCCATCTGCTTGTGGTCGAGTTCGCTGGTGCCGTAGGTCAGTGCGAGTTCCCAGCCATACCAGTTGGGCGAGTAGTAGCTGACAGCATTCTTGACCCGCTCGCCGGTGACCCGTACGAAGTTGTTCTCGAACGCCTTGACCTTGATCGGGTCAATGTCGTCCATCCAGCTTTCCTTGCCAAAGTTGTCCAGGTAGCCCAGCTTGAACACCCCGTAGCCGGCGGTCTCCAGACCGATAAACGACTGGCGCGAAGCCCATGCCCGCTCCTTGGAACCATCTATCTCGATCCGGCTTTCCACCTGCCAGATGGCCGCCAGGCCATTACCCAGATTTTCCTTGCCTCGAAATCCGATCCGGGAGGTGTTGTCGTTGACCCCGTTGATGCGTTGCCCCTGTCCCTTGAGCGCGATTTCCTTGACCGAATCAAACCCCGCGTTGATCCGGCCGTAGATTTCCACCTCTGCCTGTGCAAACGCCGGCAGCATGCAGAACGGTACCACGAGACTCCACTGCTTGGCTTTCATTTGACCCCCTTGAAGAAAGTTAGGAATTAAAGCGGTTGGCTCCGTAGAAGGCGGGTCTTCGAGCCACCAAACTTCTCAAACCCGGGCAACTGCATCTCGCGGACAACCGGTGACAATACGACCTTGCGGTAAAACGCGTCTCCGGCCTCTACAAGCTCAGGGGTTTTGAAGTAATCGACGTCCTCGTAGCCGTACGAGAATTCGCAAAGCATGGGTGCGCCATCGGCCGTACGAGACCAGGCCTCCAGCTTGGCTTCGGCCTCCCCCATTCCCAGCGTGATCTTGCCGACGGTGGCCGAGCGGTAGTACGCCCGGGTCGCTTCAAGCTTGGTGTTGCCAGGCAGCCCGGACTTTTTGAGGTCAGGTACGTAGCGCGCAAACTCACCCAAGGTCATCCCCTCAAACTGCGAAGGTGCCAGCTTGAGGTCGACGCCCTTTTCGACGTTGCTGACCATCACGCCGTCCTGGCCGAGGCTGGGGTTGTCCTCGGCAGAGATTTTCCCCTTGGTGCCCAGCGTGAACAGCGACGTTCCCAGCACGAAGGCTGCATCCTTACCGCTGGTCTTTACCGATACCCGCAGCGGATTTTCAGCAATACCGTCTTCGTAGCGGGTATTCACACGGATAATAAACCCCGCATGCTTCAACGCGTCTGCAGGTGTATCCAGATAGTCTTTCGTGCCTTGCCTGAGTTTTAACTTCTTGACGTCGCCAGCCGGAAAACCGGCTTTCTCCGCCTCGCCCCGGATGACGGCCCATACTTTCTTGAAGTCCTGCGCGGGGTCGGCGCAATATTTTCCGTCCAACTGGAATTTGTACTCTGCCCCGGAAACTTCTCCGTGCGGTTTCCACAACTGGCTATTTGCAGTATGGCGCTGTTGCGCCCCGGCCAACGCGGACGAACTAGCCAGCACGAACACACCAGCCACGGCAAACGGGATGGCAACTATTTTCCTCATGTGTACCCCCTCAACAAAAGATTCACGACCAATATAATGGAATTAAAATTTTTCGGCATTGCAAATAGAAAGACGAGCCATAACAAAAAGAAATACACAAAAACCAAAAAAAAGAGGGGGCCGTAGCCCCCTGCAAATCGCAACTCGCAACCTGAATCAAATCATTACCAAGTCTTGAAGGGCTGCTTCATCAGCATCGAGTTGTAGTAGCGGGTTTCACCCGTCACTTCCTCACCCAGCCATTCGGGCTTGTCGAAGGCTTCGTCTTCGCTGGAGAGTTCGACTTCGGCCACGATCAGCCCCTCGTTGTCGCCGAAGAACTCGTCGACTTCGTAGGTGTGGGCGCCGGCCTGTACCAGGTGACGGATCTTGTCGATCACGCCCGGCTCGCAGATTTTCAGCAGTTCTTCAACTTCGGCAACCGGAATTTCCTTTTCCCACTCGTAGCGGGAGGCGCCCGACGCGCTGCCGATGCCCTTGATCGTGATGAAGCCCTTGTCGCCCTTGATGCGCACGCGCACGGTGCGCTCGGGAACCGAAGACAGGTAGCCTTGGGTAATGCGCTGTTCCTTGAGGACGGAAGCGCGGAAGTCACCTTTTACCAGAAATTTGCGTTCGATTTCGTTAGCCATCTACTTGATTCCTTTGTGAATACTTGCAAAAACAGGCGGGACCATCGCCCCGCCGGGCGGCATCAGTTTGCCAGCGGCTTGTTGATCATGCCGATCACGCGCTTGATCGCCTGCAGGTAGTTGATGTTCTCCACGCCGGACAGGCGCACATCGTCGACCGTCTTCAGGATGTCGGCCACTTCGGTCGATTCGGAGTTGATCGACACCAGCTTGGCGCCGTTGATCAGCACATTGGCCACTTCGCAGATGGTGTTGTTTACCATGTAGCCGAAACGCTGCTTGTGGACGCGAACCGCCTGCAGGTCCGGGTGTGCGTCGATCAGGGCCAGGAACTCGTCCAGCGTCAGTTCATCTTGCGTCAGTTGCGGCATCTCGACCTGGAAGGCCGGGAACACTTCTGCTTCGAGTTGGGCACGCGACATCGGGAATTCGCCTTTCATCAGCGGATTCCACTGCTCAAGCCCATCCACGGTCTGTACATAGGTCTTGATGTCCATCTTGCCGTCGCGGATCTTGGTGTTGTTGACGTCGTTGGTGCGGGACATGATGTAAATCTCGGCCGACTGGCGCTCCCACACTTTTTCCAGCACCGGCTGGGACAGGCGGGCCATCCGCTTGGATGCTTCGCTAAAATCCTGGCCAAAAGTGCGGAATTCAAAACGCGGCTTGGAGATTTCGCCAATAACGAGTGCAGTCTTTTCGGTCATGATAGTTCCTTTTGATTTGGTCTGGATGGGTTTGTTTATTTATTTGTTTTCGCTAATTAGCGAACACTTGATGTCTAAATTAGACATTATTTCTTAAATCAAGGCAAGCCGTTTTGTTAATTTTTTACCGGCAAATAACACTGTAAATACCGAGCAAGGAAAGCCTACGACGCCTTCTCGCCGCCCTTTTAATAAAACGTTTGAGATAAATCGCAAGTCGCCCCTTGCTCATAAATTCTCTCCGTTACGGTTTTTAACCTTGAACTCCACATATAACTTTGAAAATAATGTTTCAAGGTATTTATTGTGTTCGGCATTGAGCGGAGTCGCTTCACGCAGACGCCAATGTTCACTGCGCGCCTCGAGCGCCTGCCGCAGTTGCCAGAGGTGGTTGAATGCCGCCCCGTGCAGCGCCCGGATGTCCTGCAACTGCAGCGCGGACAGCATCGGAAGGGTCTTCTCAGGATGGCTGACTACCATCGGCGTGGCATACGAGAGCGAGACCAGCGTGTTAAGCCCGTCTTCATCCGGCAAGCCTTGCTGCGCCAGATAACGGCCCAGTTTGTCGGCGCGCTCGAAGGTGCGTCCCGCTTGCAGCGCCCCCACCTCGACACCTTGCCGGCGGGCCTCGTGCAACACCTCTTCGCTCAGCTCGTAGCGTTGTGCCTCATGCACAGGCAAGCGCATCACGTTCTGTACGACCAGCAGGCAGGCCAGACAGATCGCCGCGGAGATGAATGGGGTCAGCACCCAACCGCCGGTGATCCTTCCTGCCATGCGCCAGTTGATGCTCTGCCCGCCCTTGAGCAGGCCGATGCCGATCACGGCGCCCACGATGGCTTGCGAGCTGGAAACCGGTACCAGCGGAATCGTCGGCAGGTTGTGGCTGGCGAGAAAGGTCTGCAGGTCTTGCGAGGCGAACAGGAAGAGCACCACGGAGTGCGACATCACCACCACCCAGGCCGCGACCGGCGACAAGGGCATCAGCCCCTGGCCTACGGTCAGCATCACCCGTTTCGAGTAGGTATACACCCCGACCGCGATGGCGACGCCGCCAACCAGGAACAGGGTCTGCACGGGGCTCAGCGTGTAGAGGCCCAGCGACAGCAACGGCAGCTGCACGCTGTTCATGAACACGCCCATCACGTTGGCGATATTGTTGGCGCCCAGGCTGTACGAGCCAAATGCACCGGCGACAATCAGCGCCCAGCGAGCGCCCGCGTCCAGTGTCAGCACATGCGGCTTGACGCGCCTGAGCGTCCAGTCGGTCCCCCGGTACAGGGCAACCGCGACGATGGCCGACAGGATCGGGCAGAGCACCCAGGTCATCAGGATCTTGGAGAGCACACTGGTGTCGATCTGGGTGCCGGAAAACAGGTTCCAGCCGATGATGGCACCGATGATGGCCTGCCCGGTCGACACCGGCAGCCCGTAGTGGGTCATCATCATCACCGCAGCCGCCGCAGCAAGCGCGGCGGCGAAGGCGCCACCCAACTCGCTGATGGCTCCCAGTTGGGACAGGGTATGCGCGGCGCCGGCACCGCTGATGGTGGCGCCAAGGATGACGAAGACCGAGCAGATCAGCGCTGCAGTGCCAAAGCGCACCATGCGGCTGCCGACAGCGGTACCGAACACGTTGGCCGCGTCGTTGGCGCCGAGCGACCAGCCAAGGAACAGGCCGCTTGAAAGGAGGAACAGGGCAATCGGATCCATGGCCGGCCTCACATGCTGCGCTTGAGGGCGAAGATCACCAGTTGGTCGGCGAGATCCTCAGCCCGGTTGGCCACCATGTCGATGCGCTCGATGAAGTAGCGCATATGCAGTTTCCAGGACAGTTCTTCTTCGCTGCTGAAGACCGCACGCTTGAGGTCGGTACACAGCCGGTCGGCCTCGCTCTCGCAAAAAATCACCTTGTGGCAGTGATCGCGCACGGCCGCGGTGTCGCGGAAGAAGGCCCGCGAGGCGAGTACCACGTGTTCAAGACACTTTTGCACGCTTTGCTGCAACGCGATGAAGTCGGGTGCGAACTGTTCCGGAATGGCTGGCTGCTCGACTTCCAGACTGATGGCCAACGCCTTTTGCGCGTTGATCAGCGTGTCGAGTTGCTCGATCATTTTCAGCACGTCGCTACGCAGGTCCGGAATCAGGGTCTTCTCGTAAACGTAGGTTTCGATACCGCGGCGCAGCGCGTCGGCGGCAAGTTCGATCTCGTTCAGCCGCTGCAGGCTCGCGTAAAAGGGCGGGTTGGCCGAAGAAGTACTCATGTACTGGCCGAGCAGGCAGGCAAATACTTCACCCGCGTCGCCGACCAAATCGAAATAGCTGTCCAGGTCATTGCGCAGACGCTGGCTGTCGACCAATAAGGTGTTCTTGATCTTGTCGAAAATCATCATGCTCTCCCCAATTTTTCAAAAAATGACCTGGCCCGCGGATACTTCCCTTCCGACCGCGTTTCCAGTGCCTGGATGCCCTTGTACGTCACGTCCAGGTCGTAACGTTGGTAGCGCACACATTCCCCGCGCTGGTAGCGCAACAGCAGGCCGATCCGGTAACGGGGCCTGACGGCCTTGTGCCGGATGCGCTCGCCCTCAAGGAACCAGATCTCCCGCTCGTCACGCGCCGCGTTGCGTAGCAGCTTCTGCAGGTTGATTACCTGCACGTCCTCGCAAGTGGTCTCGGACAAGGCTGCGGCTGCCTGCGGCGCCACCAGCCGGGTGTAGGCCAGCAAGCTGGAGCCTTGCGGGTGGTAGCGCTTGCGGTAGCGCCGGCTCATCGCCCGCAACTGGCGGTCTGTCGCTTCGATGGGCGAGCCCAGCCAGAACCTTTCATCGATGCTGGCAATCACCCCCCGCGCCGTGCGGCACTCAAGCGAGGTCCGGTAATCAAACAGGCGCCTGCCAAGCCGCCGGATGGTTTCCAGACGGCTGACTTCCTTGACCCGGTCCTTGAGGATGTACCCCACGACCATCGCGGCAAGAAAAGGCGTGGTGAAATTGCCGTACTTCATCTGCGACCAGAACGCGATCAACATCGCGATGGTCATCGCCAGTGCCGCGGCCATGCCGCTAATCGCGTGCTGCACCCAAACACCAGACTCCACGCGTCTGGCCAGCGGTAGCAGCGGGGTCAGGCAGAAATGCTGCAAAGTGGTGAAGTGCTGCAATTCGGCGCCTTTATGTGCACCACTGGGCAAGCCAGGCAGCCCCCGCTCCCGCCGCCAGTCCCGTTCCTGTTGCAACACTTCGACCAGCTGGCTGCTCGCCGCGCCGCTGCTTTGGCGGGCAAAATGCTGCAGGTACAACTGCTGCAACTGCTGGCCCAGATAGTCGTTGACCATCAGGTAGGCCGCCCTGAGCGTAACCGGCTCGATACTCCTGAAACGGGCCAGGGCATGCCGCACCTGCTCGCCCACCTGACACAGCGCAATTTCGTCTGCCGCCCGTCCGAGCGCCTCGTCCAACGCCTTGGAGAATTGCCGCGCCCAGCGGGCGGCCGCCTCGTGGTAGCGTGCCGGCCCGCTCCTTGCCGCTTCGGTCAAGCGGGAAATGCAGGCCGGCTCGGCCAGTTCGGCCAGTGTTTTGCACTCGGGCAGCAGCACAAAACGGTTCTTCAGGTACCGGTAAAACAGCTCCCGTGAAAAATTGGCCGGCTGGATATCTAGTTGCGCCGGCACCAGCATGAAAACGTCCAGTTGGCTGCGGGCGGCAAGCAGCTTTCCCTGCGCCGTAATCCTCAGCTGCATCGCGTCGTGCACGCAGGCCGCCAACTCGACCCTATCCGCCATCAGCGGCCGCCCTCTGCTTGCCGGGCTTTGCGCGCGAGTTCCTGCTGCATTTGCCAGGCGATCACGACGGGAGCCAGCCGGAACAGCCGGTGAGCCCTGACATCGTGCGCGTTGGGGTCGTCAACGATCTCGTAGCGGGTGATCTCGCCGGTTTCAAAATCACTGACTTCCATGTATTCCGTGCAAATCGAAGACATAGCTTCCCCCTTGCTCCGGCCGGCATGGCGGCCGGAGCATCAGACAGGATGTAAATGGGGAGGACTTGCTTAGAAGAAGCCGGGGGTGATGCCCAGCCAGTGCAGCCAGGTGCCGCCAGCGACCAGCATCAGCAACCAGGCAACCACCGACATGGTCGCGCCGTACTTCCAGGCTTCACCCATGGTGTACTTGTTGCAGCCGTACAGCATCGCGTTGGGCTTGGCGTTGAACGGCAGCGTCCAGCACATGTTGATGCACAGCGCGACGGGCAGGGCGAGCGACATCACATCCAGTTGCAGCGTCTCGGCCACCCCGATCACGATCGGCAGGAAGATCAGCGTGCGCATGTTCTTGGACTGGAAGATCCAGTGCGAAGCGATGAACAGGCCGGTCAGCACCGCGTACAGCTCGAAGTAGCCCATGCTGTTCATGCCGAGGGAGTCCATCAGCTGCGTGGTCAGCACGGTCATCAGCTTGGTCTCGTTGAGCCCAGCGCCCAGCGCGTACGCCCCTGCCGAGAACAACATCAGGTGCCACGGGACGTCGACCTTGTTCCAGTCGATCAGCTTGGTCTGCGGCATCAGCATCACCGTTGCGCCCAGCATCGCCACCACGGTGGCGTTGAGCCCGTGCAGCTTGTCGGTCGCCCAGATGGCCAGCACGGCAAAGAAGATCAACGCGGCCTTCACCTCCCCCAACTTGAACTTGCCAAGCTTGTCCAGTTCGCGCTGCAGCGCTTCGCGGCCACCTTCCAGCTTTGGCTCCTTGTCTTCCTTGGTCAGCGGGAAGATGAAACGCACGCCGATCACGTAGGTCAGGATCCCCAGCGCGATGGTGATCGGCAGGCCTGCGGCCAGCCAGTCGATGTAGTAGACGGTCACACCGGCGCCGGCCAGCAGCGCCACGCCCATCAGGTTGGCACCGGAGCCGGTCATGAAGGCGTTGGAGCCCGCGTTGATCATCAGCAGGTTATGCAACACCAGGTTGCGTGCAAAGTTGTTGGTCGTATCCGTACCCGGTGCGCCGTAAACGGCGGACACCACCATGAACAGCGGCATCATCAGCGCTGCCTTGGCGGCCGTCGCGTTGATGAAGGCACTCAGGATGATGTTGATCGCCATGAAGCTCAGGAACAGCGCCCCCGCGTTCTTGCCGAACTTGAGGACAAAAGCCAGCGCCGCGCGTTTGGCCAGGTCGGTACTGACCATCGCCGAAGCCATGATGAAAGCGGAAACGTTCAACCAGATGGTGGGGTCGCCGAGGGTGGCCATTGCAGCCTTGGCTTTGAGGGTCTTGGTGAGGATGAGGCCGCAGATCAGCAGCATCGAGGTGAGGTAGTTGGGGACGGCTTCGGAAATCCACAGGAACAGCGCCGTGGTAAAGAGACCGAACATGACTTGCTGTTTGGCGTCCAGTCCGGGCATCGGCAGCAGATACGCTGTCAGGACAAAAACGATGCCGGCTAGCAACAAGCCCCACTGCTGGAAAAACACCCCGACTTGGGTCGGCGCCCGCTTGGGCAACTTGGACAAGGAATACTGGCTCATGTCCAGCGGATCGAACCCGCCATCCGCCCTCGTATCGGGCTTGCGTGCTTCTGGCTGTCGCCCGCCCATGCCGGCAACGCCTGGCAATGTCGTGCTTCCCATAACTACCCCCTTTGAAATGGCATTTCAGGATGCTTGCGGTTGCCGGTCGAGCCGGCAATCCGAATGCCGACAGTATTCCAGATTGCGCCTGCTCTCTCGATAGTGTTTAATTATGCCAAACATAACTTTATGTAATGCCAAGTCGTGCATACATTCTATTTATGGAATACACACCTGAAGCCTTGACCGGAAATGCTTTATGGATTTGAAACGTTTGCGTTATTTCTGCACGATTGTCGAACAGGGGCAGATCAGCCGTGCCGCAGAAGTGCTGTGCATCACCCAGCCGGCACTCAGCCAGCGCCTGCATGAACTGGAAGAAGAACTGGGGGTGCCGCTGATCCTGCGCAAAGGCAGGCAGTGGAAGGTGACCGAGGCGGGCAAACTGCTCTATCAGCGCGCCCGCCGCATCCTGATGCTGGTCGAGGAGACCTCTTCGGATGTGCAGGAACTGACCGAAGGCAGCAATACCCGCATCGCCATCGGCATCTCGACCATGTGTCTGAGCGCACTGCTGGATGTTCTGCCGCTACTCTACGAAGTCATGCCCGGCATCAAGTTCAGGCTCATCCACGGCAACTTCACCAACCTGGAAGCGCTGGTCAACAAGCACCAGATCGACTTCGCGATTACCCAGCCGCCGCATGACGCCAGCGCGTACCAGGTGTATCCGCTACCGCCCAGGGCATTTTGCGTGCTGGTGGCCGGACGCTATCGGAGCGAGCTGACGGGTAGTTCCATACATCTGTCCGAGTTGGCTTCCACGCCGCTGGTGGTCACCCGCAGGACCTTCGGCGCCGAGATCGACGACTTCCTGCTGGACAGCATACGCAAGGTCATTCCCCGCCCCAACATCCTGATCGACTGCCACGATATCCGTACGCTGATGGACGTGATCGATACCGGGATCGACGCCGTTGCCGTGGTACCGGAATCCGAACTCGCACGCCGGACGCTGCACCGCAGTGAAGCCAGAAAACTCGTCGGACTGCCCGACTCCTTCAATGCGGCGATCATCCATCAGCAAGACCACTTCCTGTCTTCTGCGGCCCGCTTCGTGATCCAGAAGATCATCGAGCATGCAGCCAGCCAGAACGCCCCGACGGCGGATGATGGCAACCGCCAGGCAAGCGCCCTCCCCCAACCCGACGCTTCAATCGCCTGACCGTGGCCTGCCGCACGAAAAAGTAGTGCCCCTGAAGACGGTGATGCGCGCTCGGACATCGGCCGCCATTCGCCCCTCGAAAGGGCTGGTGGGTCGAGAGAGCCCGGCTGGAGAAGGATAGCCTCAAGCGGGCCAGGGCTCCGTCGGGTAATGCTGACCTTACCGATCTTCCTGTTAAGGGAGATGCGTATGGCGAAGCTGCGGTGAGACAGGGAATGGCATTTTGCTGCATGCGGCGGCGAGTGCAGCAAGGATGCAGCAAGAAAGGACGGCAGAAAGCAAAAAGCCCAGCGTGTGCTGGGCTTTTTGCTGTTTTTGGCTCCCCGAGCAGGGCTCGAACCTGCGACCTGCGGATTAACAGTCCTTCCCAGGTGCCTTATTTGGCGGGAAAGAACCGCTGAAAGCCCATAGAAATCAGGCATTTAACCTACTGCCGATTCCCGCGATTTACCGCTGTTTACCGCACTGAGTGCAGCAAAATTGCAGCAACGCTGACGTCATTATGGTCGCGCCTTAGCGCATACGCAATGCTGCACAAAATAAGGTTGAATCGCCCCGGCTTCTCTAGACACTCTTGAGCCGTTGGAAATATTGCTTCTCAAACTCTA
>NZ_STGJ01000001.1 GCF_004919095.1 Crenobacter intestini | reverse complement strand
TCCGCAGACCCCCAGCTCCATGAGCTGGGGGTTTTGCTTTGTGCGCGCACCCAATACATCTGCCGTGCGCATCTATAAGAACAAAGGGGCGTGTCCTGACGGACACGCCCCTTTGTTCTTGCCGGGCCAGCAGCCCGTTACAGCCCGAGCAGGCGCAGGGTCAGCGGGTCTTCCTTGCCGCCGTAGAAGGCGGCGAGGGTGGCGGCAAACAGCGGCTCGTCCGGCACGGCGCGGCCGAACAGGGTGACGCACGAGCACAGCTTTAGGTCATCCGGCCGGCCCAGAATGTCGCGGATGGCCAGGCTGCGGTGCGCGAGCAGGGCTTGCAGGCACTCGGCGAGCCTGGGGCCGAGCGTCGGGTGCGCCCAGTACGCACGCGCCTCGGCAAGATTGGAGAGCGCGTAGCGCTCGGCCATCGCGCTGTGGCCGAGGCCGTCCAGTTGCGGGAACACGAACCACATCCAGTGCGAACGCTTGCGCGCGGCGCTAAGCTCGGCGAGCACCGCCGGGTAGACCGCGTCCTGCGTGCGCACGAAGCGCGCCAGCCCCGCCTCGTCCATGTCAGGCGATCCTGGTGGGTGAGACCAGTACGCCGTCTTCGTCGGCGTACAGCCAGTGGCCGGGGGTGAAGTCGACGTCGACGAAGCGTACGGCCAGCCCTTGCTGGCCTTCGCCGCGCTTGACCGACTTCTTGGGGTTGGTCGCCAGTGCGCGTACGCCAAGGTCTAGCGCGGCGATGGCGACCGAATCGCGGATGCAGCCCCAGATCACCACGCCTTCCCAGCCGTTTTTCACCGCGAGTTCGGCGATCTGGTCGCCCATCAACGCACAGCGCAGCGAGCCGCCGCCGTCGACGACCAGTACCTTGCCCTCGCCTGGTGTGCCCAGCACTTCGCGCACCAGCGTGTTGTCCTCGAACAGCTTGACGGTGGCGATCTGCCCGCTAAAGCGCGCGCGGCCGCCGTAGCGTTGCAGCAGGGGGGTGGCGACGTTGACTTGCCCTTCGTGGGCGTCGTAGAGGTCGGTGGTCATAAATTGCATGGTTTTCTCCGTTTGCAGTGTTTGCTTTTGTTTTGTTCACAGCTTGAGCGCGCGTGCCCAGGTGCGGTAGACGCGGTCGGCCAGCGCGTTCGACGCGATCAGCTTGCGCTCGCTGTGCGCGAGCATCGCCTCGATCGCCTGCACGCCCGGGTGCTCGGCGTAGGGCGCGATCTCGTCCACGCATTCGCTCCAGTGCGCGAGCATCGCCTCGTCCATTTCCAGATGGAACTGCATGCCCAGATGGATGCCGTGGCTGAACGCCTGGTGCGGGCAGTGCGCGCTGTCCAGCAGCAGCGTCGCGCCTTCGGGCAGAGTGAAGTATTCGCTGTGCCAGTGCATCAGTTCGGTGCCGGTCGCGTCGCCGAACCAAGGGTTGGCGGCGTCCGCCGCGCGTACCGGGTGCCAGCCGATCTCGGCGCCGCCCGGGTTGGCGCCTACCATGCCGCCGAGCGCTTCGGCGAGCAACTGGCCGCCCAGGCAGTGGCCGATCACCGGGATGTCCAGCGCGATCGCCTCGCAAATCAGCGCCTTCTCGTGTTCGACGAAGGGCAGGCGGTCGTTGACGCTCATCGGCCCGCCGAGTACCACCATGCCGGCGTAGCCGGCGATCGACGCGGGCAGCGTCTCGCCCAGGTGGCCCTGGAGCAGGTGGAGCTTGAGGTGGGCGCGCTCGGCAAAGCGCGCGAAGTAACCGGGCCCTTCGCCCGGGTAGTGCTGGAAGACAGCGATGCCTTTCATGACGGTCCCCTTGTTGCGCGAAAAAAAAGCCGCCTCTACGGGCGGCTTGGAGTTACTGGATCTGCAGCGGGATGAACAGCGTGTTGTCCATGCGCCGCACCAGAAGGGCGATATTGCCGCGCGCGGCGTTCAGTTCGCGCTCGAACGACTTCACCGAGCCGACCTCGGTCTGGTTGACGCCGACGATCACGTCGCCGGTGGCGAGCCCCGAGCGGGCGGCGACGCCCGTCACCTTCTGGACCAAGAGGCCGCCCTTGACGCCGAGCGCGCTCTTTTGCTCGGCGGAGAGTTCGCTGACGATCAGCCCGATCTTGTCGAAGTTGAACGACTGCGGCTCGCTGCCGTTGCCGCCCTTCTTGTCGGCGGATGCCTCTTCGTCCTGCTTGAGTTCGCCCAACTTGGCGATGACGACCTTTTCCTTGCCCTTGCGCCATAGCGTGAGCTTGACCTCGGTGTCCGGCTGCATCGCGCCGACCAGAATGGGCAGGTCGCGCGAGCTTTCGATCACCTTGTCGTTCAGCTTGAGCACGATGTCGCCGGCCTGCACGCCGGCCTTGGCAGCGGCGGCGTCGGGTTCGACACGCACGACCAGCGCGCCGTGCGGGCGCTCAAGGCCGAAGGAGGCGGCGAGTTCCTGCGTCAGCTCCTGGATGTGGATGCCGAGCTGGCCACGGCTGACCTTGCCCTTGCTCTTCAACTGTTCGACGACGTTCATCGCGATATCGATCGGGATCGCGAAGGAGATGCCCATGAAGCCGCCCGAGCGGCTGTAGATCTGCGAGTTGATGCCGACCACTTCGCCCTTTAGGTTGAAGAGCGGGCCACCCGAGTTGCCCGGGTTGATCGCGACGTCGGTCTGGATGAAGGGCACGTAGCTCTCGTCGGGCAGGCTGCGGCCCTTGGCCGAGACGATGCCGGCGGTCACCGTGTTGTCGAAGCCGAACGGCGCGCCGATGGCGGCGACCCATTCGCCGACCTTGAGTGCGGCCGGGTTGCCGATCTTGGCGGCGGACAGCCCCTGTGCGTCGACCTTGAGCACGGCGACGTCGGTGCGCTTGTCGAGGCCGACCAGCTTGGCCTTCAGCTCGCGGCGGTCGGTCAGCGTGACCTTGATCTGGTCGCCGCCGGAGACTACGTGCGCGTTGGTCAGGATGTAGCCGTCTTCGCTGATCACGAAGCCCGAGCCGAAGGACACGCCTTCGTCCGGCGGCGCGTCCTGCTGCTCGGGCGGCATGAAGCGGCGGAAGAAGTCGTAGAACGGGTCGTCTTCGGGGATGCCGGGCAGGCGCGACGGCTGGGCGCTGCCCGGGCCGTTGCTGCTGCGTGTCGCCTGGATGTTGACGACAGCCGGGCCTTCCCGCTCGACGAGCATGGTGAAGTCGGGCAGCAGCATCTGTACGCTGCCGTCCGCCTTGGCCGGTACCGCCACCTTGGCGATCGGCTCTTCCCCCTTGATCCACTGGCTGACCCTGTCGCAGCCGGAGAGGGCGACGACGGCGACGGCCAGCACAGCCATTTTGCGCAATTGCGTGTTCACTTTTTCATTTCCAGTCTTGGCGGGCCGACGCAGGCGGGCGGGCCCGGCTTTGGCAGATGCTGCCTGCCACCGCCATTTTCAAGCAGCTTATTCAATCATACCGGCTTTGCCGGGTACTCGCAGAGATCCTGGATCGGGCAGCGCGCGCATTCGGGCTTGCGTGCCTTGCACACATAACGGCCGAGCAGGATCAGCCAGTGGTGGGCGTCCAGCCGGAACTCGGGCGGGGTAAATCGCGTGAGCTTGTCCTCCACTTCACGCACGTCCTTGCCCGGCGCGAGGCGGGTACGGTTGGCGACGCGGAAAATATGGGTGTCGACCGCGATGGTCGGCTGGCCGAAGGCGGTGTTGAGCACCACGTTGGCGGTCTTGCGGCCGACGCCGGGCAAGGCCTCGAGCGCCTCGCGGCTTTGCGGCACCTCGCCACCGTGCTGCTCGACGAGGATGCGGCAGGTGGCGAGGGTGTTTTTCGCCTTGGTGCGGTAAAGCCCGATGGTCTGGATGGTTTCGGTGAGGCGCGCCTCGCCCAGCGCCAGCATCGCCTCGGGGGTGGGCGCCAGCGGGAACAGGCGGCGGGTCGCCTTGTTGACGCCGACGTCGGTCGCCTGCGCCGACAGCAGCACGGCGATCAGCAGCTGGAACGGCGTGTCGTACAAAAGCTCGGTGGTCGGCTGCGGGTTGTCCTCGCGCAGCCGCTCGAAGATCGCGCGGCGCTTGGCTGCGTTCATTGCGCCGCCTCCGCCTCGGGCAGCGGCGTAGCGGCCGCTTGTTGCAGGGCTGCGCGGGCGCGGGCGCGCGCGTCCAGCCACTGCTTGCCGGCGACCATCAGGCCGAGCCCGATGAAGGCGCCCGGCGGCAGCAGCGCGAGCAGGTACTGGTAGTTCATCTGGGCCGGTACCAGGTGCAGCACCAGCGCGTGGCCGGCGTCGCCGAACACCAGTTCGGCGCCCGAGAACAGCGTGCCGCGGCCGATCATTTCGCGCAGCGCGCCCAGTACGGCGAGCACCCCGGTGAGGCCCAGCCCCATCATCGCGCCGTCGAGCGCGGCCTCGGGCACGGTGTTGCGCGAGGCGAACGCCTCGGCGCGCGCCATCACGATGCAGTTGGTGGTGATCAGCGGGATGAAGATGCCGAGCACCGCGTACAGCCCGTGCATCCACGCGTTCATCGCCTGGTCGACGCAGGTGACCAGCGCGGCGATGATCATGATGAACACCGGGTTGCGGATCTCGTTCGGGATGAACTGGCGAAGCAGCGCGACCGAGGCGCCGGAGAGCGCGGTCACCAGGGTGGTGGCCAGCCCCAGCGAGACGCCGTTGATGACGCTGGTGCTGACCGCCAGCACCGGGCACAGGCCGAGCAGCTGGACGACGCCCGCGTTCTGCTTCCACAGGCCGTTATGGGCGATTTCCCGCCAGCGGGAGGTGGGCTTGGCGTCACTCATTTCTGCTCCTTCAGCCGGGCGGCGAGTTGGTCTGCGACGCCCACGGCCTGGCCGACCGCGCCGGTGACGGCGCGCGCCGAGATGGTCGCGCCGCTGACCGAGTCGATGTCGCCGCCGTCCTTCTTCACGCGCCAGCGGGTTTCCATGCCGCGGCCGGCCAGCTGGTCGGCCCAGCTGCTCTTGGCGCGGTCGATATAGTCGCCCAGGCCCGGCGTCTCCTTGTGCGCCACCACGCGCACGCCGCTGACGCGCCCGTCGGCGGTGACGCCGACCAGCAGGCGGATGCGGCCGCCGTAGCCGCGGCCGGTCTCGGCCTCGAACACGCGGGCGACCAGCGCGCCCCCCTTGCGGGCGACATGGGCGACGGCGCCGGGGGCGAGCCCAAGCGCGGCCGCCTCGGCGCCGGTCAGCGGGACGGTGTCGGCGACCAGGTCGTTGTCGAAGCTGCCCGCGGGCAGCGTCTGCGCGATCAGCGCGGCGCGCGCCGCGTTTTCGTTGGCCGCGATACGCTCGCGGGTCGCGATGAAGCTCAGCGCGAGGATCAGCGTCGCGGCGAAGGTGAACGCGAGCAGGGTGGCCGCGCTCACGCGGGCCTGGGTGGCGGCGCGGCGGATCATCGGCTCTTTTCCTTGCGCTTGCGGTTAGCCGCGCCGAACGACGGCGGGCGCGTGTAGCGGTCGATCAGCGGGGTGGCGATATTCATCAACAGCACCGAGAACGCCGCCGCGTCCGGGTAGCCGCCGAACACGCGGATCACGTAGATCAGCACGCCGACGCCGGCGCCGAAGATCAGCCGGCCGCGCGCGCTGACCGGCGCGCTGACCGGGTCGGTCACGATGAAGAAGGCCGCGAGCATGGTCGCGCCGGCGGCCAGGTGGAAGGGCGCGCCGCTGTAGTACCACGGGTCGGCCAGGTGCATCAGCAGGGCGACAAGGCCCAGCGCGCCGAGCAGCGCCACCGTCGTGTGCCAGGCGATCACCTTCTGCTGCAACAGGTAGAGGCCGCCGGCCAGGTAGGCGAGCGCGACCCACTCGCGCCCGGCACCGCCTAAGCGGCCGAACAGCGGGTTCGCCATCACGTCGCCTGCCGGCATGTCCGGCGCGATATGCGTCTTCAGGTAGTCGAGCGGGGTCGCGCTGGTGATGGCGTCAAGCGTCAGGTGCGCGGGCAGTTCGCGAGCGAAGATCCAGCCCAACTGGTCGAGGGCGGACAGCGGGCCGTGCGGGATGCCCCAGGCCGCCATCTGCGCCGGAAAGGCGACGATCGCCATCGCGAAGCCGACCATCGCCGGGTTGAACGGGTTGTTGCCGAGCCCGCCGTACAACTGCTTGCCGAACACGATGGCGAAGGCGGTGGCGACCACGATCAGCCACCACACGCCGAGGGGCGGCATCGACAGCGCGAGCAGCCAGGCGGTGAGCAGGGCACTGCCGTCCTTCAGGAAGGGCGCGACCGGCACGGCACGCGCGCGTAGCATCAGCGCCTCGGTGACGAGGGCGGTGACGCTGGCGAGCACCAGCTGGACGAGCACGCCGGCGCCGAACACCCATACGCTGGTGGCGATGGCCGGCAGCAGCGCGGCGAGCACCTTGAACATGACCGTCGACACCGTGGTCGGGCGGGCGAGGTAGGGCGCGTACATCATGGTTGCGGGTCTTGTCCTTTCTGGGCTTCGCGTTCGGCCTTCTTGGCCGCCGCGCGCGCCATCGCCGCCTCGATGGCGGCGCGTTTGGCGTCGTCGATCACTGGCTTGGCGGCGGGCGCCGGTGCCGCTTCGGCCTCGGGCACCGCAGCGCCTTGCTGTTCGGCCTTCTTGGCCGCCGCGCGCGCCATCGCCGCCTCGATGGCGGCACGCTTGGCGTCGTCGATCACGGGCTTGGCGGCGGGCGCCGGTGCCGCTTCGGCCTCGAGCGCTGCCGCACTTTGCTGTTCGGCCTTCCTGGCCGCCGCGCGCGCCATCGCCGCCTCGATCGCGGCGCGCTTGGCGTCGTCGATCACGGGCTTGGCGGCGGGTGCGGGTGCCGCTTCGGTCTCGGGCACCGCCGCGCCTTGCTGTGCGGCCTTCTTGGCCGCCGCGCGCGCCATCGCCGCCTCGATGGCGGCACGCTTGGCGTCGTCGATCACGGGCTGGGCGGCGGGCGCCGGTGCCGCTTCGGCCTCGAGCGCTGCCGCACTTTGCTGTTCGGCCTTCCTGGCCGCCGCGCGCGCCATGGCTGCCTCGATGGCGGCGCGCTTGGCGTCGTCCAGCACCGGCTTGGGTGGGGCATCGGCGTCCTGCTGTTCGGCCTTCTTCGCCGCGGCACGCGCCATCGCCGCTTCGATGGCGGCACGTTTGGCGTCGTCGGTAGGCGGCGGCGCGGCACTGGCCTTGCGTTCGGCCGCCTTGGCCATCGCCGCGCGGATCGCGTCGGCCTTGGCCGCGTCGGGTGCGGCAGCCGCAGCCGGGGTCGCCGCGCGTGCGGCGAGGCGTTCGGCCTTCTCGGCCTTGTCGCGTTCGATGCGGAACTGGCGGAATTCGTGGCGCGCGCGCGCAAGGTCGGCCGCCTTCTTGTCGCGCTCGGCCGCCCAGATCTCGTCCTTGGCGAACTTGTAGAAGTCGACCAGCGGCAACTGGCTCGGGCACACGTAGCTGCACGCGCCGCATTCGATGCAGTCGAACAGGTTGGCTTCCTGCGCCGGGCCGAATTCGCGCGCCTTGGCGTGCCAGTAAAGCTCCATCGGCTGCAGCTCTGCCGGGCAGGCGTCGGCGCACGCGCCGCAGCGGATGCACGGCATCGCGGGCGGCCGCTGTGGCAGCAGCGTATCGCTCCTGGCGATCAGGCAGTTGACCGCCTTGCTAACGCCTGCCGCGCGTGACCCAAGCGGGAAGCCCATCATCGGACCGCCGACGATCACGCCGTCGCAGCGCGCGGTGACGCCGGCCCACGCGAGCAGGTGTTCGATCGGCGTGCCCAGCAGTACCTCGGTGTTGCCGCAGCGTTCGAGTTCGCCGGTCAGCGTGACGACGCGGCTGATCACCGGCTCGCCGTCGACGATGGCGCGCTTGAGCGAATAGAGGGTGCCGACGTTGAAGCACTGTACGCCAAAGTCGGTCGAGCGCATGCCGTGCGGCACCTCCTTGCCGGTCAGGATGCGGATCAGCTGCTTGGCGCCGCCGGACGGGTAGCGGGTCGGCACGCTGACCACCTCGATCGGGGTGCCGGCGCACGCGGCCTTGAGTGCGGCGATCGCCTCGGGCTTGTTGTCTTCCACCCCGATCAGCATTTCGGCGGCGCAGGTGAGCGTGCCGGCGATCATGACGCCTTTGGCGATCTCTTGCGCGCGCTCGCGCATCAGCCTGTCGTCGCAGCTGATGAAGGGTTCGCACTCGGCGCCGTTGACGATCAGGGTGTCGAGCTGGCTGACGCCGAGCTTGAGCGCGGTGGGGAACACCGCGCCGCCCTGGCCGACCACACCCATGTCGCGCAGGAAGGCGCGCACCGTCTCGTTGTCGGCATCCTGCCAGTTTGGCAGCGGCGTCTTGCCGACCCATCTGTCGAGGCCGTCGGTCTCGATGCTGATGCAGGTCTGCGGCAGGCCGGACGGGTGCGCGACGTCGGCGTTTGCGATCGCGACCACCCGGCCCGAGCTTGGCGCGTGCACGGCGGCGGACACGCGCCCGTCGGCGCCGGCGATGACCTGGCCCTTGAGGACGGCCTCGCCCACGGCGACGCAGGGCTTGGCCGGCGCACCAAGGTGCTGCGACACCGGCACCACCAGGCGCGCGGGCAAGGGCGGTTGCGCGATCGGCGTGCCGTTGGAGAGGTCCTTGAATTCGGGCGGGTGGATGCCGCCGTGAAAGCGGTACAGCTGTCTCATGCCTTGATCGTCCTGATCGGGATCACCGGGTAGCGCCACTTCCAGGTCTCGACGCTGGTGCCTAGCGGCACCATGCGGATGCAGTCGACCGGGCAGGGCGCGAGGCACAGCTCGCAGCCGGTGCACTCGCTCTCGATCACCGTGTGCATCTGCTTGGCCGCGCCGACGATGGCGTCGACCGGGCAGGCCTGAATGCACAGCGTGCAGCCGATGCAGGTTGTCTCGTCGATGCGCGCGACCGACTTGGGCTTGGGCTCGGCCGCTTCGCCGTCGAAGGGCTTGAAGTCGACGCCGAGCAGTTCGGCGAGCTTGCGGATGCCGTCTTCGCCGCCGGGCGGGCACTGGTTGATGTCGGCGTCGCCGCTGGCGATCGCCTCGGCGTACGGCCGGCAGCCGGGGTGGCCGCACTGGCCGCACTGGGTCTGCGGCAGGATCGCGTCGATCTGGTCGACCAAGGGGTCGGCGTCGACCCGGAAGCGTACCGAGGCGAAGCCCAGGATGGCGCCCAGCACGATGGCGAGCAGGGCCATCACGCCAAGCGCGGTCAACAGGATGTTCATACGGTCGTGTTTCTCATTTGACGAGGCCGGCAAAGCCCATGAAAGCGAGGCTCATCAACCCGGCGGTCACCAGCGCGATGGCCGGGCCGCGGAACGGTGCGGGCACGTCGGCGCCTTCGAGGCGCTCGCGCATCGCGCCGAACAGCACCAGCACCAGCGAAAAGCCCAGCGCGCTGCCGAGGCCGAAGATCAGCGACTCGGCGAAGCCGTGCTGCGCCTGCGCGTTCAGCAGCGGAATGCCCAGCACCGCGCAGTTGGTGGTGATCAGCGGCAGGTAGATGCCGAGCACCTGGTAGAGCAAGGGGCTCGTCTTGTGGATCACCATCTCGGTGAACTGCACGATGGCGGCGATCACCACGATGAAAGAGAGGGTGCGCAGGAACTCGAGGCCCAGCGTGACCAGCAGCGCGTTGATCAGGTAGCTGGTGCCAGAGGCCAGCGTCAGCACGAAGGCGGTGGCGATGCCCATGCCGATCGACGCCTCCAGCTTCTTGGAGACGCCCATGAACGGGCACAGCCCGAGCACGCGCACCAGCACCACGTTATTGACGAGGGCGGTGGCGACCAGGATGGGCAGGTAGTGGCTGAGGTCCATGGCGGCGCGGGCGTTGCGAAAGCGGCAAATTATCCGGATTTCGAGCAATCGCT
Source organism: Crenobacter intestini (assembly GCF_004919095.1). Lineage (GTDB taxonomy): Bacteria > Pseudomonadota > Gammaproteobacteria > Burkholderiales > Chromobacteriaceae > Craterilacuibacter > Craterilacuibacter intestini. The sequence continues at coordinate 530,170 of NZ_STGJ01000001.1, read as the reverse complement.
ACAAGTTGTCGCGTACCCGTACACCCCAATCAAGGTAGCCGCAGTAAAAAGCGTGTGCCTGGCGCCATGTGCGCCCGCCGGCCTGATTCAGGCGCGGCGCACGCGCGAGATCAGCGTCACGGCGCCAAGCGCGAGCGCGCCCGCGACCAGGCCGGTGAACAGGTTGACGAAGGAGGGCACCAGCGCGCCGATGATGCCCGCCTGGTGGGATTCGGCCAGGTGGTGCAGCGCGGGGATGCCGTGCACCAGGATGCCACCGCCGACCAGGAACATCGCAACCGTGCCGGCGACCGACAAGCCCTTCATCAGCCACGGGCAGGCCGCGAGCAGCGCGCGGCCGACCGCCTGCGGCGTGCTGCCCTGCTTTTGCATCAGCCACAGCCCCGCGTCGTCGAGCTTGACGATGGCGGCGACCAGCCCGTACACGCCGATGGTCATCACCACCGCGATGCCGGACAGTACCGCGACCTGCTCGACGAAGGTCGCCGCCGCGACGGTGCCCAGCGCGATGGTCACGATTTCGGCCGACAGGATGAAGTCGGTGCGGATCGCGCCCTTCACCTTGTCCTTCTCCAGCGCAGCAAGGTCGACTTCGGGCCTGGCGAGCGCCGCGGCGAGCTCGGCCTCGTGCGCCGCGTCTTCCTTGCCGTGCAAGAACTTGTGCGCGAGCTTCTCGACCCCCTCGTAGCAGAGGAAGGCGCCGCCGGCCATCAGCAGGGGTACGATCGCCCACGGCGCGAACGCGCTGATCGCCAGCGCCGCCGGCACCAGGATCAGCTTGTTGACGAAGGAGCCCTTGGCGACCGCCCACACCACCGGCAGCTCGCGGCTGGCGTCGACGCCGGAGACCTGCTGTGCGTTGAGCGCGAGGTCGTCGCCGAGCACGCCGGCGGTCTTCTTGGCGGCGACCTTGGTCATCAGCGACACGTCGTCGAGCAAGGTGGCGATATCGTCGAGCAGGGCGAGCAGGCTGGATGCCATCGTGGTGTTCCCGATGTTGAAAGAGACATTCTAGCCCGCTGCCGGCCGTGGCCGCGCGTGCACGGAAAAGTGCGTTGCGCAAACGCAAAAAAACCGCCGGCGGTGCCGGCGGTCAGTGCCTCGTTGCAAAGGCGGTAAAATCAGACGCCCTGTTGCAGCTGGCTCAGGATGTGCGGGTTTTCCAGCGTCGAGACGTCCTGCGAGATCTCCTCGCCCTTGGCGATCGAGCGCAGCAGGCGGCGCATGATCTTGCCCGAGCGGGTCTTGGGCAGGTTCTCGCCGAAGCGGATGTCGTCCGGCTGTGCGATCTTGCCGATCTCGTGCGCGACCCAGTTCTTGAGCTCGGTGGCGATCTTCTTGGCGTCGTCGCCTTCCGGGCGGTTGCCCTTGAGGACCACGAAGGCGACCACGGCCTCGCCCTTGACGTCGTGCGGCTTGCCGACCACGGCTGCCTCGGCGACCAGCGGGTTGGCGACCAGTGCCGACTCGATCTCCATGGTGCCCAGGCGGTGGCCCGACACGTTCAGCACGTCGTCGATGCGGCCCATGATCCAGAAATAGCCGTTCTCGTCGCGGTTGGCCGAGTCGCCCGCCAGGTAGTACTGGCCGTTGAACTCTTCGGGGAAGTAGGTCTTCTTGAAGCGGTCGGCGTCGCCCCAGATGGTGCGCACCAGGCTCGGGAACGGCTTCTTGATCACCAGGAAGCCGCCGCGGCCCGGCTCGACCGGCGCGCCGGACTCGTCGACGATGTCGGCGATCACGCCCGGCAGCGGCAGGGTGCAGGAACCGGGCTTGGTCGCGACCGCGCCCGGCAGCGGGGCGATCATCGCGGAGCCGGTCTCGGTCTGCCACCAGGTGTCGACGATCGGGCAGCGGCCGCCGCCGACCACCTCGTAGTACCACATCCACGCCTCGGGGTTGATCGGCTCGCCGACGGTACCCAGCAGGCGCAGGCTGGAGAGGTCGTATTGCTTGGGCAGGTCGGCGCCCAGCTTGATCAGCGAGCGGATCGCGGTCGGCGCGGTGTAGAAGGTGGTGACCTTGTGCTTCTCGATCATGCTCCAGAAGCGGCTGGCGTCCGGGTAGGTCGGCACGCCCTCGAAGATGACCTGGGTCGCGCCGTTGGCCAGCGGGCCGTAGCAGACGTAGGAGTGGCCGGTGATCCAGCCCACGTCGGCGGTGCACCAGAACACGTCGTTCGGCTTGTAGTCGAACACCCAGCGGAAGCTGTTGGCTGCGCCCAGCAGGTAGCCCGCGCTGCTGTGCTGGATGCCCTTGGGCTTGCCGGTCGAGCCGGAGGTGTAGAGGATGAACAGCGGATCTTCGGCGTTCATCCACTCCGGTTCGCAGTGCTCGCTCTGGCCTTCGGTCAGCTTGTGCCACCAGATGTCGCGGCCTTCGACCCAGTGCGCACCGCCGTTGGTGCGCTGGTAGACGATGACGTTCTTGACCGAGTCGCAGCCCTCGAGCGCGAGCGCCTCGTCGACGGTGGCCTTCAGCGGGACGGTCTTGCCGCCGCGCAGGCCTTCGTTGGCGGTGATCACGGCGACGGCGCCGGCGTCCTGGATGCGGTCACGCACGGCACCGGCGGAGAAGCCGCCGAACACCACCGAGTGAATCGCGCCGATGCGCGCGCAGGCCTGCATGGCGACGATTGCTTCGACCACCATCGGCATGTAGATGACCACGCGGTCGCCCTTCTGGATGCCGAGACTCTTGAGGCCGTTGGCGAACTGGCAGACGCGGTGGTAGAGCTCGGCGTAGGTCAGGCGGGTGACTTCGCCTCCGTCCGCTTCGAAGATCAGCGCGATCTTGTTGGCGTTCAGCGGCAGGTGGCGGTCGATACAGTTATGCGAGACGTTCAGCACGCCGTCGTCGAACCACTTGAAGAATGGCGCGTTGCTGTCGTCGAACACGCGGGAGAACGGCTTCTTCCAGCTGATCATCTCGCGGGCGAGGTCGCCCCAGAACGACAGGTAGTGGTCGTCGGCCTCTTCACACAGCGTGTTGTAGGCCTCCATCCCCGACACCGTGGCCTTGCGACGGAATTCGTCGGACGGCGGGAAGCTGCGGGTTTCTTTCAGGATCGACTCGAGGGTGGACATGGGGTCTCCTTGTGGACTTGGTATTTTCAGGCCGCGCCCGCGAGGGGCGCGGCGATTTACAGCGGTTTAAGGCTTAGTGCTTGGACGCACCGGCGGCGCCGATACCGGTCATCGCGCGGACAAACTGTGCGTCGAACTTTGCTTTTTCTTCCTGAGCCTGGCGCGAGCTGTCGGTGACGGAGAACAGCCAGGTGAAGAAGAAGGCGAGGGTCATCGAGAAGATCGCCGGGTTCTTGTACGGGAAGAGTGCAGTCTCATTCTTCAGTACGTCAACCCACACCGCCGGGCCGAGGATGATCAGCACCACCGCGGTCACCAGGCCAACTGCGCCGCCGAGCACGGCGCCGCGGGTGGTCAGGCCGCGCCAGAACATCGACAGGAACAGCACCGGGAAGTTGGCGGACGCCGCGATCGAGAACGCGAGGCCGACCATGAACGCGATGTTCTGCTTCTCGAACACGATGCCCAGCAGCATGGCGATCACGCCGAGCGCCAGGGTGGTGATCTTGGAGACGCGCATCTCGTCCTTTTCGTTGGCCTTGCCCTTCTTGATCACCGACGCGTAGATGTCGTGCGACACCGCCGAGGCGCCCGACAGGGTCAGGCCGGCCACCACCGCGAGGATGGTCGCGAACGCCACCGCCGAGATGAAGCCGAGGAACAGGTTGCCGCCGACCACTTCAGACAGGTGGATCGCCGCCATATTGTTGCCGCCGACCAGTTGGGTGACTTCCTTGCCGTTCTTCATCACGGTTTCCATCATGCCCGGCTGGTTCAACACCAGGAAGATCGCGCCGAAGCCGATGATGAAGGTCAGGATGTAGAAGTAGCCGATGAAGCCGGTCGCGTAGAACACCGACTTGCGTGCCTCGCGGGCGTCGGACACGGTGAAGAAGCGCATCAGGATGTGCGGAAGGCCGGCGGTACCGAACATCAGTGCGAGGCCCAGCGAGATCGCGTCGATCGGGTTGGCCACCAGGCCGCCCGGCTCCATGATCGCCAAGCCCTTGCCGTGCGCGGCGACGGCCATTTCAAACATGTGGTTCAGGCTGAAATCGGCCTTACCCAGCACCATGAAGGCCATGAACGAGGCGCCGGAGAGCAGCATGATCGCCTTGATGATCTGTACCCAGGTGGTGGCCAGCATGCCGCCGAACAGCACGTACATCACCATCAGGATGCCAACCAGGATCACCGCCGAGGTGTAGCTCATGCCGAACAACAGCTGGATCAGCTTGCCTGCGCCGACCATCTGCGCGATCAGGTAGATCGCAACGACGACCAGGGTGCCGGTCGCGGCGAACATGCGCACCGGGGTCTGCGAGAGGCGGTAGGACGCGACGTCGGCGAAGGTGAACTTGCCGAGGTTGCGCAGGCGCTCTGCGACCAGGAACAGGATGATCGGCCAGCCGACCAAAAAGCCCATCGAGTAGATCAGGCCGTCGTAGCCCTTCTCATACACCATCGCCGAGATGCCGAGGAAGGACGCCGCGGACATGTAGTCACCCGCGATGGCCAGACCGTTCTGGAAGCCGGTGATGCCGCCGCCGGCGGTGTAGAAGTCGGACGCCGACTTGGTCTTGCGCGCCGCCCAGTAAGTGATGAACAGGGTGGCGGCGACGAAGATGAAGAACATCACGATGGCCGAGATGTTCAGCGGCTGCTTCTCGACTTCGCCGGTCATGGCTTCGCCAGCCAGGGCAAGCGTCGGCAGTGCGGTCAACAGGCCCGCGTACAGGGATGTGATACGGGATTTCATTTGCGGGCTTCCTCGACGATCTGCTGGTTGAGGGCGTCAAACTCGCTGTTGGCCTTGCGGACATAGATGCCGGTCAGCAGGAAGGCGGAGACGATGATGAAAATGCCGATCGGGATGCCGATGGTAATCACCGAACCCTGGGCGATCGGGGCGCCCAGGCTGTGCGGGTTGAAGGCCAGTACCAGGATGAAGCCGTAGTAGATGACCAGCATGACCAGCGAAAGTTGCCAACCCAGACTGGTCTTCTTGCGGACCAGTTCTTTGAACTTGGGGTTGGACTGTACCTTGATGAGTACGTCCTCGTTCATGAGTTCCTCCTTGTTGTCGGACGCGAGGCATGCGCCTGCGTAAGGCGGACTGTACGGAAGGGTTCGAGGCTGGGCTAATCGCATTTTTTGATTGGGTGAATTTGTCAGGCGAATGATGCGTCGCAATAACCTATATAAAACATAGTCTTACAGTGGTGTTTAGACTCTAGTTGCTGTATGCCAAATCGATTTAAACGCTACGAAATACAAGGGGGACGGAGGGGGCGCCCTTGGTGGCTGTGATGCTTGTTGGTGAGTCGTGACCGCGCGGATGACTGCGGTTGGCAGAGAAGGGGTCGCCTCGCTGTAGTCGCTGGAGCACTAATCGGGCAGAGGGTTGCGTGCACCTCATATCCGGTAAGGATGGCTTGCTGCTGAAGACCGACGTTGTGGTGTGCAGCCTAGATGTATGGCTGTGTCGGATTGTGCGGCCGACGGGATTTGAATGGCGATAGGCTTGCGGTCGTGGGCTGTGTCTTAGAAAATCCAATCGGAATACATGGTGCCGTGTCCGGGTGCCTGACAAGCGTTTCAAGGGGAACCGATGGAAATTTACCAGTTGCGCACCTTCGTGACGGTCGCCCAGCAGGGGCACCTGACGCAGGCGGCCGAACTGCTGCACCTGTCGCAGCCGGCCGTCACCGCGCAGATCAAGGCGCTGGAAGAGGAGGTCTCCATGCCGCTGTTCGAGCGCAGCGCGGGCGGCGTCAGCCTGACCGTGGCCGGGCAGGAGCTGTTGCCGCAGGCGCAGGCCATCCTTGCCGCGTCACGCGAGCTGCTCAACCACGCCAAGAGCCTGAAGGGCCAGCTCACCGGCAAGGCCGACATCGGCATCACGCTGACGCCGGACACCCTGCGCATCGGGCCGTGGGTCGCGCGGCTGACCGAGCGCTACCCCTTGCTCGATTTGCGCCTGCACCACGGGGTGACCGGCGACGTGTTGAACCTGGTGCGCAAGAAGGAGCTTGATTGCGGTTTTTACCTGGGCAAGAACCCCTACGTGAACGTCGCGACCCGGGTGCTGGGCAGCGTACCGTTCCGCGTGGTGATGCCGAACGCCTGGCAGGACAGGGTGCCGCAAATGAACCCGAAGGCGCTGGGCAAGCTGCCGTGGATCGGCCTGTCGCAGTTCTCCAGCCTGTCCAAGATCAGCAGCGAGTTGTGGCGGGAGCTGAACATCTCGCCGCGCAAGGTCACCGAATGCGACCACCTCTCGGCGGTCGAGGCGCTGGTGTGCGCGGGCATCGGCCTTGCGCTGATCCGCGAGGACCACGCGCTGGCCGCCGAGGCGGAAGGGCGCTTGCTGGTGGTGCCCGACATCCGCAAGGAGGCCGACCTGCTGTTCGTCTACCCGGCCGAGCGCGAGGGCGACCTGATCCTCGAGGCGCTGCTCGCCGAGCTGATGCCCGTATGGGAGACGGCCGCCTGACGCGGCCGGGCAAGACCATGCCGCTTGCCGGGTGTATCCGCCGGCGTCTGCCGCTAGAATCCGCTCATGACACATGACTTGCTGCAGGCGCCCGCCCTCGCGCGGCTGGGTGCGCCTTTCGTGGTGCCGGTGGCGGCCACGCCCTTGCCGGACGCCCGCCTGCTGGCGGGCAACGACGCGTTGGCCGGCGCGCTTGGCTGGCCGGCTAGCTGGCAGGAGACGATGCTCGGCGTGCTCTCGGGCAACGCTGAGCCCTCTTGGGGTGCGCCCCTGGCGAGCCGCTATGGAGGCCACCAGTTCGGGGTGTGGGCCGGCCAGCTGGGGGACGGGCGGGCGCTCTTGATCGGCGAGGCCGGCCTGGGCGGTGCGCGGGTCGAGCTGCAGCTCAAGGGCAGCGGGAAGACGCCGTTCTCCCGGATGGGCGACGGCCGTGCGGTGCTGCGCTCGAGCGTGCGCGAGTACCTCGGCTGCGAGGCGATGCACGCGCTGGGCATCCCGACCACCCGCGCGCTGTCGCTGGTGGTGTCCAGCGAGCCGGTGTGGCGCGAGCGGGAAGAGCGGGCCGCCGTGCTGTGCCGCAGCGCCGACACCTTCCTGCGCTTCGGCCACTTCGAGCTGCTGTACCACAAGGGCGAGCACGCGGCGCTCACCACGCTGGTCGACTACGCGGTCGAGCAGCACTTCCCCGCCTGCCAGGGCGCACCGCTGCCCGCGCTCGCGCTGTTTGCCGAAGCCGCCCGGCGTAGCGCCGAGCTTGCCGCGCGGTGGCAGTCGGTCGGCTTCTGTCACGGCGTGCTCAACACCGACAATATGTCGCTGACCGGGCGGACGCTCGACTACGGCCCGTTCGGCTTTCTCGACGCGACGCGCCTCAACCACGTGTGCAACCACTCGGACAGTAGCGGGCGCTACGCGTACGCGCGCCAGAGCGACATTGTGCTGTGGAATCTGTACTGCTTCGCGTCCAGCCTGCTGCCGCTCGCGAGCGAAGAGGCCCTGCGCGAAGTGCTCTTGGCATGGCCGGCGCTTTATGAAACCGCGTTTCTTGCGCGCATGCGCGAAAAGCTCGGGCTTGTGGCGGCGCAGGACGGCGACGATGCGCTGGTCGGCGATCTCTTCGTGTGGATGGACCGCCTGGGCGCCGACTTCACGCTAACCTTCCGCGCGCTCTGTGGCTACGACGCGTCGCTGGACGCCGCCGCGCAGTTCGAGGCGGCGGGTTTCGTGCCCGACGCAGGCGTGCGCGCCTGGCTCTCGCGCTACGCGCAAAGGCTGGCGGGCGAAGCGCGTCCGGCGGAAGAACGCCGTGCGGCGATGCGCCGCGCCAACCCGCGGCTGGTGTTGCGCAACCATCTGGCCGAGCAGGCGATCCGCGCGGCCGAGGCGGGCGACGCGTCGGTACTCGAGCGCCTCGCGCGCGCGTTGTCGCGCCCGTTTGACGACGACGCCGAGTTTGACGACCTCGCCGCGCTGCCGCCGGCCTGGGCGGCGTCGCTGCAGCTGAGCTGTTCGAGTTAGGCGCGATGGACAAGCCGCTGAGGGTAGAACCCAAGTCGCCGGTCGCCTCGCTCGGCCTGGGGACGCCGCGCGACGTGCGCCGCGACCATTCGGCCGGGCTCGCCCGGCGGGAGGGCGCCGCCGAAGGCGAACCCTTCGAGGAGACGCTCAGCGAGCGCCAGCGCGCGCACGCGCGCGACGCCGCCGACGGGGCGCTGGCGGGGGCGCTGGCCCGCCTCGCGCTGCTAGAGGACGCGGTAGGTCATCTGGATACGGCGCTGCTCGGCGCGGACCTCGCGCGTTGCGTCGCGCTGGGGCAGGAACTTGCGTGGATGGTCGACGAGTGGCGTGCCGTCGCCGCGCTCTTGGTCCAGTGTGGCGGCTGGGCGGACGGCCGTACCCGCTGCGTGCGCCTGCTCGGCCGGCTGTCGGCGGCGCGCGGTCTGCTCGGCCGGGTGTCCGGCCGGCGCCTTGACGCGCTGGATGCCCAGCTTGCCGCCGCGCAGGCCGAGGCGGCGCGCGCATGAAAAAAGCCGGAATCTGACGATTCCGGCTTTAGTGTCCTGGTGGAGGTAAGCGGGATCGAACCGCTGACCTCTTGCATGCCATGCAAGCGCTCTACCAACTGAGCTATACCCCCGTCTTGCCCGCGTCGCGGGAAGAAGGCCGAACTATAAAGACAGCGGCGGTAGCTGTCAAGCCCTCAGCACTCGACGACGCTGACCGGCACCTCGATCACGTTGATGGCGAGGCCGCCGCGCGCGGTTTCCTTGTACTTGCTGTGCATGTCGGCGCCGGTGTCGCGCATGGTCTTGATCACGCGGTCGAGCGAGACGAAGTGCTTGCCGTCGCCGCGCAGCGCCATGCGTGCGGCGTTGATCGCCTTGACCGACGCCATCGCGTTGCGCTCGATGCACGGCACCTGCACCAGGCCGCCGACCGGGTCGCAGGTCAGCCCCAGGTTGTGTTCCATGCCGATCTCGGCCGCGTTCTCGACCTGCTCGGGCGTGCCGCCCATCACCTCGGCCAAGGCGCCTGCCGCCATCGAGCACGCCGAGCCGACTTCGCCCTGGCAGCCGACCTCGGCGCCGGAGATCGACGCGTTGAGCTTGAACAGGATGCCGATCGCGCCGGCGGTCAACAGGAAGCGCACCACGCCGTCGTCGTTGGCGCCGGGCACGAAGCGCGCGTAATAGTGCAGCACCGCCGGGATGATGCCGGCCGCGCCGTTGGTCGGCGCGGTGACTACCCGGCCGCCGGCGGCGTTTTCCTCGTTGACGGCGAGCGCGTACAGGTTGACCCAGTCGATCACGGTCAGCGGGTCGGCCAGGGCCGCCTCGGGGCGCTCCACCAGTTGGCGGTACAGCTGGCCGGCGCGCCGCTTGACCTTCATGCCGCCAGGCAGGATGCCGTCGCGCTGGCAGCCGCGGGCGACGCAGCCTTGCATCACCTGCCAGATCTTCAGAAGTTCGGCGCGCACCTCGGCCTCGCTGCGCCAGGCCAGCTCGTTCTCGAGCATGATCTGGCTGACCGGCTTGCCGTGGGTACGGCACAGCGCGAGCAGTTCGGCGGCGCTGGCAAACGGATGGGTCAGCTCGGACTTGCCCGGCGGCGTGAAGCCCGCGTCGATGGCCGCCTCGTCGACGACGAAGCCGCCGCCGACCGAGTAGTAAGCGCGCTTGGCGATCATCTCGCCCGCGCTGTCCCACGCCTCGAACGTCATCCCGTTCGGGTGGTAGGGCAGGGTCGCCGTCTTGTGCAGGATCAGGTCGTCTGCCTCGTTGAACGCGACCTTGTGCGCGCCCTGCAGGCGGATCTCGCATTCGGCGCGGATGCGCTCGAGCTTGGCCGGCACGGTGTCCGGGTCGATCAATTGCGGCTCTTCGCCGGAGAGGCCGAGCAGCACGGCGACGTCCGAGCCGTGCCCCTTGCCGGTCGCGCCAAGCGAGCCGTACATCTGCGCGCGCACGCGCGCGACGCGGCCTAGCAGGCCGTCGCGCTGCAAACGGGCCACAAAGGTGCGCGCCGCCCGCATCGGGCCGACGGTATGCGAGCTCGACGGTCCGATGCCGATCTTGAAAAGGTCAAATACGCTGATGGCCATGCCTGTCTCCTGGGTTCTTGTCGGCGCGCCGCATGTTGGCGAGCGGGCACTTTTGCCGGTGCGCCACTTTAATCAAGCCGCCCGTCGCCGGCAAGTCAGGCCAGCGCCGCGCGCACCGCGGCTTGCAGCGCCGGGATCACCTCGGCCTCGAACCAGGGGTGGGCGGCGAGCCACGGCCGGTTGCGCGGGCTGGGGTGCGGCAGCACGAAACGGGACGGCGCGAATTCACGCCAGCGCGTCGCCGCCTCGGTCAGCGTGAGCGTCTGGCCCAGATGCCAGCGCGTCGCGTACTGGCCGACGACAAGCGTCAGGCGGATTTCCGGCAGTTTCGCGAGCAGCGCCTCGCGCCAGGCGGGGGCGCATTCCGGCCTGGGCGGCGCGTCGCCGCTGCCGCGCTTGCCCGGGTAGCAAAAGCCCATCGGCGCGATCGCGACGCGGGACGCGTCGTAGAAGGTGTCGCGGTCGAGGCCGAGCCACCCACGCAGGCGTTCGCCCGACGCGTCGTCGAAGGGGACGCCGCTTTGCTGCACCTTGAGTCCCGGCGCCTGCCCGGCGATCAGGATGCGCGCGTGCGCGCCGGCCTGCACGATGGGGCGCGGCGGCAGCGGCAGGTGCGCCGCGCACAGCCGGCACGCGCGGATGCGGCAAAGCAGGGCGCTCAGCGAAGGGTCGGGGCTGGGCATGGCATTCTCCGTGGCTGTCGTTTAACGATGACGTCATCAAGGCGGCGCTCGCCTATACATAAGGGATAGACGACCGAGGACTGGCCGCCCGATGAACGCGCGCGCGAATACGCCCCACCTGACGCTGCCCCAACGCACCTTGCTGCACGGCGCCTTGCTGCTATTGGCCCTGGCCGCCTTGCTGCTTCTGGTGTCGGTGCTGAACGGGCGGGACGATGCGCGCTTCGAGGCGATGGCGCGCGCCAGCGACGCACAGCGCCTGATCGGCGAGGCGCGCGAGGCGGTCGCCGAGGGCGGGCTCACCCTGCGCGAACTCGTGATGTCGGCGGAGCCGGCCAGCCGGCAGACCCTGGTCGCCCAGCTGACCCGCAGCGACGCCGACGCGAGCGCCGCGCTGCGCGCGCTGTCCGCCGGCCCCTTCCCGCTGCAGGCGGCCGACGCCGAAGAGGCCCTGCGCAACTACTGGGCCAGCCGCTCGCCGGTGATCGCGCTGTCGGCGGCGACGCGCGACGGCGCCTGGCGCATGCTGGGCGAGGACGAGTCGGCGCGCGCCGCGCTGACGCTCGCGCGCGCGCTCGACCGCCTGTCTGTCGACGCCGCGCAACTCAAGGCAGGCGCCGAGTCCGGCCGGGCGCAGGCGGCGCGCGAGCGCGCGTGGCTGCTGGGCGGCGCGTTTACGCTGTTCGCGCTGCTGGCCGTCTGGTCCTTGTGGTCGCTGGCGCGGGCCTTGCGCGCGCCGCGCGCGGCGCTCGGACAGGAGCTTGCCGCATTGGCCGACGGCGACTTCGACTGGCGCGGGCCGCCGTGGCTCGCGCGCGAATACGGCGAACTTTCCGCCGAACTTGAACGCTTGCGCGAACAGTGCCGCAGCTCGAGCGCCGAGCGCTGGGTCCTCGGCGCACTCTCCAACCTGTCCTCGGTGATGCAGCGCGCGTCGTCCCTGTCCGAGCTTGGCAGGACCACGCTCTCGGCGCTGGCGCCGTCCACCGCTGCCGTACGCGGCGCGCTCTATCTCGACCGACCCTCGCGCAACCAGTTGTCCTTGTTGGCGGGCTACGCGCTGGAAGGGTCGTCACCGGCCGCGCTCGCTTACGGCGAGCGCCTCGCCGGGCAGTGCGCGGCAGACCGCCAGCCGCGTACGGTCGAGGGCGCGCAAGGCAACGAGCTGGGCTACGCGCTGGCGCTGTGCGTGCGGGTGTGGCCGGTGCTGCTGGGCGAGCGGCTGGTCGGCGTGCTCGAGCTTGGCTTTGCCGGCGCGCCGTCGCCGGCCGCGCTCAAGCTGGTCGAGGGCTTGCTGCCGCAACTGGCGATGGCGGTCGAGATCCTCGAGCGCGCGCACAAGGCGCGCTACCTGCTCGAATCGACCCGCAAGCAGGCGCAGCAACTGGGCGAGCAGGCCGAGGCGCTCAGGCAGCACCAGGTGGCGCTGGCCGACCAGTTGGCCTTCCAGCACGCGCTGATCGACACCATCCCCTATCCGCTCTTCTACAAGGGGCCGGACAACCGCTTTCTCGGCGTCAACCGCGCGTATGAGGCGGCGCTCGGCGTGCGCCGGCAGGACATGCTGGGCAAGACCGTGCTCGAGCTTGCGGCGCTGCCCGAGGCCGAGCGCGAACGCTACCAGGCGGAAGACGCGGCGGTGATCGCCGGCTGCTCGCGCCTCTCGCGCGAACGCCTGATCCGCTTTGCCGACGGCGCCGACCACGACACCCTGTACTGGGTCGCCGGCTTTTGCCACGCCGACGGCAGCGCGGCGGGCCTGGTCGGCAGCTTCGTCGACATCAGCGAGCGCAAGGCGATGGAGACCCGCCTGCGCGAGGCGGGCGAGCGGCTGTCGCTCGCGCAGCAGGCCGGCCGCGCCGGCGTGTTCGACCTCGACCTCTTGAGCGGCCACAACTACTGGACGCCCGAACTCGAGCAGGTGTTCGGGCTGCCGGCGGGCGGCTTTGCCGGCACGCTCGAGGCGTGGCAGTCGTTGCTGCACCCGGACGACCGCGGCGCGGCCACCCGCCGCCTGCGCGCGGCGTTCGCTGGCGCGTGTGAAAGCTTCGAGGACGACTGGCGCATCGTGCGCGCCGACGGGCAGACGCGCTGGGTGCATGTCAACGCGCGCATCCTGCGCGGCGAGGACGGCCGCGCGCGGCGGGTGATCGGCATCAACGTCGACGTCGACGAGCTGGTGTCGGCGCGCGAGGCCGCGCGCTCGGCCGCGCGAGCCAAGGCGGACTTCCTCGCCAACATGAGCCATGAGATCCGCACCCCGCTCAACGCCGTGCTCGGCATGGCGCATCTGGCGCTCGATGGCTGCGCCGAGCCGCGCACCCGCGACTACCTGCAGAAGGTCGAGCGCTCCGGCCGCTACCTGTTGTCCATCATCAACGACATCCTCGACTTCTCGCGGGTCGAGTCCGGCCGGCTCGCGCTCGAGTCCACGGTGTTCTCGCTGGCAGACGTACTCGACAACGTGGCCAGCCTGGTCGCCGAGCGCGCGTCGGACAAGGGCCTGGAGCTGGTCGTCGAGGTGGGCGAGGACGTGCCGGCGCGGCTGGTCGGCGACCCGTTGCGGCTCGGGCAGGTGCTGGTCAACTACGCGGGCAACGCGGTCAAGTTCACCGAGGAGGGCGAGATCGTGCTCGGCGTCGAGCGTGTCGCGGCCGAAGGAGACGGCGTGATGCTGCGCTTTTACGTGCGCGATACCGGCGTCGGCATCGACGCGGCGACGCAAAGGCGGCTGTTCCAGCCCTTCGAGCAGGCCGACGCGTCGACCACCCGCCGTTACGGCGGCACCGGGCTTGGGCTCGCCATCGTGCGCCGCCTCTCGCAGCTGATGGACGGCGAGGCCGGCGTCGACAGCACGCCGGGGCAGGGCAGCACCTTCTGGGCGACGGCGCGGCTCGGCGTCGCCGCCGAACAGGACACGCCTGTCCTTACCGGGATGCGGGCGCTGGTCGCCGACGACAACATGAGCGCGCGGCGCACGCTGGGCGCGACCTTGTCGCGCTTCGGCGTCGAGGTGGTGACGGTGGCCGACGGCGAGGCGGCGCTCGCGGCGGTGCGCGACGCGGACGCGGCGGGGCGCCCGTTTGACGCGGTGCTGCTCGACTGGCGGATGCCGGGGCTCGACGGCGTCGAGGCCGGGCGGCGCATCGCGGCGCTGCCGCTTGCGCGCCAGCCCGTACGCATCCTGGTGACCGCCTTCGCGCGCGACGAGGCGTTTGCGCAGGCGGGGGCGGCGGGCTTCGCGCGCGTGCTGGGCAAGCCCGTCCCGGCGTCGCTGCTGTTCGACACGCTCGCGCATCTGGGAGAGTCACCGCCCGTTGAAACACCGGCAGACAGCCGCGCGCGGCTTGCCGGCCTCGACGTGCTGGTGGTCGAGGACAACCCGCTCAACCAGGAGGTCGCGCGCGGTTTGATCGAGCGCGCGGGCGGCGAGGTGCGCATCGCCGGCGACGGCGCCACGGCGCTCTTAGAGCTTGCCCGCAAGCGCGCGGACGTGGTGCTGATGGACCTGCAGATGCCGGGCATGGACGGGCTCACAGCGACCCGCGCGATCCGTGCCGACCCGGCGCTGTTTGGCCTGCCGGTGTTCGCGATGACCGCCAGCGCCATGCCCGAAGAGCAGGCGGCGTGTCTGGCCGCCGGGATGGACGGCATTGTCGCCAAGCCGGTCGAGCCCGGGGCGCTGCTCTCGACACTTGAGCGCGTGCGCGCAAGCAGGGGCGGCGTCCCGACCGCGGCGCGCGCCCCTGCAGCGACCGCCGCGGAGGGCGATCCGCCGCCCATGCTCGACCGCGCCGGCGCGCTGGCGCGCCTGGGCGGGGACGCGGCGCTGTGGCGGCAACTGGCCGGCCAGATGGCCTCGCGCGAGGCGGACACGCCGTCGCGGCTGGCAGCACTGATCGCCGGGGGGCAGCTGGACGACGCGCGTTTTGCCGTGCACGCGTTGCGCGGCAGCGCCGCCAACCTGGGCGCGGTCGCGGTCGCCGCGGCGGCGGGCACGCTGGAGGCGTCGCTCGCGCGCGGGGCCGCCGACCAGGTGGCGCTCTCGGCGCTCACCGCGGCGATGGCGGCGCTGCCGGGCGCGCTGGCGGCCGCGCAGCTTCCCGCGCCAGAAGCGGATAAAGGCGGCGCCGGGCCTCTGCCGGCCGGGCTTGCCGCGCTGCGCCACCTGCTGGAAAACGACGACGCGGAGGCGCCCGCGTGGCTGTCGGCGCACCGCGCCTCGCTGCCCGCGGGCGAGGCGGGGGCACAGCTGGCCGCCGCGGTCGAACGCTACGACTACCCGGCGGCGCTCGCGCTGCTCGATACGCTGGAAGGGACGCCCGATGGATGACACGCAAAAACCGCTGGTGCTGGTGGTCGACGACACGCCGGAGAACCTCGCGCTGATGGGCGCCTTGCTGCGCGACCGTTACCGGGTCAAGGTCGCCAGTAGCGGCGAGCGCGCGCTGGCGATCTGCGCGGGCGGCACGCCGCCCGACCTGATCCTGCTCGACGTGATGATGCCCGGCGTCGACGGCCACGAGGTGTGCCGCCGCCTGAAAGCCGGCGCCGCCACCCGCGACATCCCGGTGATCTTCCTGACCGCCTTGAGCCAGGTCGACGACGAGACCTTCGGGCTGTCGCTCGGCGCGGTCGACTACATCACCAAGCCGGTCAGCCCGCCCATCGTGCTCGCGCGGGTCGACACCCACCTGCGGCTGAAGGCGGCCGCCGACTTCCTGCGCGACAAGAACGGTTATCTCGAGGCCGAGGTCGCGCGGCGCACCGCCGAAGTGCAGGCGGTGCAGGACGTCACCATCCACGCGATGGCGAGCCTTGCCGAGACGCGCGACAACGAGACCGGCGGCCATATCCGCCGCACCCAGTTCTACGTGCGGGCGCTGGCGCAGGCGCTAGCGGATACCCCGCGCTACGCGGCCGAGTTGACGCCGCAGGTGATCGACGCCCTGTTCAAGTCGGCGCCGCTGCACGACATCGGCAAGGTCGGCATCCCCGACGCGATCCTGCTCAAGGGGGCGAAGTTGAGCCCGGACGAATTCGAAATCATGAAGCAGCACACCACGCTCGGGCGCGACGCCATCGTCGAGGCCGAGCAGCGCCTCGGCATGCGTTTGCCCTTCCTCGACTACGCGAAGGAAATCGCCTACGGCCATCAGGAAAAGTGGGACGGCAGCGGCTACCCGCAGGGCATTGCCGGCGAGGCGATTCCCTTGTCGGCGCGGCTGATGGCGCTGGCGGACGTGTACGACGCGCTGATCAGCCGCCGCGTGTACAAGCCGCCGTTCAGCCATGAAGAAGCGTGCCGGATGATAGAGGAAGGGCGGGGCAGCCACTTCGACCCGGACGTGGTCGACGCCTTCCGGCACTGCAGCGCGGCGTTCGCCGGGATCGCCGAGCGTTTCGCGGACCCGCAGCATTAAGCATCGTGCGCGTCATGGAAAATCCCGCTATCATCGGCGGGTGTTTATTTTCAAGGATCGCCGCGGGCCGACCCGCCGCCGTATGGACCCTTACCCCGCTTGTCCCCGTTTTGCCCCGTCTTCTGTCCTGCCCGCTGTCCGCGCCGTGCGCCCCTACCCGGAGGTGACCGCGTGGAAGTCCTGATCCTGATCGGCCTGATCGTCTTAAACGGCGTGTTCGCGATGAGCGAGATCGCGCTGGTGACCGCCCGCCGCGCCCGCCTGACCCGCCTGGCCGACGAAGGCGACCACGCCGCCGCCGCCGCGCTCAAGCTGGGCGAAGAGCCGACCCGCTTCCTCTCCACCGTACAGATCGGCATCACCTCGATCGGCATCCTCAACGGTATCTTCGGCGAAGCCGTGCTCGCCGAGCCGCTCGCCCTCTGGCTTGTCTCGCTGGGCGTGCCGGCGCACGGCGCGTCGATCGGCGCGACCGTCGGGGTGGTGATCGTCATCACCTACGTGTCCATCGTGATCGGCGAGCTGGTACCCAAGCGGCTGGGCCAGCTGGCGCCCGAGTCCATCGCCCGCCTGGTCGCCCGCCCGATGCAGCTGCTGGCCGTGGCGACCCGGCCGTTTGTCCACCTGTTGTCGCTGTCGACCGAGGCGCTCTTGAGGCTGATGGGCGTGCGCAACCAGGTCGCCAGCGGGGTGACCGAGGAAGAGATCCAGACCATGCTCGACGAGGGCAGCGAGAGCGGCACCATCGACACCCATCAGCACGAGATGCTGCGCAACGTGTTCCGTCTCGATGACCGCCAGCTTTCGTCCTTGATGATCCCGCGCGCCGACGTGGTCAGCCTGGACACCACCTTGCCGTTCGAGGAGAACCTCGCGCGCATGAGCGGCTCCGAGTTCACCCGCTACCCGGTCTGCGCCGGCGCGCTGGACAGGCTCTCCGGCGTCGTCAACGCCAAGCATGTGCTGACCGCCGCCCTGAGCGGCGGCGAGCCGGACTGGGCGGCGCTGACCCAGAGCGCGCTGTTTGTGCCCGAGACGCTGACCGGGATGGAGCTGCTCGAACAGTTCCGCGCCGGCGGCACGCAGATGGCCTTCGTGGTCGACGAATACGGCGAGATCGAGGGCATCGTGACCCTGCACGACCTCTTGGAAGCGGTGACCGGCGAATTCACGCCGCGCGACGCGGAAGACGCGTGGGCCTTGCAACGCGAAGACGGCTCGTGGCTGCTCGACGGCTCGATCCCGGTGCCCGAGCTGAAAGACAAGCTTGCGCTCAAGGAAACGCCGGAAGAGGACAAGGGGCGCTACCACACGCTCTCCGGCATGCTCATGCTGCTGCTGGGGCGCGTCGCAAGAACCGGAGATGTGCTGCACTGGCAGGGCTGGCGGCTCGAGATCGTCGACATGGACGAGCTGCGTATCGACAAGGTGCTCGCCAGCCGGGTGCCGGATGCGAAGGAGGGCGGCGATGAGAGCGAACCCGCTTGAAGCGCTGCTCGCGTCTGAACCCTTCGTGCTGTTGGATGGCGCGCTGGCGACCGAACTTGAGGCGCGCGGCGCCGACCTGTCTGGCGGCTTGTGGTCGGCGCGGGTGCTCACCGACGCGCCGGCGCTGATCCGCGCGGTACACGCGGATTATCTGGCCGCCGGCGCCGACGTGGTCACCGGCGCAAGCTACCAGGCGTCGTTCGCGGGTTTCGCGCGTGCGGGGCTCGCGCACGACGCCGCGGCGCGGCTGATGGCGCGCTCGGTCGGACTCGCGCGCGAGGCGCGCGACCAATTCTGGGCGGTAGAGGGCAAGCGTGCGGGGCGCGGCTACCCGCTGGTCGCCGCGTCGGTCGGCCCCTACGGCGCGACGCTCGCCGACGGCTCGGAGTACCGTGGCGGCTACGGCCTCTCTGTCGAACAGTTGATGGACTTTCACCGCGAGCGCCTCGCCTGTCTCATTGCGGCGGGGCCGGACTTGCTCGCCTGCGAGACGCTGCCGTGTGCCGAAGAGGCCGTCGCGCTCGCTCGGTTGTTCACCGAAGAATTCCCCGACGCGCGCGCCTGGCTCGCGTTCTCCTGCCGCGACGGCGCGACGCTTGCCGACGGCACGCCGCTCACTGACGCGCTTTTGCAAATAGACGCGTGTCCGCAGATCGTCGCCGTCGGCGTCAACTGCACCGCGCCGGGTTTTGTCACGGCGCTGATCACCGCAGCGCGCGCGGTGACCGCCAAGCCCGTGCTCGCCTACCCGAATTCGGGCGAGCGCTGGGACGCCAAGACGCAATGCTGGCACGGCCACGGCGACGACTTTGCCGGTGACGCGACCGGCTGGCTTGCCGCCGGCGCCCGCCTGGTCGGCGGCTGCTGCCGCACCACGCCGGCGACCATCGCCGCGCTCGCCGCGTTGCGCGCCCGGCTTAAAGCCGCTGCCTCGCGCGGCTGATCGGCGGCGCGTCTCCAGCAGAATGGCTTGCTTCTACTTCACCAGCGGCCGGATCGTGGTGAAGCCACCGTCCACCGCGATGACCTGGCCGGTGATGCGGCTGGCCCCTTCGCTTAACAACCACGCCATCACCCCGGCGACCTGCTCGGCGCTTTGCAGGCCGCCTAGCGGGTACTGGCGGCCGGCCGCTTCGCGCAGCGCAGGCATACCCAACATCGGCGCGGTCAGCGGCGTGTCGGTCATGCCCGGCGCCACCGCGTTGACGCGCAGGCCCTGCGCGGCGTAAGTCGCGGCGGCGCTGCGCACCAGCGCTTCGACCCCGCCCTTGGCCGCCGCGATCGCTTCGTGGTTGGCGACGCCGATGCGCGCCACCACCGAGCTGCAGAACACCGCGGCGCCGGCCTGCCCGCCACGCGCCGCGTGCCAGGCTTGCAATGTGTAAAACGCGCTGTCCAGGTTCGCCCGCAAGATCGCCTGCCAGGCTTCAAGTTTGGTGCGGTGCAGGGGCGCGATCAGGGTGCTGCCCGCGCAATGCGCGAGGCCGTCGGGCGAGGCGCCTAACGCGTCCTGGCAGGCGGCAAGCGCGAGCGCTGCGCCCTCCGCCGTGCTCACGTCGGCGGTAACCCTGAGTTCCGCGTCCACGTCTTCAAGCTTTGTACCGTCCCGCCCGACGGCGACGACACGTGCCCCCGCGGCCGACAGCTGACGGGCGAGCGCGCGGCCGATGCCGCCGCTTGCGCCGGTAATCATCACGATCGAAGTCATGCGTTAGCCTCCTGTGAAGCAGGGTTGTCGGGTCAGCCGCCTTGCCGCGCGATGAGCTCGCTTGCGTTGGTGAAACCCGCGGTCGCCGCGCGCCACCACTGCGAGAACGAGGCGCAAGGCCCTTGTACGGCGGGGAACAGGCTGGCCGGTGCCTCGCACGTGGCGAAATGCCCGAGCCAGGGCGCGAGGTGCGGCTCGGCAACGGTGCGCACGCTGCGGGCAGTTTTGAGCGCGGCGGTGATATCGGACACATCGCCGTGCCAGCAGATGGGGGCGATGGTTTTCATCGCCGTTGATACAAACTGCCAGCGCTGCGCCGTCCACGGCCAGTCGCGGTGAAAGTCGGCCAGGTACACGCCGATCACCCGGGTGTTCGCCGGCAGGTTGGCGGGCGCGCAGCCCAGACACCAGGGGTGGACCAGCCACACGTCGCAGCCGGCGACGTGGGCGCTGTCGGGCGCGCTCGCGCCGCAAAAATCGGGCGGTGCCGTTAGCAAGGCGGGCTCGGCCACGCCCTCGGCGTGCGTGCCGGGCGCGGGCGGAAACTTCAGATCTGAAAACGCGATCGCCTCCAGTGCCGCGTAGCTGGTATCCAGCACGCTGCCCGGGCACTGCCAGGCAGCAGGTGCGTAGCGGGCGACGTTCTCCGCGTTGAAGAGATAGGGCTTGTGGCTGCCGGTGCCGGCGACCCACTGCCAGCTCAGGTGGTTGCTCGCCATATCGCCGTCCAGCAGGTGCGAGTAAAGCCAGTCGGCGCCGGCGCGCCAGTGCACCTTGCGCAGGTGGACAAGGTAGCTCGCCAGCCACATGCGCGCGTGGTTGTGCAGGGTGCCGACGGTGTAGAGTTCGCGCACGGCGCAGTCGATCACCGCGAGCCCGCTGCGCGCCTCGCGTACGTCGGCGGGGACTTCGACCTGGTAGGCGTGGCTGGGCAGGGGCCCTGCGTGAAGGTCCTGCAGGATGCCCGCGCCGCGCTGCTGCCACACATGGCGAAAGTAGGCGCGCCAGCCCAGCTCGTATACGAACTTGTGCGGCACCGGCAGCGCGTGGCGCGCGTCGACCTGCCGCAGCACGTCGACCAGGCTGATCAGCCCGTGCGTGATGTAGGGCGACAGCGTGCTGACATGGCCGGTAAGCGCGTTGCGCGTCCTCGCGTAACGCGCCGGGTCAAACGTGGCGATGCGCGCCAGCGCCGCGTCCACGCTCGCCTCATACGGCAGCGCCGCCAAACTGTCCGGCGCGCCGGAAAGCTCACTCAGGTCGCCTTGGTGCCAGCGTGTCATCGCCGTTTTCCTTGTCCCGCAGGGTTTGCGCTTGCCGTCTGATCTGCTGCTTTTCGTCGTCGGGTAGCCTGTCCAGTTGCCGGATCTGCAGCGCCATGCGCGGGTGCTTGGCGAAGCGCTGTTGATGGCGCAGCAGGAAGTCCCAGTACAGGGTGGTGAACGGACACGCGCGTTCCCCCGTTTTTTGCTCCGGCTTGTAGCGGCAACTGGCGCAATACGGGCTCATGCGCTGGATGTACTTGCCGGTGGCCGCGTAGGGCTTGCTCGCCATCCGGCCGCCGTCGGCGTACTGGCTCATGCCTATCACGTTAGGCAACTCGACCCACTCGACCGCGTCGACGTACACCGCGAGAAACCAGGCGTGAATCTGCCTGGGGTCGACGCCCAGCAGCAGTGCGTACAGGCCGGCCACCATCAGGCGCTGGATATGGTTGGCGTAGCCGTGCTTGAGCGTCTGCGCGATCACATCCTTCAGGCAGGCAAGCTCGGTGTCGCCGCTCCAATACCAAGAGGGTAGCGCCGCGCCAGCTTCCAGTGCGTTGGCGTCGGCGTAAGCCGGCATCTGGCTCCAGTACACCCCGCGTACGTACTCGCGCCAGCCGAGGATCTGCCGGATAAACCCCTCGACGCTGGCCAGCGGCGCCCGTCCACTGTGGTAGGCACGCTCCGCCGCCCCGATCACCTCGCGTGGGCTCAACAGCTTCAAATTCAGCGCGGCGGACAAATGCGCGTGGTAGAGCCAGGGGTCGTCCGGCCACATCGCGTCCTGGTAGCGGCCGAACGAGGGCAGCCGCGCCTCGATAAACACATCAAGCGCCTTGAGCGCCGCCTCGCGGGTGACCGGCCAGGCAAACGCGTCAAGCGAGCCCGGCAGGTGGGCAAGACGCGTATTCACCAGCGCCATCGCTTCGCGGGTGATCGCGTCGGGCGGGGTTGGCTGGCGTTGCGTGAGCAGGCCCGGCCCGTCTGGGGGTAATGGGTGGCGGTTGTCGGTATCGAAGTTCCAGCGCCCGCCAACCGGCCGCGCAGCGCCGTTGGCTTCTTCCATCAACACGCCGAAGCGCTTGCGCTGTTCCCGGTAAAAGGTCTCCAGGCGCAAGCTCTTGTGCGCCGCGAGATGGCGGGCAAAGTCGGCGTCCGACACCATGAAGTGGCGGTCGGCGCGCACCTCCAGCGGCACGCCGTGTTGGGCGGCGACGTTCTGCAACATGGCAAGCACCCGCCACTCGCCCGGCTGCGTCACGATCAGCTGGGTAGCACCCAGGCGCGTGAGGTCGGCGTCCAGCTGCGCGTGCAGGCTGCCTGCGTTGCCTTCGTCGTCGAGGCGGGTGTAGCTAAGCGGCCACCCGCGGGCCGTCAGTTCGGCCGCGAAGTGGCGCATGGCGGAGAGGAACAGGGTGCTGCGCTGTTTGCTCGAGCGGTAGGGGGCCGACTCGTCGGTGACTTCGGCCATCCATACCCTGTCGCACGCGGGGTCGAACGCGTCGAACGCCGCCGCGTCCGGGTCGAGCTGGTCGCCCAGCACCGCCACCAGGTTGCGCGGCCTAGGCACGGCGCGCCTTCGCCAAGCGGCAGGCGTCCGAGCAGTACTTCACCTCGTCCCAGTTGTTCGCCCAGCGGCGGCGCCAGCGCATCGGCCGGCCGCATGCCGCGCACGGCTTGCTCGGCAGCGCCGACTTCTGGTGGTGGTAGCGCTCGCCGGGTGATGGCGGCGCGTCTGGGGGAGGGCGGTTAGGCATGGCGAAGGGCAGGGGGCGGTCAGGCCAGGACAGACTATGCACCTGTTATAGCAAGCTTTGCACTCTCGCCGGTCGCGCCGACGGCCTTGCGGTCTGCTCGGGCCATGCCCCTCAGGGGGCAGGCGCGTGGCTGACCTTGAAGTGGCCGGTCTCGGCGAGCAGGCGCTGGATGTCCTGGCCGGTCACCTCGACGCTGGCCGACAGCCGCGCTTGCCTTACCGACAGCGTGGCGCTGGCCGTGCCGATCTTCTCCATTTCGCGCGTGCCGTCGCGCGCGGCGTCCGACAGGCGGGCGATGGTGCTGATCAGCCCGTCGATCAGCGCGTAGAGTGCCTGGCTCTCCCCGTTCGACGACTCGGCCAGTTGCAGGCCTTCTTCCAGATCCTGCATGCCCGACTGCATGCTGCCGACCGCGTCGTGCGCCTGCGCCTGCACCTGGCCGATCATCGCGCGGATTTCCTCGGTGTTGCTGCGCGTGCGCTCGGCCAGCTTCCTGACTTCGTCGGCGACCACCGCGAAGCCGCGGCCGGCCTCGCCCGCGCGCGCCGCCTCGATCGCGGCGTTCAGCGCCAGCAGGTTGGTCTGCTCGGCCACTTCCTGGATCAGTTCGACCACGCTGCCGATCCGCCGCGTGCCGTCCCCCAGCGAGTCTATGGTCGACGCCGACGCGGCGACGGTCTGCCGGATCGAGCGGGTGCGCTCGCCGACGTTCTGCATCTGGCTGAGCGAGGCGGCCAACTGGCGGGCGGTCGCCTCGCGCACATGCTCGGCGTAGCGGTCGGCCTCCTCGAGCATCTCGCGCTGGCGCTCGCCGGCGTGCGCGCTGTGCCGCGCGCTGTCGCATACCTCACCGACCGCGGCGCCGGCTTCGCCGCCGTGCCGGCTCATGTTCTGGTTGTGCGCACCCAAACGCTGGCTGTGCGAGAGCACGCGCCCGAGCATCAAGTCGAGCTGGTCGATCAGGCTGTTCACCCACTGTGCCATCACGCCGGTTTCGTCGGCAGGCAGCTGCTGGCGGTCGATGCGCCGGCGCAGGTCGCCTTCGCCGTCGACGATGTCGCGCAGCATCGCACTCACCGCGCGCAGGCGGACGCTGACCGGCCTCGCGTGCAAGGCGCGGAAGGCGAGGGTGCCGGTGATCGCGAGCGCGGCGAGCGTCGCCGCCTTACCCGCCAGCGACAGCTCGAACAGCTGGTCGGTCGCGAGCACCGCCGCGCACAGTGCCAGTTGCACGCGTGCGAAGCTGAAGGTGAGCTTGTCGGCGACCGAGCGGTAGCGGTACACCTCGGCGAGGTCGGCCTCGCACATCATGCCCCAGCTGTCCGGCGAGCCCGGCAGCGAGAAGGTGACGCCCTTGCCGACCACCGGGATATGCCGGTAGTCGGCGTAGCCGGGGTAGGTGACGAACAGGTTGTCGCCCTTGCGTATCGTCTCGCGCACGCCCGGGTGCAGCCGGCCGGTGGCCGGGTCGTTGAACACCAGTTCGAGCTCGGTGTGCGCCGACACGCGCACGGTGCCGTACGCGGTGCGCACGCCGTCCTTCAGGTTGTCGCCGCCGCTGAAGGTGCGGTCCTCGAAACGCGAGCGCGACAGCGCGGTGCCCGGCCGGATCGACGGGTCGAAGTTCGAGCGGACCATGAACAGGTAGTTGTCGCCCGACTCGTGGAAGATATGCCCGGCCTCGCGCTGGATCAGGTCGCCCAGCACGTCGTTGGGGACGCGCGCGCACAGGCAGCGGGTGCCGCAGGGCAGCGGCTGGTGAAAGACCAGCGTCACCGCGTCGTGGAAGGCCGAGCTGCGCGCGCCAAGCGCCAGCGTGACCGGGTCGATGTACGGGCCATGCAACAGCGGCGCCGTACACCCCTGCCGGCAGGCGCGCGGCTCGGCGACCGCCTGCCCCTGTCGCGCGGCGGCGCTCGACATCAGCACCCGCCCGTCCATTGTTGCCACATAAAGTTCGGTGGCGTCGCCAAGTTGGGCGAGCGCGTCCCGCAGCAGGGACGCCTGGGCGGCGGCCGGCGTCGTCTGCAACTGGCGGGCGAGCGCCTCGAGCGCCTGCCACTGCTGGCTGGCCCACGATTGCAGGATGCGCACGCGGGTGCGCGCGAAATTTTCGAAGATGTCCTCGATCACCGGGTAACGGTCGCGGTTGAGCGCGCAGGCGACGCGCATCGCGAGTTTGCCGGTGCGGCCGAAGACGGGTAGCCAGCTGCGTTCGGCAGCGGCGAGTGCCATACGGTGGCTTTGCAAGGTAGGGGGCATGCTGGGCGTCCTGATCGCTGATGCCCTTGTAATGCAATTGGCATGCCAAGGATGGTGCCGTGATCACACCCCTGCCGCGCAGTGCGTGCACAAGTCGGGTGCATGCGGCGGGAGGGTGCCCTGTCCTGGTGCGTTGGCGGGGCTGCGCGGGGCGGAGCGCAGCCTGCGGCTTACACCTTGAAGCGTTCGACCGACGCCTGCAATGTCCTGGCCAGGCGCGAGAGCTCGTCGACCGACTGTACCGCCTGCGCGATCGATGCGTCGTTCGCCTCGGCGCCCTCGGCGATCGCGTCGATATGGCGCGACACCGCCGCGCTGCTTTGCGACTGCTGCTCGGTGACGGCGACGATCGCGTCCAGTTCGCGGCTCACTTCGCTGGCCGCCTCGCTCGACGCCGCGAGCCGCTCGGCGACCATCCCGCTCGAGTGGCGGCTCGCCTCGAGCAAGCCCATGCTCTGCTCCAGCGCCTCGCGTACCGAAGCCGACTGCGGCCCCAGCGCGGTGGTGACGCGGTCGATCTGCGCGGCGGATGCGGCGGACTTCTCGGCGAGCTTTCTCACCTCGTCGGCGACCACCGCGAAGCCGCGGCCGGCTTCACCGGCGCGTGCTGCCTCGATCGCGGCGTTCAGCGCCAGCAGATTGGTCTGCTCGGCGATTTCGCGCACCTGGCGCGTCATGTCGTTGATCGCGTGCGTCGACTGCATGAAGTCGTTTTCGGCGTCGGCCATCAGGCGGATCGCGCGTTCGACGGCCTGAGCCTCGTCCTGCAGCTTCTGCATGCTGTCGCGGCCGGCCTTGGCGTGACCGGCGCTCTGCGTCGAGCCCTCGCGCACCTGGCCTGCCTGTTCGGCGATCTGCGCGATATGGCGGGCAAGCGCGTCGACTTCGCCGGAGGCCGCCGCGGACTGCGCCTTCTGCCGCGCCGAGCCTTCGGTCAGGTTGCCCGCGTGTGAGGTCAGCGTGCGGGCGGAAGCGGCGACCGCGCCGGCGGTGCGGCTGACGTCGCCGACCAGCGCGGTGATCGTCTCGAGCAGGCGATTGAAGCGGTAGGCGGCGACGCCGATCTCGTCGCGGCGGGTCACCGGCAGGCGGCGGGTGAGGTCGCCGTCCCCCTCGGCCAGTTCGGCCAGCCCCTGCGACATCCGCTTCAGCGGCTGGCTGACGAAACGGCGGATGAAGAAGTAGACGACGCCCATCAGCGGCAGCGACAGGAACAGGGCGAAGGCGATGCTCTGGTTGCGGAATTCGTCGACCGCGCCGTAGGTCTTGGTGAGCGACACCCGCATGCTGACGGCGCCCAAGGGCGTGCCCTCGGCCACCTGGTGGCAGCTGATGCAGTTCTTGCCCAAGTAATTCCTTGACGCGAGGGTCGGGTAGACCACGCGCAGCATCTCGCCCTCGGGCGTGCTCTCGATCGCCACATGCGGTTTGCCGCTTTCGAGCACCTGCCGTTCGACGCCGTCGCCCGCCTTGGCCTTGTCGCCGGCGTTGCCCGGGCCGAACACCTTGTTCACGCCGTCGCCGCGCAGCACGCGCAGGTCGTGCACGGCGGACAGTTCGCGGATCTGGTCGAGGAAGACGTCGCGCTGGGCGACGGTGCCGGTGATCATCATGCCGGTGAGGCCGGCCATGGTCATCTCGTTCATGCTGTGCGCGAGGTCCTTGGCCTGGGCGACGGCGATCTCGCGGCTGACCTTCACTTCCCACGCGATCAGGCTGCCCCAGGCGATGGCCAGGCAGCACCAGATGGCCAGGGTAAGGCGCAGCCAGATCGGCCAGTCGGCGAGTTTGCGCATGGCGGATGTCCACGTTATGAGAATGGGTTAAATTCGCCGCTATTAAATCAGCATATTGCTTGCAGGTAAAGCAGGAAAAACGCCTGCACAAGGCAGGCGTCGGTGGGGGTGGGCGGCGACTGCTGCGGTTAGCCTGGCACGCGCACCCAGCCCTCCATCAGGATGCGTGCGCTGCGGCTCATCACCGCCTTGGTGACGGTCCATTCTCCATCAACCAGCTTTGCCTCGGCGCCGACGCGCAGGGTGCCCGACGGGTGGCCGAAACGCACGGCGGCCTTCTCGCCGCCGCCGGCGGCGAGGTTGACCAGCGTGCCGGGGATCGCCGCGGCGGTGCCGATGGCGACCGCGCAGGTGCCCATCATCGCGTGGTGCAGCTTGCCCATCGACAGCGCACGCACCAGCAGGTCGACCTCAGCCGCGGCGACCTGCTTGCCGCTGGCGGCGGTGTAGCCCTTCGGCGGCGCGACGAAGGCGATCTTCGGCGTGTGCTGGCGGGTGGCGGCGTCTTCCGCGCGCTTGATCAGCCCCATGCGCAGGGCGCCGGCGACGCGGATAGCCTCGAAGCGCTTGAGCGCTTCGGCGTCGGTGTTGATGTCTTCCCTGAGCTCGGTGCCCTGGTAGCCGATGTCGCAGGCGTTGACGAACACGGTCGGGATGCCGGCGTTGATCATGGTCGCCGGGACGGTGCCGACGCCGGGGACTTCCAGCTGGTCGATGAGGTTCCCGGTCGGGAACATCGCGCCGCCCTGGTCGCCGTCGTCGGACGGGTTCATGAATTCGAGCACGATCTCGGCGGCCGGGAAGGTCACGCCGTCGAGCTCGAAGTCGCCGGTCTCCTGCACCTGGCCGTTGCTCACCGGTACCTGCGCGATGATGGTCTTGCCGATATTGGCCTGCCAGATGCGCACCGTGCACACGCCGTTGTCCGGCACGCGCGCGGGGTCGATCAGCCCGGCGTGGATGGCGAAGGCGCCGGCGGCGGTCGAGAGGTTGCCGCAGTTGCCCGACCAGTCGACGAAGGGCTTGTCGATCGAGACCTGGCCGTACAGGTAGTCGACGTCGTGGTCCGGCACGCTGGCGCGCGACAGGATCACGCACTTGGACGTGCTGGAGGTGGCGCCGCCCATGCCGTCGATATGCGCGGCGTACGGGTCGGGGCTGCCGATCACGCGCATGAAGAGGTCGTCGCGCGCGCGGCCGGGGCTCTGGCAGGCGGGGGGCAGGTCTTCCAGCCGGAAGAACACGCCCTTGCTGGTGCCCCCGCGCATATAGGTCGCGGGAACGCGTTGCTGGGGAGGATGGCTCATGGCGTCGATCCTGAGAGTTGGAGGCGGGGCAGGCGGCGTGCCGCCTGCCTGCGGGGTTTACGCCGGCTGGGCCTCGCGCTCGGCATTCGAGGCGAGGAAGTCCTGCGCGAAGCGCTGCAGCACGCCGCCGGCCTTGTACACGCGCACTTCGGCGGCGGTGTCCAGGCGACAGGTGACCGCGGTCTCGACCGTCTGGCCGTCCTTGCGGTGGATCACCAGCGTCAGCTCGCCGCGCGGCACGATTTCGCCCTTGACGTCAAAGGTCTCGGTGCCGTCAAGCGCGAGCGTCTTGCGGTCGGTGCCCGGCTTGAATTCCAGCGGCAGTACGCCCATGCCGACCAGGTTGGTGCGGTGGATGCGCTCGAAGCCCTCGGCGACGATGGCCTCGACGCCGGCCAGACGCACGCCCTTGGCCGCCCAGTCTCGTGAGCTGCCCTGGCCGTAGTCGGCGCCGGCGACGATGATCAGGTTCTGCTTGCGGCCCATATAGGTCTCGATCGCTTCCCACATGCGCATCACCCGGCCTTCGGGTTCGACGCGGGCGAGCGAGCCCTGTTTGACCTCGCCGTTCACGACTGCCATCTCGTTGACGAGCTTGGGGTTGGCGAAGGTGGCGCGCTGCGCGGTCAGGTGGTCGCCGCGGTGCGTCGCGTACGAGTTGAAGTCCTCTTCGGGCAGGCCCATCTTCGCCAGGTATTCGCCGGCGGCGGAACTGGCGAGGATCGCGTTGGACGGCGACAAATGGTCGGTGGTGATGTTGTCACCCAGCAGCGCCAGGGGACGCATGCCCTTGAGGGTGCGCTCGCCGGCCAGCGCGCCTTCCCAGTACGGCGGGCGGCGGATGTAGGTGCTCATCGGGCGCCAGGCGTACAGCGGGCTTTCCGCCTGCTCGGCTTCGCCCAGGTCGAACATCGGGATGTAGACCTTGCGGAACTGCTCGGGCTTGACGCTGGCGGCCACGATGGCGTCGATCTCCTCGTCCGACGGCCAGATGTCCTTCAGGCGGATTTCACGGCCGTCCACCACGCCCAGCACGTCCTGTTCGATATCGAAGCGCATGGTGCCGGCGATCGCGTAGGCGACGACCAGGGGCGGCGAGGCGAGGAAGGCCTGCTTGGCGTACGGGTGGATGCGGCCGTCGAAGTTGCGGTTGCCCGACAGCACCGCGGTCGCGTACAGGTCTCGCTCGATGATCTCCTGCTGGATCTTCGGGTCGAGCGCGCCGGACATGCCGTTGCAGGTGGTGCACGCGAAAGCGACGATGCCGAAGCCCATCTTTTCCAGCTCGCCCAGCAGCCCGGCTTCCTTCAGGTAAAGCTCGGCGACCTTGGAGCCCGGCGCGAACGAGGACTTCACCCACGGCTTGCGCACGAGGCCCAGTTCATTGGCCTTCTTGGCCAAGAGGCCGGCGGCGACCACGTTGCGCGGGTTCGAGGTGTTGGTGCAGCTGGTGATGGCGGCGATGATCACCGCGCCGTCCGGCAGCTGCCCGTTGGCTTCCTCGGCGCGGGCGGCGGCGAGCTTGGCCTCGTTTGCGATGCCGCGCTCGGCGAGGGCGGAAGTCGGCAGGCGGCGGTGAGGGTTGGACGGGCCGGCCATATTGCGCACGACGCTCGTCAGGTCAAACTCGAGCACGCGTTCGTAGTCGGCGGTCGCGAGCGCATCGGCCCACAGGCCGGTGGTCTTCGCGTAGTTTTCCACCAGCGCGACCTGCTCGGGTTCGCGGCCGGTCAGCTTCAGGTAATCGATGGTCTGCGCGTCGATGTAGAACATCGCCGCGGTCGCGCCGTACTCCGGGCACATATTGGAGATGGTCGCGCGGTCGCCGATCGACAGGCTGTCGGCCCCCTCGCCGAAGAACTCGACGTAGGCGCCGACCACGCGCTCCTTGCGCAGGAATTCGGTCAGCGCAAGCACGATGTCGGTCGCGGTGATGCCGCTTGGGCGGCGGCCGGTGAGCCTGACGCCGACGATGTCGGGCAGGCGCATCATCGAGGGGTGGCCGAGCATCACGGTCTCGGCTTCCAGGCCGCCGACGCCGATGGCGATCACGCCCAGCGCGTCCACGTGCGGGGTATGGCTGTCGGTGCCGACGCAGGTGTCGGGGAAGGCGACGCCGTCGCGCGCCTGGATCACCGGCGACATCTTCTCCAGGTTGATCTGGTGCATGATGCCGTTGCCGGCCGGGATCACGTCGACGTTCTTGAACGCGGTGCGCGTCCAGTCGATGAAGTGGAAGCGGTCTTCGTTGCGGCGGTCTTCGATCGCGCGGTTCTTGGCGAAGGCGTCCGGGTCGAAACCGCCGCACTCGACGGCGAGCGAGTGGTCGACGATCAGCTGGGTCGGCACCACCGGGTTGACCTGCGAGGGGTCGCCACCCTGGTCGGCGATCGCGTCGCGCAGGCCGGCCAGGTCGACCAGCGCGGTCTGGCCGAGGATGTCGTGGCAGACCACGCGGGCCGGGAACCACGGGAAGTCGAGGTCGCGGCGGCGCTCGATCAGCTGCTTGAGCGAGTCGGTGAGGGCGGCCGGCTCGCAGCGGCGCACCAGGTTCTCGGCGAGCACGCGCGAGGTGTACGGCAGGCGGGCCCAGGCGCCCGGGGCGATGGCGTCGACGGCGGCGGCGGCGTCGAAGTAGTCGAGCGCGCTGCCCGGCAGCGGTTTGCGGTATTGACGGTTCATGGCTCTATTCTTTGTTGTCCGGTTGGGTCAGCGCATGCGGGGAGCGGGGCGCAAGGCCCGGCTCCCCGGCACGCGGCACTGATGCTTAGCGTGCTTCGATCGGCACGAAGCGCTGATCTTCGGGGCCGGTGTAGTTCGCGCTCGGGCGGATGATCTTGCCGTCGATGCGCTGCTCGATCACGTGCGCGCTCCAGCCGCTGGTGCGGGCGATCACGAACAGCGGGGTGAACATCGCGGTCGGCACGCCCATCATGTGGTAGGAGACGGCGCTGAACCAGTCGAGGTTGGGGAACATCTTCTTGATGTCCCACATCACGCTCTCCAGGCGCTCGGCGATGTCGTACATCTTGGTGTCGCCGGCGGACTCGGACAGCTCGCGCGCGACTTCCTTGATCACCTTGTTGCGCGGGTCGGAGATGGTGTACACCGGGTGGCCGAAGCCGATCACCACTTCCTTCTTCTCGACGCGGGCCTTGATGTCGGCTTCCGCCTCGTCAGGCGTCTCGTAGCGCTTCTGGATCTCGAAGGCGACCTCGTTGGCGCCGCCGTGCTTGGGGCCGCGCAGCGCGCCGATCGCGCCGGTGATGCTCGAGTACATGTCCGAACCCGTGCCGGCGATCACGCGGCCGGTGAAGGTCGATGCGTTGAATTCGTGCTCGGCGTACAGGATCAGCGAGGTGTGCATCGCGCGCACCCACAGTGCGGACGGCTTCTCGCCGTGCAACAGGTGCAGGAAGTGGCCGCCGATCGAGTCGTCGTCGGTCTCCACTTCGATGCGACGGCCGTTGTGGCTGAAGTGGTACCAGTAGAGCAGCATCGAGCCGAAGCTCGCCATCAGGCGGTCGGCGATGTCGCGCGCGCCGGCGATGTTGTGGTCGTCCTTCTCCGGCAGGGTGCAGCCGAGGGCCGAGACGCCGGTGCGCATCACGTCCATCGGGTGGGCGGACGCCGGCAGCGCCTCGAGCACGGCCTTCACCGAAGCGGGCAGGCCGCGCAGCGCCTTGAGCTTCTGCTTGTAGCCGGCAAGTTCGGCCTTGTTCGGCAGCTTGCCGTGTACCAGCAGGTAGGCGACTTCTTCGAATTCGCAGCGCTCGGCGATGTCGAGGATGTCGTAGCCGCGGTAGTTGAGGTCGTTGCCGCTACGGCCGACCGTGCACAGCGCGGTATTGCCGGCGGCGACGCCGGAGAGGGCAACCGACTTCTTCGGCTTGCCGGTGATGACCACTTCGCTCATTGTGTTCTCCTTGCTCTCGTTGTTGCTTGCGGGCGGCAGCGCCGCCTTACTTGTTCTTGCCTTCGGCGAACAGCGCGTCGAGTTTCTGCTCGTACGCGTGGTAGCCGAGGTGGTCGTAGAGTTCCATCCGCGTCTGCATGGCGGGCACGGAAGCGGCCTGCGTGCCGTCGCGGCGCAGCGTCTCGTAGACGCCGAGTGCGGCCTGGGAGGCGGCGCGGAAGGCGGACAGCGGGTAGAGCACCAGGCCCACGCCGTTCTCGCCCAGCTGTTCGGTGGTGTAGAGCGGGGTCGAGCCGAATTCGGTGATGTTGGCGAGCACCGGCACCTTCACGGCCTCGGCAAACTGCTTGTACATCGCAAGGTCGGTGATCGCCTCGGGGAAGATCATGTCGGCGCCGGCCTCGACGCAGGCGATCGCGCGCTCGATCGCGGCTTCCAGCCCCTCGACCGCCAGCGCGTCGGTACGCGCCATGATCACCATGTCCTGGCGGCGGGCGTCGACGGCGGCCTTCACGCGGTCGACCATCTCTTCCTTGCTGACGATGGCCTTGTTCGGGCGGTGGCCGCAGCGTTTTTGCTGGACCTGGTCCTCGATGTGCACGGCGGCGGCGCCGGCCTTCTCCAGGTTGCGCACGGCACGCGCGATATTGAACGCGCCACCCCAGCCGGTATCGATGTCGACCAGGAGCGGCAGGTCGGTCACGTCGGTGATGCGGCGCACGTCGATCAGCACGTCTTCCAGCGTGGTGATACCCAGGTCGGGGATGCCGCACGAGCACGCGGCGACGCCGCCTCCGGACAGGTACAGCGCCTTGAAGCCGCTATGTTCGGCAAGGCGGGCGAAATAGGCGTTGACGGCGCCGACGACCTGCAGGGGTTTCTCCTGCTGGACGGCGAGGCGGAAGCGTTGACCCGGTAAGAGCGACATCGAGGCTTTCCTTTACATGAGGTTGGGTGTTTGTCTGACATTCTAGCAAGTGCTTGGTGAAAATGACAATCGGAATTATGGGCCGCGCGGCAGTGCTTCCTTGCGGGCGGGCAGCACGTGGCGGCGTCTGTTTTGCTTTGCAGCAGGGTCTGCTAAGGTATGCGCACTTTTGCGCAAGAACTAATCGGATATATGCGAGTCACACCTGAAAGACTGATTGGCGGCCGCGTCGGCCTTCGCTTGCGGCAGGGGGCGCGCGCCCTCCATGAGTGAGCGGGAACTTGACCAGCAACTGGTCGAGCGCGTGCAGCGCGGGGAGAAGCGCGCGTTCGATTTGTTGGTCGCCAAGTACCAGAAACGGCTCGGCCGGCTGCTGTCCCGCTTCATCAAGGACAGTGCCGACGTCGAGGACGTCACGCAGGAAGCCTTCGTCAAGGCCTACCGTGCGCTGCCGTCGTTTAGGGGCGAAAGCGCTTTCTATACATGGCTCTACCGCATCGGGATCAATACGGCGAAGAACTTTCTGGTCGCCAACGGTCGAAAGCCCATGGTCCACGCCGGAATCGAGGATGAGGACGGGGAGACGCTCGATCTGTCGAGCCAGATTCCCGACTACCACACCCCCGAAGCGGACCTGATGAACCAGCAGATCCTCGCGACGGTCAACCAGGCGGTCGAGGCGCTGCCGGAAGATTTGCGCACCGCGATCACGCTGCGCGAGATGGACGGCCTGAGCTACGACGAGATCGCCCAGGTGATGGGGTGCCCGATCGGCACCGTGCGCTCGCGCATTTTCAGGGCGCGCGAGGCGATCGCGACGCAGTTGCGTCCGCTGCTGGATACGTCGAAAGACAAAAGGTGGTAATGATGAACGAAAAAATATCCGCATTGATGGACGGCGAGCTCTCGCCGAACGAAGTCGACGACGTAAGCGACGCGCTGCTCGCCGAGCAGTCGCTCTCGGCGTGCTGGAGCGAGTATCACCTGATCGGCGAGGCGATGCGCCGCAACGGCCAGCTGACGCTGGACGTGCGCGAGAAAGTGTCCGTCCAGTTGCGTGACGAGCCGACGGTGCTTTCGCCGCGCGCTCCGCTGCGCCAGCGCCCGGTGCGCCGCTACGCGGCGATGGCCGCGACGGTCGCGTTTGCCGCGGCAGTCGGCTGGGTCGGCTTCGGGCAGGATCCGGCGTCGCAGGTGGTCGTCGCGCAGGCCGTGCCGGCTTCGCAGGACGTGTTCGCGCCGGCTTCCGGCGTCGAGGCGCCTTACCTTGCCGCGCATCAGGAGGCCGCCGGCGGCGGTCTGGTCAGGGTCAGCATGGCCGCCGGTGCCAAGGTGGCACATTGATGCGCGGCTTGTTGTTGCCTTTCGCCGTCTCCCTGCTGGGGGCCGGCTCCATTCATGCTTCAGCGCCCGACGACTGGGCCTTGCTCGGCAAGGCCGCGTCGGTCGCCCGCACGCAGCCCCTGGCCGGCAGCTATTTGCACCAGGTCGGTAGCGCCGCAGAGACTTTCCGCATCGAGCGCGCGCAGGCGCGCGGCAAGGTGCGCGAGCGGCGCGTCTCGCTCGACGGCCTGCCGCGCGAGGTGATCCGCAGCGGCGACACCGTCGTCAGCGCAGGGCCCGACCAACGCGCGCTGCAGGCGGCCAAGGCAAGTTCGGTCAAGCTCTTCCCGGCGTTGCTGCCCGAGGACGTGGACGCGCTGCAGCAAAGCTACACGCTGACCCGGCTGGGGCAGTCGCGCGTCGCCATGCGGGATTGCCAGTGGCTGGAGCTCAAGCCGCGCGAGGCCGGCCAGCGTTACGCGCTGCGCCTGTGCGTCGACGGCAAGTCGCACCTGCCGCTCAAGACGATGACGCTGACCCCGCAAGGGCAGGCGGTCGAGTCGTTCAGCTTCATCGACCTGAACCTCGACGTCGGCAAGCTGAAGGTCGACGTCAAGCCCCTCTACAAGCTGACGGCCAAGTCGTCGTCGCAGCGCGCTGCCGCCGACGCGCCGACGCCTGCGCTCGAGCTGCGCGGCATGCCGGCCGGCTTCTCGCTGGTGCAGGCCGGCGAGCGCCGCCTGCCCGGCGACGAGGGTGCGGCGCCGGTCCAGCATTTCGTCTACAGCGACGGCCTGGTGATGCTGTCGGTGTTTGCCGAGCCCGGCGCGCAGGCACGCACCACCGGCGGGCACGGGTACGGCGCGCTGTCCGTGGTGTCCGACCCGGAGGGCGACTACCAGCTGACCCTGGTCGGCGAGTTGCCCGAGTCCTCGCTCGCCGCCATCGCGCGCGGCCTGCGCATCAGCAAGAAACCATGACCGAAGCCGAAGCGCGCGTGCTGTCGGTCGAGTCCGGCCATGCCTGGGTCGAGCCGCAGCCGCATTCGCCGTGCGGGCATTGCGACCCGGTGAACGGCTGCCGTTCGATGAGCATCGCCCGCCTGTTCGGCGGCGCGACCCGCTTCAGGGTGCTCGACCCGCTGGGCGTCACGCCGGGCGACAAGGTGTTCGTCAGCGTCCCCGAGGGCGGGGTGCTCGGCAGCGCGCTCCTGATGTACCTCGCGCCCTTGAGCGGCCTTGTCGGCGGCGCCTTGCTCGGCAATCTCGCCGGCGAAGCCTTGGCCGTGGCCGGCGCGGTGTCGGGCGCCGCAATCGCGCTTTTCTGGGCGCGGCGCCGCGCGGCGCGCCTGAAAGGGGACGCGCGCTACGTGCCCGCGATCACCCGCCGTTTCGACCCCGCCTTGTCCCCGATGGAGATGCCCCGTAGATGCAGATCAGGAAAGTAGCCGCGGCCTGCGTGCTGGCCTTCGCCTGCGCGCTGCCTGCGGGCGGCGTTGCCGCCGCCCCGGCCGCCTTGCCGGACTTTACCCGGCTCGTCAAGAACGAAGGCCGTTCGGTCGTCAACATCAGTACCACGCAGACCGTGCGCGAACAGGCTGGCCTGCCGCAGGGCATGGAAGGCGACCCGTTCTTCGAATTCTTCCGCCGCTTCGCGCCGCCGCAGCCGCCGCGCGAGTACCAGGCCGCGAGCCTGGGTTCGGGCTTCATCATGAGCCCGGACGGCTACATCCTGACCAACGCGCACGTGATCGCGCGCGCCGACGAGATCAAGGTCACGCTCGGCGACAAGCGCGAATTCAAGGCGAGGGTGGTCGGCTCGGACGCGCGTACCGACGTCGCGCTCTTGAAGATCGACGCGGCGGGCCTGCCCGCGGCGAAGCTCGGCAAGGCGGATGACGTCGAGGTCGGCGAGTGGGTGCTGGCGATCGGCTCGCCGTTCGGCTTCGAGAACACCGTCACCTCGGGCATCGTCTCGGCCAAGGGCCGGCAGTTGCCCGACGAGAGCTACGTGCCGTTCATCCAGACCGACGCGGCGATCAACCCGGGTAACTCGGGCGGGCCGCTGTTCAACCTCAAGGGCGAGGTGGTCGGCGTCAACTCGCAGATCTACAGCCGTTCCGGCGGCTTCATGGGCATTTCGTTCGCGATCCCGATCGACGTCGCGCTGGACGTCGCCGACCAGCTGAAGAAGTCCGGCCGGGTCGCGCGCGGGCGCATCGGCGTGTCGGTGCAGGAAGTGAACAAGGACCTGGCCGCGTCGTTCGGCCTGGACAGGCCCGAGGGCGCGCTGATCAATTCGGTCGAGCCGGCTGGCCCGGCCGCGCGTGCCGGCGTGCGCGCGGGCGATATCGTGCTGGCCATCGACGGCAAGCCGATCGCGAATGGCGCCGACCTGCAGCGCGCGATCGGCATGATCCGCCCGGGTAGCACGGTCAAGCTGCAACTGTGGCGCAACCGTGCGCCGCTGGCGGTCGCCGTGCGCGCCGAGGAGCTGAAAGAGGCGGACCCCAGGCTCGCCGAGCGCGAGTACCGCGCGCCGGAAGAGACGGGCCGTATCGACCAGGGCAAGCTCGGCCTGACCCTGGCGGAGCTTAATACCGCGCAACTGAAGCAGGTCGGCGTGCCGTACGCGCTGGTGGTGCAGGGCACGGGTGCCGTGGCTGCGCGCGCAGGGATTACCCGTGGCGACGTGATCGTCGGCGTGGCGGGCGAGGCGCTCACCGGCCGCGCGCAGTTCCAGCGCCTGCTCGCGGCGGTGAAGCCCGGCGACGTGGTCGCGCTGCAGCTGTGGCGGCGCGGCAACCTGTTGTTCGTGCCGCTGGAAGTGCCGAAGGGGACGCCATGAAGCTGACGCTGTATTTTCGCGAGTACTGTTCGCTGTGCCACGCGATGCGCGACGCGCTTTTGCCTTGGCAGGCGCGCTACGGCTTCGAGCTGTCGGTGCTCGACGTCGACGACGACCCGGTGCTCGAGGCGCGCTACAACGAGCTGGTGCCGGCGCTGGAGATCGACGGCGAGCCGATCTGCCACTGGTACCTTGACGAGGCGAGGCTGGCCGCCGTGCTGGCTGCAAAGGCCGGGGAAATCCGCTAGAATCCGCCACCAACAATCCAACGACGAGGGCGCCTGGGGTGCCCTCATCTTTTTGCCTGCGAGCCGATGAAACATATCCGTAATTTTTCGATCATTGCCCACATCGACCACGGCAAGTCGACGCTGGCCGACCGCTTCATCCAGTTCTGCGGTGGCCTCGAACTGCGCGAAATGAGCGCCCAGGTGCTCGACTCGATGGATATCGAGAAAGAGCGCGGCATCACCATCAAGGCGCAGACCGCTGCGCTCCACTACAAGGCGCGTGACGGCCAGGTCTACAACCTGAACCTGATCGACACCCCCGGACACGTCGACTTCAGCTACGAGGTCAGTCGTTCGCTGTCCGCGTGCGAAGGCGCACTCTTGGTGGTCGACGCCTCGCAAGGCGTCGAGGCGCAGACCGTCGCCAACTGCTACACCGCGATCGACCTCGGCGTCGAGGTGGTGCCGGTGCTCAACAAGATCGACCTGCCGGCGGCCGAGCCCGAGCGCGTGGCGCAGGAAATCGAGGACATCATCGGCATCGAGGCGACCGACGCCGTGCGCGCGTCGGCCAAGAGCGGCATCGGCATCGAGGACATCCTCGAGACCGTGATCGCCAAGATCCCGCCGCCGACCGGCGACGAGGCCGCGCCGCTCAAGGCGCTGATTGTCGACTCGTGGTTCGACAACTACGTCGGCGTGGTGATGCTGGTGCGCGTCAAGGACGGCGTGGTGCGCCCGAAGGACAAGATAAAGTTCATGGCGACCGGCGCCGAGCACCTGGTCGAACAGGTCGGCGTGTTCACGCCCAAGTCGGTGCAGCGCCAGGAACTGAAGGCGGGCGAGGTGGGCTTCATCATCGCCGGCATCAAGGACATCAAGTCGGCCAAGGTCGGCGACACCATCACGCTGGTGAAGACGCCGGCGAGCGAAGCGCTGCCGGGCTTCAAGGAAGTGCAGTCGCAGGTGTTCGCCGGCCTCTACCCGGTGGAGAGCCACGACTACGACAACCTGCGCGACGCGCTGGAGAAGCTGCAGCTGAACGATGCCTCGCTCAAGTTCGAGCCGGAGGTGTCGCAGGCGCTGGGCTTCGGCTTCCGCTGCGGCTTCCTCGGCCTTCTGCACCTGGAGATCGTGCAGGAACGCCTCGAGCGCGAGTTCGACATGGACCTCATCACCACCGCGCCGACCGTGGTGTACGAGCTCCTGATGAAGGACGGCGAGGTGATCCACGTGGAAAACCCGTCCAAGCTGCCCGACCCGTCCAAGGTCGAGGAGCTGCGCGAGCCCATCATCACCGCGCACATCCTGCTGCCGCAGGAGTTCGTCGGCTCGGTGATGACGCTGTGCAACCAGAAGCGCGGCGTGCAGCAGAACATGCAGTACCTCGGCCGCCAGGTGATGCTCACCTACGACTTGCCGATGAACGAAGTGGTGATGGACTTCTTTGACAAGCTCAA
The DNA here is from genome assembly GCF_004919095.1 of Crenobacter intestini. Classification (GTDB taxonomy): domain Bacteria; phylum Pseudomonadota; class Gammaproteobacteria; order Burkholderiales; family Chromobacteriaceae; genus Craterilacuibacter; species Craterilacuibacter intestini. The sequence continues at coordinate 491,594 of NZ_STGJ01000001.1, read as the reverse complement.
GTCGACCAGCCGCGGCTACGCCTCGCTCGACTACGAGTTCAAGGAGTACCAGGCGTCCGACCTTGTCAAGCTCGATATCCTCGTCAACGGCGAGAAGGTCGACGCGCTGAGCCTGATCGTGCACCGCCAGAGCGCGCAGTTCCGCGGCCGCGCGGTGGCCGCCAAGATGCGCGAGCTGATCCCGCGCCAGATGTTCGACATCGCGGTGCAGGCGGCGATCGGCGCGCACATCATCGCGCGCGAGACGATCAAGGCGCTCAGGAAGAACGTGCTGGCCAAGTGCTACGGCGGCGACATCACCCGTAAGCGCAAACTGCTGGAAAAGCAGAAGGCGGGCAAGAAGCGCATGAAACAGGTGGGCAACGTGGAAATTCCGCAGACCGCGTTCCTCGCCATCTTGCAGGTAGGGGACAAGTAAGTGGCCGGCTATTTCTGGATGTTCGTGGTGGCGATGGTCGCCGGCGTGCTGATGGTCGCTTCCGGCGGCAAGCACAAGGCGCCCGGCGAGAAGGAGTGGCCGGCGTCGGTGCAGTGGGGCTACATCCTGCTGTTGGCCGGCTTCTTCGGCGTGCTCTCCAACTGGATGAGCTTCAGCGCGGTGATGCTGGTGATCGTGCTGATCACCGGTTTCGGCTGGGCGCTCGACCGCTTTTATCTCGCGCGCCGCCGCGCGCCGGGCGAGGAGCCGGGCCACGTGATCGACAACGCCAAGGGCTTCTTCCCGATCATCCTGGTGGTGTTCCTGCTGCGTGCCTTCGTCGTCGAGCCGTTCCAGATCCCGTCCAGCTCGATGCGGCCGGGGCTGGTGGTCGGCGACTTCATCCTGGTCAACAAGTTCGATTACGGCCTGCGCGTGCCGGTGCTCAACAAGGTGATGGTGCCGGTGGGCGAGGTGGCGCGCGGCGACGTGGTGGTGTTCAACTTCCCGCCCAATCCGCGGGTCGACTACATCAAGCGGGTGATCGGCCTGCCCGGCGACACCGTCGAGTACCGCAACAAGCGCCTGACCATCAACGGCCAGCCGGTGCCGGACGTCGAAGACGGCACATACGAGTACCTTGAACAGGGCCTCGCGATGATCCGTACCGACCAGTTCGTCGAGAAGCTGCCGAGCGCTCCTGCGCCTCGCAGCTACAAGGTGGTGACCACGCCGGACACGCCGGTGTACGACCCGCAGCAGGTGCGCGACTTCCCGTACCGCGACAACTGCAAGTACGAGGAAGACGGCTTCACCTGCAAGGTGCCGGACGGCCACTACTTCATGCTGGGTGACAACCGCGACAACAGCCTGGACAGCCGCTACTGGGGCTTCGTCGCCGACGACCTCTTGGTCGGCAAGGCCTTCCTGATCTGGATGAACTTCAAGGACTTCTCGCGCATCGGCCAGAAGATCCACTAAAGCGCCCGTCCCGGCGGCCGGCAGACCCCGCTAAGGCGGGGTCTGCCTTTTTGTTGCCGCATGCGCAAAGCGCCGAGGACGTTTAGAATGGTCGCCTATCCAACCCTGACCGGAGACACCATGCGCCACCGCCAAGCCGGCCTTTCCCTGATGTCCTTGCTCGCCTTCCTGCTGGTTGCGGGCACCGTACTCTTGACCTTCTTCAAGGTCGTACCGGTGTACGCCGAATATTTCGAGGTGAAGAACGCGCTGAACGACATGGCCAAGGAACCCGCGCGCGAAGGCGAGTGGGGCGTGCGCAAAGACTTCACGCAGCGCGCCGGCGTTGCCGACATCAAGTCGGTACGCGCGAACGACCTGTTGATCGTCGCGCCGGCCGGCGTGAGCCCGGTGATCCAGGCGGCGTGGCGCCGCGAGGTGCCGTTGGCCTACAACGTCAGTCTCGTCTTCGATTTCAACGTGAAAGCCGGCAACAAGGCCGGCGAGCAAATCCTACAGTGACCCAACAACGTGATACCCGGTTCCGGCGGCTGAGCGACGCCATCGGCCACCGCTTTACCGAACCTGCCTGGCTGCGCCAGGCACTGACCCACCGCAGCTTCGGTACGCCGAACAACGAGCGGCTGGAATTCATCGGCGACAGCATCCTCAACTACACCGTCGCCCGCATGCTGTACGACCGCTTCCCCGCGCTGAGCGAGGGCGAGCTCTCGCGCTTGCGCGCCAACCTCGTCAACCAGCAGACGCTCAGCGAGATCGCCGTCGTGCTCAAGCTGGGCGACGAGCTGTACCTGGGCGAGGGCGAACTGAAAAGCGGCGGCTTCAACCGGCCGTCCATCCTCGCCGACGCGCTGGAGGCGACCTTCGCCGCCGTCTCCTTCGACGCCGACTTCGCGGCCGCAGAGGCGGTGGTGCGGCGACTCTACGATGCGCGCGTCGCCGCGATCGACCCGACCCGCCACGCCAAGGACGCCAAGACCCGTCTGCAAGAAGCGCTGCAGGCGAGGCGCTACCCCCTGCCGCGCTACCGCATCGTCTCGCAAAGTGGCGAAGCGCACGAACAACACTTTATCGTCGCCTGTGAACTGGGCGACTTGGGCATCGACACCACCGGCGAGGGCAGCAGCCGTCGCGGCGCCGAGCAGCAGGCCGCCGAGGCCGCGCTCGAACGCCTGGCGTCGCTGTTCAAGAAAGGCAGCAAATGAACGAAACCGATTTCCGCTGCGGCTTTGTCGCGATCGTCGGCCGCCCTAACGTCGGCAAGTCGACGCTGATGAACCACCTGATCGGGCAGAAGATCAGCATCACCTCGAAGAAGGCGCAGACCACCCGCCACCGCGTCACCGGCATCCATACCGCTGATACGGCTCAGTTCGTGTTCGTCGACACGCCGGGCTTCCAGACCTTCCACAAGGGCGCGCTGAACGAGGCGCTGAACAAGAGCGTCAAGGACACGCTGTCCAACGTCGACTGCGTGCTGTTCGTGGTCGAGGCCAAGCGTTTCTCCGCCGCTGACCGCGAGGTGATGGCGCTGCTGCCGAAGAACATCCCGGTGATCCTGGTGGTGAACAAGGTCGACAAGGCCAAAGACAAGGTCGAACTGGCCAACTTCATCGACGACGTGCGCGCCGAGTTCAACTTCGCCGACGCCGAGGTGGTCAGCGCCAAGCACGGCCAGCGCCTGACCGAGCTGCTCGCCAAGGTCGAGCCCCTGCTGCCCGAGTCGGTGCCGCTCTACCCGGAAGACATGGTCACCGACAAGAGCCAGCGCTTCCTCGCCGCCGAGATCGTGCGCGAGAAGCTGTTCCGCTACCTGGGCGAGGAGCTGCCGTACTCGATGAACGTCGAAGTCGAGGCATTCGAGCTCGACGGCACTATGTACCGCATCCACGTGGCGATCCTGGTCGACAAGGAAGGGCAGAAGCCCATCGTGATCGGCAAGGGCGGCGAGAAGCTGAAGAAGATCTCGACCGAGGCACGCCTCGACATGGAGGCGCTGTTCGACACCAAGGTCTACCTCGAGGTGTGGGTGAAGGTGAAGTCGGGCTGGGCCGACGACGTGCGCTTCCTCAAGGAATTCGGCCTCGACTGAGCGATGTTCGCGCAAACGCCTAAGCCGCCCTACTGGGCGGTGATCTTTACCAGTCAACGCAGCGACGTCGACGCGGATTACGCGCGCGTCGCCGACCAGATGGTCGAGCTGGCCGCGCGCCAGCCGGGGTTTCTCGGTGTCGAGAGCGTGCGCGGCGCGGACGGCTTCGGCATCACCGTGTCGTACTGGGCAAGCGAAGCGGCGATCGCCGCGTGGAAGGCTGAAGGCCGCCACCGGCTCGCGCAGGGCGCAGGCTACGCGCGCTGGTACACGGCGCTGTTCACCCGGGTGGCGTGCGTGACGCGCGACCACGCGTGGACGCGCGGCTGATGCAGCCGGGCAAGGTCGACAAGCAGCGCGCGTACATCCTGCACGCGCAGCCCTACCGCGAGACCAGCCTGCTCTTGGACGTGCTGACCGCCGCCTACGGCCGCGTCGCCCTGGTCGCGCGCGGTGCGCGCCGCCCGCGCGCCGAGCTGCGCGGCCTGTTGATGCCGTTCCAGCCGCTGCGCCTGTCGTGGTTCGGCAAGAACGAGGTGAAGACCGTGCACGGCGCCGACTGGGTTGGCGGCGTGCGCATGCTGGAAGGCCAGGCGCTGGTGTGCGGCTTCTACCTCAACGAATTGACGGTGAGGCTGGTGCTGCGCGACGAGCCTTCCGACGCGCTGTTCGCCGCGTACGACGAGGCGGTGCGGGCGCTGGCGTCCCCCGGCGCCTCGCACGCGGCGGCGCTGCGCCGCTATGAAATCAAGCTTTTGCAGGCGCAGGGCTACGCCCCCGCGCTTTGTAGCGACGCCGCAGGCGAGCCGCTGGACGCCGCCGCGCTCTACCGCGTGCACGCCGACGCCTCGCCCGAGCGCTGGCTGGGCGGCACCGTGCCCGGCGAGCACGCGGTGGTGCGCGGCTCGACCCTGCTCGCGCTTGCCGGCGGCGAGCTGGCCGACGCGCACAGTCGGCGCGAGGCGCGCCAGGTCACCCGGCTGATGCTCGCGAACATCCTGGGCGACGCGCACCTGGCGAGCCGTGCGCTTCTGCCAGACCCATCCCTGGTGGCGCCGGAGCCCTTGCCCGCGCCGCCCCTCTAAGAACGGAGACTCAGCATGATCCAGTTGGGCGTGAATATCGACCATGTCGCCACCCTGCGCCAGGCGCGCGGCACCCGCTACCCGAGCCCCATCGAGGCGGCGCTGGTGGCCGAGAGCGCGGGCGCCGACCTGATCACCCTGCACCTGAGGGAAGATAGGCGCCACATCCAGGACGCCGACGTGTTCGCGATGCGGCAGGTGATCAAGACGCGGATGAACCTCGAGATGGCGCTGACCGAAGAGATGCTGGAAAACGCACTCAAGGTGATGCCGCAGGACGTGTGCCTGGTGCCGGAAAAGCGCGAGGAGCTGACCACCGAGGGCGGGCTGGACGTGATCCGCTACTTTGACGAGGTCAAGCGCTTCACCAGCGTGCTGCAAGGCGAGGGGATCCGCGTGTCGCTGTTCATCGACGCCGACCGCGCGCAGATCGAGGCCGGCTTCGATACCGGCGCGCGCGTGATCGAATTGCACACCGGTGCCTACGCCGACGCGCACGGCCAACAGCAACTCATCGAGCTTGCCCGCATCCGCGAGGCGGCGGTGTTCGCCGACCACCTGGGCTTCGTCGTCAACGCCGGCCACGGCCTGTCCTACCACAACGTGAAGCCGGTGGCGGCGATCGCCGAGATCGCCGAGCTCAATATCGGCCACGCGCTGGTGTCGCACGCGCTGTTCGTCGGCTTCCCGGCCGCGGTCAAGGAAATGAAGGCGCTGATGCTCGAAGGGCGCCGCGGCGAATGATCACCGGCGTCGGCACCGACTTGGCGCGCATAGACCGCTTCGAGACGCTGCTCGCGCGCAAGGGGGCCGCGTGCGCGCGCCGCCTGCTCGCGCCGTCCGAGCACGCGGCGTTCGCGCAGAGCCGTGAGCCCGCGCGTTTTCTTGCCAAGCGCTTCGCCGCCAAGGAGGCGCTGGCAAAGGCGCTGGGCACCGGCGTGCGCGCGCCGGTGCTGCTGACCGCCATCGCCGTCGGCCACGACGCTCTGGGCAAGCCCCTGTTCGAACTCTCGCCAGAACTTGCCGCCTTCGTCGCCGCGCGCGGCGTCGCGCGGCTGCACCTCTCCGTCAGCGACGAGACGACGCACGCGCTGGCGTTCGTCGTCGCCGAGTCGCCGTGAACGCAACGCCCAAGGACACCCAGATGGATACCTCTCTCAAGCTGCCGCGCGGCCCGGTGATGGCCGATATCGCAGGCTGCACCATGACAGCCGCCGAGCGCGCGCGCCTGTGTCACCCGCTGATCGGCGGCGTGATCCTGTTCCGCCGCAACTTCGAGTCGGTCGAACAGCTGATGGCGCTGACCGCCGAAATCCGCGCGCTGCGCAGCCCGCACCTCCTGATCGCGGTCGACCACGAAGGCGGGCGCGTGCAGCGCTTTTTGCCCGGCTTCACCCGCTTGCCGCCGATGAAGATGCTGGGCGACGCGTTCGACGCCGACCCGGCCGCTGCGCTGGCGCTCGCCCGCGACGTCGGCGAAGTGCTCGCCGCGGAGCTTGCCGCCTGCGGGGTCGACCTGTCGTTCACGCCGGTACTCGATCTGGATTGGGGCCAGTGCGCGGTGATCGGCAACCGCAGCTTCCACCGCGACCCGGCGGTGGTGGAACAGCTTGCGCTCGCGCTGCAGCAGGGGCTTGCCGCCGGCGGCATGGGCAGCTGCGGCAAGCATTTCCCCGGTCACGGTTTTGTCGAGGGCGATAGCCACCACGTGATCCCGGTCGATAAGCGCAGCCTCGACGAACTCAGGGCCGACGACCTCAAGCCCTTCGCCGCGCTCGCCGCGGCCGGCATGAGCGCGGTGATGCCCGCGCACGTGGTCTACCCGGCGGTGGACAGCCTGCCGGCCGGCTTCTCGCGCGTGTGGCTGCAGGACATCCTGCGCGGCGAGTTGGGTTTTGACGGGGTGATCTTCTCGGACGACCTGACCATGGAAGGCGCCGCTGGCGTCGGCAATATCGGCGCGCGCGCCGACGCGGCGTTTGCCGCCGGCTGCGACATGGTGCTGGTGTGCAACCGGCCGGATCTGGCCGACGAATTGCTGGCGACCCTGCAGCCGCCGGCGCAGCCGGAACTGGCCGCGCGGCTCGCGCGCATGCAGGGGCAGGGCGAGCCGGAAGCCTGGCGCGCGCATTGCCAGACTGACGCCTTCGCCGCCAAGCGCGCGCGCGTCGCCGCGCTGTCCATCCCGCCGGAAGCCTGCCAGGGCGTCGCGGTGGGCGAGGCGAGCTGAGGGCGGGCAGCTTCTCGAGCCCTCCGCTTGCTGCAGATTTTAATAAAATGCCGACCTTCAGGTCGGCGTTTTTCAATTGAAATCAATTCATGGCTAATTATTTGAAGATGATATCTATCCGACTTTCTCGTCCAGACGAGGGTGCGCGTGTTGTTGAAATCTGGCGCCGCGCGGTTGATGCCACCCATGACTTCCTGTCTCCAGAGGATCGCCAGGCCATCGATGAACTGGTCTGCGATTTTCTGCCGAAAGCTACGCTCTGGCTGGCCGTTGATGCCCATGGTTATCCTCTGGCGTTCATGCTGATCGATGATGGGCATATGGAGGCGCTGTTCGTTGATCCGGCTTTCAGGGGTGAAGGAATTGGCGCCTCGCTAGTCCGGCACGGACTGTCGATTCACCCGGCAATGACTACCGATGTCAATGAGCAGAATGGCCAGGCTATCGGCTTCTACGAAAAAATGGGATTCAAACGGACCGGTCGCTCTTCTGTCGATGCCCAAGGAAGGCCATACCCGATCATCCATCTGGCGATGCGCCGTTCGTAAGTGGGTGAGGTTGCGCGCGGTGGTTGCGTCCGCTGCGCGGACGTGTTCGGGTGCTCCTATGCTAGTGGACGAAAGAAGCCTCCCAACCCGACCGCCTAGAGCAAGAGGCTCAAGCGGGCTGCAGCGCTAGTTCTGCAGTTCTGCCCGAGGGGGGCAAGCATCAGGCCCCGGGATGCACTATCACAATTGGTACGTCTATTCGCGGATTGCGGAAACACTGTGGCATCGACTGAAAAGAAATACTGGTTTCCCGCGAAGCGTTCCGGCTGGGGGTGGGGGCTGCCCACAGCGTGGCAGGGTTGGCTCGTCTGCGTCATCTATTTCGCCTTGGTCTTGGCGGGTGCGGGCGCAGTGCTGCCGCGCCATGGCGCTCTGTGCTTCTTCGCCTACACCGGTGCGCTCACGCTCTTGCTGGTCGTGATCTGCATGGTCAAAGGCGAGCGCTTACCGTGGCTTCGAGGCAACAAGTGACGGCTTTACATGGCTAGTCCGTCAGCGAAACATCAAACGGCTTCACTGTTTGGTGTCCTCCGGCCTGTCACGTCCAACGTCAGCCTCGCAGGGTGGCTTGCCGCCGGCGGCATGGGTAGCTGCGGCAAGCATTTCCCCGGTCAAGGTTTTGTCGAGGGCGACAGCCACCACGTGATCCCGGTCGACAAGCGCAGCCTGGCCGAACTCAGGGCCGACGACCTCAAGCCCTTCGCCGCGCTCGCCGCGGCCGGCATGAGCGCGGTGATGCCGGCGCACGTGGTCTACCCGGCGGTGGACAGTCTGCCGGCCGGTTTCTCGCGCGTGTGGCTGCAGGACATCCTGCGCGGCGAACTGGGTTTTGACGGGGTGATCTTCTCGGACGACCTGACCATGGAAGGCGCCGCCGGTGTCGGCAATATCGGCGCGCGCGCCGACGCGGCGTTTGCCGCCGGCTGCGACATGGTGCTGGTGTGCAACCGGCCAGATTTGGCCGACGAATTGCTGGCATCTCTTGTGCCGCCGGTGCAGCCCGAACTCGCTGCCCGCCTCGCGCGCATGCAGGGGCAGGGCACGCCGGACGCCTGACGCGCGCATTGCGAGAGTGACGCATTCGCCGCCTAGCGCGCACGCGTCGCAGCGCTGTCCATCCCGCCGGAAGCCTGCCAGGGCGTCGCGGTGGGGGAGGCGAGCTGACGTTGTAGCTGAGCCGACTCGCGGCGGCCTGCCGACGCGAGTCGGCTCGAGCGACTAGTTAGGCATCGGGCGCAATGTTGCAACGAAGAAGTTGTACATAAGGTCGATTGCATCCTTCGCGTCGGACTCCATGATTGAAACCGGATGCCGTCGCTCGTCGCGCACGCGCGTGGCAAGGGCATGCTGATGCCAGCCTTCTTTAAGATGGGCAAAGGGATTGCGGCGCAGGCTCAGCGTCTTTGCTCGTTCGAGCCAATCTGCGGGGAATACCTTCTTATCTTGAGCGATCGCGATCGCTTGCCCAAGTGTCGGGCTGCCCTTCGTATGGCCTAGGAGTTGAAGCTCCTCAACGAGCGTGTGCTCAATGAAAGAGACCGCCATCAGCAACGATGCAACGAAATGCCCATCAACAAAAACTTCCCGGGCTTCGCGGAGCACTTGCAGCGACTCGGTTCGCCCCATAAAAACCGACACGCTAGGCTTGTGGAGTGACAGCCACACATTCCGCTCAGCGCGGGCAGCTCGTCTTTCATCGTCGCTTTCCTCCAAAGCTTTGAGCAGGTCTTCCATCGTGGCAGTCGGCTGTTCGCTCATGAGATGCCTAACGCCTTGCATCACCGGTAGCTAAAATCGGCGCGACGAAGGAGCGACGCTTTTGGCTGTCCGAGTGCATGCTTTTGTTAGGCATTATCTTCTGATGAACCTTCGTTTGCTTGTTGGTTGGCGCGACTTGCGTTCCAAAATGTGTTGAATACAAGTCGAAAGGCAAACCACCAAGCATAGATTGAATATATATTTTGGCTTTCCTCAAACCCGATAAGACCATGAGCCAATTCATTTCGTAAATTAGGCCCGAAAGGGTCGCAAAATATCGCTTTTAATTCGAACGCAAGGTCTTTTCCGAAAATATCCTCAACCTTTGAATTATCCAGCAATGTGCTAAGCCCGTTTTCGTTCTCTATGCCGTTAATATCAATATTGGATGTTTTTTCCCCATGCTGTTTAAGGTGATATCTAACTAAGTTTTCTATCTGGGGAATAAGCAAATGCAGGGCACTAACGAAATCTCCATCGAAGCCTTGGAAAAGAGCTTTTGCCACTAGTCGTACTCTATCTGGTGGCACCACAGGCGACCTTTTTACAAGCGAATAAAAATCGGCCTCTTTCAATCTGTGTTATTGCCTAATTACTTCAAGGGCTGGCCAAATATCTCCTTGCACTACCAAATTTAGTTCCATGCCGTAGTGCTTGATCATTTCCGGCCAAATAACCGCCTCTTGATTTTCTCCACCCAGATCCGCAGCTGGTTTTTTTGCAATTACTCTTCCGTCGGATGATATATGAGTAGCAGCAAACAGCGATTGCAAGGGGTGATTCCTTATCATTTCCAAAGAGAAACTTCGTATCTTTTCAGCACGAGCACCTCTATAGAGGTTTGCAAAATGTAATAGTGCTTCAGTTAATTCTATCCCCTTTACCGCTTTGATCGATTTTTCAATTAGTTCTGTGATATCTATTGGCCCGGATGTAATTTGGCCCATTTCATTAAGTGAATTTTCTCCTGCTTCATTCATTAATCTCCTGAGCTCAGCGATTCTTTCCTCTACTTTGTGTATATCGCGTAATGCTCTTGGAATTGTTCTGTATTTATGTATCGCACTTTCATAAAAGCTAGCGGCAACCATGTTGCTAGGGTTAATATCAGCCTGCCGTGCAATTGCTTCCTTTACCCAGCATTCTGCATTCCTAACAATCATCACTGTTGATTGCTCAGCATCTTCGGATTTTTTATACCATTCCGATGCAGCATCTAAATAATCCTTTGCCCTACGAAGATCGCCAGACTCTTCAAAGAAAGTGGCAAGCAACTCTAGTTTTTCAGCTATATCCTTCTTGTCTTTTGCGCCCAAGTGGTGCTTTGAAAGCAAATCAGCTAGCCAGTTGGCCAAATATCCATCTTCTGGCTTTGATTCTTTCAGTTTTTCAAGAATTTTTGATTCAATTTCTTTTAATCTTTCGCCTGCGCCAGCCCGGAGCATTAAGCATAGTTGTATAGCCCTATCCCAACATTCCCGATCATCACGAATCCAATTTTCGGTGATAATTTCAATGCTTCTATAATTATCAATGGCAAAGAGTGCATTCTGAGGATTTCTTGGCTTTTGTAGTAACCACACTATATCTGAAATTCTGGCGCACAATTTGGGCTCATCAATCAGGGGTATGATTTTCGAAAAGAACTCGATGTCTTCTTTTTTAAAGTCTTCTGGAAGTGCCGAACGTTTTCCATCCGTCACCATGCAAGGGGCAAATGGCTCATTCAAACTATTAGGCTTTAATATCATTGAGCAGGCATCAGCGAGTAACCAAAGCACTTTCCCTGCTGCCAAATTACCTCCTTCTGTAGCCTTTCTGGCTCTCGAAGACAGTTGTTGCCACATCGATGAATAATCTTCTCGACGTGCTTCTTCCAATGACTCGCGCCAACCACAAGTATTGAAGTCATCCAATGTAATGTTTGTATTCTCTGGGTAGCGTTCCATGATGCTCCAAACGGCGGATTCAAAAAGTAAGTGCAACGCGCTGCAGGCCGGAAGACCTTGGCTGGCGAATGCCAGCCAAGCCGTTTTCTCGGTCGATGGTTCAACTTCCGCTCGACCTCGTCCAGCTCCGTCTGCGTCACTTTTGTAAAATCGGTCTTTCCTTTCTGGAAGTATTGCCGTACCAGTCCGTTCAAATGCTCGTTGCAGCCACGCTGCCAGGAACTGTACGGCTCGGCGAAAAAGCAGTTAGCCTTCAGTTGGCGAGCCACATCCTGCTGTCCGACAAACGCCAGCACCCCCAACAAAAACGCTGCCATCGGCAGCGTTTTTGTTGGGAACTTCAAGACGCCGGCGTCGGCGGCGCATGGCGGCGGGCGAGGCGGACGAAGACGAGGCCCAGTGCGCAGAAGGCGAGCGAGGCAGTAGCTAACAGCGTCACGCTGTGCCAGATCAGCGGGGCGAGGGCGCCGGCGACGATGGCGCCGGTCAGCGTCTGCACGAAGCCCTGCATCGAGGAGGCGGTACCGCGTTGCGCGGGGAACAAGTCGAGGATGGCCAGCGTGATCGACGGTGCGGCCAGCGACATCCCCATGGTGTAAAGCCCGATCGGCAGCACGCTCGCGGGCAGCGCGGGCGGGAACAGGAGCGCGTGGGCGACGCTGGTAAGCGCCGCGGTCAGCATCATCACGTAGCCCGCGTTGACCGCCTGGCGTGCGGTAAAGCGGCCGGCGGCGCGGCCGGACAGCCACGCGCCCGTGATCATGCCGGCCACCGCCGGGCCGAACAGCCACAAAAAATCGTTCGGGCCGAGCCCGAGCTGGCCGATCAGCATGGCCGGCGCGGAAGGCACGTAGACGAAGAAGCCGACGAAGTTCAGGCTGACTGCGACGGTATAGAGGCGAAAGCGCGGGTTGCCGGCGACGGCGCGATAGTTGGCGAGGAGCGCGCGCGCGGCCAGCGGCGTGCGCTTTTCGGGCGGGTGCGTCTCGGGCAGGGCGGTCACGCACATCACGAACAGCACGGCGCCGACCACCGCCATGAAGGCGAACACCGCGCGCCAGCCGAAGGCCGAATACAGCCAGCCGCCGATCACCGGCGCCATCGCCGGCGAGAGCGCGAACAGCATGGTCACCTGCGACATCAGCTTCTGCGCGGCGATGCCCTGGTAGCAGTCGCGGATGATGGCGCGTCCGACGATCAGGCCGACCCCGCCGCTGACCCCTTGCAGCACCCTGAAGGCGACCAGTTCGGCGAAGCTGTCTGCGAAGGTGCAGCCCAGCGCGGCCAACGCGTAGCAGAAGGTGCCGGCGAGCAGTACCGGGCGGCGGCCGATGGCGTCGGCGATCGCGCCGTGCCACAGCATCATCAGCCCGAAGCTCGCCATATAGGCGGAGAGGATCAGCGGCGTCTGCGTTTCGTCGACGGACAAGGCGCCTGCGATTGCCGGCATCGCCGGCAGGAAGGTGTCGATCGCGAAGGGGCCGAGGGTGCCGAGGGCAGCGAGGATGATGGCGAGTGACGGGACAGGGCGGGGCATGGGCTTCCAGTGTTCAGGCGGTGACTGATTCTACCGGTTTTGCGTTTGTCCTGCCCTGCAGGATAGCGGGCGCTTTTTTTGACGCCGGGCAAGGGCGGGTGGCGCTGGCCGTGCGAGGATGGGCGGGACAATCACGAGGAGGCAGCATGCGTATCCTGTTGGTCGGCGGCCCGCTGGACGGGCAGTGGCACGAGGTCGGGCGCGAGCCGGAAACCCTGGAGGCGGGCGGGGGCGTTTACCAGCGCGTGCTGTGGATGTGGCCGCCGCGCGACGCGCTGTGGCTCTTCTGGTGGCACGGCAAGCCCGAGCCCGAGGCGGTGCTCGCGACGCTGGACAAGGCGGCGCTCGCCCCAGTGTGCTCGCGGCGCGAGGCGCTGGGCTACGGCGCGCTCGAAGTCTCGGCGGCGCGGCCGGCAACCAGCTGGGCGGTCAGCGCGTCGGCGGGTACGCCCGGCGAGAACAGGAAGCCCTGCCCGTAGTCGCAGCCGGCGCGCGCGAGCAGCGCGCGCTGCGCCTCGCACTCTATCCCTTCGGCGACCACGCTTAAGCCCAGCTTGTGCGCCATCACGATGACGGCCTCGCACAGGGCGAGGTCGACGCCGCTCAGGTGCAGGTGCTGCACGAAGCGGCGGTCGATCTTCAGGCTGTCGATGTCGAACTTCTGCAGGTAGGCGAGCGACGAGTAGCCGGTGCCGAAGTCGTCGATCGCTACCTCGACGCCGGCGTCGCGCAGGCGCAACAGTTGTGTCTGTACGGCGGGGTCGGCGTCGAGCAGCACGCCTTCGGTGATCTCGACGGCGATGCCTGAGAGCGATGCGATGGTCTCGGTGAGCGGCACGCTGCTGCGCTCGCGCCTGAACTGCACCGGCGAGACGTTGACGCTGACCACGAAGCCGGGGTCCAGCCGGCGCCAGCGCGCGGCCTGCTTCGCCGCCTGCTGCAGCACCCATTCGCCGATCTCGGGCATCAGCCCGGCCTCTTCGGCCAGCGGGATGAAACGGTCGGGGCTGACCGGCTCGCCCGCGTCGTTCTGCCAGCGCAGCAGCGCCTCGGCCTTGCGGATGCGGCCGGTGGCCAGCTCGACGACGGGCTGGTAGACCAGCGTGAACGCCTGGCGCCTGAGCGCGTCGCGCAGTTCGCGCAGCATCTGCGAGCGCTCGAGCGCCGCCTGCTGCAGGGCGTCCACGTAGAAGTGCGCGCTGTTGCGCCCCTGCTGCTTGGCCGCGTACATCGCGAGGTCCGCCTGCCCGAGCAGCGTCTCGGCGTCGACACCGGCAAACGTGTCGTGCAGCGCGACGCCGACGCTGGCGCTGATATGGCAGGCCTCGCCGTTCAGCACGAAGGGCCGGCACAGCGCGTCGAGGATGCGCTCGGCCAGCCGGCCTGCCTGTACCTTGTCTGCCTCGGCCACCAGTACGACGAATTCGTCGCCGCCGATGCGCGCGACCATGTCGCCGGCGCGCACGCACGAGAGCAGGCGCCGGCCCGCCTCGACCAGCAGCGCGTCGCCCGCGCCGTGGCCCTGGCTGTCGTTGACGTTCTTGAAGTGGTCGAGGTCGACGAACAGCACCGCGAGCCGGCCTGCGCTGGCCGTAATCTGGCGCGCGAGGCGGTCGAGCAGGTGGCGCCGGTTGGGTAGCCCGGTCAGGTTGTCGTGGTTGGCCTGCTGCCAGATCGCCCGCTCGGCGGCCTTCTTTTGCGAGAAGTCGGAGAAGATGGCGACGGTGTGGGTGTGGCTGCCGTGCGCGACGCTGTCCAGCGTCAGCCGCGCCGGAAACTCGGCGCCTTCCCGTGTCGCCAGCCAGAATTCGCCCTGCCAGCGGCCCTTGGCCCTCAACTCGGCCTCGACCATGTCGATGCGCTCGGGACGGTTGGACGGGCCGCGCAGCACGCGCGCGTCCAGCCCGACCGCCTCGCTTTCCGGGTAGCCGGTCAGCGTGGTGAACGCCGGGTTCACCGTCTGGATGCGCCGCGCTTCGTCCATCACCAGCATCGCTTCGCTGCTGGCGCGCAGGATCAGGTCGGAGAGCTGCATCGCCTCGAGGGTGCGGCTGCGCTCGATGGCGACCGAGGCAAGGTGCGCGGCCTCGGTGATCGCCGCGATGTCGGCCTCGGTTGGCGAGGCCGGGCGGGCGTGGTAGAGCGCGAAGGTGCCGAGCACCTTGCCTGCCGGGTTGACGACGGGCTCCGACCAGCACGCGGCAAGGTCGGCGGCGCGCGCAAGCGCGGTATAGGGCGCCCAGTAGGGGTGGCTGGCGATGTCCTCGACGATGACGCGCTCGCCGCGCGCGGCGGCGGTGCCGCAGGCGCCGACACCGTCGCCGATCGCGAGGCCGTGCACGGCCTCGTTGTAGAAGTCGGGCAGGCTGGGGGCGGCGCCCAGCAGCAGGTGGCGGTTGTCGCGCGCGAGCAACAGGATGCTTGCGCGCACCTCGGGATTCGCGCGTTCGATGCCCTGCGCGAGGGCGGTCAGCACCCGGGGTAGCGGCGCGCCGTGCGCGATGAGTTCGAGTACCGACTTGCCCACGCTCATCGGCAGCCCGGCGGACGCCGCGGCGCATTCGGGCTCGAGCACGATCAGCCGCAAGCCGCCGCCTAGCGCGCGTTCGTTAGCGTTGGCCGGCAAGGGCGCGCAACGCGTGCCGCACAGCGCCGCTTCCCCTGCGCCCAGCAGGCGGCAGGCGGCCTGGTTGGCCGCGACGATCACGCCGTCTGCGTCGGCAATCAGTTGCGCGCAGGGGCTCAGCGCGAAGGCGAGCGGGTAGGGAAGGGTGGGCTTGGGCTGCATCGGCCGTGTTCGGGCTGGGTCGAGGCGGCCAATTTAAGGCGGAAACGGGGCGCTGTCTACCCGATCGTCATTGACGGGCGGCGAAGCGCCGCCCGTTTGCCCGTTTACGCCTGCTGTTCGGCGGCGATCGCCGCGTCGCAGCGGCGCACCTTGACGAAAAACAGCACGGCCAGCGCAATGGCGCCGGCGACGCCGATCACCGTCGAGGTGGTCAAATCAAGGCCGAAGCCGATCGGCGCGTTGGCAAGGTAGGTGATGCACACCGCGCTCATGAACAGGGCCGGTACGGTGCAGATCCAGTGGAACTTGCCGTGGCGCATCAGGTAGGCGGCGGCGGTCCACAGCATGATGCTGGCGGTCGCCTGGTTGGCCCAGCCGAAGTAGCGCCAGATCACGTTGAAGTCGACATAGCTGAGCGCGAGGCCGACGGCGAACATCGGCACCGCGATGAGCATGCGCTTGCCGATCGCCTTTTGCGGCAGCTTGATCAGTTCGGCGACGATCAGGCGTGCCGAGCGGAACGCGGTGTCGCCCGAGGTGATCGGCAGCACGATCACGCCGAGCACGGCCAGCACGCCGCCGGTCATGCCCAACAGCGAGGTCGACACCTCGTGCACCACCTTGGCCGGGCCGCCGGCGGCCATGGTCGCCTGCATCGCCGCCG
Source organism: Crenobacter intestini (assembly GCF_004919095.1). Lineage (GTDB taxonomy): Bacteria > Pseudomonadota > Gammaproteobacteria > Burkholderiales > Chromobacteriaceae > Craterilacuibacter > Craterilacuibacter intestini. The sequence goes on along the minus strand of NZ_STGJ01000001.1, from coordinate 475,544 downwards.
GGCTGTCGTAGAACGACAGGCCGAGCGTGCACCAGATCAGCGCGATCACGCCCTCGCCGATCATCGCGCCGTAGAACACGAAGCGGCCGTGCTTCTCGTTGGCCATGCAGCGGGCCATCAGCGGCGACTGCGTCGCGTGGAAGCCCGACAGCGCACCGCAGGCGATGGTGATGAAGAGCAGCGGCCACAGCGGCAGCTCGCCCGGGTGCATATTGGTGCCGAAGTCGAGGCCGGCCGAGTAGAAGCTGTGGTCGGACAGCGCGAGGCCGACGATCAGGCTGATCGACATGAACAGCAGCAGCGCGCCGAAGAAGGGGTAGACGCGGCCGATGATCTTGTCGACCGGCACCACGGTGGCGAGGATGTAGTAGGCGAAGATCACCGCGGTCCAGATCGCGACCTCGGTGCCGGTCAGGTTGGCCAGCAGGCCGGCCGGGCTCAACACGAACACCACGCCGACCAGCATCAGCAAGAGCAGCGCGAACGCGTTCATGAACTGGCGCACCACGTTCCCCAGGTGCTGGCCGACCACCGACGGCACCGACGCGCCGCCGGCGCGCACGCTGAGCATCCCCGAGAAGTAGTCGTGCACGGCGCCGGCGAAGATGCAGCCGAACACGATCCACAGCATGGCGACCGGGCCGTACAGCGCGCCCAGGATGGGGCCGAAGATCGGGCCGATGCCGGCGATGTTGAGCAACTGGATCAGCCAGACCTTGGCGGTCGGCATCTCGACGTAGTCGACGCCGTCGGCGTGGCTGGCGGCGGGGGTGGCGCGCGCGGGTTTGGGGCCAAACACGCGTTCGACGAAGGCGCCGTAGACGAAGTAGCCGCCGATCAGCAGGCCACAGGCGATGAGAAACCAGATCATGGGGATCTTTCCTTTATTTCGACCGAATGTAGAGGCCGCCCGGTGGCCTTTGTCGGCTCTGGTCGTACGCGAGGTGCGGGGCGGCAGGCATGACGCCGGCAGTAGCCGGCGTTCGGTAAAAATAAAGCAAGTGCTTTGTTCTTGTTCTGATCTGGCGCAAATGGCGCTAGCGCGGCGCGCGTTTGAGCGCCGTGAACCACGCGATCCGTTCCTGCCAGATGCGCGGCGCGCACGCGACCAGGTGCAGGCTGGCGAGCAGGTTGAGCACGGCGGCGCCGGCGAGCAGCAGCGCGATATTGTCGGTCAGCGCCAGCACGGCGACGCTCAAGGCTGCGGCGAGCACCATATAGAGGCCGTTGACGATGTTGTTGACGGCGATCGCCTGCGAGCGGAAGTCGTCCGGGCTCGCCGTTTGCAGCCAGGTATACAGCGGCACGGTGAAGAAGCCGCCGAAGAAGCCGAGCAGGGTCAGCGCGGCCATTTCGCGTACATGTCCCGGCTGCATCAGGTACTCGCCAAGCGTCAGCAGCGGGCCCTGGTGCGGCGTGTACGCGGCGAGCGCCAGGTCGAGGCCGAACACGCTCATGCCGGCGCTGCCAACGAGCACCAGCCCCAGTTGCAGCCGGCCCTGCGAGAGCTTGGCGCACACGACGGACCCCAGGCCGATGCCCAGCGAGAAGAGCGCGAGCATCAGCGTGTAGACGTCGGCGTCGCCGCCGAGATTGAGGCGGGTGAAGGTCGGCAACTGGGTGGTGTACACCGAGCCCATCAGCCAGAACCACGAGATGCCGAGGATGGCTGCGCGCACGTCGCGCATCCGCCACGCGCGGGAAACCAGCGTCGCGGTGTCGTCGGCGATATTGAACGAGAGCCTGATCTCGGGGCTGGCGGGTGGCGCCGGCGGCATCGCGCGGCTGGCCGCGTAGCCGGCGATCGCGACGGCGGATAGCAGCAGGGTGATCGTCAGGTGGCCGTGCTGGATCAGCACGCTGCCGCCGATCTGCCCGAGCAGGATCGCGAGGAAGGTGCCCATCTCGATCAGCCCGTTGCCGCCGACCAGCTCGCGCTCCTTCAGGTATTGCGGCAGCACCGAGTACTTGAGCGGGCCGAAGAAGGTCGAGTGCACGCCCATCAAAAAGAGGGCGCCAATCAGCAAGGGCGCGGACGCGTGCCAGAAACCGGCGGCGGCGAGCACCATGATCAGGATCTCGGCGAGCTTGATCGCGCGGGCGAGTACCGCCTTGTCGATCTTTTCGGAGAGCTTGCCGGCGCTGGCCGAGAACAGGAAGTAGGGCAGGATGAACACGCCCGCGCACACGTTGACCAGCATGGCCGGCCCCAGCCCCGCCATCGACAAGCCCTGGTAGCTGATCATCACCACGATCGCGGTCTTGAGCAGGTTGTCGTTGAACGCGCCGAGGAATTGCGTCGAGAAGAGCGGCAGGAAGCGGCGGGTGGAGAAGAAGCTGAACGAAGCCTGCACGGCGGGTCCGGTCGAAAAAAGAGGGAAGCGGCATGGTAGCCGCTTCCCCCTCGTGTTGTCAGCCGGGAAGGCTTACAGCACGGACAGCCACAGGCCGGCGATGGTCGCGGTCATGAAGCCCGCCATCACGGCGGCCAACAGCGCGCGCATGCCGATCTGCGCCAGGATCTTCTGCTTGTTCGGCGCCAGCGCGCCGATGCCGGCGACCGAGATGCCGACCGAGCCGAAGTTCGAGAAGCTCGACAGCGCGAAGGTCGAGATCAGGATGGCCTGCGGCGAAAGCGCGCCGGCTTCCTTCAGCTTGGCAAGGTCGAGGTAGGCGATGAACTCGTTGAGCACGATCTTCTGGCCGATCAGCGAGCCGACCTGCAGGCTCTCCGCCCAGCTCACCCCCATCATGAACGCGAACACGCGGAACACCTGGCCGAACAGGTATTGCAGGGTCAGGCCGTCGAACACGCCGCCGGTGGTGCTGGCGATCAGTGCGTTCACGCCGATGGCGTCGCCCAGGCCGTCTTTCAGCACGAAGTTGATCATCGCGATCAGCGAGACGATGGCGATCAGGATGGTCGCGATCGCGGTCGCCATCTTGGCGCCGTCGAACGCGCCGCCGACAATCGCGCTGATGAAGGTGCTGTCCTCCGGCTCGTCCGCTTCGTGGCGGTCCTGGCCGGATTCGTGCTCGGCGTCGTCCTCGGGGAACATGATCTTGGCGAATACCACGGCCGCCGGCGCGTTCATGAACGACGCGGTCAGCAGCATGGTCGCGAACCTGGCCTGCTCGGCGGTGTCCGCGCCGCCCAGGAAGCTCACGTAGGCGGCGAGCACGCCGCCGGCCAGCGTCGACATGCCGGCGACCATCACGCAGGCGAGCTCCGACTTGGTCATGTGGCGGATATACGGGCGGATCAACAGCGGCGCCTCGGTCTGGCCGAGGAAGATGTTGCCGGCGACGGTCAGGCTCTCCGGGCCGGACAGCTTCATGGTGCGCTTCATGAACCACGCCATGCCGGCGACCACGCGCTGCAGGATGCCCAGGTGGTAGAGCAGGGCGGTCAGCGCCGAGAAGAACACGATCACCGGCAGCACGATGAAGGCGAAGATGAAGCCGAACTTGGCCGGGTTGGCCAGGTCGCCGAACACGAAGCCGGCGCCTTCGCCGGCGAACGACAAGAGCTTGGCGAAGCCGGTGCCGACGGCGCTGAACACGCCGTTGATGGCAGGGACGTAGGTGATCAGGACAAACAGGGCGCTCTGGATCAGCAGGCCGGCGCCGACGATGCGCCAGTTGATGGCCTTGCGGTTGGTGGATGCCGCATAGGCCACGCCGATCAGGAACAGCATGCCGATCAGGGCTTGGAGGGTGTGCATGGTTCGCTGGTCCGCAGGGGGGTGAAAAAAAGTGCGCGGATTCTACACGAAGGGGCGGACCCTTGTGATGGCGATGCGCACGCCTCCCCTTCTTTTAGACCAACGTATTACACGTGCTTAATTATTTATGTTTTTGGTTTTGTTTTTGTCGGTTTGATGCGGGCTGTCGTCGTCCATCATCATCCGGTGCGCCGGCCCTTCGAGGTCGTCGAACTGCCCCGAGCGGGTCGCCCACCAGAACAGGCCGCCGATCAGGAAGGCGAGGACGAGGCTCAGCGGAATCAGCAGGTACAGGCTTTCCATTCTAGTGCTTTCTGCGGGTGAGGCGGACCGCGTTGCCGACGACGATCAGCGAGCTGGCCGCCATGCCCAGGCTGGCGATCCAAGGGGTGACGAAACCGGCCATCGCCAGCGGCAGCGCGACCAGATTATAGAGCGCCGCCCACGCGAGGTTCTGGCGGATCACCCGGCGGGTGCGTCTGGCCATGGCCAGTGCCGCGGGCAGGCTCGCGAGGCGGTTGCCGATCAGGAGCATGTCGCCGCTCTCGGCGGCGACGTCAGTGCCGCCGCCCATCGCGACCGAGACGTCGGCGCGGGAGAGCACCGGCGCGTCGTTGATGCCGTCGCCGACCATCAGCACGCGGCGGCCGGCCTGCTGCAAGTCGCTGACGTAGGCGAGCTTGTCTTCGGGGCTGGCGCCGGCCTTGAGGCGGCGGATGCCAAGCTCGGCGGCGAGCCGCTCGACCGCCGCTTCCCCGTCGCCGGACAACAGGTGCACGGCGAGGCCTTGCGCCTGCAAGGCGGTGACCGCGGCTGCCGCGTCCTCGCGCATGCTGTCGCCGATGGCGAAGCGGGCGAGCACGGCATTGTCGGAGGCAAGCCAGATCTCGGTCGCGCCCGCAGGTGCGGGCGGGAGCACCGGCAGCGCGCGGCCGGCGGCGGCGAACGCCGCCTTGCCCAGCCGGTAGTGTTGTCCGTCGATCTCGCCGGTCACGCCCGCACCCGGCTGGTTGGCGAGGTGGTGCGCGGCAAGCGACGGTGCGCCTGCCGCGTCGGTCAGCGCGCGCGCGATCGGGTGTTCGCTGCCCGCTTCGAGCGCGGCGGCCAGCGCGAGCGCCTGTCCGGGCGCAAGTTCGCCCGTGCAGTCGGTGGCGACCAGACGCATGCGGCCGTGGGTCAGCGTGCCGGTCTTGTCGAATACCACGTCGGTCGCGCCGGCGAGCGTTTCCAGCGTGTGGCCGCGGGTGACCAGAAGGCCGTCCAGCGCCAGCTCGCCGGTGGCGGCGGTCAGCGCGGCGGGGGTCGCCAGCGACAGCGCGCACGGGCAGGAGATCACCAGCACGGCGACGGTCACCCATAGCGCGTGCTCCGGGTCTTGCGGGAACCACCACGCGAAGGTGGCAGCGGCGGCGATCAGCAGCGCCAGCACGAAATAGCCGGCGATGCGGTCGGCGACGCGCGCCATGCGTGGCTTCTCGGCGAGCGCGAGGTCGAGCAGGCGCACGATGGCGGCGAGCCGGGTGTGCTCGCCGGTGCCGGTGACGCGCGCGTAGAGCGGGCTATCGATGTTGACGCTGCCGGCGATCAGCGTGTCGCCCGTCTGCTTGGGCACCGGCGCGCTCTCGCCGGTGAGCAGCGCCTCGCTCGCGCTGCCGCTGCCTTCGAGCACCTCGGCGTCGGCGGGTACCGTCTCGCCCGGGCGCACCAGGATCACGTCGCCGCTGGCCAGCAGGGCGGCCGGTGCCTCCTCGCTTGCGCGCGACTCGGGCCAGCGTGCCACCTTGTGCGCGAAGGCCGGGATCAGCTTGACCAGGCTCTCGGCGGCCGAGCCTGCGCGGCGGCGGGCGACGCCCTCCAGGTAGCGCCCGCCCAGCAGCAGGAAGACGAACATCGACACCGAATCGAAGTAGATGCCGTGGTCGATATGGTTGACCAGCGCGTACAGGCTGGCGAAGAAGGTGACCAGGATGCCGAGGGTCACCGGCGTGTCCATGCCGACGCGGCGCGCCTTCAGGTCACGCCAGCACGCCTGGTAGAACGGCACCGCCGAGTAGACCATCACCGGCAGGGTCAGGATCAGGCTCGCCCAGTGCAGCATCCACAGGAAGTTGGGTTCGATCTCGCCGTCCGGCGCCATGTACACCGGCACCGCGTACATCATCACCTGCATCATCGACAGGCCGGCGACCCACAGCCGGTTGATCGCGCGCTTGCGCTCCTTCTGCTGCAGCGCCTCCTGGCGCGCGGCGTCGTAAGGGTGCGCGCGGTAGCCGATCGCCGCGATCGCCTCGAGGATCTGCGACAGGCGGATCTTGCGGTTGTCCCAGCGCACGCGTGCGCGGTGCGAGGTGTAGTTGATGTCGACCGCCAGCACGCCGTCCAGCCTTTGCAGGTGGTGCTCGTTCAGCCACACGCAGGCGGCGCAGGTGATGCCCTCCAGGATCAGCGACGCCTCGCGCACGTCGCCGTCCTCGCTGCGGACGAAGCTTTGTTGCAGGGTCTCGTTGTCGTACAGGCGGATCTGCTCGAGCAGTTCGGTCGGCAGTGCCTCGGCGCGTTGGCTGCTGCCGTCGCGGTGCTGGTAGTAGTCGTCGAGCCCGGCGTCGATGATGGTCTGCGCGACGGCCTGGCAGCCGGCGCAGCAGGCCGGTTCGGTGCGTTCGCGGTAGCGGATCGGGTGGGCGGCGCCCGACGGGACGGGCAGGCCGCAATGGAAGCAGGAATCGGTCATCGCGTGCTATTGTAACCGCTTGGAATGCTGTGGTGCGAGGAGGCGGTGATGTTGATGCGTGCGGTGCTGCAAGGCGGGCCCGGTGGGGCCGATACCCTTTATCTGGGCGAGCTGCCGCGTCCCGAGCCCGGGCCGGGCGAACTGCTGGTGCGGGTGATGGCCGCAGGGGTCAACCGTGCCGACATTGTGCAGCGCGAAGGACATTACCCGCCGCCGCCCGGCGCCTCCAGCGTGCTCGGGCTGGAAGTCGCCGGCGTGGTCGAGGCCGCGGGCGAGGGTGCGTCGCGTTTCGCCAAGGGTGACGCGGTATTCGGCCTGGTCGCAGGGGGCGGTTACGCCGAGTATGTGCTGCTGGACGAGGCGCTGGCGATCGCCAAGCCTGCGAGCCTCGGTTGGGCCGAGGCGGCGAGCCTGCCCGAAGTGTGGATGACCGCGTGGCTGAACCTGGTCGAGGTCGCACAGCTTGCACCTGGCGAGCGTTTCCTGGTGCACGCCGGCGCCAGCGGCGTCGGCGCGGCGGCGATCCAGTTGGCGCGCATGCTGGGGGCCGACGTGCTCGCCAGTTCGAGCAGCGACGAGAAGCTCGAGTTTTGCCGGATGCTCGGCGCGCAGACGGTGTTCAACGCGCGCCGCGACGGCGCGTTCTCGGGCCAACTCAAGGCTACCGGCGGCGTCGACGTGATCCTCGACCCGGTCGGCGCCAGCTATTTCCGCGAGAACCTCGCCTCGCTCAATACCGACGGGCGCCTGGTGCTGATCGGCGTGATGGGCGGGCGCAACGCCGAACTCAACCTCGGCCTGTTGCTGGTCAAGCGCTTGCGGGTGATGGGCTCGACGCTGCGCACCCAGCCGCTGGAGGTGAAGGCGCGTCTCGCCGCCGCGCTCGAGGCCCGCGTGCTGCCGGCGCTCGCGCGTGGCGAGGCGAGGGTCACGCTGGACGCGGTTTTCGCGCTGGAAGCGGTGGCCGACGCGCACCGCCATTTGGAAGAAAACAACAACCTCGGGAAAGTCGTGCTGGATCTGTCGAATTTAATGCAAATGTAATTGTCATCGACTATATTGAAGTCCGGAAGGCGAAATCCTTCTGATTTGGTATGGATGGGACTCGGGCGACGGCGACGTCGCCCCTTTTTTTGCGCGCACGCCCGACGCGCACGCACCAGTTGTGATCTGGCGCAAAAAAGAAAGTGTGGACTTGCTGATATCTTGCCGAGCTTTGAGTCCTGCAAGGTGAAGCATGCTGTCCGATACCGAAATCGCCCGCCTCGCGCGCCCGCGTCCGATTGAAGCACTGGCAGGCTCGCTCGGGCTCTCGCCCGACGAGTTCGAGCCTTACGGCCGCGACAAGGCCAAGGTCGGCCTGTCTTTAGCGCGTCAGCCGCACGGCCGCCTGGTGCTGGTGACCGCGACCAGCGGCACGCCCGCGGGCAGCGGCAAGACCACGGTGTCGGTCGCGCTCGCCGACGGTCTTGCCAGGCTCGGGCAGCGTGCCGCGCTCGCACTGCGCGAGCCCTCGCTCGGCCCCTGTTTCGGCATGAAGGGCGGCGCGACCGGCGGCGGTTACGCGCAGGTGGTGCCGTCGACCTCGATCAACCTGCATTTCACCGGAGACTTCCACGCGATCACCAGCGCGAACAACCTGCTCGCCGCGCTGGTCGACAACGCGCGCCACCACGGCGCGGTGTCGTTGAAGCAAGTGCTGTGGCGGCGGGTGCTCGACGTGAACGACCGCGCGCTGCGCCAGATGGTCAGCGGCCTTGGCGGGCCGGCCAACGGCGTGCCGGCCGAGACGGGTTTCGACATCACCGCCGCGTCCGAGATCATGGCCGCGCTGTGCCTGGCCGACGGCGAAGCCGACCTGCGCGCGCGGCTGGACCGCCTGCTGCTGGGCGTGCGCGCCGACGGCCGCCCGTACACCTGCGCCGAGCTGGGCGCGACCGGCGCGCTGATGGCGCTGCTAGTCGACGCGCAAAAACCCAACCTCGTGCAGACGCTGGAGGGCACGCCCGCCTTCGTGCACGGCGGCCCGTTCGCCAATATCGCGCACGGCTGCAACTCGCTGGCGGCGACCCGCGCCGCGCTCGCGTGCGCCGACTGGGCGGTGACCGAGGCGGGCTTCGGCTCGGACCTGGGCGCCGAAAAATTCTTCAACATCAAGTGCCGGCAGGCGAAGCTTGCGCCCGCCGCGTGCGTGCTGGTGACCTCGCTCAAAGCCTTGCGCTGGCACGGCGGCGTCGAGCTCTCCGACGCGGGCCACGGCAACGCCGACGCGCTCAGTCAGGGCCTCGCCAACTTGGGGCGCCATCTGGACAACCTCTTCGCGTTCGGCCAGCGGGTGGTGGTCGCGCTCAACCGCTTCGCGGGCGACGAGGACGACGAGATCGCGCTGGTGCGCGGTTACGCGCAGGAAAAGGGCGCGCGTTTCGCGGTGTGCGAAGGGTACGCCAAGGGCGGCGAGGGCGCGGTGGAACTTGCGCAGGCGGTGATGGACGCGGCGTCCAGTGCGCCCGCGGCGCCGGCCTACAGCTACCCGCTGGACGCACCACTCGAGGAGAAGCTGGGTGCGCTCTGCCGCCGGGTGTACCGCGGCGCCGGGGTGGAACTGTCGGCGCGCGCGCGCGCGGACCTTGCGCAACTCAAGGCCTTCGGCTGCGAGCAGTTGCCGGTGTGCGTCGCCAAGACGCCGTTCTCGTTCAGCCACGACGCGAAGCTGCGCGGCGCGCCCGAGGGCTTCGTGCTGCCGATCGAGCGGCTCTACGCGAACGCCGGTGCCGGCTTTGTCGTCGCGATGGCTGGCAGCGTGCTCAGGATGCCGGGCTTGCCCAGGCAGCCGCAGGCCTTTGCCATCGACGTGTCCGGCGGCGAAGTGAGCGGGCTGCCCTGAGGCCTCCCGCCATCCGCGGCCGGGCACTTATACTGGCGGCTCTGCCGGCTTGAGCGGGAGGGTCGGCCCGCGGCGGCCCAGCCGGCGTAAGGAGGGAATATGGATATCTGGAAGCCAGGCAGTCTGTTGCTGCTTGCAAGCATTTTGGCTGGCTGTGCGTCGGCGCCGCCGCGGCAGGAGGCCGGCGCGCAGAGGACGCCGGGCGCCGGCGTGGTGTTGTCCGAGGCGGATAACGGCCTCGCGGTGTCGCTTGCGCCGTCGCAGGCGTTGCTGGTCGAATTGCCGGCGCAGCCGAGCACCGGCTATGGCTGGTCGTGGCGGATGCGCGGCAGCGCGCTGCTGGAGGCGGACGGCGAGCCGGTGTTCCTGCCGGAGAAGCCGGGCCTCGCCGGCGGGCGCGGGCTCGAGCAATGGACGCTCAGGGCGCGTACGCGCGGGCAGGGCGTGCTAGTGTTCGAGTACCGGCGGCCGTGGGAGGGCGGGGTGCCGCTGCGCGAGCTGTCCTTCCCGGTCAGGGTCGATTAGCCGGCCGCTTGCAGCACGCTGTCGTCGCCGGCGAACACAGCCTGCATGATGGCGCGCTCGCGCCCGACGATGGCCGCGACGAATTCGTCGGCGCCTTTCATCGCGGCAAAGCTCTGGTAGCCGGATTCGAGGAAGGCATGCAGCGAGGCGAGGCCGGCTAGCGTGGCCGGTGCGCGCATCATGCGCAGGGTCACGCCGATCAGCGGCTTGCGGGTGAGCGCGTTAAGCGCGTTGCCGACCTGTTCGGTCAGCTCGATCTGGCGCGCGCGTGCCTGGTGGTTGTCGCACGCGCGGTACGCCGCCGCCCAGGCCGCCGCGTCGATGGCGCCGGCGCGGCAGTTTCCGCCCAGCGCGTCGACCATCGCCGCGTCCAGCCGCTCGGAGAGCGCATCGAGCTCGAGCGCCAGCGTGACGACCCTGAGCCCGCCTTCGGGCAGCATCGCGACCACCTTGGGGACGACGCGCGCGATCTCGTGGTCGCGCTCGGAGAGGTCGCCGCCGCCGTAGAGCTCGTCCAGGAAGAAGCGGGCGGCCGCGCCGTAACGCGTGCTGGCCAGCAGGTCGGCGTGGGTGCGCGCGAGGCGCGCCGCCTGCCATTGGCGTAGCGCCTGGCGGGCCGCTTGCAGTGCGGGGTCGGTTTTGGCGGCCCGGCGCAGGCGGTTTGCCTCGGCGAGGTGGGCCTGCAGCGTTTCGCCCAGGCGGGCGCGCGCGTCTTCGCTGGCGGTGTCTTGCATGGGGAGGGGGCTTGCGGCAAAGCGGGCATTATCGCCGAGGCCGCCGCTTCAGGCCACCGGCCCGCGCGGATGCGATATATACTTTCGTCATGAATGAGATCCGCATTGTCCGTGCGCACGCGCTCGGTGCCGACGAAGCGCTCGCACGCGCGCAGGCGCTGGCCGCGTCGCTTTCGGCCGAGTACGGCCTGCGCTACCACTGGCAGGCGGCACGCCTGTTGCATTTTCGCGGCAGCGGCGTGCACGGCACGCTAGAACTGGGCGACGCCGAGCTCTGCCTTTGCCTGACGCTGGGCTTCCTGCTGTGGCCGCTGCGCCCTTCGCTCGAGCTGGCGATCAGCGAGCGGCTGGACGCGCTGCTGCCCGGTTAACGGATTCGTTCACCTGTAATGTGCGTGGCATAATCGGTGCAAGCCCTTCACCGCGAGCCGCCAGCATGAGCGCACAAGAACCCGTTTCCCACGTCGATACCGCCTGGCTGCGCATGGACAGGCCTTGCAACCTGATGCAGATCGTCGGCGTGATGCTGTTCGACGGCGCGCTCGACATCGGGCGCCTCAAACAGACCATCCGCGTGCACATGCTCGCGCACGACCGCTTCCGCCAACTCGCGCGGCCACACGGTACCGGCTACCGCTGGGTGGAAGACCGTGACTTCGACCTCGATCACCACCTGCGCCGCGCGGTGCTGCCCGGCGACGCCGGCAAGGCCGCGCTGCAGGCTTTCGTCGCCGACCTGGCCGCCGTGCCGCTCAACCCGCACCGCCCCTTGTGGGAGATGCACCTGGTCGACACTTCGCTCGGCGGGCAGGCGCTGATCGTGCGCATTCACCACGCGATCGCCGACGGGATCGCGCTGGTCGGCGTGCTGCTCTCGATGATGGACAACACGGCCGAAGGCGGGCAGGGCGAAGAGGCGCCGCCGCTGCCGGCTGCAAGCGCCATGGAGGACGCGGACGACGCGCACTGGTTCGACAAGGTGTGGGCGCCGGTAGGCCAGGCGCTGGTCACCTCGGCCGGGCTGACCGCCCGCCTGTGGGGCGGCTATCTTGGCTTCTTGATGCAGCCGATGAAGGCGCTCGACTACCTGGGCACCGGCTGCGACGTGACGGCGGAACTCGCGCGTCTGGCGGCGATGCCCGACGACTCGCCGACCCGTTTCAAGGGCGAGCCGGGGAGCGTCAAGCGCGTGGCGTGGTCCGAGCCGATCGCGCTGCCCGAGGTGAAGGCGGTCGGCAAGGTGCTCGGCGTGTCGGTCAACGACATGCTGCTGTCGGCCGCTGCCGGCGCGCTGCGCGAATATCTGGCGGCCAAGGGCGACGCGACCGACGGGGTAGAACTGCGCGCGCTGGTGCCGGTGAACCTGCGCGCGCCGGGCGACGCGCGCCTGGGCAACCGTTTCGGCCTGGTCGCGCTCGAGTTGCCGGTCGGCGTCGAGAACCCGCTTGCGCGGCTCTACGCGGTGCGCGAGCGCATGGACGCGCTCAAGCACTCCTACCAGGCGCCGGTGAGTCTCGGCATCCTGGGCGCGTTCGGCATGTTGCCCAAGCTGGTGCAGACGCAGGTGTTCGACCTGTTGGCCAACAAGGCAACCGCGGTGATGACCAACGTGCCGGGCCCGCAGCAGGCGCTGTACCTGGCCGGCGCCAAGTTGCGCCAGCCGCTGTTCTGGGTGCCGCAGTCGGGCAAGATCGGCATGGGGGTGTCCATCCTGTCGTACGACGGCAAGGTGCAGATCGGCCTGATCACCGACAAGCGCCTGGTGCCCGACCCGGACGCGATCGTCGGGCGCTTCACCCGTGCCTTCGAGCAGTTGCTGCTCCTGGTGCTGATGGAGCCGTGGGATACGCTCGCCGACGCCGCCGCTGTCGAGCGGCGGCTGTCGGCGCTAGTGGCCCAGAGCGGCCGCTAGCCGCGCAGTTCAGGCCAGCTCTTCGCGGGCGGCCTCGACATCCAGCCGCTCCATCGCATCGGCCGCCTCGCACTCGGCCGCCTCGGCGTACAGCCGCTCCGCTTCGGCGAGCTTGCGCTTGCCGTAGAGCATCGCCAGCGCGTTGGCGAATTCCATGCGCGCGATCGCCGAATCCGGGTTCAGCTCGAGCGCGCGCCTGAAGTGGCGCTCGGCTTCCTCCTTCTTCGCCCCGTAGGTGAGCCCGCCGACCATGGCGCCGACCTTGTCGACGATCTCGGCGTGCCAGGTGCCCAGCGCGATATGTGCGTCGGCGTGTGCCGGCGCAAGTTCGAGCGCGCGCTCGAGGCTGGTGCGGATCTTGCCGCCCAGCCCCTGCGCGAGCGCCTTGGCGACCGAGATGCCCTGGCCGTAGCGGCCGAGCGCGTAAGCGTGGTAGTACCAGACATTTGCGTCGTTCGGGGTGCGTGCCTGGCGCTTTTCGCAACGCTCGGCGACCGCCTTGAAGATCGCCAGCGCCTCTTCCGCGTCGCCTTCCAGATAGGTCGCGTAGATCATCGCCGCCTTGTCGGCCGCGTTCTCGCCCTTGTCGCCGGCGGCAAGCCCGGCGCGCACGGCCTCGGCAAACTCGCCCGCGTGGTAGGCGCGCCAAGCGTCGGCGACGGCCGTCTCCGCCGGCCACGGTTCGCAGTCGCCGCGGTGCAGGCGCGCCCAGCTTTTTTTCAGGTGCTCGCCCGCGTAGCGGTAGTGCTCGCCCGGGTAGGGAAATGCGTGCCAGTTCCTGCTCATGGTCTCCTCCTTGTCGTGCTTGTTGTCTTGTAGTGGTCGTTCAGCCTCTTTGTCCTGGCCGTGCGAGCGCGTCCCGCGAGAGGCGGGCGAGGCGGGCACCGGCATCGCTGGTGAGCCACGGGGCGGCGGCGAGCATCATCTGGCTGGCGCCGCGGGCGGGGGCGTTGGCGGCGGTGCCGCTGCGCGCCTCGTCGTAGGCGAGCCAGCAGGTGCCGATCAGGCTGAGGTTTACCGCCAGCATCCCGCGCGCGGCCTCGTCGGCGACGAGCTGGCCGCTTTGGGAGAGTCCGGCGAGCGCCCGTCGCGCGGCGTCCTCCTTGCGCGCGATCAGGCGCTTCAGGCGCGGCGCGATGGCCGGGTAGTCGGCCATCAGCGCATTCAGGTCGCGGAACAAGAAGCGGTAGCGCGCGAGCGTGTCGAACAGCCGGTGCGCGAACTGCCACAAGTCCTCGACGTCGTCGCTCAGGCTGGCCGCTTCCAGGAGCGGGGCGATTTCGGCCTCGTAGCGCGACAGCAGTTCGCCGACAAGCTCGCCCTTGTTGTGGAAGTGGTAGTGCAGGTTGCCCGGGCTGATGCCGATCTCGAGCGCGATCGCGACCGGCGTGACTGCAGCCGCGCCGTGCGCGTTGAACAGCGCGAGCGCGCAGGCGGCGATGCGCTCGCGGGTGTGTCGGGCCGGTTTCTTCTCCATGTCGGCGCTCCGCCTTGCAATGCACTAAGCATACGACGTCAGCGCCCTGCCGGGTCAAGCAGGCGGGAGAGCCTGGATAGCGTGCCGTCCAGTTGGCCGAGCGTTGCCTTCAGGTTGTCCGGGCGCGGGAACAGCAAGGTGCGCGTGGAATCGGTGATCGCGGCCAGATCAAGCCTCAGCCCGTGCCCCTCGAACAGGGGCGCCAGGGTGTGGCGCCGGCGATACAGGTCGGTGCGCGTGTGCTGGTACGCGTGCTCGCACAGGCGCCGGCGGTCGCGGTAGCTGAACACGTTGGCGAAGAAGACCTGCGCGTTGTCGCGCGCGGGCTCGAACAGCACCACGTCGGCGTCCGGGTACTCGTGGCGGTAGCGGGCAAGCCCGGTATGCATGCGCGAGTGGATGATCGCGCGGAACGTCTGCGAGAGCACGGCCGGCAGCCCGCGCGTCTCAAGGTGTTCTTCGTCGGCGCCGGCGACCGGCGCGTTGTAAGGCACCAGCGGGTTCACGCACAGCACGAGGCGCGCGCCTTCGCGCAGCGCGACGGACGCGTGCAGCGTCTTGATCAGCGCGCCGTCGACGTAGCTGCGCCCGTCGATCTCTACCGGCGGGAACAGCCCGGGCAGCGCCGAGCTTGCCTGTACCGCGCGCGAGATCGGCACGTGTTCGAAGCCGGGGCTGCCGAAGGCGACCGCGCGCCCGGCGTCCAGGTCGGTGGCGACGACGAACAGCTTGCGCTTGAGCGTCCTGAAGTCGTTGCTCATGCCGTCGCGGGAAAAGAGTTCGCCCAGGATGCGGTCGATTTCGGCGCCGTCAAACAGCCCGGTGGGGAGCGCGCGCGTCAGCCTGGCCAGCGATTCGAACACACCGCGTTGGCTGGGGGCGCCAAGCTGCTCGGCGAGCGTGTCGGCCAGCAGGCCGGGCAGCATCGCCGCGCGGCGTGCGTATTCGCCAAGCGCCGGGCGCAGCAGGGTAGAGGGCTCGAAGGCGATGGCCGCGTCGTCGCTGATCAGGATGCGCGCGAGCCGATGCGGGCCGATGCCGTTGGCGAGGATGGACGAGACGATCGCGCCCGAACTGACGCCGACAAAGGTGTCGACGCGGGAGAAGTCCAGCCCCTCGACCGATTCGGCGAGCGCGGCGCACGCGCCGATCTCGTAGATCGCGCCCAGCGGGCCGCCGCCGGCCAGGGCAATGGCAATCTCGCTCATGCTGTGTCTCCCGTGAAAAAGGCCCGGCGCGGGCCGGGCCTTGTGTGGCGGAGTGTCGCCTTAGGCGGCTGTCGCGGTGTCGTCGGCCTTGCCTGCTTCGGCGGCCGGCGCCGCTTCGGCCGCAACCGGCTTGACGGCCGGCTTGGCCTTGGCCACGGGCTTGGCCGGTGCGGGAGCCGGCGCTTCTGCGGCCGGCGCGGCGGCCTTCCTGGCGGCGCGCGGCTTGGCCGGTGCCTTCGCCGGTTTTTCCTGCGCGGCCTTCTCGGCGGCGAGCAGCTCGACCAGTTCGCTCAGTTCGGCGACGCGTTTGGAGAGCTTCTCGACGTCCTTGCGGGTCGGCATGCCCAGCGTCGCCACCGCGCGGGCGACGCGCTCCTCGAACACCTGCTCAAGCTTGCCCCAGGTGCCGGCGGTCTTGTCGGCGACTTCGGCGATCTTCTCGTCGGCCGCCTGACGGGTGCGCGCCTGCAGACTCTCGCCTTCGCGCACCAGCGCGTCGAACACCTTGCCGCCTTCTTCCTGCGCCTTGGCGTACGCGCCAAGGCCGGCCAGCCAGATTTGCTGGGCGGATTCGCGGACGGTCGCCGCCAGTTGGTTGTCGGTGACCGAGCCTGCCAGCGCCTTGAGTTTCTTGGCCATGATGCTTCTCCTCTTGTGGTTGCCGTGATTGTTGCGGGTATGGCCACAGCCAACCCTCAATTGCAGTGTATGGATGAATCCTAGGCTGTTCAGCCTAATCGTATTCATGGCATAACTGTTCAAACAATGACAAATAACATAGTGGACAGGAGGGAGCGATGCACTATCTGGTGACGGGCGCCAGCGGCTTTATCGGGCGCAGGCTGGTGCGCAAACTGTTGGAACGCGAAGGCAGCGAAGTGACCTTCCTGGTGCTCGAGCACGAGCTGCCGCGGGTGGCAGCGTTGCTTGAGTTCTGGGGCGTGGACGAGACGCGCGCGCGCGCGCTGGTCGGCGACTTGACCCGGCCGCTGCTGGGGGTGGACGAGGCGGCTTCCAGGCAGCTTGCCGGGACGGTCGACCACTTCTTCCACCTGGCGGCGGTGTACGACCTGAAGGCTGATGCGCAGACGCAACAGAAGGCCAACGTCGACGGCACCCGCAACGCGGTGCGCTTTGCCGAGGCGCTCGGCGCGCGGCACTTCCACCTGTTCAGCTCGATCGCGGCGGCCGGGCTCTACGAGGGCACCTTCCGCGAGGACATGTTCGACGAGGCCGAGCACCTCGAGCACCCGTACTTCCGCACCAAGCACGACTCCGAGGCCATCGTGCGCCGCGAATGTTCGCTGCCGTGGCGGATCTACCGGCCGGCGCTGGTGGTCGGCGACTCGCAGACCGGCGAGATGGACAAGATCGACGGGCCGTATTACTTCTTCAAGCTGATCCAGAAGACGCGCCGCCTGCTGCCGCCGTGGATGCCGACCCTCGGCGTCGAGGGCGGGCGCATCAACGTGGTGCCGGTCGACTTCATCGTCGCCGCGGTCGACCATATCGCGCACCTAGAAGGCGAGGACGGCCGCTGCTTCCATCTGGTCGACCCCGAGCCGATGCGGGTGGGCGACTTGCTCAACACCTTCGCGCGCGCCGCGCACGCGCCGCAGATGGAGCTGCGCTTCAACGCGGCGCTGTTCGGTTTCATCCCCCGGCCGCTGCTGCAGATGGTGATGGCCCTCGCGCCGGTGCGCCGGGTGCGCGACGCGGTGATGGCCGACCTCGGCCTGCCCGACGACATCTTCCGCTTCATCAACTACCCGACCCGCTTCGACTGCCGAGAGACGCAACGCGCACTCAAGGATACCGGCATCGAGGTGCCCAGGCTCGCCGACTACGCGTGGCGGCTGTGGGACTACTGGGAGCGCCATCTCGATCCGGACCTGTTTGTCGACCGCAGCCTGCGCGGCCAGGTCGAGGGACGGGTGGTGCTGGTGACCGGCGCGACCTCGGGCATCGGCAAGGCGACGGCGCTCAAGCTCGCCAAGGCCGGCGCCACCGTGCTGACCATCGCGCGCGACGAGGCCAGGATCGCCGAGACGCAGGCCGAATTCGAGGCCGAGGGGCTGAAACTTCACGCCTACCAGGGCGACATCGCCGACCTTGCCTGCGCCGAGGCGCTCACCACGCGCATCCTCGCCGACTTCGGCCATGTGGACGTGCTGGTCAACAACGCCGGGCGCTCGATCCGCCGCGCGATCGAGGAGTCGTTCGACCGCTTCCACGACTTCGAGCGCACCATGCAGCTAAACTACTTCGGCGCGCTGAAGGTGAGCATGGGCCTGTTGCCGAGCATGGCCGAACAGCGGCGCGGCCACATCATCAACATCTCGTCGATCGGCGTGCTGACCAACGCGCCGCGCTTCTCCGCCTACGTTGCCTCCAAGGCCGCGCTCGACGCGTGGGCGCGCACCGCGGCGTCCGAGTTCGCCGACCGCGGCGTGCATTTCTCGGTGATCAACATGCCGCTGGTGAAGACGCCGATGATCGAGCCGACCAAGGCGTACGACCATGTGCCGACGCTGACGGCGGAGGAAGCCGCCGACATCATCTGCGACACCATCATCCACAAGCAGGTGAGGGTGGCGACCCGGCTGGGCATCTTCGGCCAGGTCATGCACGCGCTGGCCCCGCGCGTCGCGCAGGTGATCATGAACACCAGCTTCCGCACCTTCGGCGGCGCGGACGGCGGCAACGGCAAGGGCGCCCCGTCGGCCAACCAGGTCGCGATGGGGCAGCTGATGCGGGGGATCTACTTCTGAAGGCTGGAGCCAGACAAGAAAAAGCCGGGGAGAACCCCGGCTTTTTTCGTTACGGCAGAGAGCCTGTTACATCATGTGCTGGCCGCCGTTGATCGCGAAGTCGGCGCCGGTGATGAAGGCCGCGGCGTCGGAGGCGAGGTAGCTGACGAGCCCGGCGACTTCCTCGGGCTTGCCCAGGCGGCCGACCGGGATCTGCGCGATGATCTTGTTCCGCACATCTTCAGGGACGGCCATCACCATGTCGGTGCCGATATAGCCGGGCGAGATGGTGTTGACGGTGACGCCCTTACGGGCGACTTCCTGAGCCAGCGCCATGGTGAAGCCATGCATGCCGGCCTTGGCCGCGCAGTAGTTGGCCTGGCCGAACTGGCCTTTCTGGCCGTTGATCGACGAGATGCTGATGATGCGGCCAAAGCCGCGCTCCATCATGGTCTCGACCACCGGCTTGGTCATGTTGAACATGGAGTCGAGGTTGGTGGCGAGCACCGCGTCCCAGTCGTCCTTGCCCATCTTGCGGAAGGAGGCGTCGCGGGTGATGCCCGCGTTGTTGACCAGGATGTCGATCGGACCGATCTCGGCGGTGACCTTGGCGACCAGCGCGCGGCAGGCGTCGAAGTCGGTGACGTCGCACAACTGGGCGTGGAAGTCGTAGCCCAGTTCTTTCATGTCGGCAAGCCAGGCCGTTTCCTTGCCCGGTTTGCTGTAGGTGCTGACCACGGTGTGGCCGGCGTCGGCGAGCGCGCGGCAGATGGCCGAGCCGATGCCGCCCATGCCGCCGGTGACGAGTGCGATGCGTGCCATGCTTGTCTCCTTCGTTGTGTGGATTTGTTTTCCTCCACACTATCCCAAAGACATGTTAAGGCCTAGTGACAGCAGGGTTTGGCCGGCCATTGGCGGCGCGGGGTGTTGCATGCACGCACGCGGCACCGCGAAGGTGCACGCGGCGAATCAGGCGGGGACCTGGCCGGACGCCGAGATCAGCTTTTGCAACAGCGCGAGCCGTTGCGGTGCGATCTTGCCCGCGGCGGCGGCGTCCTTCACCGCGCAGCCCGGCTCGTTGCGGTGCGTGCAGTTGTGGAAACGGCAGTGGCCGATCAGCGCGCGCATCTCGGGGAAGTAATGGATGAAGTCGGTCGCCGCGATATGCGCGAGGCCGAAGGCCTGCAGGCCCGGCGAGTCGATCAGTTGGCTTACCGCGTCCAGGTGGTAGAGCGTCGCGTTGGTGGTGGTGTGCCGGCCGCTGTCGAGCGCGGACGAGATGTCGCCGACCCGCGCGCACGCCTCGGGCAGCAGCGCGTTGGTCAGCGTCGACTTGCCCATGCCGGACTGGCCGACCAGCACGCTGGTGTGGCCCTCCAGCAGCGGACGCACCGCGTCGGCACCTTCCAGCGCCGAGACCGGCACCACCGGGTAGCCGAGCTCGCGGTAGAGTTCGAGCTTGGCGAGCCACGCGGCCGTCTCGGGCAGGTCGGACTTGTTGACGAGGATGACCGGGCTAATGCCCTCGGCCTCGCAGGCGATCAGGCAGCGGCCGACCAGCTCTTCGCTGGGCGACGGCACCGCCGCCGTCACCAACAGCACGCGGCTGACGTTGGCGGCGATGATCTTGGTTTTCCATTCGTCCTGCCGGTAGAGGAGTGTCTGGCGCGGCTGCGCGCCCTCGATCACCACCTGTTCGGCGTTCTGCACGGTGACGTCGACGACGTCGCCGACCGCGTAGTCGACGCGCTTGCCGCGGGTGGTCGCGCTGTATTCGGTGCCGTCGATTTCGACGACGAAGCGGCGGCCGTAGCTGCGGATGACGAGGGCTTGAGTCTTCATGCAGCGTGTTCCAGCAGCGCGTCGCAGCGGGCGGCGCAGATCAGGTCGTTGAGGGTGACGCCGCCGGCGTCGTGGGTGCCGAAGCGCACGACGACGCGGTTGTAGTGCACCGACAGGTCGGGGTGGTGGTCGGCCTGGTGGGCAATCCACGCCAGCGCGTTGACGAAGGCGATGGTGCGGTAGTAGTCGGCGAAGCGGTACTCGCGGGTGATCGCGTCGCCGTCGAGCGCCCATTCGGGCAGCGCGTCCAGCAAGTCGTCCAGTTCGACCGCGCCCAGGCGGGGCGCGCCGGCACGGCATTCGAGTTCGGTCAGTTTCATCGCAAGCATCCTTGCAGGTGGGCGAGCCTCGCGCTCGCGCCGGGGTGTGAGTCGTAGAACGCCGAATAGAGCGGGTCCGGCGTCAGGGTGGACGCATTGTCACGGTAGAGCTTCACCAGCGCGCGCGAGAGCGCCGCGCCGTCGCTCACCCGCGCGGCGAAGGCGTCGGCCTCGTATTCGTGGCGGCGAGACAGGTAACTGGAGAGCGGGGTTAGCCAGTACAGCAGCACGGGCAGCACCAGCGAGAAGAGCAGCAGCGCGGTGGCATTGGTGGCGGTGGGTAGGCTCACGCCGAGCGTCTGGTAGAACAGCGACTCGCGCGCGAGCAAGCCCAACAGCGCGAACAGCGCGAGCGACGCGGCCAGCGTGGTCGCGACGCGCTTGCGGATATGGTGGAGCCGGTAGTGGCCCAGTTCGTGCGCGAGCACGGCCTCGATCTCGTCAGGCGCGAGCGAGCAGAGCAGGGTGTCGAAGAACACGATGCGCCGCGCCTTGCCAAAACCCGTGAAGTAGGCGTTGCCGTGGCCGGAGCGGCGCGAGCCGTCCATCACCAGCACGGAGCGCGCGGCAAAGCCGGCGCGCGTGAGCAGCGCACCGATGCGCGTTTCAAGCGCGGGGTCGGCAAGCGGCGTGAAATGGTTGAAGAGCGGCGCGATCAGCAAGGGGTAGAGCACCAGCATGGCAAGCGAAAACAGCGCCCACGCCCCCCACGCCCACAGCCACCACATCTCGCCCGCCGCCTGCATCAGCCACAGCGCCAGCGCGGTGAGCGGCAGCAAAAGGACGGCGGCCACCAGCGCGTGGCGCACGAGGTCGGCGACAAACAGCCCGGGGGTGACGCGGTTGAAGCCGAAGCGCGCCTCGACACCGAAGGTCGACGCGAGCGTCAGCGGCAGCGACAGCAGCGCGCCGGCGATGCCGGTCAGCGCAATGGTCAGCACGCCGCCGGCGATGCCGTCCCCTGCCAAGCCGGTGGCGATGCGTTGGGCGAAGGCGATGCCGCCGCCCAGCGTCAGCACGAACAGCCAGCCGGTGTCGACGATGGCGCCGAGAAGCGCGAGGCGCATGCGCGCCGCGGTGTAGTCGGCGGCCTTACGGTGGGCGTCAAGCGGGATGGTTCCGGCGAACGCTGCCGGTACCTTGTCGCGGTGCGCGCGCACATGTGCGATCTGGCGCGCGCCGAGCACGAGGCGGGACGCGAGGGCCGCGAGCACGCAGGCGATGAACGGCAGGGTCAGGGAGGTGGTCATGGTCGTTTGCCGAAGCGGCGGCGATCGCGGAAAATGGCGGATTGCACAGGCAGCATCAAAAAGGCGACCAAGTATGGCACAAGACGCGAACAAGCTCATCTGGCTGGATATGGAAATGACCGGCCTAGACCCGCAGAACGACCGCATCATCGAGGTGGCGATGGTGGTCACCGACAACGACCTGAACGTGCTCGCGCAGAGCGAGGTGTACGCGGTGCACCAGGACGACGCGGTGCTTAACGCGATGGACGAATGGAACACCCGCACCCACGGCAACAGCGGGTTGACCGCGCGCGTGCGCGCGTCGACCCTGGCCGAGGCCGACGTCGAGGCGGCGCTGATCGCCTTCATGGCCGAGCATGTGCCCGCGCGCACGAGCCCGATGTGCGGCAACTCGATCGGGCAGGACCGCCGCTTCATGGCGCGCTGGATGCCCAAGCTCGAGGCCTACTTCCACTACCGCAACCTCGACGTGTCGACGGTGAAGGAGTTGTGCAAGCGCTGGCAACCCGACGTTGCCAAGGGCGTGGTCAAGAAGGGCGCGCACACCGCGCTGGCCGACATCCTCGAGTCGATCGACGAGTTGCGCTACTACCGGGCCAACTTCTTCCGCGGCTGACCTTTCGGCGCATTTGGGACGGCAGGGCGCGTCGCGCCCTTTTATTATTGGTTTAATGACTTTCGCAAATTTTTTGGCATGAATGATGGCGACCATACGTTTTAACGACATCAACGCGTCGCAGGTGTGGGCGCGGCTGCACCAGCACCAGCGCTCGACCCGGCATGTGCACATGCGCGAGCTGTTCGACGCCGACCCTGGACGCTTCGAGCGCTTCTCGCTGCGGCTGGACGGGCTGCTGCTCGACTACTCGAAGAACCGCATCACCGACCGCACGCTGGAGCTCCTGTTCGAGCTCGCGGAAGTCGCCGACCTTAAGGGGCAGATGGACGCGATGCGCGGCGGCGAGCGGATCAACGTCAGCGAAAACCGCGCGGTGCTGCACACCGCGCTGCGCCTGCCGGCGGACGCGAGCCTGCTGGTCGACGGCGTCGACGTGGTGCCCGAGGTGCACGCGACGCTCGCCAGGATGGCGGCCTTCTCAGGGGACGTGCGGGCGGGCGATTGGCGCGGCCACGCAGGGCAAAAGATCACCGACGTGGTGAACCTCGGCATCGGCGGCTCGGACCTGGGACCCTTGCTCGCCTGTGAGGCGCTTGCGCCCTGGCACGACGGCCCGCGCGTGCACTACGTCTCCAACGTCGACCCGGCGCACCTCGCGCGCACGCTAGAAGGCCTGGATGCCGCAAGCACGCTCTTCATTGTCTGCTCCAAGTCGTTCACCACGCCGGAGACCCTGCTCAACGCGCACGCCGCGCGCCGCTGGTTCCTCGCGCGTGCGCCGGAGCCGGCCCTTGCGCGCCATTTTGTCGCGGTGTCGACCAACACCTGCGCCGCCGGCGCCTTCGGCATCCCGCCTGACAACCTGTTCGGTTTCTGGGACTGGGTCGGCGGCCGCTATTCGCTGTGGTCGGCGGTCGGGCTGTCGCTGATGCTGGCGGTGGGTGAGGCGAACTTCCGCGAATTGCTCGCCGGCGCGCACGCGATGGACACCCACTTCTTCGAGGCGCCGTTTACGCGCAACATGCCGGTGCTGATGGCGCTGATCGGCGTCTGGTACAACACCTTCTACGGCGCGCACACCCACGCGATCATGCCGTACGACCACGGCCTGCGCCGCTTGCCCGCGCATATCCAGCAGCTCGACATGGAGTCCAACGGCAAGCGGGTAGGCCGCTACGGCGAGCGTCTGGATTTTGATACCGGCCCGGTGATCTGGGGCGAGGAGGGCGTCAACAGCCAGCACGCCTTCTTCCAGCTCTTGCACCAGGGGACAAGGCTGGTGCCGAGCGACTTCATCGTGCCGATGCAAAGCCGCTACGACGACGCGCAGCACCGCGTGCTGGTCGCCAACGCGTTCGCGCAGACCGAGGCCTTGATGCGCGGCAAGACCGTCGCCGAGGCGATGGCCGAACTTACGGGCGTCAGCGGCGAGGCGCTCGACATGCTCGCGCCGCAGAAGACCTTCCCGGGCAACCAGCCGTCGAATACGCTGGCGCTCTCGGCGCTGACTCCGCACACGCTGGGCATGCTGCTCGCGCTGTACGAACACAAGGTATTCGTGCAGGGCGCGGTGTGGGGGCTCAATTCCTTCGACCAGTGGGGGGTCGAGTACGGCAAACAGCTCGCGCGCGCGATCGCGCCCGAACTCGAGCAAGGTGTAGATGTCGGCGAACACGACAGCTCGACCCACGGGCTGATCGGCTTTTACCGGGAAACCCATGCACAAAGTTGACGTGGTACGGCTAGGCGACGCCTTGCGCGCGCGCAAAGAGACCGTCGCGCTCGCCGAGTCGTGCACCGGCGGGCTGATCGCCGCCGCCCTCACCGACGTCGCGGGCAGCTCCGACTGGTTCGGCTGGGGCTTTGTCAGCTACGCCAACGCGGCCAAACAGGCGATGCTCGGCGTGCGCGCGGACACGCTTGCCGCCTTTGGCGCGGTCAGCCGCGAGACGGTGCTCGAGATGGCCGGGGGCGCGCGTAGCCGTGCCTCGGCCGACTGGGCCGTCGCGGTGTCCGGCATCGCCGGCCCCGGCGGCGGCAGCCCCGGCAAGCCGGTCGGCACCGTGTGGATCGCGGTGGCCGGCCCTGACGGGGTGGCGGCCGAGTGCCACCTGTTCGCCGGAGACCGCGCGGCGGTGCGTGCGCAGACGGTGGAGGCGGCGCTCGCCCTGCTTGCCGCGCGGCTTGGCCTGTAGCGTCTTTAAGCGAAGCGCCAGCGACCCTCGCCGGTGAGTTCTAGCTTTTGCGGGTGATGGCGCTCGAGCGTGCTGCGGTGGCCGACGCTGACCAGTACCAGCTCCGGCAGCCGCTCGCGCACCAGCGTGTACATCGCGTGTTCCAGAGCCTCGTCCATCGCGCTGGTCGCCTCGTCGAGGAAGGCCGCACGCGGCGCCGCGAGCAGCAGGCGGCCGAAGGCGAGCCTTTGCTGCTCGCCCAGCGACAGGATGCGCGACCAGTCACCCGCCTCGTCCAGGCGCCCGCTCAAATGCCCAAGCTGCACGTCGGCGAGCACCTGCGCCGCGCGTGCGTCGTCGATTGCCGGGTGCGGGTAGCACAGCGCCTCGCGCAGCGTGCCCAGCGGCAGGTAGGGCTTCTGTGACAGGAACAGCCGTTCGCCGTCCGGCCGCCGGATGCGCCCCTCGCAGTAAGGCCACAGCCCGGCGATCGCGCGCAGCAAGGTGGTCTTGCCGCTGCCCGAGCGGCCTCGGATCAACAGCGGCGCACCCGGCTCGACCGTGAAGCTCGCGTCTTGCAACAGCGGCCTCGCCTGCGGCGTGCGGATGCTCAGGTTCTCGACGCCCAGCGTACGGCCGCCGTCTTCCAGCGTGGGGGCGGGCAGGGTGTCAGCCGCCTCGATCGCGTCGACGAAACCGGTCAGACGGTCGAGCACCGCGCGATAGCCGGCGAAGTCGTCGTACGCCTGGCGGAAGAACGACAGGTTGTCCTGCAACTGGCCGAAGGCCTGCGCGGTCTGCACCATGTCGCCCAGCGTGATTTCCTTAGAGAAGAAGCGCTGCGCCTGGATGATGAAGGGGAACACCGCCGCGGTCTGGCTGACCACGAAGTTGAAGCCCTGGAACTTCAGCGAGCGGAACACGATCGCCCACGCGTTGCCGATGATGCCCGAGAAGCGCGCGCGCAGCTTGCCGCCCTCGACCGCCTCGCCCCGGTAGAAGGCGACGCTCTCGCCGTATTCGCGCAGGCGCACCAAGGCGTAGCGGTAGTCGGCGTTCAGCTGCTCGTTGAGGAAGTTCAGCCGGATCAGCGGCTTGCCGATCTTGAACGCGAACACGGTGGCGACGATCACGTAGAGATAAACGACAAACACCATGCCGCGCGGGATCTCAAGCCCGAACAGCTCGAGCACGCCGGAGAGCCCCCACAGGATGATGGTGAATTCGATGGTCGACACCAGCGCGTCGATCACGCCCATCGACAGCGACAGCGACAGCGCGGCAAAGCTGGTGACGTCCTGCTGCAGCCGCTGGTCGGGGTTGTCCGCCGGCGTTTCCAGATACTGGCTCTTGAAGTAGGCCTGCTTGTCGACCCAGCGCGAGAGCAGGGTTTCGTTCAGCCATTGCCGCCAGTGGATCACGAAGGACTGGTTCAGGTAGTAGCTGGTGAGCGCGCGCACCACGTGCACGCTGGCCAGGCCGGCGAAGCTCCACATCGACACCCAAAACAGCTGCTCATCGAGCTTCTGCAGCGAGGCGTACATCTGGTTGTACCACTGCGAGAACAGCACGCTCATGCGCACGCCAAACAGCGTGATCAGGAGGATCGCCAGCAGCGTCAGCAGCGCGCGCGGGTTGCGCCGGATCGAGAAGTAGCCGCCGGAGAGCCGCCAGAACTGGCGGCCCCATACCGTGCTTTTCGCCAGCACGTAGAGCGCGGCGCCCGCGATGGCGGTGGTCAGCGTAAAGGCCTTGAGCAGCCACAGGCTGCTGTCGACGAGTTCCTGGCTCCAGTTCATGTCGTCCCCTAGTCTGCGGCGTGTGCCGGCGGAAGGCGTATCCTAGCCAAAATCCGCGGCGGCGGCACCCTGACGGGCAGTCTGTCCGCCCCTTTACACCCGTGCGTGCGCATGAAATGCTAGGGAAAACCCGTTTTGGACCCCGAACGTGCTCGCTACCCTGCTGTTATTCGTCTCCAAGGTGCTGTTTGTCGCCGCCGCACTGCTGCCGATCATGAACCCGCCCGGCATGGTGCCGGTGTTCCTCGCGCAGACCGCGCGCAACACGCCCGAGCAGCGCGTCTACCTGTCGCGCCGCATCGCGGTGTTCGCCTTCCTGCTGCTGCTGGGGTCGATGTATATCGGCGGCTTCGTGCTGGAGATCTTCGGCGTGTCGCTGCCGGTGGTGCAGATCAGCGGCGGCATGCTGATCACGCTGGCCGCCTGGCGCATGCTGAACGACGAGCCGGCCGAGGCCTCGCCCGCGTCGGGGCAACTGGGCGAGCACATCAGCCGTGACGCGCTCAAGCAGAAGGCGTTCTACCCGCTGGCCTTCCCGCTGACGGTGGGGCCAGGCTCGGTGTCGGTCGCGATCACGCTGGGCGCGTCGTTCGCGCACACGGGCGAGGGCTGGATGCGCTACGTGCTGGCGCCTTTGGCCGCGATGGTCGCCGTCGCGCTGGTCAGCGTGTTCGTCTACCTCTGTTACCGGCACGGCGAGCGGCTGCTCGCGCTGCTCGGGCAGACCGGCGCGGTGGTATTCATGCGCCTGACCGCGTTCATCCTGCTCTGCCTCGGCGTGCAGATCATGTGGGACGGGGCGCGCGAGCTGTTGCTGCCGCTGCTGGCCGCGCGCTGAAGGCGGCCGCCTCGGCGGCTAGCTGCGGGTAGAACGCGAAAAAATCCGCTTCCAGTGCCGCGTAGTTGGCGAGCAGTTCTTCGGCGCCGCCCAGGAGCGGATTGCCGGCGCGGGCGCGGTGTCGCGCGAAGGCGTCGATCACCCGCGCGATGCCGTCCACGTCGCGGTAGGCGACCAGCCAGTCGTTGGCGCGCATCAGCGGGGCGGCTGCGGCGAGCCTGGCCGGCAGCTGCCCTTGGCATGCGTCGAGCGCGCGGTAGACCGCCTGCGCGAAGCACTCGAGGCCCGGCGTGTACCAGCGGTCCCAGTGGCGGGCGAGGAAGTGGTCGTAGAAGAGGTCGACCAGCACGCCCGAGTAGCGGGCCCTTGCCGCGCTGATGCGGGCGCGGCTTTGCCTGTGCAGCGGGTGGGCGTCGGTGTAGCGGTCGATCTGCTGGTGCAGCAGGTAGCCCGCCATGAAGGCGGGCGGCAGCGCGGAGAGCTCGGCCTTGCGGCAGAAATCACCCATCAGGTTGCCCAGCCGGACGGCCGTATCGTCCGGGGAGAGCGCCAGATGGGCGAGGTAGTTCATGTGGCGAGCACGACCCGGTTGCGCCCCTGCGCCTTGGCCTGATAGAGCGCCGCATCCGCAAGCTTGATCAGCGCGTCGAGCGAGACGCCGTCCTGCCACGCGGCGACCCCGGCGCTCAGCGACAAGGGCAGCGTGTTGTCGTCGAACGCCAGCCCGCGCACGCTGACCTGCTCGAGCATCCGTTGCGCGGCGGCCAGTGCCTGGTGCGCGGCGGCGCCGGGCAGCAGCATCACGAATTCCTCGCCGCCGTAGCGGGCGAACAGGTCGTCCTGGCGAGCGCCTTCCCGCAGCGCCCGGCTGATTTCCTGCAAAGCGAGGTCGCCGACGGCGTGCCCCCAGTTGTCGTTGATCTGCTTGAAGTGGTCGGCGTCGAACAGGATCAGGCAGGCGTGCAGGCCGGCCTTCGCGCAGCGCGCGAGCGTAGCCTTCGCCTCGTCGCGGAAGTGACGCCGGTTGTAGATGCCGGTCAGCGCATCGAAGCGGGCGAGGCGCTCGGCTTCCTTCAGGAGGTCAGCGCGGCGGCGCACTTCCGCTTCCAGCGCCTGGTTGCGCAGTTGCGCCTGCTCCTTCATCTGCTCGGCGTGTACCGTGCGGAAGCGGATTTCCAGGTAGCGCACGCGAAGCTCGGCCGTGTCGCTGCGCAGCGCCTCCTTGCGCTGGTGGTAGGCCTCGAACTGTTGCAGCGCCTCGCGAAAGCGCCGTTGCCCCTTGAACAGCGCCGACAGCGCGTGGCAGCACAGGTAGCCGAGCCTGCCGTCGCCGATTCGGTCGGCCAGGCGCAGCGCGTGCTCGAGTTGCGTCTGCGCCTCGTCGACGCGCTGGTGGCGGCCGTCGAGCCGGCCCAGATGGTAGAGCGCCTGCGCCTCGTGGCGGGAGAGCCGCAGCCGGCGGGAGAGCGAGAGCGCCTCGATCAGGTGTGCGCGGCCGTCGCCGCCGCCGGCCTCGACCACCTGCGCGAGCGTGATCAGGTACTCGGCCAGATAGTCTTCATTGCCCAGTTCGCGCAGCAGCAGGATGCTCTGGTCGATGTGCGCGCGTGCGGCGTCGACCTGCCCTTCGGCCAGTTCGGTATTGGCGAGGCTGTCCAGCGCCAGCGACTCGATCATGCGGTCGCCGCTGCCGCGTGCAAGTTCGATGCATCGCAGCAGGCTCTTGCGGGCCTTGGCCTGCTCGCCGAGGAAGTGGTAGGTGAAGCCCAGGCTGTTGAGCAGGCGGGCCAGGTGCGGGGATCCGCCGCGCCGCTCCACTTCGGCGATCTCGTCCAGGCAGATGGCCAGCGCGTCCGGGTAGAGCCCCTGCATGATATGGATGTTGGCGATCCGGCACTGCACCAGCGTCTCGAGTTCAAGCCCGGCGGCCTTGACGGCCAGCTGCTTGGCGCGCACCAGATGCTGCAGGGCCGAGTCGAAACTGCCGGCCAGGGTCTCGAGCGTGCCTTGTTCGAGCAGCAGCGCTGCCTCGTGCAGGGTGCCCGCCCCGTCGCTGCTCACGTCAGGCTGCGGCAGCGCGCGGCCCGCGCTGGGCCTAGGCGCGTCCTGCAGAGTCTGGGCAGCTTGCGTGATGGGACGGGTGGGCATGGATTGTATGGAGTCGCTAAGTTTAAGTGGCAGTTTATATAGTATATTGGCCGCCCGTTCAAATGCCGCCTGTCCTAAAGGAGTAACAATGTCCGAAACCGTCCGCCTGAGCCGTTATCTGGTCGATAAGGGGCTGGCCGCCTCGCGGCGGGACGCCGACGAGGCGATCGAGATGGGGCGGGTCTGCGTCGACGGCCAGCTGGTCGACGCGCTGGGCAGCCGCGTGTCGCCCGGCCAGCAGGTGACGCTGGTCGACGTCGCGTACACCCTGCCGCCGTCGCGGGTGACCCTGCTTGCGCATGCCCCTGCCGGGGCGGACGCGGAGGCGGTGCTGGGCAAGGCCACCCGCAGCGCGCACGACGCGACCCGCTGGGCGTGGCTCGCGCGCTGCGCGGGGCATCTGCAGGAGGCCGCGCCGCTGGCCGCCGGTGCCGAGGGCCTGCGCGTCTGGACGCAGGACACGCAGCTGGCGCGCCTCCTGTCCGACCCGTCGCGTTTCGAGCATGAATACCTGATCGATTTCAAGGAGGCGCCTCACGACGCGGCGCTTGAGCGCTTGGCGGCCTTGCCGTGCAGGGTGTCGCGCCAGGGCGAGTGCCGGATCCGCGTATTGCTGCGCGAGCGCCCGCGCGTGGCGCTTGCCGACGCGCTCGCCGCCGCTTCGCTCGCGCCGGTCAGGGTATTCAGGCAGCGGGTCGGCCGGGTGTCGCTCGTCCGGCTGGAGCAGGGCAGCTGGCGCTACCTCGCGCCGGGCGAACGTTTTTGAGCGGGTGAAGGGCGCAGAGGCCTGCGGGTGCTTTTATGACATGGTAAGATTTGGCCGTCGAAAAATATTACCTGCAGCAACCCACATCCCTGGAGTTTCCGTCTTATGAGCAGCTCTCTTTTCGCCGGCGTCGCGCTGGCTCCGCGCGACCCGATTCTCGGCCTGAACGAGGCGTTCAACGCCGACACCCGCGCGACCAAGGTCAACCTCGGCGTCGGCGTGTACTTCGACGCCAACGGCAAGCTGCCGCTTCTGGCGGCTGTCAAGGAAGCGGAAAAGGCGCGCCTCGCGGCACAGCCGCCGCGCGGCTACCAGCCGATCGAGGGCAACGGCGCGTATAACCAGGCCGTGCAGAAGCTGCTGTTCGGCGCGGACAGCGAACTCTTGGCCGCCGGCCGCGTGGTGACCGCGCAGGCGCTGGGCGGCACCGGCGCGCTGAAGATCGGCGCGGACTTCCTCAAGGGCCTGAACGCCGACGCCAAGGTCTACATCAGCGACCCGTCGTGGGAAAACCACCGCGCGCTGTTCGAAGCGGCCGGCTTCGTGGTTGAAAACTACCCGTACTACGACGCCGCTACCCGTGGCGTCGACTTCGCCGCGATGAAGGTGTTCCTCGCCGGCCTGCCCGCAGGTTCGGTCATCGTGCTGCACGCGTGCTGCCACAACCCGACCGGCGCGGACCTCTCCGATGAAGAGTGGGGCGAAGTGGTCGAGCTGTGCCGCGAGCGTGGCTTGGTGCCTTTCCTCGACATGGCCTACCAGGGTTTCGCCGAAGGCATCAGCGAAGACGCGGTCGCGGTGCGCCTTTTCTCGGCGTCCGGCCTGCAGTTCTTCGTGTCGAGCTCGTTCTCCAAGAGCTTCTCGATGTACGGCGAGCGCGTAGGCGCGCTGTCCATCGTCACCGCCGACCGCGACGAGTCCGCCCGCGTGCTCTCGCAGGTCAAGCGCGTGATCCGCACCAACTACTCGAACCCGCCGATCCACGGCGCGGCGGTGGTCGGCGCGGTGCTCGCAAGCAGTGAACTGTGTGCGATGTGGGAAGAAGAGCTCGCCGGCATGCGCCTGCGCATCCGCGCGATGCGCGAGGGCCTGGTGGGCGCGCTGAAAGAAAAGGGCGTCGCGCAGGACTTCTCCTTCGTGACCCGCCAGCGCGGCATGTTCTCGTACACCGGGCTCGCCGCGGCGCAAGTCGACGTGCTGCGCGGCGAGTTCGGCATCTACGCGGTGTCGACCGGCCGCATCTGCCTGGCTGCGCTCAACGAAGGCAACCTGGGCTACGTCGCCGACGCGATCGCGTCCATCGTCAAGGCCTGATCCGCCTCGCCCTGGCAACCGCCGGCCCTGCGCCGGCGGTTTTCTTTTTGGCGCCGATTACAATCGATGAAGGGAGGGGGCGCGATGCCGGCATGGAAGATGAACGACGACGACCTCGAGCGGCATGCGGCGCTTGGCCGGATGAAGGCCTTCGCGCTGGCGCTGCTGCTCGCGGCGCTGGTGCTTGCGCTTGTCGCGCGCGCGAACGAGGGTGCGCACCCGGCGTGGAGCTATGTGGCGGCGTTTGCCGAGGCGGCGACCGTCGGCGCGCTGGCCGACTGGTTTGCGGTGGTCGCCCTGTTCCGCCGCCCGTTCGGTTTGCCGATCTGGCACACGGCGATCATCCCGCGCAGCAAGGCGCGCATCGCGCGCAACCTGGGCAGCTTCGTCGTCGAGCACTTCTTCACCGCCGAGGCGTTGACGCGCCGCCTCGCGGCGATCAACCCTGCCGCCCGTGCGGGCGAATACCTGGCCGACGACGCGAACGCGGCGCGCATCGCGCGCATGCTCTCAAGCGCGCTCGGCGGTTTGCTTTCTTCGGCGAACGACGCGGCGCTGCGCGGCTGGTTCTCGCGCCGGCTGGGCGACGCGCTGCGTTCCGAACAGACGGCCGACGCGATCGCCGGCCTGGCCGTCTCGGCGCTGGACGCGAAGAGGCGCCAGGCGCTGGCCTCGTACGCGCTTGCCAAGGCCGCCGACAAGCTGGCCGACCCCGTCTTGCGCGAACAACTGGTCGAGCGTCTGACCGAGGTGCTGCACCTGGAAGACGTCAAGGTGATGGGGGTGTCGCTGGGCGGCACGCTGCGCCCGCTGGCGCGCTCGCTGGCCGAGCGGCTGATCGCGCGTTGCGCGGGCGAGCTCTCGGCCGCCTACGCGGACGAACACCATCCGTGGCGGCAGCCCTGCGACGACGCGCTGCGCCATGCGATCGACCGCCTGCAATCGGACGCAGGCTACCGCAGGGCGCTGGCGAGCGGCCTGGCCGCGCTCGCCTGCGACGACGCCTGGGCTGCGGCCACGGACCAGCTGTGGGGCGCGCTGCGCGAGGCGCTGCTGGAAGAAGTGCGCGGCGAGGCGGGCGAGCGCTGGCTGGGCGGCTTGCTGCGCGAGCTTGGCGTGCACCTGTCGGCGGATGCGCGCCTGCAGGGGCGGATCAACCGGCGCCTGCTCGCGGTGCTGCCCGGCCTGATCGAACCCTACCGGCCGTCGATCGGCCGTTTCATCGCCGAGAAGCTCGACAGCTGGAGCGAGGAGGAGGTCAGCGAGCGCATCGAGCTTGCCATCGGCCGCGACCTGCAGTTCATCCGCGTCAACGGCACGCTGGTCGGCGGGCTGATCGGCCTCGCGCTTTACGGCCTCTCGCGCCTGTTCGCCTGAGAACCTGTACACGCCCAGCAGCAAAAAGGGCCGGCGCGTGGCCGGCCCTTCATGTGGCGCTGGACTTACTTCTTGTTGGTGTACATGAAGGTTTCCATGCCCAGCTCGGCCAGGTTGAACCAGCCGTGCTCGAGCGCGCGGAATTTCTTCCACGGCGCGTAGATCTTGGCGAACGCCGGGTTCTTGGCCGCTTCTTCCTCGTACAGCTTGAACGCCTCGGTGTGCGCGGCCTTCATGATGTCTGCCGGGTACTTCTTCAGCTTGGTGCCCTTCTGCAGCAGCGACACCAGCGCCTGCGGGTTCTTCGCGTCGTACTCGGCGAGCATCAGCAGGTTCGCCTCGGCGGCGGCGGTCTCGAACGCGAGCTGGTAGTCCTTCGGCAGCTTCGCCCATTCCTTGCTGTTCACGTAGAACGACAGGTTCGGGCCCGGCTCCCAGAAGCCCGGGTAGTAGTAGAACTTGGCGACCTTGTAGAAGCCGAGCTTCTCGTCGTCGTACGGGCCGACCCATTCGGTCGCGTCGATGGTGCCTTTTTCCAGCGCCGGGTAGATGTCGCCGCCCGGGATGGACTGCGGGATCGCGCCGAGTTTCGCCATGATCTCGCCGCCGAAGCCCGGGATGCGCATCTTCAGGCCCTTGAGGTCGGCCAGCGACTTCACTTCGTTACGGAACCAGCCGCCCATCTGGCAGCCGGTGTTGCCGCCCGGGAAGTTGACGATGTTGTACTGCGCGAACAGTTCGCGCATCAGCTTCATGCCGCCGCCGTAGTAGAGCCACGCGTTCTGCTGGCGCGCGGTCAGGCCGAACGGCAAGGAGGTGTCGAAGGCGAACGCCTTGTTCTTGCCGACGTAGTAGTAGCTGGCGGTGTGGCCGCACTCGACGGTGCCGTTCTGCACCACGTCGAGTACCTGGTTGCCCGGGGCGATCTCGCCGCCCGGGAACACGCGGATCTGGAACTTGCCGCCGGTCAGTTCGGCAACGCGGCGGGACAGCTGCTCTGCGCCGCCGAAGATGGTGTCGAGGCTCTTGGGGAAGCTCGACGCCATGCGCCAGCGTACGGTCGGGCCATCTGCGGCCAGCGCGGGCGCGCTGACGGTGGCAGCGGCGGCGCCGGCGACACCGGCTTTCTTCAAGAAGGAACGTCTCTCCATGGTTTTCTCCTTTGGGGCTGCGCTCGAGCGGCGCTTTGTCTTGCCCGTTTCTTTGCAGTTGATGGCGGGGACGGGTAGTTGCTTTGGTCAAACAGCGGGGCCCGGAGGCCCCGCTATCGGGTTTACTTCACGCGGTTGCTGTACATGAATGAATCCATGCCCAGTTCAGCCAGGTTGAACCAGCCGTGCTCCAGCGCGCGGAACTTCTTCCACGGGCCGTAGATCTTGGCGAAGGACGGGTTCTTCTTCGCTTCTTCCTCGTAGAGCTGGAACGCGATGGTCTGCGCGGCCTTCATGATGTCCGCCGGATACTTCTTCAGCTTGACGCCCTTTTGCAGGAGGCGAACCAGCGCCTGCGGGTTCTGCGCGTCGTACTGCGCGAGCATGGTCAGGTTGGCCTCAGCCGCTGCTACCTCGAACGCTTCCTTGTACAGCTTGGGCAGCTTCTCCCACTGCGCCTTGTTGACGATGAAGGACAGCGTCGGGCCCGGCTCCCAGAAGCCCGGGTAGTAGTAGTAGGGCGCGACCTTGTAGAAGCCGAGCTTCTCGTCGTCGTACGGGCCGACCCATTCGGTCGCATCGATGGTGCCTTTCTCCAGCGCCGGGTAGATGTCGCCGGCCGGCAGCGACTGCGGGATCGCGCCCATCTTGGCCATGATCTCGCCGCCGAAGCCCGGGATGCGCATCTTCAGGCCCTTGAGGTCGGCCAGCGACTTCACTTCCTGGCGGAACCAGCCGCCCATCTGGCAGCCGGTGTTGCCGCCCGGGAAGTTCACGCAGCCGTACTGCGCGTAGAGTTCGCGGGTCGCCTTCAGGCCGCCGCCGTAGTACAGCCACGCGTTCTGCTGGCGGGACGTCAGGCCGAACGGCATCGAGGTGTCGAACGCGAACGCCTTGTTCTTGCCGACGTAGTAGTAACCGGCAGTGTGGCCGCATTCGACGGTGTTGTTCTGCACCACGTCGAGCACCTGGTTGCCCGGCGCGATCTCGCCGGCCGGGAACACGCGGATCTGGAACTTGCCGCCGGTCAGCTCGGCGATGCGTTTGGACATGCGCTCGGCCGCGCCGTAGATGGTGTCGAGGCTCTTGGGAAAGCTCGACGCCAGGCGCCAGCGGATGGCCGGCAGGTCAGCCGCCAGCGCAGGAGCGCTGACCGTGGCGGCGGCGGCGCCGGCGACACCGGCTTTCTTGAGGAAGGAACGTCTTTCCATGTTTTTCTCCTGTTTATGCAAAGCCGCGCGCAGGATGGGGCTGCGCGCTTGAATCGGGTGTTACTGGCCGGTCAAGGCCTTGAGGGCGGCGTCGCTCTCGTCCGCTGCGCTGCCGGTGGCCGCGCTCGCGTCGCCGCCTTCGCCGGTCAGCGACTGCATCGTCGCAGCGCTCTCGTCGCCGGCGCCGGAGGCGTCGCCGTAGCTCTCGTTCTCGGTCGAGAGCTGTTCGAGCACCATTTCGGCCTTGCTCTCGTCGACGACGACTTCCTTGTCGCGCAGTGCGGTGGTCAGCTGCGGGAACGCGATTACCAGGCCGATCATCACGATCTGCAGCAGCACGTAGGGGATGGCGCCCTTGTAGATGTTGCCGCTGCTGACTTCCTTGGGCGCGACGCTGCGCAGGAAGAACAGCGCGAAGCCGAACGGCGGGTGCATGAACGAGGTCTGCATGTTCACCGCGAGGATCACGCCGAACCAGACGAGGTCGATGCCCAGGTTTTGCGCGACCGGAGCCAGTAGCGGTACCAGGATGAAGGCGATCTCGAAGAAGTCGAGGAAGAACGCCAGGAAGAATACCAGCACGTTGACCGCGATCAGGAAGCCGGTTTCGCCGCCGGGCAGCGAGGTCATCAGGTGCTCGACCCACTTGTCGCCGTCGACGCCGAGGAAGGCGATGCGGAACACGCGCGCGCCGATCAGGATGAACACCACGAAGGTGGTCAGCTTCAGCGTCGAGTCCATCGCCTGCTTGAGCAAGCCCATGTCCAGCTTGCGGTTGATCAGGGCGAGGATGATCGCGCCGACCGCGCCCATCGCACCGCCTTCGGTTGGGGTCGCGATGCCGAGGAAGATGGTGCCCAGCACCAGGAAGATCAGCAACAGCGGCGGCACCATCACCAAGAGCACGCGGGCGAACAGCGCGCCGCCACGCAGGGTGCGCGCCTCTTCCGGCAGCGCCGGCGCCCACTGCGGCTTCACCATGGTCACGCCAAAGATGAACATCGCGTACATCAAGCACAGGCCAAGGCCCGGCAGCAGCGCGGCGGCGTACATGTCGCCGACCGAAGTGCCCAGCTGGTCGGCCAGCACGATCAGCACCAGGCTGGGTGGGATGATCTGCGCGAGCGTGCCCGACGCGGCGATCACGCCGGTGGCGATCTTCTGGTCGTAGCCGTAGCGCAGCATGATCGGCAGCGAGATCAGACCCATCGAGATCACCGAGGCGGCGACCACGCCGGTGGTCGCGGCGAGCAGCGCGCCGACGAAGATCACCGCGTAGGCGATGCCGCCGCGCACGCGGCCGAACAGCTGGCCGATGGTCTCGAGCATCGCCTCGGCCATGCCGGATCGCTCGAGGACCAGGCCCATGAAGGTGAAGAAGGGGATCGCCAGCAGCGTGTCGTTGCGCATGATGTCGAACACCTGGCGCGGCAGGGCCTGCAGGAGTTCGGGGCGCAGCAGTTCAAAGTGGATGCCGACCCAGCTGAAAAACAGGCCGACCGCGGCGAGCGCGAAGGCGACCGGGTAGCCGATCAGCAGGAACAGGATCAGCGACCCGAACATGATCGGGGCCATCAATTC
This sequence comes from Crenobacter intestini, assembly GCF_004919095.1. Taxonomy (GTDB): domain Bacteria; phylum Pseudomonadota; class Gammaproteobacteria; order Burkholderiales; family Chromobacteriaceae; genus Craterilacuibacter; species Craterilacuibacter intestini. The sequence goes on along the minus strand of NZ_STGJ01000001.1, from coordinate 439,205 downwards.
GAGGCTCATACGTGTTCATCCTCTTTCGGGTCGATTGCCTTGTCGAGCGGGTTGGGGGCGATGCCCGCCAGGAAGCCGACGCGCTTGATGATTTCGGAGACGCCCTGCAGGGAGAGCAGCGTGAAGCCGATCGGGATCAGCACCAGTACCGGCCAGCGGATCAGGCCGCCGTTGTCGGCCGACATCTCGCCGGTCGTCCACGCGTCCATGAACATCGGCCAGCCGTAGTAGACGAGCAGGGTGCTGAAGGGTAGCAGGAACAGTACGGTGCATACGATGTCGAGCAGCGCCTGGCCGCGGGCCGAGAGCTTGCTGGCGAGCAGGTCGATGCGGATGTGTTCGTTCTTTTGCAGCGTGTACGCGCCGGCGAACAGGAACATCGCCGAGAACAGATACCACTGGATCTCGAGGAAGCCGTTCGAGCTGACGTGGAACAATTTGCGGACGACGGCGTTGCCGGCGCTGATGAGCACGACAATCAGCACGATCCATGATGCGGACCGGCCTATGCGCGCGTTGATCGCGTCGATCAGACGCGACAGGGCGAGCAGGGTGTGCACGATTTCTCCTGAAGTGTGGAAGGCCTGAGGCTTGTTATCGTTATCCGGATATTATTCCGGATGACAAAATACTAATCCTTCGGCATGTCAGAAGAAAGGGTGTGCCCCTCAGGGATTCCCCGCATGGGCGGTGAAGCAAGGGGGCGGATGGACGAGCCTGTGCTTGCGCGGACGGGTTTTACGTCCGCTTGCCAGGAAAAGGTGGCGTGTGCCGGCGGCTGGTGCGCACTTTCTCGCCGGCACGGGCGCGGCGTGAAAGTGCGCGCAGGGTGCTACTGGAACAGGGTGCGCCCACCCTGGTAGCGGGCCTGGAACCAGGGGTTGCTCAGCGATTCGACGCGGATCTGGCTGTTGGTGCGCGGCGCGTGCACGAACTTGCCGTCGCCGATATAGATGCCCATGTGCGAGAACGGGCGGTCCATGGTGTTGAAGAACACGAAGTCGCCGACGCGCAGCCGCGTATCGGTGACCGGGCGGCTGGCTTCGGCGATCTGCGCCGCGGTGCGCGGCAACTCGACCCCGAGCGCCTGCCGGTAGATGTAGCCGGCCATGCCGCTGCAGTCGAGGCCGGCCTCGGGGTTGCTGCCGCCGAAGCGGTAGTCGATGCCCAAGAGGCTCATCGTCACCATCAACACCTCGCGCCCGGCGCCTTCCGCCTTGAGCGAGGAGAGCGCGAGCGTAGGCCTGGGGCGCGGCGGTTTTTTCGGCGGCGTGCTCGAGCACGCCGCGATGAGCAGGATCAGGCCGAAGGTGGCGAGGCGCTTAGCCATGGTTCAGCCCTGCTTGGCTTCGAGTTCTTCCCAGCGCGCGAGCTTCTCGAGCAGTTCTTCCTCGATCGCCTCGATCCTGGCCTGCCACTGGCGCGCGTCCTGCGGCTGGTCGCGATAGACCGCCGGGTCGAGCAGTTGCTGGTTGAGCGCGGCCTGCTCGGCCTCCAGCGCGGCGATCGTGTCGGGCAGGGCGGCGAGCTCGCGCGTCTCGTTGAAGCTGAGTTTCTGCGCGCGGTTTTTCTGGCGTTCGGCCTTGTTCTCGCGCGCGGCCGCCGGGGCGGAGGCCTTGGCGGCGGGGGCGAATTCGGCCATGCGGGCCCTCGCGTCGACCCAGTCCTGGTAGCCGCCCGGGTATTCCTCGAGCTTGCCGTCGCCCTCGAACGCGACCACCTGGGTGACCACGTTGTCGAGGAAGGCACGGTCGTGGCTGACCAGGAACACGGTGCCCGCGTAATCGGCGATCAGGTTTTCCAGGAGTTCGAGGGTGTCGATGTCGAGGTCGTTGGTCGGCTCGTCGAGCACCAGCACGTTGGCCGGGCGGGTGAACAGTCGGGCGAGCAACAGGCGGTTGCGCTCGCCGCCGGAGAGCGAGCGCACCGGGCTTCGGGCGCGGGCCGGGTCGAACAGGAAGTCCTCGAGGTAGCTCATCACATGCTTGCGCAGGCCGCCGACTTCGACGTAGTCGTTGCCCTGGCCCAGCGTGTCGAACACCGTCTCGTCTTCGTTCAAGCGTTCGCGGAACTGGTCGAAGTAGGCGATCTCCAGGCGCGTGCCCTGGCGGACGGTGCCGCTGTCGGGCGTGATCTCGCCCAGGATCAGCTTGAGCAGCGTGGTCTTGCCGGCGCCGTTCGGGCCGATCAGGCCGATCTTGTCGCCGCGCAGGATGCGCGTGGTGAAGTCGCGGATCAGCACGCGGTTGTCGTAGCCTTTGCTGACATGCTCGAGCTCGGCGACCAGCTTGCCCGAGCGTTCGCCCGCGTCGAGCTGGAAGTTGACCTGGCCCACGCGGTTGCGGCGGGCGGCGCGCTCGCGGCGGATCTCCTCCAGGCGGCGCACCCGGCCTTCGTTGCGGGTGCGGCGCGCCTCGATGCCCTTGCGGATCCAGACCTCTTCCTGCGCGTGGAACTTGTCGAACACGCGGTTCTGCTCGGCCTCGACGGCGAGCTCCTCGGCCTTCTTCACCTGGTAGGCGCCGAAGCTGCCCGGGTAGCTGCGCAGCACGCCGCGGTCGAGTTCGACGATGCGGGTGGCGACGTTGTCGAGGAAGCGCCGGTCGTGGGTGATCAGCAGCACGGCGCCGGTGAAGGCCTTGAGCAGGCCCTCCAGCCATTCGATGGCGGCGACGTCCAGGTGGTTGGTCGGCTCGTCGAGCAGCAGCACGTCGGGGCGGGCGGCCAGCGCGCGCGCCAGCGCGACGCGCTTCTTCCAGCCGCCGGAGAGGCTGTCGACGCTGACGTCGGCGTCAAGCCCGAGGTGGGTGAGCGCGGTCGAGATCAGCGCGTCGAACGCCCAGCCGTCCTGCGCCTCGATCTCGTGCTGGATCTCGGTCAGCCGTGCCAGGCGCGCGTTATCGTCGCCGTGGCCCAGCTCGCGGGTGAGCTTGTGGTACTCGGCGAGCGAGTCGCGCAATGCGCCCAGGCCTTCGGCGACCGCGTCGAACACGGTCTGTCCCGGCAGGAACTGCGGCTCCTGCGGCACCCAGCCGACCGAGAGGTCGTTCTTCATGTTGATGCGGCCGTCGTCCAGGCGGATTTCGCCGGCGACAGCCTTGATCAGCGAGGACTTGCCTGCGCCGTTGCGGCCGATCAGGCCGACGACCTCGCCCGGCTCGAGGGCAAAGTCGACTTGGTCCAGCAATGCGTGGTGTCCGAAGGCGAGCGAGGCCTTCTCGACGGTAATCAGCGCCATGGGGTCGTTATCGGTGAGAGCTAGCAATGGCGCGTATTGTAGCAGGGACGGCCTGCTGCGCGCCCAAGCGCGATCCGCGCACAGCATGTACAATGCGCGCGGGCGCAGGCTTTGCCCTGGCGGCCCGCATCATTTGCATCCCAGACCTGAAGGTGAGTCCATGTATTTCGTCGACCGTTCCGTAGCCATCATCAAGCCGCGCCAGCCCTTTCTCGACTGGCTGACCAGCGTCGCCGGGGACGATATGGTCGACCTGACCCTGGACAACCTGCGCGCCGACTGCACCGCCTTGCTGGTGCCCGAGTACGACGAGCCGGAAGAGGCGGTCGCCTGGGTCGACGAGCGCGCCGAGCAACTGTTCCGCCAGGAACTCGCCAGCTGGCACGAGGACGAGGCCGCCTGGCCGGCCGACCGCTCGCTGATGGTGTTCTGGCAGTGGTTCGACGTGGAGTTCCACTCCCTGGTGCTCGACTCGGTCGACGAGCCGATCGAGAACAGCCCGGCGCTCGACGCGTAAGCACGGGCGCGCCGCCGGTGGCGATGCGCCCCTTCGTGCTGCTGGCGCGCCCTTCGCGCCTGGCACTCGTGCTCGCCACGCTCTTCGCGGCCGCCTTTGCCGTGGCCGTTGTTTACTACGCACTGCCGGCCTGGCTGCTGCCGGCCGTGCTTGCCGCGTGGCTGATGGTACTGGCGAGCGAGGGCTGTTTGCCCTGGCGGCGGCCGGTCACCGGCCTACGCGTCGACGCCGCGGGCGACCTTTACCTGCTGCCCGGCGGTGAAGGGCCCTGTGCCGTGTCGGACGCGTCGCTCGCCAGCCGCTACCTGACCGTGCTGGTGTGCCGCGCCGCACACCGCCGCTACCGGCTGGTGTTGTGGCCGGACAGCACCGACCCCGAATCCTTGCGCCGCCTGCGCGTGCACTTGCGCTGGCAACGCCCCCTGCTAGACGGAGACCCCGATGCAAAAGCCTGACCGCCACGCGCCGCTTGCGAACTGGCTCGCCTACCTGGAAGCGATCCACCCGGTCGCGATCGACATGGGCCTTGCCCGCGTCGACGCGGTCAGGCAGGCGATGGGCCTCTCGCCCGCCTTCCCGGTGATGCTGGTCGGCGGCACCAACGGCAAGGGCTCGGTCGCGGCGATGGTGTCGACCATCCTCAGGTGCGCGGGCTACCGGGTTGGCACCTATACCTCGCCGCACATCCTGCATTACAACGAGCGGGTCGCCATCGACCTTGCGCCGGCAAGCGACGCGACCATCGTCGATGGTTTGGCGGCGGTCGAGGCGGCGCGCGGCGACGTCTCGCTCACGTACTTCGAATACGGGACGCTGGCCGCGATGAAGACCTTCGTCGACGCGAAGGTCGACGTCGCGGTGCTCGAGGTGGGCCTGGGCGGGCGGCTCGACGCGACCAATGTGTTCGACGCCGACGTCAGCGCCGTGGTCAGCGTCGACCTCGACCACCAGGCCTTCCTCGGCGACACCCGCGAGGCGATCGGCTTCGAGAAGGCCGGCATCTACCGCGCCGGACGCACCGCGATCTGCGCCGACCCCAACCCGCCCGCGTCGCTGGTCGCGCAGATCGGCAAGGTCGGCGCGCGCGCCATGCTGCTGGGGCAGGACTACCGCTACGAGCGTCTGGACGCGCAGTGGAATTTCCGAGCGGGCGAGCGCGGCCGCTTCGCGCTGCCGCAGCCGGCGCTGCGCGGCGCGTACCAGCTGGGCAACGCGGCGTGCGCGCTGGCCATCATCGACGCGCTGCGCGAACGCCTGCCGGTCGACCTGGGCGCCGTCAAGCGCGGCTTGCTGGAAGTGAGCTGGCCGGGGCGCTTCCAGGTGCTGCCGGGGCGTCCGCAGGTGGTGCTCGACGTCGGCCACAACCCGCACGCGGCGCGCGCGCTCTCCCAGGGGCTGCGCCAGCTGCCGTTTGCGTCGCGCCGCATCGCGGTGTTCTCGATGCTCGCCGACAAGGACATGCAGACGGTGGTCGACACCCTGCGCGACGACTTCGACGCGTGGTACGTGGCGCCGCTGGAAGGGCCGCGTGCGCTGAGCGCGGAAGAACTCTCGGCGCGGCTCGCGGACAGCGGGGTGGGGGGCGTGCGCCGTTTCCCCGACATCGCAAGCGCCTGGCATGCCGCCTTATCGGAGGCGGGCGACGATGGTAGAATCTGCGTCTTCGGATCGTTCCATACCGTCGCCGCCGTGATGGCGGCGCGCAGCGAGGCTTGAAATCGACATGGCAGGACTCTCCCAGCAGCAGGAACTCGTGCAGCTCAGGAAGCGTGCGCGCCGCCGTCTGGTCGGCGCGATCGTGCTGGTGCTGGTGTCGACCGCGGTGCTGTGGAACGTGGTTGGCGCGATTCCCGACCAGAAGATGAAACCCGAGGCGATCGAGATCGTCGGTCTGGAAACCAGCCAGCCGGCCGCCCTGCCGGTGCAGCCGGCGTCCGCGCCGCTGGCCGATGCCGCTTCGGCGCCCCTTGACGCCTTGCCGCCCGCCGGTGCGACCGAACTGCCAGCCGCGCTGCCTGATGACGGCGCGGTGGTGACGCTGCCGGCGACGCCGGCCCCCGCCCAGCCGGCGGCCGCGGCCAAGCCCGTGCTGCCGCTGCCATCCGTCACGCCGGCAGTAGCGCCCGAGCCTGCCCCCAAGCCTGCGCCGAAACCCGAACCCAAGCCGGCGCCCAAGCCCGCGCCGAAGCCCGAGCCCAAACCCAGGGCCGCGCCCGAGCGCGACCCCCTGGCCATCCTCGAAGGGCGCGCGTCGTTCGACGATCACAAGCAGCCGGCCAAGGCGGCCGAGGCGAACCCGCAGGGGACGCGCTACATGGTGCAGCTGGCGGCGCTGTCCGACCCGGCCAAGGTCGACGCGCTGCGCGCGCGCCTCGCGGCCAACGGCCTGTCGGCCAGCTTCAGCAAGGTCACTACCAGCAAGGGCGAGGTGGTGCGGGTGCGCATGGGGCCGTTCGGGAGCCGGCAGGAAGCCGACGCGGCGCTCGCGCGGCTGTCGCGCGCCGGGGTGAGCGGCATCGTCGTGAGCAAATGACATGACGAGTTTCGATTACGTGATGCTGGCGATCGTCGCCGGCTCGATGCTGGTCGCGCTCATGCGCGGCCTGGTCGCCGAGATCCTGTCGCTGACCTCGTGGCTGGTCGCCCTGTGGGTCGCCAAGGAATACGCGGCGGTCGCCGCGCCCTTCCTGCCCTTGCCGGGCGAGGGCTTGCAACTGATCGGCGGCTTTGTCGTGCTCTTCTTCGGCTGCTGGCTGGCGACCGCGCTGTTGCGTACCACGCTCGTCGGGGTGCTCGGCGCGACCGGGCTCTCCGGCGTCGACCGCTTTTTCGGCGTGATCTTCGGCCTGGTGCGCGGCCTGCTGCTCGCGACGGTGCTGGTGCTCGTCGGCGGCCTGTCGACGCTGCCGCAACAGCCGGTGTGGCGGGACGCGGTATTCGCCGAGCCGCTGCAGTCGGTCGCCTTGTCGCTCAGGCCCTGGCTGCCGCAGGCGCTGGCCAGCCGCATCCGTTACGGTTAAAGGCGGCGCTGCCGCCCGGATTACAACAAGCAGTTCTTCAATCGGGGAAGTTTGAATATGTGTGGAATTCTCGGCGTCGTGGCGGCCTCGCCCGTCAACCAGCTCCTGTACGACGGACTGCAGGTGCTGCAGCACCGCGGTCAGGACGCGGCGGGCATCGCGACGGCCCACGGCAAGACCTTTCACATGCACAAGGGCAGCGGGATGGTGCGCGACGTGTTCCGCACCCGCAACATGCGCTCCTTGCAGGGCAACGCCGGCATCGCGCACGTGCGCTACCCGACCGCGGGTTCGGCGTCCAACCTGGCCGAGGCGCAGCCCTTTTACGTCAACTCCCCGTTCGGCGTGGTGCTCGCGCATAACGGCAACCTGACCAATACCGAGGCGCTGAAGGCGGAGATGATCCGCCACGACCTGCGCCACATCAACACCAATTCCGATTCCGAAGTGCTGCTCAACGTGTTCGCGCACGAACTCTCGCAGCGCGTGGTCGACTTCGAACTGTCGGTCGACGCGATCTTCGACGCGGTCGCCGCCGTGCACCGCCGCGTCAAGGGTGCGTACGCGGTGGTCGCGATGATCGCCGGCTACGGCCTCGTCGCGTTCCGCGACCCGAACGGCATCCGCCCGCTGGTGATCGGCACCGCCGAGCACCACGGCCGCACCGAATACATGTTCGCCAGCGAGTCGGTCGCGCTGGACTGCTCGGGCTTCTCCATCCTGCGCGACGTTGCGCCCGGCGAATGCGTGTACGTCGACTTTGCCGGCGACTTCAACGCGCGGGTGGTGACGCCGGGCCACGTGCACGCGCCATGCCTGTTCGAATACGTGTATTTCGCGCGGCCGGACAGCGTGATCGACGGCGCGTCGGTCTACCAGGCGCGGCTGGTGATGGGCGACATGCTGGCCGACAAGGTCCGCCGCGCGCTACCCGAACTCGACATCGACGTGGTGGTGCCGATCCCGGATACCAGCCGCCCGAGCGCCCTGCAACTGGCGACCAGCCTGGGCCTGCCGTACCGCGAGGGCTTCATCAAGAACCGCTATATCGGCCGCACCTTCATCATGCCGGGGCAGGCGGTGCGCAAGAAGTCGGTGCGCCAGAAGCTCAATCCGGTCGCCTGCGAATTCAAGGGCCGCAACGTGCTCTTGGTCGACGACTCGATCGTGCGCGGCACCACCTCCAAGGAAATCGTGCAGATGGCGCGCGACGCCGGCGCCAACAAGGTGTACTTCGCGTCGGCCGCGCCGGCGGTGCGTTTCCCCAACGTGTACGGCATCGACATGCCGACCCGCGCCGAACTGTTGGCGACCGGCCGCGACGAGCGCGAGATCGCCGCCGAGATCGGCGCCGACGCGGTGTTCTACCAGGACCTCGCCGCGCTGGAAGAGGCCGTGCATACCGTCAATGCGCAACTGACCCGCTTCGAGAACTCCTGCTTCTCCGGCGAGTACGTGACCGGCGACATCGACGACGCCTACCTCGACCGCGTCGAGGCCGCCCGCAAGGCGGGCAAGGGTGCCGACGGCAGCGAGCAGATGCTCGACCTCAACCTCAATGTCGCCGAGCAGAACCTGATGTAAGCGCAGGTACGCGCAAAGCCGGCCGCCGTCGTATGACGGCGGCCATTTTTTTGGTAAGTTGTCAGCGGCATGCGCGTGCGTGCCGCCAAGAACGACAAAGAGACTCCCATGAGCGAAGCCCAATACCACCCCCAGACGCTGGCGATCCGTGCCGGCCGCGAGACCTCAGCCTTCGGCGAGCACAGCCAGGCGCTGTTTTTGACCTCCAGCTTCACCTACGCCAACGCGGCCGAGGCCGCCGCGATGTTCTCGGGCGAGCAGGACGGCTATACCTATTCGCGCTTCACCAACCCGACCGTCGCCGCGTTCCAGGCGAGGCTGGCCGCGCTCGAAGGCGGCGAGCGCGCGCAGGCGACCGCCAGCGGCATGGCGGCGATCCAGGCGGTGATGCTGACCTTCCTCAAGTCGGGCGACCATGTGGTCGCCTCGCAAAGCCTGTTCGGCTCGACCACCAACCTGCTGCTCGGGCTCGCCCGTTTCGGCGTCGAGGTGAGCTTCGTCGAGGGGGCGAGCCTGGAGGCCTGGCGCGCGGCGCTGCGCCCGTCGACCAGGCTCTTTTTCCTCGAGACGCCGTCCAACCCGCTGACCGAGATCGTCGACATCGCGGCGGTCGCCGCGCTCGCGCGCGAAGCCGGGGCCTTGAGTGTGGTCGACAACTGTTTTTGCACGCCGGCGCTGCAGCGTCCGCTCGCACTGGGCGCGGATCTCGTCGTGCATTCGGCGACCAAGTCGCTGGACGGGCACGGGCGCGTGCTGGGCGGCGCGGTGGTCGGCGCCGACGCGCTGATTGAGCAGGTCTACCTCCATGTGCGCACCGCGGGGCCGACGCTCTCGCCGTTCAACGCATGGGTGCTGCTCTCGGGCCTGGAGACGCTGCACGTGCGGATGGCGCAGCAGTGCGCGAGCGCGCTTGAGCTGGCGCGGTATCTGGAAACGGTGCCGGGTGTCGAACGCGTCTACTACCCGGGCCTTGCGAGCCACCCGCAGCACGCGCTGGCCGCGCGGCAGCAGTCGGGCGGCGGCGCGGTGGTGTCCTTCGTGGTGGCGGGCGGCCGCGCGGCGGCGTGGTCGGTGTACGACGCCTGCCGCCTGATCTCGCGCACCGCGAACCTGGGCGACGTGAAGACGACGATCACCCACCCGGCGTCGACCACGCACGCGCGCATCAGCGCCGAGGCGCGCGAGAAGGCCGGCATCGTCGAGGGCCTGCTGCGCGTCGCGGTCGGCCTCGAACATGTGGACGACCTGAAGGGCGACCTCGCGCGGGGTTTGCTCAAGTAGAACGATTGCTCGAAAAATCATACGTTCTTATCAAACGGCAGCTAGAATGGCTGCCGTTTCCTGTTATGCGATGTGCAAAATGCTTGACATCATTCAAGGCAAAACGTATGTTTCAAACGCCTGTTCGAAAGCCCGCAAGGACTTCGCGGACCGGGCAATCCACAACAAAGGCCAGAAAAACATGGAAGCGAATCGCCCGGATACCGCCAGCCGCATACTCGAGGTTTCCGAACTCCTGTTCGTGGAGCACGGCTTCGAGGCGACTTCGCTGCGCATGATCACCCAGCAGGCGGGGGTCAACCTCGCGGCGGTGAACTATCACTTCGGCTCCAAGGACGCGTTGTTCGAGTCGGTGTTCATGCGGCGCTTCACGCCGCTGATCGCCGCCTGCCTGTCCGAGCTCGAGGCGGTCGAAGGCAGGGGAGAGGGCGACAAGATCGAGGCGGTGGTGATGACCTTCATCCGCCCCTGCCTTGCGCTGTCGCGCGACCCCAGCGGTGGCGGCGCGCTGTTCGTGCGGCTGCTCTCGCGCGCGCTGGTGGAAAACCACCGGCTGCTGCGCGAGGCGTTGTCGCGCGAGTACAGCCAGTTCGTCGAGCGCTACACGCGGGCGTTCTCGCGCGCGCTGCCCGAACTCCCCGAGCAGGAGCTGTCCTGGCGGATGCACTTCGCGTTCAGCCTGATGTTCAACGCCTTCGCCGGCAACGACGTCCTCAAGATCTTCCGCAAGAGCCCGGTGGTGACTGCGCGGGACCCCGAGGCGATCGTCCGCCATCTGCTTCCCTTTGTCGTGGCGGGCCTGGTCCAGTCCTGAGACGGGCGTAAACGGGGTTAACACGAGGAAAAAACCCTATGCTATACGCCATTTCCCTGATCCTGGCCGTCGGCGTGCTCGCCTACTGGCGCGCGCCCCTGCTGCTGTGGACGATCGCGCTCGGCCTGTGGCTCGCCGCGCTGCAACTGGTCGGCGGCTGTGCCGTCCCGGTCGCCGTGTGGGCAGTGTTCGCGGTTGTCGCGGCCGTGCTCAACGTCGCGCCGCTGCGCCGCCTAGTCTTCACCGGCCCGGTGTTCGCCATCTTCAAGAAAATCACTCCGGCGATGAGCCAGACCGAGCAGGAGGCGATCAACGCCGGCACCGTCTGGTGGGACCGCGACCTGTTCTCGGGCAAGCCTGACTTCAAGCGCCTGCTCGCCTTCCCCGCGCCCAAGCTCTCGGCCGAAGAGCAGGCCTTCATCGACGGCCCGACCGAACAGCTGTGCCGGATGATCGACGACTGGAAGATCACCCACGAACTGAAGGACCTGCCGCCTGAGGTGTGGCAGTTCATCAAGGACCAGGGCTTCCTCGGCATGATCGTCAAGAAGCGCTACGGCGGCCTCGAGTTCTCCAACTACGCGCACGCCAAGGTGGTCACCAAGATCGCGACCCGCGGCGGTTCGGCGGCCGTGTCGGTGATGGTGCCCAACTCCCTGGGGCCGGGCGAACTGTTGCAGCACTACGGCACCGAGGCGCAGAAGGACTACTACCTGCCGCGCCTGGCCCGTGGCCTCGAGATTCCCTGCTTCGCGCTGACCAGCCCGTCGGCCGGCTCGGACGCAGGTTCGATTCCCGACTACGGCGTCGTCTGCCGCGGCAGCTACACCCACCCGCGTACCGGCGAGCGTTTCGAGGACGTGCTCGGCATCCGCGTAAGCTGGGAGAAGCGCTGGATCACGCTGGCGCCGGTGGCGACCATCCTCGGCCTCGCGTTCAAGATGTACGACCCGGATCACCTGCTGGGCGACGTGGAAGAGCTGGGCATCACCTGCGCGCTGGTGCCGACCGAGCACGAGGGCGTGGCTATCGGCCGCCGCCACTACCCGGGCGGTGCGGTGTTCATGAACGGCCCGACCTGGGGCCGCGACGTGTTCATCCCGATGGACTGGATCATCGGCGGGCAGGCGATGGCCGGCAAGGGCTGGCGCATGCTGGTCGAGTGCCTGTCGGTCGGCCGCTGCATCTCGCTGCCGGCGATGTCGGTTGCGACCGGCAAGTTCACCTCGTTCACCACCGGCGCGTTCGCCCGCGTGCGTGACCAGTTCGGCCTGCCGATCGGCAAGTTCGAGGGCGTCGACGAGGCGATGGCGCGCATCGGCGGTTACACCTACCAGATGGAAGCCGCGCAGGACCTGGCGCTGGTCGGCCTCGACACAGGCGAGAAGCCGTCGGTGCTCTCGGCGGTGTTGAAGTACCACAACACCGAACGCATGCGCAAAGTGCTGAACGACGCGATGGACGTGCACGGCGGCAAGGCCGTGGTGCTCGGGCCGCGCAACTACCTGGGCCGCGCCTACCAGGCGATCCCGATCGGCATCACCGTCGAGGGCGCGAACATCCTGACCCGTTCGATGATCATCTACGGCCAGGGTGCGATCCGCTGCCATCCCTTCGTGCTGCGCGAGATGAAGGCGTCGATGGCGAACGACGCGCGCGAGTTCGACGACGCGTTCACCGGCCATATCGGCTTCGTGCTGAGCAACGTGGTGCGTTCGTTGTGGCTGGGTGCGACCGGCGCCCGCTTCACCGGCAGCCCGAAGGGCGGCGAGGTCGCGGCTTACTATCGCCGGGTGACCCGTCTCTCCAGCGCGTTCGCGCTGCTCTCGGACATGGCGATGTTCAGCCTCGGCGGCACGCTGAAGTTCCGCGAGAAGCTGTCGGCGCGCCTGGGCGACATGCTCTCCGGCCTCTATATCGCGACCGCTTCGCTCAAGCACTACGAAGACCAGGGCGCACAGAAGGACGACCTGCCGCTGGTGCGTTTTGCCGTCGGCAACGCGCTTTATGATGTGCAGCAGGCGATGGACGGCTTTCTCGCCAACCTGCCCAGCCGCCCGCTCGCCTGGGTGCTGCGCCGCGTGATCTTCCCGTGGGGCCTGACCCTGCGTCCGGCCTCCGACAAGGACGGCACCCGCATCGCCCGCTTGCTGATGACCCCGGGCGGCAGCCGCGACCGTCTGGTGCACGGCGTGTTCAAGCCCGAGGACGCGCGCGACGCGGTCGGCGTGCTCGAGCCTGCGATGCGCGCGATCATCGAGACCGAGCCCCTGGAAGGCAAGCTCAAGAAGCTCGCCCGCGAGGGCCGCTTCAAGACGATCACCGCGCGCGAACGCCTCGCCGAGGCACTCGCCGGCGGCTTGATCAGCCAGGCCGAGCACGACGCGCTCGAGACGGCGCGCCGCCTCAAGCGCGAGGTGATCATGGTCGACGACTTCGACTTTTCGCTTCGCGAGCACGACGACAAGATGCTGGAACGCGTGGTGTTCTGATCGTCGCTGTCAAGGTGTACACAAAGCCGCCCCTCGGGGCGGCTTTGTTGCATTTTGGCAACGATTTTCACGTGGGGGTTCGGCGTAGTTCAGGAATTTTGCATTTTTTTACATCGATCGGCTGCATTTCGCGGTTTGGGCAACACAAAGGCGGCAAACCCGCATGCGCTGTGCCATTACTGGTACTGAGGTGCGCGCAAATCATTTTCCGGCGCTGCCCGCGTTCCCCTTATCTTGTGGAGACTAAAAATGAAATATCCCCTGCGTTCCCTGCTTGCCGTCGCAGTCGCTGCAGCGCTGCCCGCCATCGTCCACGCGGCCAATGTCGACGAGCCGTGGTACGTCGGCGGCAAGGTGGGCTGGTCCGATTACTACAGCAAGGATTACGGTCTTGGACTGACCGACGGCGACACCAGCAACAGCGACAAGGTCGGCGCCGGCGCCTTTGTCGGCTACCAGTTCAACGACTGGTTCGCGCTGGAAGGCGGCTACGACTGGCTGGGCAAGGAAGGTATCCGTAACGCAGCTGGTCTTGAGGCGAAGCAGCGCTTCCAGGGTATCCAGCTCTCCGGCAAGTTCAGCACTCCGGTGACTGACAAGCTCGACGCCTACGCGCGCCTGGGTGTGATGGGCTACCGCGCGAGCGGCGCATTTGGCGACAAGCATGACGGCGCCGCGCCACTGGCCGCCCTCGGTCTCGAGTACAACATCGACCGCAACTGGTCGACCCGCTTCGAATACCAGTACACCAACCACTTGGGCAAGGCCGAGGATAACGGCCTGCGTGCCGACAACGGCCTGCTGTCGCTGGGCGTTGCCTACCACTTCGGCGGCGCGCCGGCACCGGTGCCGGTCGCCGCGCCTGCCCCGGCGCCGGTAGCCGCCGCACCGCAGGTGATGGAGTTCAAGCTCAACGGCGACGTGCTGTTCGCGTTCAACAGCGCCAAGCTCAACGACGCGGGCCAGGCCGAGCTTGCGACCATCGTCCAGCAGATCAAGACCGCGCAGCCGCAGCAGGCCGCGATCAATATCGCCGGCTACACCGACCGCATCGGCTCCGACGCGTACAACCTGAAACTCTCCAAGGAGCGTGCGGCGTCGGTCGGCGACTTCCTGGTCAGTCAGGGCATCCCGGCCAGCATCATCACCGCCGAAGGCTTCGGCAAGGCCGATCCGGTCGTGGCGTGCGACAACGTCGCGCCGCGCGCCGAGCTGATCAAGTGCCTGCAGCCGAACCGGCGCGTGATCATCCGCGCCATCGGCCAGACCGTGCAGCAATAAGCCTTGATGTGCACAAGAAGATGCCCGCGCAAGCGGGCATTTTTGTTGGTGCGCGTCAGGAAAGGTGCGCGGCCAGTTGCGCGCGCTGGTGCTGGCCGGCGAGGGTGATTTTCAGCGTGCCCTCGCATGCGGCGATCAGTCCCTGCCCGGTGAGTTCCGCTAGGAAGCGTTCGGCGTCGGGCGGCCGCAAGCCGTAGGGCGTGCACGCGTTGATGAACAGGGTGGCGGGCATGCCGTGGACGGCGCACTCGTCGAGCGCCTCGAGCAGGGCGAGGGTGAATTTCTGGCGGCGCAGCCGCGTCGCCTCGTCCGGGCGCTGCTGCCCGGCGATCAGCGTGTCAACGAAATAGGGCATGCCAGTCCCTCCGATCATGATTTTCGCATGTCATTGTACGCGCGCCCCCATGGGCGCGTCATCCTGCCTGTCCGGACGCCAGTCATGAGCGAAGTGTTAACAGATGTTGGCATCGTGCGTTCATTCAACACATCGCAACGGCTGGCGGGCACCCGCGCAAACTTTGCACAGAGGATGGGTGTGTAATGGGCGGGTCGCGATACTGGAGCCTGCCATGAAGAAATATCCGTTGACCCTCACCCTGCTGCTGGGCGTGCTTGTGCCGTTGGCCTGCTGGCTGGCAGTGACAGGGGTGCCTGCCGACTACTGGGGCTGGCGCCGTATGGTCGTGATGGTCAGTGGCGTCGGGCTCGCCGCGCTGATCGGCGCGTGTGCCTTGCTGGCGGTCAGGCCCGGCTGGCTGGAGCGCAGCCTGGGCGGCCTCGACAAGCTGTACGCGCTGCACAAGCGCTTCGGCATCGCCTGCGCGCTGATGCTAGGCGTGCACTGGCTCACCGAGCTCTCGCCCAAATTGTTTCTCGCGCTCGAGTGGGCGGCGCCCAAAGTGCGCAAGGCGGGCGGCGTGAAAGACCCGCTGATGTCCTTGGCCAAGGACATGGGCGAATGGGCGGCGTGGGGGATGCTTGCGATGGTGCTGGTCGCGCTTCTGAGCGCCATCCCGTACCGCTGGTGGCGGCCCAGCCACCGCCTGTTCGCGCCCCTGGTGCTGATGGGCGCGTGGCACGGACTGATGCTGTTCGACGGCCGCCTGTGGGCAGGGCCGGCCGGCGTGCTGTTTGCCGCCATCCTGGCTGTTTCCGTGTACGCCGCGCTGATGTCCTTGTTCGGGCGGATCGGCCGCAAGCGCCGGCATGCGGGGCAGATCGTCTCGCTGGAACGCCTGCCTGGCGGCACGCTGGATATCCTCTGCAAGGCAGACGGTTGGCCCGGGCACACTGCCGGCCAGTTCGCGCTGGTGACTTTCGACAAACGCGAAGGCGCGCACCCCTTCACCATCGCCAGCGCGCCGCGGCCGGGGGGCGAGCTGCGCTTCATCGTCAAGGCGCTGGGCGACTACACCGCGACGCTGGCGGACACGCTGCACGCTGGCGATGCGCTGCTCGTCGAGGGGCCGTACGGCGGCTTTGTCGCCGGGCAGGGGCAGGGGCGGCAGGCCTGGGTCGCCGGCGGCATCGGCGTGACGCCATTTCTCGCGTGGCTGGAGGCGCGCGGGCGCACCGGCGGCACGGGCGAGGTCGATTTCTACTACTGCGTGAAGGACGCCGGCGAGGCGGCCGCGCTGGAAGAAGTGCGCGAGCGGGCCCGTGCCTCGGGCGTGTGCCTGCACCTGGTCGAAAGCGCGAAAGGCGGGCGCTTCGACCCGGCCTGCCTTGCCGATGCCAGCGACGTGTATTTTTGCGGGCCGCCAAGGCTGGGTGAGGCAATCGAAGCCGCGCTCAGTGCTCGTGGCCGCGCGGCGCACTTCCATCACGAGGCGTTCGCGATGCGCTAGCGCGTCAGCCATGCATGGCGCGCCAGCGCCCAATCAGCGCGGGCAGCGCCGCGAGCGTGAGGCCGGTGTGCACGCGGGGTTCGGCAAGCGTAGGGCGGCTACCCGCGCCGCCGACCCACAACTCGCAGTTGCCGGGCAAGGCGGCGATCAGCGCGGGCAGTTCGCGCCCGGGGTCGCCTGTATAGGCGGCCGAGAACGACAGGCACAGCACGTCGATGCGGTGCTCGGCGCAGGCGGCGGCCATCTCGGCGAAGGGCATCGACACGCCGAAGGGGACGATCTGGCAGCCCGCCAGACGCAACTGCGTCTCGGCGAGCATCAGCCCCAGCGCGTGCGCCTCGCCCGGCGCGGTGGTCAGCATCACCCTTGGCGGCGCGCCCCCTTCGGGCAAGAGCGCCATCGCTTCGCGCAGCACGCGGCTGACATGTTCGCTGTAGAGGTGCTCGTGGCGGACCCCGAGCACGCCGCGCGCCCACGCATCGCCGACCTGGTAGCCGGTATGCGGCAGGTAGTCGCCGGCGAAGCGCGCGAGGCCCAGTTCGGCCAGGCGGCGGCGCAGCAGCGCGCGCAGCGCGGGCGTGTCGTGTGCGGCGAGCACGGGCAAGAGTTCGGTCTCGTCGTCTTCCCGGACGCGCGGCGCGGGCAGCGTGTCGGCGAGCAGCGCGTCAAGCTCGGCGGTGCCAAGCGCGACGACGCGGCCCGGGCGTAGCCCCAGGTCGAGCAGGCGGCGGATCTGGCGCAGGCGTTCGACCTGCTCGGGCGGGTAGACGCGGTCGCCGTGGGCGTCGCGCAGCGGTGCCGGGAAGCCGTAGCGGCGCTCCCACATGCGCAGCAAGTCGCGTGGCACGCCGGTTTCGCGTTCGACTGCGGCGATCGGCAGCCCGTGCGGGGTAGGGGGCTGACTTTTTTGCGTATTCATTGGGCGCGGATTATGCCATGCGCCGCTTGATCAGGCGCAGCAGGGGGCCGACGAGCGGCAGGGGGGCGAGCGCGTCGGCGCTGTCCCAGTAGTCTTGCTGGCGGGCGATCAAACCCTTGTCGTCCATCTCCAGCACGCTGGCGCCGTCAAAGCCGTGCGCGCGGCCGCGGTAGCGGTAGTCGAAACGCCAGGCGACGAAGGCGTTGTCGTCCTCGGCGATCACGCGGGTGATGGTGAAGCACGGCGTCTCGAGGGTGTCGAACATGCGCGCGTAGAGCGCCTGAATCGCGTCGCGGCCGCTTATCTTGTGCACGGGGTCGGCAAAGCGGGCATCGGGCGCGTAGACCGCTTCGATACGTGCGAGTGTCGAGGGCGTCAGGCCCGAGAACCACGCGAGGTGCTGTTCAAGAGGTGTGTTCATAGTCCGGTCGTCTTGTGCATCAGCCAGAACCAGGCGCGCCTGGGCAAGAGGGCGGCGAGCTTGAGCACCGTAGTGAAACGGCGCGGGAAGTGGATGTCGAAAGCCCCCTGCGCGAACCCCGCGACGATGGCATCAGCGGCTTCTTCGGGCGAGATCAGCGCCGGCATCGCAAAGTCGTTGCCGGCGGTCAAACGGGTGCGCACGAAGCCCGGGTTGATCACCCACACGCCGACGCCCAAGGGCGCGAGGTCCAGGTAGAGTGTCTGCGCCAGGTGGTTGACGGCGGCCTTGGTCGCGCCGTACACGGTGGCCTTGGGCATGCCGCCGACGCCGGCGACGCTGCCGGTCAGCGCGATGCCGCCCTTGCCGCGTTGCCTGAAGATAGGCGCGCACGCGGCGACCAGGTAAAACGCCGCCATCAGGTTGACGTCGGTCAGCTTACGCGCGGCCTCGGGCGTGACTTCCCACGCGCGTAGCGGCAGGTAGTCGCCTGCGAGCAGCACCACCAGGTCGATGCCGCCCTCTGCGTCGAGCCGCGCGGCCATCGCTTGCCAGGCGGCGGCGTCGGTCGCGTCGAACGGTGCGCTTTTGGCAGTACCCGCGCAGCGCGCGGCCACCGCCTGCAGCGCGTACGGGTTACGGCCTGACAGGGTGAGCCGTGCGCCAAGCTTGGCAAGCTTCACTGCCAGCGCTTCGCCGATGCCGTGCCCGGCGCCGATGAGCCACACATGTCGCCCCTGCCACTGCCTGATCGGTGCGTTGGCGCTCATGGCGTGCGCCCCTGTTTTTGCAGGAGCAAGGTGATGTCACCGACGCGGACGCCGAACTTCTTCATCTCGGAGCGGTTGATCAGGTTGTTGTCGTCGACCAGGTACATCCAGTCGTCGATGGTCAAATCGATTTCGCGGCCGTCGAGCGGGACCTTCAGCGTGTACGCAAAGTTGAACGCGTAGCCCGCGCCGCGCCCTTGCGCGTCGCCGACCACGTCGTGCGCGCGGCCGGTGTAGCTGCCGTCAGGTTGGCGCGTCAGCGTCCACACCCTGCGCTGGCGCTCGCCGTCGTCGAACACGAAGTGTTCGTCCAGCGTGCCGGTACTGCCAGCCCAGCGCGCGTCGATGTCGACCACGAAGCGGCGCAGCACCTTGCCCGAACGGTCCTGTACGGTACCCCAGCCCTTCAATGGGCCGTCGAAGAAGCGCTCGAGTACGAGTGCGGGCTTGCCGCTCTGGTAGGTGTCGACGCCGGGGGTCGAGCAGGCGGCGAGCAGCATGGCGAGGCAGGCGGCGAAGGTGCGTTGCAGGGTACGGATCATGATGCGTCCTCCAGGAGCGGGCGCACGCGTGCGAGCAGCGCCCAGGCAAACAGCTTGAACAGGCAAGGCAGGCCGGCGTACATCAGGGTGAGCGCGGCCAGCCCTTGATCGCCGCCGGGCGCATAGCCCGCGGCCGCCGCGAGCGGCAGGGCGACGCCGGCGCCCAGCGCCAGCGCGAGCTTGTTGACGAGGCTGACCCCGCCGAAATAGCTGCCGCCGTCTTCCTCGACGCCGCGGCCGATCACGTCGGCGATCAGCGCGGTCGAGTAGGCGAGGTCGGCACCCAGCGCCGCGCCCGTCACCACGCATACCAGCCAGAACCAGTAAGCGTTTTGCGGTGACAGCCACGGCACCAGTACGAAGCCGGCGAGCGCGAGCGCCATGCCGGCGTACCACGCGCGTACCCGGCCCAGCTTTCGGGCAAGCGCAAGCCACGCCGGCAAGGACAGCAGCGCCGCGCCGAAGTAGGCGAACAACCAGGGGCCGATCAGGCCGGGTGCACCCAGCGCGTCAGCGGCAAAAAAGTTGAACAGCGTCGCCGGCAGCGCCATCGCCAAGGAGTTTGCGAGCACCACGGCGAGCAGCGCGAGGTAGCAGCGGTCGGCCAGCACGCGGCGCCAGTTGCCGCGCGCGATGCGGGCAGGTGGTGCCGCCGGCGCACGTGCGAACAAAAGCAGGCTTGCGCCGCCGAGCGCGGCAAAGACCGCAAAAAACAGCGCAAGCCCGCGCTGGCTCCCAAGTGCGTCGGAAAGCAGCGGCGGCAACGCGGCGGCAAGCATCACGCCGACCACGCCGAACGCTTCGCGGCTGGCGACCACGCGGCCGCGCCCGTCGACGTCCT
The DNA here is from genome assembly GCF_004919095.1 of Crenobacter intestini. Taxonomy (GTDB): domain Bacteria; phylum Pseudomonadota; class Gammaproteobacteria; order Burkholderiales; family Chromobacteriaceae; genus Craterilacuibacter; species Craterilacuibacter intestini. Next base: position 419,638 of record NZ_STGJ01000001.1, on the reverse strand, counting down.
GGCTCAAGGCCGCGCCGTAACGCAGCAGGGCGATGCTCAGCCAGCCGTGCGCGGTGAAAACCAGTGCGAGCGTCACACCCAGTTGCCAGGTGAGCGGCAAGCCTTGTGCGGGCAGCAGCAAGAAGTAAAACGCGGCGGCGCCGACACCCGCGAGGGCGACGCTGAGTGCGCGCAGGGTGCTTGGGCTGCAGTGGTCCTGCAGGTAGCCGATCAACGGGTCCTGCGCGGTGTCGTACAGCCTGGCAAACAGCAGGATGGCGCCGACAGTCGCCAGTGGCAGGCCGTACTCGGCGGTATAAAGCGCAGGGGTGAGCACGTAGACGGGCAGCGCGACCATCGCCAGCGGCAGGGCTGGGCTGGCGGCCAGCCACAAGGCGCGGGTGCCCGGCATGCTAGCGGCCCTCTTTGGTCAAGGCGCGGCGCAGCGCAGGCTCGCGCGTGGTCGGCGCAAGCCAGATGCCGAAGAAGCGCCGTGCGAACACGGGGTCGTCGATGCGGCCGACCGGCCGGCCGTTGTGCCAGAAGCTGGCGCCGCCGTCCGCGCGGCGCGCACCGACGATCACGTCGCCTGCCGCCACGTCCGGGAACACCCCGCGCAGCAGCTCGACGTAGCGTTCGATCTCCGCTTGCGGCACGCCCTGGCGCGCGATTTCGTCGCCGCTCGAACGCGCGAGCGCCTCGCCTTCGAAGGCGCGCGCGTAGCGCAGCTCCAGCGCGTACGGCGCGCCGGCTTGCCACGGCGCGCCGGCCGGCGTGAACAGCGCCGCGTCGTACAGCTTGAGGCCGAACCAGCGCATGGTGCCCTTGCCCAGTACCTCGAGAGCGGGGGTTTGCGCGAGCGCCGGCGGCAGCGCGTGGGCGAGCCCGGCCATCAGCGCAAGGCACGCGCTAAGGACGAGCGAATTGAATTTGGCAGACATCGGTGCGCCCCGTTTCAAAGCCTGCGATGCAGTAGTCGAGGTAAAAGCGCCAGATCCGCTGGAAGGGCGCGTCAAAACGCGCGTCCAGCATCGGCAGCGCGGCGGCGAAGCGGTGGCGCCACGCGCGCAGCGTCAACGCGTAGTCCGCGCCGAAGGCAAACAGGTTGTCGATGCGCAAGCCGGCGCCGCGGCTCTCTTCTTCCAGCCTTTGCACGCTCGGCAGCATGCCGCCGGGGAAGATGTACTGCTGGATGAAGTCGGTGCCGCGCCGGTAGCGGGCGAAGTGCGCGTCGTCGATGGTGATCACCTGCACCAGCGCCGTGCCGCCCTGCCCGAGCCTGTCGCGTAGCGTCGCGAAGTAGGTGGGCCACCAGCGCTCGCCGACCGCCTCGAGCATCTCGATCGACACGATATGGTCGAACTGCCCCTTGATGTCGCGGTAGTCGGTCAGCGTGAGCGAGGCTTGTTCGGCAAGACCGGCACGCGCGAGCCGCGCCTGGGCGTAGGCGAGCTGTTCGCTGGAGAGGGTGACGCCGGTGACGTGCACGCCGCGGGTGCGGATCGCGTACTCGGCAAAGCCGCCCCAGCCGCAGCCGATTTCGAGCAGACGCGCGCCGCGCGCCGGGTTCAGCCTTTGCAGGATGCGTTCGTACTTGGCGGTTTGCGCGTCTTCCAGCGTGCGCGTGCTGTCGCCGTCAAACAGCGCGGCGGAGTAGGTCATGCCCTCGTCCAGCCACAGACGGTAAAAATCGTTGCCCAGGTCGTAGTGCGCCTGGATGTTGCGGCGGCTGCCCGCGCGGGTGTTGGCGTTGAAGAGGTGGCGCAGCCAGTAAAGCAGGGTGCCGGCGACGCTGCCGTGCACCGCGCGGTCCAGCGCCGCCTCGTTGGCGAGCGCGAGGCGGATCAGCGCGACCGCGTCCTGCGTATGCGCGCGCTCGTCGCGCAGTGCCTCGGCCAGCGCGATGTCGCCGCCCTTGGCGACTTTGGCGAGCACGTCCCAGTCACGGATCGCGAGGTGGGCACTCGGGCCGGGAGCCTGGCCGTGAAAGAGCTGCGCGCTGCCGTCCGGGCATTCGAGCAGCAGGCTGCCCGCCTGCAGGTTCTCCAGCGCGCTGATCAGCGTGCGGGCCAACAGTGGCGGGCGAGCCAAGATCAGCGGTCGGGTGGGGCTGTGTCCGTTCATGTCGTACTCCTGTCGTCGAGTCCCGTTGGGTGTGGGCGGCCGTCACGGCCAAAGAAAGGCGCGCCGCGGCGCCAGAGCCGCCACGCCTGCAGGTGGATGTGCAGCCAGACGCCGGCGCCCATCAGCCAGTGGCGTGCGCCGCTCAAGAGCCAGTCGGTGCTGCGCGAGCTAGCGCTGTGGCCGTCGAGCCCCGCGGTAAAGAGAAGCGCGCCGTGCGGGTCCAGATAATCGATGCGCACGGCAAAGCGGTCGTTGTCCGCGACGTTGAAGGCGAAGCGGTAGCCGCCCTCAACCTTGAAGAACGGCGAGACGTGCAGTGCCTTGGCGATTTCTGAGTCGCCAGCAGGCGGCACGAAGTAGTCGTGCCGCTCACCGAAGGTGTTGCGCACCTCGACCCAGAAGCCGAGCAGCGCGCCTTGCTCGCCGCGCACCACGTAAAAGCTCGCCGGGTTGAAGACCCGGCCCAGCACACAAGGCAGGGTGTGCAGTTCGGCCGACACCGCGCCGCTCACGCCGTGCTGGGCGAGCCTCGCTTGCAGCCACGGCAGCAGCGCGCTGCCGTCTTCGGCGCCGTGGCGCTTGCGCTGCCAGGCAACCATGGTCGCCAGGCGCACGCTTGGCCGGTCGCACTCGGGCAGGGGCAGCGCCAGCCAAGCGTGCGGGTAGGCGAAGCGGTGTTCGACCGGGGCGCGCCGCGCGTGCCACACACGGCCGACGAAGCGGCGCGCGCTCATGCCGCGCACGCCTCGGCGGGCAACGGCGCCGGCCGCATGATGGGGGCGACGCCATGCTGCCACGGCACCGTGGCGCCCAGCGCCAGCGCGACGCGCATGCCGGCCTTCAGGCCGTCTTCGTGGAAACCGTAGCCGCACCAGGCGCCGGCCAGCCACACGCCGCCTTGCCCCTGCACGCCGTCCAGCGCTTGCTGCGCGGCGATGGCGGCGGCGTCGAGCCGCGGGTGCGCGTAGTCAAAGCGCGCGATCAGCTGGTCGGGCGCTTGCGCAGGGTTGAGGCTGACGATGACCGGCGCCTTGAAGGGCAAGGGTTGCAGGCGGTTGATCAGGTAGTGCACCGACACCGGCGCGCCACCCGCTTCGCCTGCTTCTGCGCGGTAGTTCCACGCCGACCACAGCGCGCGGCGTCGGGGTAGCACGCGCGCGTCGCTGTGCAGGTAGGCGCGGTTGGGTGTGTAGCCGATCTGCCCCAGCAGGGTGCGTGCCGCGTGGTGGCGCTCGCCCAGCATGGCGCGGGCTTCGTCGCTATGGCAGGCGAGCACCACCTGGTCGTGCCGGCTGACGCCGTGCGCGTGGGCCAGTTCGACGCCTTGGTCCGCTTCTCGGATGGCGTGCACCGGGCAGCCGTAGCGCACGTCGTCAAGAGTTGCCAGCATGGTGCGCACGTACTCGCGCGAGCCGCCCACCACCGTGCGCCACTGCGGGCGGTCGGTGACCTGCATCAGCCCGTGGTTCGCGCAGAATTCGAAGAAGGTCGCCGCCGGGAAGTCCAGCATGTCGCGGGTGGAAGTCGACCAGATCGCCGCGCCCATCGGCAGCAGGTACCAGCGCAGTAGCGTCTCGCCAAAGCCGTGCTGTGCGAGCGCCTCGCCCAGTGTGTCGTCCCGGACGAGCGCTTCGGCAAGGATGATCGGGGCGAGCCTGTGCAGGCGCTGGATGTCGGCGAGCATGCGCCAGAAGCGGGGGCGCACCAGGTTGCGCTTCTGCCCGAACAGCGTGGCGATGCTGCTGCCGGCCCACTCCAGGTCATCGGCCTCGCTCGCGACCGAGAAGGTCATCTCGCTGTCGCAGGTCTTGACCCCGAGCGTCTGAAAGAGGGCGATCAGATTGGGGTAGGTGCGTGCGTTGTGCACGAGAAAGCCGGTGTCGACCGGGTGACGCACGCCTTCGAGCTCGACGTCGACGGTATGGCTGTGTCCGCCCGCGCGTTGTGCCTTCTCGTACACGGTGACCTTGTGGCCGCTGCGCGCGAGCAACCACGCAGCGGAGAGGCCGGCGATGCCGGTGCCGACGACGGCGATGTTCATGACGTGCGCTCCTGGGTAAGGGGATGTCCATCGCACTATTGTTTATCGCACTGTATCTGTCAACTATTTGTACAGTACAAACCATGGACGAAATGGCGGCCTGTCCAGGACGGACAGGCCGAAGGGGAGGGAACAGGCGGGCGGATGCCCGCCAGGGGTCAGGCGGCGGCGTGCGGGTGGCTGGCGGGCAGCAAGGTGGGCAGGTTGACGATGCGCTGACAGGCGTCCATCCCGCGCGGGCAGTGCGCCTCGGTGCGCGCGACCGGGTGGGCCGGGGTGGTGAACCACACGCCCACTTCGACGCCCAGCGCGTTTTCCAGCGCGTGGCGGTCGGCCTTGAGCGCGGGGTCGACCCATAGCGGAAAGCGCAGCCAGGCAGGCTCGCTGCCGTCGATGGCGTCGAAGTACCCGATGCCGCGTTTGCTGGCCCAGTGTTGCCAGTACGCGGTCTGCGCGCGGCGGCGCGCGAGCACCGCGTCCAGCCGGTCAAGTTGCGCGTCGGCGAGGCGGGCGATCGCCGAGGGCATGCGCTGGCCGTAGCGCGGCGGCACCGAGATGCCGAATTCTTCCGGCCACATCTGCGGCAGCACCCGTTCGCCCCACAGCGCGCGGGCGCGCTCGGCGCCGGCGGCGTCACCGCTCGCACGCACCCAGTAGTCGTGCATCACGCTGACAAGCTGCGCGTCGATCTCGTCCGCCGCCGGCAGCGGTGCGGCTTCGGCGAGCGCACAGAGGCGTTGGGCCGCTTCCGCGTCGTTGGCGAGCGCGACACCGCCGTGGATGGTGGTCAGCACCTTGCTGCGCTCGAAGCTGTATACCGCGACGTCGCCGTATGCGCCCAGCGGCAGGCCGCGGTGGCGCGCGCCCAGCGCGTGCGCGCAGTCTTCGATCACCTTGAGGCCGCGCTCGTGGGCGAGCTGCAGGATGGCCTCGAAGTCGCGGCCGACGAGGCCGAAGCTGTGCTGGACCATCACCGCGCGGGTGCCGGGCGTGATCGCTGCGCGCACCGCGTCTACGTCGAGGCCGAGGCTGGTGTGCTCGATATCGGCGTACTGTGCCTTGGCGCCGGCGAAAGCGAGCGCGTTGAGCACGCACTGGCAGGTGAAGCCCGGCACGATGACGCCGGCGTTGTCCCCGAGGTCCAGTGCGCGGATCGCCATCGCCAGCGCGGCGCGCCCGCCCATGAAGGCGCGGGCGTGGCCGTGGCCGAGCCAGTTTTCGAAGCGGCGCTCGAAGGCGCGCGTCGCGTGGGTGTCCATCGCCTCGGGCAGCCGCTCGCGCAGGGCGCGCGCAAGCTCCAGTTCCCGCCGGGTGAGGGTGGTGCTGAGCAAAGGGGCAAGCGCCTTCATCGTGTGTGCCTTTACTTGCCGCCGTCGACCGACAGCACCTGGCCACTGATCCAGCCCGCCTCGGCGCTCGCGAAGAACAGCACCGCGTGCGCGATGTCGGCAGGCTCTCCCGGCCGGCGCAGCGCGATCGTGTCCATCAGCCGCGCCTGGCCCGCCTCGCCCATCGCCTGCCATTGCCGCTCGGTGCTCGGGTTCGAGCGGATGAAGCCCGGCGCGACGCTGTTGACGGTGATGCCGAAGGGGCCGAGTTCGTGGCCGAGCTGGCGCGCGAGCGCGATCTCGGCCGCCTTGGCCGCCGCGTACGCCTGAATGCCGGTCAGGCTCACGCCCAGGCCCGCGCCGCTGGAAATCAGCACGATGCGTCCGCGCCCCTTTGCCTTCATGCCCGGCGCCACCGCCTGCGCGCACCAGAACGCGCCGTCGGTGTTGACGGCGAAGATGCGCCGCCAGTCTGCCTCGGTGATGATTTCCAGTGGCCTGCCTGCCTGCCCGCACACGCCGCCCGCGCTGTGTACCAGCACGTCGACGGCGCCGGTGGCGGCGATCAGCGCGTGTACGGCAGCGCGGTCGGTCACGTCGAGCCGCCGCGCCTCGCACTGCCCGCCGCAGGCAGCGACGGTTTCGGCGAGCGTCGCGGCGTCGATGTCGGCGGCGATCACCCGCGCGCCGGCCGCGCAAAAGCGGCGGCAGATCTCGCGGCCGATGCCTTGCGCGGCGCCGGTGACGAGTACGGTCTGCCCCGCGTAGTCGTAACAAAGGTTCATCGCACTGCTCCTTCAGACATCGCAGCGCGCACCGATTCGAGCAGTTCCAGCCCGAGCGGCACGCCGCCTTCGGCCGCGTGTACCGCGCGCACCAGCGCGTCGGTCAGCGGGGTGGGCACGCCGTGTTCGCGGCCGATGCGCGCGATCGGCGCGATGATCTCGTCGACCTCGGTCTTGCGCTTGTGCACCGACAGGTCGCGCCAGATGCCGGCGTGCTTCTTGGCCGAGCGCCGGTTGTGGGCGGCGAGCCGGTCGAGCGAGGCGTACGCGCCGCCCAAGGGCGCGTCAGGCGCGAAGGCATCCGGCTCGAAGCCGTCGAAGCCCTCCAGCGTGACGCCGTGCGCATGGGCCACCTGGCACACCTCACGTGCGAGCGCGACCAAGAGCGGGCGGTAACGGTCGTTTTCCAGCACGCCGGCGATGCCCTCGTCGGTCAGCGCGGTGGCGAACAGCAGGCTGCCGTAGACGAGCTTGCTCCACAGGTAGCCGTGGATGTTGGCGGTGAGCGCCGCGTCGGGGTTGAAGAGGGTAAACAGCGCGTGGATGTCGCGCGCACGGTCGGTAAGGTGACCGTCGATCTCGCCCACCACGGTCGCGCCCCAGCCGCCGAACATCACCTCGCCCGGCGCCATCAGGTCGGCGCCGAAGTTGACGAAGCAGCCGAAGGTACGGGGAGCGCCCACTTCCTCGGCGATCACCGCCTCGTTCAGCCCGTTCTGCACGCTGACCACCACGCCGTCGCCGGTGAGGTGTTCTGCCAGCATGCGGCAGGCGGTGCGGGTGTGCAGCGCCTTGGTGGCGAGCAGGATCAGCGGGTAGCGCCCGGTGAGCGCCTCCGGCGTGCATGCGGCTACCCTGAAGCGCCCTTCGACGATGGGGCCGGTGAGTGTCAGGCCGTTTTCATTCAGTGCCGCGACGTGTGACACATTGTTGTCGACCAGCAGTACGTCGCGGCCTGCGCGGAGGAAATGGGCGGCGAGTGTCGCGCCCATCGCGCCTGCGCCCCAGACCAGGATAGGGGTGTCGGTCTTCATCGCCACGGCCCCTCGATCAGCGCGCGCGTCTCCTCGACGGCGATCTGCCACATGCGCTCGGTGTCGGCTTCCGGCCGGGTGTAGGCGCCGCCGAAATTGCCGTCGCCGATATACTCGCGCACGAGTTCGGGGTTCAGCACCGCGTAGCGCGCGAAGTCGATCAGCGGCTTGCCCGTCGCGGGCGGGGTTGCGCCGGACACGCGGGTGAAGGGCAGGCTCTCCATCCACGACGCGTGCGAGCTGTCTGCGTCGCAGGCCTTCACGAAGGCGAGGGTGCGCGGCGCGTTCCACCAGTTGTGGAACTTCACCTGCACTTCGGGGTTTTCTGCCATCCACTCGGTGGCGAGCGCCGCCGCCGGCGCGTTGCCGCCGTGGCCGTTGACGATCACGATGCGCCTGAAGCCCTGGCGGGCGAGGCTGTCCAAGAGGTCGCGCACCAGCGCGAGGTAGGTGCCGGTTTTCAGCGTGACGGTGCCGGGGAAGGCGGAGAAATACGGCGCGAGGCCGTAGCTTTGTACCGGGAACACCGGCACGCCCAGGGGTTCGGCCGCGTCCAGCGCGACGCGCTCGGCGAGCAGCGCGTCGGTGGCGAGGCTCAGGTAGGCGTGCTGCTCGACGCTGCCCAAAGGCAGCACGCAGCGGTCGTCGTCCTGCAGGTAGTTGTCCACCTGCATCCAGTTCATGTCGGCAATCTTCATGGTGAGCTCCTTAGTCGCGGTAGATGGCGACTTCGATCTCGCCGCCGGCGACCAGCTGGCCGCGGTACATGCCTTCGGTGTTGAAGGGCAGGCTGATCCGCCCTTCGGCGTCGACGACGATCAGGCCGCCCTGGCCGCCCATCTGCCCCAGTTCGGCCATCACGGCGGCGGCGGCGGTGGCCGCGTCTTCGTGCAAATAGCGCATGCGCGCGGTGATTTCGTGCGCGGCGCACGCGCGCAGGAACACTTCGCCGGTGCCGGTGGCCGAGATGGCGACCTGCGGGTCGGCCCAGGTGCCGGCGCCGATCACCGGGCTGTCGCCGACACGGCCCCAGCGCTTGTTGGTGAGCCCGCCGGTGGAGGTGGCGGCGGCGAGCTTGCCGTTCCTGTCCAGCGCGACGGCGCCGACGGTGCCGAACTTCTTGTCGGCGAAGGCCAGCTTGTGCGCGCCGTCGTGGTCGAGCACCGCGGCACTGCTGTCGCGCACCGCCAGCAATTGCCGGTAGCGCGCGTCGGTGTGGAAGTACTCGGCCGGCGCGGTCTCAAGGCCCACGCTTTCGGCGAAGGCGCGCGCACCGTCGCCGGCGAGCAGCACATGGTTGGATTTTTCCATCACCGCGCGCGCGGCGAGCACGGGGTTCCTGATGCCGGTGAGCTGGCAGACGGCGCCGGCGTCGCGCCCCGCGCCGACCATCACCGCCGCGTCCATCTCGTTGCGGCCCTCGTGGGTGAACACGGCACCGCGCCCGGCGTTGAAGAGCGGGCTGTCTTCCATCATGGCGACCGCCGCGCATACCGCGTCGAGCGCGCCTTGCCCGGCGGCGAGGCAGGCCTGGCCTGCGACCATCGCCTGGTGCAGCGCGGCGCGGTACTCGGTTTCCTGTCCGGCGGTCATGGTGCTGCGGGTGAGGGTGCCGGCGCCGCCGTGGATGGCCAGCGCGAATTCCGGTCTTTGCATGTTTCTATCCTTGTTATCTTTTTGCAGGAAGGCCCGCCGGCAAAAACCGGCGGGCCTTGTCGCTTAGGCGAAGGCGAAGTGGCGGCCCAGCACCTCGCGCTTGACCGGCTGGGTGAACAGGCTGACGACGACCATCAGCACCATGGTCACGCTCCAGCTGACGATCAGCGGGTCAAAGCCCATGGTCAGCCCCTGGCCCCACAGCGCGAGCGACACATACAGCGCGCCGCCGATGATCGCGGCCGCGAAGGCGGCGCTGGTGGTCGCGCGCTTCCAGTACATGCCGAGGATCACCGGTGCCACCCAGATGCCGAGGCCGCCGAAGGAGAAGCGGATCAGCTCGAAGATCGACGCGGGCTTGGTGATGCCCACCGCGATGCCGGCGATGCCGATGATCACGGTCACGTAGCGCGACAGGCGGAAGATCTCCTCGTCGCTCGCCTTGGGGTTGAAGCCGTGCTGGTAAATGTCGCGGGTGATGCCGCCGGTGGCGACTACCAAGAGCGCGTCGATGGTCGACATGCCCGCCGAGACGATGCCTGCGATCAGGATCGCGGCAAGGTAGGGGTTGAGGTTCTGCTGCAGCAGCATCGGCACGATGAAGTCGGTTTCCTTGCCGGTGAGGCCCGGCAGGCTGACGATGCCCATCACGCCCGACCACTCGATCATGGTCGCCGAGACCAGCATGCCCAGCGTTCCGAGGATCACCGCCTTGAACATGGTGCGGTAGTCGCGCATCGCGTAGAACTTGGTGAACAGCGTCGGCTGGCCGATGGTGAAGAAGCTCCACATCACGATCATCGAGAAGTAAGCGCTCCACGGGTATTTTCCGGCCGCGCCCGGGTGCGACAGGAACTGCTCGCCCTTGGCCAGCAGTTGCTCGTTGATGCTGGCCAAGCCGCCGCCTGCGTCGACCGACACGATGAAGGTGACGGTCGCGGTGACCACCATCAGGCCGCCTTGCAGCACGTCGGTCAGCATCGCGCCCTTCATGCCGCCGGCCATGCAGTAGAGGATCACGATGATGCCCATGCCGACCACGCCGACCCACTCGGGCAGGCCGGTGAAAGTGTGGACGATCACGCCGGCGCCGACGGTCTGCGCGCCGATCATGCCGATCAGGAAGATCACCATCATCGTCGCGTGCAGGATGCCCAGCTTGCGCGAGTCGTAGCGGCTGACCAGGTAGTCGGTCATGGTCAGGAGGCCGTGGGTGTGCGAGAGCTGCATCAGTTTGCGGCCGACCAAGAGCGCCGGGATGATCATCGAGAAGGCGAGGCCGGGTACCGAGATGGTCAGGCCGGCGTAGCCGTTGGCGTAGGCGACCGCCGGCACGCCCATGAAGGTGCTCATCGAGTACTGCGTCGCGAAGTAGGCGATGCCGCTGACCACCGCGCCGGCCTTGCCGCCGAGCACGAAGAAGTCCTTGAGGTTCTTGGTGTTGCGCGCGGCGTACCAGCCGATGCCGCCGATCACCACGAAGTAGAGCGCCAGCGTCACGAAGAAGGGGACGGGCGTCGGTGCGATCAGTTGCGAGACGGGCGAACTCATGCTTCACCTCCGTCACTGTCCAGGCTCTGGTACTCGGGGCGCGCCAGGCACTGGCGCGCGAAAATGGCAATTGCGACCAGCACGACGAAGCCGTGACCGATCCAGCCCCACAGGAACATCGGGACGCCCAGCGGGCCGGGCAGGTAGCTCTCGTTGTAATACCAGGGCAGCGGCAACATGATCAGCCCGTAGAGGGCGAGAAAGACGGCGGCCCATCGCCGTTCGAAGGCGTTGCTCAGGCAGTGCATGGGTAGGGATCCTTTGTAGGGTGTTGTCGCCTTGAATATCGGCAACTACTTATATAAAAAGCATTTTTAATGCCTTTTAATTACTTCATGGGATGGGTGTTGCCGTATTGATTGATATCAAGCGCTTTCGTAATTGGGTGGGCGCATCCGTGCGTAATCCGCAAGCCTGGATTGCGGCGGGTGGGGCTGTGCCGCTTGCCGGGTGTCCGGATATGACGCCTTCGTGGCACGCCGCGGATCGGCTGCTATAACGCAAACAATCACCGGCGGCGCATGGTGGCGATCGCAGCAACGTCCTGCGGGCACTGCGTGCGACGGCGGTGCCGGTCCGCATTCAATTGGCCGCGGCAAGACGCCGTGGCGGCACACTGGAGGTCGAGATGGACAAGAAAGTAGGGGAACAGGAACTCATCGCCGCGATCACTACGCCCAACGCGCTGGGCGAAGACGCCAGGCGGGACATCAGCGCGGCGCTGAACCTCCTGTTGGCGGACGTGTTCGCGATGTACCTGAAGACCAAGAATTTTCACTGGCACCTGAGCGGGCCGCATTTCCGTGACTACCACCTGATGCTGGACGAGCAGGGTGACGAGCTGTACGCGATGACCGACGTGATCGCCGAGCGCGTGCGCAAGGTTGGCGGCCGTACGCTGACGTCGATCGGCTCGATCGCGCGCAACCAGCGCGTACTCGACAACGACGCGCCGTTCGTGCAGGCGGCCGACATGCTGGCCGAGCTGTGCGAGGACAACAAGAACCTGGCCCAGCGCCTGCGCGAGGCACACGGCGTGTGCGACGAGTACGGTGACGTGGCCGGCGCGAGCCTCCTGGAAAACTGGATCGACGAGGCCGAACGCCGCACCTGGTTCCTGTTCGAGGCGAGCCGCCGCGGGGATGGTACCGGCCACTGAACCCCGCTTTACGCTTCAAAAGCCCGCGTGCTCGCACGCGGGCTTTTTTCATTCAGTTGCCGGGCAGCGGTAACTGGCCGATCAGGCGCAGGGTCGCGCGCTGCAAGGTGGCCACGCTGTCGTCCGGCAGGGGCTCTGATGCCTGCCAGGGGGCATCTGCGGGTCGTGCCGCGGCCGGCCGGGCGTTCAGGGCCAGCGTGCGGCGGACGCGTTCTTCGCGCGGATAGCCCCAGGGCGCGTAGCCGCCGCCCCATGTACCCCAGCCGCCGTCCCCGTAGCCGATGCCCGCGTACGGCGCCAGTACCAGTTCCCGTGTCTCTGCTTGGCGCAGGCAGACCGACCACTGGCCGCCCGACGGCAGCAGGGTGCGCCCGTTCAGGGCGAGCGCGTCGGCGACCCACGCCGCGGACAGGCCTGCCGGCAGCGGGCAGTCCAGCGAGATGGTGGCGGGCGGCTGGGCGGCGGCGAAGGCGGGAAGTGCCAGCAGCAGGCACAGCGGGTAGCGGGGTTTGGACATGGCCGCGTCTCCGGGGAATGGTCCAGCCCAGCATAGCGCCATCCACGCGGGCCCGGATAGTGCAGCGCAGCCGGGGTACGCGGCGCGGACGCCTGCGCGGAGGGCGGTTGGCGCTGCGGCGCGCCGGCTTGTGGCCGACGGCAAGCCAGCCTGGCCTGCCCGGCGGCGCCAAGAGGAGATCTTCGCCGCTGACAGGCGGGGCGCGCGCAGAGGCCGGGAGGGGCGGCCACTTCCGGTTGGGCTAGGGCGGCTCAGTCCTTTGGCGTATTGCCGGTGCCGCGCCCGTCGTGGACAATCAGGCGGCCTTCACCCGAAGGCCGCTTTTTTTACGGGACGACCGCATGAACGACGACCAGTTGCTGCGTTACAGCCGCCACTTGCTGCTGAAGGAGGTTGACCTCGCCGGACAGGAGCGGCTGGCGCGCGCACGGGTGCTGGTGGTCGGCTGCGGGGGGTTGGGCGCCGCCGCGGTGCCTTATCTGGCCGCGGCCGGGGTGGGCGAGCTGTGGCTTGCCGACGACGACGCAGTCGAACTCTCCAACCTGCAGCGTCAGGTCGCGTACGGCGAGGCAGACCTTGGCCGGCCGAAGGTCGACGCCGCTCGCGACGCGGTGCGCCGCATAGACCCGGCCGTCAAGCTGCGAACTTTCGCCGAACGGCTGGACGAAGCGCGGCTGGTGGCGCTTGCGCGGGAGGTGGACGTGCTGCTCGACTGCTCGGACAACTATCCGACGCGCCAGGCGCTCAACCGTGCGGCGCTGGCTGCCCGCCGACCGGTGGTGGTCGGCGCGGCGGTGCGCTTTGACGGGCAATTGCTGGTGGTCGACCCGCGCCGCGCGGGTACGCCTTGCTACCACTGCCTGTTCGGCGGCAGCGAGGCGAGCGACGGCGCGTGCGCGACCTTCGGCGTGTTCTCGCCGCTGGTCGGCGTGATCGGCGCGCAGCAGGCGCTCGAGGCGTTGAAGCTGATTATTGGTATTGGAGACGCGCCCATCGGCCGGCTGATCAGCTACGACGCGCTGTCCGGCGCGTGGCGCGAGCTTGGTTTCGGGCGCGACCCCGAGTGCGCGAGCTGCGCGCCTTACGCGAGGATGGACCAGCCGTAACGGGCGATCTCGACCACCAGCACGCCGATGAACAGCAGGCGGATCAGGTGGCTGTCGCCTTTCTCCGCCAGCTTGAGGCCGACGAAGGAGCCGGCGACCGAGCACGCGCCCATCAGCAGCGCGACCTCGTACAGGCATTGGCCGTGGGCGAGGAACCACAGCATCGCCGCCGCGTTGCACGCGTTGACGAAGAGCTGCGCGTTACCGACCGCCCGCGCGAACGCCATGCCGCGCGCGCGCACCAGCGCAAGCGAGACAAAGCTGATCGCCGCCGGGCCGAACATGCCCTGATAGAGGCCGAACAGCGCGCCGCCGGCGGCGCCAGCGACCGGCGCCGCTCGGTCGGGCACGGCAGGGGCGGATTCCGTTTCGCCCAGCTGCTTGTGGGTGAGGATGTAGCCGGCGATCAGCACCAGCACGACCAGCAGCACCGGCTTGAACCAGGCTTCGTCGAGCTTGCCGATCAGCGACGCGCCGAACACCGCGGCGGCGACGCCAAAAACCAGCGCGGGCAGCAGCAGCGGCCACTCGATACGGGTGGTTTGCAGGTAGCGGCGCACGTTGTTGGCCCCGCTCAAGGCGAAGATCAGCTTGTTGGTGCCGAGGATGAACGGTAGCGGGCTGCCGGGGAAGGCGTTCAGCAGCGCCGGCAGCTGGACGAGCCCCGCGCCGCCGACCGTCGCGCCGGCGACGCCACCGATAAAGGCGACCGCTGCGAGGTAGAAGTATTCGGTCATCCTGTAAAATGGGTGCGGACAATGTCCAAAGTATAGGTGGCCGGCGCGTGCCTGCCGCCAAAGTGGAGGGGATATGCCCAAGGTGCTGGGGGTGGCCGGTTTTTCCGGCTGCGGCAAGACGACACTGATCGAGGCCTTGCTGCCGAGCCTGGCCGCGCGTGGCCTGACGGTGTCGGTCATCAAGCACAGCCACCACGCGCTGGAAGTCGACACGCCGGGCAAGGACAGCGACAGGCACCGCAAGGCAGGCGCCAACCAGGTGCTGCTGCTGGGGGATACGCGCTACGCGCTAACGGCAGAGCTTGCCGCGCCGCTGGACCTTGCCGCGCAACTCGCGCTGCTCTCGCCGTGCGACCTGGTGCTGCTCGAGGGGCAGAAGTGGGCCGACGTCGACAAGGTCGAGGTGTGGCGCCCTGTCCAGGGCAAGCCGCGGCTGGCCGCCGCGCGCGTCATCGCGCTGGCGAGCGACACGGGAAGCAGCGCCGACGCGGGCGATCTGCCACTACTGGACCTGAACGACGTGCCCGCCATTGCTGAATTCATCGCCGCCTGGCTTGCACGCCAAGGCGGCCACAACGAGGAAACCGCCGCATGATCCGCATTCTTTACTTCGGCTTTTTGCGCGAGGCGCTCGGCCGCGACAGCGAGACGCTCGCCTGGGACTGCGGCGACAGTGACGCGCTGCTCGCCTTGCTGCGCGCGCGCGGCGACGACTGGGCGGCCGCGCTCGCGCCGGACAAGGTGTTTCGCGTCGTCGTCGACCGCGAGGTGCGCCGCGGCGTGGTGGCCATCCCGGACGGCGCCGAGGTCGGCATCCTGCCGCCGGTGACCGGAGGCTGACGCGATGTGGCTCGACATCACCGTACGCGAGGCGCCGTTTGTGGTTGCTTTCGAGGAGGAACGCCTGCTCGCCGAGGCGGGTGACGCCGGCGCCGTGGTCACCTTCCAGGGGCGGGTGCGCGGGCAGGATGGCGCTGTGCCGCTGGCCGCGCTGCACCTCGAACACTACCCGGGCGTCACCGAGGACGAGATCGCGCGCATCGCGCGCGACGCCGAAACGCGCTGGCCGCTGACCGCGTGCCGCGTGCTGCACCGGGTCGGCCGCCTCGCGGTCGGCGAGGGCATCGTGCTCTTGATGGTCGCCAGCCGCCACCGCGCCGCCGCCTTTGCCGCCGCCGAATACCTGATGGACTACCTGAAGACCGAGGCGCCGTTCTGGAAGCGCGAGGAATTCGTCGACGGCAGCAGCCGCTGGGTCGACGCCAAGGCCTGCGACAACAGCGCCGCCCGCCGCTGGGAGGCGGGCGCTTGATTGCCGGGCTGATCCTCGCCGGCGGCGAGGGCTCGCGCATGGGCGGCGCCGACAAGGGTGCGTGCCTGCTCGCAGGCGAGCCGCTCGCCTGCCATGTCGCGCGCCGCTTCGCGCCGCAGGTCGATGCCCTGTGGGTGAGCGCCAACCGCGGCGTGGCGCTGTACCGCACGCTGGGCGAGGTGGTGCCCGACCTTGCCGCCTACGCCGGGATGGGGCCGCTCGCCGGCATCGCAAGTTGTGCTCAGAGGCTGCCGGAGGGTGCGCTGCTCGCGGTGGTGCCTTGCGACACGCCGCGGCTGCCCGATGATCTTGTGGCGCGGCTCTCGGCGGGCCTCGCCGCACAACCGGCTGCCGGCGCCGCCTATGCGCAGGCGCCTGCCGGCCCCCACTACGCGATGCTGCTTGCGCGCGCGGGCGCACTGGCCGCCTTGCCTGACTACCTTGCGCGCGGCGGCCGCGCGATCCGCCACTGGCTCGCCGCCGTGCACGCGGCCGGCGTGCCGTTCGACGACGACACGGCGTTCGCCAACGCCAACGACGCGGCGTCGCTCGCCGCGCTCGCCGCGCGGCTTGACGCCGCCAAACCCTGAAGGACAGACATGCTCGACTACCATGACGCGCTTGCGACGCTGCTCGCTGGCCTGACGCCCCCCGCCGCCGACGAGACGCTGCCCTTGTCGGCCGCCGCCAACCGCACGCTCTCGCGCGCGCTGCCGGCGCGTGTCGACACCCCGTCGTTCGACAACAGCGCGATGGACGGCTACGCGCTGTGCGACCCGGACGCGACGCGCACGGCGTTTTGCGTGACCGCGCGCGTCGCTGCGGGCGACAACGCGGCGGGCGTTGCCCTAGAGCCGGGCGAGGCCGCACGCATCTTCACCGGCGCGCCGCTGCCGGCGGGCGCGACGGCGGTGGTCGCGCAGGAAGACACGCGGCGGGATGAAGACGCGCTGCACCTCGATCAGCCCCCGCGCGCCGGGCAGCACATCCGCCGCCGCGCCGAGGAATACGCGGCGGGCGGCGTCTTGCTCGCGGAGGGCGCGCGGCTCACCCCGGCCGCCATCGCGCTGGTGGCAAGCCAAGGCTACGCGGCCCTGCCGGTGCGGCCCCGCCTGGCCGTGACGGTGTTCTCCAGCGGCAACGAGCTGGCCGAGCCGGGCGCCGAGCTGTTGCCGGGGCAGATCTACGACGCCAACCGCTACCAGCTGATCGCCTGGCTCGCCGGCTTTGACGTCACGGTGCGCGACGGCGGCATCCTGCCCGACGACGCGGCGCACACCCGCGCCGCGCTCGCCGAGGCGTCGCTAGCAAGCGACGTGATCCTGACCTCGGGCGGGGTGTCGGTCGGCGAGGAAGACCATGTGCGCGCCGCGCTCGAAGCCATCGGCACGCTCACCGCGTGGAAGCTCGCGATCAAGCCGGGCAAGCCCTTCGCGTGGGGGCAGGCCGGCCGCGCGCGGGTGTTCATGCTGCCGGGCAACCCGGTGGCGACCTTCGTCACCTTCTTCCTGCTGGTCGCACCGGCGCTGCGCGCGCTCTCGGGCGAGGCGGCCGCCGCGCCGCGCGCGCTGCCGGTACGCGCCGCGTTCGTGAAGGGCAAGCTTGAGCCGCGCCGCGAGTTCCTGCGCGCGCGGTTGCGGGTGGAGGATGGCGCGCTGCTGGCGGACCTCATGGCCGGGCAGGGCTCGGCCATGCTCTCGGCGTGCGCCGGGGCCGACGCGCTCGTGGAGATCCCGCCTGCGGCGACCGTCGCCGAGGGCGATTTGCTTAATGCCTACCTGATCAACGGAGCCTTCCAGTGAAAGTAACGAACAAGAGCGTGCGCATCGGCCTGGTGTCGGTCAGCGACCGCGCGAGCAGCGGCGTGTACACCGACGAGGGCCTGCCCTCGCTACGCGAATGGCTAGCAGCCGCGATTGTCGAGCCGACCGAGTTTGTCGAGGCGCTGATCCCCGACGAGCAGCCCCTGATCGAGGCGACGCTCAAGCGGCTGGTCGACGAGGAGGGCTGCGCGCTGGTGCTGACCACCGGCGGCACCGGCCCCGCGCCGCGCGACGTGACGCCCGACGCGACGCTCGCCGTCGCCGACCGGGAAATGCCGGGCTTCGGCGAGCAGATGCGCCAGGTCTCGCTCTACTACGTGCCCACCGCGATCCTGTCGCGCCAGGTCGGCGTGATCCGCGGCCAGAGCCTGATCCTCAACCTGCCGGGCCGCCCCAAGTCCATCCGCGAGACGCTGGAGGGCGTGCGCGGCGAAGACGGGGAAGTGCGGGTGCACGGCGTGTTCTCGGCCGTGCCATACTGCGTCGAGCTGATCGGCGGGCCGGTGTTCGGCACCCGCTCCGAAGTGGTGCGCGCGTTCCGCCCGAAGAAGAAGTGACGCTCAGGCGCCGAGCATGGCGGCGTCGACCGTGAAGTCGTTGCCGTGCCGGCGCACGAGCCGGGTCAGTACGGGGCCCAGGGTGTCCCAGTGCGCCGCCAGTGCCGCGGCCGGGTCGGCGAGCGCCGCCTCGCCCAGGCGCAAAGCCAGCGCCTGCGGGTCGATATGGAAGAAAGCCGGGTAGCCGTCGAGGCGGCCGTTGACCAGCAGCAATCGGCTGCGGTCGATACGCGCGGCGAGCAATACCAGCATGGTCAGGCTCCGCTCAAAAGGCGCGAGTGTGCGCGAGCCGGCGGGCGCTGGCAAGCCGCCTCGACGCGAGCGGTGCGTCGTTATACGGTGGAGGGTAGAGGCGAAGCCATCTGGTAGTGAAAGGCTGCGAATAGACAGGCCTGGATTGAGTTTCACTTAGCTTTATTGAGCCCACGCGCTGAAGAAAATAGTTCGTGATCGATTCGCTAATTATGGTTAGTGATTCTGAGGTGCGTATTTTTGCGCAAATAAAATGCAGGTGAGTCTCCTCTTTTTACTGGGTGGTTGCTTTTATATTGATTTGACTATTGTGTTTGCGATGTTGTATTCTGGCAATTTGATAATAATAAATCTTCCGCGTAAATTGATTAAAATCATGTAGTTGTTTTCTGAATATTTGTAAGATTTACTTGATTAAACAAGAAGAGCGGAATTTTAAAAATTGCCATGACTAGAGATGAATTCTTTAAAGATATATTGCCGCGCAATGAAGCGTTGGTAGATAAAATTAAGCGCGGTGATTTAGCTTGCGGGTGCTTGCGTAATCTAAGCGATGAGGAAATTAGGTCGATCTATTGTTACACGACTGAAGATAGGGATTTTTCCTATGTTGCGATAAATAATGAACTGCAGTCGTCTAATGGGGCTTCTATGGGAAGCCGGTTACATTTTCAAATAGAAAAGATTGATTCCGGCCTTGAAAAACTTCGCCCATACACAGAGGACTGCTATAGAGGGGAAGATGAAGATGGTCGATTAGACTCTCTGATAAAAAAAGGAAAACAGGCGACTGAGTATGATGTGGTTTATATTGCGGTGAATTTTTTCATGAGCACATCTATGGATAAAAAGAGTGACTTCCTAGAGAAAAAAATAAATTACATCATTCAAAATTTAGTTGATGAGCAAAGTAAGGCAAGGAATATAAGCCACGCTAGTCATTTTCCAGACGAAAAAGAAACTCTATACAAGAGAAATGCAACTTTTTTTGTTTCAGACATAGAAGAAACTGCTGATGGCAAGTTTGAGGTTTATCTTGTGGAGGTGTTGGAATGAAATGGTCTATTTTTGATAGCGAAAATGCGGCGCTGCTGGGGCAGATAAAACAAAAATATAAAATCACAAGCGAGCAACTGGAGTTGATTAAAAAAAGAAATGAAGAACTAAAAGAAAAATTCAAGACTCTAAAAAAAGAATATGCCAAGGAAAAAGAGTCAAAATTTGGGCGGAAAACGCTAAGGCCTAATTTAAAACATGGCACTCAAAAACTTGCTGCAATTATTGCTGCTGCAGAAAAAAACCTAAAAATAAAATTGAGTGGAAGTGAATGCCTTGGAGTTATTACTCTGAAGAGTAGGTCGGATAAATCTCTGGTGGTTGCCTGTGCGCACAATAGACGATTCGGCAAGGATGTAATCATCAAAAATAACTTCAGTGGTGGAGAAGGTTTTGAAGTAAATGAGGTTGTAATAGTTACAGGGAAGAGGTCTAGTCCTCTTAAATCGAGAGCCTTGAAGTTACACAGAAATAATAGAACTAAATCAATCCGCCCAATCGGGATTGGTCATCGGTCAAAATCAATAGTAACAATTGAAAAAATATCACGAAACGAAGAGATTTTATCCGAAAAAAAATAGCTCGGGACAGGGAAGATAGTATGTAAGGGCTTTATTGCACAACTCCCTTTTGCTGGTCTTGTCGGGTAGCTGTCTAGTCTTCAGGCGATTTGTGCAACAAAGCCGGTGGACATCGATCTTGCCAAGAGCAATGTTGTGGTTTTCGGCATCTATGCACGGAAAAGCATTACTCGTGCGGCCGGCAGTGCGGCGCGGTCAGTTGCCAGAACTCATCTCCGGCCTGCCGCCGTGCGCGATCGGCTGGGAGGCCTGCCTGGGCGGGCAGTTCACGGTGCTGTGCCATACGGTGAGGCCGATGCGGGGCAGACCGCTACAGCCAGCGCCGCACCTTGCGGCAGTACGCCGCGTAATCGTCCTTGAAGCGCGCGGCCAGCGCGGCTTCCTCGACGCGGATCTGGAAGCGGTTCATCCACCACACGAAGAGCGGCACCGGCAGCCACGCGGCCCAGTTGCCGAGCTTGAGCGCCCACGCGACCAGCAGCAGCAAGTCGGCCAGATACATCGGGTTGCGGCTAAAACGGTACAGTCCGCTCGTCACCAGCGTGTTCGCCTTCTTCGGGTGGCGCGGGTCGATGGTGGTGCCCGCGTGCAGAAAACCCAGCACGGCGACGCCGATGATCAGCACGGCGACGACCGCGATGGCGCGTGCGGCGCCGTGCGCGCCAGGCAGGGTGTAGGCAAGCATCGGCAGCCATTCGGCGGCGCCGTACATCAGCGCGCCGGCGATCACCACGAGGACGGGGGGCGGAAGTTTCAGCTCGAGCAGCATGCGTGTCGGATAGCGGGTCGGGCCGACCATGCTGCCTTCAAGTGCAGGAGGAAGCAATGTCTACCGCTTTTGTCGGCCTCGATTACATCGTCGACGTGATGGGTGAGGGCGGCCATCCGGCGCGCTGCAAGGCCGAGGCCGCGCGGCGCGAGGTGGTCCGCCACGCCAACCAGGCTGCCGCTTATTGCCGCGCACGCGGCTGGCCGGTGATCTGGGTGAGGGTCGGTTTCTCGCCGGGCTACCCCGAGTGGCCGGCCGCATCGCCCTTGTTCGGCGGCGCGCGCGACGCCGGCGCCTTCTTGCTCGGCGCGCCCGGCACCGCCTTTGTGCCGGAGCTTGCCGTGCAGGCGGGCGACGTGGTGCTCGCCAAGCCCAGGGTCAGTGGCTTTTACGGTACCGCGCTCGAGGCGGTGCTGCGCGCGCGTGGCGTTACCCGGCTGATTGTCGCCGGGGTGAGCACCAGCCTTGCGGTGTCGTCGACGGTGCGCGACGCGCACGACCGCGACTACGCGGTGTACCTGCTGGAAGACGCGTGCGCGGCGGCGAGCGAGGCCGAGCACGCGGCAGCGCTGCTGCCGCTGCCCGCGATCGCCCGCATCATCCGCTGCGGCACGCTCGCGTCGCTGGCCTGAGCAGGTACAATGCGCGCGTCACCCACCGTAGCCTTGCCCATGCGCGCTGCCATCGTCCGCGTCGAACCCGTCCACGCACCCGCCATCGATTACCCGCGCGAGGACAGGCTGGTGGAGGGGCGGCCACGCCGCCAGACCTGGACGGCCAGCGAGACGCAGGGCGTCGCCTGCGGCATCTGGTCGTGCGAGGCGGGCGCGTGGAAGATCCGCTTCGCCGACAACCGCCAGGAATTCTTCTGCGTGATCAGCGGGCGGGTGGTGCTGACCGACGAGGCGGGCCGCGCCGAGGTGTTCGGCGCGGGCGAGGCGGGGGTGATCCCGCCGGGCTTTGCCGGCGAGTTTCGCGTGCTCGAGCCGGTGTCCAAGTACTTCGTGGTCGCCGACGCGAAGTCCGCCTGAGCCCCTGTTCACGCGCTGCGGCGCATCGCCGATACGGCGTTAAAAACGGCTGCGAAATGCTGATGTACAAGCTGTACATTCCGCTTTTCCAGCCGTTTTCGTCTTGTCACGCCCTCGCCCGCGAGAGCGCGGGCACCTTCTAGGCGCCCTCGATTTCGCGGATCGCCTGTTCGATCTCGCGGATCGCCTTGTCGGTGTCCGCGTCCTTGTCGCCGCGGGCGCTTTGCTTGAGCTGGGCGAGCAGCTGCTTGAGCTTGGCGACCATCTCCTGCAGCGCCGGGTCGGCCTTCTCTTCGCCCTGCATGCCCCGGAGGGCGTCTTTTGCCGGATCGCCGGGCGTCGTCCCTTCCACAGATGTCTCGCTGTCTTCGCCCTCTGTCTGGCCGGGCTGCGTGCCGCCTTGGGCGGCGGCCTGGCTGTCGGCCGGCGCGGGGGCCTCCTGCAGTGTCTGCGTGGCGGCGGACGCGTCTGCCGTCTGCGTGCTGTCGCCGGCCTCTTCGCTTGTGAGGCGCGGTTCGGCCTGGCTGGCGGCGGGGGCGCTGCGCCTGCCGCCTCGCCCAATGCCTTCAATTCACGCGCGACCTGCGCGAGCTGCTGTGCGATCGCGCGGCGGCTGCCGGCGTCGTTGCCGGCGAGCGCCATCATCTTGCGCAGCATCTCGAGCTTTTCCTTGAGCATCGCCTTCTGCCAGCCCTGCGCCATGTCGTTTGCCGCGTTGCGAGCGGTCGTCTTGGGCTTGTCCATGCGTTCGCGCATCGCGCGCAGCGCGTCGCTGAGCGACTGGGAGAGCGCCTGCTCGGGCGTCGTGTCGGTGTGGGGGTGGGCGGGCAGCGTTGCGGCCGCCGACAGGGGCGCCGGCGTCTTGCCGGCAGGGGCGGAGCCGGCCTCGCGTGCGCCGGTGCGCGGCGAAAGGCTGGCCCAGGGGGCGGGCTGGATCTTCATGTTGTTCGCTTTCGGATGCTTTTTATTTTTATCGCCCGTCCTCGGCGAATCTTGAGTCAGAGCTCGTCGAGCGCGTCGCCCAGGTGTTCGAGCGAAGCCCAGGTGTCGAGATGCCAGCACCCGGCGCGGTGGCTGAGCGTATTGAGCGCGGCGTTGGGGATGGGCACCTTGCGCGGCGTATCCAGCGGCTCGCCGCTGGCGATGCGCCACACGATGTCGAGCACGCCGCCGTGGCACACCACCAGCACGCGGCGCCCGCTGTAGTGGCGCTCGACGTCCTCGAGTGCGGCGGCGACCCGCCCGGCAAAGTCCGTAAGCGATTCGCCCCCACAGAGCGGGTGGCCGGGCGTGCGTTCGCGGTAGGCGCGCCAGGGCGCCGGCGCGAGCGACGGCGCCTCGTCCAGCGTCAGCCCCTGCAGCGCGCCGTAGTGGCGCTCGCGCCAGCGCGCGTCAAGGCAGACCGGCAAGCCGAGTGCCGCAGAGAGCGGCGCGGCGGTCTGCCGCGTGCGCGTCAAGTCCGACGCGATGAGCGCGTCGAAGCGTTGGCCCTGCAGTGCCGCGGCAAGCCGGGCGGCCTGCGCGTGGCCGTTGGCGTTGAGCGGGATGTCGAGGTGGCCTTGCAGGCGGCGCTCGACGTTCCAGTCGGTCTCGCCGTGGCGGACCAGGCAGACGGTGGTGGTGGCGGTGTGCATGGCGCAAGGCTGCGGGGTTTACAGGGCGAGCGCAAGCCCTAGCGGCACGAAGGCGATGCTGGCGAGGTTGCCCACCAGCACCATCGCCGCCATCCGTTCGGGCTCCTGCCGGTAGTGTTCGGCCATCAGGAAGTTGAGTACGGCAGGCGGCAGCGCGCCGAACAGGATCAGCAACTGTGCCTGCGCTGGTGGCAGCTCGATCAGCCACAGCGCGGCGTACGCGCCGACAAGCCCGCTGAGAGGGCAGACCAGCGCGCCGACGACACCCGTGCCCAGCGCGGCGCGGCCGACGCTGACCATGCGCACGCCCAGCGCGAACAGCATCAGCGGGATGGTCGCGTCCCCCAGCATCTTGAGACCGGTCAGCACGGGCGCGGGCGGGTGCAAGCCTGTGAGGCTGGCGGCGACGCCGAGTGCTGACGCGATCACGATCGGGTTGCGCGCGAGCCCCGCGATGCGGGTGCGCGGGCTGAAGATGTAGGCGCCCAGCGTGAAGTGCAGCAGGTTGGAGACGACGAACAGCACGACAAAGCCGGCGAAACCCTCCGGCCCGAATGCCAACAGCGCGAGCGGCAGCCCCATATTGCCGCTGTTGTTGAACATGGCAGCGGGCAACAGCGTGCGCGCGTTCACGCCGAGGGCGCGCGCCACCGGCCACGCGACGAGGCCCGAGACTAGGATCACCAGCGCCGCGGCCGGCACCAAGCGCCACTGGGCGGCGAGGTCGAAGCCGCGCGCGGCCAGCGCCGAGAACACCAACAGCGGCACGCACACGTCCATGTTGAGGCGGTTGAGCGCGCGCATGTCCGGTTTGACGGTGCGGCCGTACCACCAGCCGATGGCGACGATGACGATGACGGGGAGGATGGTGGCGACAATGCGATCCAGCATGGCGGTGTGCTCGTTTGTTTCTTGCAAGCATGCCGCCATCTTGCCGCTTTGGCTATCAGTGTATACCCAGCCCCGACACCTCGCGCGCAAGCGCCGCCGCCGCGTTGTCGGTCAGCGCACCGACGTAGTCGAGGATCTTCATGTAGGCAAGGTAGGGCCCGTCGCTCGCGTCGATGCGCCCGTCGATCAGCGCGAGGTGCAACTGCTCGCGGGTGGTGAGCGCCTTGCCGGTGGTCAGCGCGTGCGCGGCGGGGACCAGGATGTCGAGCAGCGCGCCCATGCACGGGTAGGCGGCGATTTCGGTGACCAGCTTGGCGCGGTGGCGGTAGATGCGCTGGCTTGCCAGCGACTTGGCGCCGGTGACGGTGTCGCGCACCGCCGGCGCGCACACTTCGATCAGGTCGCGCGCCGGAAAGCGCCCTGCGAGCAGTTCGCGCTCGAAGGCCATGCAGCGGTCGGCCACCTCGGCGACGCACTTGCCGACCGCCGAGCCGCGCAGCGCCGAGCAGCGCTGGCGCGGGTCGGTGATCGGCCACGCCTTCTCGACTTCGACCAGGGGGCCTAGCGCCTCCTCGAATTCGGTGACGTCCAGCATGCCGATCTCGACCGCGTCTTCCAGGTCGAGGATCGCGTAGCAGATGTCGTCGGCTGCCTCCATCAGGTAGGAGAGCGGGTGGCGCGCCCATTCGGTGTCGCCGCGGCGCAGCAGGCCCAGCTCGCTGGCGACCGCCTCGAACATGGCAAGCTCGGTGCGGTAGACGTTGAACTTGCCGCGCGCGGGGTAGGTGTCGGACGTCCACGGGTATTTGACCAGTGCGCCCAGCGCCGCCGAGGTCAGCCGCATGCCGCCTTCGCCGACGTAAAGCTCGAGCGAGGCGACCGTGCGCAGGCCGTGCGCGTTGCCTTCGTAGGTCTGGATGTCGGCGCGCTGCGCCGCGCTCAAGGGTTCCAGCCAGAGGGCGTTGCGCGGTGCGCGGAACCAGTCGCGCAGCGCGTCCTCGCCGGTGTGGCCGAACGGCGGGTTGCCGATGTCGTGGGCGAGGCAGGCCACCTGCACCACCGCACCGATGTCGAACGGGGTGACGCCGGCGGGCAGGCGGGAAGAGGCGGCGAGCATCGCGCCGACGCGGTTGCCCAGGCTGCGCCCGACGCTGGCGACCTCGACGCTGTGGGTGAGCCGGTTATGGGTGTGGTCGTTCGGCGCGAGGGGGTGGACCTGCGTCTTGCGGCCGAGCCGGCGGAATGCGCTGGAGAACACCAGGCGGTCGTGGTCGACGTGAAAGTCGGTGCGCAGGCCGGCGCCGCTGTCGCCGGCGGCCAGCGCGCGTGCCGGCACGACGCTGCCTTCCTTGAGCTTGAAACGGCGCGTCGACATCAGCGCCGGCCACTGCATGGTCGCCTCGGGCATGGGGCCTCCTGGTTGGGTAGGCCCCCAGTATGCCCGATGGCTTACAGGTAGTGGAACGCCGGCGTCCTGCGCTCGTCGGTCGGGATCTCGTAACCCAGCATGAAGAGCGCCGCCTCGACGCGGTCGGCGGCGTCCGCGTGCGCAAGCCACGCCGCGTCGCAGCGGCTGGCCGCGTCGCGGATCAGCCAGCTGGCGCGGATCATCCACTCGGCGTGGAAGGCGCCGCGGTTGGAGAGCTGGCGGAAGTGGTAGCGCTCGTCGCTCGGGTTGCGGTTCAGCGACGAGGCGCCCGGTGCCCACGGGAAGCCCAGCGCCTCGGGCAGGTCGATGCGCGCGCGCCAGCAGTGCTGGCGGGCGAGCAGGCCGAGCGCGGCGCCGACCCGGCCGTCGTACATGGTCAGGCGGTCGCTGGCCAGCGCGTACACCTTGGTGAAGCCGACGTTCATGCGCAAGCGTTCGTTGAATGCGGTGACGTCGGGCGTGTCCGACTCCAGCACGGCAAGCGCGTCGCCCAGCAGGCGCGGCAACTCTTTGCGGTTGGCTTCGGCCCATTCGGCGTTCAGCGAATAGAGCTTGATGCCCTTGCCGCCGGTGCTCCAGCGCAGCGCGGCGTCGACCGCCGCGAGCAGCGCGTCGGCGTCGCCAGCGGCGAGGGCGGACGACAAGGCCGTGCGCAGCGCGTGGCGCGCGCGCGCGTTTTCCTCGTAATCGAGGCCGTTCCAGTGGTAGTGGCTGAAACACTCTTCCAGG
This sequence comes from Crenobacter intestini, assembly GCF_004919095.1. Classification (GTDB taxonomy): domain Bacteria; phylum Pseudomonadota; class Gammaproteobacteria; order Burkholderiales; family Chromobacteriaceae; genus Craterilacuibacter; species Craterilacuibacter intestini. The sequence continues at coordinate 393,557 of NZ_STGJ01000001.1, read as the reverse complement.
CGGGTGACGGTGAATTCGCGCGGCGCGTCCTCAGGCAGCGTCTTGTCGCGCAGGCGGAAAGGGTGGGCGGCGATGGCCTCGCCACCTAGCCAGCGCGAGAGGCGCTGGCTGAACGCCGCGACGGCCGGGTCTGCGAGATAGCTTTGTTTGTCCGGGAAGGGTGCTTGCACGCAATGGCTCCAATAGATTCCGCTTGTCGGTCTTGTTTAATCAAAATAGATATATAGCCAAAAAATGCCGGTCTGGCGAGCCGGGGATGCTTTGCCGCGGCCGGCAGTGTAGACTCGCCGACCGAAAAACGACAGGAGGACGCCATGCAATTCGAACATCTGGTCGCCGTCAACCAGCCCGGCAACCCTGGCTTGCGCGCGCTGACCCGCGACGAGCTGTGGCGCGGCCTGCTCAGGCGCGCGCTATCCGCGCTCGATTTTGTCGAGTCGCTGGAAACCGACGTCGAGCACGAGGCGGGCGAGGGCTACAGCGAGCGCAGCTGGGGCTACGGCAACTTCGAGGTGCGGGTACGCATCGAGCACGCGGCGCCGGACACCATCGTCGTGCGCACCCACCCGCTGCCCGACGACGAAGGCGGCCGGCTGACCATCACGGTCGAGGAGCCCGAGGCGGGCCACCTGTTCGTGCGCTTCGCCTACCTGACCCCGCTGCCGGAGGGCGTGGTCGACGGCGTCGACGTCGCCGCCTACCTGCGCTCGGCGTACCGCGACACCGATGTGGCGATCATCCGCCGCATCCGCGAGATGGTCGAAGCGGGCGAGCTGTAAGAGCGTGTTCACGATCTCGCGAGCGAGGGCGAGACAAGGCGAAAACGGCTGAGAAAGCGGAATGTACAGGTGGTACATGAGCATTTCGAAGCCGTTTTCAACACCGTATCGCTGATGCGCAGCAGATCGTGAACAGGTTCTAAGTCAAAAGCGCCGCTTGCTGCGTTGCCGCAGGCGGCGCTTTGCGCTAGAGTGCGCGCTCCATAAATCGCGGGCGGCACGCCCGCGCAACGCCGCAAGAGCGCCTCCATACCCCATGCAGACCACCATCTTCGATACCAACTTGCCCCGCCGCGCGCTGGCCTGGCTGTCCAGCCGCCTGTTGAAGCTCGCCGGCTGGCGCGTCGAGGGGCAGTTCCCGTCCATCAAGCGTTGCGTGATGATCGCCGCGCCGCATTCGACCAACTGGGACTTCCCGCTGGCGCTGGCGGCAACTTTCATCCGTGGCGGGCGCATCTACTGGATGGGCAAGCACACGCTGTTCTGGGGCCCGATGGGCCCGGTGATGCGCTTTCTGGGCGGCATCCCGGTCAACCGTGGCCGCGCGGGCTCGCTGGTCGGCCAGATCGTCGACGCGTACGGCCGCGCCGACGAACTGGTGGTGGTGGTACCGCCCGAGGGGACGCGCGCCAAGGTGCGCGAGTGGAAGACCGGCTTTTACCGCATCGCCTGCGGCGCCCAGGTGCCGATCGTGCTTGCCTATATCGACTTCCCGAGCCGTACCGTCGGTTTCGGCCCTGTGTTCGAGCCTTGCGGCGACATCGACGTGGACATGCCGAAGATCCGCGACTTCTATAGCGGCTACCGCGGCAAGTACGACTGAGCGCCTGCCTCAGGGCAGCGCCGGCAGCGCGCTCAAGGGTAGCAGCAGGGTCGAGGTCGCCACCGCCTGCGCGCCGCCGATCGCGCTGCGCCGCAGGTGCTCGCCGCTGACGGTGGCCATGAGCAGCGTGCGGCCTATCATCTGCCCGAATTCCCGCTCGAAGCTGAGGTTGACCGTATCGGCCGTGCGCTCGTTGGCGACGAGCAGCGGGCGGCCGGCGGCGTCCGCGCGGTGGTTGAGAAGCCAGGCGGCGACTTCGATGTTGTAGGCGGCGTTGGCGAGCTTTTGCGCGTTGACGGTGTCGGTGAGCGTCGGCGTGCGCTCGCCCTCCCATGCGTCCATCAGCATGCTGCCCAGCCCGTAGACCAGGGTGCCGGCGCGGTCGCCCTCGAAGGCCGGCTCGAACGCGGTCGCGATCGCGTCCTGCGCGCGCACCCGGCCCAGCGGCGCGAGCGGCAGGCGGCTCTTGATCGCGAACATCACTTCCGACTTGGCCGCCTCGGCGCTGGTGTGGCCGCCCTGGCGCCAGGCGGCGGGGTTGCGCAGGTAGAGCTTGGCGAGCAGCCGATCCAGGCTTTGCAGGTTTTCGGCCATCACCAGCGTCGCCAGGCGCTGCGTCGGTGTCTGGATCAGCTCGCGCGCGTCGAACGCGTGCTCGGGCACCGTCTTTTTGGCCGGCACCCACGCGCAGCCGGCGAGGCCGAGCGCGAGCACGCCCGCGAGCAGGGCGCTAGCGCGCAAAGTAGCCCCGCGCCTCGGCGTTTTCGAGCGCGTCTGCCAGCCAGCGCCCGGCGTCCGGGCAGCCCGCGTCGACCTGGCTTGCCGCGCGGCTGCGCACGTCGTCTGCGCGCACGCCGTTCTCGCGCCAGCTCTGCCCCTCGCGGTTGAGGTTGAGCAGGATGGGCATCAAGCGGTCCATCGCCCGCGCGAAACGCGCCTCGGCGCTTTGCGCGGCCTCGAATTCTTCCCATAGCGCGAACATCTCCGCTGCCTGCGCCGGCGGCAGCAGGGAGAAGATGCGCCGCGCGCCTTCGGCTTCTTCCGCCTTGTCCTCGGCGCTTGCCGCGTAGAACAGGGTGTCGCCGCTGTCGATCTCGCCGATGTCGTGCACCAGCAGCAGGCGGATCACCCGTTCGATGTCGAGGGCCACCGGCGCGTGCGGGGCCAGCGTCAAGGCGAGCAGCGCGACCTGCCAGCTGTGTTCGGCGGCGTTCTCGTAGCGCTCGAGGGTGACCGGCTTGTTCTTGCGCAGCACGCCCTTGAGCTTGTCGATCTCGACGATGAAGGCGATGCGCCGGGCGATGGGGGTCTCATGCATGGTGACGGGGACGGTGTAATGGTTGGACGCACGGATTCTAGCGCGCCGGCGCCGTTTCGCGCGCGGTGCGGTACGCGATCGCCTCCAGCACGTCGACCGCACGCTCCATCGCCTGCACGCTGACGCACTCGCGCGGGCTGCCGACGTTGAAGCCGCCGGTGAAGAGGCCGGGGCAGGGCAGGCCGATGCGGGCGCCGATGCTGCAGTCGCGCAGTTGCGCCGGGCGCGGGGTGACCCCGGCGTCGGCCATCGCCGTGCGGGCGAGCGCGAGCGCGCGCCGCCCGTTTTCCTGCATGCCGGCCAGGTTGCGGCAGCGCTCGGCAAAGGCCAGCGTCACCCGCGGGCGGTCGAGTTCCGCGTTGAACGCGGCGGCGCGCTCGGCAAGGAAGCGTTCGCGGCAGGCCAGCCCCTCGGCGACGAAGTCGCAAAGCTGGTAGTGAAGTTCGGCGCGTTCGGTGTTGCCCACCATCGATTCGAGGTGGAAATAGCCTTCGGCCCCCTGGGTCGCCTCCGGCGTCTCGTCGCGCGGCATGCCGGCGTGAAACAGCGCGGCCAGCGTCGCCGCGTTGACGAGGCGCTCGTAACCCGCACCCGGCGGGCAGCCGTCGCCCTCGAAGGTGAGCGACGCGCGCGTCGCGTTAAAGCTGTCGCCGCACAGTTCGCCAAGCGCCCCCGCGTCGACCGTATACCCCCAGCGCGCGCTGACCTTCTCGCGCGGGAAGGCCGCCGCGGCGCGCCCCAGGTGCGCGTCCGGCAACAGCACGACCCAGATCTCGCCGTGCGGCGCGGCAGGCGCGTGCACGAGGCGCGCGCACGCGCTGACGATCTCGGCGATGCCCGCCTTGTCGTCGATGCCCAGGCGTGCGTGGCCGTCGCCGGCGATCAAGTCGTCGCCGCGCGCCAGGCGCAGCGCAGGGGTGTCGCGCAGGCTCAGGCGCCCGGCACCGTCGCCCAGTTTCACCGCGCGGCCCGGCCAGGCCGGGATCTCGTGCGCGCCGGTGACGCAGGCGTCTGCCGCAGGGTCGGTGTCGAGGTGGGCGATCCAGACGATGGCGGGCGCGTCTGTGGCGTCTTTGGTGGCGGCCAGACGGGCGCTGACGCAGCCGGTGGCGTCGTGTTCGACGTCACTCAGGCCGATGCGCGAGAGTTCTTCGGCGAGCAGCGCGCCCAGTGCGCGCTGTCCTGCGCTGCTGGGCTGGGCGGTTGAGGCGGGGTCGGCTCGGCTGTCGATCGCTGCGTAACGCAGGAAACGCTCGCTGACGGCGGTGGGCATCGCACACTCCTTGGCAGTCGGGTGCGTCCACTATGCACGCTCGGCGTGCGTACGGCTTTGCGCTGTGTCAGACAATCGCCCGCCTCAGGGCAGGCGGCCGATCGCCGCGGCCATCAGCGCGAACATCGCGTCGGCGTCGACCTCGGTGATCCACGTTGCGTTGGGCGCGCGGCCGGTGCTGTGCCACCAGTCGACCGATGAGTGGCCGCGGGTCAGCGCGCTTGCGGTCTCGATCTCTACGTTGACCTCGCGGCCGCCGAACAGGGCGGGCGCCAGCAGCCACGCCACCGCGCACGGGTCGTGCAGGGGTGCGCCGTCCTGCCCGTATTTCTGCACGTCGTGCCGCTCGAAGCTCGTCATCAGCCGCGCGGCGAGCGGGCCGCAAACGTTGGGCAGGGCCGCGACGCGCGCGACGCGGGAGGCCGCTGTGCACGCCTTGTGGGTGGCGTCCAGCGGCAGCACGGTGACGGGCACCCCGGCGTGCAGCACGCGCGCCGCGGCGTGCGGGTCGGCGTAGAAGTTGAATTCGGCCGACGGCGTGATGTTGCCGCCCTCGAAATAGGCGCCGCCCATCACCACGATGCGGCCGATGCGTGGCGCGATGTCCGGCGCGAGCGAGAGCGCGAGCGCGAGGTTGGTCAGCGGGCCGACCGCGCACAGGGTGACGCTGCCGGGCGCCTGTTCGCGGACGGTGTCGACGATGAACTGCGCCGCATGCAGAGGTTGCAGCGGCATGGCCGGCGTGTGCATCGGCGCGCCGGCCATGCCGCCCTCGCCGTGCACCTCTTCGGCGGTGGCGACGCTCGCGCACAAGGGCGCCGCCGCGCCCGCGTACACCGGCACGTCGGGGCGGCCGGCCCACTCGCAGACGATGCGCGCGTTGCGCGAGGTGGCCCCGACGCCCACGTTGCCGGCGACGCAGGTGACGCCCAGCAGGTCCAGTCGGTCGCTTGCGCCGAGCAGGAAGAGCAGGGCGACAGCGTCGTCGAGGCCGGGGTCGGTGTCGAAAATGACTTTCTGGCGCATATGCAGAGGGCTCTCCCGTGCGTGGACAAGACATTATTGGTCAGGCGAGCGGGTGCCTGCTACACTTGCGGCCTTTTTTGACGCGCTCGAGGCGCCAAGTCATTGTGAACACAAAGGATTTTTCCGCGCTGGCGCTGCCGGCGCCGCTACTGGCCAACCTGCCCTCGCTCGGTTACCGCGAGATGACGCCGATCCAGGCCGCCGCCTTGCCCGTCGCGCTCGCCGGCCGTGACCTGATCGCGCAGGCGGCGACCGGCAGCGGCAAGACCGCGGCGTTCGGCTTGCCCTTGCTTAGCCGGATCAACCCGCGCTGGTTCGCCGTGCAGGCGCTGGTGCTGTGCCCGACCCGCGAGCTGGCCGAGCAGGTCGCGCGTGAAATCCGCCGCCTCGCCCGCGCCGTCGAAAACATCAAGGTGGTCACGCTGACCGGCGGCACCCGCATGGGCCCGCAGATCGGCTCGCTCGAGCACGGCGCGCACATCGTCGTCGGCACGCCGGGCCGCCTGCACGACCACCTGTGGCGGCGCACGCTCGACCTCTCGACCGTCAGCACGCTGGTGCTCGACGAGGCCGACCGCATGGTCGACATGGGGTTTTACGAGGAGATCACCGGCATCGTCGACGCCTGCGGCAAGCGCCGGCAGACGCTGATGTTCTCGGCGACGTACCCCGAGGACATCCAGCGCCTCGCCAAGCGCTTCATGCGCGAACCCGAGCGCGTCAGCGTCGACGCCAAGCCCGACGCGGCGAAGATCGAGCAGCGCTTCTACAAGGTCGACCCGGCCGGCCGCATCGACGCGCTGGTGCGCCTGATCGGCCACTTCCGCCCGGCCTCGACGCTGGTGTTCTGCAACACCCGCGAGGCGGTCAAGGCGTCGGTGCGCGCGCTCGAGGCGCAGGGCATCGGCGCGCTCGCGCTATACGGTGACCTGGAACAGCGCGACCGCGACGAGACCCTGCTCAAGTTCGCCGCCGGCTGCGCGCCGGTGCTGGTCGCCACCGACGTCGCCGCGCGCGGCCTCGACATCCGCTCGCTCGACTGCGTGATCAACGCCGAGATCGCGCCGAAAGCCGACGTGCACGTGCACCGTATCGGCCGCACCGGCCGTGCCGGCGAGACCGGCCTCGCGTTAAGCCTGGTGGCGCCGACCGACACCGCGCGCCTCGCCCGCATCGAAGAGGTGCAGGGCGCGCGCGCGCGCTGGGACGAGCTTGCCAAGCTGACGGTACAGCCTGCCGACGCCAAGCCGGCCCCGGCACTGTTGTGCATCAACGCGGGCAAGCGCGACAAGCTGCGCCCGGGCGACATCCTCGGCGCACTGACCGGCGAGGGCGGCCTGCCGGGCACCGCGATCGGCAAGATCCAGCTCTCCGACACCGCAAGCTACGTCGCCATCGCCCCCGACTACGCGAAACAGGCGCTCGCCTGGCTCGACGGCGGCCGCATCAAGACGCGCAGCGTCAAGGCGCGCATCCTCTAACGGGCCTGCCGGTAGGCGACGCCCTGCACCACGGCGGCACGGTCGCTGTGGCAGCGCCCTTCGATCAATTCGCGTTCGGTCTCCTGCAGCCATTCCCAGCGCACGCGGGGCAGGTCGGCGACCAGATGTGCGGGCTCGAGCAGCAGCTCGGGTTCGCGCGGGCCGCCGGTGCCGAAGGCGAGCTGGCGCGGGGTGTACGCCTCGATCAGGAAGACGCCGCCGTCCACCAGCGCGTCGCCCGCGCGCGCGAGCACTGCCTTGCGCAGCGCGGGGTCCAGGTGGCAGAACACCGAAACCACCGCGTCAAACGTGGCCGCCTCCGGCAGGAAGCCGGCGAGGTCGGCGTGCACGACGTCCACTTCGATGCCGCGCGTGGCGGCGAGGCGGCGGATCTTGTCGCAGCCGGCACGCGAGCCTTCCACCGCGCATACCCGGTGCCCGAGTGACGCCAGGTACACCGCGTTGCGGCCTTCTCCTTCCCCCAGGCTCAACACCCGCGAGGCGGGCGCGAACCGATGCGCCTGGCTTGCCAGGAAGTCGTTCGGCGCGGTGCCGTATACATAGTCGTCAGCCGCGTAGCGGCTGTCCCAGAAGTTGTTTTCCGGCATGCTGATGTCCTTAAGCGGGCGGGGCGCCAGTATAGCGCCTGCCTTCAGGGGAGGGCGTCCAGCGCGCGCTTGAGTGTCTCGGCGTCGGTCAGGCCGGCGTACAGGCGCTCGCCGATCAGTAGCACCGGCGTTGAAAAGAGCTGCAACTGGTCGGCCAGTGCCTGGTTGGCGGCCAGCGCCTGCGTGGCGCGCGGCTCGCCCGGCAGCGCGCGCGTGGTGCCGGTGTCGGCGGCGACGCGGGTGAGGGTGGTAGGGACGAGCGGGCCGGCCGCCTGCATCAGCGCGTGGTGCACCGCCCAATAGCGTGCCGGGGCATCCTGCCAGACGGCCAGCGCGTAGCGCGCGGCCGGCGCCGAACTGTCGTCGATCAGCGCGAGCGGCTTGAAGACGAAGCGTACCGTCGGGCGTTCGCGCGCGACGCGCTCGAGCACCGCGTCGAGCTTGCGGCAGTACGGGCAGTTGAAGTCGGTGAAGTAGATGACGGTCCTGGCCGCGCGCGCGGGACCCAGCGCGGGGTCGGCCGGGTTCGCGTAGACGGCGGCGGGGCGGCTTGAAGCGAGTGCGTGCAGGCGCTCGCGGTGGCGCTGCCGGTTACGCTCGGCGAGCGCCTCGAGGTCGGGCAGGGTGCGGGCGGCGCCGATCAGGGGCATCAGCCCGAGCCCCGCCAGCAGGGTGCGGCGTTTCATCTTGCGGTCTTTGGCGTGGGTGCGAGCTTCCAGTAAAGACCGTGCGCTCGCACCCTCGCAAGCGCTTTCAGTGTGCGTCGTCGATGGCGTCTTCGCGGCCGGGCAGCAGCAGGTTCATCCCAAGCGCGATCAGCGCGCTGACGGTGATGCCCGAGCCGAACACTTCGCGCACGTAGGCGGGCAGCTTGCCCAAGAGTTCAGGGCGCACGGTGACCGCCATCCCGCAGCCGATGGCCACCGCGATGATCACGCCGTTGCGGCGGCTGCCCTTGACCTTGCCCAGCATCTCGATGCCGGCGACGATGATCATCGCGAACATCATCAGCCCCGCGCCGCCCAGCACCGGCAGCGGGATGGTGACGATCAGCGCGCCGAACACCGGGAACAGGCCGGCGCCGACCAGCAATGCGCCCGCCAGCGCCACCACGTAGCGGCTGGCGACGCCGGTGAGCGACACCACGCCGATATTCTGCGCGAACGAGGAGAACGGCGTGGTCGACATCAGCGCGGCGAGCGCCGAACCCAGACCGTCGCACAGGATGCCGCCGGCCATCTGCTTGCCGTCTACGCGGGTCTGCGTGGCCTGCCCCAGCGCGAGGAAGTTGCCGGTCGACTCGACGATGGTCACGAGGTAAGCGATCGACATGCCGATGATGCCCGAAATCGGGAAGCTCATGCCGAAGTGCAGCGGCTGCGGCAGCGCGAACCACGCCGCGTCCTGTACCGGCTTGAAGTCGATCTTGCCGAGCATCAGGCAGAGCAGGTAGCCCACCACCATGCCGATCACGATGGCGGCGGCGGAGACGATGCCGCGGCCGAACTGCACCAGGCACACCACCAGTACCAGCACGAAGCCGGCGATCGCCAGATGGTCGGGGCGCGCGTAGTCGGGCGAGCCGACCTGGCCGCCGGCAAACCAGTCGACCGCGACCGGGATCAGCGACAGGCCGATCATCGACACCACGGTGCCGGTGACCACCGGCGGGAACAGCTTGCGGATCTGCGGCATGAAGAAGCTGCCGATGATCATCACCAGCGAGGCGACCAGGGACGAGCCGAGGATGCCGGCGACGCCGTGCTCGAAGCCGATCGCGATGGCGGCCGCGACGAAGGTGAAGCTGGTACCCATCACGCAGGGCAGGCGGATGCCGACCGGACCCGCGCCGCGGCACTGCACGATGGTGACCGCGCCGGAGACCATCAGCGCAGCGTTGACGAGGGCGACCACGTCGGCGGTGGGCAGGCCGAGCACGCCGCCGACCACCAGCGGCACGGCGATGATGCCGCCCAGCGCGGCGAGCAGGTGCTGTGCGGCGAGCAGGAGCGAGGTGGGCAGGGGCGGGCGGTCTTCGACCCGGTACAGCAGCTGTTCCATGGGGGCTTTCGTCGGTAGTTGAGAGTGCTTGCGCGCTAAAGTCGCGCATCATTCGCGAAGGCTGCCGCCGCGTCAATGATGTCTTGATTTGATCTGAAAACACCCGGTGTCGCGCGCCGGCGCTTGTGTTGTGACAAATGCATTTAATGACGATATCCTGTCTGTTTCGATTTCGATCCAAGGAAGTCAGCGATGGAACAGTTCGACAACGTCAGCGTCGCCAAGCGCGCCAATGTCTATTTCGACGGCAAATGCGTGAGCCACACCGTCACCCTGGCCGACGGCACCCGCAAGTCGGTCGGCGTGATCCTGCCGTCCACCCTGATCTTTAGCACCGGCGCGCCGGAAGTGATGGAAGTGTTGCAGGGCCAGTGCAAGGTGACGCTCGCGGGCGAGGCGGAGGCGCGCGCGTACGGTGCCGGCGACAAGTTCGAGGTGCCGGGGCAGAGCAGCTTCACCATCGAAGTGGCCGACACCGTGCACTACGTCTGCCATTTCGGCTGATTGGGAACGGGCGTGCGCTAGCGGATTTGTCATTTTTTTGCAAGGATAAGCGCGTGCGGCTAATATTCGGCGCATGAAAATTGCCGTCGCCGCCTCGCGCTCCTGCTGTACCGCCGTCGCACCCGGCGCGGCTTCCTTGGTGGCGAGCCCATGAAGGTTGCCACCCACGTCGCCGCCGGCGCCTTTTCGGGTGTCGCCACCGCGTTCTACTTCAAGGCGGACTGGTTGCCGGCGCTGCTCCTGATGGCGGGCGGCATGGTCGGCGCCTTGCTGCCGGACATCGACCACCCGTCAAGCTGGCTTGGCCGGCGCCTGACGCTGATCTCGCGGCCGATCGCGTGGCTGTTCGGCCATCGTGGCGTCACCCACAGCCTGCTGGGGCTTGCCGGCGTCTGCTACGCGGCGTTCAGCACGCTGACTCATCCCGAACTCGGCCTGTGGCTGCCGTGGCTGTTCGGCCTGTGCGTCGGCTACGCCTCGCACATCGCCGGTGACTGGCTGACGCCGGCCGGCGTGCCGCTGCTGTGGCCGGTGCGCCACCATTTCGCGGCGCCCCTGCCGGTGTTCAACGGCAAGTTTGCCGAGAATCTGATGATGACCGGGCTGTGGTTCGGCGCCGGCTACCTGATGGCGCGTTCGGGCCATGTCCCGTTCTGACGCCGTGCCTGCCTTGCCTTATCATTGCCGCGCATGAGCCAACGCATAGCCCCGATTCCGGTGCGCGACGGGATCGCGCCCAGCTTCCTGCACCTGCCCGCCGGCGACTGGGAGAGCCTGTTCGCCTTCCTGCTCGCGCGCTTCCCGCACGTGGGAGAGGAAGCGTGGCGCGCGCGCCTGGCCAGCGGTGACGTGTACGACCACGAAGGCCGGCCGCATTCGCTCGCGAGTCCGTACCCGGCCAACCGCCGCATCTGGTACTACCGCGACGTGCCGCGCGAGACGCCGATCCCGTTCGACGCGCCCATCCTCTACCGCGACGAGCGGCTGGTGGTCGCCGACAAGCCGCACTTCCTGGCTAGCGTGCCGGGTGGGCGCCATGTGCACGAGACGCTGCTGACGAGGCTCAGGCTGGCGCTGGATTGCCCGAAACTGACGGCGATCCACCGGCTCGACCGCGAGACGGCCGGCGTGATCCTCTACTGCGCCGACGCCGACTGCCGCGGCGGCTACCAGACCCTGTTCCAGGACCGCGCGGTGGTGAAGGCGTACGAGGCGATCGGCCGCTACGACCCGCAGCTTGCCTTGCCCCTGACGCGCGAGAGCCGGCTGGTCGAGGAGGCCGACAGCTTCCGCATGCAGGAGGTGGACGGCGCGCCCAATAGCGTCACCCGCATCGAGCTGATCGAGCGGCGCGGCGCCTACGCGCGCTACCGGCTGACGCCCGACACCGGCAAGAAGCACCAGTTGCGCGCGCATCTCTCCGCGCTGGGGATCGGCATCGTCGACGACCCCTGGTACCCCGCGCTGCTGCCGGACAAGGCCGCCGACGACTTCTCGCGGCCCTTGCGCCTGCTGGCCCGTTCGATCGCGTTCACCGACCCGTTCGACGGCAGCTACCGCGTCTACCAAAGCCGCCGCACGCTGGCGTGGCCGGACGACGCATGAGCCGGGTGCGCTTTTTTCGCGAGGGCGGGGCGGCGCCGTTTGCCGCGTGCGACGCGCTGCCGGGCACGCTGCTCCTGGACCTTGCGCGCCTCGAGGACATCCCGCTGCACTGGCGCTGCGGGCAGGGCACCTGCGGCACCTGCCTGGTTCGCCTGGTGCACGCGGGGCAGCCGGGCGAATTCACGCCGGGCAACCGCGAGCGCAACGTGCTGACGCGCTTCGGGCGCGCGCCGTGCGCGGCAAAGGTGTGGCCGGATACGGCCGAAACCTGGCGGCTTGCCTGCCACGTCGAGGTGGGGGAGACCGACCTCGACGTGTGGCTGCCGGCGTGAGGGGGCTTATTCCTCGCCGTAGTCGGCGCGGCGTTTGCCGTCGACGCTGATCAGACGGTCGAGGCGGATTTCGCCGCCGTCGTCGAGCACGGCGAATTCCTGCGCGTCGCGGGTGACGAGGTCGGTGATGCGCGCCAGCGTCTCGAACTCGCGGCCGGCGTCGTCGTGGTAGTGGATCGCGCAGCGTTTGCGCGACAGGCAGGTCAGTTCGAGTTCGCTGTAGTAGTCGCAGGCGACCGGGCGGTAGGTGCTGCTCATGGTACTTTCCTGGAAAACGGGATTTTTACAGCATAGGGGGCGAGCCATGTTCTCGCCCGCCATCAAAAATGGGGAACAAGATGATTGAAAAAGCAGGCGTCGACCTGTCCTTGCTGGACCTGGAAGAACTGCGCGCGCTGGCGCGCGATTTGGGCGACGAGATCGCCCGCCAGCAGGACGAGGCCGAGCGCGAGGCGCGGCTGCAGATCCGCGCGCTCGCCGAACGCTGCGGCCTCACTGCCGAAGACTTCGCCGCCGCGCCTGATGCGCCGAAGTACCACAGCGGTACCAGCCCCGACTTCACCTGGAGCGGGCGCGGGCGCAAGCCGGAGTGGGTGCTGCGCCACCTGGCCGCCGGCGGTGCGCTGGACGACTTGCTGATCGAGCGCTAGGCGCGGGTCAGCGCGCGCTCGATGAAGCGGCGCGGCACCTGCGTCTTGGGGACGCGCACGTCGAACCAGCGGCGCACGTCCCAGTCGAGGCCGATGCCGTGCATGAAGTTGTACAGCGCCTTGGCGAGCGCGCGGCCCATCGCCGCGTGGTCGGTGCCGGTCGGGTCGGAGAAGCCGACGTCGTTCTGCGCGAAGCCGGCGAACGGCAGCGGCTTGAGCATGATGCCGTATTCGGCGGGCTGCTTGCCGACCGGCGAGTGGATGGTGCACGCGAAACGGTGGAAGTATCCCGACTGGATGCAGCCCGCCTCAAACAGCTGGCGCACGTACTCGAGCGCGTCGACGCTGTCCTGCACGGTCTGCGTCGGGAAGCCGTACATCAGGTAGGCGTGCACCAGGATGCCCGCCTCGGTGAAGTCGCGGGTGACGCGGGCGACCTGCTCGACCGACACGCCCTTCTTCATCAGCTTGAGCAGTCGGTCGGAGGCGACCTCCAGCCCGCCGGACACCGCGATGCAGCCGCTTTGCGCGAGCAGGCGGCAGAGATCGGCGTCGAACGACTTCTCGAAGCGGATATTGCCCCACCAGGTGATCGCCAAGCGGCGGCGGATCAGCTCCTCGGCCAGCGCGCGCAGCATCTTGGGCGGCGCCGCCTCGTCGACGAAGTGAAAGCCGGTCTGCCCGGTCTCGGCGACGATGCGCTCGATGCGGTCGGCCAGCAGCGACGCGTTCGCCGTCTCGTAGCGCGAGATGTAGTCGAGGCTCACGTCGCAGAAGCTGCACTTCTTCCAGTAGCAGCCGTGGGCGACGGTCAGCTTGTTCCAGCGCCCGTCCGACCACAGGCGGTGCATCGGGTTGAGCATGTCGATCAGGCTCAGGTAGTCGTGGATTGGCAGGCCGTCCCAGGTCGGCGTGCCGGTCTCGCTGAACGGTACGTCCGGCTCGGGGAAGTTCACGTAGCGCACGCGCTGCTCGTCGCGCAGGTAGGTGCGCACCAGACGCTCGCGCGAACGCCCGCCCGCCAGGTGGTCCATCAGTGCCAGCAGCGGGCGCTCGCCGTCGTCTAGCGTCACGTAGTCGAAGTAGTCGAACACGCGCGGCTCGGCCAGCGAGCGCAGCTCGGTGTTCACGTAGCCGCCGCCGAGCACGATCCTGGTTTCGGGGCGCAGGCGGCGCACGGTTTGCGCGATGCGGAACGCCGCGTACACCGAGCCGGGGAAGGGCACCGACAGCAGCACCACGTCCGGCGTGTGGACGTTCAGCGCTTCGGTGACCAGCGCCTCCAGCGTGTCGTCGACCAGCGTCGGCGGCGCGGCCAGCGCCTGCGCGAGCGGGTCGAACGAGCCCTGGCTCAGGGCGAGGCTCTCGGCGTAGCGGACGAACTCGAAGCGGCTGTCGGCGGCGTCGCGCAGCACGTCGGCCAGGTCGTCCAGGTACAGCGTCGCGATATGGCGCGCGCGGTCGTAGCTGCCCAGCTCGCCGAACGCCCACGCCAGCGGGTCGGCGTCGGGCGCCTCCGGGTCGACGTAGGCGTCGATCGCGGCGAAGCGTGCGCCCTCGGGCAGCAGGGTGCGGCTGGCGATGCGGTGGGCGAGGGTCGAGTCGCGCCCCTGCAGGAAGCGGATCACCGGCGCGATGGTCGCCGCGTAGCCCTCGTACACGGCGAGAAAGTGTTCGACCTGCGCGCTTCTGGCGCGCGCGGGGAGTTTCTTGGCACGCTCGCGCAAGCGGGCCAGCCCGTCCTGGCTGAACAGCGAGAGCACCAGCGCGAGGGCGAGGTCCGCCTGGCGCGCGTCGAAGCCTTGTTCGCGCAAGAAGCCGGTCAGGTAGGCGGTCGACGGGTACGGGGTGTTCAGCTGCGTCATCGGCGGGATGATCGACAGGATACGGGCTTGGCTCATGCTGGGGCTCGACGGCAGGTTTACAAAGCGGCGCGGCCCGCGAGGGCGGGCCGGCGCGGCAAGACTAAGTAAGTTTGGACAAGGGCGCAAGGGTGTGCCCGCGATAACAAGGGAGAGCGGGATGCAAAAAAGGGTTTTGCTGGCGGCGGCGGTTTCGGCCGCGGTGCTGTACGCCGAGTCGGCGCTGCTGGGCGGCTACGCCAACCTGCAGGGGGTGGACTTGTTGCGCGCGCCGCTCGAGGCGTGCCAGGGCCTGGCGTTCAGCTTCGCGTTCGGCCTAGGGGTGCCGAACGGCCTCGCGCTTGCGCTGGCCGCCGCGCTGATGGTGCTGCCGCCGTGGCTGATCGCGCGGCTGATCGTGCGCTGGCGCGGTTGAGGCGGACAGCTCAGCCCTGCCTGCGCGCCCCGCGCGGCAGCAATCGGGCGAGCGAGTGTGCGAGCAGCAGCCATAGCGCGGCCCACACCAGCGCTGCCGCGGCATAGCCTGCCGGGCCGGGCGACGCCCAGCCACCCGCTTCGGCGCCGGCGAGAAGCGGTACACCAAGTAGTGAGAGCGCCAGCAGCGGCAGATAGAGGCTGGCGCCGGCCACGCCGGCCAGCGGCGCCAGTGCCGGCAGTGTCAGCACGGCGGCGAGCAGCGCTGCGTGGGCGACAAGGAACAGCAGGAACAGGCGCAGGGTCAGGGGCATGGCGTACCTCGGCAGGCTAGGTCGGTTCAGTGTACCCCGGCGCCGGGGCGCCTGCCCTCATGGCATTGCCCGTCCATGCTAGATTGCCGCGCGGCCTGCGCGGCCGCAGCCATTGAGCCCTTGATGACCCGAGAGACAGGACGCCCCGATGCCCAGCCCGCTTGCCCCGTTTAACCTGGTCGACACCCGCAACGCGTCCGCCACCGACTTGCGCGAGGCGCAGCAAGCGTTGTTCGGCCTGCTCATCGAGCGCGAGCGCGCGTTCGGCTTCCACCCGGACGTGGTCACCGAATACCCCGACCCGCTGGACGCGCTACTGGCCGACCCGGTGGCCTATCTGGCCGGCCGCCTGCACGCGGCCGAGCAAAAGCGCGGCGCGCCGCTGGCGCGCGTGGTGGTGCTGACCACCTACGTCGACAAGCTCGGCACCCTGCAATGCGCGGCCGGCTACAGCGAGGAGGTGATCGACATGCCGGCAGGCCCCGAGCACACCAGCGGCTTTGCCCGCACGCTCGACCCGGACGGCGTCGGCACCCTGTACCTCGAGGCCGTCAACGAGATGGACGACAAGATCAGCCCGACCTTCGTGCTGACGGCCAGCGACGGCGAGGGGCGCCTGCTCGCGGGGATGTCCGGCTCGGTGTGGACGGCGGCGGGCGAGTGCTCGGCGTATGTCTCGACGGTGGTCGCGCGCGAGGACGCCCCCGCCGGCACCGGCAGCCGGCTGGCCGCGGCGGTGTGGGATTACCTGCTCGGCGAGGGCGTCAGCCGGGTCAACCTCGGCACGCAGACTGCCGACGGCTTCTACCTGCGACAGGGCTTCCGGGTGATCCACACCCTGGTACCCCGATTGCGCTGGCGGCGCGCGGCTAACGGGCGCACCGTCTGGCACGACCTGGTGATCATGCGCAAGGACCTGTGAGCCGGCGCGCCGCGCTTGCCGCCGCCGCGTCCGGCAGCCATACCGAAGGGTTTGTACGGACGGGAGGCGGACATGGGCAGGAAACTGGCGCTGTTTTTTGACGGGACGTGGAACAAGCCGGGCAGGGACGCGCGCACCGAGGCGGTGGAGACATCGGTGCGCCGTCTCTACGAGGCGACGCCGAACACCCCCTCGCAGACGACGTGGTACGACTCGGGCGTCGGCACCGGGCGGCTGCTCGACAAGCTGCTGGGCGGCGCGTTCGGCGTCGGGCTGGACGGCAATATCTGCGAGGGTTACCGCCAGCTGTGCACCAGCTATCGGGAAGGCGACGAGCTGTTCCTGTTCGGCTTCTCGCGCGGCGCGTACACCGCAAGGTCGCTCGCCGGCATGCTCAACAAGTGCGGGCTGCTGCACACGCCCGAGCACGCGCTGATCGACAAGGCATACGCCTTCTACCGCGACACCACGATGAAGCCCGCCGGCCCCGAGGCGCGGGCGTTCCGCGCCGCGCATTCGCGCGAGATCCGCGTGCGCTGCATCGCGGTATGGGACACCGTCGGCGCGCTCGGCATCCCGCTGGACGTGATGGATGCCTTCAACCTCAGGCGGCACGCCTTCCACGACACCGAGCTGTCGTCCATCGTCGAGCATGCCTACCACGCATGCGCGATCGACGAGGCGCGCGACATCTACGACGTCGCGCTGTGGACGCACCAGCCGCGCGAGAATCAGGTGGTCGAGCAGCGCTGGTTTCCCGGCGCGCACGCCGACGTCGGCGGCGGCTACCGCGAGCGCGACTTGAGCTACGGGCCGCTGCGCTGGCTCGCCAGCAAGGTGCAGGCGCTGGGGCTCGCGGTCGACGCGAGCCTGCAGCTGGGCGCGCCACCGCAGGACGCGGTGGCCGGCCTGCTGCACAACGAGCTCGACAACCCGCTGTTCGACCTGGTGTGCCGCATGCAGCCCAGGCGGCTGGGCCTTGGCCAGTTCGGCGTCGACAGCAACCAGACCCTGTCGGACGAGGCGCTGGCGCGCTACCGGCAGCGCGCCGACTACCGACCGTGCAACTGGCCGCCCGGCGCGGGGTGAACGTGAACGGCGGGGGGGGCTGGCCTGTTTCTTGCTGCATCCCACCCATGTCCGAGCCCCGCCACGACACGCCACCGCCCCGTCCCGTCGAACTGCTGAGACGGGACTACAACCGCTGGGTGGCCCGGGAGACGCTGGAAGACTACGCGCTGCGCTTCACGCCCAGAGGCTTTAGGCGCTGGTCGGTGTGGCGGGTCGCCAATACCGCCGCCGGCGGGGCGGCCGCCTTTCTGGTGCTGGAAGCCGTCGGCGCCACCATGATGCTGCAGGCGGGGTTTTACAACGCGTTCTGGGCGATCCTCGCGACCGGGCTGATCATCTTCGCGGCCGGGCTGCCGATCAGCGTGTACGCCGCGCGTTACGGCGTCGACATGGACCTGCTCACGCGCGGCGCCGGCTTCGGCTATATCGGCTCGACCGTCACCTCGCTGATCTACGCCTCGTTCACCTTCATCTTCTTCGCGCTGGAAGCCGCGATCATGGCCTACGCGCTGGAGATGGGCTTCGGCATCCCGCCAGAGTGGGGCTACCTGCTGTGCGCGCTGGTGGTGCTGCCGCTGGTCACCCACGGGGTGACCGCGATCAGCCGCCTGCAAAACTGGACCTTGCCCTTGTGGCTGGTGCTGCTGGTGCTGCCGTATGTGTTCGTGCTCTGGCATGAGCCGCAGGCGCTGGCCGGCCTGTGGCACTACGGCGGAGCACAGGGCGTGCCGCAGTCGTTCGACTTGCGCCATTTTGGTGCCGCGCTGACCGTCGGCATCGCGCTGATCACGCAGATGGGCGAGCAGGCGGACTACCTGCGCTTCATGCCGCCGCAAAACGGCGTCAAGCCGCGCAGCTGGTGGTGGGCGGTGGTGGTCGGCGGCCCCGGCTGGGTGTTGCCGGGAGTGCTGAAGATGCTGGGCGGCGCGCTGCTGGCGTGGCTGGCGCTGCGCAACGGCGTCGATGCGGCGCGCGCGGTCGACCCGAACCAGATGTACCTGATCGGTTTCTCGCATGTGTTCGACAACACGGTGCTCGCCATCGCGGCGACCGCGGCGCTGGTGATTGTCTCCCAGCTGAAGATCAACGTCACCAACGCCTATGCAGGTTCGCTCGCGTGGTCGAACTTCTTCTCGCGGCTCACGCACAGCCACCCGGGGCGGGTGGTCTGGGTGGTGTTCAACCTGGCCATCGCGCTGTTGCTGATGGAACTCAAGGTCTTTCACGCCTTGGGGCAGGTGCTCGGGCTTTACTCGAATATCGCGATCTCCTGGATCATGGCGGTGGTCGCCGACCTGGTCGTCAACAAGCCGCTCGGCCTGAGCCCGCGCGGCATCGAGTTCCGCCGCAGCTACCTGTACGACGTCAACCCGGTCGGGGTCGGCGCGATGGCGCTGGCGTCCGGCCTGTCCATCGCCAGCCATGTCGGCCTGTTCGGCGACCCCTGGCAGCCGCTGGCGCCCTTCGTCGCGATGGCGGTCGCCTTCTGCTGCTCGCCCTTGCTGGCCTGGCTCACCCGCGGGCGCTACTACCTGGCCCGCGAAGCGAGCGCGGCCAAGGCGCCCTGCCGCTGCGTGGTGTGCGCGCGCAGCTACGAGCCGGAGGACATGGCGCCGTGCCCGGCCTACCGCGGCCAGATCTGCTCGCTGTGCTGCACGCTCGACGTCCGCTGCCAGGACGCGTGCCGGCCGCATGCCCGGCTGGCGGAGCAGTGGGCCGCGCTGTTGCGGCGCGTGCTGCCGCGCGCGCTGTGGCCCTATCTCTCGCACGGCCTCGGCCATTACCTGCTGCTGATGGCCGGCATCGGCGGCGTGCTGTGGCTGCTGCTGGGGCTGCTCTATTACATCGAACGCCAGGCCAGCCCCGACGCGGCCTATGCGGCTGCGTTGCCGCAACTCTTCTGGCGGCTGTTCGCGGTGCTGGTGCTGACCGGCGGGGTGCTGGCGTGGTGGATGGTGCTGACCGCGCGCAGCCGGGAGGTCGCGCAGCAGGAATCCAACCGGCAGACCGCCCGCTTGCTCGCCGAGATCGAGTCGCACCGCTGCACCGACGCACAGCTCAAGCTGGCGCGGGAGCATGCCGAGCTGGCCAACCAGGCCAAGAGCCGTTACGTCACCGCGATCAGCCACGAATTGCGCACGCCGCTCAACAGCATCCTCGGCTACGCGCAGATCCTCGACGGCGACCCGGCCATCCCGCCGCACCGGCAGCAGGCGATCGCGGTGATCCGCCGCAGCGGCGAGCACCTGCTGTCGGTGATCGACGGCAGCATGGACATCGCGCGCATTGAAAGCGGCAAGCTCACGCTCGACATCCGCGCGGTCGATTTTTCGGGTTTCGTGCAGCAGCTGGTGTCCATGTTCGCGCTGCAGGCGCGCGACAAGGGGCTGCAGTTCTCCTTCGTGCCCGACGCGGCGATGCCGCCCGTGGTGCGGGCCGACGAGAAACGCCTGCGCCAGGTGCTGATCAACCTGCTGGGCAACGCCGTGAAGTTCACCCGGCAAGGCTCGGTGCGCTTTTGCGTGCGCTACCGCGGCCAGGTCGCGACCTTCGAGGTCAGCGATACCGGCCCGGGCATCGCCGAAGACGAGCTGGCCCGGGTGTTCGAGCCTTTCGCGCGGGGGCGCGCCAGCGGTGCCGGCGGCACCGGGCTTGGCCTGACCATCAGCAAGATGCTGGCCGAGGTGATGGGCGGCGAGCTGACCGTGCAGAGCACGCCGGGGCAGGGCAGCCGCTTCGCGGTCCGCCTGTTCCTGCCCTCGGTCCACGCGGCGCTGGCCGCGCGCGAATTGCCCAGGCGCAACCGCATCGGCTACGCCGGCGAGCGCCGGCGCGTGATGCTGGTCGACAACGAGGCGGTCGACCGCGAAATGCTCGCCGGCGTGCTCTCGCGGCTGGGCTTCGGGGTTGCGCAGGCGGCTGACGGCACCGAATGCCTGGCCCGGGTGCGCGCGTTCCGGCCGGACCTGGTGCTGATGGACCTGGCGATGCCGGGGATGGACGGCTGGGAGACGCTGCGCCGGTTGCGCGAGACGGGCACGCCGGCACGCCTCGCCATCCTGTCGGCGAATGCCTTCGAACACGGGCAGGCCAACGACGCGGGTATCGGTGCCGACCACTTCATCCTCAAGCCGATCCGGGTGGAAGAGCTGCTCGACTGGCTGGGCGACACCCTGCAACTGCAATGGCAGTTCGCGGACGACAACGCCGCGGTGCAGGCCGCCCCGCCCGCCGGTGCTTTGGTGGGCCCGCCGCCGGGGGAACTGGCCGCGCTTATCGACGCGGCGGCGCTCGGGCATCTGCGGGGCGTGCGCGCGGAGCTGGCGCGGCTGCGCGGGCTTGACCCCGCCTACGCCGAATTTGTCCGGGTCGCCGCCACGCACGCTGAGGGCTACCAGTTCGACGCGCTGCGCGAATGGATGGGCAGTATCCCGACCATGGAGGTGGACGATGGTGGACGCTGAGCGCGGGGAGGGCGTGGTGCTGATCGTCGACGACCAGCCGGACAACCTGAGCCTGTTGCACGACGCGCTGGACGGCGCGGGCTATACGGTGCTGGTCGCCACCGGCGGGCCGGCCGCGCTCGAGCGGGCCGCGCGGGCGCGGCCCGACGTGATCCTGCTGGATGCCCTGATGCCCGGCATGGACGGCTTCGAGGTGGCCCGCCGGCTGAAGGCCGACCCGGCGTTGCGCCCCATCCCCATCGTGTTCATGACGGCGCTGGTGGAGAGCGAGCATGTGGTGGCTTCGTTCGCGGCGGGGGGGACCGACTACGTGAGCAAGCCGCTGCGTCCGTCCGAGGTGCTGGCGCGCATCGGCGCACATATCCGCAACGCCCGCCAGGCCAGCCGGGCGAGCAGCGCGCTGGACGCGTTCGGGCAGGCGACCGTCGCCGTGTCCGCGCGCGACGGTCGCCTCTTGTGGCAGACGGCGTTGGCGCGCCGCCTGCTCGAACACCATTTCGGACCGGGTGAAATCGCGCCGCCCGCATTGCTTGCCTGGATCCGCGACGCGCAGGCGTGCCACGCCCGCGGGGGCGAGCCGCCGGCGCTGCTCGCGCGCTCGGACAGCCGGCGCCTGCTGGCGAGCTACCACGACCAGACCGAGGACGGCGAGTGGCTGGTGGTGCTGCGCGAAGAGGACGAACACGCCAGCATCCTCGCGCTGATGCGGCGCTTCCGGCTGACCCCGCGCGAGGCCGAGGTGCTGCACTGGCTGAGCCTGGGCAAGACCAACCGGGACATCGCCGAGATCCTTTCGATGAGCCCGCGTACCGTCAACAAGCACCTCGAGCATGTGTTCGACAAGCTGTCGGTCGAGACGCGCACCGCCGCGGCGACGCTGGCGCACAGCGCGAACCGCTGACCTGCCTGCAGGCAGGTCGATGAGGATTTCAAGCTTCTTTGCGGCACCATAACGAGGGCCCAGCAGCAAACGCCGGCTGCAGGTCCTTTTTCATTACCCATGGAGCCGCTACCGGACGAGACCTGCAAGGGAGCGTCAAGCGTACGCGAGGTGGCACCTGACCTGGTGGCCGGTTTGCCGCGGCTCGCCCGTGACAAGTGCTTGCGGTGTTTGACAGCCCGACGTTGCGCGCGCACAGCGGTCCTTGAAAAAACAACCGGCGGGCAGCTTGATATTGCTGGGCAGCTCCGTCTTTTCGGCTGGGTCTGACGAGAAGCCCGCGTCGGAGAGTTTGGGGACGGATTCCATCAATAGCTGGGTGTAAGGGTGGCGCGGGTTTTCCAGCACATCGAGCGTCGCGCCCACTTCCACGATCTGCCCGAGGTACATCACCGCCGTCCTGTTGCACATGTGCCGGATCACCGAGACGTTGTGCGAAATCAGGATGAAGGTCATGTTGCGGCTGCGCTGCAGCTCCTGCAGCAGGTTGAGAATCTGCGCCTGCACGGAAATGTCGAGCGCCGAGGTTGGCTCGTCTAGCAGGATGATTTCAGGGTTGGTCGACAGCGCTCGGGCGATGGCGATGCGCTGGCGCTGGCCGCCGGAAAACTCGTGCGGAAACCTGTAAATGTACTCGGGCCGGATGCCGACCTGGATGGCCAGGCTTTTGGCGAGGTCCATCATCGCTTGCTGCGACGGGCGGTCGCCGAGGGCGTAGACCGGCTCGGTGATGATCTTCCACACCGGCAGTTTCGGGTTGAGCGACGATTGCGGGTCCTGAAAAACGATCTGCATGCCGCTGCGCGTGGCAGCGTCTTGCTTGGCGAGCTGCAAGCTGCCCGAGGTCGGCTTGAGCAAACCGACCAGAATTTGCGCCAGCGTACTTTTGCCGCAGCCCGACTCGCCGACGATGCCGAGGATGTCGCCGCGTGCGACGTCGATGGAGATGCCGTTCAGCGCGTGGACGTGCTGCCGCGGCCGACCTAACCAGTCCGGGTTGATCGGGAAGCGGACGTGCACGTCCTTCATTTGCAAAATCGGGGTAGGGGTCACGCCACGGCCTCCAGGTCGGTCAAGGGGTGCCAGCACGCGCACAGGTGGGCATCAGTTTGCGGTGCCTCGGCAAGCGCGGGCTTTTGATGACATTTTTCAGACGACTGGCTACATCGCGATTGGAACGCGCAGCCAACGGGTAGCTTGGAGAGGTCAGGCACGCTGCCGGGGATGGACTTGAGCTGCGTGCCGGGTGCCGCCGTCTCGGGTAGCGCAGCCAGCAGCCCGCGCGTGTAGGGGTGGCGGGGGCTATGCAGCACCTTTCTTGTCGAGCCGGATTCGATCAGGCTGCCCGCGTACATCACGTACACCCGGTCACAAAACTGCGAAACGACGGCCATGTCGTGCGTGATGAACAGGATGGCGGTTTTGCGCTCGGCCGCCATTTTCTTCAGTAGCATCAGCACCTGCTTTTGCACCGTCACGTCGAGCGCGGTGGTGGGTTCGTCCGCGATGATCACCTTGGGGTTGCAGGAGAACGCGAGCGCGATCAACACCCGTTGGCGCATGCCGCCGGAGAGCTCGAAAGGGTAGCGGGCCAGAATGTCCTCGGGGTCGGCGAAGTGCATGTCGGAGAGCAAGCCCGCTGCAATCTCTTCCGCCTGGCCTTTGGAGACGCGCTGATGGCGGCGGATCACGTCGACCATCTGCTTGCCGACCTTGCGGGTGGGGTTGAGCGCGGTCATCGGCTCCTGGAAGATCATCGCGACGTCGCCGCCGCGCAGCTCGCAAATCTCTTTTTCCGAGGCTTTCAGGATGTCTACGCCCAGCATGTCGATGCTGCCCGTGCGGACACGATAACTGCCTTCGCCCAACAGGCGCATCGTCATCATCGCCGTGATTGACTTGCCCGAGCCCGACTCGCCGACGATGCCGACAATCTCCCCTTGCTTGACAGTAAGGGAGACACCGTTCAGCGCCTTGAGCGTCCCTTCGTACAGCGGAAACTCGATGCTGAGGTCTTTGATAGATAAAACCGTGCGGCTATCCATGTTTACTTGCCCCTCTGCTTTGGGTCGAGGATGTCGCGAATGCCATCGCCGAACAGGTTGAAACTGGTCGACGTGATCAGGATGGCGAGGCCGGGGAAGAGCGAGTACCACCAGTGGTCCAGGATGTAGTTGCGGCCGGTAGCGACCATCGTCCCCCATTCGGCAGTTGGCTGTTGTGCGCCCAAGCCGATAAAGCCCAATGCAGCCGCCACCAAAATGGTGCCGCCAATATCCAGCGTCGCCTGCACCACGACCGGCGGCAGTGCGTTGCGTACGATATGCCAGCGCACGATATGCCAGCGGCTGGCGCCGAAGGTGCGGGCTGCTTTTACATAGCCCATCTCTCGGATGCCGAGCGCTTGGCCTCTGGCCAAACGGACGTAGTAGGGGATGCGCACCAGGGTGATCGCGAGCATGGCGTTAAACAGGCTGGCGCCCAGCGCGGCGGCCAACGCCATGGTCAGCACCAACGATGGTACCGAGAGGATGGTGTCGGTCAGGCGCATGATCAGGCCATCGATACGGCCGCCGACCGACCCCGAGAAGCAGCCGACCAGCGTGCCGACCACGCCGGCAACGCCGACCACAAAAAAACCGACGCTGATCGACTGCTGGCTGCCAAAAACGACCCGGCTGTAGATATCCCGCCCGACTTCGTCGGTGCCGAACCAGTGTGCCGCCGACGGTGGCTGCAGCCGCTTCATCAGGTCGATCGCGTTTGGGTCGTGCGTGGCAAGCCACGGCGCAAACAGCATCACGCACAGCATGAACAGGATGATGCTTGCGCCAAGCAAGGTGAGCGGGCTTTTTCTGACCCGGTAAAAGAAATAACCGATGCGTTTTGATCGCTGGCTTTTAACTTCCTCAATCGATGCGATCGGATGTTCCGTGCTTACGTTCATGATCAATTCACTCCGGAAATGCGCGGGTCGATCAGCATGTAAACCAGGTCGACAATCAGGTTGACGATGACGTACGCGAAGGACACTACGATGGCGAACCCCATCACCGCCGGAAAGTCTAGCGCCTGAATCGAGTTGACCACGTAAGCGCCCATGCCCGGCCAGGCAAATACCGTTTCGGTCAACACCGCGCCGTACAGCAAATCGCCCAGCGCAAGGCCGATGACGGTGACCGAAGGAATCAGCGCGTTAGGCAGCGCCTGCTTGAAGATGATCGACCATTTGGACGCTCCGCTTGCCTTGGCGGTGCGGATGTAGTCTTCCTGCAATTGCTCGAGCATCGACGAGCGGATTTGCCGGGCGACAACGCCCAAGTGGACAAAGCCAAGCGTGAAGGCGGGCAGCGCGATGTGTTTGAGTGCGCTGATAAAGCCCGAAAAGTTGCCTTCAAGCAGGGTATCGATCAGGTAAAACCCGGTTGCGTTCAATTGCGGCGCCAAGCCTTCTCCGATACGCCCGCCGCCGGGGAGCATGCCGAGTTTGCCGTAAAAAACCAGGATGACACCTAAGCCCAGCCAGAAGGCGGGGGTTGAAATGCCGGTCACCGAAATCAGCCTGACAAAATGGTCGAGCGGCTTGTCTTTATAAACGGCCGACAGGACGCCCAGTGGAATGCCCACGACACTGGCAAACAGCAGGGCTACGATCGCCAACTCTAGCGTGGCTGGAAAAAAAGCCGCCAAGTCATCGAGCACTGGCTGCGTGGTGCGGATCGACGTGCCCAAGTCGCCGCTCAGCAAGTTTTTTAGATAACTGAAGTACTGGATATGCAGCGGCTGATCGAGCCCAAGCTGCACCCGGATGTTCTGCACGATTTCTTCGGTCGCCTTCTCGCCGGCGATCAGCCGGGCCGGGTCGCCCGGGATTAGGTGAGAGACGGTGAAAGTGATCACCGAAACGCCCAACACCACTACCAGCAAACCTAATAGCCGTTTTCTTATTAACTGCAGGGCTGACATGCGGCTCCCCCGTTCGAAGAATAAATGGCGGGCACCGCCGTTTTATCGGCGGTGCCCTGCTTCATTCTTTAAAGTTTTTTAATGGCGTCGACGTTGAAAACGCTTTCCAGCATCGGGTTGAAGGCAAAGCCCTTGACCTTGTTGCTCATGCCGACCTGGTAGTTCTTCTGGAAGAGGAATACGTAGCCTGCATCGTTGATGGCCATTTGCTGGGCTTTCTGATAAAGCTCGGTCCGTTTTTTCTGGTCGGTCATCGAAGCGGCTTCGCGCACGAGTTTATCGACGGCAGGGTTCTTGTAGTAAGAACGGTTGCCCGGCAAGCCTTCTTTTTCCGAATCGAACCAGTAGTTCATGAACATGTACGGGTCGGCAAAGTCCGGGCTCCAGTTTCCGATGGCGATATCGTAGTCGCCCTTGCCGACGCGGTCGCGCATGGTGGCGTTGGCCAGATTCTCAAGTTTGACCTTGACGCCGAGTGCGCCAAGCGCCGCTTGCGTGCTGATCGCGATCGGCTCCCAGTTCGGGTCTTTGGTCGAATAGACAAAATTGAGCGTGCCGCCTTTGCTTGTGGCGCTATCGATCAACTGCTTGGATTTATTCATGTTCATGTTGTACTGCATGGCTTTGGCGTCAAAGCCCCACATCCCTTCCGGTATCGCACCGCGCATCTGCTTGGCGTTACCCTTGAGCACCCCCTTGATGATCCCGTTGTAGTCAGTCGCGTAGGAGACGGCGCGGCGCATGTTGACGTCGCTCATCGGACCTTTCCGGTTATTGAGGTACAGGTAGGTCACCCGCAGCGAGGGGAAGGCTGCCACGCTGACGCCTGGTTTTTTGCCAAGCGATGCCAACTGGTCTTCCGGAAGTTCTTCCGCGATATCCAGGTCGCCATTTTCAAGTTGCAGGCGGCGACTGGACGGGTCAGCGATGATCTTCACCACAACCTGTTTCAGGCTGGGTTTGGGGCCGGCGTAGTAAGGGTTCGGTTCCAGCGTTAGGGATTGCCCTTTTTGCCAATTGCTCAGCCTGAAGGGGCCGGAGCCGGCGGTAGCCTTGGCCAGATAGCCGGCACCTTGCTTCTCAACGACAGCAGGGTTGACGATGCTGGCGCCGTTGTTGGCAAGCGTATACAGGAACGGTGCAAACGGCTTTTGTAGTCTGAAGCGCACGGTTTCCGGGTCGACGACTTCGATCACCATGTCGGAAGGAAAGGCTTCGGATGGGCCTTGTGCGGCCTTGACCATGCGCTCGAAGGAGTATTTGACCGCGTCGGCGGTGACGTTTTTGCCGTCGTCAAACTTGTTGCCCTTTTTGAGCTTGAATTCCCACGTCAGGCCGTCGGCCGAGGATTTCCAGCTCTTGGCCAGGTCGCCTTCGACCTGGGTCGACCCTTTGCCGTTCTCGACCTTGTAACGTATCAGCCGTTGGTAGGCAGGGTAGGTCACCGTCCAGTCGTTATTGTCGATGGTGATGGCCGGGTCCAGCGTCTGTGGGTCAGCCGCCTTGCCGATCACCAGGGTACCCGCCGGCGTGGCAGCAAACGCCTGACCGGAGATGAGGCTCGCGGTGATGATGAGACCTGCCAGCGCGCGGGTACTGAACGGCTTGTTCATCGCACGCATGTCACTTTCAAGATGTGCATTCATGAGGGTTGTCTCCGAGTGTTTGCGGGGTACTGCTGTGGTTATCACCTTGCGGTAATTACTTAATGAACGGATAGGATTTTGCATCGGGCAGCTCGTAATGCCACCACTCTGTCGATATGTGCACGAAGCCGGCCGCTTTCATGATGCCAAGCAGTACCAGCCGGTTGATTTGTACATGAGGCGGGTGTGCCGGATGGAAATGACCGGACGTCTCTTCCATCACGTCAAAGTCGGTGCCCATGTCCAATTCGCAGTCGTTCTGGTCAACCAGGGTGACGTCGAGTGCGACGCCGCGGCTGTGGTTGGAGCCTGTGGCAATGTCCGCGACGTAGTTGGGGTTGGGCAGGAAATTCCATAGCCGTTTGTGGTCGTCCTGGCTTCGATAAGCATCCAGTATTTTTATCTTGTAACCTGCCAATTCTGCGAGGGACGTGGCGAGACTTAGCGCGTCTGCGGCGTCGCTGTGCAAAAGGCAGTTGTCGTTCTGGTACACGGCTTTGCCAAGCATGTTCTGGTTCGTAGCGTAAGCCATGTGAACGACGACGCCATGTTTTTCAGGCGTAATTTCGATAAGTGCCGGGTTGTTTTTCATCTGGGTGGCAGTGCCTATATTTCAAATTGTCCGAATTCAACCTGAAGTTGTTTGTTGAGCTTCAATCGCTGCTCGAGCTGGGTGCCCGACCCTTTGACGACGCCAGACGCCAGCAGGTTAAAAAGTGTGGCCAGCGGGGCGTGGGAGTCCCAGAATTGCCCAACGTCCACGTTGATTTGTAATAGGTCGATCGGGAATGTCCTCGCCCAAGTGCAGTGATGTTCGGTAATCAGCACTAGTCCGATGTCTCTCTTGCAGGCTGCCGCGCATATCTTTCTGGTGACGGCCGCGTAAGCCTTGAAGTCTGCGATGATGATGTAAGGATTTTTAAATTCGGAGTTCAGGCATTCTATGTAGGCACCCGACAGGCCGTCCACGTAGAATACATGGGGTCGTATGTATTCCAGTCGGCAAAAGAACGAGTTGGCGATGCCACGGGTTGATTGAATGCCAATGATGAAAACTGCGTCAGCATCGATAATTTTTTGGACGACTTCTTTGAAGTCTTCGGTGCGCGCGAGAGTGTATACATACTCGATTGACTTCAGTTCGAGTTTCAACGAATCGCTCAGGGTGTCCGTGTTGTCCAGTTCCCTGACAGAATCGAGTCGATCTGCCATCAGCCAGGTCTGACCGCTGCCCCGCAATGACTGCTTCAGGTCTTCGAGGTTCTGGAAGCCTATCTGCCTGAGGAAGCGGCCCACTGAAATTCCCGTGGTGCCGGTCTGCCGGGCAATCCCCTCGGCCGTTTCAAACGGGATTTGCAGCAGGTTGGACAGGAGGTAGTCGGCTATCCTTTTTCCCGTCGGCGTGAAGTCCGCGAAGTTGTCTTCAAGCAGTCTCACTAATCCTTCTCGGCCCATTCGTCGGTTACGCCCGTAATGTTAGATGGTTGTCTTTGGTGTTCAATTTGTTGATAACCTAACATTCGCTTCTGTCAAGTCAAAGGCTTTTTGCATTCCAGAGGCCGCTGTCGGCGCGAGTGTTGCGAAATCGTTTCAGTGCCGGGTGGCCTCCTGTCTGTGGATGGGCAAAATAGTGCGGTGCGTCATCTGCTTATGGATAAGCAAGGTTCATGCCGATGCGCGCGGCTTGACCCAGCGTGGCGCACGAGCGGTCGGGGTTCCTCGATGGCTTATTACTGAAGGAGGTGGGAGCCGTTTGCTTATACGCAATTTGACGTATTCCGGCGCCGGTGGACGGGCCTTAATCTGGTTTTGCACCGCAGCAAAACCAACCGTTCACCAGGGAGCACGCTCATGGCCACTCGCCGCCTTATCCTCAAGACCACCGTCCTCGCCGCGTCCTTGCTGGCAGCCGGCTTTTCCGCGCAGGCGCACGCCGCCGACACCATCAAGGTCGGCGTGCTGCATTCGCTGTCCGGCACCATGGCGATTTCCGAGACCTCGCTCAAGGACATGGCGCTGTTCGCCATCGACGAGATCAACGCCAAGGGGGGCGTGCTGGGCAAGAAGCTCGAGCCGGTGGTGGTCGACCCGGCGTCCAACTGGCCGCTGTTCGCCGAAAAGGCCCGCCAGCTGCTGACCCGCGACAAGGTCGCCGCCACCTTCGGCTGCTGGACTTCGGTGTCGCGCAAGTCGGTGTTGCCGGTCTACGAGGAGCTGAACGGCCTCCTGTTCTACCCGGTGCAGTACGAGGGCGAGGAGCTGTCGCCCAACGTGTTCTACACCGGCGCCGCGCCCAACCAGCAGGCGATCCCGGCGGTCGAGTACCTGATGAGCAAGGAGGGCGGCAGCGCCAAGCGCTTCTATCTGCTGGGGACCGACTACGTCTACCCGCGCACGACCAACAAGATCCTGCGCGCGTTCCTGAAGTCGAAGGGCGTCAAGGACAGCGACATCCAGGAGGTGTACACGCCGTTCGGCCACAGCGACTACCAGACCATCGTCGGCAATATCAAGAAGTTCTCCGCCGGCGGCAAGACCGCGGTGATCTCGACCATCAACGGCGACTCCAACGTGCCGTTCTACAAGGAACTGGGCAACCAGGGCCTGAAGGCGACCAACGTGCCGGTGGTGGCGTTCTCGGTTGGCGAGGAGGAACTCAAGGGGATCGACACCAAGCCGCTGGTCGGCCACCTGGCCGCCTGGAACTACTTCATGAGCGTGAAGAACCCGGTCAACAGCCAGTGGGCCGGCGCGTACAAGGCATGGGCCAAGAAGAAGGGCATTGCCGGCGCCGACAAGCTGGTGACCAACGACCCGATGGAGGCGACCTACGTCGGCATCAACATGTGGGCCGAGGCCGTCAAGAAGGCCGGCACCACCGACGTCGCCGCCGTGCGCAAGGCGATGGCCGGCATTTCGTACAAGGCGCCGTCCGGCTACACGCTGACCATGGACGCCAAGAACCACCACCTGCACAAGCCGGTGATGATCGGCGAAGTGCAGCCCAACGGCCAGTTCTCGGTGGTCTGGAAGACCCCGTCGCCGATCCGCGCCCAGCCGTGGAGCCCGTACATCCCGGGGAACGAGAAGAAGCCTGACACCCCGGTCAAGACCAAGCTGTAAGCCATCCCCGACCGCGCCAGCCCGCCGGCCGCTTCGGCTGCCGGGCCGGCGCGCGCCGCACCTTCATCGAAAGGCTCGCGCATGAAGTTATTCCACCTCGCCGGCCTGTGGCTGGCGCTTGTGCTGCTGTCGTCCGGCGCGCAGGCGGGCGCACCTGCCGCCGAACTGGCCGCGGCCGATCCGGCGACGCGGGCCGAACTGATCTCGGGCTGGGCGGTCGCGCCCAACGCCGAACGAACCGCCGCCGTCGCCGCGCTGGAAGAAGGACGCCTGCTGGCCGACCCGGCCGGTACCCGCTTCTTTGTCCAGCAAGGCGAGCGCTACCTCGACGCCGCCAGCGGCCAGCCGGTGGCGGTGCTGCCCGAAGGCACCGACAGCGTGCCGGTCAACAACAGCGTGCGCAGCGCGCTGGAGCGTTTTCACGCCGCGTCGGCGCTCACCGCCCCGGCGCCGCAGACCCGCCTCGAAGCGGTACGCACGCTGGAGCAGGCGGCCGATGCGGCCTGGTTGCCGCTGATCCTCGAGCGGCTCGCCAGCGAACAGGACACCCAGGTGCGCGCGGCCTTGCAGGCGGCCGCGGCGACCCTGCAGCTGTCGGCGGGCAGTGCGGCTGAGCGGGTGGCGGCCATCCGCCTGCTGGGCGCCGAGGGCGACCCGGCACGCCTGCCGCTGCTGCTGCCCTTGCAGGACGACCCGCAGGCGCCGCCCGAGGTACGCGCCGCGGCGGTGGACGCCATCGCTCAGATCGAGTCGGCGCAGTTCGGCTACAACCTGCTCGGTCACCTGTTCAGCGGGGTCAGCCTCGGCTCCATCCTGCTCTTGGCCGCGCTGGGGCTGGCGATCACCTACGGCCTGCTCGGCGTGATCAACATGGCGCACGGCGAGATGCTGATGCTGGGCGCCTACACCACCTGGCTGGTGCAGAACCTGTTCCGCGCGCACTGGCCGGCGCTGTTCGACTACTACCTCTTGGCGGCGTTGCCGGCGGCCTTTGTGGTGGCGGCGCTGGTCGGCATGCTGCTCGAGCGCACGGTGATCCGCCACCTGTACGGCCGCCCGCTGGAGACCCTGCTGGCGACCTGGGGGATCAGCCTGATGCTGATGCAGGCAGTGCGCGTCGCGTTCGGCGCGCAGAACGTCGAGGTGGCCAACCCCGGCTGGCTCTCTGGTGGCCTCGCCGTGTCGAGCACGCTGACGCTGCCCTACAACCGGCTGGCGATCATCGCCTTCGTGCTGGCCGTGCTGCTGGCCACCTGGCTGCTGCTGAACCGTACCCGGCTTGGCCTGTTCGTGCGCGCCGTCACCCAGAACCGCCGCATGGCCGACAGCGTCGGCGTGGCGACCGGCCGGGTGGACATGCTCGCCTTCGGGCTGGGCTCGGGCATCGCCGGCCTTGGCGGGGTCGCGCTCAGCCAGATCGGCAACGTCGGCCCGGACCTCGGCCAGGGCTACATCATCGACAGCTTCATGGTGGTGGTGCTCGGCGGGGTCGGCCAGCTGGCCGGCACGGTGCTGGGCGCGCTGGGCCTGGGCATGCTCGCCAAGGTGATCGAGCCCTCGCTGGGGGCGGTGCTGGCCAAGATCCTGATCCTCGTCTTCATCATCCTGTTCATCCAGAAGCGACCGCAGGGCATCTTCGCCCTGAAGGGCCGCGCACTCGATTGAGGTGAGCCATGTCGCAACCCTATACCCTGAGGCTGGCCGCGGCGGCCGGCCCGCGAGCGGCGACGTTCGCCACGGCGCTGGTGCTCGGCCTGTTGCTGCTGTTGCCGCTCGCGCACTGGGCCCTGCCCGCAGGCCACGCACTTCACGTGTCGGCCTATACGCTGACGCTGGTCGGCAAGATCCTCTGTTACGCGGTGGTCGCGCTGGCGATGGACCTGGTCTGGGGCTACACCGGCCTGCTCAGCCTGGGCCACGGCCTGTTCTTCGCGCTCGGCGGCTACGGCATGGGCATGTACCTGATGCGCCAGATCGGCCGTGACGGCAACTACCAGAGCGAATTGCCGGACTTCATGGTGTTCCTAGACTGGCACAGCCTGCCCTGGTTCTGGCAGGGGACCGAGCATTTCGCGTGGGCGATGCTGCTGGTGGTGCTGGTGCCCGGCCTGCTCGCGCTGGTATTCGGCTGGCTGGCCTTCCGTTCCCGCATCAAGGGCGTCTACTTCTCGATCATGACGCAGGCGCTGACCTTCGCGGCGATGCTGCTGTTCTTCCGCAACGAGACGGGTTTCGGCGGCAACAACGGCTTTACCGACTTCAAGCGCATCCTGGGCTACGGCATCGCCGAGCCGGCGACCCGCGCGCTGCTGTTTACCGCGACGGTGCTGCTGCTGGGTGCGGCGCTATGGGGCGGCCAGCGGCTTGTGCGCAGCAAGTTCGGCCGCATCCTGACCGCGATCCGCGACGCCGAGTCGCGCCTGATGTTCTGCGGCTACAACCCGCTCTACTACAAGCTGACGATCTGGGTGGTGTCGGCGGTGCTGTGCGCGCTGGCCGGCGCGCTGTATGTGCCGCAGGTCGGCATCATCAACCCCGGCGAGATGTCACCGGCCAACTCGATCGAGATCGCGATCTGGGTCGCGCTGGGCGGGCGGGGCACGCTGATCGGCCCGGTGCTGGGCGCCGGCCTCGTCAACGGGGCCAAGAGCTGGTTCACCGTCGCCTTTCCGGAGTACTGGCTGTTTTTCCTGGGCTTTTTGTTTATCGCCGCGACCCTGGCCTTGCCGAACGGTGTGCTCGGGCTGTTCGGCAAGAAAGGGGACCGCGCATGAACGCGAACACGGCAGAGGCAAGGCAGGCATCGCAGCGCGGGACAGCCGGCGGGCTTTCCCGTCCGCTGGAGGACACGCTGGATACGCGGCACGGCGCGATCCTGTACCTGGACGACGTGACGGTCAGCTTCGACGGCTTTCGCGCCCTGAACAAGCTGACGCTGGACATCGGCGTAGGCGAGTTGCGCTGCGTGATCGGCCCCAACGGGGCCGGCAAGACCACGATGATGGACGTGATCACCGGCAAGACGCGGCCGGATTCGGGTTCGGTGTTCTTCGGGCAGACCATAGACCTGACCCGCCACGCCGAGCCCGAGATCGCGCAGCTGGGGATAGGCCGCAAGTTCCAGAAGCCGACCGTCTTCGAGGCGATGAGCGTGCAGGAAAACCTCGAGCTTGCGCTCGCGGGCGACAAGTCGGTGCGTGCCAGTCTGATGGCCAGGCTGACCGGCGCAGCGCGCACGCGCATCGACGAGCTGTTGGTGACGATCCGCCTGGCCGACTTGCGGCAGCGCCCGGCCGGGCTGTTGTCCCACGGCCAGAAACAGTGGCTGGAGATCGGCATGCTCCTGGCGCAGGAGCCGCGCTTGCTGCTGCTGGACGAGCCGGTGGCCGGGATGACCGACGCCGAGACCGAAAAGACCGCCGAGCTCCTGTGCTCGCTGCGGGGGCGGCACTCGATGATGGTGGTCGAGCACGACATGGATTTCGTCGGGCAGATCGCGCAGAAGGTGACGGTGCTTGCCGAGGGGCGCGTGCTGGCCGAGGGCAGTCTCGCCCAGGTGCAGGCCGACGAGCGCGTGATCGAAGTTTATCTGGGAAGGTGAGCGATGCTGATCGTCAACAAGCTGAACCAGTTTTACGGCGGCAGCCACATCCTGCGCGACGTCGCCTTCGAGGCACCGGTGGGCGAGGTGACCTGCATCCTCGGGCGCAACGGCGTCGGCAAGAGCACCCTGCTGCGCTGCCTGATGGGGCAGCTGGCCGCACGCAGCGGCGAGGTGCGCTTGCAGGGCGAGGACATCCGCACTCTTGCGCCGCACCAGCGCGTCGAGCGCGGCATGGCCTACGTGCCGCAGGGGCGGGAGATCTTCCCCCGCCTGAGCGTCGAGGAAAACCTGCGCATGGGGCTGGCGCGCTTCAAGGGGCGACAGGGCCGCGTGCTGCCCGACAGCGTGTTCGAGATGTTCCCCGTGCTCTACGAGATGCGGCATCGCCGCGGCGGCGACTTGTCCGGCGGCCAGCAGCAGCAGCTGGCGATCGGCCGCGCGCTGGTCAGCCGCCCCTCGCTGCTGATCCTCGACGAGCCGACCGAGGGGATCCAGCCGTCGATCATCAAGGAAATCGGCAACGTGATCCGCCAGCTGGCGTCGCGCGGCGACATGGCGATCCTGCTGGTCGAGCAGTACTACGACTTTGCCGAGGCGTTGGCCGACCGCTACGTGGTGATGTCGCGCGGCGAGGTGGTGCAGCGCGGCCACGGCCACGCGATGGCCGGGGACCGGGTGCGCGAACTTCTGGCGATCTGAGCGGGGCGCCAGTCATGACGCTGGCACGGTGTTTGCAAGGGTAAGGGCATCCTGACTGAGTGGCCCGACCATGCACGCCGACCCGACCCTAGCTACCCTGCCGTGTTCCCTGCGGCAAGGCTGGCCCGCGACGCTCAGCCTCGCCTACGCGCGGCAGGCCGGATGCACCGTTCCGGTGCATCGCAGCCACAGCGGTCCCTTGCGCGTGCAAAAGCACTTCGTCGGCGCCGACGGCAGTTGCGAGCACATCATCGTGCACCCGCCAGGCGGCGTGGCCGGCGGCGACAGCCTGCGGCTGGACGTGCGGCTCGAGGAGGGCGCCGAGGTGCTGCTGACCAGCCCGGGCGCCGCCAAGTGGTACGACGGCTTCGGGCGGGACGCGCAGCAGACCCTGCGCTTCACGCTGGCCGCCGGCAGCACGCTGTCTTGGCTGCCGCTGGAAACCATCCTGTTCGACGGCGCCCGGGTCCGCTTGCGCGCCGAGGTCGAACTCGCTGCCGACGCCGGCCTGCTGTGGGGCGACGTGGTGTGCCTGGGGCGGCCTGCTGCACGGCGCCCCTTCGCGCGCGGCCTCTGGCGCCAGCAGGTCGACATCCGCCGCGACGGCCGGCTGCTCTTTCACGAGCGCACCGTGCTCGACGCGGCAAGCCCGCTGTTGGCCTCGCCCGTCGGCCTGGCCGGCCACAGCGTGGTCGCCATGCTGCTGTGGGCCGGCCCCGCGCTGCCCGCGCCGGTCCACGACGAGATCCTCGGCTTGCCGGCGGACGGCCATGCCGCCGCCAGCCAGTTCGACGGCGTCTGGCTCGCGCGCTTTGTCGGCGACAGCGCCGAGGCCGCCCATCACTGGCTGCGCGATGCGCGCGCAGCGCTACACCCTTTCACCCACGGCCGGGCCGCGCAGCTGCCGCGGATCTGGTCGACCTGATCAAACCGGGACACCCATGGAACTGACACCACGCGAAAAGGACAAGCTGCTGATCTTCACCGCAGCCTTGCTCGCCGAACGCCGCCGTGCGCGCGGCCTCAGGCTCAACTACCCCGAGACGGTCGCCTTCATCAGCGCGGCCATCATGGAGGGCGCCCGCGACGGGCGCAGCGTGGCCGAGCTGATGCATTTCGGCACCACCTTGCTCGGCCGCGACGACGTGATGGACGGGGTGGCCGAGATGATCCCCGACATCCAGGTCGAGGCAACTTTCCGCGACGGCACCAAGCTGGTGACCGTGCACCAGCCCATCCTCTAGGAGGCCGCATGATTCCCGGAGAAATCCTCGCGCAGCACGGCGAGATCGAACTGAACGCCGGCCGCGACACCCGTTCGCTGGCCGTGGTCAATGAGGGCGACCGGCCGGTACAGGTCGGCTCGCACTACCATTTTGCCGAGGTCAACGACGCGCTGTCATTCGACCGCGACGCCGCCTACGGCTTCCGGCTGAACATCGCGGCCGGCACCGCCGTGCGCTTCGAGCCGGGGCAGTCGCGCACCGTCGAACTGGTCGCGCTGGGCGGCTTGCGCCGGGTGTTCGGCTTTCAGGGCAAGGTCATGGGGGCACTATGAAAATCAGCAGGCAGGCGTATGCGGAAATGTTCGGCCCCACCCGTGGGGACCGGGTGCGGCTGGCGGACACCGGGCTCTTGCTCGAGGTCGAACAGGACCTCACGGTCTACGGCGAGGAGGTGAAGTTCGGCGGCGGCAAGGTGATCCGCGACGGGATGGGGCAAGGCCAGAAACTGGCGGCCGAAGTGGCGGATACCGTGCTGACCAACGCGCTGATCCTCGACCACTGGGGGGTGGTCAAGGCCGACATCGCGCTGAAGGACGGCCGCATCGCGGCGATCGGCAAGGCGGGCAACGCCGACATCCAGCCGGGGGTCGACATCCATATCGGCGCGTCGACCGAAATCATCGCGGCCGAAGGGATGATCGTCACCGCCGGCGGCATCGACTCGCACATCCACTTCATCTGCCCGCAGCAGATCGAGGAGGCGCTGACCTCCGGTATCACCACCATGATCGGCGGCGGGACGGGGCCGGCGACCGGCACCAACGCGACCACCTGCACGCCCGGGCCCTGGCATATGGCGCAGATGCTCAAGGCGGCCGAGGCGTTCCCGATGAACCTGGGCTTTACCGGCAAGGGCAACGCCAGCCTGCCCGAGCCGCTGCGCGAGCAGGTGCGCGCCGGTGCCATCGGGCTGAAACTGCACGAGGACTGGGGGACCACCCCGGCCGCGATCGACAACTGCCTGACGGTGGCCGACGAGATGGACGTGCAGGTCGCGATCCACACCGACACCCTGAACGAGGGCGGCTTCATCGAGGCGACGCTCGCCGCGTTCAAGGGCCGCACCATCCACACCTACCACACCGAAGGCGCCGGCGGCGGGCACGCGCCGGACATCATCAAGGCGTGCGGGCAGGCGAACGTGCTGCCCAGTTCGACCAACCCGACCCGGCCGTTCACGGTCAACACCATCGACGAGCACCTGGACATGCTGATGGTGTGCCACCACCTCGACCCGGCGATCGCCGAGGACGTCGCCTTCGCCGAGAGCCGCATCCGCCGCGAGACCATCGCCGCCGAGGACATCCTGCATGACCTGGGGGCGTTCGCGATGATGTCCTCGGACAGCCAGGCGATGGGCCGCGTCGGCGAGACCATCCTGCGTTGCTGGCAGACCGCCGACAAGATGAAGCGCCAGCGCGGCGCGCTGCCCGGCGACGGCGCGGGCAACGACAACGCGCGCATCAAGCGCTACCTCGCCAAGTACACGATCAACCCGGCGATCACCCACGGCATCGCGCACGAGGTCGGCAGCGTCGAGGCGGGCAAGCTGGCCGACCTCGTGCTGTGGAAGCCGGCGTTCTTCGGCGTGAAACCGAGCCTGATCCTCAAGGGCGGGCTGATCGTTTGCGCGCCGATGGGCGACGCCAACGCGAGCATCCCGACGCCGCAGCCGGTGCATTACCGGCTGATGTTCGGTGCGTTCGGCGGCGCGGTGGCGCAAAGCAGCGTCACCTTCATGTCGCAGGCCGCGCTGGACGCGGGCGTGCCGCAGTCGCTGGGCCTGAAGAAGCGGGCGGTCGCGGTGCAGGGCTGCCGCCGCGTGCAGAAGGGTGACCTGGTGCACAACAACTACCTGCCGAAGATCGAGGTCGATCCACAAAACTACCAGGTGCGTGCCGACGGCGAGTTGCTGTGGTGCGAGCCGGCCGAAGAGCTGCCGATGGCGCAGCGCTATTTCCTGTTCTGAGGGGGACCCATGCTAGTGCTACGTAGCCGGGGGGCAGACGGTGTGCCGTCGGACCGACTGGTGCTCGACTTCGAGCGACGCTGCAAGATGCGGCTGCTGACGCGGACCGCTGCCGGCGAGGAGGCCGGGGTGATGCTGCCGCCGGGCAGCCCGCCACTGCGCCATGGCGAGCGCCTGCAGTCCGACGACGGCCGCTGTGTCGAGGTATGCGCGGCAGACGAGGCGCTGCTGCACGTCGAGTGTCCCAACCCGCGCGCGCTCGCGTGCGCGGCCTACCACCTGGGCAACCGCCACGTGAAGGTCGAGGTCGGCGACGGTTGGCTGCGCCTCGCCAGCGACGAGGTGCTCGCCCAGATGCTTGGCCAGATGGGCCTGCCGGTGGTCCGCGTGGACGCGGCCTTCCAGCCCGAGCACGGCGCCTACGGCGGCGGCCACCACCACTCGCACGGCAAGGAGTCGGCTTTCCATTACGCGCCCATGCTGCACCTGTTCGGGCCGCAGCCATGAAGCAGGCGGTGGCCCGCCTGCAGCTCCTGCGCCTGGCCAGCCCCGGCTTGCCGATCGGCGCCTACAGCTATTCGCAAGGCCTGGAGAGCGCGCTCGAACTCGGCCTGGTCCACGACGAGGCCAGCGCAGAGCGCTGGCTGGCCGGCCTGCTCGAGGGCCCGCTGGTGTCGTTTGACGCGCCGGTGCTGGCCGCCTGCTGCCGGGCGGCCGAGGCGGGCGACTGGCCGGCGCTCTGGCGGCTGAACGAGGAGGTGCTCGCCAGCCGCGACAGCCGCGAGCAGGTGCAGGAGAGCACGCAGATGGGGTATTCGCTGTGCCAGCTGCTCTCGGGCTTGCCCGAGGGGGCCGGCGGGGCGCCCTGGCCCGCGGACGAGCCGGTCAGCCTGCCGGTGGCCTGGGCGCTGGCCGCGTGCTGCCTGCAGTTGCCGGGCGAAGAGGCCCTCGAGGCGTGGCTGTGGGGCTGGCTGGAAAACCAGGTGATGGTGCTGATGAAGGCCATGCCGATGGGGCAAAGCGCCGGCCAGCGGCTGGTCTCCCGCCTGCTGCCCAGGCTTGCCCAGGCGGTCGGGCAGGCCTGGTGCTGGCCTGACGATGCGCGCAGCAACTTCGCGCCGATGCACGCCTGGGTCGTACAGAAACACGAAACACAGTACAGCCGGTTGTTCCGGTCCTGATCTTCCTTCCTTCTTTCTCGAGGACACACCATGAAACAAGCCGCATTGCGCGTGGGCATCGGCGGCCCGGTCGGGTCGGGCAAGACGCACCTGACCTGGGCGCTGTGCACGGCGTTGCGCGACAAGTACAACGTCGCCGCCGTCACCAACGACATCTATACGCAGGAAGACGCCCAGTTCCTGGTGCGCAACGAGGCGCTGGCGGCCGACCGCATCATCGGGGTCGAGACCGGCGGCTGCCCGCATACCGCGATCCGCGAGGACGCGTCGATCAACCTCGAGGCCGTCGCGCGGCTGAACGCCCGCCACCCCGACCTTGACGTGATCTTCATCGAGAGCGGCGGCGACAACCTGGCCGCGACCTTCAGCCCCGAATTGTCCGACCTCACCCTCTACGTGATCGACGTCTCGGCGGGCGACAAGATCCCGCGCAAGGGCGGGCCCGGCATCTGCAAGTCCGACCTGCTGGTGATCAACAAGATCGACCTGGCCCCGCTGGTGGGCGCGTCGCTCGACGTGATGGCGCGGGACGCGCTGAAGATGCGCGGCGCGCGGCCCTTCATCTTCTCCAACCTGAAAAGCGGCCACGGCCTGGACGACATCATCCGTTTCATCGAACACAAAGGCATGCTCACCCTGAGCGAACAAGGAGCCACCCATGCGTAAAATGCTGCTTTCCATCCTGCTTGCCGGCGCCGCCGGCCTCGCGCAGGCACATACCGGCCACGGCACCGACAGCTTCAGCCAGGGCCTGATCCACCCGTTTGCCGGGCTCGACCACCTGCTGGCGATGTTCGCGGTCGGCCTGTGGGCCGCCCAGCAGCAGGCGCGCGCGCGTTGGCACGGGCCGCTGGCCTTCGTGCTCGCGCTGGCCGCCGGCGGGGCGCTGGGCATGGCCGGCGTCGTGCTGCCCATGCTGGAGGGCGGCATCGCGCTGTCGGTGATGCTGGGCGGCCTGCTGGTGGCCACCGTGACCCGGGTGCCGGCGGTGCTCGCGCTGTCCGGGATCAGCCTCTTCGCGTTGTGGCACGGCGTCGCGCACGGACTGGAAATGCCGGGGGGCGCCAGCGCCGCCGCGTACGCGGCCGGCTTCATGCTGGCCAGCGCCGCGCTGCACGCGGGCGGCCTGGCCGTCGGCCACGCCGCACTGCGCGTGACCGGCCTGCTGCGCTGGCTGGGCGCCGCGATCGCCGCCTCGGGTGCGCTGCTGGTGATGGCGACGGTGTAGCGGGTGCCTCGCCAAATCGCGTCTTTCCTGATCTGACCTTAGTCCCGCAGCCCGTGACGCCCCCCGCCGAGCGGGGGGGGGCAGATACGGCCCGAACGACAACCGCCCAGCAGGCCACGCTTACTGGGCGGTTGTCCATCCGGCGCCGAGGTTCATCCCGGCCAAGGCCGTGCTTTCGACCCGGATGCCGGCAAGCAGGGCTTTCATGCAGCCGGGCGTGCCGGCGGAGCGCGCGGCTGCGAGGAGGCTGTGCCAGCCGGTTTTAAGCTCAAGCAACGGGGTGCCGGGTGCGCTGGTG
This sequence comes from Crenobacter intestini, assembly GCF_004919095.1. Taxonomy (GTDB): domain Bacteria; phylum Pseudomonadota; class Gammaproteobacteria; order Burkholderiales; family Chromobacteriaceae; genus Craterilacuibacter; species Craterilacuibacter intestini. Next base: position 353,110 of record NZ_STGJ01000001.1, on the reverse strand, counting down.
TCGCTTGTTACACGGCCGCAAGCCCGGCCGGGGTTAACCGGCCGGGCTTGCGGCACACCATCGCATCAGGCCGCTGGCAGGTCCGCGTGCCCGGCAGGCCTGCATCGTTGCCTAAACCCGTCGGGCAGCGTGCCTTCGCGCCGGGAACGCTGCGACCTTGTAGTGACGACAACCCCCGCTTATGGCGTATGGGCGCCGCGGTGTGCCCAGGCGGTGAAGCGCTGTTCGGCCTGCGAGAACACTGCGTACATCACGACCCCCATCGCGCCGATGACGGCGAGCCCGGCAAACACCAGCGCCATGTTCATGGTCGAGCTTGCGGACATCATCAGATAGCCGATGCCCAGGTTGGACGCGACGGTTTCGGCAATGACGGAGCCGACAAACGCCAATGTGATCGAGACCTTGAGCGACGCAAAGAAGTAGGGCAGTGCGCGCGGGATGGCCACTTTCCTGAGGATGTCCAGCCGGCTGGCGCCAAGCGAACGCAAGACGTCCTCCAGTTCGGGTTCCAGGGTGGACAGCCCGGTTGCCACGTTGACGACGATGGGGAAAAACGAGATCAGGAAAGCGGTGATGATGGCGGGCATGGTGCCAATGCCGAACCATACGACCAGCACGGGGACGAAGGCGACTTTCGGAATGCTGTTGAAGCCGACCATCAGGGGGTAGCACGCGCGATAGACGAGGGGCGAAATGCCGACCGCAATGCCCAGGAGCAGGCCGACGACGACAGCCAGCGCGAAGCCGCCGAGCGTCGTCAGCAGGGTCTGTTGCGCATGCATCATGATCGGATCAAAGGCCTCTACCCCGGCATGCCAGACCGCCAGCGGCGAGGGGAAGAGGAAGTCGGGGATGGCGAGCGCAGTACATGCCACATGCCAGACAAGCAGCAGGGCGAGCAGCAGGATGGCAGGCGCGGCACGGACGGTCAGTGACGTGGGCATGGTCGTTCCTCAGTGTTGGCGGGCGTGGCCGATTTGGCCGCGCAATGCGTGGACATGCCCGGCAAACGTCTCGGTGTAGCAGATTTCCAGCGGGCGGGGGCGGGGCAGGTCGATGGTGCGGTCGTCGATCACGCGGCCCGGCCTCGGACTCATGACAATGACGCGGTCGGCCAGAAAGACCGCTTCCCGCAGGTCGTGGGTGACAAGAATGGCGGTGAACGGCTCGTTCTGCCACAAGTCGCGCATCAGGCACCAGAGCTCCTCGCGGGTGAAGGCGTCGAGGGCCCCGAAGGGCTCGTCGAGCATCAGCAAACGGGGTTTGTGGATCAGTGCGCGGCAGATGGAGGCGCGCTGTTGCATGCCCCCCGAAAGCTCCCAGGGGAATTTGTCTTCGCAGCCGGCCAGCCCCACCCGCGCGAGCAATGCGCGCGCCATGGCCTCGTGCGCCTTGCGCTGTTGCCTGTGGCGCGAACGGAATGGCTCGACAATTTCCAGCGGCAGCATCACGTTCTGCAAGGTGGTACGCCACGGCAGAAGGTTGGCTTGCTGAAATGCCATGCCGACGATCCCCAGCGGGCCCTTTACCTCGCGGTTCCCGACGTAGACGTAACCGGAACTGACTGGCTTGAGGCCGCTGACCAGCTTCATCAAGGTGGACTTGCCGCAGCCGGATGGGCCCACCACTGCGACAAAGGAATTTTCCTCGACCTTGATGCTGACGTTTTCGATGGCGGCCGGGCCGCCCGGCTGATAGGCGAGACTGACGTCCTCAAATTCCACAAATGTCATCTTGTGCACCTTACTTGATCATCAAGGCGGATTTGGGCGGCAAGAATGCACCGGTAAAGAGCACGTCGGCGGCCGGAATGGTGGCAAGCCCGTAGGCGGCCGCGGTTTCCTCTATCGCGCGTTGCATGCGCGCCGGGTTGACCGTGCCGAGCCCGGCGCTGCGCGTTTCGGGGGTGACTACGCATGCGGCCAGGGCAAGCTTCAGCCGGCGTAATTCAAGGGCCTCGTTGACGAGCGGATCCTGGCGCTTGACATGGGCCACGGCCGCTTCCGGGTTGGCCAGCGTTTCCTTGAGGGCCTTGTTGAAAGCCCGGACAAAACCGGCGACGACCTTGGGTTTGTTCCGGATGAGGTCGCTGCTGGCGATCAGCGTGTTTCCGTAAGCCTCTACCCCGTGCTTCGAATAGGGCATCACGCGGATGTCGTCCGGTTTTACCCCCCTGGATTCAAGATTCAGCACGCTCGTGAACGAGAAACCGGTGATGGCGTCTACGTCGCCACGCGCCAGCAGGGTCTCGCGCAAGGCCGGTTCGACGGTCTGCCAGGTGACGGACGTTGGCGCGATCTGGTTAGACTTGGCAAACGCCGGCCATGCCTTGCGGCCCGCGTCGAAAATTGGCGCCGCCAGCGTTTTTCCAACCAGGTCGGCCGGGCGGTTAATGGATTTGTCTTTCAGGCTAATGATGGCGGCCGGGGTGGTGTTGTAGACCATATAAATGCCTTGCACGCGGGAACCCGGTGTTTTGGCCTCGTATTCGACCAGAGCGTTGAAATCGGCAAAACCGATGTCGTATGCGCCGCTGGCAACACGGGTGACGGCGCCGGCCGAACCGGTGCCCACGTCGATGCTGACGTCCAGCCCTTCCGCTGCGAAATAACCCTTGTCCCTAGCAAGAAGGAAAGGCGCGGCCGGGCCTTCCATGCGCCAGTCAAGCGTGAAGCGAACTTTTTCTGGGGTGGCGGCGAGTGTGGCGGTCGCCGGGAACAGGCACAGGGTAGCCATTACGGGCAGCAACATGCGGCGATTGATTTTCATGGTTGATCTCCGGTGGGTGAATGTCCGGCAGACGATGCAAAACATGTGCCGGATAATCCGGGGCGGCATGTTGCATGTTTGCCAATTAAAAAAACATGCACAAGAAAGGTGCCGGTATATGTTTTGCAATGGTGCCTGCGGCATTTGACGGCCGGATTTTTATTGCCTGGCGGCACGGTGGTGGTGCGTTGGCCTGTGTTTCGGATACAGATCATGCGTATTAATCGTTGTTATTGGCATTTATTGGTCCGGTGGATACAGAGTATTGGCGATTTGTCGATATGACCCTGATAGTTTCTCTCTGTCGATTATGCGACGAAACATAAATAGGGGGTTTTATGGACGGTATCAAGAAGATTGCCTGTGCCGGCATGTTGTGTTCGATTGCCTTCCCGGCATTGGCCGCCGATTGGAGCGACACCTTTATCGGGTATCGCTGGAGCAACCAGTACACGGAGCCGGCCATCGATGCAGAGATCAGCAAGAACATTGTTTCGCTGACGCACGCCAGCGGTTATCGCTACGGCAGCAATTTCTTCAACGTCGACGTCCTGATGTCAGACAGCAAGGACCCCGCGGCGGGTGCGGGTTCGGGCGGCGCTCAGGAATTGTATGCGGTCTACCGTACGCAACTGTCTTTCAATAAAATTTATGGAAGTGACTGGAAGCTTGGTCCGATCAAAGACTTGGCGCTGACGGCCGGCTTCAACGCGGGCAGCAAGAATACCCAGTTCGCTCCACGGCCAAGGGTCCTGGTCATTGGCCCGACCATCAAGTTTGATGTGCCGGGCTTTCTCGATGTGAGCCTGCTTTATCGTGACGAAACCAACCATAACGGTATTCCTTCTGCCAAGGAGCGGAACGTCCATTTTGATTCGACCTGGAACCTGAATGTTTCATGGGGTATCCCATTCCATATTGGCGCGGCGTCCATGCTGTTCAAGGGTTTTGCCGATTACATCGGAGAGAAGGGGCGGGACGGTTTCGGTCAGTCGACCAAGCCTGAAACACTGGTGCGCACGGCGCTGCTGCTGGATGTGGGCCAGTTGGTCGCAGGCCACAAGAACACGGTATTCATGGGCCCGGGCTACGAGTATTGGCACAACAAGTTCGGCAATCCGCCGGGCAAGGGCACCAAGACTAGCGCTCCATCGATCAATGCAGAGTGGCATTTCTGAAGCCTGACTGAAACCGCCCGATGATTCGGGCGGTTTTCTGTCCGGGATGGCGGGGACGGGGCGGGATCGGGGTGTCTGCTCAGCCCGCCTGCATCGGCGGGACGGCGCGTTGCGCGGCAGTCCGTAGCTGCAACAGCTGGGCGCAGCACGAAACCGCAATGGCCATGGGTGACTTGTCGTTGATCTGCGCCACGCCGATCGGGCAGCACAGGCTGGCCCTTTGCTGCGCAGAAACCCCCCGGGCTTCCAGCCGGTGCATGAATCGGGCCCGCTTGCTTTGCGAGCCGATCATGCCGACGAAGCCGGCTTTCGAGCCTGCAAGCAGGGCATGGACGATGGAAAAGTCCAGTGAGTGGTCGTGCGTTATGACCAGGTGGAATGCGCCGGCCGGGGCAAGCAAGGCCTCGGCGACGGGGTCGTCACTGGGAAGCGGCGTGACGTTGCCTGCCGCCTGCGCGGGCAGGCAGCCGTCCCGGTTATCGATCCAGACCGTCGAAAACGGCAATGAAGCGAGCATGGGCTGCATCGCGTTGGCGATATGACCGGCGCCGTACAGGTACAGCGGGGTACGGTCGTCGAGCAGAAATTCGAGCAGGTACTGCTGACCTTGATGCGTCACCAGTTGCGCCCGCGGTGGGGCCGGCTGCCCCGCCTGCAGGGATTGGACCCACTCAGGCAAGTCGCAATCCTGCGCGAAGTAACTGGCGTCGGCCGTGCCGGCTGGGCTCAGCCGCCAGCGGGCAGCGGGCTTTGCCGGCCCTTCAGCCGGTTCGAACCATAGCTCGACCACGCCGCCGCAGCATTGCCCGAGGCTGGCCCCGAGCGAAAACCGCTGGCAGCGTGCCACGGCTTGCCCATCAAGCATCATCTCCCTGGCCTGGCGTATGGCCATCCATTCGAGGTGTCCGCCGCCGATCGTGCCGTGGCTGCCCGTCGCGTCGACAAGCATGCTGGCGCCGGCCTCCCTGGGGGTCGAACCCAGGGTCGAGGCCACGGTGATGCGCACGGATTTCATCGCTGCGCCCTTGCGGCTTGTACCGCGTGCAGGATTGCCTCTGCCGTGGCGGGGGCGTTCAGCGCAACAGGCGCCTTGGCGGGCGCGCAGGCGGCGACCGCGTCGCGCACCGCGAAGAATACGGCCATGCCAAGCATGAACGGCGGTTCGCCCACCGCTTTCGAGCGGTGAATCGTGTCCGCCGGGTTGGGGGCATGCGCAAGCAGCCGGATCCTGCTGCTTGCCGGCCAGTTGCGCGCGGTCGGTATCTTGTAGGTGGAGGGCGCGTGGGTCGCCAGCTTGCCGTCTGCAGTCCAGACCAGTTGCTCCATGGTCAGCCAGCCCAGGCCCTGCATCAGGCCGCCCTCGACCTGACCGATGTCCAGTGCCGGATTGAGCGAACGGCCTGCGTCGTGCAGCACGTCCAGCGAAAGGGTGCGCATTTCCCCGGTCAGGGTGTCGATGGCCACTTCGGCGAGCGCCGCAGCGCAGGCGAAGTAATAAAAGGGCCGTCCCTGAAAGCTTCCCTTTTCGTAGGCCAGCCCCGGTGTCGCGTAATAGCCGGTGGCCGATAGCTGGACGCGCGCCAAATAGGCGGCCTTGACCAGCGCGTCGAAGCCCAGCACGTTCGGCCCCGCGAAAACCTGATCGTTGGCGAACAGGACATCCTCTTCGCGGATGCCAAAACGCGCCGCTGCGAAGGCGGCTAGACGGGATCGGAGGCACTGGGCCGCCGCGGCCGCCGCCTGCCCGTTCAGGTCGCTGCCCGATGAGGCGGCGGTTGCCGAAGTATTGGGGACTTTGGCGGTGTCGGTGGCCGATACGCTGACCCGCTCCAGGCGAATGCCGAGTTCTTCCGCGACAATCTGGGCGATTTTGGTGAACAGGCCCTGGCCCATCTCGGTGCCGCCATGGTGGATCAGGACGCTGCCGTCGGTGTAGATGTGCAGCAGCGCGCCGGCCTGGTTGTAGTGGGTGGCGGTAAACGAGATGCCGAATTTGACGGGCGTCAGCGCGAGCCCCCGTTTGACGGTGGGGCTGGCGGCGTTGAATGCATCGACGGCGGCCCGCTTTTCGGCGTATCGGCCTTCTTGCGCCAGAGAGTCGACCAGCGTGGCGAGCGGCGCGCTTTCCACGCTCATGCCGTAGGGGGTCGTTTGATGCGGCTGGTACAGGTTTTTCCGCCGCAAGGACCATGGGTCGACCCCCGTTTGGCGCGCGATGTCGTCGAGGATTGCTTCAATGGCCAGCATGCCCTGAGGACCCCCGAACCCCCTGAAGGCGGTATTCGACGCGGTATGGGTCTTGAGGCGGTGCGAGGTGACGCGTACTGCCGGTAGCCAGTAGGCATTGTCTATGTGAAGCATCGCCCGGTCGTTGACCGGGCCGGACAGGTCGGCCGAGTAGCCGCAGCGGGAGGCCAGTTTCACGTCGAGTGCGAGGACGTGGCCGGCTTCATCGGTCCCCGCGCGGTAGCGGACCTGGAAATCGTGCCGTTTGCCGGTGATTAGCATGTCATCGTCGCGGTCCAGCCGCAGGCACACCGTCCGTTCGAAGTGGCGTGCGCCCAGTGCCGCGAGCGTGGCGACCAGGGCGGCTTGCGACTCCTTGCCGCCGAAGGCGCCCCCCATGCGGCGGCACTGGACCGTCACCTGGCTTGCGCGCAGGCCCAGCGCTTCGGCGACGATATGCTGGACTTCGCTGGGGTGCTGGGTCGACGAATGCACGAGGACGCCATTGTCTTCGCCCGGCGTGGCGACGGCGACCTGGCTTTCCAGGTAGAAGTGCTCCTGGCCGCCCATCGCGAATTGACCGCTGAATTGCCTGGGCGCCGCCGCCATCGCCGCGTCAGGCTCGCCGCGCACGAGGGTTTCGCTTGGCAGCAGGAAGTGGTTGGCTGCCAGCGCCGCGTCAATGTCGAGGATGGCGGGCAATGGCTGCCAGTTCGCGGACAACTTGCGGGCGGCCTGTCGCGCTGTGGTATGGCTCGCTGCCACGACCAGGCAAACGGGCTGGCCGGCGTATTCGACCCGCGTCTCGGCCAGCAGCGGGTCGTCGGGGCGGATGCCGCCGTAGTTGTTGTGGCCGGGGATGTCCTGCGCGGTGAGGACCCCGATCACGCCGGGTTCGGCCTGCATGGCGGCCCGGTCGATCCGGCTGAAGGTGGCGTGCGCATGCGGGCTGTAGGCGATCGCCGCGTGCAGGGCGCCCGCCGGCAGCGGGATGTCGGCGGTGTAATGGGCCTGCCCGGTGACGTGCAGGTGCGCGCTGTCATGACGGTGCGACTGGCCCACGATGCTGCCGTGGCGGGAGAGCGGTGCGTTCATGCTGTCGGCTCCAGGTCTTCGATCCGGCAAGCGCCTGCGCCCTGCCATTGCAGCAAGGCGCGTCTGAGCAGGCCCTGCGCCGCCGCCTGCCGGTAGCCGGCGCTGCCGCGATGGTCGGATAGCGGCGCAAGCGCACGCTCAAGCAGGGCGTCCATCCTGGCGGGGTCGATCTTGTCCAGCGCTTGGCCTTCCAGTGCCGACTCGAGGGCGGGAAGGCGTAGCGCGCAGGCGGCCATGCCGCCGAAGGCGAGCCTGACGCGGGACAGGCAGCCCTCTTGCAGGTCGGCGCTCAGCGCCATGCTCACCGTGCTGATGTCCTGGTCGAACCGGCGGGCGAGCTTGTATGCGGCGATGCGCTGGTGCGGACGCGGTCGGGGGATGTGGATGGCTGAGATGTATTCGCCCAGCCGCAGGCCTGTCTGGCGGTACCCGGTATAAAAGCCGTGCAGGGGGATGCGTCGGGTTTCCTTTGGCGAAACCAGCGTCAGTTCGGCATCCAGCACCAGCAGGGGCGGGAGGGTGTCGCCCACGGGAGAGCCGTTGGCCAGGTTGCCCGCCAGCGTGGCCGCGTGCCGGATGGGGGGGGACGCGAAACGTTCCTTCAGTTCGGCAAGCGCCGGATAGTGGCCGGCCAGCTCGGTCAGCGCATCGGACAGGCTGACGGCCGCGCCGATGCTGATCGTCCCTGCATCCGCATGCATCTCGTCCAGTCCCTGGACATGGGCGGTGGAGAGCATCAGCTGCGGTTTGCGGAACGCTTTGTTGACGGCGACGCCAAGGTCGGTGGCGCCGCCGACCAGCGTGGCGTCCGGATGCAATGCCAGCCACTGCGCGAGCGCGGTCTGGGTGCGGGGCGCCGCGAAGCGCTCGCCTGCGGTGTCCTGCACCAGGGTGGTGCCATCGTCGAGCGCCCTGATCGCGGCCAGCCGCTCTGGGTCTTGCCCGCAATGCTTGTTCCAGGATTCGGCCGGTGGATAATTGTCCATGGAGAGCGCCGCGTCGATGACGGGCCGGTAGCCGGTACAGCGGCACAGGTTTCCAGACAGGCAGGACAGTATTTTCTCCCGGTCAGGCCGCTCTTCCTCCAGATAGCATCCGGCAAGCGCCATGGTGATGCCCGGCGTGCAAAAGCCGCATTGCGAAGCGTGATGCTGCACCAGCGCCTGCTGTACCGGATGCAGGGGCGCGCCGGTGGCCGCGAGCGATTCGACCGTGACAACTTCGCAACCGTCGACGAGCGCCAAGGGGCGGATGCAGGCATTGACGCTCTGGTAGCGTACCCGGCCGCGATGCTCGCGCCCCACAAGGACCATGCATGCACCGCAGTCGCCCTCGGCGCAGCCCTCCTTGCTGCCGGTCCGGCCGAGCTGCTCGCGTAGCACGGGCAGCAGCATCGTCGTGGCAGTCCACTGTGTCACTTCAACGGTTTTGCCATCCAGCAGGAAGCGGACGGCAGAGCGGGTGCGGTCCATGCTCAGCTTCCCCGGTAAGTGCTGTAGCCGTAGGGCGTTAGCAGTAGCGGCATATGCGTCGGTTTCGTGGCGTCCGCGATAAAGAAGTTGATGTCTATCCGGTCGAAAAATGGCGTGTCGCCTGCGCGGCCCAGATAGTCGCCCACCATAAACCGCAGCGTGTAATGCCCGTCCTGCCAGGCGTCGCCTTCCAGCAAGGGGGCGTCGAGCCGGCCGTCGCTATTGCTTGTCGCGCGGGCAAGCTCGTGTTCATTCCGCAATAACAGGACGGGGATGCCGGCGGCAGGCAAGCCCAGGCTTGTGTCGAGGATGTGGGTGGTCAGTTTGCCCATGGCCTGATTCCTTGCATTGAAATTGATGCCAGTGTCTAGCAAGTGCCGTTCCATGGGCAGCGTCTGGATTTGATAAACGGTATCGGCGTTCCTGAATGAGTTCTTGTCCGGACCCGAGCGGGAAGGCAGGCGGGGCCGGCCGTGGCACGGTTTATGCTGTGCCGGTTCTGCTTATTCACGCGCGTCATGGCTGTTCGGGCATGACTGGCTCTACAAGGCAGGAGAGATATGCGCAGCATTCCATCGTGGGACAACGTGGACATTCACCTTTTGAAGGTGCTCAACGTTTTATTGAACGAGTGCAGCGTTTCTCGGGCGGCGCTCAAGCTTGGCCTTTCGCAGCCGGCCGTGAGTACCGCGCTCAGGCGCCTGCGGGATATCGCCGGCGACCCTTTGCTGGTGAGGGGACGGTTCGGCATGACGCCGACGGAGCGGGGGGTGGCGCTGCACGCGACCGTGCGGGCCGTGCTGGAAAAGCTTGAGCTGATGACCTTTGTCGGTGCGCCTGCGTTCGAGGCCGCGCAGAGCCGGCAGGCCTTCAGCATTGCCAGCCCGGATTACCTGCATGCCGGGCATCTGGGCCGGCTGGTCGGCCGGGTTACCCGCCTGGCTCCCAGGGCGACAATGGCGATGCATGCGCTTGGCCCCGAGTATGACTGGCTGGGCGCGCTGGAGTCCGGGGAGGCCGACTGTGTCATCGGCAACTGGCCGGAGCCTCCCGAGCATTTGCGGACGGCGCCGCTGTTTGAGACGGATTTTGTGGTGCTGATGCGCAGTGGGCATCCCTTGTTGAAAAGCGGCTTAACGACGCAAGCCTATCTGGAGGCTGGCCATCTGGCGCCCACGCCTCACAGCGTCGGCCCCCGGGGCAGCCTTGACATGTACCTTTCCCGCGAGCGCCTTCGCCGTCACGTGGTCGCTCAAGTGCCGTACTTCAACCTTGCGCCTTATCTGCTGCTGCAAAGTGATTTGCTGTTCACCTGCTCCCGGCAGTTTGCCGAGCATTATGCGGAGTTGTTGCCGGTTGAATTCCTGCCCTTGCCCATGGCGCTGCCTTCCGTGTGCTATTACTTGCTCTGGCACGAGCGTAGCCATTACAGCGAGGCAGACCGCTGGTTCCGAGAGCAAGTCATTTTCACGATGCGGGAAGAGGTGCCGCCTAGCCTTCGGACGCAACACGTTTTGCCAGCCTGAAGGCTGCGATTAGCGCAATTTGCTGCAGGGCGGTGGCGAATTCCTGCTCGGGTGTTTCTTGCAGGCGCATCCGGAGTTCCGCCTCGATGCCTGCCGCGTCGCGTCCTTGCACCGCGATGATGAAAGGGAAGCCGAACTTCTCGCGGTACTGCCTGTTGAGTGACTGCATGCGCGCTTGTCCCGCCTGTTCAAGGTCGATGAGTCCTGCCTGTGATTGTTCCTGGGTCGATGCAGGGCTTAGCGTCCCTGATTGTGCCGCTTGGCCAGCCAGTTCGGGGTGGGCGCGGATCAGCCGGGTTTGCTGGGCGGTTGAAGCGCCGAGCATGACCTGGTTAAGGGCGGCCAGCAGGTTTTCCCGACTGGAGAACGGGCGGAGTGACCAGGCCTGATCGGCGACCCAGTCGCTGTGTTCGTAGACGCCGGCCAGGGCCTCGGTGAACGCCTGGCGGTTCAATCCTGAAATCTGGCTGGGTCGAAGCAGTGCCGCCATCTTGAAGTGTCCTTCGTTGTGTCTTTCGTGCCTTATTTTCGCTGCCCCGCATTTTCGTGCCTAGCGCTTGATCGAGATATACATCATTCGCTGCGCAATATTTGCCATGAACACGATGGGTATTTCAAAAAAGCGATAGAGGGTATTCCAGACCTGCAGACCAAAATGCTTGATCATGGTTGCGACGATTTATGGGAGTTGATAAATGGACGGATATTGGCTGGATTGGGCCGGCTTGCTATTGCGCTGGTTGCATGTGGTCGCCGCGATTGCCTGGATTGGGGCGTCCTTTTATTTCGTTTGGCTGGACAACCACCTGACGCCGCCTCAGTCGCCGGCCCTGCAGGCCAAGGGGGTCAGCGGCGAGCTGTGGGCCATACACGGCGGCGGTTTCTACAATCCGCAAAAGTACCGGCTGGCTCCGCCTGTCCTGCCCGAGAAGCTGCACTGGTTCCGCTGGGAAGCCTACACGACCTGGCTGTCCGGCATGGCCTTGCTTGCCGCGCTGTATTTTGTCAGGCCGGGTTATCTGGTTGACCCGGCGGTGGCAGCACTCCCCCAGCGCGAGGCAATCTTGCTGGCTTTGGGGGGGATGCTGCTGGGGACCCTGCTGTACGAAGCCGTGTGCCGTCTGCTGGCCGGCAGGGGCGGCCTGCAGGCGATTGTGCCGGCCGGGCTGGTCGGTGCCATCAGCTTCTCCTTTTCGCAGGTTTTTGCGGCACGCGCGGCATTTTTGCTGACCGGTGCGACGCTTGCGTGCTGGATGGCCTGGAACGTGCTGTGGGTCATCATCCCTGGGCAGCGCCGGATGGTTGCGGCCATGGCAGCCCGGCAAGAGCCCGCTGCCGAGGATGGCCTGCGCGGCAAGCAACGCTCGGTGCACAACAATTATCTGGCGCTGCCGGTGGTGCTGGCGATGATCAGCAACCACTACGCCTTTCTTTACCAGCAAGCGCAATCGTGGTTGGTGCTGTGCGGGCTGATGTCGGCCGGTGTGCTCATCCGGCATTTTTTCAACCGGCGGCACCACGGGGTCTCGGATTGGCGTCTGCCGGCAGGTGCCTGCCTGCTGCTTGCGCTGCTGGCCTGGCGTGTTGCGCCAGAGCCCGTGTCTGCACCATCGCCGGTGTCCGAGGGGGATGCGGTCCGGGTGCAGCGCGTGCTGGCTGAACGCTGTGTCTCCTGCCATGCGGCCCGGCCGACGCAAGCGGGGTTTTCCTCGCCGCCGGCAGGGTTGCGGCTCGACGACCAGGGCGCGATCGCGGCGAACGCGGCGCGCATTCACCAGCAGGTCGTGCTCAGCCGGACGATGCCGCTGGCCAACCTGACGCAGATGACCGAAGAAGAGCGGCAGCTGATTGCGCGCTGGTTTGGCGCGCAAGCGGGCGCAGAGGGGGGGCGGTGATGGCCTATCCGCGTGACTTGCGAGGGTACGGCCGTCAGCTGCCGGCGGTCAGATGGCCGGGCAACGCCCGCGTGGCGGTCCAGTTCGTCCTCAACTTCGAGGAAGGCGGGGAGTGCTCTGTCCTGCACGGCGATGCCGCGTCAGAGCAATTCCTCTCCGAGCTCATTGGCGCCGCCGCCTATCCGGATCGCCATCTGTCGATGGAGTCCGTCTATGAATTCGGCGCCCGGGTTGGGGTGTGGCGGATTCTGCGCGAATTCGAACACCGTGGCTTGCCGCTGACGGTGTTCGGGGTCGCCATGGCGCTGGAGCGGGTACCGGAGGTTGCCGCGGCCTGTGTCGAGCTCGGGCACGAGATCGCCAGCCACGGCTGGCGCTGGATCCACTACCAGACGGTGGACCGGGAGACGGAACGGGAGCATATGGCCCGGGCCGTCGAGGTGCTCACCAGGTTGACGGGAGCCCAACCCCTCGGCTGGTACACCGGCAGGGATAGCCCGAACACCCGTAGTTTGTTGGTCGAGCAAGGCGGGTTCCTGTATGACAGCGACTATTACGGCGACGAATTGCCGTTCTGGACGGAGGTGGAAACCACGGGCGGTACCCGCCATCCACACCTGATCGTGCCGTATACGCTTGACTGCAACGACATGCGTTTTGCGACGGCGCAGGGCTTTAACACGGGCGAGCAGTTCTTGCAGTACCTGAAAGACAGCTTCGACGTGCTTTACGCGGAAGGTGCCGAGACGCCGCGCATGCTGTCCATCGGCATGCATTGCCGCCTGCTGGGCCGCCCCGGGCGCTTTGCCGCCCTGCAGCGTTTTCTTGATTACCTCGAACAGCACGACCGCGTCTGGGTCTGCCGCCGCGTCGATATTGCCCGCCACTGGCATGCCCATCACCCTTTCACCCCACGGAGTACCCCATGAACAATCCACTGCTTGCCAGCACCCCCGAGCTGCCTCTTTGGGCGCAAGAGAGCGTCAACCTGGCAGACGAGCGCCTTGGCGCGCGGGCCCTGGCGTGCTCCGATGATTTTTTTGCGCCGATGCAGCGCATGCTCAATCCCGCCGCCGCGCAGTTTTTCCCCGGGCGGTACGACGAGCACGGCAAATGGATGGACGGCTGGGAGTCGCGCCGGCGCCGGCAGGGCGGCAATGACTGGTGCGTGGTGCAACTGGCCTGTCCCGGGGTGTTGTCCGGCGTAGATATCGATACCAGTTTCTTTACCGGTAATTATCCGCCGGCCGCGGCCCTGGAGGGCTGTCCGGCCGGTGCTGATCCGCTGCAGGCGTCTTCCTGGCAAGTGTTGTTGCCGGTGACCGCCTTGTCCGGGAATGCCCATCACCTGCTGCCGCTGCAAGGCACTGGGCAGCCGTTTAGCCATGTGCGGCTACAGATTTTCCCCGATGGGGGGGTCGCGCGCTTGCGCGTCTACGGGCAGCCCCGGCAGGGCGGGTTGCCGCCGAACGAGGAGGGCTTGTACGAACTATCCGCCCTGATCGGCGGCGCGCGGGCGCTGGCATGGAATGACGCGCATTTCGGACGGCCCGACAAGCTGTTGCTGCCGGGCCGTGGCCTGGACATGGGCGATGGCTGGGAGACGAGGCGGCGGCGCGAACCGGGGTACGACTGGTGTGTAATCAAGCTGGGCGTGCCGGGCGTTCCCGTGCTCGTCGAGGTCGATACCGTCCATTTCAAGGGGAACTTCCCGGATCGCTGCTCCTTGCAGGGGGCCTGGCTGCCGGACGCCGCGTCGGCTGCGTTGCCCGCGCAGTCGCAATTCTGGCCGACCTTGCTGCCCGAGCAGCCGCTCTCGGCCGACTTCATCCATAAATTCCGGCTGGAAGGCGCGAGTGCCGTCACGCATCTGCGTTTCAACCTGCATCCGGATGGCGGGGTCTCCCGCTTGCGCGTGTGGGGGCTGCCGGAGAACCTGTCGTGAACGCGCTACGGATGGAGCCGCTGACGGCGGGGGCCTTCGCGCCCTTCGGACAAGTGATCGAGGCCGGACAATTGGGCTGCCACTACCCGATCAACGGGGGCAGTTGCGTCCGCTATCACGATCTGGCCCGGCTGGACCCGGGCTTCGGGGGGGAGCTGATTGCCAGCGTGTTTCGTGCTCAGCCGACTGCGCTGCCTCGTTCGGTCGCCCAGTTCGAGCGGCATCCACTAGCGTCGCAGGCCTTTATCCCGCTATCGGGGCGGCCGTTTCTGGTCCTGGTCGCGCCGCCGGCGCCAAGGCCGGACCCACAGTCGTTGAGGCTGTTTCTGGCGGATGCCTCGCAAGGCGTGAACCTTGACCGTGCCGTCTGGCACCACGCCTTGCTGGCGCTGGAGGGCGTCAGCGATTTCCTGGTGCTGGACCGCAAAGGGCCGGGTGCCAACTATGACGAAGCCTGGCTGGACCAGCCCTTATGGCTGGACGCACTGGAGGTCGTGCGATGAAAACCCTGCTGTTGCACGCGGATGTGCTGGTGACCATGGACGATGCCCGTCGTGAGATTGCCGATGGGGCGTTGTGGGTGGACGGTGGCGTGATCCTTGCGGTTGGCCGTAGCGACGAGTTGTCCGGTTTCGCGGCGCTCGCAGACGAGGTGCACGATTTGTCCGGGTGCGTGTTGTTGCCCGGCTTTGTCAATACCCACCACCATATGTACCAGAGCCTGACCCGGGTCATCCCGGCGGCACAGGACGCAGAGTTGTTTGGCTGGCTGCAGGCACTTTATCCGATATGGGCGGGGCTGACCCCCGACATGATCCGTGTGTCGACCCAGCTGGCGATGGCGGAATTGCTGCTCTCCGGCTGCACGACCAGCGCGGACCACCTTTATCTTTTTCCCAACGGCAGCCGGCTGGACGACTCGATCGAGGCCGCGCAGCAGATGGGCATGCGCTTCCATGCCTGTCGCGGCAGCATGAGTGTCGGCGTTTCCCAGGGCGGGTTGCCGCCGGACGCGCTGACGGAGGATGAGGACAGCATCTTGGCCGACAGCCGTCGACTGATCGAGCGCTGGCACCAGCCGCAGCGCCATGCGATGACGCGGGTGGCGCTGGCGCCTTGTTCGCCGTTTTCCGTCAGTACCGACCTGATGAGGGAAACGGCTTCGCTGGCGCGTAGCTATGGCGTGATGCTGCATACCCATCTGGCCGAAAACGATAACGACGTCCGCTACAGCCTGGCGCGCTTCGGGATGACCCCGGCCGAGTATGCCCAGTCGCTTGGCTGGCTCGGGCCGGACGTCTGGCACGCGCATTGCGTCAAGCTGGACGAGGCTGCCATCCGGTTGTTTGCCCAGACGGGTACCGGTGTTGCCCATTGCCCCTGCTCGAACATGAGGCTGGCCTCGGGCATCGCCCCGCTGCCTGCCTTCCGGCAGTCCGGGGTCCGCGTCGGTCTTGGCGTGGATGGCTCCGCCTCGAACGACGGTGCGCACCTGCTGGGCGAGGCACGCCAGGCCCTGCTGCTGGCCCGCGTTGGGCATGGCCCTGCCGCGATGAGCGCGCGCGAAGCGCTCGAACTGGCGACGGTGGGTGGCGCACGGGTGTTGGGCAGGGATGATATCGGGGTGCTGGCGCCGGGGATGTCGGCGGACATCGCCGCATTCCGTGTGGACGATGTCGCGCATGCCGGCGCTGCGGTCCATGACCCGGTGGCTGCGCTGGTGTTTGCCACGCCCGGAAATGTCTGGAAGTCATGGGTCGACGGGCACTTGCTGGTCGACGAAGGGCAATTGCGGAAGGTGGATTTGCCGGCATTGGTGAGCAGCCATAACCGGCTGGCTCGCCGGTTGCTGGCAATTTGACAAGCAATTTACCCTGGATCGTTATCAGGGTAACCACAGCGGTCACGCCAAATCGCCCCCTGCCTGCAAGCGGCAGGGGGCAATTCATTTAAGCCGCGCCGAAGTTGGCTGCGATTCGCTGTTACAGATAATCACCTGCTGTTATCGCAGGGTATTTGCCGGCGGGTCCCTGGATCAGCATGTTTCGGTTGGCCTAGCAAAAGAAAGCGATGCTGCAGGGGGCTAGCAAAGCCCTTTTCGCTAATGGCAGGGTCGTGCTGTCGCTACTTTATTTGTGATTACATATAGTCACTATAACCACCGAATTATTGTATTCATCGCTGCACTGCAGCATATTAAATTCAATCCAACCATTTCATGGTTTGTGGTGATTTGGTGCGAGGTGTTTGAATATTAAGGCGAGAGTTTAATTTAATTTGCGTAGGCTGTTCTGAGTGCGCGCCTGAATTTGGTGGCGGTAGTCGGTTTTGATTGAACTTTCAGGCTGGGTGAGGGGTGAAAAATGGAAGATGTAACAGATGTCAATTCGTCGGGGGTGTTGCCAGGTAGGTTGCCTTTGCCCGTTTTGCAGGAAAACTTCCTGGACGCTATCCCGCCTTTAACTGTACGGCAAGCTGCAACAGAAGCAGAACGGTGCCTGTATTGCTTTGACGCGCCTTGCGTTACGGCCTGTCCGACGGCAATTGATATCCCGACATTTATACAGCGGATCGCTCAGGATAATCTGCGTGGTGCAGCAGAGAGCATTCTTTCTGCTAACCCGCTTGGCGGAACCTGTGCCCGAGCTTGCCCAACGGAGACTTTGTGCGAACAGGCGTGCGTACGTTGCGCAGCCGACCAGGCGCCGGTGGCGATCGGTCAATTGCAGCGTTACGCCACCGATGCGTTTTTCTCTCAGGCCGAAGTACCACCGCTTTTCATGCGCAAACCGGCAACCGGCCGGCAAATCGCGGTAGTCGGGGCCGGGCCGGCTGGCTTGTCGGTTTCACATTATCTGGCGCGACTGGGCCATCAGGTCGAGCTGTTTGACAGTCGCGCCAAATTGGGCGGGCTGAACGAATACGGGTTGGCCGCCTACAAGATGACTGGCGATTTCGCCAGTCGAGAGGTCGGCTGGCTGCTGTCGATCGGAGGCATTGCCGCCCGCTGCAATCACCGTCTTGGCCGTGACTTTTCCTTGTCGCAACTGGTCGCTGAGTACGACGCAGTTTTTCTCGGTCTGGGGCTGCAAGCAGTCAAGCCGCTGGTCCTGGCCGGCGAAGATGCTGGCCCAGTCATGGATGCTGTCGATTTCATCGCTGAGTTGCGCCAGGCCGAACGGCTCGACCAGATCGCAGTCGGGCGCAGCGTGGTGATTGTCGGCGGCGGCATGACGGCAGTCGACGCAGCGGTGCAGTGTCGAAAACTGGGTGCCCGCGAAGTCACGATCCTGTATCGCCGTGGACCGTCGCAGTTGAGCGCGTCGCTGGAAGAGCAGCGCTGGGCGCAAATCAACGGCGTCAATATCCGTTGCTGGGCGTCCCCCAAGTCGTTGCTGGCCGAGCAAGGCCAACTGCACGCTGTGCGTTGTGCGGTGACGGCCGAGCGAGGCGGTCAACTGGTCGAAACCGGCGAGTACTTCGAGCTGGCCGCGGACTTGCTGATCAAGGCGGTCGGCCAGCAGTTGGGGCCGGATGACCTTGAGGGTCTCGTCCTGCAAGACGGCCGCATTCTGACGGACTTCGAGGGTCGCACCAGCCACCCGCGAGTATGGGCTGGCGGCGATTGTCGCTTCGGCAGCCGTGATTTGACGGTAGAGGCTGTTGAGCATGGCAAACGCGCCGCGTTTGCCATCGATGCATACCTGATGGGAGCGTGACGTTATGGCTGACATTCGCAGCAATTTTCTGGGCATCAAGAGCCCGAATCCGTTCTGGCTGGCCTCGGCACCGCCGACCGACAAGGAAGTCAACGTGGTCAGGGCATTCGAGGCCGGTTGGGGCGGGGTGGTCTGGAAGACCCTTGGGGAAGACCCCGCTGTGGTTAACGTGAACGGCCCGCGCTATAGCACCTTGCTCGGTCCGGACCGCCGGGTGCTCGGGCTCAATAACATTGAATTGATCAGCGATCGCTCCCTGCGCACCAACCTGGATGAAATTGCCCGGGTTAAACGTGCCTGGCCCGATCGGGCAATGGTTGTCTCGCTGATGGTGCCTTGCAATGAGGAGAGCTGGAAACACATCCTGCCTTTGGTCGAGGATACCGGCGCAGACGGTATCGAACTGAACTTCGGCTGTCCGCATGGCATGAGTGAGCGGGGGATGGGCGCAGCGGTTGGACAGGTGCCCGAGTACATCCAGATGGTCACCGCCTGGTGCAAGCACTACTCGAAGCTTCCGGTGATCGTGAAGCTGACCCCCAATATTACCGACATTCGACAGCCTGCACGAGCGGCCAAGGCCGGCGGCGCCGACGCGGTGAGCCTGATCAATACGATCAATTCGCTGATGGGCGTGGACCTGGATCGCCTGGTGATGAATCCCAGCATCGACGGCTGGGGCTCGCACGGCGGCTATTGCGGTCCGGCGGTCAAGCCGATCGCGCAGAACATGGTGGCCGAGATCGCGCGTGATCTGCAGACAGCGGGCCTGCCGATCTCCGGCATCGGTGGTGTCACAACCTGGCGCGACGCTGCCGAATACATCGCGCTGGGCTGCGGCACGGTGCAGGTTTGCACGGCAGCGATGGTCTACGGCTTCAAGATCGTGCAGGACTTGTGCTCGGGTCTGTCCAACTACATGGACGAGAAAGGCTACGCCAATATCGACGCGATGAGGGGGCTCGCGGTCCCGACAGTGAAGAACTGGAACCAGCTCAACCTGAACTACGCGGAGAAGGCAGTCATCAAGCAGGAGAGCTGCATCCAGTGCGGGCGCTGCCACATCGTATGCGAGGACACCTCGCACCAAGCCATTTTCGCCAGCAAGGACGGGCAGCGCCATTTCGAGGTCAACGAGGCCGAATGCGTGGGCTGCAATCTGTGCGTGTCTATCTGCCCCGTGCCCGACACCCTCACGATGCGCCGCGTGATGCCCGGCGAGGTCGATGCGCGCACCGGCCACCGGGTCAGCGGCGAGTACGCCAACTGGACCACCCATCCCAACAATCCCGCGTGCGTCAGCGCCTGAGCTGCTGTTCAGCACCAACCCTCACTTCATCAAGGACGGAGAACCGGCATGAATACACAGACTGAAGCACTCGGCGGCAACGCTGCGGCACCGGCGGACAATCCGCTGGCCAACGAAGACCTGCTGCCTACTACAGCAGACCAGCGGCACTGGAACTGGAAGGATTACGCCGCGCTCTGGGTGGGCATGGTGGTGTGCGTGCCGACCTACACCATGGCCAGTTCGATGCTGGACCAGGGCTTCAGCTGGCAGATGGCGGTCTGGCTGGTCTTCCTGGCCAACGTGATCGTGCTGATTCCGATGGTCCTGATCGGCCGGGTCGGCCCCAAGTTCGGCATTCCCTTTCCGGTGCTGGCGCGAGCCTCTTTTGGTGTCAAGGGTGCCAACCTGCCGGCGGTGCTGCGCGGCTTGGTGGCCTGCGGCTGGTTTTCGATCAACTGCTACTTCGGCGCACTGGCGCTGCATGGCTTCCTGAATGTGCTGGGCTTCGGCCTGGCCGGTCCGGCAGAAGGCCAGACCATCAGCGGCTCGCAGTTCGCCTGCTTCCTGGCTTTCTGGGCATTGCACATCTGGTTCATCTGGAAGGGGCCAGAGTCGATCCGTAAGCTGGAGGTGATCGCCGCGCCGCTGATGATCGGCGCCTCGCTGCTGCTGGTCGTGGTGCTGATGCTGAAAGTGCCCGGCGGCCAGTTGCTGGAGCTGCCTGCCAAGGTGGTCGAGGGCGGGCCCAAGACCTGGGCTGCGCTGACCGGCCTGGTCGGCTTCTGGGCCACGCTGGCGCTGAACATCCCCGACTTCACCCGCTTCGCCAAGTCCCAGAAGGACCAGGTGCTGGGCCAGGCCATCGGTCTGCCGATTCCGATGGCGCTGTTCTCGATGGTCGGCGTGATCGGCTTCTCCGCCTCGGCCATCCTGTACGGCAAGGCGCAGCTGTTCCCGGACGGCCTGCTGACACAGATGGGCCCGGTGGCCGCCAGCATCGGCCTGCTGGTGATCCTGCTGGCCAACCTGACCACCAATGTGGCGGCCAACCTGGTCTCGCCCTCGTATGACTTCAGCCAGATCGCGCCCAGCAAGATCAGCTTCCGCATGGGTGGCATCATTGCCGCGCTGATCGGCCTGGTCTTCATGCCCTGGAAACTGCTGGCCACTTCGGGCGGCTATCTGTTCACCTGGTTGGGTGGCTACGGCACGCTGCTGGGCGCCATCGCCGGCATCCTGCTGGTCGACTATTACCTGGTGCGCAAGACCGAACTGAAGGTTGACGACCTGTATCGCCGCGGTGGCGACTACGAGTACAGCGGTGGCTGGAATATCCAGGCGCTGATTGCCTTCTCGCTGGGCGTACTGCCCTGCCTGCCGGGTTATCTGGCCGTGTCCGGCATCCTCGCCAAGGACAGCGTGCCGCCACTGATGCTCGCGCTGTTTGACTTCGGCTGGTTCTTCAGCCTGTCCGTGGCGGGTATCTATTACTACCTGACGGCCAAGAAGCGCTGAGGCGTATTGCCCGTTCGCATCGCGAGGAGACATCGATGAACAACAAACCCTTGTTGATCCGCGGCGGTACCGTGGTCAATGCCGACCGCGAGTTCGCCGCCGATGTACTGTGCGTAGCCGGCAAGATCGCCGCCATCGGTGCGCGTGCACTGTCCGAGGCGCCGGCGGGCTGCCAGACGCTCGACGCCTCAGGGCAGTACCTGCTGCCCGGCGGCATCGACCCGCACACGCATATGCAGCTGCCCTTCATGGGGACGGTGACGATGGACGACTTCTTCACCGGTACGGCCGCGAGCCTGGCCGGCGGAACGACCTCGATCATCGATTTCGTCATTCCCGACCCGCAGCAGCCGCTGATGGAGGCCTACCGGACCTGGCGCGGCTGGGCGGAGAAGTCGGCTGCGGACTACGGCTTCCATGTCGCGGTCACCTGGTGGGGCGAGTCGGTACATGCCGATATGGGGCGCCTGGTCCAGGAGGAGGGCATCAACAGCTTCAAGCACTTCATGGCCTACAAGAATGCCATCATGTGCGACGACGAGACCCTGGTGAACAGCTTCAGACGCGCGCTGGAACTGGGGGCGATGCCTACCGTGCATGCCGAGAACGGCGAGCTGGTCTACCTGTTGCAGCAGGAGGTGGCCAGGATGGGCATCACCGGCCCCGAGGGCCACCCGCTGTCGCGCCCGCCGATGGTCGAGGGCGAGGCGGCCAACCGAGCCATCGCGATCGCCGACGTGCTGGGCGTGCCGATCTACATCGTGCATGTAAGTTGCATAGAAAGTGCCGAGGCCATCGCCCGCGCCCGCGCCCGTGGCCAGCGCGTCTACGGCGAGGTGCTGGCCGGCCACCTGCTGATCGACGACAGCGTCTACCGCCACCCGGACTTCGCCACGGCGGCGGCCCATGTGATGAGCCCGCCCTTCCGCCCCAAGGTCCATCAGGACTTTCTGTGGCGCGGCCTGCAAAGCGGCCAGCTGCACACCACCGCCACCGACCACTGCACCTTCTGCGCCCGGCAGAAGGCCGCGGGCCTGGGGAGCTTCGCCAAGATTCCCAACGGTTGCGGCGGCATCGAGGAGCGCATGGCGGTGATCTGGGATGCGGGCGTCAATAGCGGGCGGCTCACGCCCAGCGAATTCGTCGCGATCACGTCGAGCAACACCGCCAGGCTCTTCAACCTGTATCCGCAAAAGGGCTGCATCGCCGAAGGCGCCGATGCCGACCTGGTGCTGTGGGACCCGCAGGGGACAAAGACGATCTCGGTCAAGACCCAGCACAGCAAGGGCGACTTCAATATCTTCGAGGGCCGCACCGTGCGCGGCATTCCCAGCCACACCCTGAGCCAGGGCCGGCTTGTCTATGCGAACGGCGAGCTGCGCGCCACGCCGGGCGTTGGCCGCTACATCAAGCGGCAGCCCTTCGGCCCCGACTTTGCTGCGGCCAAGACTCGCGCACAGGATCTGGCCCCGGCTGCCGTGGCACGCTGAAGGAGGGCAGTGTGATGGACACCAAGATCAAGCAGGACATCGGCGCACTGCGCATTGACGGTCAGCGGCTCTGGAGCAGCCTGATGGAGCTCGCCAGGGTCGGCGCCACCGATAAGGGGGGCGTCTGCCGCCTGGCGCTGACCGAACTCGACAGGCAGGGCCGTGACCTGGTGACGCGCTGGGCACGCGAGGCCGGCATGAGCGTCACGGTCGACAAGATCGGCAACACCTTCATGCGCCGTCCGGGCCGCAACAACAGCCTGCCGCCGGTGATGACCGGCAGCCATATCGACACGCAGCCCACCGGCGGCAAGTTTGACGGCAACTACGGCGTACTGGCCGGGCTGGAGGTGGTGCGCACGCTCAACGACCACGATATCCGGACCGAGGCGCCGATCGAGGTGGCGTTCTGGACCAATGAGGAAGGTTCCCGCTTCGTACCGGTGATGATGGGCTCGGGCGTGTTCGCCAAGGCCTTCTCGCTGGAACACGCCTATGCGGCGACCGACGCCGAGGGCTTGAGCGTCAGGGACGAACTGGCGCGCATCGGCTACCTCGGTGCCGAAGAGCCCGGCGACCACCCTGTCGGCAGTTACTTCGAGACGCATATCGAGCAGGGGCCGGTGCTGGAGGATCACGACAAGACCATAGGCGTGGTCAGCGGCGTGCTGGGCATACGCTGGTACGACTGCACCGTCACCGGCATGGAGGCGCATGCAGGGCCGACGCCGATGCACTTGCGCCGTGATGCCCTGCAAGTGGCCACCAGCCTGATGCAGCAGGTCGTGGCCTGTGCCGGGCGGCACCCCCCGCACGGACGCGGCACTGTTGGCCAGGTCTGCGTTTTCCCGAATAGCCGTAACGTGATTCCCGGGCGCGTCACTTTCAGTATCGACCTGCGTAACGCGACGGACGCCCTGTGCGACGCGATGGACGCGGATATTCGCGAGGTGGCCGCCAGGCTGGCAGAGAGTAGTGGCCTTTCGATATCAATCGAACAAGTATCGGCCTACCCGGCACAGTCTTTCCATCCGGAGTGCATGGCCGCAATCGGTCATGCTGCCGAACGATTGGGTTACAGCCCCATGAAAATTGTCTCCGGCGCAGGTCATGATGCGGTTTACCTGGCAAGGCTCGCCCGAACAGGCATGATCTTCATCCCATGCAAGGATGGCATCAGCCATAACGAGAGCGAGTCGGCGACGCCGGAGCATGTGGCGGCCGGCTGCAATGTGCTGTTGCAGACAATGCTGGCGCAGGCCGTGCTCGCCGGATAGTTGGCGATGGCCCCCTTGCGTGCCGTCTTGTCGCGATGTGTATGGCGCGGCGCAAATGGCAGGAGTGCGTGGATCCGGTGCCGGTTGATGAGGCAGGGCATTCGCATCTGGGCCCGGAAGCGAGTGGGCGCCGCTTGGCATGTGCGCTGGCTATGGTCGTCTGGTTTACTCGTCCTGCATGCGGGCGTCGGCGCTGGGCAGCTCGGCAAAGCGCGTGGTGTAGCACGGGCTCGGCTTGTCGCGGCGCATCTGCCATCCGCTAGCGATCGCCTCGGCGCCCAGCCTGAGCGTGCCGCGGCCGTAGCGGTGGTTGACGGTGTCTAGCGCGCCCAGTAGCGCCAGGCGTGCGGGGTCGGTCTCCGGCGCGAGCCAGTCGGCCTGCCGTGTGGCGCCCGTTTGCAGCTCGGCCAGCATCACGCCGACCTTCTTGTACGCGTAGCCCTTCCTGTAAAGCCGATCGAGCAGCGCGAGCGCCGCGCGGATGAGCGCGAGCGTGTCACTGCTTGCCACCGGCAACGGCCGCCAGTCGCAGGCGTGGTACTGCGCGTCCTGCTCACGGAAGCGGTGGGTGTGCAGTTGCACGCCAAGCAGGCCGGCCACGCTGCCTTGCGCGCGCAAGTCGTGTGCCGCCTGCGCGGTGTGGTGGGCCAGCGCAGCGGCCAGCGCGTCGCGTTCGTGGAGCAGCTTGCCGAAGCTGCGGCTGCGTACCAGTTGCTGGCGCGGCGGCGCGACGTCCTCCAGCGCGAGGCAGGAGACTCCGTTGAGTTCGCGCACCACCCGCTCGACCACCACGCCGAAGCGGCGGCGGATCAGCGCGGGGTCAGCGCGGGCAAGCTGCAGTGCGTTGTGGACGCCCAGGCCCGCCAGTTGCTCGGCAAGACGGCGCCCGATCCCCCACACCTCGGCCGCCGGCTCGCTCGCCAGCGCCTTCGCCTGCCGTTCCGGGCTGAGGCCGCCCCAGTCGAGCACGCCGGCGAGCTTGCCGTGCCGCTTGGCCAGATGGTTGCAGAACTTGGCCAGCGTCTTGCTCGGGCCGATGCCCACGCAGGTGGGCAGGCCCACCCACTGTTCGACGCGCGCGCGGATGCGCTGGCCAAGGTCGGTCGGGTCGTCCGGCAGGCCGGTGAGGTCGGCGAAGCATTCGTCGATCGAGTACACCTCGAAGCGCGGCACCAGCGAGGCTATGGTGTCCATCATGCGCCGGCTCATGTCGGCGTACAGCTCGTAGTTGCTGGAGAACACCGTTAGCAGCCCCTTGCGCTCCAGGTGCGCGACCTCGAAATACGGTGCGCCCATGCGGATGCCGAGCGCCTTCGCTTCGCGGGTGCGGGTCACCACGCAGCCGTCGTTGTTTGAGAGCACCACGATCGGCGTTTTGGCCAGGTCCGGCCGGAACACCCGCTCGCACGAGGCGTAGAACGAATTGCCGTCGATCAGCGCGAACGTGGGCATGCGTGCTTGATGATGAAGGTGACCACGCCGACGAGCCGCCATTCCTCATCGCCGCCCGGGCGCAGGATCGGGTAGGGCACCCGCGCGTTTTCCGGATGCAGCTCGAGGCCGGCCGGCGTCTTGCGCAGGCGCTTGACGGTGAATTCGGTGGCAAGCTGCACGATCACGATGTCGCCGCTCAGCGGCTCTCGCGCGCGGTCGACCACCAAGAGGTCGCCGTCGTCGATGCCGGCGTCGCTCATCGAGTCGCCCGCCGCGTACAGCGCGAAGGTCGCCGGCGGGTGGGCGACCAGGTACTGGTTGAAGTCGAGCGTGCCGGCGGCGTAGCTCTCCGCCGGTGACGGGAAGCCCGCCTGCACGCGCGCGTGCATCAGCGCGGTGGTGGCGGCAGCCGGCGCGAGGGCGACGGGGTTTAGGTGCGGTGTCATCGCGGCAATCTTGAAATGCGAAACATTATTCAAGTTTGCCGCAGCGAACGCCGCCGTGCAACGGCGCGGCGGTCTTGGCGTGCATGGCCGGCCGTTTGCCTAAAAAACAGGCAGAGCGTGCAAGGCAGGCGGGGCAAGGGTTGCGGGGGTGACAGGCGCCGTGGCGGCCGGGTTTTCAACAGAATCTGTGTATATCAGCCAGGGCTGAAGTTTGCCGGGCACGGCCCCGCGCGGGCGGGGCCGTGGTTCAGGCAGGTGCGCCGCGCGCGTGCAGCCAGGCGGCCTGCGCCGCGGCAGCGCGCTCGACGGCGGCTTGTTCATGTGCGGCAAGCGGACGGTCGTCGACATGGTGCGGGTCGTCGAAGTCCATCGTCAGGCCGGTGATGCCCTCGACCACCCCCAGCGTCGCGATCGGCAGGTAGGGCAGGCTGTAGCCGCCTTCCTGCAGGCAGACGAGGCGCCCCTGGCACAGCGTGCCGGCGACTTGGGCGAGGGTGGCGGCGAGCCGGCGGTAGCCCGTCCGCGTCAGCCGCATCCTTCCTAGCGGGTCGTAGGCGTTGGCGTCCTGTCCGGCCGAGACGATGATCAGCTCGGGCTCGAAGCGCTCGAGCGCCGGGATCACCACCTGCTCGAACGCGTGCGCGTACGCGGCGTAGCCGCTGCCTGCGGGCAGCGGCACGTTGACGTTGCGGCCCAGCCCTGCGCCGCTGCCGCATTCCTGCTCGCTGCCGCCCTCCAGCGGGTAATTGCCTTCCTCGTGCAGCGAGACGAACAGCACGCTCGGGTCGCTGTAAAACACGTCCTGGGTGCCGTTGCCGTGGTGGACGTCCCAGTCGACGATCGCGACCCGGGCAAGCCCGTGCACCGCCTGCGCGTGGCGCGCGGCGATGGCCGCGTTGTTGTAGTAGCAGTAGCCCATCGAGTAGTCGGGGCCGGCGTGGTGGCCGGACGGGCGGATCAGCGCGTACACGTTGCGCACGCGCCCCTCGAGCGCCGCGTCGACGGCCGCGCACGCGGCACCGGCGGCGGCGCGTGCCACCTGCTCGGTCGCTCGGTTGCCGCGTGCGTCTTCGCCCAGCTCGATGCCGTCTTCCTCGGCGGCTGCGCAGCGGGCCGCCAGCGTTTGCAGGTAGGCCGGCGCATGCACGCGCAGCAGCGCCGCGTCGGCCGCCGGCGTGTACGGGATGGGGCGCAGGCGCGCGCTCATGCCGGTCGCGTCGAGCAGCGCCTTGCTGTAGGTCAGCCGCAGCGGGGTGTCGAATTCCTCACCGGCGTCGGCCACGCCCGCGCTGCCACGGTAGGTCTGCCTGCCCGCGTTGTGCGCAAGGAAGAATTCGTCGTAGATCAGGCCGGTTGCTGTGTGCATGGTGCGTCCTCCCTTATTTAGCGGTCTTAAAGCGTTGCCACAGCCGGGTCTGCAGGCGCAACGTGGCGGGGTCGAACGGTTTCTGCACCCAGAAGGTCTGCATGCGGCGCGCGTCCGGGAAAATCATCGGGTCGCCGGTCAGCTCCTTGCTCATCAGCTTGACGGCCTGCGCGTTGGGGCTCGGGTACATCACCGCGTTGCTGATGTTCGCGACCACGTCCGGGCGCAGGATGTAGTTGATGAACTTGTGCGCGTTCTCGACGTTCTTCGCGTCCTTGGGGATGGCCATGCTGTCGAACCATAAGGGCGCGCCCGCCTCGGGCAGGGTGTAGGCGATGTTCTGGCCGGTCTTGTTCTCGCGTGCGCGCAGCTTGGCGACCAGTACCGCGCCCGAGTAGCCGGTCGACACGCACACTTCGCCGTTGGAGAGCTCGTTCATCACCGGCGTCGCGATCATCCGTCGGATGTACGGGCGCATCTTCTTCAGCACGGCCGCCGCGTCTTCGTAGTCCTTGGGATTGGTCGAGTTCGGGTCGCGGCCCAGATAGCGCAGCGCCATCGGGAACATCACGCTGCCGGCGTCGTTGTAGGCGACGCCGCATTTTTGCAGCTTGGCGACGACCTCGGGCTTGAACAGGAGGTCGTAGCTGTTGGCGGGCAACTGGCCGCCGAGCGCCTTCTTCACCTTGTCGACGTTGTAACCGATCGCCGTGGTGCCCCACATGTACGGCACGCTGTACTGCATGCCGGGGTCGACCGCGTCGACCTTGGGGCGGAAGGCCGCGTCGAGGTTCTTCAGGTTGGGCAGCTTCTGCTTGTCGATCTTCCGGTAGACGCCGCTTTCGATCTGGCGGGCGAGAAAGTCGTTGGACGGGAAGACCAGGTCGTAGCCGCTGTTGCCGGCCAGCATCTTGGTCTGCAGCACCTCGTTGCTGTCGTAGACGTCGAGCCTGACTTTCACGCCCGACTCCTTCTCGAAGTTGGCGATGGTGTCCGGCGCGAAATACTCGCCCCAGTTGTAGATGTTGAGCTGGCCGGCAGCGTGGGCCGACAGCGGCAGGCAGGTGGAGAGGCAGACGGCGACGGTGGTGCGGATTCCCATGGCGGCGCATCCTTTGCGGTCAAGAGTTCGGGGGCATTCCCTTGACTATGGATGCAATCTTTATGCCATACAAATTTGTCGTGCGTGGCGGTCGGGGCTAGGCGGCCGGTTTGCGCGCGCGTCTGGCCGGCGCCTGGGCCGCCTGCGCGCGGTACCACGCCTCGAGCGCCTCCTGCGCGTTGAGGATGTGCTGGCGCAAGAAGGCGGCCGCGCTGACGTTGTCCTTTTGCCGGCACAGTTCGAGCAGCTGGCCGTGCTCGCGGTGGGCGCGGTCGCTGAAGCCGGTCAGCAGGATCTGCATGCGGGTGTAGCGGTCGGTACGGTTGTGCAGCTGTTCGATGAGCGCCAGCATCTGCGGGCGCTCGGCCGCCCGGTAGAGCGCGAGGTGGAAGCGCGCGTTGAGGATGCCCCATTCGGCGATGTCCTCGTCGCGCAGCGCGGCCTCGAAGCGCGCGAGCAGCGCCCCGGCCTCGGCGAGGTCGGCGCTGGTCTGGCGCGGGATGGCGGCCATCAGTACGTCACACTCGAGCAGCACGCGCACGTGCAGCAGTTCGACGACTTCCGGCAGCGACAGCTGCGACACCACCGCGCCCTTGTTCTCGACGATGGTCACCAGCCCCTCGGCCTCGAGCTGGCGCAGCGCTTCGCGGATCGGCACCCGGCTCATGCCTAGTTCGCGCGACAGCGCCTCCTGCCGCAACTGCCCCCCGTCTGACCACTCGCCGGCGAGGATGCGCTGGCGGAGGGTGTCGGTGGCGATCGCGGTCAGGCTCTGCGGGGCGGGGGTGGTCTGCGTCATGCGGTTTTCCTTGCCGGGGCGGCGCTACCTTACCACAGCCGCCACCGGCCATTCAGCCCTGCGTTCAGGACCCGGGCAGCGCGGGGCGGCAGGCCAGGCGCTCGTCGATCACGGCGAGCACCCGTTCGCGCTCGGCGCCGGCCAAAGGCAGGCGCGGCGCGCGCACATGCTCGGTGCCGACGCCGACCCTCGCCTCGCACAGCTTGAGGTTCTGCACGAGCTTCATCGAGACGTCCAGGTGCAGCAGCGGCGCGAACCAGCGGTACAGCGTGCGCGCCTCGAGCCAGCGGCCCGCGCGGGCGAGCCGGTAGATGGCGACGGTCTCTTCGGGGAAGGCGACCACCAGCCCGGCCACCCAGCCGTCGGCGCCCATCAGCAGGCTCTCCAGCGCGAGGTCGTCGACGCCGCAGAAGATCGCGTAGCGGTCGCCGACCGCGTTGATCACGTCGGTCAGCGTACGGATGTCGCCGCTGGACTCCTTGATCGCGACGAACTTCGGCTCGGCGGCCAGCGCCCGGTACATGTCGGGGCTGATGTTTACGCCGTACGCGACCGGGTTGTTGTAGATCATCACCGGCAGCGGGCTCGCGCCGGCCACGCGCCGGTAGTGGTTGAGCGTCTCGCGCTCGTCCGACACGTAGCGCATCGCCGGCAGCAGCATGATGCCGTCGGCGCCCTGCGCGTGGGCGGCGGCAGCGAGCGCGCAGGCGGCGCGGGTGCTGTCCTCGGCAACAGTCAGCAGCACCGGCTTGTCGCCGGCAACTGCCTTGGCCGCCTGCAGGATGGCGAGCTTCTCGTCGGCCGTGAGTGTCGACGCCTCGCCCAGCGAGCCGCACACGATGATGCCGTCGGCGCCGCAATCGAGCTGCCAGCGGATATGGCGGACGGTCGCGGCCAGGTCCAGCGATTCGTCGGCGTTGAACTTGGTGGTGACGGCGGGAAAGACGCCGCTCCAGCGTTGGGTCATGGCAGTGCTCCTTGCGTGGGGAATGCAGCTCTTTTTCATGCTGGTATTTCTGGATACAAAATTCAACGGCTTTGCATGCAAAAACAGCTTTTTCAGTGCGGTGTTGGCTGCCTTGATCAAGCGGTGTATTTTTACGACACAGCATCAAGTGCATGTTTTGTAACGTATATTTGTGAATTTCTGGTCGGCGCAGTTGTTTTGTTGCTGTTGTATTTCAGCAAATTTAAGCCGTTAGATTGTATTCAAAAACGCGTGATCCTAGAGTGAGACGACACACACGAGGAGCTCACGCGATGGCGACCACCGAATTCGAATGCATCGACGGCCACACCTGCGGCAACCCGGTCCGCCTGGTCACCCGCGGCGCGCCGGCGCTGGCGGGCGACAGCCAGGCCGCACGTAGGCTCGACTTCCTGGCGCGTTACGACTGGATGCGCACCGGGCTGATGTTCGAGCCGCGCGGCCACGCGCAGATGTCCGGCGCCTTCCTCTACCCGCCGACGCGCGACGATTGCGACGTGGCGGTGCTCTACATCGAGACCAGCGGCTGCCTGCCGATGTGCGGGCACGGCACCATCGGCGTGGTGACCATGGCCATCGAGCACGGCCTCGTCCAGCCGGCGACGCCCGGCGTGCTCAATCTCGACACCCCGGCCGGCAAGGTCGTCGCCCGCTACCGGCAGGAAGGCGGCAAGGTGAAGTCGGTGAAGCTCACCAACGTGCCGTCCTTCCTCTTGATGCGCGACGTCGAGGTGGAAATCCGCGCGCTGGGCCGGCTCAAGGTCGACATCGCGTACGGCGGAAACTTCTACCCGATCGTCGAGGCACAGCAGAACTACCGTGACATGGCCGACTACACGCCGGGCGAACTGGTGGCGATGGGCAACGAGCTGCGCGACTTCCTGAACGCGCACTACGACGTCGTGCACCCGCTCGACTCCGGCATCCGCGGCGTGCGCCACGTGCAGTGGACCGGCGCACCCAGGCAGCCCGGCTCGCACGCGGCCAACGCCGTGCTGTACGGCGCGGCGGCGCTCGACCGCTCGCCGTGCGGCACCGGCACCTCGGCGAGGCTCGCGCAACGCTACGCGCGCGGCCTGATGAAGGCAGGCGACGTGCTGGTGCACGAGAGCCTCATCGGCAGCCAGTTCACCGGCACCATCGAGGCGGAAACCGAGGTCGCCGGCCTGCCGGCCATCGTCCCGGGCATCGAGGGCTGGGCGATGACCACCGGCTACAACCGCATCCTGCTCGACGACGCCGACCCGTACGTGCACGGCTTCGTGGTGGGCTGAGGGTGAACGCGCGCGCAAGCCTCCGCCCCGGCCGGGTGCTCGTGGCCGGCGCCGGCGTGGTCGGCATCGCCACCGCGCTGCAATTGCGGCTGGCCGGCTGCGAGGTGGTGCTGGTCGACCGTGGCGAACCGGCGATGGCCACCAGCTACGGCAACGCCGGCGCCTTCGCCGTCAGCGACGTCATCCCGCTGGCCGAGCCGGGCGTGCTGGCCAGGGTGCCCGGCTGGATGCTCGACCCGCTGGGGCCGCTGGCGGTGCGCTGGCGCTACCTGCCGACGCTCGCGCCCTGGCTTGCCCGCTTTGTCGCCGCCAGCCGCCCGCGCAAGGTGGCCGCGCTGACCGCCGCGCTCGCCGCGTTGCTGGGGCGGGTCAACGACGACTACGCACCCCTGATCGGGCGCGCGGGGCTCGGGACGCTGTGGCGCCGCCACGGCAACCTGACGCTGTACCGCGACGAGGCGGAATTCTCCGCCGCCGCAGCAGCCTGGCAGACCAAGCGCGCGCACGGCGTGCGCTGGCGCAAGCTGGGCGGGGACGCGCTTGCCACGCTTGCGCCAGCGCTGGCGACCGAATGGCAGGTGGCCGTCGAGGTGCCGGACTGGTCGCACGTGGACGACCCCTATCTCTTCACCCGCGGCCTGTTCGACGCCTTCCTGCGCGAGGGCGGGCTGTTCGTGCAGGACGAGGTGATTGGCATCTCGCGCGAGGGCGGCGGTGTACGCGGCGTCGAGACCGCCGGCGGGCAGCTCCCGGCCGACTGCGTGGTGATCGCCTGCGGGGTGTGGAGCGACCGCTTCGCGCGGCAGGGGCGCTACCGCCTGCCGCTGGAGAGCGAGCGCGGCTACCACGTCACGCTGCCTAGGGCAGGCGTCCCGCTGCACCATTTCATTCAGTGCGCGAGCGAGAGCTTCGTGATCCTGCCGATGGCAGGCGGCGCGCTGCGCCTGGCCGGCACTGTCGAGCTTGCGCACCGCGATGCACCGCCTGACTGGCGGCGCGCGCACATCCTGCTGGACAAGGCTAGGCGCATCGTCGGCGATTTCGACACCGAGGGCATGAGCGTCTGGATGGGCAACCGCCCGTCGCTGCCCGACACCCTGCCGGTGATCGGCCCGGCGCCCGGCGTGCGCGGGCTCTACTTCGCGACCGGGCACGGCCACCTGGGGCTGACGCTGGCGGCGACCACCGGCGCCATGCTGACCGAACACATCCTGGGGCGGGCGACGGCTACCGACCCCCACCCGTATCGACTCGACCGGTTTTAGGCGGCCCTCGCGGCCATTCTTGGTGTGAAAGAGGAGGAGAACAGCATGGCACAGCAGGCTTTTCGCAAGCTTCACCTGGTCCTGGCGCTGGGCGGCATGATGGCGCCGTTCGCGATCGGCGCCGCGCACGCCGATAGCGTGGTCAAGCTCGGCTTTGCATCGCCGCTGTCCGGACCGCAGGCGCACTACGGCAAGGACAACGAGAACGCGGCGAAGATGGCGATCGACGACCTCAACAAGCAGAACCTGGTGATCGGCGGGCAGAAGGTGAAGTTCGAGCTGGTGCCCGAGGACGACCAGGCCGACCCGCGCGTCGGCACCCAGGTCGCGCAGCGCCTGGTCGACTCAGGCGTCAAGGCGGTGATCGGCCACTTCAATTCGGGCGTGTCGATCCCCGCCTCGCGCATCTACTCGGACGCCGGCATCCCGCAGCTGTCGGTGGCGACCAACCCGGCGTACACCGCCAGCGGCTACAAGACCGCCTTCCGGCTGGTCGGCTCCGACAGCCAGATCGGCGGCTCGCTCGGCCAGTACGCGGTCAAGCAGCTGAAGGCGCAGCGCATCGCGGTGATCGACGACCGTACCGCCTACGGGCAGGGCATCGCCGACGAATTCGTGAAGTCGCTGGCCGCGCAGGGCAAGCAGCCCGTCAAGCGCGAGTACACCAACGACAAGGCGAACGACTTCACCGCGATCCTCACCAGCCTGAAGGCGCAAAAGCCCGACGTGATCTTCTACGGCGGCGCGGACGCGCAGGCCGCGCCGATGGCGCGCCAGATGAAGCGGCTGGGCCTCAACGCGCGGCTGATGGGTGGCGACATGCTCAACACGCCGAACTTCATCAAGCTGGCCGGCGCCGACGCCACCGGCCACTACTCGGCGGTCGCCGGCGGCGAGCTGGGCGCGCGCCCGGCCGGCAAGGACTTCGAACAGCGCTACAAGGCGCGTTACAAGCAGGACGTCGTGCTGCTCGGGCCGCAGTTCTACGACGGTGTGATGATCGTCGCCGACGCGATGAAGCGCGCAGGCTCGACCGACCCCGCCAAGTTCCTGCCGTACATCGCCAAGACCGGCTACAAGGGCGTGACCGCCGACTTCGGCTTCGATCCGGCCGGCAACCTGAAGAACGCGCCGGTCACCATCTCTTCGGTGGAGAACAACGACTGGAAGGTCAAGTCGGTGGTCCAGTAAAACCCGCGCGGCAGGCTACAACGAAGCACGGCGCCCCGGTGCGGGGCGCCCGGCCTGCCATCGCCCGCCCTTGTGCTGGCGCGCGGCAGGCGCCTTCTTCTGACCTGCCGGGCCGGTTGCGTGAACCGGGCCAGTCTTGCGGCACACCCCGCCCGGCACCCTGAACCTGCGACCGGGCAGGCGGAGCGCACGCGATGGACCCTTTGCAGATTCCCCGCCTCAGCCTGCACGCGCTCGGGACGCTCGGCAGCGCCGCGCGCGAAACCCTCGGCGAGCTGGGCATCACCAGCGTCGCCGAGCTGCTGGCCTACCCGCCGTTCCGCCATGCGCGCGCCTTGCGCGCCGCCGAGGCCGGCCTGCTTGGCCGCGAAGAGGTGGCAGGCCATGTCGGGCCGGCCTGGCAGGGCAAACCGCTGGATGCCTTGCTCGACGCCCCGTGCGCCGTGCTCTCCGGGGTGGACGCGCGGCAGGCGGCGGCGCTGGCGCGGCTGGGCCTGGCAAGGGTGGCGGACCTTGCCGCCTTCGCCGCGCTGGACGAGGCCGAGGCGCTGGTGGCGGGCAGCAGCCGGGCAGGGGGCGGCGGCGCGGGCGTGCAGCGCTATACCAGTTTCTTCCGGGCGCGCGCGCTGAGGGACTCGAGCGTGTTGTGCCAGACGCCGGCGCGCATCGGGCAGCTGTTCAATTTCGACGGCGCGCAGCCGGGCGCCGCCGCGCTGGGCTACGCGGTGACGTACCGCCAGCAATGGGTGCAGCTTGGCGTGCGCCTGGGCAGCGTTTCGGGCGCCTCGCCGGCTACGCAGGCAGGGCGGCCGGCCTCGGCCGCGGGCCATGCCGGGAGTGCGCCGGGCGAAGTCGCGCGCGCGACCGCCCTGCAGCACCAGTGCGGCGCCAGCAGCGCGCTGGCCGCCACCGCGGCGACGGCCGGCCGCTTCCCGGGCGCGGCCGGCGGCGCGAACCCGGTGGTGGCGGCAGACACCGTCGTCTTCGGCGGCGTCGCGCTCGGTTACGTCGAAGCCGACGTCGAGGCAGACCGCGAGGCCTTCGCCGCCTCGGCGCTCAACCTGCAGCAGCGCACCGTGCACAACGCGTCCCTGTACCGGCCCGGCGCCGATCAGGCGGCGCAGCCGCTCCCCGGCGCCCTGTGCTTCGAGGTGCTCAACGACTACCGGGTCAGCATCGCGGCGCAGGACTTCACGCCGCTTTTGTTCCTGCCGTTCAAACCCCTGCACTTCAGCGCCGAACTGCTGGGCGAATACTGGTGGCTGATCCGGCCGGCCGTCGCCGACAGGGCGCTTGTCCGTCGGCTGGATGCCCGCTACTTGCGCCTGCGCCCCGATGCGGGGCCTGGCGCGTGGCCTGCCATGCCGGCAGCGCCGGAAGACGCCGAGGCCGGACGCGTCAGCGTGACCGTGCGCCTGTCGGGCGCGACGGCCGAGCAGGCGATCCGCCAGCGCGCCTGCGTGACGCCCGCGCTTGATGGTGACGACGACGGCAGCGTCGTCACCGCCGCGCTGGGCCGGTTCTGGCAAGTATTCGACGAGGAGAAGCGGCGGCACGTGAAGGCGGCCTTGCTGACCACGCAGGGCCCGGTCGAGCTGGTGTGCGAATCGGTCGACGGCGAGCGGGACGTCAGCTGGACGTTTGCGACCAGCCGCGCGGTGCGCGTCGCGGACATCACCGGCGTGCGCGTGGCCAACGGCAACGGCGAATTGAAGCTGGGCGGCGTCGCGCTGGGCACGCTCGGCTTCGACGAAGTCCGCGCCCGGCTGCAGGTCCGCGACGCCGACGCGTACGCCGCCCCTGCCGTCGCGCTGCTCGAAGCAGAGCAAAGGCTTTGCCGCGGCTGCGTGGTCGGCGCCCACGGCCAGAAGGACCTCGCCTGGCGGCCCGCCGCGCATCTGGAGGGCCAGACGGGCAGCCGCGACGCGGCAGCAGGCGTGGACAGCGCGGAGGCCGAGGCGACGCTGCTGGGCTTTCTCAACGCCAACCCGTACACCTTCACCCGGCACATCCTGCAGGGGCTCGAGCCCGGCGCGCTGGAGGAGGCGCTTGAGGGCGTGCACATCGGCGACATCGCGCTCGTAGACGTCGCGGTGACCACCCCCGTCGGCTTTTGCGCGGGCCATGTGCTGCTGCCGATGAAGGCGTGCAAGGCGGCGACGGCCAGGTACGGCAAGATCGGCGTCGACACCCTGAGGCTGGAGATGATGCTTGTACAGTTCGAGTGCGCGGCGCACGGCAAGCCGGCCGAGGCGGGCGCCGCACGTGCCGCGCTGCACGACTACCTCAAGAAGTTCCTGCAGATCGGCGCGGGCTCGGGCAACGGCTCGGTGCGCGAAGTGCGTCTGCTCGGCCACGTGCGGGCGCTGGCCGACTTGCTCGAACAGTTGTCGCGGCTCGCCGCGGCAGGCGGTGCCGGCCTGTTCGACGCCCGGCTGACGGCCGCGACCGGCAGGCTGCTCGACTTCTTGCATGCGCCGGTGCGCAGCAGCGGCAAGGACGCGGCGCTGTTGTGCGGCCATTTCGAAGCGCTCAAGGCGAAGTTTGGCCGGCGCATGGGGCAGTGCCTGGGCTCGGACGAGGTGAGCCTGCCCTCCGGCGGCCTTTACGCCGGGGCAGCCGAAAGCGACCGGGGCGCACCGCCAGCCGGCGGCGCCTGAGGCTGCGGCAAGAAGGATGGCCGCGCCACGCTGGCGCGGCGCGGCGGGTGGCCAGCGGGCGGCCCATCTTGATTAAGGGAGGGAAAAACATGCAACTGACCCGACAATGCGCGCTGGTCACCGGCGCAGCCAGCGGCATCGGCCTCGCCATCGCCCGCCGCTTCGCGTCCGCCGGCGCGGCGGTCGCGGTGGCCGACATACGGCCGGACGCGGCCGAGGCCGCCGCGCAGCAGCTGCGCGACGAGGGCGCGCACGCGGTGGCGGTCGCGATGGACGTGAGCGACGAGGCGTCGGTCGAGGCGGGTTTTGCCGAGGCGATCGGGCAGCTGGGCGGCCTGCACATTATGGTCAGCAACGCCGGCGTCCAGCATATCGCGCCGATTGTCGAGCTTGAGTTTGGTGACTGGCGGCGGCTGATTGCGGTGCACCTGGACGGTGCCTTCCTGTGCAGCCGCGCCGCGATGCGCCATATGCGCGCGCACGGCGGCGGCGCCATCCTGCTGATGGGGTCGGTGCACTCCAAGCTCGCGTCCCCGTTAAAAGCCCCCTACGTGTCGGCCAAGCACGCGCTGCTGGGCCTTGCGCGCACCATCGCCAAGGAGGGCGCCGCCGACAATATCCGCGCCAACCTGATCTGCCCGGGCTACGTCGACACGCCGCTGGTGCGCCGGCAGATCCCCGAGCAGGCCAAAACGCTGGGCATCAGCGAAGACGAGGTGGTGCGCCGGGTGATGCTGGGCGGGACGGTCGACGGCGAGTTCGTCAAGGACAGCGACGTCGCCGAGGCTGCGCTCTTCCTGGCGGCCTTCCCGAACAAGGCGCTGACCGGGCAGTCGCTGCTGGTCAGCCACGGCTGGTGCATGGAGTGAGGGAGTGGAGCAGGCGGGCGGTCGTTTGCGGCCGTCCCGCCTGTTTGGCGAGGCTTGTCACTCAGGCATCCTTCCGCCTTGCATCCAGCGCCGGCGCCAGGGCGCCGCATTGCGCCAGCACCAGCAGGCCGCCCGCGGTCGAGAGGTCGCCGATAAACAGGATCCACTGTGTCTCGTTGGCGAAGTCGTGGTGGAAGATCACCGCCGCGGCAACCGAAAAGGCCGCCAGCAGCAGGGCAATCCACCTGACTTTCCAGCCGGCGATCAAGGCCAACCCGCCGCCGACTTCGAGCAGGATGACGAGGGGCAGCAGTGCGGTGGGGACGTGGAAAGCCTGCATGTAGGCGGCGGTGCCGTCGTAGTTGGTGATCTTGCCAAGCCCCGCCAGCAGGAAGAATTGGGCCAGCAGCACGCGGCCAGCCAGGTTGAGCAGTGTGTTCATGGTGACGTCTCCTTGCCCATGCGGAATGTCTTGCCGGTATAGCAGGGCAGTCGGGCCTGTCACCCGCCAGGAAGTGGCGCAAGGCCGTGCCGCTTGCCGGCTTGCGCCGGCATGGCGGGCAGGGGGCAGTGAGAGTCCGGCCGGCTGTGGCTATAACCTTAGCTTGAGGGGATTTGCCCGTTCACGTTGAGGGAGAAGTCGATGGCCGAACAGCCAAGGAATGTTGCCGGGGTGCACGACTATGCGGGGCCGGCCGGTGGCTGGGGCGCGCTCAAGGCGCTGGCCGTCGCGGTGCGCGAGCAGATGGACACGGTCGAGGCGTCTGCCACCCTGCTCAGGACCAACCAGCCGCAGGGCTTTGACTGCCCGGGCTGCGCGTGGCCGGACAAGAACCACGCCTCGACCTTCCAGTTTTGCGAGAACGGCGCCAAGGCGGTGACCTGGGAGGCGACGAAGCACCGGGCGACACCCGCCCTGTTTGCAGCGCGGCCGGTCGCCGAACTCATGAAGCTGAGCGACCACGAACTGGAAGACTTCGGCCGGCTGACCGAGCCGATGCTGTACGACAAGGCGAGCGACACCTACCAGCCGCTCTCCTGGGACGCCGCCTTCGCGCGCATCGGCGCCGTTTTGGCTACGCTGCCGCCGCGGCAGGTCGACTTTTACACCTCGGGCCGCACCTCGAACGAGGCGGCTTTCCTCTACCAGCTGTTTGCCCGGATGTACGGCAGCAACAACTTCCCCGATTGCTCGAACCTCTGTCACGAGCCGACCAGCGTCGGCCTGCCGCGGTCGATCGGCATGGGCAAGGGCTCGGTGTCGCTGGACGACTTCGACAAGTGCGAGCTGATCATCTCGATCGGCCACAACCCGGGCACCAACCACCCGCGGATGATGGGCGTGCTGCACGACGCGGCGCGGCGCGGCGTGCCGATTGTCGTGTTCAACC
Organism: Crenobacter intestini; assembly: GCF_004919095.1. Lineage (GTDB taxonomy): Bacteria > Pseudomonadota > Gammaproteobacteria > Burkholderiales > Chromobacteriaceae > Craterilacuibacter > Craterilacuibacter intestini. Next base: position 314,924 of record NZ_STGJ01000001.1, on the reverse strand, counting down.
CGATGCGGGAGCGGGCGCTGGAGCGCTTTGCCGACCCGCAGGACCCGGTGGAGATGGCGACGTACGGCGCGACGGCGATCGCGTCCAACTACCTGCAGGTGAAGGCGGGCGGCGACGCCGCCGCGATCAAGGGCGTGATGAAGGCCTTGCTGGAGATGGAGGCGCGGCAAGGCGGCGTGCTCGACCACGATTTCATCGCCGGGCACACCGTGGGCTTCGCGCCGCTGCAGGAAGACCTCACGGCCACCGGCTGGCCGGCCATCGAGTCGGCCAGCGGTTTGAGCCAGGCGAGCCTGGAAGAAGTCGCCCGCCTGTACGCCAAGTCCGGCGCGACCATCATCAGCTACGGGATGGGCATCACCCAGCACCGGCGCGGCACCGCCAACGTAAGACTGCTGTGCGACCTGCTCTTGCTCAAGGGCAACCTCGGCAAGCCCGGCGCCGGCATCTGCCCGCTGCGCGGGCACTCCAACGTGCAGGGCAACCGGACGGTCGGCATCACCGAGAAGCCGTCGGCGGCCTTCCTGGACGGGCTCGCCGCCACCTTCGGCTTTGCGCCGCCGCGCTGGGCGGGGCGCGACGCCGTGCGCTCGATGCAGGCCATCGTCAGCGGCGAGTGCCGGGCGCTGCTGTGCCTGGGCGGCAACCTGGCGGTCGCCTTGCCCGACCCGGGGCAGTGCTTCCCGGCGATGGCGTCGCTGGAGATGGCCGTCCACGTCGCGACCAAGCTCAACCGCTCGCACCTTTTGGTCGCGCAGACGACGCTGCTGTTGCCCTGCCTTGGCCGCACCGAGGCCGACCTGCAGGCCAGCGGCGTGCAGGCGGTCACCGTGGAAGACTCGATGTCGATGGTGCACGCGTCGGTCGGCAAGCTGCCGCCGGCGTCCATGCACCTTAAGTCCGAGGTTGCGATCGTCGCCGGCATCGCGCGGGCGACCCTGCCGGACAGCGGTGTCGACTGGGACGCGCTGAGTGCCGACTACGACCGGATCCGGGCGCTGATCGAACGGGTGATCCCCGGCTTCGACGACTACAACGCGCGCATCCGGGTGCCCGGCGGCTTCCGGCTGCCGCTGCCGGCCACCGGGCGCGTCTGGAACACCCCGTCGGGCAAGGCCGAATTCTATGTCTTTGACGGGCTGGACGAAGACCTGCAGCAGGGGGACGCGTTCCGGCTGGTGACCGTGCGCAGCCACGACCAGTACAACACGACTATCTACGCCTACGACGACCGCTACCGCGGGGTGTTCGGCCGGCGCGACGTGCTGTTCATGCACCCGGATGACCTGGAGGCGCTGGGGTTGGTGCACGGGGACAAGGTCGACGTCGAGCTGGCATCAGGTGGAGAAACCCGGCGCTACCCGGGGCTGACCGCCATTGCGCACGCGATTGCCCGCGGCACCGTCGCTGCCTACTACCCGGAAGCCAACTGCCTGATCCCGCTCGACCATATCGACGCCGAGAGCGGGACGCCGGGCTACAAGTCGGTGCCGGTCAGCGTCCGCAAGAGCGCCGGCGCCGCCGACGCGTAAGCCGGCGCCCGCCAGTCGGCAAGCCGTGGGCGTGAATCACGCACGCGCGGGCGGCTCGCCTGAAAACTGCTCGAGGATGTAGTTGAGCACACCACCGCTTTGGAAGTAATCCACTTCCATCCGCGTATCCAGCCGTGCACGCAGCTGGATGTCCCGCGTCGCGCCGCCCGCGTAGTGGAGGCGTGCGACAAGCAGCTGCTGCGGCTGCAAGTTTGCATCGATGCCCAGAATGTCGAAGGTGACCCCGGCGTCGAGCGACAGGGTGGTGCGATCGTCGCCCGGCAAGAATTCCAGCGGCAACACGCCCATGCCGACCAGGTTGGAGCGGTGGATGCGCTCGAAACTCTCGGCGATCACCGCGCGCACCCCCAACAGCAGCGTGCCCTTGGCCGCCCAGTCGCGGCTGGAGCCGGTGCCATACTCCTTGCCGGCGACCACCACGGTGGCCACGCCGCCCCTTTGGTACGCCATCGCCGCGTCGTAAATGAACACCCTGGCGCCGTCGCCGCCGCCCTTGGCGTGCAGCACGGTGTACCCGCCCTCGACGCCCGGGGTCAGCGCGTTGCGCAGGCGGATATTGCCGAAGGTGCCGCGCATCATCACTTCATGGTTGCCGCGGCGCGCGCCGTAGGAATTGAAGTCGGCGTCGGGCACGCCCTGGCTGCGCAGGTAGTGGGCGGCCGGGCTGTCGGGCGGGATCTGTCCGGCAGGCGAGATATGGTCGGTGGTCACCGAGTCGCCCAAAAGCGCGAGGATGGGCGCCCCGACGATGTCGCCCGAGTTGCCGCGCCAGCGCGGCTCGAAAAAGGGCGGCAGGCGGATATAGGTCGAGTCGGGGGCGAAGGCAAAGTTGGCGCCGGCGTCGGCCTTGATGGCCTGCCAGGCCGCGTCGCCGTCGAACACCGCACGGTAGCGGCCGGTGAACATCTGCCGGCCGATGGCGTGCACCCATTGGGCGATTTCGGCGTCCGACGGCCACAGCTCTTTGAGGAAGACGGGGGCGCCGTCGGGGTCGACGCCTAGCGGCTCGCGGCTCAGGTCGATGCGGGTGGTGCCGGCCAGCGCGTAGGCGACCACCAGCGGGGGCGAGGCCAGCCAGTTGGCCTTCACCTGCGGATGGATGCGCCCCTCGAAGTTGCGGTTGCCGGAGAGCACCGCGCTCACCACCAGCTGGTGGCGGCTGACCGCCTCTTCGACGGCGTCCGGCAGCGGCCCGGAGTTGCCGATACAGGTGGTGCAGCCGTAACCGACCAGGTTGAAGCCCAGCGCGTCCAGATGCGTTTGCAGGCCCGATTGCGCGAGGTAGTCGCTCACCACGCGCGAGCCGGGTGCCAGCGACGACTTGACCCAGGGCTTGCGCTGCAGGCCGCGCGCGAGCGCATTGCGGGCGAGCAGGCCGGCGCCGATCATCACGGCGGGGTTCGACGTGTTGGTGCAGGAGGTGATCGCGGCGATCACCACGTCGCCGTGGTGCAGGCTGCCCGCATCCCCGGGCAGCGCGAACGCCGTGTCCAGTTCCGCCGCCTTGCCGTTGTTCGCGATCACGGTCTCGGTCGCTTCGCGCAAGGCAGGCAGCAGCACGCGGTCTTGCGGGCGGCGCGGCCCGGCCAGCGACGGCTGCACCGTCGAAAGGTCCAGCGACAGGGTCGCAGCGTAATCGGGTGCGGCGCTGTGCGCGTCGCGCCACAGGCCCTGCGCGCGGCAGTACGCTTCGACCAGGGCGCAGGTATCCGCGTCGCGGCCGGTGGCGGCGAGGTAGTGCAGGGTTTGCGCGTCGACCGGGAAGAAGCCGCAGGTCGCGCCATACTCTGGCGCCATGTTGGCGAGGGTGGCGCGCTCCGGCAGCGGCAGGTGGTCAAGCCCCGCGCCGTAAAACTCGACGAACTTGCCGACCACGCCGAACGCCCGCAGCATCTGCACCACCTGCAGCACCAGGTCGGTCGCGGTGATGCCCGGCGCAAGCGCGCCGGTTAGCTCGAAGCCGACCACTTCCGGGATCAGCATCGGCACCGGCTGGCCGAGCATGGCCGCTTCCGCTTCGATGCCGCCGACGCCCCAGCCGAGCACGCCCAGCGCGTTGATCATCGTGGTGTGGCTGTCGGTGCCGACCAGCGTGTCGGGAAAGGCCAGCGGCGCGTCCGCCCCCGGCTGCTGCCACACCACTTTGGCCAGGTACTCGAGGTTGACCTGGTGGCAAATGCCGGTGCCCGGCGGTACCACCCGGAAGTTGGCGAAGGCACCCTGCGCCCACTTGAGGAAGCGGTAGCGCTCGTGGTTGCGCTGCATCTCCTGGCGCACGTTGATGTCGAAGGCGGCGGCGCTGCCGAAGCTGTCGACGTTGACCGAGTGGTCGATCACCAGGTCGACCTGCGTCAGGGGGTTGACCCTGAGCGGGTCGGCGCCGCGGCTGGCCAGCGCGTCGCGCATCGCGGCAAGGTCCGCCACCGCCGGCACGCCGGTGAAGTCCTGCATCAGCACCCGCGCCGGATGGAACAGGATTTCCTGGTCGACGGCACGGCCGCCGCTGCTGGCCAGCGCCTCGATGTGCTGGCGGGTGACGCTTACCCCGTCTTCGTGGCGCAGCAGGTTCTCAAGCAGGATGCGAGAGCTCACCGGCAGGCGGCGCACCGCCGCGCACCCTGCAAGCTCGCCGCCTTGCAAGGCGAAGTAGCGGTAGGTCTTGCCGTTGGCCTCAAGCGTGGACAGCGTGTTGAACGAGTTGGTCGGGGTGTGCATGGCTTGCCTCACTGACGCGGTGGTGGTCATCCCCGTCCGGTATAGCCGGCGGCGCGTGGCGCGGTGGAGCGGCCAGGCTCAGGGCAGTGGCAGGTTGACGTACTCGCGCGCCGCAAACCGGTCTGCTCGCGGCAAACCGGTGCTTGCAGGCGTTGCTGCGCACCCCGCTTGCTCAGTGGGCTAGCAGCAAGGGGAAGTCGGCCTCGGCCAGCAGGGTGCGGGTGGCCGAGCCGAACAGGCGGTCGCGCCAGCTGTTGCTCCCGAACGCTCCCATGGCCAGCGCGCGTGCGCCGTGCGCGGCAGATTCGGCGAGCAGGACCTCCGCGGCGGGCAGCGTGCTGCCGATGGCTGCCGGTACCGTTTCGATGCCGTGGCAGGCCAGGTAGCCAGCCGCCTCTGCCGCCAGGGCTTCCGCGTCCTGCTGGGATTTTTGCACCACGACCAAACGCTTTTCCGAGTGGGGCCACAGCCGCATGAAGGCGAGCTGCTGCAGCATGCGTGCGGCGCACGGGCTGCCGTCGTAGGCGATCAGGATGGGGCCGTCAGGGTGGCGGCTGTATTCGCTGGCGCTGCCCGGCAGCAGCAACAAGGGCCGCGGCGCGTCGGCGAGGTAGCTTGCGAGCTGCCGCGCGTCTTCGGACTGGCCCGCCGAACCCAGCCACGCGTCCGTCGCGCTGACGACCAGGTCGTGGCTGCGTGCTTCGCGCGCCAGCGCGGCGGCGGGCAAGTCGTCTTCCACGCACAGCCCGGTAAAGTTCACGCCGGAGAGTGCGGCCTGTTGCCGGCACGCGTCGATCAGCTCGTCGGCCTGTGTCCGCCACTCGGCAAGCCACTGCTGGTTGCGCTGCTCCTGGAACGCGAGCGCGCCGGCGGGGACCGCCTCGCCGTGGGTGAGCCGTTCCAGGTCGACCAGTGCCAGTGCTGTCAGGTCGGCGCCGCGTTCGCTTGCCAGGCGGATGGCGCGTGCACGGGCTTCGTAGGCCGAGGGGCTGTTGTTCAGCGTGAGCAGGATGCGTTTGATCATGATGGTTCCCTATGTGTCGTGCGTGCTGCTTTGGGCGATGAGTGACGGCCTTAGAACGAACCGGGCACGACCGGAGCGGTAAGTTCACCTAAGAGGATCGTAGTTAGCTGATCGGCGTGGCGCGGGCGCGTTTCATTTGGCGAGGACCTGGTCCGCCATGGCGCGGGCCAACTCGTCTTCGGCGACGAACACCGTCGCCCTCGCCCGGGTCCGCAGATGCCCGGCCTCGTCTTCGTTGCCGGCGTACAGGATGACCCGGATCTGCGGGTTCAGGGTGCGCGCAATCTCGACCATCCGGCACGCGGCGACCGTATCCTCGATGGCCGCCACCATGACCGCTGCGCGGGCGATGTGCGCCTGGATCAGCACGGCCGCCTCGCTGGCGTCGCCGCTGACCGCGGGCAAGCCTTGCTGGCGCAGCAGGTCGACCACCTCGCGGTTCTGTTCGGCGACAACGAACGGCACCTTGTTCGAGCGCAGCGTCTTCCCTATGCGGCGGCCCAGCCGGCCGTAGCCGACCAGCACCACTTGCCCGCTCAATTGGGAGAGGTCTGTCGTCATCGGTAACTGGGCCAAGGGGTCGTCGCGCGCTTCAAGGCGGCGGGCGAGGGCGGAGCGCTCGCGTATCCAGCGCTGCGCCGGCTCCACCAGCGCAAACAAGGCTGAATTGGCCGCGATCGAGATCAGCGCGCCGGCCAGGATCAGGCTGTGCGCTTCGGCGTCCAGCATGCCCAGCGCGACGCCGAGCCCCGCCAGGATGAAGGAGAATTCGCCGATCTGGGCAAGGCTGACGCCGACGGTCAGCGCGGTGTTCAGCGGGTAGCGGAACAGCAAAACCAGCGCGACGGCGGCCAGCGTCTTGCCGACCATGATGATGGCGACCACCACCAGCAGTTTCACCGGCTGGGCCAGGATCACGGCCGGGTCGAACAACATGCCGACCGACACGAAGAACAGCACGGCAAAGGCGTCGCGCAGCGGCAGCGACTCGTCGGCGGCCTTGTGGCTGAATTCCGACTCGCGAAGCATCATCCCGGCAAAGAAGGCGCCCAGCGCGAACGACACGTCGAACAGCTTGGCCGCCCCAAAGGCCACGCCGAGCGCCGCGGCCACCACCCCGAGGGTAAAGAGCTCGCGCGAGCCGGTGGCGGCGATCCACCACAACAGCCTGGGCAGCAGCCTGCGCCCGACCACGAGCATCAGCGCGACGAAGGCGACGATCTTGGCAAGCGTGAGCGCGAGCGCCCCCCACACGCTGGCCGGGCCGCCTGGCGCACCGTCAAGGATGCCGGCCAGCACCGGCAACAACACCAGTACCAGCACCATGAACAGGTCTTCGACGATCAGCCAGCCCACCGCGATCTTGCCGTTGATCGACTCGAGCACGCCGCGGGTTTCCAGCGCCTTCAGCAGTACCACGGTACTAGCAACCGACAGGCTAAGGCCAAATACCAGCGCGCTATCCCACGGCCAGCCCCAGGCGTAGGCGACGCCGCCGCCCAGCAGCGTCGCGGCGGCGATCTGCACCACCGCGCCCGGTACCGCGATGCGGCGCACCGCCATCAGGTCGGCCAGCGAGAAGTGCAGGCCCACGCCGAACATCAGCAACATGACGCCGATCTCGGCCAATTGGCCGGCGAGGCCCACGTCGGCGACGAAGCCCGGCGTGGCCGGGCCGATCATGACGCCGGCCAGCAGGTAGCCCACCAGTGGCGGCATCTTCAGGCGCTGGGCAAGGAAACCCAGCAGCAAGGCGAGCGAAAAGCCGACGGCAAGGGTGGCGATCAGGCTGATATCGTGTGGCATAAGGCAGTCTTTCGGCGCGGTCGATCAACAGGCTAACGTGGGGCGTGGCCAGGTTTTCATCACTGTCATGGGCAGACCGCGGCTGTTGATCCCAAGTTCCGGCCATGGCATGGGCGGTACGCCCGCCCATGCCTGCTCAGTACAGCACGCGGCAGCGTAAGGTGCCCTCCACCTGTGCGAGGGCAGCCAGCGCGTCCTGGCTTGCCGCGCTGTCGGTCTCGACCACCACGTAACCGATGTCGGCGTCGGTCTGCAGGTACTGCGCGGCGATATTGGCGCCGGCCTTGGCCAGTGCCTCGTTTACATGCGCGAGCACGCCGGGACGGTTGCGGTGGATGTGCAGCAAGCGGCACTTGCCTGCGTGCGCCGGCAGCGACACTTCCGGGAAGTTGACGGCGGAGAGGGTCGAGCCGTTGTCGCTGTAGCGCACCAGCTTGGCCGCCACTTCGTGGCCGATGTTGGCTTGCGCTTCCTGGGTGCTGCCGCCGATGTGCGGGGTGAGGATTACGTTGTCGAACGCGGTTAGCGCCGACACGAACGGCTCGGCGTTGTGTTCGGGTTCGTGCGGGAAGACGTCGACGGCGGCGCCGGAGAGCTTGCCGCGCTCAAGCGCGTCGGCGAGCGCCCCGATGTCGATCACGTTGCCGCGCGAGGCGTTGATCAGGCGCACGCCGTCTTTCATCATGGCAAGCTCGCCTGCGCCGATCATGCCTTGCGTCTGTGCAGTTTGCGGGACGTGCAGCGTGATGGTGTCCGCCCGGGCGCACAGTTCGGCGAAGGCGACCTGCCGCGCGTTGCCCAGCGGTAGCTTGTTTTCGATGTCGCAAAACAGTACCTGCATGCCCAGCGCCTCGGCCAGCACGCCGACCTGGGTGCCGATGTTGCCGTAGCCGATGATGCCCAGCGTCTTGCCGCGCACCTCAAAGCTGTCGGCGGCGGACTTGTCCCAGCCGCCGCGGTGCAGTAGCGTGTTCTTGGCCGGGATGTTGCGCATCAACAGGATGGTCTCGGCGATCACCAGCTCCGCCACCGAGCGGGTGTTGGAGAACGGCGCGTTGAACACCGGCACGCCGCGGCGTTTGGCCGCGGCCAGGTCGACCTGGTTGGTGCCGATGCAGAAGCAGCCGACGGCGATCAGCTTCTGCGCGGCGGAAAGGGCTGCTTCGTCCAGCTGGCTGCGCGAGCGGATGCCGACCAGGTGCGCGTCGGCAATCTTGTGGGCGAGCTCGGCCGGCGGCAGCGCCTTGTCGTAGCGTTCGATGCGGGTGTAACCGGCGGCGGTGAACACGTCGACCGCGCTTTGGTGTATGCCTTCGAGCAACAGTACCTTGATGCGGTCGCGCGGCAGGGAGAGGGCTTGGGTCATGGTACACCTATGTTGAGTAAATTACTCGGGTTTAGTTATTATGCGGCGTGTAAATGACGTTTGAAAAGAGGGAGAAAACCATGTCGACCATGCCGGATTTGCAGGCACTGTTGGCGGAAGCGTCGGCGTTGCGCGTCGCCACCGACGAGGAGAGCCGCGCCAGCTACGGGCTCGACTGGACCCGCTACTGGCAGGCCGATACCCCCGCCGTGCTGTTCCCGGGCACGGTGGACGAGGTGGTCGCCATCGTGCGCTGGGCGCGGCAACACCAGGTCGCGCTGGTGCCCTCCGGCGGGCGTACCGGCCTCTCCGGCGGCGCGGTGGCGGCCAGCGGCGAGGTGGTGGTGTCTTTCGAACGGATGAACCGCATCGGGCGCTTTGACGCGCTGGACGGCATCGTCGAGGTCGAGCCCGGCGTAATCACCCGCACCCTGCAGGACTTCGCCCGCGAGCACGGCATGTACTACCCGGTCGACTTCGCGTCCAGCGGCTCCAGCCAGATCGGCGGCAATATCGCCACCAACGCCGGGGGCATCCAGGTGCTGCGCTACGGCATGACCCGCGAGTGGGTCGCCGGCCTGACGGTGGTGACTGGCGCCGGCGAGGTGCTGGAACTCAACCGCGGGCTGGTCAAGAACAACACCGGCTACGACTTGCGCCACCTGTTCGTCGGCTCGGAAGGCACGCTGGGCTTCATCGTCGGCGCGGCGATCAGGCTGACGCAAGCGCCGCCCGAGACGGCGGTGATGGTGCTCGCCTTGCCCGACCTCTCGTGCGTGATGCGGGTGTTCGACGCGTTCAGGCGCGCGCTTAGCTTGCAGGCGTTCGAGTTCTTCTCCGACAAGGCCTTGCGCCACGTGCTCGCGCGCGGCGCGGCACGCCCGTTCGAGTCTGCGGCGCCATATTACGTGCTGCTCGAGTACGTGCGCCCGGCAGGCGGCGCCGAGCCAGACCTTGCCGTGTTCGGCCACTGCGCGGAGCAGGGCTGGGTCGTCGATGGGGTAGTGTCGCAAAGCGACGCGCACGCGCGCGCGCTGTGGCGCTTGCGCGAAGACATCAGCGAGGCGATCACGCCGCACACCCCGTACAAGAACGACATCGCGCTGCGCATTTCGGAGGTAGACCCCTTCGTCGCCCGCCTCGACGCTTTACTGGCAGAAGCCTACCCCGACTTCGAGGTGGTCTGGTTCGGCCACATCGGCGACGGCAACCTGCACATCAACGTGCTGCGCCCGGCCAGCATGGCGCTTGCGGCGTTCCGCCAGGCGTGCGAGCACGTCAACCAGGCGGTGTTTGAACTGGTGCGCGAGGCGGGCGGCAGCGTATCGGCCGAGCACGGGGTGGGGCTCTTCAAGCGTGACTACCTGTCGTACACGCGCAGCCCCGAAGAGATCACCCTGATGCGCGGAATCAAGCAACTGTTCGACCCGGACGGGGTGATGAACCCGGGTAAGTTGTTGGCTTGAACCGCCGAGTGTGTCGAGGTCACGCCGCGAGGGCATGATGGATTGTTTCGTGGGTGCGGGGTTCTGTCGCGTAGGCTCACCAAAACAAAAAGCCCTGAAAATCAGGGCTTTTTGTTTGAATGTTTGGCGGAAGCGGTGAGATTCGAACTCACGGAGGGCGTGAACCCTCGTCGGTTTTCAAGACCGGTGCATTAAACCACTCTGCCACGCTTCCGTTCCGGATGAGGGCGCCATCATAGCGAAATGGCGCCGCTTTGCCTAGCCTGCTCAGGCGTTGGCTTCGAGCATTTCCGCGGCGTGCTGGCGCGTGGTGTCGGTGATCGCCTCGCCGCCCAGCATGCGCGCGAGTTCGTCGACGCGCGCGCCGGTGTCAAGCACGCTGATGCGGCTGACGGTGCGGCCGCCTTCGTCGCGCTTGGCGACGCGCCAGTGCGCGTCGCCGCACGAGGCGACCTGCGGCAGGTGGGTGATCGCCAGCACCTGGTAGCGGCGGCCCAGTTCCTTCAGGAGCTTGCCGACCACCTCGGCGACGCGCCCGCCGATGCCGACGTCGACTTCGTCGAAGATCAGCGTCGGCACAGACGCGACCTGGCTGATCACCACCTGCATGGCGAGGCTGATGCGCGAGAGTTCGCCGCCGGAGGCGACCTTGGCCAAGGGGCGCAAGGTGGCGCCGGCGTTGGCGGCGACTAGGTATTCGACCGACTCCATGCCGTGCGCGGTGGGGTCGGCCAGCGCCGAGAGTTCGATCGCGAAGCGCGCGCCGCCCATCGCCAGGTGGTGCATCTCCCTGGAGATGCGCCCGGAGAGCTCGCCGGCGGCCTGGCGGCGCTTGGCCGACAGGCTCTCGGCCTGCGTCCGGTAGCGCGCGAGCGCGGCCTGTTCGGCGACGGCGAGCGCGGCCTGGTCGGCGCTCGCTTCGAGCTGATCGAGTTGCTGTTGCCAGTCGGCGAGCTTCTCGGGCAGGTCCTGCGGCTGGCAGCGGTACTTGCGCGCGAGGGACATCGCCTGGTCGATGCGCACCTCGATGCGCACGAGCTCGGCCGGGTCCTCGTCGAGGCCGCTTGCGTAGTCGCGCAGGCTGTACACCACTTCGCGCAGTTCGGCGTCGACCGAGTCGAGCAGCGCCAGCGTCTCCGCCAGGCGCGGGTCGACGCCGGCAAGGCGCGACAGGCGGTTCTGCACCAGGCCGAGCAGCGACAGGCAGTTGCCGTCCATCTCGGAGAGCGCGTCGACCGCGTGCTGCGCGCTCTGGGTCAGTTCGACGGCGTTGGCCAGGCGGGAGTGCTGCTGGTTGAGGTCCTTCCACTCATCGGCGGTGAGCGCAAGCTCGGCCAGTTCGCCGATCTGCCAGGTCAGCCGTTCGCGTTCGACCTCGGACTCGCGCGACAGCCGCTCGGCGTCCTCGCGCGCGCGGCGCGCGTGCTGCCAGTCTTGCCACGCGTCGGCGACGTCGGATGCGAGCGCCAAGGCGCCTGCGTACGCGTCGAGCAGGCCGCGCTGGGTGTCGGCGCGCACCAGCGACTGGTGAGCGTGCTGGCCGTGGATGTCGAGCAGGTGCTCGCCGATCTCGCGCAACTGGGCCAGCGTCGCGATGCGGCCGTTGACCTGCGCGCGGGAGCGGCCGTTCTTGTCGAGCGCGCGGCGGATCAGCAACTCGTCGTCTTCGCCGGCCAGGTCGTGCGAGGCGAGCCAGGCGGCGAGCGCGGGCAGGCGGGCGATGTCGAACACGGCGGCCAGTTCAGCGCGGTCGGCACCCTCGCGCACTTCGCCGCCTTCGGCGCGGTCGCCCAACAAGAGGCTCAGGGCGTCGAGCAGGATGGATTTGCCGGCGCCGGTCTCGCCGGTGAGCACGGTAAAGCCTTCGGTAAAGTCCAGTTCGAGTGCGTCGACGATCACGAAGTCGCGCACGGAGAGCGAAATCAGCATGGCTTCTTAAATAGGGTGGCTCAGAGCAGGCGCTCGCCCCAGTGCAGCTTGTGGCGGAGCATGTCGTAGTAGTTGTAACCGGCCGGGTGCAGGATGCGCAGCGGGTTGCGGTAACGGCGGATGATCACGCGGTCCATCTCCATCAGGTCGCAGTGCGACTGGCCGTCGAAGTGGACGCGGGTGTCGAGGCCGCGGGTGAGCATGAACTCGACCTCGCAGCTGTCGGAGACGGCGATCGGGCGGTTGCTCATCGACTGCGGGCAGATCGGCACCAGCGCGATCGCCTGCAGGGTCGGGTGCAGGATGGGGCCGCCGGAGGCGAGCGCGTAGGCGGTCGAGCCGGTCGGGGTGCTGATGATCAGCCCGTCCGAGCGCTGGCTGTACACGAACTGGTTGTCGATGAATACCTCGAACTCGATCATCGCGCCCAGGCCGCCGCGGTTGACGACGATGTCGTTGAGCGCCAGCGCGCTGGCCACCTCGGCGTCCTCGCGCAGCACCGACGCCGACAACAGGATGCGGTCCTCGGGGACGAAGTCGCCGTTCAGGATGGCGTCGATGCTGGTGAGCATCTCGTGCAGCGGGATGTCGGTCATGAAGCCCAGCCGGCCCTGGTTGACGCCGATAAGCGGCACCCGGTAGGGCGCGAGCAGGCGGGCGATCGACAGCATGGTGCCGTCGCCGCCGAGCACGACGGCCAGGTCGGCCAGCTTGCCCATGTCGCTGCGCGATACGCGCTGGTGCGCGCCGGCTTCCTCGGCGCTGGCGCTTTCCTCGTCGATCAGCACGACGACCCCGCGCGAGGCGAGGTGGTCGGCCAGCTCGCGCAGCGACGCGACGATATGCGCTTTGCCGTGGCGGGCGAACAGCCCGACCTTCTTGAATAGACAAGTCATGGTCGAATCTTAACGTGTTGTGGCTGGCATGCCAAAACCGCTATGGCATGGGTGTGGCGCTGGCCACCCGGTCGGCCGACAGGTAGAGGCGGATCAGTTCGGCCAGCGAGCCGACTTCCAGCTTGGCAAACAGGCTGGCGCGGTGCGCTTCGACCGTGCGCGGCGAGAGGTCTAGCTCGCGGGCAATTTCCTTGCTGGAGCAGCCGTCGACAACCCGCTCGAGGATGTCGTGTTCGCGCTCGGAGAGCCGGGCGAGCCGTTCGCTTGCGTCCTTGATCGCCACGTCGCGTGCCTGGCGGCTGATGCTCAGGCGAAAGGCGCGGCGCAGGCTGTCGATCAGCTGCGCGCGGTTGACCGGCTTGGGCAGGAAGTCGATCGCGCCGCCGCGAAATGCGCGCGCGCACTGCTCGACGTCACCGTGGCCGGTGATGAAGATGATCGGCAGCTTGGCCGCACGCTCGGCGAGCATTTCCTGCAGTGCGAGCCCGGACAAGCCTGGCATGCGGATGTCGAGGATGATCGCGCCGATTTCGCCCGGGTCCGGCAGCGCGAGGAAGGCGTCACCGCTCTCGTGGCTGTGCACGGTGTAGCCCTGGCTGGCGAGCAGCAGCTCGAGCGCGGCGCGGACCGCGGCGTCGTCGTCGATCAGGTGGACGACGGCTGTGGCGAGGTGGTCGGACATGGGGGCTCCTCGAAACGGGGGACGGGTAGTTCGAACATGAATTCGGCGCCGCCTTCGGCCAGGTTGCGCGCATAGAGGGTGCCGCCGAACGACTCGATCAGCGTCTGGCTGATGGTCAGCCCCAGCCCCATGCCGCCACCCTGGCTCTTGCCGCTGTAGAAGGGGTCGAATATGCGCGGCAAGACGTCTGCCGGGATGCCGGGGCCGCTGTCGCTGACCCTGACGCGCACGCCGCCGGTGCACGCTTCGCTGGCAATCGTGATCCGCCCCCAGCCCGTCTGGCTGCCGGTGGCGTCCAGCGCGTTGCGAATCAGGTTCAGCAGCACCTGCTCGAGCTGGATCGGGTCGGCCTGCACGCGCGGCAGGCTGTTTGCGAGACGGGTGTTCACGTGGGTCGTCGTGTAGCGCAGCTCGGGCGCGGCCAGCAAGAGCGCGTTGCGTACCGCCTGGTTGACGTCGACGCTGATGAGTTCGGGGCGGCGCGCGGCGACGAAGTTGCGCAGCCCGCGCACGATATGCCCGGCGCGTTCGACCTGCGCGAGGCTGCCTTCGAGCGCGGTCCTGATAAGTATTGGGTCGGCGTCGCCGTCTTCCAGCATGGCTAGCGCGGCCTCGTTGTAGCTGTTGATCGCGGAAAGCGGCTGGTTGATCTCGTGCGCGATGCCCGACGCCATCTCGGCAAGGCTGGACGCGCGCGCAGACTGGGCGTAGGCGGACGCGTGCGCATGCAGCCGTTCGTCGCGCCGGTGCCGTGCGTCGCCCTCGTCCGCGTCCGGCAGCAGGGTCAGCGCGATCAGCGCGCCGCCGCCAAACGGCGTCAGCCGTCCTTCGATGTACTGTTTGCCGGCCGGGGTGTCGACGTAGGCGTGGGCGGGCAGCGAGACCCGGGTCTGCCGGGCCAGGCACTCCGATAGCGGGTCGTCGCCCCGGGTCGCCAGCTCGATGTGCAGGGGTAGCAATTCGTCGATGCGGGTGCCTTCGGCCAGCGCCCGCGTCGTCGCGGCCATCTCGAGTGCCCGCGTATTGAGCGCGACGATGCGCCGTTGTGAATCGACGACCAGTACCGCGTCGGTGACGCCTTCGAGCAGGGCGTCTTCACGGCGGCGGGTGGACGCCGCGTGCGGCTGCGGGTTGTTGTGGCGCCGGCGCGCCCGCGCGTATCGGGTGTGCAGCACGCTGGTGGCCGCGGCCATCAGCGCGGCGAGCGCCGCGGTGGCCGCCAGCCACGGTGCCGCTGCAAAATTGCCCGGCAGCGCCGGCGCCTGCACCTCGACACGGTAGGGGAAATCCGGCCGCAGTTGCGGCAGGTGCGCGCCGGGTGTGCCGAACAGGCGGCCCGCCAGGCCGGCGAGGCGGGGTTCGGTGCGCGCGGGCGCCGCAAGCGGGATGGCCTCGGCGCTGCCGGTGTGCGCGAGCCGCACGCCGGCTTCGGCGGGCAGGGCAACGCCCGAGAGCAGGCGTTCGCTGCTCAGCGCAATCAGCGCGATGCCGTCCAGCGCCAGGTTGTCGCGCCGGTTGTCGGTGAGCCTGGGCTGGCGGCGCAGGATGGGCTCGACCAGGATCACGCCGCGCTCACCGTTGCTCAGCGTCAGCGGTTCGGTGATGGCGAGCGCCGCGCTGCGCAGGCTGCGCCGCACCGCGGTGCCGATAGACGGGTTGGCCAGGAGGTCGAGGCCGACCATGAAGCGGGCGGGGTAATGGCGATCCGGCGCGGTTTGCGTCAGCGGCAGGTAGTAGTCGCGCTCGGGGGCCACCTGCCAGTAGCGCGCGTCCCGCCACGGGGCCTGCTGCCCCAGCGGTGGGCGGAAGTCGCGGATGCGAACGGGGCCGCCGTACTGCAGGCTGAGCGTTTTTTCGTAGTCCGCGCGTGCCGCGCGCGGAATGTAGGGCTGGCGGCCCATCACGTAGACAAAGGGGAAGTCCTGTTGCAGGTGTGCGGCACGTGCGTGCAGGGTGTCGTGGGGCGCGGGCGCATCGTTCGCCAGCAGGGAGAGCAGGTGTTCGGCTGCGGCGAGACGGGCGAGCAGCACGGTGCGCGCGGTTTCGGCCGTCTGCCTGACGTGTGCCTGCTGCTCGCGGTGGGCGATGCCCAGCACGAGCAGCATCAGGCTTGCCCACAGCACGGCCCACAGCGACAGCGCCATCGCATGGCGGCGCGCCAGCCGCAGTAGGCGCTGTGCTAAGGGCGGGGCCGGTTGGAAGGTCATACCTTGCCGCCGTGGCGGCCGATGATCATCAGTGACGCGCCATTTTGCAGCCGTGTGGCAGGGCCCGGGTTGAATAGCACATCTTCGCCGGGTGTTTCCAGGGCGATCACCATGGTGCGGCCATCGTCCAGCGCTAGGCATTCGCCAAGCAGCTTGCCGTCCCACTCGGGATGTACGGGAACCACTTCGGCGCGGAAGGTGTTGGGGTAGCGGGTATGTAGCCGCTCGAAAAAGTGCAGCGTCTCGGGATTGACGACCAGATTGGCGAGGTTGACGCCGCCCAAGTAGGAGGGGACAACCACTTTGTGTGCGCCGACCGCGAGCAGCTTGCGGCGAGACGCCTCGGTTTCAGCCTTGGCGACCAGCAGCAGTTGCGGATTGAGCGTGCGGGCGGTAACGATTACGAAGGCATTTTCGGCATCCGAAGTCAGACAACTGATCAGCGCCCGCGCGTTGAGCGCGCCTGCCGCAGTCAGGTTGGCATCCTCGGTCGCGTCGCCGACGATATAGGGGATGTCCAGCGAGTCGAGCGCGCGTGCAGCCGCTTCGTCACGTTCGACGGCAACCACGGGGTGGCCGCTGTGGGTCAGCTCGTCGATGGCGGCAAGCCCAGTGTGCGATAGCCCGCACACGATGATGTGGCCTTGCAGCCGGGCAATTTCTTTTTCCATAGCCCGTCTTTTCAGGATTTGCGGCAGGTCACTCTGGAACAGCAGCAGTGTCAGCGAGGAGAGTGTGTAGCCGACCACGCCGGTGCCGAAGAAGACCAGCGCAATAGTGAACGCGCGCCCCACCTGCGAGAGGGGATGCGTCTCCCCGTAGCCGATGGTCGCCAGCGTAATGACTGTCATGTACAGGCTATCGAACAGCGGCCAGCCTTCGATCAGCGTATAGCCTGACGTGCCGGTCAGGATGACAGCGCCGAGTAGCGCGGTCAGCAGCAGCAGTTTCCGGGTAAGAGCCTTGCCCATGGATGACGCTCAGCCAAATGGGCGGATGTTATCCGATTTGCATTATTTTTGGCAGCGGTCGCCGGCGCGGCCGTCCGGAAAATAGTGCGCGAATTTGGCGAGCTTGGGCGCGATCACCGCCTGGCAATACGGCGCGTCGCCGTGACGTTCGAAATAGTTCGAGTGTTCGGCCTCGGCCGGCCAGAACGGGCCGGCCGCGGTCACTTCGGTGACGATGGGCGCGCCGAACGCGCCTGTCTTGTCTAGCCGCGCGATCGCCTCGCGGGCTGCGCGGGCCTGCGCGTCGTTCAGCGTGAAGA
Organism: Crenobacter intestini; assembly: GCF_004919095.1. GTDB lineage: Bacteria > Pseudomonadota > Gammaproteobacteria > Burkholderiales > Chromobacteriaceae > Craterilacuibacter > Craterilacuibacter intestini. The sequence continues at coordinate 298,010 of NZ_STGJ01000001.1, read as the reverse complement.
TCGCCGAGCGGTACTGTGAGCCGATATCGTGCCCCTGGCGGTTGAGCGTGGTCGGGTCGTGGCTGGCGAAGAACACCGACAGCAGCGTCGGGTAGTCGATCAAGGTTTCGTCGTAACGCACGCGCACCGCTTCGGCGTGGCCGCTGTCGCCGCGGCATACCGCCCGGTAGCCGGGGTTCTCGAGCGTGCCGCCGGTGTAGCCCGGCTCGACGGTTAGCACGCCCGGCATGCGCGAGAACGCCGCCTCCGTGCACCAGAAGCAGCCGCCTGCGAAGATCGCTGTCTGCATTTCAGTCTCCCGTGCGTTCGAAACGCGGCCGCAGTGCCCCGTCCACACTGACGTTTTCCATGAACATTCCGGCGGGGCGCACCCACAGGGCGCCTTCGCCGTAGAGGGGGCGGTACAGCACCAGCCACTCTTCGGTCTCGCTGTGGCGGACCAGGTCGATCACCTGATAGTCGCGCCCCTTGTAGTGGCGGTATCGGCCGGGAAGGATGGAAGGTCTTGCGTTCATGCCAGGTTCTCCCAAAGCCGGGTCAGGGCTTCGTATTGCTGGAGGTTGATGCGCGGCGGCATCGCCGCGCCCTTGATCGGGTGTTCGGGTGTAGTGGTGTCGAGGATGTGTTGCGGCGCGTCGGGCAGGACAACCAGCGGGCTCTGCGCCGAGGCGCCCCGCTTGACGACCACGCCAAGCTCGCCGCCGGCCAGTTCGACAAAGCCGCCGGGCGGGTAGAAGCCCAGTTCGCGTACCAGGAGCGAGACCAGGCGCACGTCGAACTGTTCGTCGCGGTTCTGGTAGAGCTGGGCCAGCGCCTGGCGGGCCGGCAGACGGCTCCGGTAGCCGCGCGGCATCAGCTTGGCGCACGCGATGTCGGCCAGATGCACGATATGGGCGGCGTCCCCGATCTCTTCCTGATTGAGCAGGAAGGGGTAGCCGCGGCCGTTCCATTCCTCGTGGTGGGTCTGCACCGTTTCGTGCCAGCGCGGGTCGGTCACCCCCATCTCGCGCAGCAGGGCCGACGAGAGGATGGGGTGCAGGCGGATCAGCTGGCGCTGCGAGGTGCTCGGCGGGCTGGCCTGCCCGGCCAGCAGGTCTTGCAGGCGGACGGTGCCGATATTCATGGTCATCGCGGCCAGCGTCACGGTTTCCAGTTCGTCCGCATCCAGTTGTGCCTGCATGCCGAGCAAGGTGGCCAGCACGCTCGCGTTCAGCGCGTGCTGCAGGGTGTATTCGGGGCAGGGCGTGATGAGGATGGCGGCGATGCACGCGTCCGGCGAGCGGCGGACAAGCGCGTCGACCTGTTGTCCCATTTCGCGCAAGCGGCCTGCTGCGTCGTTGCAGGCAAGCGGGTCCCGGAAGATTTCGCCCAGCCGTTTGCGCAGCAAGGCCAGGCTGCGCATGGGTTCGCTTGCCGTGCCGTCTTCCAGCGCCATGTGCGCCGGGTGCGGTTGGTACAGGGAGCGGCCGCGGGCTGTCAGCCGGAATACGCCTTCGTCGTCCATCTCCAGGTGGTTGCGGGCGAATAGCGTGTCGGGCAGGACTCTAGGCGGCATGGGCAGCATCAACGTGAAAACCGAATATCATTATACGTCGAATGGTTGTCGTGCAAACAGGCGACAGCCGGCACGCCATCGCATAAAATGCCGGCCTTTTGTGAAGGGTGGGCGAAGTCATGGCGATTGTTCTGGCACCGATGGAGGGGCTGGTCGACGAGGTGATGCGGGACGTGCTCACCCGTGTCGGCGGCATCGACTGGTGCGTGTCGGAGTTCATCCGCGTCACCGACACCCTGTTGCCGGTGAAGACCTACCAGCGGCACGCGCCCGAACTGTTCGGCAGCGGCGCGACCCGCGCCGGCGTCCCGCTGCGCGTGCAATTGCTGGGGTCGGACCCGCAGGCGCTCGCGATGAACGCGCTGCGTGCCGTCGAGTGCGGCGCGCGCGTGATCGACCTGAATTTCGGCTGCCCGGCCCCCAGCGTCAACCGCCACCGGGGCGGCGCGGCACTCCTGAAGGAGCCCGCGCTGATGCACGAGATTACCCGCGCCGTGCGCGCGGCTTTACCCCCGGCTGTACCGCTGACTGCCAAGATGCGGCTGGGCTTCGAGGACACCGCGCTGACCATGGACTGCGCGCACGCGCTCGCCAGTGGCGGGGTCGCCGAGCTGGCCGTGCACGCACGCACCAAGGTCGAGGGCTACCGCCCGCCCGCGCACTGGGAGTGGATAGACCGCATCCGCCGCGAGCTTGCGCCGCTGAGGGTGATCGCCAACGGCGAGGTGTGGACGCTGGACGACTACCTGGCGATCGTCGAGGCGAGCGGCTGCGAGGACGTAATGATAGGGCGTGGCCTGATCGCGTCGCCCGACCTTGCCCGGCGCATCGTGCACTACCGCGCGACGGGAGAGCGGCTGGACGCGATGCCGTGGGACGAGGTGCGGCCGTGGATCGTCGACTTCTTCGCGCAATGCCGCGTCAAGGGCGGCGCCACGCCGTTTGCCGTGGCGCGCCTCAAGCAGTGGCTGGGCCAGCTCAAGCGCAGCTACCCGCAGGCAGGCGAATTGTTCGAGACGGTACGCCGGCTGACCGACCAGGACGCGATCGCGGCGGTGCTTACAGGGGGGCACTAGGTATTTCTACGGATACCGCGATGCGGCGGCGGCAGGCATACTTGCCGCAAGTCCGGATCGCAAGGTCTGGCTGGGCCAGCCCTCAGCTGGCGTTGCACTTCCCCATAGCAAATTGGTCCCCTTTCACCGTGTGGAAGGGGCTTTTTTTCGTCCCTTTGCGGCGCGCCGGCGGTTTGCGCGGCCGGATGTGCGTGATAAAGTAAATTCTTATTTACCGAACAGACGCCGCCCAGGCGCCGCATCAGGAAGGACAAGCCCGTGACCCGAATCGCCGACCTCGCCCCGCAAGCCGTGTGGAGCCATTTCCAGACCCTGTGTGAAATCCCCCGTCCGTCCAAGCACGAGGGCGCGCTGCGCGACTACCTGAAGGGCTGGGCCGAACTGAAGGGCTTCGAGACTTCGGTCGACGCCACCGGCAACCTGCTGATCCGCAAGGGTGCGACCTCGGGCATGGAAGGCCGCAAGGGCGTGGTGCTGCAAGGCCACCTCGACATGGTGTGCCAGGCCAACGCCGGCACCGCGCACGACTTCTTCAAGGACCCGGTGCGCCCGGTGCTGAAAGACGGCTGGCTGGTGGCCGAGGACACCACGCTGGGAGCCGACAACGGCATCGGCGTCGCGCTGGGGCTCGCCGCACTCGAGGCCGACAACCTCGCGCACGGCCCGCTCGAAGTGCTGCTGACTGTCGACGAGGAGGCCGGCATGGGTGGCGCGCTGGGGCTCGAGTCCGGCTGGCTGCAAGGCGAGCTCCTGATCAATATCGACACCGAGGAATGGGGCGACTTCTATCTCGGTTGCGCGGGCGGCGTCGACGTCAACGTGCGTACCGGCTACGCGCGCGAGGCACTGCCGGCGGGCCATGTCGGCGCTTCGCTCGCCGTGCGCGGCCTGAAGGGCGGCCACTCCGGCTGCGACATCCACCTCGAGCGCGGCAACGCCAACAAGCTGATGCTGCGCCTGATCCGCGAGCTGCAGGCCGATTGCGGCGCGCGCGTCGCCTACTTCCGCGGCGGCACCGCACGCAACGCGCTCGCCCGCGAGGCCGAGGCGCGCATCAGCTACCCCGCCGCGATGCACGCCGCGGTCGAAGGACGTGTCGCAGCCTACCAGGCGTTGCTGCGCGACGAATTGGCCGGCGTCGACGACGGCGTGACGGTGAGCGTCGCGCCGGCCGAGGTGATTGATGTGATGGCGCAGGCCGACGAGAAGCGCGTGTTCGCCGCGCTGCACGCCGCGCCGCACGGGGTCAAGCGCATGAGCCGCAAGGTCGAGGGCGTGGTCGAGACCTCGAACAACCTTGGCGTGATCGTGGTCGAGGACGGCGCGGTGTTCGCCAACCTGATGGTGCGCTCCCTGCTCGAGTCGGGCACCCGCATGTTGGCCGACGAGATTGTCGACCTGTTCACGCTCGCCGCGTACGACATCGAGCGCGAAGGCGAGTACCCGGGCTGGGCGCCGAACCCGGGTTCGGCGCTGCTCGACCTGTTCCAGCGCGTGTACGCACGCGAGTTCGGCGGCGAGGCGGGCGTCAAGGTGATCCACGCCGGTCTCGAGTGCGGCCTGATCGGCGCGCGCTACCCGCATATGGACATGGTGTCGTTCGGTCCGGACATCCGCGGCGCGCACGCGCCGGGCGAGCGCGTCAATGTCGAGTCGGTCGCCCATGTGTGGCGCCTGTTGCAGGCGGTCCTCGCCGACGTGCCGGCGCGCGGCTAGGCGCTCGCCACCGCCTTCCGATCAGGCCCGGCCGAGTGCCGGGCTTTTTTTGCGCACATGACATGCCTGTCGGGTATGCGGCGGTTTTTGGTGGCTTTGGTCTGCGGGGTTTGATCTGGGTCAAGTTTTCTGTAAACCCATGTCGCATAGCTGATTGGGTGCTATGGAAGGCTTGAATTAGAATCGCCAAAAACCCACAAAGCCGTCACTACAAAGGAAAGCGTCACATGAGTCAGGCAGTCACCCGTTCGACCTTTGACGAGGTCATGGTTCCCAACTACAGCCCGGCCGGCTTTATTCCTGTGCGCGGCGAAGGCTCGCGGGTGTGGGACCAGTCCGGCCGCGAGTACGTGGACCTCGCCGGCGGCATCGCGGTCAACTCGCTCGGGCATTGCCATCCTGAACTGGTGGCCGCGCTCACCGAGCAGGCCGGCCAGCTCTGGCATGTCTCCAACGTGTTCACCAACGAGCCGGCGCTCAAGCTCGCGTCGCTGCTGGTCGAGAAGACCTTCGCCGAGCGCGTGTTCTTCTGCAACTCGGGTGCCGAAGCCAACGAGGCGGCGTTCAAGCTGGCGCGCAAGTACGCGAGCGACCATTTCGGCGCGCACAAGCACGAGATCCTGTCGACGCGCAATTCCTTCCACGGCCGCACGCTGTTCACGGTGTCGGTCGGCGGCCAGCCCAAGTACACCGAGGGCTTCGCGCCGGTGCCCGCCGGCATCCGCCACTTCGATTACAACGATATCGAGTCGCTGGAAGCGCTGATCAGCGATGCGACCTGCGCGGTGGTGGTCGAGCCGGTGCAGGGCGAGGGCGGCGTGCTGCCGGCCAACCAGGCCTTCCTCGAGGCGGCCCGCGCGCTGTGCGACAAGCACGGCGCGCTCCTGATCTTCGACGAGGTGCAGACCGGCGTCGGCCGTAGCGGCTCGCTGTACGCGTACATGGAATACGGCGTCACGCCGGACATCCTGACCTCGGCCAAGTCGCTCGGCGGCGGTTTCCCGATCGGCGCGATGCTGACCACCAGCAAGGTCGGCGCCAGTTTCGTCGTCGGCACCCACGGCTCGACCTACGGCGGCAACCCGCTGGCGTGCGCGGTCGCGCTGCGCGTGATCGAGATCGTCAGCCGCCAGGAGACGCTGGACGGCGTGCGCGCCAAGGCCGCACGCCTGAGCCGGGGGCTGTCCGAACTTGGCGAGCGCTTTGGCGTGTTCGAGTCCGTGCGCGGCATGGGCCTGTTGCTCGGCTGCGTGCTCACTTCCGCGTACGCCGGGCGCGCGCGCGACGTGCTCAAGGCTGCCGAGGAAGAGGGGCTGATGCTGCTGGTCGCCGGCACCAACGTGGTGCGGCTTGCGCCCAGCCTCTTGGTATCCGACGCGGACATCGACGAGGGCCTCTCCCGCCTCGAGCGTGCGCTGTCTCGCCTGACCCGCTGATCCGTTGAACCAGGCGCCGGGCCGGCCGGCCCGGCGCGCATTACCCGCCACCAGAAATCCCGCCCGCGAGGCGGGGCGGGCCTGCCTGCGCCCGAATAACGAGGGGAGAAGCACCATGCTGACCGTAAGACCCGCCACCATCGGCGACTTGCCCGCGCTCGAAGCGATGGCCGTCGCCAGCGGCGTTGGCGTCACCAGCCTGCCGGCCAACCGCGAGAAGCTGTATGACAAGCTGCGCCGTTCCGAGGCGGCCTTCGAACAGGAGGGCGCGGACAGCGACTACTACATGTTCGTGCTCGAGCGCGAGGGCGCTGTGGTCGGTACCGCGGCGATCGCCGCGCAGGCCGGTTTCGACGAGCCGTTCTACAGCTACCGCAGCGAGACGCTGGTGCACGCCTCGCGTTCGCTCGGGGTGAACAACCGCATCCACGCGCTGACCATGTGTCACGACCTGACCGGCCTCGTGCAGTTGTGCGGCTTTTACTGCGAGCGTGCATTTGCCGCCGAGGCGGCCGAGTTGCTGTCGCGTGCCCGCCTGCTGTTCATCGCGAACGAGCGTGCGCGTTTCGGCCGCCGCGCGATCGCCGAGATGCTCGGCGTACACGACGTCGCCGGGCAGTCGCCGTTCTGGGACGCGATCGGCCGCCGCTTCTTCAACATGGACTTCAACGAGGTCGAGCGTGCGTTCGCCGAACACAGCAAGACCTTCGTCGCCGAACTGATGCCGGCGTACCCGATCTACGTGCCCTTGTTGCCGGACGCTGCGCAGGCGGCGATCGGCCAGGTCCACCCCGACTTCGAGCAGCCTTGCCGCATCCTTGGCGCCGAGGGTTTCGAGGCCGACCAGTACCTCGACATCTTCGATGGCGGCGCGGTGCTGACTGCCGACATCGATGCGCTGCTGGCCGTGCGTACCGCGACGTCCCTGCCGCTGGGCGTCACCGCGAGCCTGCCGGACGGCGCGGCGCCGACGCTCCTGAGTGCCGGCGAGCGCGCGGCGTTCCGTGCGACGGTCGGGCGAGCGTTCGTCAGCGACGGCAAGGTTTGGGTCGACCCGGATACCGCCCAGGTGCTGGGTGCGGTGGACGGTCAGATGGTACGCGCGGTCGCGCAACTGGGTCTTTGAGGGTTTACAACATGGTGTGCATTCGTCCCGTCCGTTTCCAGGACCTAGACGGCCTGATGAACCTCGCGCGCAGCGCCGGGGTCGGCCTCACTTCCCTGCCGGTCAACGAGGAGCGGCTGACCCGCCGCATCAGCCGTTCGGTGTTGAGCTTCGCCGGTGACCTCGAGCGCGGCGACCAGGGTTACGTGTTCGTGCTCGAAGACGTCGCCACCGGCGCGATTGGCGGCATCTGCGCGCTGGAGGCCGCGGTCGGCCTCAAGGAGCCGTGGTACAACTACCGCGTCGGCACCATCGTGCACGCGTCCGAGGAAATGGGCGTCTACACCCGCCACGAGACGCTGTTCCTCTCCAACGACCATACCGGCTACAGCGAACTGTGCACGCTGTTCCTGCACCCGGACTTCCGCGTCAACCGCAACGGCAGCCTGCTCTCCAAGTGCCGCTTCCTGTTCATGGCGCAGTTCCCGCAACTGTTCGGCAAGGTGACCGTCGCCGAGATGCGCGGCTACTCGGACGAACAAGGCTCGTCGCCGTTCTGGGAGGCGCTTGGCCGCCACTTCTTCTCGCTCGACTTCGCGCACGCCGACTACCTGACCGGTATCGGCCAGAAGGCCTTCGTCGCCGAGTTGATGCCGAAGTACCCGGTGTATATCGACTTTTTGGCGCCTGAGGCGCAGGCGGTGATTGGCCGCACGCACGACAACACCCGCCCGGCGGTGGCGATGCTCGAGGCCGAAGGCTTCCGCTACGAGGGCTACGTCGACATCTTCGACGCGGGCCCGACCGTGCAGACGTATACCAGCGAGATCCGCGCGGTGCGCGAGAGCGCGCTGAAAATCGTGCGCGTGGTCGACCCGCTGCCGGCCGAAGGCGGCCAGGCGGTGCTGGTGTCGAACACCGCGTTTGCCGACTTCCGTTGCCTGCTGGCCGTCACCGCCGTCGACCACAAATCCGTCGCGCTGACGCCCGCGCTGGCCGAGCGCCTCGGCGTCGCCGAAGGCGACACCGTGCGCGTCGTCACCGTCAACCCTGCGGAGAAAATCGCATGAGTACCCACCTGATCAACGGGCGATGGCTGGCCGGCCACGGCGCGGCGTTCACCAAGCTTGACCCGGCCAGCGCCGAGCCCCTGTGGCAGGGGCAGGCGGCCGACGCCCCGCAGGTCGCCGAGGCGGTCGCGGCCGCCCGGGCTGCCTTCGTGCCTTGGGCGCGGCTGGGCCTAGCCGCGCGGCTGGAAGTCATCCGCCGCTTCGCGGTGCTGCTGGGGGAAAACAAGGAACACCTCGCGTCGGTGATCGCGCGCGAGACCGGCAAGCCGCGCTGGGAGGCGCTGACCGAGGTGGCGACCATGTCGGCCAAGGTCGAGATCTCGGTGAAGGCCTTCGAAGAGCGTACCGGTGAGCGCGCCGCGCCGATGGCCGACGCGCAGGCTGTGCTCAGGCACAAGCCGCACGGCGTCGCCGCGGTGTTCGGGCCTTACAACTTCCCGGGCCACCTGCCCAACGGCCACATCGTACCCGCGCTGATCGCCGGCAATACGGTGGTGTTCAAGCCATCCGAGCTGACGCCGTGGACGGCGGAGGAAACGGTGAAGCTGTGGCTGGCGGCCGGCCTGCCGGACGGCGTGCTGAACCTGGTGCAGGGCGGCAAGGAGACCGGCGTCGCGCTCGTTGCTGACGAGGATATCGACGCGCTGTTCTTTACCGGCAGCTCGGCAACCGGCGCCGCCTTACACCGCCAGTTCGCCGGGCGCCCGGACAAGGTACTCGCGCTCGAGATGGGCGGCAACAACCCGCTGATCGTGTGCGAGCTCTCCGACGTCGACGCCGCGCTGCACCACGTGATCCAGTCGGCCTTCGTGTCGGCCGGCCAGCGCTGCACCTGCGCGCGTCGCCTGATGGTGCCCAAGGGTGCGTGGGGCGACGCGTTTGTCGGCCGCCTTACCGCGGCCACCGCCGCGATCCGCGTCGGCCGCTGGGACGAGGAGCCGCAGCCCTTCATGGGGGCGCTGGTGTCGGTCGCGGCGGCGGATGCCTTGCTGACCGCACAGTACCGGCTCGAAGCGCTGGGCGCGCGCGTGCTGCTGCCGATGCGTAGGCTGCACGAGGGCAGCGCGCTGTTGTCGCCGGGGATTGTCGACGTGACCGGCGTGCAGGGCGTGCATGACGAGGAGTATTTCGGCCCGCTGCTGCAGCTCTACCGTTACGGCGACCTCACCGAGGCGATCGAATTGGCCAACGCTACCCGCTTTGGCCTGGCCGGCGGGGTGCTCTCCGACGACCGCGACAGCTACGAGCGTTATCTCGTCGAAGGGCGTGCCGGCGTCGTCAACTGGAACAAGCCCTTGACCGGTGCGTCCAGTGCGGCACCGTTCGGCGGGGTGGGGGCGTCCGGCAACCACCGTCCGAGCGCGTACTACGCGGCCGATTACTGCGCGTGGCCGGTGGCGTCGCTGGAGAGCGAGGTGCTGGCGCTGCCCGCGCAGCGCTCGCCCGGCCTGCCTTTCTGAGGTAGCCGGGTCGGCAAGGAGCAGGGGCCATGCGCGAGCATGGCCTTTTTCTTGCATGAATGTTGCCGGGCTTGCCGGCGCCGGCGGCTTTAACGCGTTAGTTAAAAACACGCGCGGCCAATCGCCGGCTGATCGTGGATCTGGTTGTGCGTGCTGAAAAATGCAATAAAAACAACTGATTGCATTGAGTTATTTGTGCAAACCTTAGCATGGAATTTTCATGCATTCTTCATTGACAGGCGATTGTATGCAGAAGCATAATCGCCTCACAATGGCCGGCTAAGTGCCATAAAGTTGTGCAATGCACAGGGGATACGGCGGTCAAGCAAGAGGCAAAAGCCCGCTCGCCGTGAAGCAGTCAAAACAAAGGAGTCTTTCGTGGACATCTTCATCCAGCAAATCCTGAACGGCCTGGTGCTGGGCAGCATCTACGCGCTGATCGCGTTGGGCTACACCATGGTCTACGGCATCATGGGGCTGATCAACTTCGCGCACGGCGAAGTGGTGATGGTCGGCGGCATGGTGACCGTCTCCGTGGTTACCGCCTTGATGGCGGCCGGGCTTGGCCTGCCGCCTCTGGCGCTGATCCTGATCGGCCTGATGGTCGCCGTCGCCGCGTGCATGCTGCTCGGCTTCACCATCGAGCGCATCGCCTACCGTCCGCTGAGAAAGGCGCAGCGTCTGGCGCCGCTGATCACCGCGATCGGCGTGTCCATCGTGCTGCAGCAACTGGCCATCCTGGTGTGGGGCCGCAACTACATCCCGTTCCCGCCCATCCTCGACCATGACGTGATCCAGATCTTCGGCGCCAGCATCACCCGCTTGCAGATGGTGATCATCGTGCTGTGCCTCGCGATCATGGGCGGCCTCTTGCTGGTGGTCGAGAAGACCAAGCTCGGCCGCGCGATGCGCGCGACCAGCCAGAACCCGGCGGTCGCCGGCCTGATGGGCGTCAACGTCAACACCATCATCTCGGCCACCTTCGTGATCGGCTCCGCGCTGGGCGCGATCGCCGGCCTGATGGTCGCGACCAACTATGAGCAGGTCCACTACTACATGGGCTTCATGATCGGCCTGAAGGCGTTCACCGCGGCGGTGTTGGGCGGCATCGGCAACCTGGCCGGCGCGGTCGCCGGCGGCATCCTGCTTGGCATTATCGAGAGCCTGGGCGCCGGCTATATCGGCGACCTGACTGGCGGCTTCCTGGGTTCGCACTACCAGGACATCTTCGCCTTCGCGGTGCTGATCGTGGTGCTGATCTTCCGTCCGTCCGGCCTGCTGGGCGAAAAGATGGCTGACCGCGCGTAAGGATGGGGAGAACAAAACCATGAACACCATGACCAAACAACCGGCCAGCGCCAAGAAGGTCGCCACCTTCGTCGCCAGCGCCATCGTGCTGGCGGTGCTGCCCTTCATCGTTGGCGGCACCTTCGGCAACTCCTGGGTGCGCACGCTGGACTTCGCGCTGCTCTACGTGATGCTGGCGCTGGGCCTCAATATCGTGGTCGGCTTCGCAGGCCTCTTGGACCTGGGCTTCATCGCGTTCTACGCGGTCGGTGCCTACACCTTCGGCTTGCTCGCGTCGCCGCACTTCAGCCTGGACATGCCGTTCTGGATCACGCTGCCATTGGGCGCGCTGTTCGCGGCGATGTTCGGCGTGATGCTGGGCACCCCGGTGCTGAAGCTCAAGGGCGACTACCTGGCGATCGTGACGCTCGGTTTTGGCGAGATCATCCGCATCTTCCTGAACAACCTGAACGCGCCGGTCAACATCACCAACGGCCCGCAGGGCATCAACCTGATCACCCCGATCGAGGTGGCCGGCTTCTCGTTCGGCAAGCCGCACGAGTTCTTCGGCATCACCTTCAACGGCGTGTACATGTACTACTACCTGTTCCTCGCGCTGACGGTGCTGGTGGTGATCATGGCGTGGCGCCTGCAGCACTCGCGGATCGGCCGCGCGTGGGTCGCGATGCGCGAAGACGACATCGCCGCCGCCGCGATGGGGATCAACATCCGCAACATCAAGCTGTTGGCGTTCGCGCTGGGAGCGCTCTCCGGCGGCGTGGCTGGCGGCCTGTTCGCGTCGTTCCAGGGCTTCATCTCGCCCGAGTCGTTCGGCCTCCTGGAGTCGATCATGATCCTGGCGATGGTCGTGCTGGGCGGCATGGGCAACATCCCGGGCGTGATCCTCGGCGCCGTGGTGCTGACCGTCGTGCCGGAAGTGCTGCGCGACGTGATCGGCCCGCTGCAGATGGCGACCTTCGGCAAGATGATCATCGATCCGGAAAACGCCCGCATGCTGCTGTTCGGCCTCGCGCTGGTGGTGATGATGCTGGTCCGTCCGGAGGGGATGCTGCCCTCCAAGCGCCGCAAGGCGGAATTCGAAGACGCGAAGGAAGGTGTGTGAGCCATGGCTGAAGTCCTGCTGAAAATCGACGGCATCGTCAAACGCTTCGGCGGCCTGGTCGCGCTCTCGGAGGTCGGCCTGACCATCAACAAGGGCGAGATCTACGGCCTGATCGGTCCGAACGGCGCCGGCAAGACCACGCTCTTCAACGTGCTGACCGGCCTTTACATGCCCGACGAGGGGAGCTTCGCCTTTAACGGGCAGAACCTGTTCCGTGCCAAGCCGCACGTGGTGGTCGGCGCAGGCATCGCGCGCACCTTCCAGAACATCCGGCTCTTCAAGGAGATGACGGCGCTGGAGAACGTGATGGTCGGCCGCCACATTCGCTCCAAGGCGGGCGCGCTGGGCGCCGTGCTGCGCGACCCGCGCACCATGGCCGAAGAGCGTGCGATCCGCGACAAGGCGATGGAGTTGTTGGCCTACGTCGGCATCACCGAAGTCGCGCACGAGTTTGCCAAGAACCTGAGCTACGGCCACCAGCGGCGCCTGGAGATCGCCCGAGCGCTGGCGACCGAGCCGAAGCTGCTGGCGCTGGACGAGCCGGCCGCCGGCATGAACCCGCGCGAGACCGAAGAGCTGAAGGCGCTGATGGAAAAGATCCGCGCGTCCGGCGTGACCGTGCTGCTGATCGAGCACGACGTGAAGCTGATGATGGGTTTGTGCGACCGTATCGCGGTACTCGACTACGGCAAGAAGATCGCCGAGGGGGTGCCTGAAGTCGTCCGCCGCGACCCTAAAGTGATCGAGGCCTATCTGGGGGTGGCCCACGAATGAGCATGCTGAAAGTCAACAATCTAGAGGTCGCCTACGGCGGCATCCAGGCGGTCAAGGGCATCGACCTGACCATCGAGAAGGGCGAACTGGTCACGCTGATCGGCGCCAACGGCGCGGGCAAGACGTCCACCTTGCGCACGCTGGTCGGCATGGAAAAGAAGTCTGGCGGCAGCATCGTCTACGACGGGCAGGATACCTCGGGCGTGCCGGTGTATGATTTCGTGCGCCGCGGCCTGGTGATGATCCCCGAGGGGCGCGGCGTGTTCGCCAAGCTCACCGTCGAGGAAAACCTGCGCATGGGCGCGTACTGCCGCAATGACGAGGACGGCATCAAGGCCGACATCGAGCATGTGTACGAGCTGTTTCCCCGTCTGAAGGAGCGCCAGAAGCAGCTCGCCGGCACGCTCTCCGGCGGCGAGCAGCAGATGGTCGCCATGGGCCGCGCCATCCTGTCGCGCCCCAAGCTTCTGCTGCTGGACGAGCCGTCGATGGGCCTCGCGCCCCTGATCGTCGAGAAGATCTTCGAGATCGTGCGCAAGATCTCGGCCGAGGGCGTCACCATGCTGCTGGTCGAGCAGAACGCCAAGCTCGCGCTGGAAGTGTCGCAGCGCGGCTACGTGATGGAGAGCGGCCGCATCACCATGAGCGGCAACTCGAAGGACCTGCTCGACGACGAACGCGTGCGTAACGCCTACCTCGGCGAATAAGCGCGTCCTTGACTTGTCCGGCGCCGTGGCGACACGGCGCCTTTTGCTTTTTGTGGAGGTTGGAATGCCGGTGGAAACCGCGCCGGGCGTGCTCGCCCGGCTTGCGCTGGGCAGCGTGCTGCTGCCGCCAGTCAACATGTTGCTGCTCGCCGCAGTGGGCGGCGTGCTGGCCTGGCGCGGGCGGCGGCGCCTGGGCTTGTCTCTGCTGGTTCTGGCCGCGCTCGTCACCTACCTGATGGCGACCCCGCGCGTCGCGATATGGCTGAACGCCGGGCTCGAACCCTCCGAGATTGCCCGCGTGCCGGACGTCGCCAAAACCGGCGCCATCGTCGTGCTTGGTGGTGGCAAGAAGCCGGCGCCCGAATACGGCGGCAACGAGCTGACTGCCGATTCTTCCGGCCGCCTGCGCTACGCGGTTTTCCTTTCGCGGCAAAGCGGCGTGCCGTTATTGCTGACCGGCGGCGCGCCCTTGGGCGGCGAGCCCGAGGCGTGGGTGATGCAAAGGACACTGACGCGCGACTACCGGATTGAGCCCAAGTGGGTCGAATCTGAGGCGGTCAACACCGAGGGCAACGCGCGGCTCGCCGCGGCGATGCTCAGGACCTCGGGCGTCACGCACATCACCCTGGTGTCGCAGGCCTGGCACCTCAAGCGCGCGATCCCGCTGTTCGAGGCGCAGGGGCTCAAGGTACTGCCGGCGCCGACCGGCTTTACCCGCTACGACGGCGGCGGTCTGGTTTGGTGGCTGCCAAGCGGGCGCGCCATGCAGGAATCACATCAGGCGCTGCGCGAATATGTGGGCTTGCTATACCATGCACTTGGTAAAGCAAGCTGACGGAGTGATTATGGATTTTTCGGCGATCATCATCGGGGACGAACTGCTGAGCGGCAAGCGCCAGGACAAGCATCTGGCGGCGCTGATCGGCATCCTTAGTGCGCGCGGGCTTGGCCTCGCGCGCGTCGTCTACCTGGTCGACACGCCCGCGGCGATCACGCGCGAGCTTGAGCGGGCGTTTGCCTCAGGCGAGGCGGTGTTTTCCTTTGGCGGCATCGGCGCGACGCCGGACGACCATACCCGCCAGTGCGCGGCCGACGCGCTCGGCGTGCCGCTCGCCATCCACCCCGAAGCGCGCACGATCATCGAGGCGCGCTTCGGTGCAGAGGCCTATCCGCACCGCATCAATATGGGCAACATCCCGCAAGGCGCGGCGCTGATCCCCAACCCGGTCAACCAGATGCCGGGCTTCTCGGTACGCGACGTGCATTTCGTGCCGGGCTTCCCGAGCATGGCGTGGCCGATGGTCGAGTGGGTGCTGGACACCCGCTACCGCCACCTGTTCGCGAGCGTACCCGACGTCGAGTCGACGGTGATCGCGCTTGACGCGCGCGAGGGCGACCTGATCACGCTGATGCAGGCGTTCACAGCGCGCTACCCGGCCTTGCGCTTCTCCAGCCTGCCGAACTTCGGCAACGAAGCCATCCCGCAGATGCATATCGAGTTCGGTTTCCGCGGTGACGCGGCAACCGTCGCCGAGGCGATGGATCAGTGGCGGCAGGCGCTTGCCGAGGCCGGCTACACCCTGCTCGAACGCCCTCATTAACCCGCTGCCCTTGCGCGCACGCCCGACAAAAGGTAGCGTGCGCGCTTTTTATTACCCATGAAACTCTGGTTGATCCTTCTGCCGGCGCTCGTGCTCGCCGGCTGCCTGTCCGAGCGCGCGCCAGAACCCGCCGCCGCCCAAGCCGCCTCCACTGCGGCGATTCCCGCCGCAAGCGCGGGCCCGCTCACCGCTGTCCAGTTGGTCAACGGCCGCAAGGCGGTCGGCCACCGCGACTTTGCCGACGCCAAAAAGGTGCTGCCGGCCGTTTTCAGCGGGCTGGAGGAAGACTTCTACTGCGGCTGTCCGTATACCGGCAAGGCGATGGACCTAGAAGCGTGCGGCTATCAGGTGCGCAAGAACCTCGAGCGGGCCAGCCGCCTCGAGTGGGAGCACGTGGTGCCGGCGTGGGTGCTCGGCCACCAGCGCCAGTGCTGGCAGCAGGGCGGGCGCAAGGCGTGCACCAAAACTGACGACGTGTTCCGCATGGCCGAGGGTGACCTCGTCAACCTGGTGCCGGCCATCGGCGAGGTGAACGGCGACCGCAGCAACTACTCGTTCGGCGCGTGGACGCGCAACCCCGAGCCGATGTACGGCCAGTGCCGCACCATCGTCGACTTCAAGGGGCGCCGTGCGCAGCCGCGCGAGGAGGTGCGCGGGCGCATCGCGCGCATCTACTTCTACATGCACGAGCGCTACGGCCTGAAGATGAGCCGGCAGGACAGCCAGCTGATGTGTGCGTGGGCGCGCAGCTACCCGGTCGACGGGTGGGAGCGCGAGCGCGACGCGCGCATCGTGCGCGTGCAAGGCTCGGGCAACCCCTTCGTCAGCCAGGGCGCGCGCATCGACAGCGTCTGCCCGCGGGCAAGCTGAGGGCAGGGTGGCCACCTCGATGACGTCAAGGTAGAATCGCCGGCGCGCCGCGGGACCTCGCGGTTGCGCCCGATCCACTTCGACTGTTTTTCGAAGGACCCACCATGAACCACGCCTTACCGGACCCGGCGTGCGCGCTTGTCGTGCTCTCCGGCGGGCAGGACTCGACCACCTGCCTTTACTGGGCCCTCGCGCGCTACCGGCGCGTCGAGGCCGTCACCTTCGATTACGGCCAGCGCCACCGCGTCGAGCTCGATGCCGCCCGCACCATCGCCCGGATGGCTGGCGTCAGCCAAACCGTGCTGCCGATCGACACCTTTGCCGCACTGGGCGGCAACGCGCTGACCGACAGCGGCATCGCCCCCGCCGCGGTTGAAGCGGGCGCCTTGCCCAACACCTTCGTGCCCGGCCGCAACCTGGTCTTCCTCACTTTCGCCGCCGCGCTCGCCTACCAGCGTGGACTGGGCGAGATTGTCACCGGCGTCGCCGAAGCCGATTACTCGGGCTACCCGGACTGCCGCGCGCATACCCTGGCCGCGCTGGAGGGGGCGATCAACCTCGGCATGGATACCCGCATCCGGCTGGTTGCGCCCCTGATGGCGCTCTCCAAGGCCGAAACGGTCGCGCTCGCTGCGGAAGTCGGCGCGCTGGACGCGCTCGCGTACAGCCACACCTGTTACGAGGGGGAAGTGCCGCCTTGCGGGCGTTGCGTGTCGTGCGAGCTGCGCGCGAAGGGCTTCGCCGAGGCCGGCGTCGCTGACCCGTTGATTTCCCGAACCCGGGGGCGCTGACATGACCGTGCTCTCTTGTAGCGGCGCCGGATTCGACGCCGCGCGCACCCTTGCGCGCGTGCGCCACGGCCATGGCTTCTTCGCGCAGGCAATCTCGCCGCAGCCGCTGGAGATGCTTGCCGGCGAGCTGGCCGCGGCCTGCGCCTCGCTCACCCTGTGCGACCTCGACCCGCTGTTCGCG
Organism: Crenobacter intestini; assembly: GCF_004919095.1. GTDB lineage: Bacteria > Pseudomonadota > Gammaproteobacteria > Burkholderiales > Chromobacteriaceae > Craterilacuibacter > Craterilacuibacter intestini. The sequence goes on along the minus strand of NZ_STGJ01000001.1, from coordinate 281,258 downwards.
TCCCCCGACGATCTGACGCTCGCGCGCCACCTCGCGTCCTGCCTGTCCGCGCCCGCGGAGCTTGCGCTGCGCTCGGCGCCGGAGCTGGGCGTCAGGCGTCTCGCGGGCGGGGATGAACACGTGTGGTTCGACACCCGCTTCGAGGCGGCGCACCAGTTGCCCAATGTGCCCGCCGGCCACCCGTGCGGCCGCCTGCACGGCCACGGCTTTGGCGTGCGCATCGAGGCGGACGCGGCTCGCGCGACGCACGCGTCGCTAGCTGCCGCCTGGCAGCCGCTTGCCGCGCGGCTCGAACACCGCCTGCTCAACGAGATTGCCGGCCTTGCAAACCCGACCAGCGAGGTGCTCGCCGCCTGGCTGTTCGCCGAGCTGGACGTCGACGGGCTGGTGGCGGTCGAGGTGTACGAGACGGCGAGCGCCGGCAGCCGTTTTGACGGCGGGCGCTGGACGATCTGGAAGACGCTGCGCTTCGAGGCGGCGCGCGCCTTCGACGCCGCCGGCCGCTACACCGGCCACAGCTACCGGCTGCGGCTGAGACTCGCCGGCGACGCGCTGGACGCCGAGCTTGGCTGGCTGCGCGACTTCGGCGACGTCAAGCGCGCGTTCGCGCCGCTCTACGACGCGCTCGACCATCACCTGCTCGACACCTTGCCGGGGCTCGCCGCGACCGACTGCGCGTCGCTGGCGTCTTATATCGGCGAGCGTTTCGCCATGCCGGCGCTCGCGGGTGTCGACGTGCTGCAAAACGGCCACGACGGCGCGCTGTGGCGCAAGGAGGCGGCGTGTACACGGTAAGGGAGCTCTTCTACACCTTGCAGGGCGAGGGCGCGCAAGTCGGCCGCGCGGCGGTGTTCTGCCGCTTTGCCGGCTGCAATCTGTGGAGCGGGCGCGAGGCCGACCGCGAGCGCGCTGTCTGCCGCTTCTGTGATACCGACTTTGTCGGGGTTGGCCCGGACGGCGGCCGCTTTGCCGACGCAGCTTCGCTCGCCCGAGCGATCGCCGGCTGCTGGCAGGGTGGCGACGGCGCGCGCCTGGTGGTGTTCACCGGTGGCGAGCCCCTGCTGCAACTGGATGCGGCGCTGATCGGCGCCGTGCACGCGGCGGGTTTCAAGATCGCCGTCGAGACCAACGGCACGCTTGAGGCGCCGGATGGCATCGACTGGCTGTGCGTGAGCCCGAAGGCCGGTGCCGACTGGGTGCAGCGGTGCGGCGACGAGATCAAGCTCGTCTACCCGCAGCCTGGCCTGATACCGGCTGCGGTCGACGCCTCGGGCTTCACGCACGCGTGGCTGCAGCCGATGGACGGCCCCGATCGCGCCGCCAACACGCAAGCCGCGATCGACTACTGCCTGCAGCACCCGCGCTGGCGGCTGTCGCTGCAGAACCACAAACTCGTCGGCCTGCGCTGAGCAGGCCTTGAATGGAAAGAACGACATGCAATTGCACCAGAACCTTCACGCGCTGGGGAACGGCCAGACGCGTTACCGCTACGACTGTCCGGACGCGTCCTTGCTCGAGCGCTTTCCCAACCCTTTCGCGCGCGGCGAGCTGAACCCCGCCGGGGTGAGCGGCAGCCTGAACATCAGCTGCCCGGAATTCACCAGCCTGTGCCCGATGACCGGCCAGCCGGACTTCGCGACCATCGTGATCGACATGGTGCCCGACGCGTGGTGCGTGGAGTCCAAGTCGCTCAAGCTCTATCTCGGTTCGTTCCGCCAGCACGGCGAATTCCACGAGGCGTGCATCTGCCGCATCTGCAACGATTTGGTGGCGCTGCTCGAACCCCGCGAAATCGTCGTCGAGGGACGCTTCACGCCGCGCGGCGGCATCCCGCTGTGGCCGCGCGCGAGCTGGCGCAAGGGAGCCTGACACACAATAAAGACACGCCCGCGAAGCGGGCGTGTCTTTTTGACGGACAGACGACTTATTTGACGCCGTGGCCGATCGCGCCGCCGATCGCGGCGCCGCCGACGGTGCCCAGCGTGCTGCCGTCGGTCAGCACCGAACCTGCGACGCCGCCGATGGCCGCGCCGACGGCGGCGTTTTTCTGTTTCTGCGTCATGCCGGCGCAGCCGCTGAGCACGGCGGCAAAGGTCAGCATCAACAGCGATTTGGTCAGGACGGGTTTCATTCTTGATCTCCTTGGATTTGCGCAGCGTATGCGCGGACGGGTATGCGCTATGACAGACGGCGGCTCCCGCGGTTCCGCGGCCTGGCCTGCTCAAAACCAAACACCGCCAGCGTGCTGGCGGTGTTTTTTTCGTGGCAACGCGGGCTTAAATTTTGGCCTTGGCCTTGTCCCAGCCGGCCTTGAGCTTGTCCCAGAAGCTGGCCTTCGGCGCCTTCTGGCATTCCTGCACGACTACCGGCACGACCTTCTCGATGCCGTCCATGTCCATCACCGCGTCGACCGGCTTGTTCTTCTTGTTGAAGCCTTCGGCGAAGTAGATCGCCTTGGGTTGGTAGCTTTCGTCGAGCGCCAGGAAGTCTTCGCATTTCCACTGGGAAACCGGCTTCTTGGCGGCAGTGGTGGCGGCCATGCTCAGGCTGCTGGCGGCAAGCAAGGTCGCGACGACCAGGGTCTTCTTCATCATCTGTCTGACTCCGTATGGGTGAGGGAGGCCGACGCGGCGGGGAGGGTGCCGCGTCGCCTCTAACGGCATAGGTGTTACGCGCATGTTTTGCAAACTGCTAGCTGTACGTCATTGGTAATCCACGCTCGCATTATCTAAACCCTAGTAATACGGGCAAATCGGCCCGGCTTGAATTCAGGGGGATGCATGGACAGGCGCGATGAGTGGCGGGCGGCTTGCCAGGGAGGCGTGGATGAGTGAGCCGCTGCCACCGGGCAAGCCGGGCGAGGGTACCGACCACCTGGCGGGTATCGTGCCGCTGGCGCTGGTCGCCGTGTCCGCCGGCGTGCTGATCGGCCTGGTCGGCGGGAGCTTCCGCGTCGCGGTCGAGCATGCCGGCACGCTGTTTAACGAGGTGTACGCGTGGCTGCGCACGCTGCCGCCGGCGTACGGCTTTGCGGGGACCTTGGCGGTCGCCTTGTTGCTGACCGCGCTACCGCTTTGGCTGACCGTGCGCTTCGCGCCAGAGGCTGCCGGCAGCGGCATCCAGCGGGTCGAGGCGGTGTGGCTGGGCGAGATCGCGCCGGTGAAGAACCGCGCGTTCTTGCCGGTCAAGTTCTTCGGCGGCATCCTCACGCTGTCGTCCGGTTACGCGCTCGGGCGCGAGGGGCCGGTCGTGCAGATGGGCTCGGCGATCGGCGCCTGGGCCGGCCGCCGCTTCGGGCTGAGCGTGCCCGAGCAGCGCAACCTGATCGCGGCGAGCGCGGGCGCGGGGCTCGCGGTGGCGTTCAGCGCGCCCTTGGGGGGCTTGCTGTTCACCATCGAGGAGCTGACCCGCTCGGCCGGCGCGCGGCTGGTGATCGCCGGCATGATTACCTGCGCGGTCGGCGTGCCGGTCGCGCAGTACTTGGTCGGCGACGCACCGGTGTTCGCGCTGGCGATGCCGGATGAACCCAGGCTCGCTTCGCTGCCAGTGTATTTCCTGTTCGGTGTCGCCTGCGGCGTGCTGGGCACCTTCTACAACCGGGTGGTGATGGGCACGCTGAACCTGATGGGGCGGGTGCGGCCGCTGTGGCGCGCTCCGGCCAGCGCCCTGGTGCTCGCCTTGACGCTGTGGTACCTGCCCTTTGTCGGCGGCAACGGCGAGGCGCTCAACCAGGCGGTGCTAGGCGGCGCCTTCAGTGGCGGCGCGCTGGCGATCCTGCTGTTCACCCGCTTCCTGTTCGGCCCGTTCAGTTACGGGGTCGGCCTGCCCGGCGGCCTGTTCGCGCCGATGCTGGCGCTGGGTGCCGTGGCCGGTGCCTTGCTCGGGCTTGCCGGCGAACATGTATGGAGCGGGCTGGGGCTTTCGATGAGCGCGTGCGCGGTGGTCGGCATGGCGGCGCTCTTTTCGGCGTCGGTGCGCGCGCCCCTGACCGGCATCGTGCTGATCATCGAGATGACGGGCGCGAGTTCGCTGACCCTGCCCCTGCTGCTTGCTTGCCTGCCGGCGGCAATCGTGCCGTTCTGGCTGGGTGACGCGCCGATCTACGAGTCGCTGCGCGAGCGCATGCTCGCCGCGCGCGCAGCAGCGGCAAGTGATGAGGGCGCGAAATGAACGACGCGCACCTGCGCATGCCGCCGGCCTTGCGGTTGCTGTTGCTCGCCTTGGTGGTCGGCGTGGTCGCCGGCGCCGGCGCGGTGCTGTTTCGCGCGCTGATCGCCCTCTTTCACAATCTTTTGTTTCTGGGGCGCTTCTCGTTCGCCTACGACGCCAACGTGCATACGGCCGCCTCGCCGTGGGGCTGGGCGGTCGTGCTGGTGCCGGTACTGGGTGCAGCGGGCGTCGCCTACCTCGTGAAGAACTACGCGCCCGAGGCTAAGGGGCACGGCGTGCCCGAGGTGATCGACGCGATCTATTTCAACGACGCGCGGATCCGGCCGCAGGTGGCGGTGGTCAAGTCGCTCGCCTCGGCGCTGTCGATCGGCAGCGGCGGCTCGGTCGGACGCGAAGGCCCGATCATCCAGATCGGCGCCGCGTTCGGCTCCACGCTCGGCCAGTGGCTGCCGCTGCACACCCGCGAACGGGCAGTGCTGGTCGCGGCAGGCGCCGGCGGTGGCATCGCGGCGACGTTCAACACGCCGCTGGGCGGCGTGGTGTTCGCCATCGAGCTGATGCTGCCCTTTGTCACCGCGTCGACGTTGTTGCCGGTGGTGGTGGCGACCTTGACCGCCACCGCGATAGGCCGGGCCTTCTTCGGCGTGCTGCCCTCGTTCAGCGTGCCGGCTCTCGAACACGCGGTCGGCGCGTCCGTGCCGGTCACCGCCTACCCCTGGTTCCTGCTGCTGGGCGTGATCGTCGGGGCTCTGGCATGGGCGATGACGCGGGGCGTGTACTGGATGGAAGACAGGTTCGACGCCCTGCCGGGCAACTACTACACCCGCCATATGGGCGGCATGCTGCTGGTCGGCCTGGTGCTCGCGCTCTTCATGCATTTCTCGCCGTTGCTGGGGCAGCCGGCGCACTACTACGTCGAGGGTGTCGGTTACGCGACGATCATGGACATCCTGCGCGGCGAGCTTGCCGCGCCGGGCTTCCTGGTCTTGCTGGTCGTGGCCAAGCTGCTGCTCACGCTGCTGACGCTGGGCTCGGGCGCGTCGGGCGGGATCTTCTCGCCGGCGATGTTCATCGGCGCCGCCGCCGGCGCCGCCTTCGGCGTGCTCGTCTCGCCGTGGCTGCCCGGCGTGTCGCCGGCGCACTTCGCTTTGGCGGCGATGGCCGGCATGGTTGGCGGGACGACCGGCGCGGTGGTGACCGCGGTGGTGATGGTGTTCGAGATGACCCGCGACTACACGGTGATCATGCCGATGATCCTGACCGTCGCGGTCGCCGCGGCGCTGCGCGAGCGGCTGTTGCCGGCGACCATCTACACGCTCAAGCTGGTCAGGCGCGGCCACAAGGTGCCGCAGGGGCTGCAGGGGTTTGCCGGTACGCTGAGTTGCCGCGACGTGATGTCGCCGGTGACCGGCGAAGAAGAGGGCCCCAGCCTGCTGTTGGACGCCGGTTTGCCGCTGACGCACGCGCTTGCCCGCATGCAGGCGGCGGGGAGTGATTACGCGGTGGTCACCGAGGCGGCCGAATCCGGCGGCGTGCGCCGGATCGGCGTGATCGGCCCGCGCGAGGTGGCGCGTGCGCTGTCGCGCGACGCGCACCTCGCGCCCTGAGTGGGCCAGTCTCAGCGCGCCGGGGCGAGCGCCTCGATCAGCGCGACTTCCTGCGTGTAGGAGAGCGCCTTGAGCTTGTCGAGCAGGGCCTCGCCGTCGACCTTGAAGCGGCGGTCGAGTTCCTCGTCGAGGATGCGCGCCTCGATGGCCAGCCACAGGCCTCGGCAAGACGCCGCTTCTTCGAAGTGCACGCCCTCGAGTACGGTGGCGACCAGCTTGAGTTCGGCGTCATCAAAGCGGCGCGACAGCATCAGCTGCTCGCGGCGGATGATCTCGGCGTAGCGCTCGAGCATCTCGTGGGTGCGCGCGTCGCCGGCAGCCGGTGCTTCGGTGCTGGCCGTGGCGGCCTGCGCTGCCTGTGCCGCCTGCGCGCGCAAGGCCGGGTCGAACCACGCCTCGATCTCGGGGGCGAGCGCCGGCAGGTCGTGCTGCCAGGCTTCGTACAGCGCGTCGCGAAAGCGCGAATTGTCGGTGAACGAGAGCTCGTCGAACGACATCGCCGGCATCAGGCCTTCATCCAGGCGGCGGTTGCCGATCCAGATATTGCCCTGCTTGTCCTTGGTCACCGGCGCGCGCCAGAGCCCGTGTTCGCCGGTGGCCAGGTTGTCGACCGCGAGCTCGAGCCTCGGCGCCGGGCAGTCCGCCTCGTCGCTGCCGTCCGCCTCGGGGACGAAATGCAGGGTCAGGTCGAACAGCTCCTGCTTGCGGATATGCAAGAGTTGCAGCCCGTCGTGGTAGCCGGCAAGCGTGAAGCGGCCGTCTTCCTCGTAGACCGCGACGTCGTGCGGCCCCTTGGCCGGGTGGATCAGGCGGGCGCCCAGCTCGTCGGCCAGCGCGTTCAGTTCGCCTTCGGCGGTGTCAGACTTGGCGGTGTAGCCGGTGCGGTAACCGGCGTGTTGGTGCCATAGTGCGTTCCAGTCGTACATGTATCCTCCGTCATTTTTTGCCGTTAAATCGGCATTCGCCGGCATTATAAGCGAGGTATCTGCCTGAGCCGGCGGCAAATTTTTCTTGGTGATGGGTCAGTCGTGATACTATCTGACCCATTTTTCGCTCCAGCTCCTTTGAGTACGCAGAGACAATGAACCGACAGATCCGCAATATCGCCATCATCGCGCACGTTGACCACGGCAAGACCACCCTGGTCGACCAGTTGCTGCGCCAGTCCGGCACCTTCCGTGATAACCAGCAGGTCGCCGAGCGCGTCATGGACAGCAACGACCTCGAAAAGGAACGTGGCATCACCATTCTGGCCAAGAATACGGCCATCGAATACCAGGGCATCCACATCAACATCGTCGACACCCCTGGACACGCCGACTTCGGCGGTGAGGTCGAGCGCGTGCTGGGCATGGTCGACGGCGTCGTCCTGCTGGTCGACGCGGTCGAAGGCCCGATGCCGCAGACCCGCTTCGTGACCAAGAAGGCGCTGGCGCTGGGACTCAAGCCCATCGTCGCGATCAACAAGATCGACCGTCCGGGCGCGCGTCCGGACTGGGTGGTCGACCAGACGTTCGACCTGTTCGACAAGCTCGGCGCGACCGACGAGCAGCTCGACTTCCCGATCATCTACGCGTCCGGCCTGAACGGCTTCGCCAAGCTTGAGCTGGAAGACGAGTCGGCCGATATGCGCCCGATGTTCGACATGATCCTCGAGAAGGTGCCGGCGCCGGAAGGCGACGTCGACGCGCCGCTGCAGCTGCAAATCTCCGCGCTCGACTACTCGACCTATACCGGCCGCCTGGGCCTGGGCCGCATCCTGAACGGCCGCATCAAGCCCGGCCAGGTCGTCGCCGTGATGAACCACGAAGAACAGGTCGCGCAGGGCCGCATCAACCAGGTGCTGGGCTTCAAGGGTCTCGAGCGCGTGGCCGTCGAAGAAGCCGCTGCCGGCGACATCGTGGTGATCTCGGGTCTGGAAGACATCGGCATCGGCGTGACGGTGTGCGACCGTGACCAGCCGATCGGCCTGCCGGTGCTGTCGGTCGACGAGCCGACGCTGACCATGGACTTCATGGTCAACACGTCGCCGCTCGCCGGTACCGAAGGCAAGTTCGTGACCAGCCGCCAGATCCGCGACCGCCTGACCAAGGAACTGTTGACCAACGTCGCGCTGCGCGTCGAGGATACCGAAGACGCGGACATCTTCCGCGTGTCCGGCCGTGGCGAACTACACCTGACCATCCTCTTGGAAAACATGCGCCGCGAAGGCTTCGAGATGGCCGTCGGCAAGCCGCGCGTGGTGTTCAAGGACATCAACGGCGAGAAGTGCGAGCCGTACGAGAACCTGACCGTCGACGTCGAGGACAGCTGCCAGGGCGCGGTGATGGAAGAACTCGGCCGTCGTCGCGGCGAGCTGACCAATATGGAATCCGACGGCCAGGGTCGTACCCGCCTCGAGTACCACATCCCGGCACGCGGCCTGATCGGTTTCCAGGGTGACTTCATGACCATGACCCGCGGCACCGGCCTGATGAGCCACGTGTTCGACGACTACGCGCCGGTGAAAGCCGACATGCCAGGCCGTCACAACGGCGTGCTGATCTCGCAGGAAAACGGCGAAGCTGTCGCCTACGCTCTGTGGAACCTGGAAGACCGCGGCCGCATGTTCGTGTCGCCGGGCGACAAGATCTATGAAGGCATGATCATCGGCATCCACAGCCGCGACAACGACCTGGTCGTCAACCCACTCAAGGGCAAGAAGCTGACCAACGTGCGCGCGTCCGGTACCGACGAAGCGGTGCGCCTGACCACGCCGATCAAGATGACGCTGGAGTCTGCAGTCGAGTTCATCGACGACGACGAAATCGTCGAGATCACCCCGCAGTCGATCCGCATGCGCAAGCGCTTCCTGCAGGAGCACGAGCGCCGCAAGTCGAAAAACGCCTGATCGTAGCGTCAAGAAAGCCCGGTTCTAAGAACCGGGCTTTTTTGTGATTAGAGCAGCGAGGCGTATGTTCAGAGCTGCAGCGCGGCTATCAGCTCGCCTTCCAGCGCGAGCAGGGTCTTGTCGTCGTCGGCGCCGTCGGCGCGCAGCAGGAACGCGTCCTCGACGCGGCTGCCCAGGGTCATGATCTTCGCCGAGTGCACGCTGAAGCGGTAGGCCGAGAGCAGGGCGGTGACGCGGGCGAGCAGCCCGGGGCGGTCGCCGGCGACGATGGACAGCACATAGCGGCGCGGCGAGTCGTCCGGCTGCAGCGAGACCTGCGGCTGGATCGGGAAGTGCCTGAGGTGGCGGTCGAGGCGGCCGCCGCGCGGGGGCGGCAGCGCGTCGCCGCGCAGCAGTGCCGCGGCGAGCTCGAACTCGATGAAGTTGATCATGTCTCGGTAGTCGTCTTCGTGGTGTTCGGGGATGAACACGTGGAAGGTGTCGAGCGCGTAGCCTTGCGTGGTGGTGTGTACGCGCGCGTCGGCGATGCTGTAATGGGTGCGCCCGAAGAACGCGCAGATGCGCGCGAAGAGTTCCGGCGCGTCGTGCGTGTAGACCAGCACCTCGATGCCGTCGCGGGTGGCGGCGAGCCGCGCGCGCACCACGGGCTCGGCGCTGTCGACGCTGCGGCCCAGCACGCGTGCGTGCCAGGCGATGGTCGACGCCTCGTGGCGCAGGAAGTAGACGGTGTCGAGCGTCTGCCACAGCCTCGTCTCGGCTCCGTCCGGGATCGCGCGCAGGCGCAGTTCGGTGCGGGCCTGCGCCTTGCGCTCGTCGACGACCGACTCGCGGTCGACCTGGCCGCCGTGTTCGAGCACGCGCAGCGTCGCGTGGTAGAGGTCCTCGAGCAGCTTGGCCTTCCAGCTGTTCCACACCTTGGGGCTGGTGCCGCGGATGTCGGCGACGGTGAGCAGGTAAAGCGCGGTCAGCCGGCGAGGGGTGGCGGCAATTTCGGCGAAGGCGACGACGGTGGCCGGATCGTAGATGTCCTGCTTTTGCGCGACCGCCGACATGGTCAGGTGCTCGCGCACCAGCCAGACCACCAGTTCGCGGTCCTCGAACGGCAGGCCGTGCGTCTGGCAGAATTCGGCGGCGTCGACCGTGCCCAGCAGCGAGTGGTCGCCGCCGCGGCCCTTGGCGATGTCGTGGAACAGCGCGGCGATATACAGGGTTTCGGGGCGCTCGAAGTCGCCGATCAGGCGGCTTAACAGCGGGTATTCATGGTTGAACGCCGGCACGGCGAGACGCCTGAGGTTGCGCACCACCATCAGGATGTGCATGTCCACCGTGTACGCGTGGAAGAGGTCGTGCTGCATGCGCCCGATGATGCGGCCGAACGCAGGCAGGTATTTACCCAGCACGCCGTACAGGTTCATCCGCCTGAGCGTGTGGGTGAGCCCGCTCTCGCGGAAGATCTGCACGAAGCGTTCGCGGTTGCGTAGCTGGCGGCGGAAGCGCTCGTTGATGTGCCGGCGCGCCCGCCACAGCGCGCGCAGCGTGCGCGGCGCCATGCCGGTGAGCTCGGGGTGGCGCTGCAGGTGCAGGAAGGCGTCGAGGATGGCGCCCGGGTCTTCCTCGAACACGTCCGGCCGGCGGATGCCCAGTAGGTCGTTGACCGTGTAGAAGCGCTCGTCCAGCTCGCGCACCACGCGCGGCAGCGGGCAGAAGATCAGCGCGCGCAGATTCGGCAACAGCACGCCCGAGAGCTGGCTGACCGTGCGCGAGGCCTTGTAGTAGGCCTGCATCATCTCTTCGCTGGCGCGCCGCGCGCTGGCGTCTGCGTAGCCGATTGCCTGCGCGGTCTGCTGTTGCAGGTCGAAAATCAGCCGGTCTTCGCGGCGCCTCGCCTGCAGGTGCAGCTCGATGCGCAGCCGCTCGAGCTCGCGTTCGCTGACGCGCAGCATGCGCGCCTCGCTCGGCGTGATCACGTCGCGCTCGACCAGCATCTGCCAGCTGCTGCCAAGGCCGATCGCGCGGGCGAGCCACAGGATGGTGTGCAGGTCGCGCAGGCCGCCCGGGCTCTCCTTGATATTGGGTTCGAGGTTGCTGGTGCCGGCCAGGTTCTTGTTGTGGCGCTGCTGTTGCTCGAGCAGCTTGCCCTCGAGAAAGCGCAAGGGTTCGCGGGTTTTTTCGAGCGCGGCGATCAGCGTGCCGTGCAGCCCGGGGTCGCCGGCGAGCAGGCGGTTTTCGAGGAGGGTGGTCTCGACGGTGATGTCGGCGCGCGCCTCGGTCAGGCATTCACCGTGCGTGCGCACGCTGTGCCCGACTTCTAGGCCGATGTCCCACAGGATGCCGACAAAGCGGCTCAGCGTCTCGTCGAGCGCATCGTCGTGGTTGTCCGGCAGCAGGACCAGAAGGTCGATGTCGGACGCGGGAAACAGCTGGCCGCGGCCGTAGCCGCCGACGGCGACGAGCGAGGCGCGCGCGCCCAGTTCGAGCGCGTGCCAGATGCCGGTGAGCAGGGTGTCGATCAGCGCGGCGTGGCGGCTCAGGTAGTCGCGCGGCTCGCTATGTTGCCGGTAACGCTCGGCGAGCGCCTGACGGCCCTGCTGCAGTTTTTGACGCCAAAGTTGGCACTGGGCAAAGCCGTCGCAGGCACTCATGCTAGCGTTTCTCCTGTCGGGAAATGGCGAAGAGTCCGGCGATCAGGAAGACGAGTGAGGGGACGGTCGCCGACAGGATGGGGTTCCAGTCGTACAGCAGGCCCAGGTGTCCGAACAGCCGGTTGCTGAAATGGAAGGTGATGCCGAGGCAAATGCCGGTAAAGAGCTTGATCCCCATCTCGCTGTGCCGGCTTTGCACCGGCGTGAACGCCAGTGCGACCAGCGCCATCGAGATGCACGCGAGCGGGTAGAAGAGCTTGCTCCACAACGCGATCTCGTAGCGCTGCGTCTTCTGGTGGTTAGCCTTTAGGTGCTCGATATAGGAAAACAGGTTGTACGCCGACATCTGCTCGGGCACGACCAGCAGCACCGACAGGATGTCCGGTTGCAGCACCGACTTCCATTCAAGCGTCGGGTAGTCCTTCACCAGGATGCGGTCGGGGGTGATCGTCGAGTCGCGCACGCCGGTGAGTTCCCACACGCCGTCACCGACGTAGCGGCCGCTCTCGGCGTAGCGCTGGCGGGTCAGCGAGAAGGCGGCGTCGTAGGTGTAGATGCGGACCTTGCGCAGCGTGGTGTCCGGCAGCATCTCGTCGATATTGATGAAGTTGTTGTCGTCCTTCGCCCAGACACCCGAGCTGAATTCACGCGTCACCAGCGACTGGGTGCGTTCGAGCTTGAAGCGCTCGGCGGTACGCTCGGACCACGGCGCGCCGAATTCGCCGAGCAGCAGCGCGGCGGTCGCCGCGAACGCGCCGAACAGCAGCAGGGTGCGTGCGACCTGGCCGAGCGAGACGCCGGCGGTGCGGATCGCCGCATACTCGGAGGTGGTCGCCAGCTGGGTCATCGCGACCATGCAGCCGATCAGCACCGCCAGCGGCATCAGCTCGTATGCGTGGCCGGGCATCAACAGGGCGACGTAGGCGAGCATCGCCGCCGCGTCGTAGTCGCCGCGGCCCACGCGCGGCAATTCCTTGATCACGTCGAAGAACGCGTAGAGGCCGACCAGCGCGATCAGCGTGAAGATGCTCGCCGCGACAAAGCGCGACAGCAAGTATTGGCGCAACTGTTTCATCGCTGGCCTCCGGTCTTCTGCTTGCCAAGGCGGGCGCCGATGAAGCCCGTCGGGCGGCTGCGGTACCAGATCAGCGCGAGCGCGATCGCGAGCATGATGAAGTGCATGGGCAGGATGCCGAGCGCCGAGCCCAGCTTGTCGGCCTTGATCCAGTCACGGAACAGCCACAGGCCGTTCTGGTAGGCAAGGTAGGCGCCCAGCGCGACGAGCAGGTTGTACGCGTGGCCGGCGCGCGGGTTGTAGTAGGCAAGCGGGATGGCCATGAGCGCGAGGATGAGCGAGGAGAGCGGCAGCGACAAGCGCCACGCCAGCTCGGCACGCGCCTTGGGCGAATTTTCGGCCAGAAGGGCGGCAGTCGGCATCATGTCGACGTCGGCGATCGCCTCGATCAGCTTGGGTGGCGCGCCGATGCGTACCGTGTAGCGCTCGAACTTGCCGACCTCGAAGTCGCCGCGGCCGGCCTCGCCCAGGTAGCGGTGGCCGTTTTCAAGCACCAGTTCGCGCTCGCCCTTTTCGTTTGTGCGCACGAAACCGCGTTCGGAGAAGATCGTCGACAGGCCGTTTTCCTCGACCGAACGCACGAACAGGTTGCGCGCGGCTCCCGTGGCCGGGTCGAAGCGTTCAATGAAATAGATGCGCCGCCCGCCTTGCGCCTCCTTGAATACGCCCGGCGCGATCGCGCTGATTTCCTCGCGCTGCTTGAGCGTCTGCGCGTATTCGCTGCTGCGCGTCTGCGCCCACGGGCCGATCACGGTGGTGCCCAGCCCGATCAGCAGCGTGAAGGGCAGGGTGAAACGCAGTACCGGGCCGATCCAGGCAGACAGCGGCTGGCCGGCGGCGAACCAGACCGCCATCTCGTGGTCGCGCCAGGCGCGGCCGAGCACGACCAGCACGCTGACGAACACGGTCAGGATCAGCACGACGGGGAAGAAGCCGAGCGACCAGAAGCCGACCAGCGCGGCGACTGCTTCGTTGGCGACGCGTCCTTGCGCGGCGCGGCCGAGCATATTGATGGTCTGGGTGGTCAGGAGGATCAGGAACAGCACGAGAAAGACCCCGATGCTGGTCGTCGTCAGCTCGCGCGTGAGGCTTTTTCGGAAAAGCATGTGCTAAAGCGCCTGTTTTTGACAATTTGTCAAAAGCGTATGGATAATGGGAAATACACTCGGTAACGGGTTTGTTCTGGCTTTTTTGCGCTCCGTCAGGAGCCCCGCCCGCCGGCGGCATCCCGCCGGTGCCCAGTTCTGGATACGCCAAGCATCGGGAGCAGTCTTATGGAGTTTAACATCAAAAGTGGCAGCCCGGAGAAGCAGCGCGTTGCCTGCGTGATCGTCGGGATTTACGAAACCCGCAAGCTTACGCTGGCGGCCGACCTGCTCGACCGGATCTCCAATGGTTTCATCAGCGACGTGATCCGCCGCGGCGACATGGAGGGCAAGCTCGGCAGTACCCTGCTGCTGCACTCGGTGCCGCATACGCTGTGCGACCGCGTGTTGCTGGTCGGGCTGGGCAAGGAGCGCGAATTCCGCGCCAAGGAATACCGCGAGGCGACCCGCGCGGCGGTGCGCGCGCTGGGGCAGACCGCGTCGGGCGAGGCGGTCAGCTACCTGTCCGAACTGACGGTCAAGAAGCACGACGTCGAATGGATGATCGAGCAGGCGTGCGTGGTCACCCTCGATACGCTGTACCGTTTCGACACCTACCGCAGCAAGGCGGACGAGCACGGCCGCGAGCTGCGCAAGCTGACGCTGGCCGTACCGCGCCGCAGCGACCTCGCCGACGGCGAGCGCGGCCTCGCGCGCGGCCTCTCGATTGCCGCCGGCATGAAACTCGCGAAGGATCTGGGCAACACGCCGGGCAACGTGTGCACGCCGGCCTACCTCGCCGAGACTGCGCGCACGCTGGCGGCCGATTTCGGCGCCGAGACCAAGGTGCTCGGCCGCGAGGAAATCTCGGCGCTGGGCATGGGCGCCTTCCTGGCCGTTGCGCAGGGGGCGGACACCGAGCCGCAGTTCATCGAGCTCGTGTACCGCGGCGCGGCCGACGCCGAAGAGAAGCCGCTGGTGCTGGTCGGCAAGGGCATCACCTTCGACTCGGGCGGCATTTCGCTCAAGCCCGGCGAGGGCATGGACGAGATGAAGTACGACATGGGCGGCGCCGCCGCCGTGCTCGGCACCTTCCGTGCGGTGGTCGAGATGAAGCTGCCGATCAACCTGGTCGCGCTGGTGCCGACCTGCGAGAACATGCCGTCCGGCCGCGCGCTCAAGCCCGGCGACATTGTCACCTCGATGGCCGGCAAGACCATCGAAGTGCTGAACACCGACGCCGAGGGCCGGCTGATCCTGTGCGACGCGCTGACTTACGCCGAACGCTTCGAGCCTGCCGCGGTGATCGACGTGGCGACGCTGACCGGCGCGTGCATCATCGCGCTGGGGCATGTGGCGACCGGACTTTACAGCAACCAGGACAGCCTGGCGCGCGATCTGGCCGCGGCCGGCGAGGAAGTCGGCGACCGCGCATGGCACATGCCGCTGTGGGACGAGTACCAGGAACTCCTGAAGAGCCCGTTCGCGGACATGGCGAACATCGGCGGCCGCCCGGGTGGCAGCATCACCGCCGCCTGCTTCCTTGCGCGCTTTGCCAAGGCGTACGACTGGGCGCACCTCGATATCGCGGGCACCGCGTGGAAGAGCGGCAAGGACAAGGGTTCGACCGGTCGTCCGGTGCCCCTGCTCGTGCAGTTCCTGCAGGACAGGGCCGATATCGCGCTGGGCCGTACCGTCCGCCGCGGCCGTCCGCGCCGAGACGCGCACGATACGCACGACGTCCATGACGCGGATTGATTTTTACACCAAGGTCGCCGACCCGGCCGCGTTCGCGTGCCGCCTGGCGGCGACCGTCCAGCGCAAGGGCGAGCAGCTCTTCGTGCTGCTGCCCGACGAGGACGCGCTCGGACGGTTTTCTACCCGGCTGTGGAGCATCGCCGATACCGCCTTCGTGCCGAACTGCCGCTTTGACGCGCCCGAGGCCGCCCAGACGCCGGTCTGGCTCGGCCTCTCGGCGGCCGACGGCGTTTCGCGCAAGGTGTTGCTGAACCTGGGCGACGCAGCGCTTGCGCGACCCGGCGAGTTTGAGCGTATCCTCGAAGTGATCGGCGTCGACGACGCCTCGCTTGCGCGCGCCCGCGAGCGTTTCCGCCAGTACCGTGCGGCGGGCTTCCCCATCGAACACCACGACATGCAGCACCTGAAACCATGAGCCAAGCCAACCGCCCCGCTGGCGTGCCCGACAACCTGCCTGTGCTGACCGAAGTCGTCGAGTACGCGGACGACGCGCCAACAGCGGCAGACGAGCCGCTCGCGCTCGAGATGCCCGCCGAACTCACGCTGGACGAACTGTTGCCGCCGCCGGCGGCCGCCGTGTTCGAGACGCTGCCCTCGCTCGACCTCGACATCCCGGAGCCGGCCGAAGCGCTGCCGGCCGCTGACATCGATGTCGCGCCCGAAACCGCGCCGCTGGCGACTCGCTGGAGCGAGCCGGTGGTCAGCCCCAAGGCCTGGCAGGCGACGCCGGCGGACGAGCTCTTCGCAAGCCCGTGGGTGGCCGCGCCGCGTGCGCTGCCACCGGCTGCCAGTGCCGAGCCGCAACTCGAGGCGGTGGTGGACGCAGAGATTCCCGAACTCTCGCTCGACGACCTGCTGTTCGAAGCCGATATGCCGGCGAGTGGGCAGGTGAGTGAAGCCGCGGCCGAAATGGCGGCCGCGTGGGCGCAGCTTGCGCCCGCCGGTGCCGTGTCGCCTGAGCCGGAGCAGGTGTCCGGACTTGAGTTGCCGCCAGCAGAGGCCGCCGGGGAGCCGCCGCTCGACGAGTTGCTGGGTGAGCTGGCGTGGCCGCAGGCGACGGCCGATACGCTCGAGCCCGCTTTGCGCATGCCCGAAGCGCTCGCTTTCGCTGAGGCTGCCCCAGTCATGGCGGCGTCCGCTGCGATGGCGGCCCCCGAGTCCGGGAGCGAAGAGGCGGTCAGCGCACTGCCGCTGGTCGAGAACCCGTTGCAGGCGGCCGGCTTTGCCAGAGAGTCCCCGGTTGAGCCAGCCCAGGCCGTCGAGCCGTTGGACGCGGCCCCGTCAATTGGCGCGGCGCCGGTGGGCTTGCAGCCCGAAGCGCAGGCCCATGCAGTGGATGCGGACGCCGCCGAAGCTGAACCGCGTGCCGATCTGCTAGTTCAGGCCTTGCCGGAGGTAGCAGCGTCTGCGCCAGCGGTGCCGCTCGTGCCGCCGGCCGCCCAGCCCCTCGAGGCGGTGTCCGATGGGCAAATGCCGGGTTCGGAACAGTTTGAGGCGCCGTCGGCGTGGCCGGTTGAGCCTGAACTTGCCGTGCCGGACCTGCAAGCAGTCAATGAAGACACAGAGGCCCTGGCTCCTGCCGCAGGGCTGGCAGCGGCCGGTGCGTGGATGGCGCCCACGGATATTGCCGTGCCGGCAGCACCGGAAAGCGTACCGTCCCTGCCCGACGTCGTGCTGCCGGCCGCGGCCGAAGCGGGGCTGGAATCTTTCGCGCCGGCAGCGCAGGAAGCCGTAGCTGAAGACGTCATGCCGGTGCCGGCAGAAGCCGCGTTGCCCGAGCCGCTGGCGCCCGCTGTGGGCTTGGGGTTCGCGCACGAATCGGCGCCAGCCGAGGCGGAAGCCGGCTTGCCGGCCATGTCTGCCGCGCCCGCCGGGTGTGCCGATGTTGCCCCACAGCCAGCCGACAACCTCCCTGCCGGTGACTGGCCGCAGGAAGTCGAGGCGCCTGCATTCGCAGCGTCTATGCAGCCCGAGGTTGCACCACTTGATCTGGAACCAGCGCTGGGAGCGGTCGGGCAGCTTGCGATGCAGCCCGACTTGCCGGAGGTGGCTGACGTTGCCCTGCCGGCCGGTGCCGAAGCCATGCCGGCAACCCTTGCCGCCGTGCAGCTCGAAGCCGCGTCCGGCGAGGTGCTGCCGGAAACCTTTGCCGGCTTGGGCGCAGGCAGCCTGTCCGGCGTGGTGGCGCCAGTTGCCGGCTTCGAGCCGGCCGCCGGGGTGCCGGCTATGAACGCAGCGCCCGCTCTTTCAATCACGCCGCCTGAACTGGCCGAGCCTGAACAGCCTTTCGGCCTGGCCGAAGCGTTCTTCGACGCGCCGGCAGTCCAGTCGTTATCGACGGCGCTCGAGGTCAGCCTGCCCGAAGCCGTGGATGCGCCTGCCGCGCTGCCGGTAGCCGGGTGTGTGGTCGAGGCTCAGCCGGACGCGGCCGCGTCGGCGGCGATGCCCGAGGCGGTGTACGCCGAGCAGCTTGAAGCGCTGCAGGCCGAGCCGCAAGCCCCCGTGCCGGAGCCGGAGCTGCCTGATGCCGCGCAGCCGGTCGCAGGGATGGCCGAGGTGGCAGCGGACGAGTCCGCGCCTGCGGTGGAGAGCGCGGCGGTGATCGCGGAGGGCCTTGCAGAGCCGGAACTGGCGCAGGATGTACAGGCCGTGGCAGGGGCTGCCGCCGTGGCTGGTCTTGCCGTTCACTCGGGTGCCCAAGTTGCCGCGGACGAAGATGTAGCTGTCCAGCCAAAGGAAAGCACTGCGGAACGGGTCGCCGTTGTCGACGAGGCGGCGCTCTTGGAGGCGATCTACCAGCGTATCCTGCCCAGGATGCGGGTCGAGCTGTCGCTGTGGCTGCAGGACGCGATCGAGAACCAGACCCGCCACCTGCTCGTCGGCGTGATGCAGCAGATGCGGGAAGACTACGACATGCTGTTCGGCGAGACGCTGCGCGAGAGCATCCGCCAGGCGATCAACGACATCGAGACCAAACATAAGGACGAGCAATGACTGACCGGCTGACCAGTATCGTGACCCGTGGCGGGGACGACGGATCGACTTCGCTGGGCGATGGCCGGCGCGAGCACAAGGACGCGCCGCGCATCTGCGCGCTGGGTGAGGTCGACGAGCTCAACTGCGTGGTCGGGCTGCTGCGCGCGCAAGACGGCGCGTTGGCGCACGACGCGCTGTTGTGCGCGATCCAGCACGACCTGTTCGACCTGGGCTCTGAGCTCGCCGTCCCCGGCTATTCGGCGCTGACCGACGCCGCCGTCGACCGGCTGGAGGCGGCCGTCGAGGCGCTGAACGCCGCCTTGCCGGCGCTCAAGGAATTCATCCTGCCAGGTGGCAGCCAGGCCGCCGCGGTGGCGCATCAGGCGCGTTCGGTCGCCCGCCGCGCCGAGCGCGCGCTGGTCGCACTCTCGCGTTTCGAGGAAGTGTCGATGAGCGCGCGCCGCTATCTGAACCGCCTCTCCGACCTGATGTTCGTGCTCTCGCGCGTGCTCAACCGAGAGGCCGGCGTGCCCGACGTGTTGTGGCAGCCGCGCCGCGATACGTCCGGCGGGTAAGGCGCGATGCGCCGCCTGCTCCGTTTGTGGTCGGCCGCGCCCCTTACCCGGAAATTAGCCGCCGTGGCCATGCTGGTCGCGGCGGTTTTCGTTTTATGGCCGCATGAGGCGGGGCAGTGGCGGGTCGCCGCCGTCGCCGACGGCGATACCCTGCGCCTGCTGTCTCCAGCGGGAGAGACGGTGCGCGCGCGGCTGCAGTTTGTCGACGCGCCGGAGCTTGCGCAGGCGGGCGGCCCGGCCGCCCGCGACGTGCTGTTGCGGCTGGTCCGAAGCGGGGCGATCGTCTGGCGCAAGGCGTCGACCGACGCTTACGGGCGCGAACTAGGGTCGCTGGAAGTGGCGGGCGAAGACGTCGCGCTGGCACTGCTCGGCGAGGGCTGGGCGTGGCATTACCGGCGCTATGCGCAGGCGGAGCAGCCGGCGGCCGACTACCGGCGTTACCGGCAGGCTGAGGTGGCCGCTAGGCAGGCACGGCGAGGGCTGTGGGTAGATCCGGCGGCCGAGCCGCCCTGGCGCTGGCGCCAGCGTCACCGTGACCGGCGGCCGTAGCGGGAAGGGTTACCTCGAGCCAGTTGAAGATGCGCTGGCAGGCGGCCTCCCAGCCCGCGTCCAGCATCAGCATGTGTCCGGCACCGGGCAGTATTTCCGCCGTGCCGCCGAGTGCCCGTGCGGTGTCGGCGATGTCCTGTGGCGCGACGATGCGGTCGAGCCCGCCGCCGAGCACCAGCGTGGGCGGCGGTGCGCTGCAGGTGTCCGGCCACTGCAGCCACGGCGCCCAGCACTGCATGTCGATGATGGCGCGGGTGCTTTCGTGCTGCGCGCGCTCGGCCATCAGCCGCATGTCCTCGACCGCCGTGTCCGGCGAAAACAGCAGTTCGCGCAGCGACGCCTCGGCATCGGCATCGGTGCGCCCCGCCGAACCCTGGAAGCGGTTAAGCGCGGCGAGCAGCGCCGGCGCCTCCGAGGCCAGGCGCAGCGTCGATCCGGCCAGCCCGGCAGGCGGTACCGGCGCGAGCAGCGCAAGGCCGGGCAGCGCATGGCGGCGGATCAGCTGCTGCGCGACGTAGCCGCCCATCGAGTGCGCGATAAGGACCGGCAACGCGGGCAGGCGTGGCAGCGTGGCTGCGACGTCCGCCATGTAGTCGTCGATGCTTGCCGCGTCCAGCCAGTCGCGCCCCTCGCTTGCGCCGTGGCCGGACAGGCTCAGCGCGTAGCAGTCGAAACCGTGCGCGGCGAACCACGGCATGAAGTGGCGCTGCCAGCACCACGCCGCGCAAAACGCGCCATGCACGAAAAGGAGCGGCTGCGGCCGGGCAGTGCCGGCTGCAGCCTGTTGCACGAGTTCGAGCTTGCGCGTCACAGGGCGTCCGCCGCGAAGTCGGCGAGGCGCGAGCGCTCGCCGCGTTGCAGGGTGATGTGGCCGCCGTGCGCCCAGCCCTTGAAGCGGTCGACCACGTAGGTGAGTCCCGAGCTGCCTTCGCTCAGATACGGCGTGTCGATCTGCGCGATATTGCCCAGGCACACCACCTTGGTGCCGGGGCCGGCGCGGGTGATCAGCGTCTTCATCTGCTTGGGCGTGAGGTTCTGCGCCTCGTCGATGATCAGGAACTTGTCCTGGAAGGTGCGCCCGCGCATGAAGTTCAGGCTCTTCACGCGGATGCGCGAGCGCAGGAAGTCGCCGGTTGCCGCGCGCCCCCAGTCGCCGCCGTCGTCCTCGCTCTTGCCCAGCACCTCGAGGTTGTCCTCGAGCGCGCCCATCCACGGCGCCATCTTCTCTTCCTCGGTGCCCGGCAAGAAGCCGATGTCCTCGCCGACCGGGATGGTCACCCGGGTCATGATGATCTCGTTGTAGCGCTTGCTCTCCAGTACCTGCGAGAGGCCGGCCGCCAGCGTCAGCAGCGTCTTGCCGGTGCCGGCCTGGCCCAATAGCGACACGAAGTCGACCTCGGGGTCGAGCAGCAGGTTCAGCGCGAAATTCTGCTCGCGGTTGCGCGCGGTGATGCCGAACACGTTGTTCTTGGCGTGGCCGTAGTCCTTCAGCGTCTGCAAGGTCGCCTGCCGGCCCTGCTGGGCGACGACCCTGACCGTCAGCGGGCTGGCGCCTTCCTGCCACAACAGCTGGTTGAGATAAAGCGCGGGGACGTCCGGCCCCTCGATGCGGTAGTGGTTGCGGCCGTGCTCGGCCCACGACTCGATCTCGCGGCCGTTGCGCTCCCAGAACGCCTCGTCCAGCTCGCGCGCGCCCGAGTACAGCAGGTCGGTGTCCTCGAGCACCTTGTCGTTGAAGTAGTCTTCGGCGTCGAGCCCGAGCGCGCGCGCCTTGATGCGCATATTGATGTCTTTGGACACCAGGATCACGCCGCGATCGGGGTGCAGTTCCTTGAGCGCCATCACGATGCCGAGGATCTGGTTGTCGGCCTTGCCCACCGGCATCGAGCCGGGCAGCACGCTGTGGATCGCCTGCGTCTGCAGGATCAGCCGGCCGCTCGCCTGCTCGTGGCTGGCCGGAGCGAGCGGGATGCCGGATTCGATGCGGGCGGGGGAAGACTTGAGGATCTCGTCGATGAAGCGGCTGGTCTGGCGGGCGTTGCGCGCGACCTCGGACATGCCGGTCTTGTGCATGTCCAGCTCTTCGAGCGTGATGATGGGGATGAAGACGTCGTGCTCGGCGAAGTGGAACAGACAGGTCGGGTCGTGCAGCAGCACGTTGGTGTCGAGGACGAACAACTTGTCGGGACGGGACTTCTTGCGCGTGGCCATGAGACTTTCCCCTCGGTTGGCGGCGCCGCGGGCGCGGCGCCCGGTTTCTTGCGTTTACAGCGACTGCAGGTAGGCAAGCACCTCCTGGGCGTGGCCGTCGACCTTCACCTTGCGCCAGGCGCGCAGCACTCGGCCGTTCTCCCCGATGACAAAGGTGCTGCGCTCGATGCCGCGCACCTGTTTGCCGTACATGTTCTTCTGGCGGATCACGTCGAAGGCCTGGCAGGCGACTTCGTCCGGGTCGGACGCAAGCTCGAAGGGCAGGGTGAACTTCGCCTTGAAATTCTCGTGCGACTTGAGGCTGTCGCGCGAGAGGCCGACCACGGTCGCGCCGGCGCCAGAGAAGGCGGCAAAGAGGTCGCGGAAGGCGGCCGCCTCGTTGCTGCAGCCTGGCGTGTTGTCTTTCGGGTAGAAGTAGAGCACCAGCGGCTTCGCCGCGGTCGCCGGGTTGAAGGTGGTGCCGGAGGTGGCGGCCAGCTCGAAATCGGGGCAGGTGCCGCCCTCCGCGAGCGGTGCGCCTGCGATGACTTCAGCCTGTTTTACGTTTTCCATTGATGACATTGTATATACCCGTTGCTTTCAAGCATAGTCGGTGGAAGGGGGCGCCGCGCGGCGCAACAGCACCAGCAAGGCGCCCTGGCCGCCGGAGGCGGCCGGTGCCGGGGTGAACGCGAGCACATGCGGATGGCAGGCGAGCCAGCGGCGCACCATGCGCGGCAGCACCGGTTCGCCGCGCGAGCCGTAGCCCATGCCGTGCACGACGCGCACGCAGGCGCCGCGGCTGCGCGCGCGGTGCAGGAACAGCGCGAGCGCGCCGTGCGCCGCATAACGGTCCATGCCGTGCAGGTCCAGCGTCGCGACGACCGGGAAGTGGCCGGCGACAAGTCGTTTGAGGGTGGCACGCGCGACGCCCGAGGCGAGGTGGGTGTCCGGCTCGTCGCCGCGGTCTAACCAGCCGCTCATCTGCTGGACGATCGCCGCGTCGGGCAGGGCGCCGCTGCTCGGCTCTGTCCCCGCGCGGCGCGGCCAGTGCGGCGGCGCCGGGCGTGCCGGGTAGGCGCGCTGGCTGTCCTTGAGCGGGCGCACGTCGGCGTGGAGCGCGGCAAAGTCGGGCTCCGGCACGGGGGCGGGCGCCGACGGCAAAACAGCCGGAGCTTTGGGCTCCAGCTGTTTTTTCAGCGCCTTCAGTTGTGCGCGGTGCGCTTTCACTTCAGGGCGTCAAGGTAGCGCTCGGCGTCGAGCGCGGCCTGGCAGCCGGAGGCCGCGCTGGTGACCGCCTGGCGGTAGATATGGTCCTGCACGTCGCCGGCGGCGAACACGCCTTCGATGCTGGTCGCCGTCGCGTTGCCGTCGCGGCCGCCGCGGGTGATCAGGTAGCCGGTCGCGTCCATCTCGAGCTGGCCCTTGAAGATGTCGGTGTTCGGCTTGTGGCCGATCGCGATGAACACGCCCATCAGCGCGATCTCTTCCAGGGTGCCGTCGTTGAAGCGCAGGCGCGCGCCGGTCACGCCGGAGGCGTCGCCGAGCACTTCGTCGAGCTGGGCGTCGAGTTTCAGCGTGATCTTGCCTTCGGCGACGCGTGCCATCAGCTTGTCGACCATGATCTTCTCGGCGCGGAAGGTGTCGCGGCGGTGGATCAGCGTGACGTGGCGGGCGATATTGGCCAGGTACAGCGCCTCTTCGACCGCGGTATTGCCGCCGCCGACCACGGCGACGTCCTGGCCGCGGTAGAAGAAGCCGTCGCAGGTCGCGCAGGCGGACACGCCCTTGCCCATGAAGGCTTCTTCGGACGGCAGGCCAAGGTACTGGGCGGACGCGCCGGTGGCGACGATCAGCGCGTCGCAGCTATAGGTGCCCATGTCGCCGATCAGGCGGAACGGTTTCTGGCCCAGCTCTACGCGGTGGATCTGGTCGAACAGCATTTCGGTGCCGAAGCGCTCGGCGTGCTGCAAGAAGCGCTGCATCAGCTCGGGTCCCATCACGCCGTCGGCGTCGGCCGGCCAGTTGTCGACCTCGGTCGTCGTCATCAGCTGGCCGCCCTGTGCCATGCCGGTGATCAGCACCGGCTTGAGGTTGGCGCGCGCGGCGTAGACGGCGGCGGTGTAGCCGGCCGGGCCGGAACCGAGGATCAGCAACGGGCTGTGGCGGGTTTCGCTCATGGTGCAAAGTCCTGTCTGACGTGGGATGTCGCCGATTCTACCAGTTCGCGCCCTGCTCGGTGTTTAAACGCCGCAATCGGACGATAGGATCTGGCTATGCTGTGAAACTGATGACTGGCGGATTGCTTGACGCAGGTCACATGAAAGCCATCCAATCAAAATTAGTATATGCACATGTTTTGTCGATTAGGCCAAGCGCCTTACTAGGAGCCACAAGCATGCCACGCAATCTGTTCAAGTTGTCCGCCTTCGCCCTCGCGCTGGGTTTCTCCGCCGTCGCGCAGGCCGCGCCGCACGGTGAGGTAGCCGCGCGCGAGATGGTCCACGTCGCGACCGCGTTCAAGGGCCGCATGGCCGGCACCGCGCAGGAGAAGGCCGTCGCCGACTATCTGGCCGGCAAGTTCCGCGCGATGGGCTATCAGGTGGTCGAGCAGCCGTTCACTTCCTCGTTCGAATACGAGAAGGCCGACAAGCAGAAGGAAAAGCGCGAGGTGAAGTCGCTCAACGTGATCGCGACCAAGCCGGGCAAGGACGACAAGGTGGTGATCGTCGGCGCGCACTTCGACTCGCGCACGCCGAAGAAAGACGGCGACATCGGCAAGATCGGCGGTGCGGGCCTCGAGGGGCTGGACGACAACGCGTCCGGCGTCGGCATGCTGCTCGAACTGGCAGACCAGCTCAAATCCGTGAAGACCAAGCATACGATCAAGTTCGTCGGCTTCGGCGCCGAGGAGCTGGGCCTCTTGGGCGCCAAGGACTACGTCGCGCGCATGACCGACACCGAGCGCGGCAATCTGGTCGCGATGGTCAATATGGACAGCCTGATCACCGGCGACAAGATGTACTTCCACGCCGGCAAGAACACCGTCGCCAAGGACGCCAAGGCCGGCCACGCGCGCGACCGTGCGCTGGCAATCGCCAAGAAACTGGGGGTTCAGGCCAGCACCAACCCGGGCCTCAACAAGGAATACCCGAAGGGTACCGGCTGCTGCTCGGACCAGGAAGTATTCGACGAGGCCGGCGTGCCGGTGCTCGCGGTCGAGGCGACCAACTGGGAGATCGGCGACAAGGATGGCTATGAGCAGACCACCAACAAGGCGATCAAGGACGGCATGAGCTGGCACCGCCCGGACGTCGACAACGTCGCCAACCTCAAGCGCGTGTTCCCGAACCGTGTCGAACAGCGCGCGCGCGACTTCAGCCGCGTGCTGACCCCGCTGGTGATCGAGTTGGCCGGTGGCAAGGCCAAGTAAGCCGATACGGCGCAATGAAAAACGGCCCCGGAAGGGGCCGTTTTTCATTGCGCCGGCGTCAGTCTTTCAGCGTCAGCGCCATGATCTGGTCGGCCAGCTCGGCGACGCCCAGCGTGCCTGATCGGTTGTACCACTGTACCGTCCAGTGCAGGCTGCCCAGCAGCGTGCGCCTGAGCAGGCGGGTATTGGCCTTGACGAGGCCGGCGGCGGCCGCCTCGTCGAGCACCTGCTGCCACAGCGCCTCGTAGCGGTCGCGCAGCACGATGAGGCCGGGGCGGGACTCTGACGACACGCTGCGCCACTCGTAGAGCATCACCTCGAGCGCGGCCTGGTTCTCGCCGAGCAGCGAATTGAGGTGCACGTGAAAGAGCGCGCGCACCCGTTCGAGCGGTTTGTTTTCGCGTGCAAGTGCGGCGGCCAGCTGTTCGGTGGTGCGGGTGATGCCCAGCGCCATCACCGCGACCAGGATCTCCTCCTTGGTGCGGAAATGGTAGAACAGGCTGCCGGACTGCATGCCGGCGGCGGTGCCGATGTCGCGCACGGTGGTGCGCTCGTAGCCCTGGTCGCGGAACAGGCGGGCGGCGATGCGGACAAGTTCCATCCGCCGGGTGTTGTCTTCTGGCAGGGTCAGGCTCATGGTGCGGGCGTGGTGGTGGGCGGGTGGCGGGCGATCAGTTGCAAGGCGGCGTCCCATACCTGCTGGGGCATGAGCTTTTGCAGGCAGTCGGTGTGGCCCAGCGGGCAGTTGCGCTCGAAGCACGGGCTGCACTCGAGGTTCAGCGAGACGATGCGTGCCTTGTCGGTGAGCGGCGGGGTGAAGTCGGGGCTCGACGAGCCGTACAGGGCGACCAGCGGCTTGCCCAGGGCCGCTGCGACGTGCATCAGCCCCGAGTCGTTGCAGACGGCGAGGTCGATGCGCCCCATCAGGTCGATCGCGTCGGCCAGCGAGGTCGCGCCGCACAGGTTGTGCGCCGCGCCGCCCGACAGCGTGGCGATCTCCTCGCCGATTGCCGCGTCCTTGTCCGAGCCGAACAGCCAGGCCTGCCAGCCCGCGTCGGCAAACGCGCGCGCGAGCGCGGCAAAGTGCCGGGAGGGCCAGCGCTTGGCCGGGCCGTACTCGGCACCCGGGCACAGCGCGACGGCGGGCTTTTGCGCGTCAAGCCCCAGACGGGCGGCGACTTTGGCGCCGGCTTCACTGTTGGCGTGCAAGGCGGGGTAGGGAATGGGCGCGGCGGGTGCTGTGCCCGGCGCCTCGGCCAGCGCGCAGAAGCGCTCGACCATGCGCGGCAGCGCGTCCTCGTCCAGCTCGCGCATGTCGTTGATCAGGCCGTAGCGCATCTCGCCGGTGAAACCGGTGCGCTTGGGGATGCCGGCTAAGGCCGGGATCAGCGCGGCCTTGAGCGAGCCGGGCAACACCACCGCCTGGTCGAAGTCCTGTGCGGCGAGCTTGCGCGCGACGCGCCAGCGCTCGGCGAGCCTCAGGGCGCCGTGGCCGAAGGGGTTGAGGTGGGAGGCGGTCACCTCGGGCATGCGCTCGAGCAAGGGGCGCGTCCACGCCGGCGCGAATACATGCACTTCGGCGCCGGGGTTGCGCTCGATCAGGCGGCGGTACAGCGGTTGCGCCATCACGCCGTCGCCGACCCACGAGGGGCCGATCACCAGGATTTTCTTCATAGAGTGGTCAAGCAAAAAAGGTGCGGCAAGCGCACCTTCGCCAGCCGGTACGGGCCGCCTGTCAGTGGTGGTGGCCGACCGGGCCGGTCAGTTTGTAAAGGGTGCCGCAGTAAGGGCAGCGGGCCTCGCCGCCGAGTTTCACGATCGGCAGGAAGACGCGCGGGTGCGCGTTCCATTTGACCATGTCGGGCATCGGGCAGGCCAGCGGCAGGTCCTTGGCCGTCACTTCGATCACGCGTTGGGTGTTTTCGGTCAGTTCCATGATGGTTCTTTGTTGCGTTGGTTGTGGTTGTTCTGCCGCGCAAGGGGCCGAGTATAGCGCCGGCGGCCTCAGCCGACCAAGGTCAGCCAGTGCGCGTAGCGCGCGTCCTCGCCCTTGACGATCGCGAAGTAGCGGCGCTGGATCTCTGTGGTGACCGGGCCGCGGCT
This sequence comes from Crenobacter intestini, assembly GCF_004919095.1. Taxonomy (GTDB): domain Bacteria; phylum Pseudomonadota; class Gammaproteobacteria; order Burkholderiales; family Chromobacteriaceae; genus Craterilacuibacter; species Craterilacuibacter intestini. The sequence continues at coordinate 254,205 of NZ_STGJ01000001.1, read as the reverse complement.
ACCCGCGCCGATCACTCGGTTGTCCAGCTCGCGGATCGGCGTGATCTCGGCGGCGGTGCCGGTGAAGAACGCCTCGTCCGCGCTGTACACCTCGTCGCGGGTGATGCGTTTCTCGACCAGTTCGAGGCCCATTTCGGCGGCGATGGCCAGCACGGTGTCGCGGGTGATGCCCTCGAGCGCGGAGGTGAGGTCCGGCGTGTAGAGCTTGCCGCGGCGCACGAGGAAGACGTTCTCGCCCGAGCCTTCGGCGACGAAGCCGTCGACGTCCAGGAGCAGCGCCTCGTCGTAGCCGTCGCGCGTCGCCTCCTGGTTGGCGAGTATGGAATTCATGTAGTTGCCGTTGGCCTTCGCCTTGCACATGGTCACGTTGACATGGTGGCGGGCGAACGAGCTGGTCTTCACGCGGATGCCCGTCTCCAGGCCTTCCTCGCCAAGGTAGGCGCCCCACGGCCAGGCGGCGACGATCAGGTGCACGTCGTTTGCCGGCGGCGCGACGCCCAGCTTGCCCGAGCCGTAGAACGCCATCGGCCGGAAGTAGCAGGACTTGAGGCCGTTCTCGCGCACGACGGCCAGGTGCGCGTCGTTGATCGCGTCGCGGCCAAACGGGATGTCGATGCCGAGGATGTGCGCCGAGCGCAGCAGGCGGTCGGTGTGGTCGGCCAGGCGGAAGATCGCCGGCCCCTTGGCCGTCTCGTACGCGCGCACGCCCTCGAACACGCCCATGCCGTAGTGCAGCGTATGCGTGAGTACATGCGTGGTCGCCTCGCGCCACGGCACCAGTTTGCCGTCGTACCAGATCCAGCCGTCACGGTCAGCCATCGACATCGTCTTGCTCCTGAGGTGGGCGATATACCATGCGATTATACAGGCCGAATCAGGTTTGCGGCGCACCGGTCCCGGCAAACAGCGTGTCCCACAGCGCCGCGACCTGCCGGTAGTGCGCGCGCAGGGCGTCGTCGACCTCAACCGCGCGCACTTCGGCGAGGCGCGAGGCGTGCTGCAGGCGCCGGAAGTGGCGGTAGGCGGCCTGGGCGTCGGCGGCGAGCGTGGGGGCTATCAGCCCTGCCTGGGCCGCGACGGCCAGCAGCGCGATGGTGCCGGTGTTCGCGGTCAGCGCGGGGAGCTTGTGCGCGTGGGCGAGGATCAGGTACTGGACGATGAACTCGGCGTCGATGATGCCGCCCGTGGCGTTCTTCACGTCGCTGTCCACCGCCGGGTGGCTCTCGCGCATGCGCGCGCGCATCGCGACCACTTCGGCGGCCAGCGCTTCGGGCACGCGGCGCTGGCACAGCACCGCGCGGCGGATCGCCTCGAAACTTGCGCCGATGGTTTCGTCGCCGGCGACAAAGCGCGCGCGGGTCAGCGCCTGGTGCTCCCACACCCAGGCCTCGCTTTGCTGGTAATGCTCGAACGCGTCGACGGTGCTCACCAGCAGCCCGCTTTGTCCGTTCGGGCGCAGCCTCAGGTCGATGTCGTACAGGACGCCCGCGCTGGTGGTGCTGGTCAGCCAGGTGGTCATCTTGCGCGCGAGCCGCGCGTAGAGTTCCGGCGCGTCGGCGTGCACGTCGTCGTAGAGGAAGATCAGGTCGAGGTCAGACGCGTAGCCCAGTTCCTTGCCGCCGAGCTTGCCGTAGCCGACGATGGCGAAGCGCGGGGTGTCGGTGTGCCGGCTACGGATGTCCAGCCACGCGTACTTGAGTGTCGCGGCCAGGGTGACGTCGGCCAGGCGCGACAGTTCGTCCGACAGCGCTTCCAGCGTCCACATCCCGGCGATGTCCTGCGCGACCAGGCGGAACACCTGCGCGTGCTGGAAGTGGCGCAGCGTATCCATCTGCGCCTCGGCGTCGCCTGCGTTCTCCTGCATGCCGGCGTCGAGTTCATGCGCGAGCCTGTCCCAGTCGGGGCTCGCGTAGAGCACGCGCGCGTCGAGCAGCTCGTCAAGCAGGATGGGGTGGCGCATCAGGTAGCCCGACACCCAGCTGCTCGCCGAGCACAGCTGCGCGAGCCTTTGCAGCGTCTGGGGGTACTCGGTGAGCAGCGCGAGGTAGGACGCGCGCCGGCTGACCGCCTCCAGGAGCGCGAGGATGCGCGAGAGCGTCGCGTCCGGCTGCGCGAGGCCGCCGGCGACCTCGATCAGCGGCGGCAGCAGCGCGTCGAACTTGTGCTGGCTGGTGGCCGGTAGCTGGCGGTAGCGCTGGCTGCCGGCCAGGGCGGCGAGCTGGCGGGCGACGGCCGCGGCGTCCTCGTAGCCCAGGCGCGCAAGCGCAGGGGCTGGGTCGGTCTCGCCGTTTTCCCGGATGTCGCGCCACAGACCGGCAAGCGGGTGTGCGGGCGCGTTCTCGGTCGGCAGGAAGAACACCTGCTCGAAGTGGCGCGTCACGTGGCGGCGGTGCACGTTGAGCGCGGCCATGAAGGCGTCCCAGCCCTCCGCGCCCATGCTGTGCGCGATGGCGCGCCGTGCGTCTTCGGTCTCGGGCAGTGTTTGCGTCTGCGCGTCGTCAACATACTGCAGCCGGTGCTCGAGGCGGCGCAGGTAGTCGTAGGCGGCTTCGAGCTCGGACACCGCGTCGTCTTCCATCAGGTGCATCGCCTTGAGGGCGGCGAGCGTCTCGCGGGTGCCCTTGAGCTGCAGCCGCTTCTCGCGGCCGCCGCGGATCAGCTGGAACACCTGCGCGATGAACTCGACCTCGCGGATGCCGCCCGGCCCCAGCTTGATATTGGCCGCCATGTCGCGGCGGGCGACCTCGCGGCGGATCTGCGCGTGCAGTTCGCGCATCGCGCCGTACGCGCCGTAGTCGAGGTATTTGCGGTAAACGAAGGGGCGCACCAGCTCGGCGAGCCCCGCCGCGTCGCCGGTGACGGCGCGGCCCTTGATCCACGCGTAGCGCTCCCACTCGCGGCCCTGGGTGAGCAGGTAGTTTTCCAGCGCGGCAAAACTCATCACCAGCGGGCCCGAGTCGCCGTAGGGGCGCAGGCGCATGTCGACGCGGAATACCAGTCCGTCGGCGGTGGTCTCGCTGATGATGCGTATGATCTCCTTGCCCAGCCGCGTGAAGTACTCGTGGTTGGAGGTGACGCGCGCGCCGGTGGTCTCGCCGTCCTCGGGGTAGACGAAGATCAGGTCGATGTCGGACGAGACGTTCAGCTCGAAGCCGCCCAGCTTGCCCATCGTGACGACGATCAGCTGTTGCGCATCGCCACTGTCCTCGCCGGTCGGCGTGCCGTAGCGCGCCAGGGACGCGCGCGCGGCGGCCTCGGCGCGCACGATGGAAAAGTCGGCCAGCTGGCTGATGGTGGTCACCACCTCGTCCAGCGGGGCGAGGCCGGCGAGGTCGCGCGCGATCAGGCGCGCCATTACCGCCTGGCGCAGCCGGCGCAGCGCCCCGATCAGCGCGTCCGCACCATCCAGCGTGTCCCAGCTGGCGAAGGCGGCCATTTCTTCGGGCGTGAACGGCTGTTGCAGGTGAGCCTCGAGCTCGGCGAGGCGCTCGGGTCTAGCCTGAAAAAGTCGTTCCAGATAGAAGCTGAAGCGGCGGGCGCCGGCGATGGCCGTCTCTGGCATATAATACGGACCCCAAGTGATGACAAGATCGTGACCGAGCATTCTAACCCCACGCCCGCGACGCCGCTCAAGCGTTTGCGTGCCGCATTCGGCGCCCTGCCGCTGTCCGCGCTATTGCGCTGGGGCGGCCGCGCCTTGCTCGCGTTCGCCGCGCTGTGGGTGCTCGTCGCGCTCGCGCTGACGCTCGCGTGGAACTTCTGGCTGCAACCAAGGTTGCCCGAGGTGAAGGCGAGGCTCGCCGCCGAGCTGGGCGCGCTGATCGGCCGGCCGCTCACCATCGGCACTCTCTCGGCGAGCTGGCAGGCGCTGGAGCCCACGCTTGCCGTCGGTGACATCCGCATCCGCAACGCCGACGGCAGCGACCTGCGCGTGGGTGAGGTGGCGTTGACGCCTTCGTGGTCGTCGCTGTGGCACTGGCAGCCGCGCTTTGCCAGCATCCGCGTGCAGGGGCTGGAGCTTGCGCTGACGCGCGCGCGCGACGGCAAGTTGAGCCTCAACGGCATCCCGCTCTCGGGCGAAGGCGGCAAGGGCGAGGGCGAGCGCGTCGTCAACTGGCTGATCGCCCAGCCGTCCATCGTCGTCGATGCCAAGCGGCTCGCCTGGCACGACCTGCAGGTCGGCGTCGGCCCGCTGACGGTGTCGGACACCCGGTTGACCCTCAAGGACACCCTGCTTGGCCACCGGCTGCGCCTGGAAGGCCGCCCCGACAGCCGTTTTCTCGGCAGCTTCCTGTTCACCCTTAGCTGGCGCGGCGACGAGCTCTCGCGCTGGCGCGAATGGATGGGCGACGCGCAGCTGGTCGCGCGCGACGGCCGCTTCGGCTGGTGGGAGCGCTACGCGCCCGAGTTGCCGCTGGCCAGGCGCGGGCGCGCCAGCGTTGACATGCGCGCAGCGTTTGCCGGCGGCGAGCTGACCGTGCTGGCCGGCACCGCCCTGCTCGAACAGGCGGCGCTGGCGGGGCAGGGGGGAGAACAGCTTGCCCTGCCCAAGGTGGCCGGGCGCATCGACTACCGGCTGGAGGGGAACGGCGAACATGTGCTCGCCGCCGACCAGCTCTATCTCACCACCTCGCGCGGCCCATTGTTCGAGAACAGCCGGCTGAGCGCACGCTGGGGGACGCAGGGCGGCGAGGCCAGCGCGAGCGGGCTCGACCTTGCGCCCCTGTTGCCGGTGCTGATCGCGGCGCGCTTGCTGCCGGAGAAACCCTGGTCGACCGCGGCGCTGACCGGCAACCTGAGCGAGCTTGCCGCGTACTGGCAGGGTAAACCGTCCGCGCCGCAAGGCTACCGGGTCAGCGGGCGGTTCAGCGACCTTGGCTGGCACACGGTCGGTGCCTTACCCGGTGTGGCCGGCGGCTTCTCCGGCCGCGTTGCGTTCAGCGATCAAGGCGGCTCGGTGGTGCTCGCCGGCCGCGACGTGACGGTCAGCGCGCCGGAAATCTTCGAGCGGCCGTGGCAGCTGTTGCGCGCCGACGGCGAGGTGAGCTGGCAAAAGCAAGGCAACGCCTGGCAAGTGAAGTTACCTGGCCTGAAACTGGTCACCGGCGACTTCGAGGGCGAGGTCGGCGGCACGCTGGGCGTGCAGTCCGGCGGCGCGCTGCTGGCCGACTTCAAGGCGCGCGTGCCTGAGGTTGCGTTGACCCGTGTCGAGCGCTACCTGCCACGCGAATTGGGCGAGGAGACCCTGCTCTGGTTGCGCGAAGCGCTGCTTGGCGGACAGGGGCGTGAGGTCGAGGCGGTGCTGCAGGGCGACCTGAACGCCTTCCCGTTTGCCAAGGGCGAGGGCGGCCGCTTCGCGCTAAACGCGAAGATCGTCGACGGCGCCTTGCGCTTCGAGCCTGACTGGCCGGCGATCGGCAAGATAGACGGGCGGCTCGAACTCTTGAACGACAACGTGACGGTGCGCGCGAAAAGCGCGCAAAGCGCGGGCGCGGCGCTTGCCGACGTGGTGGTGCGTCTGCCCGACCTTGCTACGCAGGACGCGCGCCTCGACATCGCGGGGCGGGTCGACGCGCCGCTGTCCACCATGCTCGCGTATACGGTGAAGAGCCCGGTTAACGGCTATCTGGACGGTTTCCTTGGCGAGATTTCCGCCACCGGGCAGGCGAAGCTCGGCCTCAAACTCGACATCCCGCTGGAGGCGCCCGAGAACACCCGCGTGAAGGGGACGCTCGCGCTCGCAGGGAACGACTTGCGTTTTACCGGCCTGCCGATCCCGCCGGTGACGCGCGCGAAGGGCGAGCTCGTTTTTACCGAGTACGGCGTCGACATCGCCGGCATGTCGGCCGAGGTGTTCGGCGCGGCGCAGCGGCTGAGCGCCCGGAGCACGCCGGACGGCGTGTCGCGTTTTGCCATCCGCGGCGAGGCCGACACCCGGCGCCTGGTCGGCTACTACCTCCCGCCGCTCGAGCGTTTCGTGGGGGGTGTTAGCCCGATCGACATCGACTTCACGCTGAAAGACGGCGACCTGGTCTCGCTCCTGGCGAAAAGTCCGCTGACCGGCACCCGCATCGACGTGCCACCCCCCGCCTTCAAGGCCGCCGACGCGCGCTGGCCGCTTGCGTTGTCGATCAAGCCGGTGCGCGAGGACCTGGAAATCGACTGGTCACTGGAAGGGCACGCCGCAGGCGTGGTCCGGCTTGACGGGCGCGGCGATTTGAAGGGCGCCAGCGTCGGCGTCGGCCGCGCTCCGCCAGCCTTGCCCGCGCACGGGCTCGCCGTCGGCGTTGCCGCGCCCGCCCTCGACGCCAGCGCGTGGCTGGCGCGGTTGGGCGGCGCAGGCGGTGCTGCTTCGCACGCAGGGCCTAGCCTGCCACCTTGGCCGGTCAGCGTCGACGTGAGGACGGCCAACATTGTTGCCGGCGGCAAGCCGCTGGGCGCAGTAGATTTTTCCACGCTGGTCGATGCGCACGGCGCGCACGGCGACGTGGACAGCGCCCTGCTGGCTGGCCGCTACCGCTATGACGCGCAGGCCGCCGCGCTGCAACTCGACCTGGACCGCCTCAAGCTGCCGCTGCCCGAGCTGGGCGGCGCGGGGGCTACGCCCGCCAGGCTGCCGGCGCAGCTGGTCCGGCTGGTCGACGTGAAGATCGCCAACGTCTACTACAAGCAGCTCGATCTGGGGCGCCTGAACGCGCGCCTGAGCGCGCTCTCTGGCCAGTTGCGGCTGGGTTCGGCCTCGCTGGTGTCGCCGGCCGGTGCGATCGAGCTGACCGGTACCGGTCTTGCTCCTGACGCCGGACGTTTTGCGCTGGCGGTGCGCTCGGCCGATATCGGCGCGCTGCTGACCCGCTTCGGCATGCCCGGCGCGGTCAGCGGCGGGCAGGGCGCGCTGACCGGCGAGCTTGGCTGGCCGGGGGCGCTCGGCGACTTTTCGGTCGAGAAGCTCAGCGGCAACCTGCGGCTGGACGTGAAGGACGGGCGTTTCGCCGGTTACGACCCGAGCGTCGCGCGCCTGTTGTCGGTGTTGTCGTTGCAGTCGGTCGGCAAGTTGTTGAGGCTCGATTTTGCCGGCGTGTTTGACAGGGGCTTTGCGTTTGACAGCATCAAGGGCAATATCGCGGTGAACGACGGGGTGTTCGCGACGGAAAGCCTGCAACTGAAAAGCGTGCCGGCGACGGTGGCGATCGCGGGCAAGGTCAACCTCAAGACCGACACGCAGGCCTTGACGGTGACGGTGACGCCGAGGCTCAGCCAGGGCGTCGCGCTGGCGGCGGGCGCGGCGATGCTCAACCCGATTGCCGGGATCGCGACGCTGGCGGCCGAGACCATCCTCGGCAATCCGTTCGACAAGGTGTTCCGCAGTGTCTACAAGGTCAGCGGGCCGATCGCGGACCCCAGAGTCGAGCGGGTCGAGTCGGCGCTGGCAAGGCCCAAATGACGGCCATGGCAAAAGGAGGGGGGATGGATCGCTTGAAGGTCGCCGCGGTGCAGATGGTGTCGACCACCTCGGTGGACGGGAACCTCGCTCGGGCGCAGGCGCTGGTGGCAGAAGCCGCGGCAACTGGCGCGCGCCTGGTCGTGCTGCCCGAGTATTTCTGCCTGATGGGGCAGCGCGACACCGACAAGCTGGGTGTCGCCGAGGCGCACGGCGACGGCCACTTGCAGCGCGCGCTGGCCGAACTGGCGCGCGAGCACCGCATCTGGCTGGTCGCCGGCACCCTGCCGCTTCTCTCGCCCGAGCCGGGCAAGGTCTACAACAGCACGCTCGTCTACGCGCCTGACGGGCGCGAGGCGTGCCGCTACGACAAGGTGCATTTGTTCGGCTTCTCCGGCTTGGGCGAGCGTTACGCCGAGGCGGACACCATCCTGCCGGGCGATGCCCCCGCGAGTTTCGGGATGCCCGGCGCGCAGGTCGCGCTCGGCGTCTGCTACGATCTGCGCTTTGCCGAGCTCTTCCGCTCGCTAGCGCCGTTCGACGTGCTGGTGTTGCCGGCTGCATTCACCGCGATTACCGGCGAGGCACACTGGGAGGTGCTCCTGCGCGCACGCGCGATCGAGAACCAGTGTTACGTTGTCGCCAGCGCGCAGGGGGGCTTGCACGAAAACGGCCGGCGCACCTGGGGTCACAGCATGATCATTGACCCCTGGGGCCGTATCGAGGCCTGCCTGCCCGAGGGCGAGGGCGTCGTGGTCGCCGAACTTGACCCGGCGCGGCTCTCTTCGGTGCGTGCCCGGTTGCCGGCGCTGGATCACCGCGTCTTTTGAGAATCCAAGGAAACCATGAACCCACAACACGAACAACTGGCGCAGGAACTGATACTCGCACCGGGCAGCGTCGACGAGGCGGTGCTCGAGGCGACTTTCGCGCGCCTCTCCGCGCCCGGCGTCGACTACGCCGACCTCTACTTCCAGCGCACCCGCAACGAGGGCTGGAGCCTGGAGGAGGGCATCGTCAAGGCCGGCAGCTTCAGCATCGACCAGGGCGTCGGCGTGCGTGCGGTCAGCGGCGACAAGACGGCGTTCGCGTACGCCGACGAGATCAGCGCGGCGTCGCTTACGCGCGCGGCCGACACCGTGCGCGCGATCGGCCACGGCAGCGGCGTGCTGCAAGTCGGTGCCCCCAGGCCCACGCGCGGCACCGTGCTTTACCCGGCGAGCGACCCGGGCAACGCGCTTGATGCGGCCGCCAAGGTCGAGCTCCTGCACCGCATCGAAAAAATCGCGCGCGCGATGGACCCCCGCATCATCCAGGTGATGGCGAGCGTCGCCGCCGAGTACGACGTGGTGTATATCGCGCGTGCCGACGGCGTGCGCGCGGCCGACGTGCGCCCGTTGACCCGGGTTTCGGTGCTGGTGATCGTCGAGGAAGACGGCCGGCGCGAGCAGGCCGGTGCCGGCGGCGGCGGCCGTTTCGATCTCGCGTACTTCACCGACGAAGTGGTGACCGGCTACGTCGAGCGCGCGGTTCGCGAGGCGACCACCAATTTGCGCGCGCAGGCGGCGCCGGCCGGGCAGATGACGGTGGTGCTCGGCGCAGGTTGGCCGGGGGTGCTGCTGCACGAGGCGATCGGCCACGGACTGGAGGGCGACTTCAACCGCAAGGGCACCAGCGCGTTCGCCGGGCGCATCGGCGAGCGGGTCGCCGCGCCGGGGGTGACCATCGTCGACGACGGCACCTTGCAAGGCCGGCGCGGCTCGCTTTCGGTCGATGACGAGGGCGAACTCACCCGTACGACGACGCTGATCGAGGACGGCATCCTCAAGGGCTATATGCAGGACGCGATGAACGCGCGCTTGATGGGGATGGCGCCGACCGGCAACGGCCGGCGCGAGTCGTACGCGCACATCCCGATGCCGAGGATGACCAACACCTATATGCATGCCGGCTCGCACGACCCCGAGGAGATCATCGCGTCGGTCAAGGATGGCCTCTACGCGGTCAACTTCGGTGGCGGCCAGGTCGACATCACCAGCGGCAAGTTCGTGTTCTCCGCGTCCGAGGCGTGGAAGATCGAGAACGGCAAGCTCGCCTACCCGGTCAAGGGTGCGACGCTGATCGGCAACGGCCCGGAAGTGCTCAAGTACGTGGGGATGATAGGCAACGACCTCGCGCTGGATACCGGCGTCGGCGTGTGCGGCAAGGAAGGGCAGAGCGTGCCGGTCGGCGTCGGCCAGCCTACCCTGCGTATCGACGGCGGGCTGACGGTCGGCGGCACCGGCGGCTGACCCGGCACGGCCGGCCGCAAGCCTTGCGCTTGACGGCCGGCCGTTCTTGCTGTAAAAACCACGGCCTTGCAGGTTTTTTGACGTTCACGCTTCATCCTCACGCGCCTTCGGCGCTCCTTCACGGGGTTCTACCCCCTGTCTTCAAGCGGATGATTCCCCTGGCCGGGCTGGTTCCCGCGCCACACTGCGTTCGTCCACGCAAACCTTCAAATCGAGACCGCGGCTGGCAGGATGCTGGCCGCAACTTTTGGATCGCGCCCGCCCCGCCGTCGCATTGCCGTCACATTCGGCAGGCACACTGGCACTCGCATGAGCCATGGGAGGACGCAGCAATGACAAGAAAGACAAACGAAATGACCGAGAAAACCGGAACCCTGATGACCATCGCCCAACTGAAGGCGGGCTACCGCGTGTGCGAACACCTGGACTGCGGCGCGGTACGCCACTACGAAGTGCTGAAAGTCGCGCCGGCCGGACGCCGCGTGGAAGTGACCTTCGCGACCCATTGCGGCGCGGACAGCGTCAGCTACCCCGCCGACGCCTTCCTGTACGCGCACGTCTAAGGGCGTGCCCGCCAGCTCGCGCTCTGACGCGAGACAAGGCAAAAACGGCTGGGGAAGCGCAGTGCACAGAGGGCCATGCGCATTCCTGAACCGTCTTTAACGCCGCATCGCGGCCGCACGGATTCCGGGCGGCCGCGCCCGCCTCAGCCAAGCAAGGGCGGCTTCATTCGCCCGCCTGTCCCCAGCCGTTTTCAAACACCAGCGCCTCGCGCGCGCGCGGGCTGTCCCAGCCGGCGCTCTTGAGCATGGGCTCCGGGTAGAACTCGGGCACCGGCCCGATGCACAAGAGCGCGACCGGCGCGCTGCCCGCGGGCAGCCCGAACATTTCGCCGACCACCTCCGGGTCGAAGATCGACACCCACCCCAGGCCCAGCCCCTCGGCGCGCGCGGCGAGCCACATGTTCTGGATCGCGCACGCGACCGACGCTACGTCCATCTCGGGCAGTGTGCGCCGGCCGAGCACGTACTGTTCGCGCGCGTTCGGCAAGGCGACCAAGAGCAGCTCGGTGCACTCGCGGATCCCTTCCAGCTTGAGCCGGCGCACCTCTTCTGCGCGCTCGGGGATCGCCGCCGCGGTGCGCGCGCATTCTTCCTTCACATGGCAGTGCAGCGCCTCGCGAAGGCGGGCGTCCGTCACCCGCACGAAGCGCCACGGTTGCATGTAGCCGACGCTGGGCGCGAGCAGCGCGGCGTCGATCAGCCTGCCCAATTGCCCGTCTTCCATCGGCGCGCCGGTAAAGTGGCGCATGTCGCGCCGCTCGCGCATCACGCGGTAGATGGCGGCGATATCGGCGTCTGGGTAGCGGTGCGCGTTCATGGCGGGGTCTCTCGGCTAAGGGGGCGACATTCTAGCAAAGCGGCGCGCCGTCTTGCGAGCGCCCCAGCGCTGCGAGGATGGCCGCCTTGTCGCAACGGTTGGCCGCGAGCATGCCGGCCTCGTCGAGGGTGCCGCCCGCGTTGAGGTAGCCCAGCGCGTGCCAGGCGCCGGCGCTGTTCGCGATCGGCCACAAGAGCCCGGTCAGCGTATGCGCGCGGGTGTGGCCGCACAGCACGCGCGTCGCGCCGGCCGGGAACGCCGCCTCGCGCGCCGCGGGCGGCACGCAGTACGCGCGCTCGGTGTCATCCCGCCCGTCCTGCAGTCGGGCAGGCTCGATCAGCGCGACCACCTCGTGCGCGACGCCTTGCATGGAGAGCGCGGCGGACGCGGCGAGGCACTCGCGTAGCTGCGGCGCACCCACCGCGATCAGTTGCAAGGCCTTGGGCGCGTCGCCCACGCTTTGCACCACCGCCCAGCCTTGCGCGACGGCCTCGCGCGCGGCCTCGGCGTCCAGCACGCGTGCGTGCACGCGCTTGGGGACGACCAGGTGGTAGATACGGCCGCTGCTCGCGTAACAGGCGTGCAGCGCGGCGACCGCGCTGTCGGCGTCGACCGGGTACAGCACGCGGCAACTGTCGGCCATCTCGCCCAACAGCGCCTCGGCGAGCGTCGGGTCCTGGTGCGACTGCTCGTTCTTGCCGTTCTCCCAGGTGTGTGAGGTCGAGATCACCGGCAGCGAGCGCCAACCGGTGGCCTGCCCGGCCTCGCGCAGGTGGCGCGCGAAGATGATGTCCTGGCGCAGCGCGCCGAGCATCTTGACCGCGAACGCCTCGTAGCTGGCGACCAGCGCGAGCCCGCCCTTGTTGGCGATCGCCGCGCACACCACCGCTTCCTCGTTGAGCGCGGTGATCACCGCCCCGTCAAGGCTTTCGGCGATGCCAGGTTCAGGCGCGAGCACGCGGTGCTTCAACTTGTCGAGCGTGCGGCACAGCCTGTTGCTGCGCATCTCGTCGGGGTTGCCCACGCGCACGCGAAGCCCAGGGTTGGCGTCGACGATGTCACAGAACGCCAGGTCGATCGCGTCCATCGGCGAGAGCGGGCCTGCCGGCAAGCGGGTGTGAGGCAAGGCGGGGCAGGGTACGTCGCGCCTGGCGAGCGGATGGTCACGCTCGGGCGGCCGCCCCTGCGTTTCGTGGGTGGCGAGCGCCGCGCGCGCCTCCTCGATCGCCTGAGGGCTTTGCCAGAGGAGTGCAGCGCCCGCGTTGAAGAGCGCGCGCGCGTCGGCGTCGGTGGCCGGGTTGGCGGGCAGCGGCAGGTTGTGCGCGGCCTGCGTGCCCGCGCCGGGGAAGCCCCAGCCCTTGTCGGTGACCGCGATTACATACGGCAGCGGCACCGGCAGGCGGGTGCGGCCGGCAGCGAGCGCGCCGGCGGTCGCCTGCAATCTCTCCTCGGCGTCTATGACCGCGCAGGCGTAGGCAGCCGGGTCGCGCCCGTCGATCAGTACCGGCGCGAAGCCGTTGAGCCTCAGGTGCGCGTCGAACCAGGCGACGCCGTCCGTCCGGCCCATGCTGGTCTTCTGGTCGATGCGCCGGCCGTTGGCGATCATCACCGGCACCGCCAGCCCGCAGTCATCGGGCCGCCACCAGCGCGCCATCCAGTCGCTGCCGCGCTGCTCCTCGAACGCGCCGTCCGACAGGAAGGCGACCAGCCGCTCACCCGGCAGCGGCAGGTGCACGTACTGCAGTTCGGCAAAACCGAGGTAGCCGCCCTCGATCAGCGCGCCGGCAGTGTGCGCGTTGACGTGGCTGCCCAAGGGAGAGGCTGGACGTCCGTGCGGGTCGGTCTCGTACGAGTAGAAGTCCTGCGCCAGACGGCTCAGCCCCGCGTCGCTGACGTCGTAGCGCGCGGCGTGCGCGGCGCCCATGTTGCCGGCGAGCACGTTCAGCGCGTCGACGCCGGCCACGCAGTGGCCTTGTCCCATCAGCCAGGCGCGGGTGTGGCCGCTCAGGGCGTTCGCCGCGAGGTAGCCCGCGTAGGCGACGGCGATGTTCAGCGAGCCGCCGGTGTGGCCTTCCGGGGCGCTCTTGAAGTCCTCGGCAGCGAGCGGCGCGCCGTCCAGCCGCACCCGCCGCGCGTAAGTCATGTGCGCGACCAGCCACATGCCGGCAGAGGCGAGGGTGTCGGCCGCCTCGAAGCGGCGGTAGACGGCGGCGACGTCGGCGGCGAGCCCCCCGGCGACGAGGCGCGCGGCGAGCGCGTGCACCGCGAGCTGCACGCGCTCGCCGTGGCGGATCGGCCCCTTGCCCGCCGCCCAGCGCGCGAAGGCGGGGTCGGCGCTGCGCAGCAAGGCGGCGTGGCGCTCGGCGCGGAACAGGGTCTCTTCGCTCTCGGTGCTCATCGTGCGCTCCTTCCGGCGGGCGTGATGAGAAAAGCATACGCCGGCGCAGGCCGGCGGTCACCCGCTTACAGCGCGATCTCGAGCACCCGGCGGATGCGCGCCTCATCGAGGTCGCCGCGCTCGCCCAGCCGGGTGAGGCCATGTTCGGCGAGCTTGGCGATAACCGGTGCGATGTCCGCCGCCTGCATGCCGTCGTCTGCCAGGTGCGCGGGCGCGCCAAGCTCAGCGAAGAAGCGGCCCGTCGCGGCGATGGCCGCGCCCACGCGTTCATCGGCGCTGCCGCCGGTGATGCCCCACACCCGCTCGCCGTATTGCAGCAGCTTGTCGTGCTTGCCCCCGCGCTGGACGGCGAGCACGGCCGGGTAGAGCGCGCCCAGCGTCCTGCCGTGGTCGATGCCCAGGCGCGCGGTCACCGCGTGGCCGATCATGTGCGCGGCCCAGTCGTGCGGCACGCCGACGCCGATCAGCCGGTTAAGCCCCAGTGTCGCGCACCACATCATGGTGCCGCGCAAGGCCAGGTCGTCTGGCTTGGCCAAAAGCGCGGGGCCGGTCTCGATGAGCGTCAACAGCAGGCCCTCGGCGAAGCGGTCCTGCACCGGCGCGCCGGCAGGGTAGGTCAGGTACTGTTCGAGCACGTGCACGAAGGTGTCGACGACGCCGTTGGCCGTTTGTCTTGCCGGCAGTGACAGCGTGGTCGCCGGGTCAAGCAGCGCGAAACGGGGGAACAGCAGGGGGGACGAGAAGTCGAGCTTGTCGCCGCTGGCGCGGCGGCTGATCACCGCGCCGTCGTTCGACTCGGAACCGGTCGCAGGCAGGGTCAGCACTACGCCCAGCGGCAGCGCGCGGGCGAGCGGCTCCTGGGCAGAAACCAGTTGCCACGCGTCGCCGTCGTGGCAGGCGGCCGCGGCGATGAACTTGCAGCCGTCGGCGACCGAACCGCCGCCGACCGCCAGGATGAAGTTAAGCGATTGTTCCCGGCACAGGCTTGCCGCGCGCAGCAGGGTATCGGCGTCAGGGTTGGCTTCGATGCCGGAAAATTCGGTGACGTGAAAGCCGGCGAGCGCGCGGCGGATGGCAGGCAGCGTGCCGTTTCGCTCGGCGCTGCCGCCGCCGCTAGCCAGCAGCACGCGGCTGCCGGACGGGATCAGATGGGCGACTTCAGGCAGGCGGCCGGCGCCGAAAACGATGCGGGTAGGGTTGTAGTAATCGAAGGCTTGCATGGCGGATCGGGCTCAAGGCTTGTGCGCGGACGGGATGCCCGCGCCTTGCCCAACCGTAACGCCGGCCTTGCCGTGCAGGTGTTGCGCAAAATCAGACAGGCCCGCTTACAGCACCCAGCCTGCCACGCTGACCACCATGCACAGGCTGCCGCCCAGCACGAAGAGATGCCAGATGCCGTGGCCGTGGCGGATCTTCTCGTCGTTGATGAACCAGTACACGCCCACGCTGTAGGTGACGCCGCCGGCTACCAGCCAGGCGAGCCCCGCCGTGTCGAGGTTCTCGGACAGGGGGCTCGCGGCCACCACCGCGACCCAGCCCATCACCAGGTAGATCAGCAGTGACAGCCAGCGGCTCGGGCTTTTGCGCCCGTAGGTGAGCTCCTGCACGATGCCGACGATGGCAAGCCCCCACACCACGCCCAGCAGGCTCCAGCCCCACGGCCCCTGCAGGGTGACCAGCGTGTAGGGCGTGTAGCTGCCGGCGATCAACAGGTAGATCGCGCAGTGGTCGAACTTCTGCAGCACGCGCTTGGCGCGCCCCTGCACCGAGTGGTACAGGGTGGAAATCAGGTAGAGCAGGACCAGCGTGCCACCGAACACGCTGGCGCCGACGATGCGGTACGGGTCGCTGCTGCCGACGGCGACCGTCAGCATCCAGAGCAGCGCGCCGACGCTGGCAACGGTGCCCAGCAGATGGCTGATCGCGTTGAAGCGTTCCCCTTGGTACATGGCAGGTCCGATCGTATGGGTGGTTGTTTGCCGTGGCGGCGTGTTCTGGTGGCTATGGTCGCCCGCCCGCGGTGTCCGGGTCAAGGCTGGGCTGTGCCGCTTCGCCCGCTGCCGGCGCCGGCAGTGCCGACCTAAGCCCTGCAAACGACGCGAAGGCGTGGACGCGGGCGAGCCTGGCTAGGCAGAGCAGCCTGGCCGCCTGCTGCCAGCGGCGCGGCCCGACCAGCAGGCCGAGCGTGGCGCGGTCCTGCCTTGCCAGAAGGCGCAAGGTGTCGAGCCCCTTGTCCGGCAAGGGGCGCAGTGTGAGCCGCGGGTCGGCCAGGCGTGCGCACTCCGCGGCGGCTTCCGGCGCGGCGTAGACGTCGATGCGCGCGTGCGGGTAGGCAGCGCGCAACGCCGGCAGGTCTTCCGCCCAGCGCCCGGATGGCGTGAACGCGTAAAGCGCGAGCGCTTGCGGGCAACTTGCCGGCAGCAAGGGCGCCGTGGCCGGGCGTGCCTGCCAGAAATCCGGGCCGGGTAGCCTGTCCAGCGTGTGCAGCACCTCGCCGCGGCCCTTGCTCGCCGCCAGCAGCTCTTGCCAGATGGCCTGCGGCTCGAATTGCGAGCGGTAGAGCCCGCACAGCCGGCGTTTGGCTTCCTCGGTGTCGCCCAGCCCCAGCTGTTCGCTCTTGATGCGGCAGCCGGCCGCCCTGAGCCTGGCCAGCACCTGATGGGCGGCGCCCGGCACCCGCGCCGCGTAAGGCAGGTCCTCGTACAGCCTGACCGTCGGCGTGGCGGCGCCCGCGCGCGACAACACGCTGAGCCAGGCGTCGCGCGTCGCGACATGGTCGGCGTGGCCAAGCCCCAGCGGCAGCCACACTTCCGCGTAGCGGGAAAGGTCGACCGTTTCGCTGATCAGCGTTTTGAGCGTGTCGATGTCGGCAGTACTCGGTGGCCGCCCGACAAAGGCGCCGATCGCCGCGAGCGCGCGCTCGATCACGGCCGCATCGTCCGCGTCCAGCCCGTACGGGCGCAGGTGGCGCAGCGGCGCATCCTCGAAACCGAGGGCAAGGTGGTGCCCGGCCAGCATCGCGGCGGCGAGCCTTGACTCGGCGCAGCGCAGCGCGCTGACCTCGCGGGTGCGCGGCAGCGGGTTGCCGGGCTGCCCTGCGCTGCGGGTGAAATTGCTGCGGCCGACGGCGCTGACGAGGGTAAAGACGCACGATTCGCGCAGCGAGAGCATGTGCGCGCCGATGCTGAAGACCGCGTCATCCATATGTGGCTCGGCCACCAGCACAGGCCGCCGCGTCGCGGGGAGGTCGGCAGGCGCGGCCTCGATGCACCAGCCAAGCGCGGCGAAGGCCGCGAGCCGCCCGTTTTCGTACTCGTTGGCAGGGCTGAGTTCGCCCGCTTGCTGCAGGCGCCGCCAGAGGCCGGCGTCGGCCGCGTCAAGCGTGGCCAGCGTGCCGCCCGTCAGCTCGCCAAGCCGCCCCTCGGCGTCAAGGCGCAGGTTGGGGTTGGCCAGGAAGCGCGTACGCATGCCTAGCCCGCCGCGGGTATCGGCATGGGAAGCAGCGCGACGGCCTGCGCGCGACAGAGCGCAAGCACGTCCTGCTGGTAGCCGGCATCCAGCAGCGGCGGAGGCGCAAGCCACCGCCCATCGCTGACGATGCCGGCCGGTGGGCCACCCGCGCCGAGCATGGTGACCAGTTCGCGGGCGGCCGCGTCCGGCGTGCGCATGCGCACGAAGTGTCTCAGCAGCAAACGCCACGGCATGCCGCGGCCGAGCGTCATCGGCGTGCGGCAACTGCCCGGGTCGAAGCCGCAGACTCGGATGTCGTCTTTCGCGTAAGCAGCTTGTAGCGCGAGACCCAGTGCGGCGAGCGCGCGCTTGCTGCGCGCGTACGGGCCGAATACCGGCACGAAGGGCTGGGTGGGGCGGGCCAGCTGGTCGATTTCGCTGGCGCGGGTGTCCGCCTCGTAGATCACGGCCGAAACCAGGTTGACGATGCGGCCGTTGCCGGCTCGCGCGAGTGAGGCGCGCAGGGCCTGCATCAGGACGAAGGGCGCGAGCGTGTTGACGGCGAAGTGGGCTTCGACACCATCTGCGGTGTAGCGGTAGTCGCCGAGCATCAGGGCCGCGTTGTTGACCAGCAGGTCGACGCACGGGTAGTCCCGCGCGATCGCGTGCGCGGTGTGCGCGAGATGCGCGGTATCCGTGAGGTCCGCGAGGCGCGCGTCGTCGCCTGGGCCGGCGCGCCGGTTGACCGAGACCACGTGATAGCCCGCGTGGGCCAGACGTCGGGCCAGTTGGCAGCCGATGCCGGAGGTGGTGCCGGTGACGACGGCGACCGGGCGCCGCGTCATTCGGTTCTTACGCCGCCGCCGCCCTGGCCCGCCAGCGGCGTGTAGCCAAGGCGACCGGCCACCCTCTTGGCCAGCCGCCCGCCCTGTTTGAGCAGGCGGCCCAGGCTATGGTTGAGCGCGTAGGCGTGGGCGAGCAGGCGCTTGCCCCGGTTAAGCCGTACCGGCAGGTCCTGCCGTACTGCCGCAACCTCCATCAGGTGCGGGTAATCCTTGCGGAGCTGCCGGTATTCGGCGGCGTGCCAGGGTTCATTGCCGCCGGCGCCAAGCAGACCCAGGAAAACCTTGCGAAAGGCCAGGTAGGCCAGCTCGTCCGGGTAGCGCCCGAGCAGGCCCTGCTCATCCAGTGTCTTGCGTACGTAGTGGTAGGCGCGGATGTCGTCGTGGATATAGCGGCCGGCCTGTCCGGTCAGGCTGCCTTGCCGGCGCACGTAGTGGTAGCAGGCGCCGTCCAGCTTGCTAACGCTGCTTGCGTGGCAGAAGGCGGCCACGTCGACGCACATGTCCTCTGAGTAGCGGATGTGTTCGGGGTAGCGGATGGCGTTCTCGACCAGCAAGGCGCGCCGGTAGACACGGGTCGGCGGCCACGACGGTGCCTGCAGCGACAGGACGTTGGACAGCCATCCGGCCTGGCTGGCGGCGGCGGGTAGCGTGATTAGCTCGCTGTGTTCGGGGTAATCGACCCTGAGGTCGGTCACCAGGATGTCGCACGGTGTCTCGGCTAGTTGGCGCGCGATGCGTGCAAGGGCGCCTGCGTCGATCCAGTCGTCACCGTCGAGTTGCCAGAGGTAGTGGCCCCGTGCCGCGTCCAGCGCCGCGTTTCTTGCTGCCGAAACGCCGCGGTTGGGCTGGGTTAAGACACGCAGGCGAGCGCACTGGTAGATGGCGATGACTTCGCTGGTGCGGTCGGTCGAGCCGTCGTCGATCACGATCAGCTCGTAATCGTCGAAGTCCTGTGTCAATACCGAGCGCAGGCAGCGGCCGATGTATTTCTCGATATTGTGCGCGGTCACGACGACCGAGAGCAGGGGCGCTTTGGGCATGGATTTTTGTGTATGGAAAAGGTCAGGTCGAGCAAATGTTTGTGTTTCCTTCTGTTGAAATAGACCTTGCGGCCATACCCGGCAAGCCCCTGTCATGAATATTGTCAGCTTGAATATCCATGGGTATCGCTTAGCGTTGAGGAATAGGGGTGCGGCGCTCGCTGGTGCTAAGACGTGTGCCGCGGCCTGTCGGCGCAGGGACGCGGCAGGGGGCAGCCGGAAAGGCGAGGGGGTGCTATGTCTGCGAAGGTCATCAGGTTCGACGTCGACCGTATCGTCCGCGTATTGTGTGCGGCGGTGGTCGCGCTATTGGTGCTGAGTGTGCTGTTCGAGTGGCTGAAAATGCACAGAGGAGCCGAGCGGGTGTTCGGCATCCGCAACTTCTTTGCCGTCGACGAAGAATACAACCTGCCTAGCGTGTTCTCGTTCCTCGACATGCTGTTTGCGGCCCTGCTGCTTCTCCTGCAGGCGAGGCTGGAGCCGGCCGCCAGATTGAAACGCTACTGGACGGGGCTGGGCTGCGTGTTTGTCTATCTGGCATTTGACGAGTTGCTGCAGATTCACGAGCGGCTGGGGCCGATCATGCGAGCCGAGTTCGGCGTCACCCACGGCGTGTTCTACTTTGCCTGGTTGCTGGCCGTGCTGCCGCTGGTCGCCGTATTCGGGCTGGTCTACCTGCGCTTCCTGTTGTGGCTGCCCAGACGGCTGGCGTGGGGGCTGGTGCTGGCAGGTGCCGTCTTCCTGTGCGGTGCGGTCGGTGTGGAGATGTTCGGCGGCTGGTACTCGGAGCAGTACGGCGAGACGAACCTCGGCTACAAGCTGATCACGACTCTGGAAGAAGGCTGCGAGATGTTCGGCGTCTTGTTGCTGGTCAGGTTGATGCTGCACCAACTGGCGCCCAGGGGTGCCGTCAGTGTCGACTTCAACGTAGCGGCGCTGCCGGCGCCACAGGCAGGTACGGACAGGGTCGCGTCCGGCAGCGCGGCAGGCCGCGGGCCGTGGCAGAAGCGCGGCTAGGCGCGGGCAAGAAAAAACCGGGACAAGCCCGGTTTTCTCGTTCCGGCTTACAGGGCCGGCATCGTGTAGCCTTCGATCTTGGCGTCGCGCACCAGCGAGGCCAGGTACTCGTGCATTGCCTTGCGGCCGGCCATCTCGTTCAGGTACTGGACCAGGCGCGGCTTGATCTCGTCGAACGACACGCTGCCACCTTCGTGGCGGGCGTCGACCTGGACAATGTGGTAGCCGAACTGGGTCTTCACCAGCGCAGGGGCGAGTTCGCCAGCGGCGGTGCCGAACACGGCCTGCTCGAACTCGGGGACCATCTGGCCGCGGCCGAAACGGCCGAGGCTGCCGCCTTGCTGGCCGGACGGGCAGGTCGAGTGTTCGCGGGCGAGCGTCTCGAAGCGCTCCGGGTTGGTTTGCAGCTCGGCGAGCACGCCCTCGGCCTTGGCCTTGACCATGGAGTCGGCGAAGTCGTCGGCGCCTGCGGCAAACAGGATGTGGCGCGCTTCGGCGCTGTCGCCCTGGCTGAACTGCTCGGGGTATTGCTGGTAGAACGCCAGCGCGTCTTCTTCGCTCACCGGGGTGTAGGCGAGTTCCTTGTCGAGCAGGGCGCCGATCACCTCGCCCTCGTTGTCGCCTTCGATGCCGCTCGCGCGCGCCTTTTGCAGCAGCAGCTGGTGCAGGACAAGCTGCTGGATGGCGCCGTCGCGCGGGCTCGGGTTGTCCTGGTGGTTGGCAAGTTCTGCCTCGATCTGCGCTTCGCTGAGTTCGACGCCGTTAACGGTAATGGCCATGAAAAATCCTGTCTGAAAAAAAAAGGCGCGCCGCCTGGCGCGCGCGGGAAACTTACCACAGCCAGATGGGGGCTGTCGTGGGAAAGGCAAGCGCTAATCATCCGCGTCGAAGCTGAGCGCGAGTGAGTTGATGCAGTAGCGCTCGCCGGTCGGCGGCGGGCCGTCCGGGAATACATGCCCGAGGTGCGCGTCGCAGCGCGCGCAGCGCACCTCGGTGCGCAGCATGCCGTGGCTGGTGTCCTCAAGCCGCCGGATCGCGCCTTGTGCCGCCTCGTGCCAGAAGCTCGGCCAGCCGCAGTGCGATTCGAACTTGGCGGTCGACGGGAACAGCTGCGCGCCGCAGCAGGCGCACAGGTAGCGGCCGCGGCGCGTCTCGGCGAGCAGGGCGCCGGAGAACGGCGGCTCGGTGCCGCCTAGCCGGGTGACGCGGAAAGTCGGCGCGGGGAGCCTGTCGCGCCACGCCTCAAGGTCCAGTTCCAGTTTGTCGGTCACGGAGGCCTCCTGTCAGAGCTTGCCCATCCGGGCGCGGTACCAGCGGTGGAAGTGCTGCATGCCAAGCTCGGTCGGGTCCTGGTAGGGGCCGGTCTCGTCAAGCCCCGCCTGCCACAGCGCCTTGCGCCCTTCGTGCATGCGCAGGCAGATCTCGTCGTCTTCGCTGGCCGTCTCGAAGTAGGCGGCCTGCTCGGCGGCGATGAACTCGGGCTCGAACCAGACGATGTCTTCCGGGTAGTAGAATTCGGTGGTCACCGTACACTTGTCGACGCCGCGAGGCAGCGCGCAGCTGACGACGATGCAGTGCGGATAGCACTCGACCATGATGTTGGGGTAGTAGACCAGCCAGATCGCGCCGAACTCGGGCATGCGGCCGGCGTAGCGGCGCAGCACCTCGTCGTGCCACTGGCCGTATACCTTGCTGCCGGCGCGCGCGAGGCGGTTCTTGATGCCGACTGTCTGCACATGGTAGTGCTCGCCCCATTCCCAGCTGAGCGCCCCGCAGTCGACGAAGTTGCCCAGCCCCGGGTGGAAGGGGTCGACGTGGTAGTCCTCCGAGTACACCTCGACGAAGGTCTTCCAGTTGAAGTCGTAGTCGGTGCTGTGGCTCGAGTGCCAGGCGAAGCCGGAGAAATCGATATGGTGGGCGACGCCCAGTTGCTCGAGGTCGCGCGCGACATCGCGGCGCGCGTCGAACGCCAGGCCGTGCCACTCGGTGAGCGGCGTCTGCGCGAGCCCGACGCAAGGCGTTTCCGGGAAGTGCGGCGCGCCGATCAGCTCGCCCTTGCCGTCGTACGTCCAGCCGTGCAGGTTGCAGGTGATGGTGCGCCCGTTGCCGCGGCCCTGGTAGATCAGCGCCTGGCGGTGGCGGCAGACATTGGAAACGACCCTGAGCCTGCCCTCGACGTTGCGCAGCATGCGCGCGTGGCCTGTCCAGGCGAGCGTGTGGTAGTCGTCGGGCTTGGGCACCATCAGGCGGTGGCCAAGGTAGATGGGCGCGTCGGCGAACAGCCGCGCCTCTTCCTGCGCGTGCACGGCAGGGTCGAAGTAGCAGCGCACCGGCAGTTGCGGCGCGTCGAGTGATGGTGTTGCCAGATCAGACATTATTCCCACACCCCCAAAGATCCGAAGATATAAGACCAGCCGAATCCCGCCCGCGTCACTTGCGCGGGCGCTGCCACCGGTGAAGGCGGCGGGTTTCGAGGGGGGGGATTGTGCCCACTAAGCCGCCCCGGGGCAAGATGCAATTTGTATAAACAGGCCTCTTGCACGGCGCGAGGGCCGAAGGCACGACTCTTGCACTTTTGGAAGCTTAAGGCGCGCGCCTGAGTTCGGCGTCGAGCAGGTCGACCGCCTCGGCCCAGTCTGCGTCCTCGTCGCGCTCCTCGCGCAACAGCTCGCTTTGCGCGGGACGCCAGAACGGCGCGTCTTCCAGCCGGACCGCAGGGGGCAGCGGCGCATGCGTGCGGATGAAGGCGTCGATCGACGCGTGGTCGGCGGCGAGGCCGAGCTGGGCAAACAGCAGGTGCAGCGGGTGGCGGTGCGGGTGCATGGCGCGGCTCCGGGTGGGTAGATGACGAGACCAGCGTAGACGCAGCCGGCGAGCCTTGCCCGGCTTGCGTAATTTTTGTACGGATGCTGTGCCGGCCTTGATTGGAAAAGGTTTTTTGTAGAAATGTGCGTAAATTTGAGTGGTTTTTCCACAGTTTCTGTGGAAAAACAGTGAGCGCAAAAAAACGCGCACCGAAGTGCGCGTTGGAAAAAGCTACCGATGCCTTACTTGACGCGGGTAAATTTAACCGGGCCATCAACGGCATTGACTGTCAGTTCGTCACCGCTGACCGCCATGGGCAGGCTTTGCAGGACATCCTTGGTAGACACCGGGTTACCCACCGTGCCCTTGTTTGCCGTTTCCGCCGTCGCGTGAGACAGGCCCCACCAGCCCGTTTGGTCGTACATCACACTGTACTTGAGCAGGTTGTCCTTCCATTCGTAGCGGCCTTTTTCGAAGCCGTTACAGTTAGACGTGCTCTTGTTGGCGATGTGGGTAGGCTCCAGCGGCGATGCACGGTCACATTCGTTGCTGCCTACTTCGGTGATCACGTATTTCGTCTTGAAACCGAACACCGGATCCGGGTCACTGTTAAGGCCTGTGTTGTAGAAGCTCAGCAGCACCTTGTTGTTTCCTGCCTGAGCCACCCACGAGCCGAACAACGGCAGGTCGGCACGCGGCGCCAGCTTGTAGAAGGTCGGCTTGTCCACGCTGTCGGCGATGGTCAACAGGCCATCCTTGTCTAGGCTTGCCCTGAACTTGCCGATCGGGTGCGACAACCCCCATTCGCCGTTGGTGTCTACCTCCCGGGTGGTGGCCAGCGTGCCGTCTACAGCGTTCCAGTCGTATTTGCCCCACTCGATGCCAGCCTGGCCCAAACTGTCCGCTGTACCCTCGTGTGCAAGGACATAGCTGCCGTCCGCCATGAAGGTCACCAGTACCATCGGTGCGATTTCATCGTTGAGCCGCCAGGTGCCGACCAGCTGCTTGCCAAGTTCAGGCTGAACGTTCCCCAGCGTTTCGTTCAGATGTTCGGCGGCGGCATCGTCGTCGACCCAGGCAAGCCCTGTGGTCAGTGCCTTGGCCTTGTCGTCGAAGTCGGGCGCCTTGAAGTCGAGCACTGCGTTCTTCAGCCGTTCGATGTCCTCCGTGCCGATACTGATGCGCCCGTCGCTGGCGTCGTCCAGCGTCTGCAAGAGCTGGGCGATGTTGACGGCGACCGTTCCGTTGCCCGCGGCCAGCGTCAGCGGTGTCACCAGTTCGCCTGCCTTGGCTGGCGGCAGAACGACGCTACCGATGCTGAAGGTGACCGTCTCGCCAGGGCGGTACTGGAAGGTGCCGCCGCTGCCGGTCGTGCCGCTCAGCGTTTCGGTGCGGTACGCGATGCCCTCGACGGGGGCGTCGATGAACTTGCCGGTCAGCGTGGGCGCTTGCGTGCCGCCGGACGATCCTCCACCTCCGCCACCACCACAAGCCGCCAATGCGAGCGGAACCAGAAGGGCGAGCCATGTTTTGCGTGCAGACATTTTCGTTCTCCTCGTACGGGGTTTATCCCCAGCTCATCTTCAACATATGCTTGGCATAAATGGCGGGTTTGATTTAAGTCAAGCGCCATGATGGGTGAGCGCGAAACGTCGCATTTCTGCAGCGCCACGGCGCTAAAGCTGTTGCGAAAAATAAAAAGACCCGCCAAAGGCGGGCCGGTGCGTGTTGTGGCGCAGGGGAAAGCGTTCAGCCGGCGGGGTGCTCGGCCTCGCCCAGCCAGTGGCGGTACAGCGTCAGCGCGACCGCGAGCAGGGTAGGCCCGATGAAGAGGCCGATCACGCCCCACGCCAACAGGCCGCCGATCACGCCCATGAAGATCATGATCAGCGGCATCTGCGCGCCCTGGCTGATCAGCAAGGGCCTCAACACATTGTCGACGGTGTTCACGAGCAGGAAGCCCCACAACAGCAGGAACACGCCGTACGCGTTGTCACCGGTGTAGAACACCCAGCCGGCGGCGGGCAGCCAGACCAGCAGGGTCGGCAACTGGGCGACGGCGAACACGAAGCACAGGAAGCCCAGCGCCAGCGCGCCTGGCACGCCGGCGATCAAGAGGCCGATCACGCACAGGATGGTCTGCGCGAGCGCGGTGCCGACCACGCCGTTGGAGACGCTGCGCACGGTGCGTGCGACCACTTCGGCAAGGTCCCCTGCGGGGGAGCCGCCCAGCTTGCTCAGGGTCAGGTTGGCGCCGTCCCACAATTCGTCGCCCTTGGTCAGCAAAAAACCGGACAGCACGATGGCGAGGATGATCTCGAGCAGGCTGAAGCCGACGCTGGCGCCTTGTTCGAGGATCCACAGCGCGACCTTGTTGACGGTCGGCCTGAGTTTCTCGAGCATGCCCGGCAAGTCGCCCTGTACCGACAGCCAGAACTGGGTCAGCTTGTCGCCGGCAAGCGGGATGCGCTCGAGCCAGGCGGGCGGCGGCGGCAGCGGCGCGTGGCTGAGCGTCTCCAGCGACTGCGCGTCGGGCAGTACGTGCGCGAGCTTGACCGCCATCAGGCTGATCGGCCCGGCGATGGACAGCATCAGCAAGGACGAGACCAGCAGCGCGGCGAGCCCACGCCGGTGGCCGATCAGGTGCGCGAGGCGCAGGTACCACGGCCAGACCGAGATCGAGATGATGGCGGCCCAGATCAGGGCGCCGGTGAACGGCAAGATCACTTTCAGGCAGGCGCCGAGCAACAGCAGCACCGCGCCGATGCGCAGCACGGTCATCACGTTGATGGCAGGGGTTTCGTTTTGCATGGTTTCCGGTCGCAATGGGATGCGTACAGTCTGGCACGCGCGCGCGCGTGCCGCAGGGTCAGGCCTTCAGCGCCGCGGCGAGCGTGGCCGCGTCGACAAAGCCGGTGTAGCGGGCGCGCTCCTGGCTTGCCGCGTCGAGGATGATCAGGCCGGGTGGCCCCCATAGCCCGTAGCGTTTGAGCAGCGCCTGTTGTTCGGGGCTATTGGCGGTGACGTCGACCCGGATCGCGGTGTAGGGCGCGAGCGCGGCGCGCACGGCGGGGTCGGGAAAGGTGTCCGCGTCCATCTCCTTGCAGCTCACGCACCACTGCGCGGTAAAGTCGATCACCGCCGGGCGGTTTGCCGCGCGCGCGTCGGCAAGTTGGCGGTCAAGCCCGGCGCTGTCGGTGACGGTCTGCCAGTTGTCGGGCGGGCGCTTGTCCTCGGCGGACGCCTGCGCGGCGAGCCAGGCCAGCGGCCGGGCAGGGTCGCGCTCGCCGGCGAGTACGCCGGCCAGTTGCGCGGCGCCGACGATAAACAGCGCAAGGCCAAGCGCCTTGCCCAGCTTGCGTGCGGCGCCCGCGTTGCCGGGCAAAGCCTCGAAGGCGCGCAGGAAGACGGCCGAGCCGATCGCAAGCGCCGCCCACGCGAGCATGACAAGTGCCGGCGGCAGGAAGGGCGCAGCCATGCGGATGGCCAGCGCCAGCATCACCACGCCGAACACCGCCTTCACCGTCTTCATCCACGCGCCGGCACGCGGCAGCGCGTGCCCGCCGAACAGCCCCAGCAGCAATAGGGGGGCGCCCAGCCCCAGGGCCATCGCGTACAGGGCCGCGCCGCCGAACAGCGCGTCCCCGCTCGCGCCGATATAGCCAAGCGCCAGCGCGAGCGGCGGTGCGACGCAGGGGCCGACCAAGAGCGCGGAGAGCGCGCCCATCAGCGCGACGCGTGCGAGGCGCCCGCCGCCGATGCGGTTGGAGCGCTCGGCGATACGCGACTGCCAGCTGCTGGGCAACTGCAGGGCGAACACGTCGAACATCGACAGCGCCATCAGCACCAGGAGGGCGCTGGCCGTCAAAACGACGGCCGGCTGCTGCAACCAGACGGTCAGCAAGGCGCCGGTCATGCCGGCGGCCACGCCGACGGCGGTATAGGTCAGCGCGAGGCCCTGCACGTAGGCAAAAGCGAGCACGAAGCCACGGCGGCGGGTGATGGCGGCGCCTTCGCCGGCGATCAGCGCCGAGACGATGGGTAGCAGCGGGTACATGCAAGCGGTCAGCGCCATGCCCAGGCCCGCAGCAAAGAAGAGCGCGAGGGTGGCCAGCGGCGGGCCGTCGCCGAGGCTGGGTCCGGCGCCGCCTGAGGCCGGCGCGCCAAGCCACGCGGCGAGTGCACCCTGCTTGGTGTTGTCACCTACTTTCAGCGTCTGCGTGACCGGCGGATAGCAGACGCCGACGTCCGCGCAGCCCTGGTAGCGCACCTCGAGCGCGGTGTCTGCCGGCGCGTCGGCCGAAAGCGGCAGGGTGATGGACAGTGTGCTGGTGTAGATCTGCTGCAGGCCGAAGAAGGGGTCGTCCTTCTCCTTGCCCGCGGGCAGCGCGGGGACCGTGACGGCGCCTGCCGGGATCGGGCGGATGCTGATGCGTTCGCGGTACAGGTAGTAGCCCGGCGCGATCTCGAAGCCGAGCCTGAGGGTATTGCCGTCGCGGCTCAGGCTGGGGGCGAACGCCTTTTCCGGCGGCAGCAAATCGTCCTGCTCGACGGCTTGGGCCGGCAAGGCGAACAGCACGATGAGCAGGGCGGCAAAGACGGCAAACAGGCGGGTGCGGGTCAGGCCGCAGGATGTATTCGGCATGGCTGGATTGTCGGGGGGCGCGCGCCCGCTGGCAAGCCTCAACTACGCATCGACGGCGACCCGGTCCCGCCCGGCGCGCTTGGCGCCGTACATCGCGCGGTCGGCGCCGGCCAGCAACTGGGTGAGCGTCTGGCCTGCGTGGGCCTGGGCGACGCCGAAGCTCATCGTCATCGCGGGCAATGCGCCGTCAGGCGCCGGCGCAAGCGCCTTGAGCGCCACGCGCAAGGATTCGACCAGCGTCAGCGCGCCGGCGAGCGCGGTCTGCGGCATCAGCAGCAGGAACTCCTCGCCGCCCCAGCGCGCGCACAGGTCGCTCGCGCGGATCCGTCCTTCCAGCGTGCAGGCGACCAGGCGCAAGGCCTCGTCTCCCGCGCCGTGCCCCCAGCCGTCGTTGATGCGTTTGAAGTGGTCGACGTCGCCCAGCGCGATGCAGAAGGGCTCGCCGCCGCGGGCGAGCCGCTGCAACTCGGCCTCGATCCGGCAGTACATGTAGCGCCGGTTGTAAAGGCCGGTCAGCTCGTCGCGCTCGGACTGCTCGCGCAATTCGTCGTTGAGCTCCTGCAAAGACTTCTGGTAGCGGTCTGAAATGCGCAACAGCCGCGTGAGCTGGCGCAGCTGGCGCTCGTAGCGGTCGGCGTACCCCATCCCGCGCTCGCGCTCGGCGCTCTGGTAGCGGTCGGCGATGCGGGTGAGCCGTTCCAGCGCGTGGGCGTGTTCGCCGTAGCGCCGGTAGAGCTCGGCCAGCGCGTCATGCAATGGATGGTCCTGCCATTGCGGGTCGGCCAGCAGCGCGGCAATCCGCGTATCCAGAAGGTCGCTCATCGGGTTTCGCAGGCCTCGATGGTGAAGGGGAAAGTGCAGTCTTCGCGGAACTCCTCGGCCAGTTCGGCGACCCGCTCGTTGTCGCTGTCGTAGCGCCAGGTCAGGCTGACGTCGCGCCCGGCCTGGAACGCCTCTTCGGCCTGGTCGAGGATGTCCATCAGGATGCGAACGCTGCTGGTGTTCAGGTAGAGCAGGGCAAGCTCGAGCCGCAGCGGCGCGTCGCCCTGCGCGAGGTGCTGCTTGACCCACGCCATCAGCGGCGCGAAGAATTCGAACGCGTGCTCTGGGTAGGAGTCGCCGGCCAGTTGCAGGGTGCCGCTTGTGCTGTCGGTGCGGATCATCGGGGTCGAGTTGGTCGCGATAATGTTCAGTTCGTTCACTTTGTTGCCTCCAAAATTCAGATGACGACCTGCAGGCTGAAAAAGCCCAGCGCCGGGTCCATGCGCTGCAGGAAGGCCGCCGGCGGCTGGCTGGCACGCCGGGCGATGTCGATCAGGCCTAGCCCCGCGCCGCTGGCCGAGTCAGGTTCGATCGGCGCGCGCAACTGCGCCTTGTAGGCTGCCTTGAGCGCGGCCTTGTCGAGCTCCGCCAGTGCCTCGACGCGGGCGAGCAGCGCTTCGCCGTCCGCGTACTGCACCACGTTGCCGGCGCACACCTCGTAGCGGCCGTCGGCGCGGTGCGAGATGACCAGCGTCGCGCCGGTGTGCACGTCGGGGACCGCGTTGCGCGACGTGTAGTGACGGATGTTCTGCGTCAGCTCGATGTAGATCGCGAACACGTCGGTGATGGACGAAGGGGAAGCCTCCAGTGCCTCGAGGTGGCGCCTGAGCGCGAGGCCGATCTCCTCGATCAGCGTGGCCGAAAACGGGCCGTTGAAGCTCATCAGGATGGCGTTGCGGTCGAAGGTCTCTCTGAGGGCGAGCAGGTCCTGTGGTTTCATGCGGTCTCCAGGGCGCAGGGCGCGACACCGAATACGGCGATGTCGTCCAGTTGGGCGTTGTGGGTCTGGTAAGCGTCAAGCGTGGCGGCGAGCGCGACTCCGCGTTCCGGCCAGGGCAGGCGGGCAAGAGATGAGAGCGCCGCTTCGAAGCGGGCGCGGCCAAACGCGCGCAGCGGCTCTCCGCCGCGCTGGTCGAGCAGGCCATCGCTAGTCATGTACAGCGCGAGGCTCGGGCTCAGCGCGAGGCGCTGGTTGACGGGGGCGGGCGGGCGCTTGTCCCCCAGTGCACGTCGGTCGCCGCCGAGCACGTGCACGGCGTCGCCGTCGGCGCAGTAGAGATCCATGTGCGCGCCTGCGAAGGTCGCGCTGCCGCTTTCGTGGCAGACATGGCAAAGCCCCGCGTCCATCGTGGTGCTTACCTGGGCATTGTCCGCGGCGAAGCGGCCGCGTACGGCGGCGTCCATCGCGCAGAGCAGGGCGGCAGGGTCGTCGTCCGGCGCCTCGAGCAGGGCGGTCTTGAACGCGGCGTGCGCGAGCATGGTCATCAGCGCGCCGGATACGCCGTGGCCGGCGCAATCGACCAGACCGAACAGGAAACCGTGGCGGGTCGGTGCAAACAGGTAAAGGTCGCCGCTGACCACGTCGCGCGGGCGCCACAGCAGCAGGTGGCGGGCCGGGAGCGCCGCGCCGAGCGCGGCATCCGGCAGGATGCCCTGCTGGATCAGGCTCGCGTAACGGATGCTGTCGGACACCTTGCGGTGCGTCTCGCTGAGCGTGCGGTGGGCGTCGCCCAGCGCCTGCGTGCGCTCGGCGACCTTGTCCTCGAGTTCGTGTGTATGCGCCTCGATGGTCGCCGAGAGCTGGCGGCAGGCGTCGGCGAGCTGGCCCACTTCGTCGCTGCGGTGAACCGGCACCCGGGTCGTGTAGTCGCCAGCGGCCATGCGCCGTACCGCTGCAGTCAGCCGGGTCAGGGGCCTGAGCAACTGGTGGTCGAGGCTGGCGGTGAGCAAGAGCAGGCTCAGCAATAGCAGCACGCCTACCGCGGCGAACGCGCCCCATAGCAGCGAAGCGTCGCCCGCAGCGACTTGCTGCGGGTCGACCGTGGTCACGTTGAACCAGTCAAGCAGGGGCAGGTAGGCCACGGCGATCACCTGTTCGCGCCCGTCGAGCCGGCCGACCAGCGTCTTGACCCTGCCGTCCGCGGCGGCGGACGCGAGCGCCGCGGCCAGCGCATCGCGTGCCGCGGGTTCAGCCAGGTGGCCGGCGAGGCGCTGCGCGTCGGAGGTCGGCCCTGCCGTGCCGAAAGCGATGTTGGCGCGGTCCTGGTGCGCGCGGATCACGCCTGCGCGGTCGAGCAGCAGGCCGCCCACCCCGGGACGGCTGCCGTGCACATACTGCTCGACAAAGGGTTGCAGCGACAGGCCGGTGCCGATCACGCCGAGGCCCTGGCCGCCGTCGCGCACCTGCACGTTGAACCACAGCATGCTGCGCTGCAGCGTCTGGTTGACGTCGATATTGACGCGGTAAGCCTTCTTGCCGTGCAAGGTGGTGTAGAACCAGCGGTCGTCCGCCTTGCCCGCCTGCAGGCCGTAGCGGGCGGCGTCGCTGAACGGCAGTTTGT
Organism: Crenobacter intestini; assembly: GCF_004919095.1. GTDB lineage: Bacteria > Pseudomonadota > Gammaproteobacteria > Burkholderiales > Chromobacteriaceae > Craterilacuibacter > Craterilacuibacter intestini. The sequence continues at coordinate 223,513 of NZ_STGJ01000001.1, read as the reverse complement.
TGTCGTTGTAGTAGTAGTAGCCGGAGGCGGCGGGCACCACGAAATAGGACTGGTCGGTGAACAGCTGGCGGTACGATTCGGCTTCGGCAAAGAAGATCCGGCGGTTGTCCGGGTCGTCCTCGTCGCGCATGAAGGTGCGGGTCAGCTCGGCGTCGGCCAGCTTGCGCGCGAGCGCGAGTTCCCGGCCGATCGGGGCGAGCAGTTTCTCGCGGTTGAGCGCCGCGTGCTCGCGCGCGAAGGATTCAGCCAGCCGCGTCTGCACGCGGTCCATCGCGAACAGGCCGACCGCCGCGGCGATGGCCAGCGTGAGCACGGCAAGCAGCGCGGTCATGAGGACGACGCGGGCGCGGATGCCCAGATGGCGAAGGATGTTCGGCATGCGCTTGATCGGTTGCTCCGGAGCGGCGGTGGGCGGATTGTAACGATACGCCATCGCAATGACAAACAGTTGATATCATTGCAGGCTGCATGACATCAAAGCAAAAAGAAGACCAGCACGAGGACGAAAATCATGTCGTACACCGCGCACCTTCCGCGGCCACCGCTACACTTCGCGCACGCCAACAGCTTCCCGGCGAGCGTGTACCGCAAACTGCTCGCCGAGCTCTCCCTGCACTACGAGGTGGGCTTCATCGACGCCATCGGCCATAACCCGGCGTTTCCGGTTTCCGATTGCTGGCCGCACCTGGTGCGCGAGACGATCGCGCATATCGAGGCGAACTACCGCGAGCCGGTATGGGGCGTCGGGCACTCGCTGGGCGGCTTCATGGTGTTCTACGCGGCGATCGAGCGGCCCGACCTCTTTCGCGGCATCGCGATCCTCGACTCGCCGCTGATGGGGCCGATGCGCTCGCGCGGCATCTGGCTTGCCAAGCGGCTGGGCTTCATCCACAAGGTGACGCCGGGCAAGAATACGCTCACCCGGCGCGACAACTGGGCGGGGGTCGACAGCGTGCGCGACTATTTCGCGAGAAAGCCGATGTTCGCGCGCTGGGACGCCGACTGCCTGGCCGACTACGCGCGGCACGGCACGGTCGACAACGGCGCGGGCGGGCGCCGCCTGAAGTTCAGGCCAGCCATCGAACACGCGATCTACTGCACCTTGCCGCACAACCACCCGCGACTTAGCGGCCGGCTCAAGGTGCCTGGCGTGTTCGTCGCCGGCGCCGACTCGGACGTGCTCCGCAAGGGGGACCTTGCGTGGATGCAGCGCCATTTCGGGCTGCACGTCGTCCACCAGCGCGGCAGCCACCTGTTTCCGCTCGAGCACCCGCTGGAGACCGCGCATCTGCTGCGCGCCCAACTGGAGCGGCTGGCAGGGCGCGCGTGAAAAAGCCCGGCAGTGGCCGGGCTCGGGCAGGGCGTGTGTGTGGGGGTTACTTGGCCGCGGACGCCGCCTGTGCGGCAGGGGCTTCGACCGTCTTCCAGGCGCCGTTCTCCAGCCGGTACAGGGTGACGGTGCCGCCGACGATATCGCCCTTGGCGTCGAAGGCGATCGGGCCGGTCACGCCGTCGAGCTTGGTCTTCGGCAGTTCGGCAAGGTACTTGGCCGGCTCGGCCGAGTCCGCGCGCTTCATCGCGTCGATCAGCACGCGGGTCGCGTCGTAGGTGTACGGCGCGTACGCCTGGATGTCGCCGCCGAAGCGCTTCTTGAAGCGCTCGCTGAACGCCGCGTAACCGGGCATCTTTTCCTTGGACGCGCCTGCGCTCGACGCGTAGCTGCCGTTGGCCGCCTCGCCGCCGAGCTTGACGAATTCGGCGGTGTTCACGCCGTCCGCGCCCATGTACGGCACGGTGAGGCCGACCTTCTTCATCTGCTTGACCATCGGGCCTGCCTGCGCGTCCATGCCGCCGTAGAACACCAGGTCAGGCTGGCTGCCCTTGATCGAGGTGAGGATGGCCATGAAGTCGCTGGCGCTGTTGGTGGTGTACTCGCGCTTGACCACCTTGCCGCCGGCCGCCTCGACCGCGCGCGCGAAGTCGTCGGCCAGGCCCTGGCCGTAGGTGCTGCGGTCGTCGATCACCGCGATCTTCTTCGCACCGAGTGCGCCCACCGCATGCGCAGCCAGCGCGTTACCCTGCTGGGTGTCGTTGGCGATGATGCGGAAGGTGTTGGCGTAGCCTTGCTGGGTAAACTTCGGGCTGGTCACCGACGCGGCGACCATCGGCACGCCGGCGTCCGAATAGATGCGCGAGGCCGGGATGGTCGCGCCGGAGGTCAGGTGGCCGACGACGCCGGCGACGCCGGCGTCGACAAAGCGCTGCGCGACCTGGGTAGCGACCTTGGGGTCGGCCTGGTCATCTTCAGAGACCACCTCGAACTTGACCTTCTGCCCGCCAAGCGTCACGCCTGCCGCGTTGGCTTCCTCGATGGCGAGTACCACGCCGTTGTCGCTGTCGCGGCCCCAGTGGGCAAACGGGCCGGTCAGGGGGTTGGCCGAGCCGATCTTGACGACCTGGACGTTGTCGGCTGCCGCAGACGACGCGTCGCCGGCCGCGGTTTCGGTAGCCTGCTTGCCGCAGGCGGCGAGGGTGGCGAGCGCCAGTGCGCCCAGGGTGAAACGGAATGCTTGCATGGTGTGCCCTTTGATATGAAATGGAGGTTTCGTTTTTAGGGTCCAGCAGCGTTCAATGCTTGTGGCACTGTATGCTTCGGCGCGGCGGCTTGCCGTACCGGCTTTAATCGATTGGATGCAATCGATTAATGACATGCCGTTATATTTATCGCACTGTGGCCATCAGGTCAATTGTATTGCCGGTTTATAAAAGATTGTTAATGTTGCGTGGCGCTATCAAAAGAGAGTAATTTCGCGCACAATGATTAGGGATTACTTAACCTTGCCAAAGGCCTTTGTGCTGATGAACTCTCTGCCTGCTCTGACACAGGTCCCAGATGAAGACATCCGTAGTGACCTCGTGTTGCCGTTGCTGCTAGAAAACTCCCCCGAGAGCATTGTCGTCACCGACGCCGGCGCGAATATCGTCTATGCCAACCCGCGTTTTTGTGCTTTGACCGGTTACCGGATGGACGAATTGATTGGCTGTAATCCCCGTGTGTTGAAGACCGGTCACATGGATGACGAAGCCTATCGCCAGATGTGGCAACAGTTGAGTCGGGGGGAGCCGTGGCGCGGTACCTTCCTGAACCGGAAGAAAAACGGCGAGGTGTATTGGGAAGACGCGCGCATCCTGCCGGTATGTGACGAAAGGGGTCTGATCGTTCGCTATCTGGGAATCAAGGAAGAAATCAGTGAGCACCTGCGCATGCAGGAGAAGCTTGCGCGTCTCGTCCATTACGACGCGTTGACTGGGCTTGCCAACAGTGAGCGGCTTGGGGCGGAACTGAGTCGGCTGAGTCTCGACAGCCGTGACGGTTTGCTGCTTTTCTGCATGGACCTCGACGGCTTCGGGAAACTGGCTACCCGGCTTGGGGCGCTTGGCACAGATGCGTTGGTCTGTGAACTGGCCGACGGTCTGTCCTTGCTGGCGGGCGAGGGCGGGGTCGCCGCGCGGCTGGGTGACGACGAATTTGCATTGCTCGTAAACGCCAGCGAAGGGTCTCATCTCGCGACGGCCATTCCCGAATTACTTGCCACGCTGACCACGCCCTTGTCCGCGAGTATCGGTGAGGCTCGCCTGCCGGCTTCGCTAGCCGGACAACAACCTGCGGCGCATCTGGTCAGGCATGCAATGGAGGCCATGCATGCGGCCAAGCACGCCGGAGGTAACCGCCTAGTCGTGTACGGCAATACTGGCACTCACGAAGCGCCGCCGTACTGTCCGTCGCGAAACATGCTCGAAGATGGATCGCTCATCCTGTTCTACCAGCCCATCGTCCATTCGGACGGCTCGCTCGCCGGCGTGGAGGCTCTGCTGCGCAGGCGGCGGCCCGGTGGCATCTACCTGCCGCCTGCGGACGTACTCACCACATTCGCCGCCGATGGCATGGAGTGCGAACTCGACCTCTATGTGCTAGGTCTGGCGCTTTCACAAATCGTCTGCTGGCTGAAGTCCGGACGTGGGGTCGACGTATCCGTCAACCTGCATGCGCAGACACTGCAGTCACCTAGATTTGTCGATACGCTGGCTTCAATGCTGAAGGCTCATGGGCTCTCCGACAAGCCACACCTAACGCTCGAGATTCTGGAGGGCGTCGCTCTGACTGACCTTGCGTATGCGAGGAAAGTCGTCTCTGAATGTAGAGCGCTGGGTGTCGGGGTCGCAATTGATGACTTCGGCAGTGCGTATGCGTCGCTCGGTTACCTGAGGAGCCTGCCGGTTACCCGAGTCAAGCTTGAGCGCACTTTCGTGCAGTCGATGTTCGACGACGAGGGCGCACGGGTGATCGTCGAGAGCGTGCATGCCTTGGCCGGCGCCTTCGGTGCAGAGCTGGTCGCCGAAGGCGTTGAAACCGAGCGTCACGTACGGCACCTGGCGACATTGGGTCCGATGCTGATGCAAGGCTACGCGTTTGCGCACCCCATGACGGTCGCTGATTTCGACGCCTGGCGTGCTACCCGCTCGCCATAAAAAAGAAAAGCCGCCCTGGTGGGCGGCTTTGCGAGGCTAGGCAGGCTTACTGGGCGGCGCTGGCAGCCGGCGCGGAAGCCGCTGCGGCCGGGGCGGCGGCGCCGCCGACGGTGGTCAGCACTTCCCACTTGCCGTTCTTGACCTGATAGACGGTGACCGAACCGTTCTTGATGTCGCCAACCTCGTCAAACTGCAGGTTGCCGGTCACGCCGTCGTGGTTGGTCTTGCCGACTTCCGGCAGGTACTTGGCCGGTTCGGTCGAGCCGGCGCGCTTCATCGCGTCGACCAGGATCATCACCGCGTCGTACTCGTACGGTGCGTAGATCTGGATTTCCTGGCCGTTGAAACGCTTCTTGAACTTGTCGTTGAAGTTCGCGAAGCCCGGCAGTTTTTCCTTCGGCTGGCCCGGGCTGGCGGCCAGCTGGCCTTCGCTCGACTCGCCGGCGAGCTTGATGAATTCCGGGGTCTGCCAGCCGTCGCCACCCATCAGCTTGGCCTTGATGCCCAGGCGCTGCATCTGCTTGGCCAAGGGGCCTGCCTGCGCGTCCATGCCGCCGTAGAAGATCACGTCCGGGTTGGTCGCCTTGATCGAGGTCAGGATCGCGTTGAAGTCGGTCGCGTTGTTGGTGGTGAACTCGCGCTTGACGACCTGTGCGCCCTTGGCCTTGACCGCGCCTTCGAACTGGTCGGCCAGGCCCTGGCCGTAGGCGGTGCGGTCGTCGATGATCGCGACTTTCTTCGCCTTCAGATTGTCGACCGCGAATTCGCCCAGCGCCTTGCCCTGCTGGATGTCGTTGGCGATCACGCGGAAGGTGGTCTTGAAGCCCTGCTTGGTGTAGTCAGGGTTGGTCGCCGACGGCGAGATCTGCGGGATGCCCGCGTCGGAGTAGATCTTGGACGCCGGGATGGTGGTACCCGAGTTCAGGTGGCCGACCACGCCGGCGACGCCCGCGTCAACCAGACGCTGCGCGACCTGGGTGCCGATCTTCGGGTCAGCCTGGTCGTCCTCGGACACCAGTTCGAACTTGACCTTCTCGCCGCCGATTTCGGTGCCTTGTGCGTTCAGCTCCTCGATAGCGAGGATGGCGCCGGCTTCGTTGTCCTTGCCGAGGTGGGCGATCGGGCCGGTCATCGGCGAGACCTGGCCGATCTTGACGACCTTCTCGCCGGCCGCTGCCGGTGCCGATGCGTCGCCGGTCTTGGCTTCTTCCTTGCCGCAGGCGGCGAGGGTCATGACGGCGGCGGCGATGATGCTCAGACGGGCAATGTTTTTCATCCCTGTGTTTCCCCTGGTTGTCCTTGTTGGGTTGGCCGGCGATGTCGCCGGCATGAGCACAGTTTATGTTATTCGCCCGCCGGTATGTCAATCGGGTTTCGTGCGCGTTATGGCTTTCAAAACAAATAAAAATTTTATTGCGTCGCACCGACGGATTTGGCAATTTCCAATCGGTTAACCGGTTTAACCTTGGTATTTTGAGTCCAGTCGCCGAGTGAGGCGACGGTGATCCGTCCGAGCGCGGCGATCCAGTCGGCACTTTCGTTCAGGCAATCGATATAGCGGTAGTCGCGCCCGCCCGCCGCCATGAAGGCCTGCTTGCCTTCCATCGCGATTTCCTCGAGCGTCTCCAGGCAGTCGGCGACAAAGCCCGGGCACGCGATGTCGACGCTGTGCACACCCTCTTTGGCGAGTTTCTCCAGAGTCGGCTCGGTGTAGGGCTGCAGCCATTCGGCGCGCCCAAAGCGGCTCTGGAAGGTCACGATATAGTCGTCACGGCTCAGTTCCAGCGCCTCGGCGAGCAGGCGGCCGGTCTTCAGGCATTCGCAGTGGTAGGGGTCGCCCATCTCCAGCGTGCGGTGCGGTACGCCGTGAAAGCTCAGCACCAGCTTTTGCGCGCGGCCGTGGATCGCCCAGTGCGCGCGGATGCGTCCGGCCAGCGCGCCGATATAGCCCGCGTCGTCGTGGAAGTGCCGTACCGTGCGCACTTCCGGCATGTTGCGCATCTTTTGCAGCAGGCGGAACACCGCGTCGAGCGCGGTGCCGCTGGAAGAGCCTGCGTACTGCGGGTAGAGCGGAACCACCACCAGCCGCTCGACGCCTTGCTTGCGCATGCGCGTGAGGGTGTCCGCCACCGACGGGTTGCCGTAGCGCATCGCGAAGTCGACCACCACGTCCTGCAGGCCGTGCTCGCCGAGCCAGCCCTTGAGCAGTTTTGTCTGGCGCTGCGTATGCACGAGCAAAGGCGAGCCTTCCGCGGTCCACACCGACGCGTACTTGGCGGCGGATTTCTTGGGCCTCAAGGTGAGGATCACGCCGTTGAGGATGGGCCACCAGAGTAGACGCGGGATCTCGACGACGCGCCTGTCCGACAGGAATTCCTTCAGGTAGGGGCGCAGCGCCTTGGCCGTCGGCGCCTCGGGGGTGCCCAGGTTGATCAGCAAGACGCCTGTCTTGGGCGTGTAATCGTGGCGGAACTCTGGCTCTGGCAGGAAGTCGGGCATGGCGTCTGTTTTTTATGGGTTGGCCCGGCGTTTGCCGGGCGGTTTCACATTTCTTCGCGGGCGGGCACCAGTACGGTGCGGTTGCCGTTGGTCTCCATCGCGGAGACGATGCCGGCCGCTTCCATCTGCTCGATCAGCCGCGCGGCACGGTTGTAGCCGATGCGCAGGTGGCGCTGCACCGAAGAGATCGACGCCTTGCGCGTCTTCATCACGATGGCGACCGCCTCGTCGTACAGCGCGTCCGCTTCGCCGTCCGGTGCCGCGCCACCGGCCGCGTCGCCCGTTTCGCCGTCGCAGCCGCCGGTGAGGATGCCCTCGACGTAGTCGGGCGCGCCGGTGGATTTGAGGTACTCGACCACATGGTGCACCTCTTCGTCGGCGACGAAAGCGCCGTGCACGCGGTTGGGGTAGCCGGTGCCCGGCGGCAGGAACAGCATGTCGCCCATGCCCAGCAGCGCCTCGGCGCCCATCTGGTCGAGGATGGTGCGGCTGTCGATCTTGCTCGATACCTGGAAGGCGACGCGGGTCGGGATGTTGGCCTTGATCAGGCCGGTGATCACGTCGACCGACGGGCGCTGGGTGGCGAGGATCAGGTGGATGCCTGCCGCGCGCGCCTTCTGCGCGAGGCGGGCGATCAGCTCCTCGATCTTCTTGCCGGCGACCATCATCAGGTCGGCGAGCTCGTCGATCACCACCACGATCAAGGGCAGGGTATCCAGCGGCTCCGGCGTCTCGGGGGTCAGGCTGAACGGGTTGGGGATCTTCTCACCGGCCTTTTCGGCCTCGCGGATCTTCTGGTTGTAACCGGCGAGGTTGCGTACGCCCAGCTTGGACATCAGCCGGTAGCGCTTCTCCATCTCGGCCACGCACCAGTTCAGCGCGTTGGCCGCGTGCTTCATGTCGGTGACCACCGGTGCCAACAGGTGCGGGATGTCCTCGTAGATCGACAACTCGAGCATCTTCGGGTCGACCATGATCAGGCGCACTTCCTTCGGGGTCGCCTTGTAGAGGAGGGACAGGATCATCGCATTGATCGCGACCGACTTGCCCGAGCCGGTGGTGCCGGCCACCAGCATGTGTGGCATCTTGGCGAGATCCGCGATCACCGGCTGGCCGGCGATGTCCTTGCCCATCGCCATAGTGAGCTTGGACGCGTTGTCCTGGTAGAGCCCAGAGCCGACGATCTCGGAGAGCCGCACGATCTGCCGCTTGGGGTTGGGTAGTTCGAGGCCCATGTGGGTCTTGCCGGGGATGGTCTCGACCACGCGGATCGACACCAGCGAGAGCGCGCGCGCCAGATCCTTCATCAGGTTGACGATCTGCGCGCCCTTGACGCCGACCGCCGGCTCGATCTCGTAGCGGGTGATCACCGGGCCCGGGTAGGCGGCGACCACCTTCACTTCGACGCCGAAGTCGGCGAGCTTGCGTTCAATCAGGCGCGAGTTGAATTCGACCGTGTCCGGCGAGACCGGGTCCTGCTGCGCCTTGGCCGGCTCGAGTAAAGTGAGCGCCGGCAGTTCGGTGTGTTCACCGTCGGCAAACAGCGACGCCTGCACTGGCTTGGCGAGCGCGGGGGCGAGCGGGATGTCGAGCACCGGCGGCTCGATGCGCACCGGCGGCTTGTCGGCCTGCTTCTGCTTTTCTTCCTGTACCTTGCTTTCGCGCTTTTCCTTGATGAGAGCGCCGACCTTGCGGTCTTCCCGCGCCTGGTGGCGCTGGTAGAGGCGCAGCACGAAGTCCTCTAGTGCGCCGCCGACGCGCTCGGAGAGCTCGAGCCAGGACAGGCCGGTCCACAGGGAGACGCCGGAGGCGAAGGTGACGATCAGCAACAGTCCCGCGCCGGTGGTGCCGAAGGCGTGGGTCAGCAAGTTGGCGACGCTCTCGCCGAACAGGCCGCCGGCGGTCAGCGGCAGCGACAAGGCCTTGTCCGAGAGCAGCATGGATTCGATGCCGGCGCTGCCGACCATCAGGCAGGCGAAGCCGGCCAGCGTCGGCCACGGCGGCGGCGCCTCGTTGGCGCCCTGGCCCAGCTTGCGGTAGCCCAGCGCGATGCCGGCCAGGCACAGCACGATCAGCCACCACGCCGAGTAGCCCCACAGGTAGAGCAGCACGTCGGAGAGCCAGGCGCCGAAGCTGCCGCCGTAGTTGCTGATCTCGCCTCCGTCGACGCTGTGCGACCAGGAAGGATCGGTGATCGAATAGCTGGCGAGGCTGATCACGAGGTAGACGGCGCTGGCGGCCATCAGCAGCCACCACGCCTCGCGCAGCAGGCTGGCGAGATGCGGGGGCAGGGGAGTCTTGGAGTTTTTTACGGCTGCTTTGCGTTTGAATAGACGCATGTCACTTGTTCATGTCCTGTGGTTGCGCCCGATTATAACGGCTTGTGCCGTGTTGCGACGCGTCAGCGCGGGTAGAGTGCGCCGAGTACCCGGTTTCCGGCGGCGCCGGTGACCGCAGGCAGGTTGCCGGACAGGCGGTGGACCAGGCGGCGGGCGAGCCAGGCAAACGCGGCGGCCTCGACCTGGTGCACGGGCAGCCCGAGCGCGGCGGTGTCGCCGACGGTAGCTTCGGGCAGGCGCGCAGCCAGGCGGCGTACCAGCGCCCCGTTCAGCGCGCCGCCACCGCACAGGTAGAGCTCGCGGGTCGCCGGCGCGTGCTGGCGCACCGCGTCGGCGATGGACGCGGCGGTCAATTCGAGCAGCGTCGCCTGCACGTCGGCGGGTGCCACATGCGGGTGGTGCGCGAGGTGCGCGTCCAGCCAGGCAAGGTCGAACAGGTCGCGGCCGGTGCTCTTGGGCAGCGGCGCGGCGAAGTAGGGCTCGGCGGCGAAACGCGCGTAGAGCGCCGCGTCGACACGGCCGCTGGCGGCCCACGCGCCGTCCGCGTCGTAGGGCTGGCCGGTGTGGCGCCGGCACCACGCGTCCATCAGCATATTGCCCGGGCCGCTGTCAAAGCCGGTCACCGTCTCGCCCGGGGTGAGCCGCGTCAGGTTGGCGATGCCGCCGATATTGACGATGGCGCGCGCGGCGCCCGGGTGCGCGAAGCATTCGTGGTGGAAGGCCGGCACCAGCGGCGCACCCTGGCCGCCAGCGGCGATGTCGCGCGAACGGAAGTCGCAGCCGACGTCGATGCCGCAGTGCTCGGCGAGCAGCGCGCCGTTGACGATCTGCAAGGTGTAGCCGTCTTGCGGCGCGTGGCGCACGGTCTGGCCGTGGCAGCCGACAGCGGTGACGTCGCCTGAGGCCACGCCGGCCTTCGCGAGCACCGCGGCGACGGCCGCCGCGTAATGGCGGGAGAGGGTGTTGGCGAGCAAGGCCGCGCGCGCGAGCTCGTCGGCACCGACCGGCTGCAGCGCGAGCACCGCGTCCCGCAGTTCTGCTGAAAACGGCACGAAGGCGTCGGCCTCGACGGCCAGCGTGCCGGCCTCGTCAAATCGCACCAGCACCGCGTCGACGCCGTCGAGGCTGGTGCCGGACATCAGCCCGATATAGCGTTCGGCCATGGCTCGCCCCTGTTTGCCTAGTCGAGCTGGGCGACGTTGACCGGCAGTGCGCGCAACAGCGCGAGGCGGGTCTCCAGCGCCTTCTGGTTGGCGGCGAACTTGCCCTTCTCGGCGCGGGTGAGTTCGCGGGCCGGCATCGCGACGGTGACCGGGTTGACCGTGTCGCCGCCGACGCGCACTTCCATATGCAGGTGCGGGCCGGTCGAGCGGCCGGTGCTGCCGACGTAGCCGATCAACTCGCCGGCCTTCACCGTCTTGCCGGACTTCATGCCCGGCGCGAAGCGGCTCATGTGCGCGTACAGCGTGGTGATGCCCTTGCTGTGCGCGAGGCGCACCACGTTGCCGTAGCCGCTGTCGCGGCTGGCCGAGGCGACGCGGCCGTCGGCCGGCGCGTAGATCGGCGTGCCGGTCGGCGCGGCGTAGTCGATGCCCTTGTGCATGCGCATCCGCTTGAGGATGGGGTGGAAGCGGAAGCCGTAGCCCGAGCTGACCCGCGCGCCCTTGACCGCCTGCAAGGAGAAGCCCTTCTTCAGCGGCTTGCCGTTTTCGTCGAAATAGGCGCCGGTTTCGCTGTCGAAGGCGTGGTAGAACGCGCTGTGGCGCTCGCCACCCTTGATGATCTCTACCGCGTCGATGTTGCCGCTGCTGATCGGCATGCCTTCGTAGTACATGGTCTGGTACACGAGGTTGACGCGGTCGCCGCGCTTGAGCGACTTGAAGTCGAAGCTGTCCGAGAAGATGTCCGAGAGCTGCGCACGCACTTCGGAGGGGACGCCGGCCTGCGCGAGCGCGCCGTAGGCGCTGCCCTTGATCTCGACCGAGCGCACCGTGGCGATGGTCTCGGTCGGCAGCGGGTCGGTGCTCGCCTGCCAGACGCCGCCACGGTTCTCCAGCACCACCAGGACCTGTTCGCCGTTCTCGTCGTCGTTCAGGAAGCGCAGGGTGAAGAGTTCGCCCTTGTCGTTGGTCTGCACCGACAGTGTCGCGCCGGCCCGCAGCTTGAGCACGTCGGCCGGCACGCTGCCCGAATACAGGAAGCGCCGTGCGTCGGCGTCGCCGATGCCCAGCCGGTTGAGCAGGTGGCCCAGCGTCTCGCCGCGCTGGATCTGTGCTTCGCGCCAGTAGCGGGTGGTGTCCGGCGCGGTGCTGGTGAAGGCGGGCAGCGCGAGGCGTTCGCTGATCTGCTGCACGGTCGGCAGCGGCTGTTCGGCGGCGCTTTTCTCGTCGGCGGCGACGGCGACCGTGGTCACCACGCCAAACAGCGGCAGCGCGGCGACCACGCCCAGCCATGCGAATTTGTGGTTGGCGATGAAGCCGGCCATCTTTTGCGGGATGGCCTGCAGTTTGCGATAATCCATGTCCTGCCTGTCCTGTGCCCCTAAGGGCTTTGGCGCCATTGCCGGCGTGTTGCGGCAACGGGCAAAAAATTCGAAAAGCCGATGCTATCAAAAAAGTGTCGGCGCTAAAAGAAAAAATCCCACTCAAAACAAGGGGATGGTGCGCGTGCGCCGGCGATGCTTATGGCAAGACTAATTTGGTGCGCCGAGGTTCCGTGCCATGAATTTTGTTTTGCGCGCCTATCTCCCATTTTTATCCGGATTGAAACCGATGAAGTTGACGCTGGCCCTGCCCGGCCTGGTCTGGCCGGACGGCCACGACGCGAAGGAAGTGCTCTCAGGCCTGCCGCTCCCCGCGCTCGCCTACCTGCTTGGCCGCGGGGCGCTCTGCCCGGCGCCTGCCGCCTTGTCCGCCTTGCAGGCTGGCCTGTTCGGCGCCGGGGCGCTCGCGCCGGCCCGCGCGCTGGCCGCCCAGGCCGGCCTTGACGCGGCAGGTGGCGACTACCTGCTGGCCGACCCGGTGCACCTGCGGGTGAACCGTGACCGCGCGGAGCTCGCCGACGTGGGCATCATGAAGCTGACGCAGGCCGAGGCGGACAGCCTGGTCGCGGCGCTGAACAAGCTGTTCGGCGAGGATGGGCTTTGCTTTCACGCGCCCGAACCCGGGCGCTGGCTCCTGCATGTGCCGGCGCTGCCCGACGCCCGCCTGACGCCCTTGTGCGACGCGCTGGGCGAAGACGTCAACCGCCTGCTGCCTGCCGGCGCGGACGGCCTGCGTTGGAGCAAGCTCCTGGGCGAGATACAGATGCTGCTCTATACGCATCCGGTCAACGACGCGCGCGCGGCGCGCGGCGAGCCGACCGTCAACAGCGTGTGGCTGTGGGGCGGTGGCGCGCCCGAAGCGGCCGCCGCACTCGAAGGTCCGGTTTACTGCGACGACGCGTGGCTTGCTAGCTGCGCCAAGGCGCGCGGTGCGGCGGTGCAGCCCTTGCCGTGGGAGGCGGACGCCGTGCTGGAGGGCGGGCAGGACGCGCTGGTATGGCTAGACCGCTTGCTCGCGCCGGCCCGCTACCGCGACGCGTGGGGCTACCGCGAGGCGCTCGCCGAGCTTGAACGCGCTTGGTTCGCCCCCTTGCTGGCTGCGCTTAAAGCAGGCCGGTTGTCCGAGCTTGAAATCCTGTGCGACGGCGAGTCGGGCTTCGCGCTGACCGTCCGCGCGGCCGACCGCTGGCGCTTCTGGCGCAAGGCAAGGCCGCTCGCCTCGGTGGTAGGCGAAACACTGGAGGCGCCATGTCCTTGATCCGTACCCGTGAGGCGCCGTCCGCGGCGACGCGCGCGCTCGCCGAGCAGGGCGTACACCCCTTGCTTGCGCGGGTGTTCGCCGCCCGCGGCGTCACCGACGCGTCCGACGTCGATTATCCGCTCGCCGGCTTGTTGCCGTGGCAGACGCTGAAAAACATCCACGCGATGGCGGCGCGGCTGGCCGGCGCGATCGCGCGGCGCGAGAAGCTGCTGGTGGTCGCCGACTACGACGCCGACGGCGCGACCGCCTGCGCGCTGGCGGTGGAGGGGCTCTCGCGGATGGGCGCGGTGGTCGACTACATCGTCCCCAACCGCTTCGAGTACGGCTACGGGTTGTCGCCGCAGATCGTCGAGCTGGCCGCCGGCCTCTCGCCCGACGTGATTGTCACCGTCGACAACGGCATCGCCAGCGTCGACGGCGTGCAGGCAGCGCGCGCACGCGGCATCGAGGTGCTGGTCACCGACCACCACCTGCCGGGCGACAGCCTGCCCGACGCTTTGATCGTCAACCCAAACCAGGGCGATTGCCCGTTTCCGTCCAAGAACCTGGCCGGCGTCGGCGTGATGTTCTACGTGCTGCTGGCGCTGCGCGCGCATATGCGCGAGACGGGCGCGTTTGCCGACGGCAAGGGCCCCAACCTTGCCGAACTCCTGGACCTGGTCGCGCTGGGCACTGTCGCCGACGTGGTGAGGCTGGACCGCAACAACCGCATCCTGGTCGAGCACGGCCTGCGCCGCATGCGCGCAGGCAAGATGTCGCCGGGGGTCGCCGCGCTGTTCCGCGTCGCCGCGCGCGACGCGAAGAAGGCCAATACATTCGACCTCGGGTTCACGCTGGGGCCGCGTCTGAATGCCGCCGGCCGGCTGGACGACATGAGCCTCGGCATCGCCTGCCTGCTGTCCCGCGACGAGGAGAACGCGACGGCGCTGGCTGGCGAGCTCGACCGCCTGAACCGCGAGCGGCGCAATATCGAGGCGGGCATGCAGGAGGAGGCGCTCGCCGACCTGGCGCTGGTCGATGCCGAGGGGCGCTATACGCTCTCGCTGTTCCACGACGACTGGCACCAGGGCGTGGTCGGCATCGTCGCCTCCCGCCTGAAAGAGCGGTTCCACCGGCCGACCATCGTGTTCGCGCCGGGCGACGACGGCGAGATCAAGGGCTCCGGCCGTTCGATCGCGGGCTTTCACCTGCGCGACGCGCTCGACCTGGTCTCAAAGCGCCACCCGGGGCTGATCGTCAAGTTCGGCGGCCACGCGATGGCGGCCGGACTGACCGTCAACGCGCACGCCTTCGATGACTTCTGCCGCGCGTTCGAGGCGGTCGGCCGCGAGCTTTTGACGGCGGACACCCTCGAGCGGCTGATCGAGACCGACGGTGCGCTGCCGGCCGACTGCATGGTGCTTTCCTTTGCCGAGCAACTGGGCGCGATGGTGTGGGGGCAGGGCTTCCCGGCGCCGACCTTCCAGGGGCGCTTTTACGTGGTCAGCCAGCGCGTGGTCGGCGGCAAGCACCTGAAGCTCAGGCTGATGCGTGACGACGCCGAATTCGACGGCATGTTCTTCAACCACGGCGAATGGCTGCCCGAGACGGTGGACGCGGTCTACCACCTGGCCGCCAACGAGTGGCAGGGCCGCAAGGAATTGCAGGTGTATATCGACCATGTGCTGTAAGGAGCGGACATGGGGTGGCTGATCGGGCTGATGGGCGGCGTGCTGGCGGGCGGCGGCGTCGCGGCCTTGTGCCTGCGCGGCCGCGCCGCGCAGGCTTTCCGTCAGGGGCAGGACGAGGGCCGGCTGGCAGCCGCCGCGCTCGAAGGGCGGCTTGATGCGCTGACAGGCCAGCTGGCCGACGCGCGCGCGCGCGAGGCCGCGCAGGGCGAGGCGTGCGAGGAGATGCGCGCGCTGCTGGCCGACGCGCAGCAGAAGCTCGGCGCCTACGGCGCGCGCGCGGCGCGGGTGCCGGAACTCGAGGCGCGCACAGGGCAACTGGAAGCCGCGCTGGGGGAGGCGCGCAGCCACGCGGCCAGCCTGCAAAGCCAGCTCGCGGCGCAGGCGGCGCATCACGAGGAAAAGCTCGCGATGCTCGCGTCGGCGCGCGCCGAACTCTCCGACCAGTTCCGTGCGCTGGCGGGCGAAATCCTGGAAGAGAAGACGCAGCGCTTCACCGAGCACAACCGCGAGCAGGTCGGCCTGCTGCTCACGCCCCTGTCCGAGCGGCTGGGCGAATTCGGCCGTCTGGTGCAGGACACCTACGACAAGGACAGCAAGGAGCGGCTGACGCTGGAGAACGAACTCAAGCGGCTGACCGCGATGAACGCGCAGCTCGGGGAGGACGCGCTGGCGCTGACCCGCGCGCTGACCGGTGGCAACAACAAGGCGCAGGGCACCTGGGGCGAGATGGTGCTGGAGAAGGTGCTCGAGGCCTCGGGCCTCACGCGCGACCGCGAGTACCGCGTGCAGGTGGCGGACACGGTCGACACCGGCGAGGGCGTGCGCCGCTACCAGCCGGACGTGGTGATCGACTTGCCCGAGGGCAAGCAGCTGGTGGTCGACGCCAAGGTGTCGCTCAATGCCTACGTGCGCTACACGGCGGCCAGCGACGAGGCCGAACGAGCGCGCGAGCTCGCCGCGCATATCGCCGCCTTGCGCACGCATATCCGCACGCTGTCCGAGAAGCGCTACCAGGACCTCTACCAGCTCAAGACGCTGGACTTCGTCTTCATGTTCGTGCCGGTCGAACCGGCTTACCTTCTGGCCGTGCAGCACGACATGTCCCTCTTTAGTGAGGCGTTCGAGCGGCGGATCATGATCGTCGGTCCGTCGACCCTGCTGGCCACCCTGCGCACCGTCGAGAGCATCTGGCGTTACGAGCACCAGAACCGCAACGCGCAGGAGATCGCGCGCCAGGGCGGGCTGCTGTACGACAAGTTTGCCGGCTTCGCCGAGACCTTGGAGAAGGTCGGCCGCCAGCTCGACACCGCGCGCGACAGCCACGCGCAGGCGATGCGCCAGTTGAAGGACGGCCGCGGCAACCTGATGTCTCGCGCCGAGAACCTGCGCCTGATGGGCGTCAAGGCGAGCCGCCAGCTGCCCGCGCACCTGCTGCCGGACAGCGCCGACCCAGGCGGCGCAGACGAGGACTAGCCGGTGGACACCAAGTGGCTGCTCGATTTTGTCGCGCTCGCCGAAGAGCGGCATTTCTCGCGCGCGGCCGCGCGCCGGCATGTCACCCAGCCGGCGTTCGGCCGGCGCATCCAGGCGCTCGAGGCGGCGGTTGGCACGCCGCTGGTCGAACGCGGCACCTCGCCGGTCACGCTGACCGGCGCCGGGCGGCAGTTCCACGCGCTAGCGCGCGGCCTGCTCGCGCAACTGGACGAGGGGCTCGAACTGGTTCGCGGCGAAGAAAACGCGCTTGAGACGCCCATCCGCGTCGCCGCGCCGCACGCGCTCGCCTCGCGGCTGCTGCTTGACTTGCTGCAGGCGGGCGCCGGCGGTTGCCGCACGGCGGTCGAGGTGATGCGGGTGGACGAGGCGGCCGAGGCGCTGCTCGACGGCCGCATCGACTTCGTGCTCGGCTTCGACGTGATGGCGCTGATGGCGCCGCCTTACCGTCACCTCGCGCTGGGCGACGGGCATTTCCTGCTGGTGTCGGCGCCGGGGTCGGCCGGCAAGCCGTGCTTCGATCCGCGCGTGTCCAGCGTGCCCTACCTGCGCTACAGCGCCGACGCCTACGGGGCACGGCTGATCGCGCGGCACAATGCCGACGCCGGCCTGCAACTCGCGCCGGTGTTCGAGACGTCGATGTGCCAGTTGCTGGCCGAAATGGCCTTGCGCGGGCAGGGCGTCGCCTGGCTGCCCGACGCGCTGATCGAACACGAGCTGGCCGCGGGCCGGCTAGCCGCCGTCGCGCCCGGCATCCTGCGCATCCCCTACCAGGTGCGGCTCTACCGCTCGCCCGCCCGCCAGGGCGAGGCGGCCGAGCGGATGTGGGCGTCGCTCGAGGCACGGCTCGCCGGCAACTGGCGGCTGCTTGCGCCGTGGCGAGCGCAGCTTGCCGATGCCGATCCGGCATAAGGCGTTGCGAATCAGCATTTCACAGCGCGCGGCCGATCCGGACAATCGCCCGGGTCGTCCATCCGTCCCTGTTGCCATGAAACCCGATTCGCTGTCCTTGGCCGACTTCTACCGGCTCATTCCCAAGGTTGAACTGCACTACCACCTGTTAGGCGGCGTGCGCGTTGCCACCATGCTCGATCTCGCCCGCAAGTACGCGGTGCCGCTGACCGGGCGCGACGCCAAATGCTATTACCGCGCCCACCAGGCCGAGACCGGCGAGGCGCGAGGCGGCATCGCCGCGCTCGAGTGCCTGTACGGCCTGATGCGCGAGGCGGACGACTACGCGCGGGTGCTCGAAGAAGTGGCCGAGGACGCGCACGCGTGCGCGGTGCGCTACCTCGAGCTCTTCTGGAACCCGAGCGACACCGTGCCGGCCACCGCCGACGTCGTCGCGGCGCTTGCGTCGGCCATCGTCCGGGTCGAGGCGCGCTTAGGGATGCGGGTGCGGCTGATCGCGTCGATCAACCGCGAGAAGTCGCCGGAAGAGGCGGCCGCGATGGTGCGGGAAGTCGCCCTGCTGGCGCACCCCTTGGTGATCGGCGTCGGCATCGACTACCGCGAGGAAAACGCGCCGATCGAGCGCTTCTGGAAGGCGTACCGGCTAGCCGCCGCCGCCGGCCTGCGCCTGACCGGCCATTGCAGCGAATTCGGCCTGCACTGGCGCAACGTGGAGACCGGCGTCGAGCTGATCGGGCTGGACCGCGTCGACCACGGCTACACCATCGTCGACGCGCCCGAGCTTGCCGCGCGCTACGCGCTTGAGGGCGTGCCCT
The DNA here is from genome assembly GCF_004919095.1 of Crenobacter intestini. Taxonomy (GTDB): domain Bacteria; phylum Pseudomonadota; class Gammaproteobacteria; order Burkholderiales; family Chromobacteriaceae; genus Craterilacuibacter; species Craterilacuibacter intestini. The sequence goes on along the minus strand of NZ_STGJ01000001.1, from coordinate 205,454 downwards.
TCACCGTGGTGCCGTCGAACACCTGGTACCTCCGCCAGTGGCCCGACCACGCAGAGTGGCGGCGCCGCCACCCGATCCGCGCGATGGGCCAGCTGGGCCTGTCCATCGTGCCGGCCACCGACGACTGGCATATCCACGCGACCGACGCCGCCAACTGCTACCGCACCCTGGTCGAGGATTTCGGTTTTGACCTCGACAGCCTGCGCGCGATGCTGGAAGTCTCGGTGCGCGCAAGCTGGCTGCCGGAGCAAGACAAGGCGCGGCTGGGCGACGCCTGGCTCGCCGAATTCGACGCGCTGCGCGCGCGCCTTGCGTTTGAACCCGACATCGACGAGGCGTGGCGCATCACCTACCGGCCGCGCTTTGCCGTAGCTGCGGAGGGCCAGCCATGAACACGCTCGCCCACAAGCTCGATACCTGTTTCTCGTTGACGGCGCAGCACAGCAGCGTGCGCCAGGAGCTGATCGCCGGGCTGACCACCTTCACGACCATGGCGTATATGGTCGCGGTGGTGCCGGGCATGCTCGCCAAGGCGGGGCTGCCGTTCGGCGCCGCGCTGACCGCGGTGATCCTGATGACGGTGCTGACCACGCTGGCGATGGGGCTCTACACCAACCGGCCCTTCGTGCTGGGGCCGGGCTTGGGCAGCGTCGCCATCTACTCCTACACCCTGCTCGGTGGCGGCGTGCCGCTGGCGGTCGCCAACGGCATCGTGCTGGTCAGCGGCCTGCTCTTCATGGCGGTGTCCTTCCTTGGCGTGCGCGACTTCGTGGTGCGGGTGATCCCGCACGGGGTCAAGGTGTCGGTCGGCGTCGGCATCGGCCTCTTCATCGCGCTGCTCGGCTGCAAGCAGGCGGGCATCGTCGTCGCCGACGCCAGGAAGAACGTGCTGGTGTTCGGTGACCTGTCGGCGCCTTCGACCCTGCTGGCGATCGCCGGCTTCTTCCTGGTGCTGGGCCTGTCGGTGCGCAAAATACGCGGGGCGATCATCCTCGCCATCGCGCTAATCACGCTGGCCGCCCTGCCGCTGGGGCTGACCCGGCTGCCGGCGTCGCCCCTGTCGATGCCCGAGTCGATCGCGGACTTGTCCTTCCAGGTCGATCTCATGTCGGCGCTGTCGCCGGCCTACCTGCCTTTCCTGCTTGCCTTCTTCATCCCGGACTTCTTCTCGACGCTCGGCACCCTGCTCGGGGTCGGCGCGCAGGCGGGCTACCTCGACAAGGACGGCAACCTGCCGGGCATCGACCGCAACTTCCATGTCGACTCGACCGCGACCGCAGCGGGCGCGCTGGTTTCCTGCCCGGTGCTGACGACTTACGTCGAGAGTTCGGCCGGGGTCGAGGCGGGCGGGCGCACCGGCCTGACCGCGGTGTTTGCCGCGCTGTGCTTCGCGCTCGCGCTGTTTGCCGCGCCCTTGGCCGGGATGATCCCGACCGCCGCCACCGCGCCGGTGCTGATCTATATCGGCGTCGGCATGATGGCGTCGATCCGCAAGGTGAACTTCGACGACGTGACCGAATGCCTGCCGGCCTTCGTCTGCATCGCGGTGAGCATCTTCAGCTTCAACGCGGGCAACGGCATCGCCGCCGCGATGCTGGTGTACGCCTTCATGAAGCTCGCGACCGGCCGTTACCGCGAAGACCACTGGTCGGTGTACGCGATCGCGCTGCTGATGGTGTACTACTTCTCCGTCGTCGCCAGGCATTGAGCGGGCTGGGGTTTGGGAGCGCCCGGCCGGGTATGCGCTGAAATACGGCCCTGTCCAACAGCCCGTAGCCCACTCGCCCAAAAACAGACCCCCTGTCGATGACAGGGGGTTTTGTGTTTAAGGGGTCGGTCAGCCCTGCGCGCTCAGGCAGGGCGCGAACAGCGGGATCAGCGCCTCCAGCGAGGCGCGGTCGGTGTCGTCGAAGTCGGCCAGATGCACGGAGTCGATGTCGAGCACCGCGGCGACGCGGCCCGCGCAGTCGGTGAGCGGCACCACGATCTCGGAGCGCGACAGTGACGAGCACGCGATATGGCCGGGGAAGGCGTCGACGTCGGCGACCACCAGCGTTTCATTTCTTGCCCACGCGCTGCCGCACACGCCGCGCCCGTGCGGGATGCGCGTGCACGCGACCGGCCCCTGGAAGGGGCCGAGCACCAGCGTGTCGCCCTCGACCCGGTAAAAGCCGACCCAGTGCCAGCCGAAGGCCTCCTTCAGCGCAGCGGACACGTTCGCCATCACCGCGATGGCGTCGGTGTCCGAGCCGATCAGGGCAGCGAGTTGCGGCAAGAGTTCGCGGTAGCGGCCGGCCTTGTCGGCGGCGGTAACAGTCAAGCTGGCGGACATTTTTAGTTTCTTTCTGGTGGATGGGTGGCGGCGAGCGACGCGCAAGCATGCGCGAGCGCGCGGCCGGAAAAGAGCAGCGCGAGGTGGCCGACGCCGGCGAGTGGCACGTCCTGCATGCCGGGAAGCTTCTGGCCATCCTGCGGGCAGACGAAGTCGTCGTGCGTCGCGCGCAGCGAGACCGCGTGCGGCGGCAACGGCCCTTTAGCGAGCGCGGCGAGGAAGGGCGAGGCGGGTTCCATCTGCCGGGCGTTGCGGCCCATCCCCAGGCGGGCGAGCGCGCTGCCCCGGTGCGGCGTCGCCAGCGTCATGAGTAGCGGCACCCGCGCGTCCGGATTGTCCTTGAGGTAGGCGCGCGACACCAGACCGCCCATGCTGTGGCCGATCAGCAGTACTTCTTCGGCACCGGTCGCGGCCGAGACTTCGCGGATGCGGGCAGATAGTACGCCGGCCAGGGCGTCGATATCCGCCCACGGCGGATCCAGGCTGACGGTGGCGACCACGTGGCCGGCGGCCTCCAGGCGGCGGCGCCACCACCACCACACGCCGCGGCTGCAACCGTAGCCGTGCACCAGCAGCACCACCCGGCGTGCCGGGCGCAGCCTGTCCGGCCGCATCCACAAGCCTTCCAGCGGCAGCAGCACGACAAAGCACGCGAGATACGCAGCGAACTCGGTGAGCAGCATCGTCAGCCAGCCCCAGGCCCCCAAGCGCGGCGCAGCCGACGCGTGCGCGCGCGAGAAGCCCCAGATGAAGGTCTGCTGCAATGCACGCACGGCAAGCACGGCGGCCAGGGCGAAGGCGAAAGCGGCAGGCCAGGCGTGCCCCAGCACGCCGTGACCGACGGTGGTCCAGATCAGGAGTTCCAGCGCGATCAGCGCGAAGAGCAGGGCAGGCATCGTCATGACGAAAGCTTCGCGGCAAACGGCACGGCGCGTCAAGTTGCCGCCTTTGGTGCACGCCTTGCACTTGTGCGGTGCATCAAAACCCCGGACCGGTGTGCAGGCACACCTGTAGGCCAGTATCCATGCGCCTTGCACTGCTTGGCACGCCCCTTGCTAAGGATGGGGCAAGGCCCGCCAACGGCGGCGGGTTTCAGGCGGACAACGGCGTCCGCCGGCGTGAGCCCCCCCGGGGCCCGCGCCGGCGGACGCCTTTTTCATGGGAAGACGAAGGAGGCACACGATGGGCATGGACGACAAGGCAGGCAACACGGGCGGCGCGCGCCGCGACTTCCTCAGGGGCGCCGTTGCGGTGCTGGGTGCGGTGCTGGCGCCAACGCTGCCGGGCGTCGCGATGGCGTCGGCGCTGAAGCCGGAGAAGACCGAGGTCAAGGTCGGCTTCATCCCGCTGACCGACTGCGCATCGGTGATCGTCGCCTCGAAGATGGGCTTCGACAAGAAGTACGGCATCACCATCGTCCCGTCCAAGGAGGCGAGCTGGGCCGCGGTACGCGACAAGCTGGTCAACGGCGAACTCGACGCGTCGCACGCCCTGTACGGGCTGGTTTACGGCGTGCACCTGGGCATCGGCGGGCAGAAGAAGGACATGGCCGTGCTGATGACGCTCAACCAGAACGGGCAGGGCATCACCCTCTCCAAGCAGCTCAAGGACAAGGGCGTCACCAGCGGTGCGGCGCTGGCCAAGCTCGTCAAGGCCGAGCCGCGCGAGTACACCTTCGCGCAGACCTTCCCGACCGGCACCCACGCGATGTGGCTCTACTACTGGCTGGCCGCGCAGGGCATCAACCCCTTGAGCGAGGTCAAGACCATCGTGGTGCCGCCGCCGCAGATGGTCGCCAACATGCGCGTCGACAATATGGACGGCTACTGCGTGGGCGAGCCGTGGAACGCGCGCGCGATCGCCGACAACATCGGCTTTACCGTTGCCACCACCCAGGAGGTGTGGCCGGACCACCCGGAAAAGGTGCTCGGCACCACCGGCGACTGGGTCAGGCAGAACCCGAACACCGCGCGCGCGCTGGTCGCCGCGCTGCTTGAGGCGTCGCGCTATATCGACGACCCGAAGAACCGCCCGGCAGTGGCGCGCATGATCGCCGATAAGGCCTTTGTCAACGCGCCGGCGCCGGTGATCGAGGGGCGCTTTACCGGCGCTTACGAAGACGGGCTCGGCCGCAAGTGGCAGGACGCGAAGCCCATGAAGTTCTTCGACGGCGGCAAGGTCAACTTCCCCTACCTGTCGGACGGCATGTGGTTCCTGACCCAGCACAAGCGCTGGGGCCTCATCAAAACCGACCCGGACTACCTGGGCGTCGCGCGGCAGATCAACCAGCTGGCCGTCTACCGTGACGCGGCGAAGCTCGCCGGCGTGCCGGTGCCCAAGTCCGAGATGCGTACTTCCAGGCTGATCGACGGCGTGGTGTGGGACGGCAAGAACCCGGCGGCGTACGCGGCCAGCTTCAAGATCAAGGCGTAGGGGGTAGACCATGATGAGCAAGACCCTGGACATCCGCGTGGCAAGGGGCAAGGCGGCTAGGCGAGCCTTGCCGCTGCCGGCGCTCCTGGAGCCGCTGCGCGCACCCTTTGTCGCCGTGACGCGCACGCTGGTACCGCCCGCGCTCGGCATCGTCACCTTTTTGCTTCTGTGGGTGCTGGTCGCGCAGGGCAGCGGCGGCAGTCTGCCCGGCCCTGCCAGCACCTGGCGGGCCGCCGTGCTGCTGTTCGCCGACCCCTTCTACCAGAACGGCCCGAACGACCAGGGCATAGGCTGGAACGTGCTGATGTCGCTGGGCCGTGTCGGCGCGGGCTTCGGCCTTGCCGCGCTTGTCGGTATCCCGCTGGGCTTCATGATCGGCCGCTTCGACTTCCTCTCCCGCATGAGCGCACCGGTGATCAGCCTGCTCAGGCCCGTCTCGCCGCTGGCGTGGCTGCCGATCGGCCTCTTGGTATTCAAGGCTGCGGGGCCCGCGTCGATCTGGGTGATCTTCATCTCGAGCATCTGGCCGATGATCCTCAACACCGCGGCCGGCGTGCGCGCGGTGCCGCAGGACTACCTGAACGTCGCCCGGGTGCTGCGCCTGTCCGAATGGAAGGTGTTCGCGGTGATCCTGCTGCCCTCGGCGCTGCCGGCCATGCTGACCGGCGTGCGCTTGGCCGTCGGCGTCGCGTGGCTGGTGATCGTCGCCGCCGAGATGCTGACCGGCGGCGTCGGCCTCGGCTTCTGGGTGTGGGACGAGTGGAACAACCTCAACGTCGAACACATCATCATCGCGATTTTCGTCGTCGGCATCGTCGGGCTGCTGCTCGAGCAGGCGCTGGTCTGGCTCGCACGCAAGGCAAGCTTCGGGGAGGAACACTGAAATGGAACGTTATGTGGAGCTAGACCAGGTCGGCATGCACTTTGACGGCAAGAAGGGACGCTTTGTCGCGCTCAAGGACGTGAACCTGACCATCGCCCGTGGCGAGTTCGTCTCGCTGATCGGCCACTCCGGCTGCGGCAAGTCGACCGTGCTTAACCTGATCGCCGGCCTGCTGCTGCCGACCGACGGCATCGCGCTGGCCAATGGGCGCGAGATCGCCGGGCCTGGGCCTGAGCGCGCGGTGGTGTTCCAGAACCACAGCCTGCTGCCCTGGCTCTCCTGCTGGGGGAACGTGCACCTTGCGGTCGAGCGGGTGTTCGGTGCGCGCGAGACCCGCGCCCAACTGGCCGAACGCACCGACGCGGCGCTGGCGCTGGTCGGCCTCACCCACGCCCGCGACAAGCACCCGCACGAGGTGTCAGGCGGCATGAAGCAGCGGGTCGGCATCGCGCGGGCGCTGGCGATGGCACCCAAGGTGCTGCTCTTGGACGAACCCTTCGGTGCGCTGGACGCGCTGACGCGCGCTCACCTGCAGGACGAGCTGATGGGCATCGTCGAGGACACCGGCAGCACGGTGGTGATGGTCACCCACGACGTAGACGAGGCGGTGCTGCTGTCCGACCGCATCGTGATGATGAGCAACGGCCCGGCGGCGACCATCGGCGACATCCTCGAGGTGCCGGTTGAGCGACCGCGCGACCGACTTGCGCTCGCGACCGACCCCGAGTACCAGCGCCTGCGCGCCGAGGTGCTTGACTTCCTGTACCGCCGCCACGCGCGCCCCGAGGCCGCGTAAGCCGGCAACTCCGCCGCCGTGCCCGTTTTCGGGCACGGCGTTTGCTCTTTAAGATGCAGGAGGCGCAACCATGCTCAAAATTCTGCTGGTCAACGACGGCGAGGGCCGTACCCGGCTGCTCAGGGACGCGCTGGGCGCGGCCGGCGTGCGCGTGATCGGCGAGATCGAGGCGTGCGCGGACCTTGCGCGGGTGCTCGACGCGCTGCGCCCCGACATGGTGCTGATCGACACCGACGCTCCCTCGCGCGACACGCTGGAGGCGGTCTGCGTGGCCAGCGAACACGGTGGCCGGCCGGTGGTGATGTTCACCGACGACGGCCGGCGCGACAGCCTCCGCGCGGCGATCCGCGCCGGGGTGTCGGCCTACGTGGTCGGTACGGTCGACGGCGCGCGGGTGGAGAACGTGCTCGCGGTCGCCGCCGAGCGCTTCGAGGTGGAGCGCACGCTGAAAGACGAGCTGGCCGAGACGCGCACCCGGCTCGCCGAGCGGCAATGGGTCGATAAGGCCAAGGGTCTGCTGATGCGCCTGAAGCAGCTCGACGAAGACGAGGCGTTCCGCCTACTGCGCACGCAGGCGATGCGCGAGCAAAAACGCATCGGCGAGGTCGCGCAGGCGATGGTCGAGGCGGCGGGCTGGCTCGCCTAGCAGGCAGGCGGCGCCAACGGCGGCTAGGCTCAATCAGGATGGTTATTTCTGCCTGAAGGAGCTGCCATGAGCATTCCCCCGCTGCGCATCGCGCGCGCATCCGCGACCGACCTTGAACTGTTGCCCGCCCTGGCCAACCGCCACGGCCTGATCACCGGCGCGACCGGCACCGGCAAGACCGTCACCCTGATGCGCATGGCCGAGGCGTTTTCGCGCATCGGCACCCCGGTATTCGTCTCCGACGTCAAGGGCGACCTCGCGGGGCTGGGCGCCGCGGGCGAAGCCGGCGTCAAGCTCGCCGAGCGTTGTGAAAAGCTGGGGATGCCGCTGCCGGAGATGGCCGCGTGCCCCGTGGTGTGCTGGGACGTGTTCGGCGAGCTGGGCCACCCCTTGCGCGCGACGGTGTCCGACATGGGCCCCTTGCTGCTGGCGCGGCTGATGGGGCTCAACGACCTGCAGCGCGACCTGCTGCAGATGGTGTTCCGCATCGCCGACGACAACGGCCTGTTGCTGTTGGACCTGAAAGATTTGCGCGCGATGCTCGCGCATGTGGCCGAGCACGCGAAGGACTACGCGGCGCGTTACGGCAACGCGAACGCGGCGTCGGTCGGCGCGATCCAGCGCGCCTTGCTCGCGCTGGAAGAGGAAGGCGGCGACGCCTTCTTCGGCGAGCCGATGCTGGACATCCGCGATCTGATGCGCCGCGACGCAGCCGGGCACGGCGTCGTCAACGTGCTGGCCGCCGAGCGGCTGATCCGCTCGCCGCGCGTCTACGCAACTTTCCTTTTGTGGCTGCTCGCCGAACTCTACGAGACCCTGCCCGAAATCGGCGACGCCGACGCGCCGGTGCTGGTGTTCTTCTTCGACGAGGCGCATTTGTTGTTCGACGACGCGCCGCCGGCGCTTATCGACAAGGTCGAGCTGATCGTGCGCCTGGTGCGCTCGAAGGGCGTCGGCGTCTATTTCGTCAGCCAGAACCCGCTCGACATCCCGGAAACCGTACTCGGCCAGTTGGGCAACCGCGTGCAGCACGCGCTGCGCGCGTACAGCCCGCGCGACCAGAAGGCGGTGCGCGTTGCCGCCCAGACGCTGCGCGCCAACCCGGCGTTCGACGCGGAACAGGTGATCGCCGAACTTGCCGTCGGCGAGGCGCTGGTGTCCTTCCTGCAGGCAGACGGCGCGCCGTCGGTCGTCGAACGCGCGTGGGTCTACCCGCCAGGCTGCCGGCTGGGGCCGTTAAGCAGCGACGAACGTGCGGCGCTGGCGCGCGCCTCGGGCATGGCCAGCCGCTACGATACCCCGCTCGACCGGGAATCCGCGTACGAGAAGCTCGCCGCGGGGTACGCCGCGGATGCCTCCGGCACGCCAAACGGCGCCACCGCACAGACGCCCGAGGCCGGGGGAGAGGGCGGCGGGCTCGCCGCCACCTTGTCGGGCATCCTGTTCGGCAGCCGCGGGCCGCGCGGCGGCCGCCACGAGGGCGTGCTCGAGTCGGCCGCCAAGAGCGTCGCCCGCGCCGCCGGCTCCAGCGTCGGGCGCGAGCTGGTCCGCGGCATCCTGGGGTCCTTGCTCGGGCGGCGGCGTTAAAAGGGTGCAGGGGCACCGCTTTGGTGCACTGCAGCGGGGAATCGGACGGGCCTGGCCGGCAAAGCAGGGGGTGAGCGGCTGGCACGGCAGTTGCTAAGGAGGGGCAGGGGCGCGCGCCAACGGCGGTGCGGGCCATCGCAAGGACAACGGGGTCCGCTGGCGCAAGGCGCCGGCGGGCCCTTTTTTCATTCTGCCTGTCAGGCAAGGAGAACACGATGGGCCGCAAGAAACTCGTCATGGTCGGCAACGGCATGGCCGGGGTGCGTACGCTGGAGGAGCTGTTGAAGCTCGCGCCCGACGCGTACGACATCACGGTATTCGGCGCCGAGCCGTGGGGTAACTACAACCGCATCCTGCTCTCGGCGGTCCTCTCGGGCGAGCAGGCCTTCGACGACATCATCCTCAACGACCCGGCGTGGTACGCCGACAACGGCATCACGCTGCACCTGAACGCCCGGGTCAGCCAGATCGACCGCGCGCGCCGCGTGGTGCGCACCGACGACGGCCTAGAGGCGCCGTACGACCGCCTGTTGCTCGCGACCGGCTCCAACGCCTTCGCGCTGCCGGTGCCGGGCAAGGATCTTGAGGGCGTTGTCGCCTACCGTGACTACCACGACGTCTGCGCGATGCTTGACGCCGCAGCCAGCCACCGCCACGCGGTGGTGATCGGTGGCGGCCTGTTGGGGCTGGAGGCGGCTAACGGGCTGGCCGCCCGCGGCATGCAGGTAACGGTGGTGCACCTCGCGCCGTGGCTGATGGAGCGCCAGCTCGACGCGCAGGCGGGGGGGCTGCTCAGGGGCTCGCTGGAAGCGCGCGGCATCACCTTCGCGCTCTCGGCGCAGACGTCGGCGCTGCTGGGCGACGAGACGGGTCGCGTGCGCGCCCTGCGCCTCGACAACGGCACCGAGATCGCCGCCGACCTGGTGGTGATGGCCGCCGGCATCCGCCCGAACACCGCGCTTGCCGAGCAGGCCGGCCTCTATTGCCACCGCGGCGTCACGGTCGACGACACCCTGCAGACGTTCGACCCGCGCATCTACGCGGTCGGCGAGTGCGCGAGCCACCGCGGCGTCGCCTACGGCCTGGTTGCGCCGCTGTTCGAACAGGCGAAAGTGGCGGCCAACCACCTGGCCGGCCACGGCATCGGCCGCTACCTGGGCAGCGTGACTTCGACCAAGCTCAAGGTGACCGGCATCGACCTCTTCTCCGCCGGCGACTTCATGGGCGGCGAGGGCACCGAGGCGATCACCCTGTCCGACCCGATCGGCGGCGTCTACAAGAAGCTGGTGATCCGCGGCGACCGCCTGGTCGGCGCCTGCCTGTACGGCGACACCGCCGACGGCGCGTGGTACTTCCGCCTGATCCGCGAGGGCAAACCGGTGCACGAGATCCGCGAGGCGCTGGTGTTCGGCGAGTCGGCACTGGGGGATGTCGGCCACGGCGGCGAGAACCGCGCGGCGTCGCTGCCGGACTCGGCCGAGATCTGCGGCTGCAACGGCGTGTGCAAGGGCACCATCGTCAAGGCGATCCGCGACAAGGGCCTGTTTACCGTCGACGCGATCAAGCAGCACACCAAGGCAGCCAGCTCGTGCGGCTCGTGCACCCAGCTGGTCGAGCAGGTGCTGATCAACACGGTGGGCGGCGCGGCGGACGTGACGCCCAAGGGCGAGAAGCCGGTGTGCGGCTGCACCGCCCTCAACCACGCCCAGTTGCGCCAGGAAATCCGCGACCGCCACCTCACCAGCATTCCCGAGGCGATGCGGGTGCTTGAGTGGCGGGCCGCGGACGGCTGCGCGACCTGCCGCCCGGCGCTCAACTACTACCTGATCTCGACCTGGCCGGGCGAGGCGAAGGACGACGCGCAGGCGCGGCTGATCAACGAGCGCGCGCACGCCAACATCCAGAAGGACGGCACTTATTCGGTGGTGCCGCGCATGTGGGGCGGCGTCACCAGCGCCGACGAGCTGCGCCGCATCGCCGACGCGGCCGACAAGTACCAGGTGCCGCTGGTCAAGGTGACCGGCGGCCAGCGTATTGACCTTCTGGGCGTGAAGAAGGAAGACCTGCCCGCAATCTGGCAGGACCTGGCGATGCCGTCCGGCCACGCCTACGGCAAGAGCTTGCGCACGGTGAAGACCTGCGTCGGCAGCGCGTTCTGCCGCTTCGGCACCCAGGACTCGACCGCGATGGGCATCGCGCTGGAAAAGGACCTGTTCGGCATGTGGAGCCCGGCCAAGGTCAAGCTCGCGGTGTCCGGTTGTCCGCGCAACTGCGCAGAGTCCGGCATCAAGGACGTCGGCTTGATCGCGGTCGACTCGGGCTGGGAAATCTACGTCGGCGGCAACGGCGGCATCAAGACCGAAGTCGCGCAGTTCCTTTGCAAGGTCGCCTCGTCCGACGAGGTGCTCGAAGTCACCGGCGCCTTCCTGCAGCTTTACCGGGAAGAGGCGTTCTATCTGGAGCGCACCGTGCACTACCTGACACGGGTCGGCCTGGACCACGTGAAGGCGCGGGTGCTGGACGACGGCGAGGCGCGCGCGGCGCTCTACGCGCGGCTCAAGTTCGCGCTGGGCTTCGAATCCGACCCGTGGCAGGCGCAGATCGCCGACGCTGCCAAGCGCCGCCAGTTCGAAACGCTGGCGGTGTAGGCCGGCGCAACAGGAGATAGGACAAATGAACGACTGGATCAGGGTGTGTACGGTAGAGGAAATCCCGGCGCAGGGCGCACGCGTGCTCAGGCAGGCGGGGGACATCGACATCGCGGTGTTCCGCACCGCGGCCGACGAGGTGTTCGCGTTGCGTGACCGTTGCCCGCACAAGGGCGGCCCGCTCTCGCAAGGTCTGGTGCACGGCAAAACCGTCACCTGTCCGCTGCACAGCTGGACGATTGAGCTTGACACCGGCAACGTGCGCGCGCCGGACACCGGCTGCGCCGGCCACCTGCCGGTGCGCGTCGAGGCGGGCGAGGTGTTCGTCCGGTTGGGCCGCCGCCATGGCTAGCGAAGACGGCGGGATCGGCAGGACGGTCGCGTCGGTGTGCTGCTACTGCGGCACCGGCTGCGGGGTCAGCCTCACGGTGAAGGACGGGCAGCTTGCCGCCGTGGACGGGGACGCGTCCCACCCGGCCAACTTCGGCCGCCTGTGCAGCAAGGGGCGCACCCTCGGGCTGACCGTGCGGCGCGACGAGGCGCGGGTGCTGTCGGCGCAGCTGCGCAGGACGCGCGGCGCGCCGCTTTTGGCTGTGCCGCTCACCACCGCGCTCGATGCAGCCGCGGACAGGCTCGCCGACATCATCCGGCGCGACGGACCGGACGCGGTGGCGTTTTACCTGTCGGGCCAGTTGCTGACCGAAGACTATGTGGTGTTCAACCAGCTGGCGCGGGGCCTGGTCGGCACCCGCCATATCGACAGCAATTCGCGGCTTTGCATGTCGAGCGCGGTGTCGGCGTACAAGGCGTCGTTCGGCGCCGACGCGCCGCCTTGCAGCTACGAGGACCTGGATTTCGCCGACTGCGTGCTGATCGCCGGCGCCAATCCGGCGTACGCACACCCGGTGCTGTTCAGGCGGCTGGAAGAGGCGAAGGCGCGCCGCCCCGGCATGAAGGTGGTCGTCATCGATCCCAGGCGCACCGATAGCGCGGAACTGGCCGACCTGCACCTGGCCATCGCGCCGGGCACCGACGTCGTGCTGTTTCACGCGATGCTGAACCAGCTGGTCTGGGATGGCCTCATCGACGAGGCGTATGTCGAGCGCCACTGCGAGGGTTATCTGGAAGCCAAGTCGCGGGTGCGCGAATTCACCCCCGAGCTCGCCGCCGGCGTGTGCGGGTTGGCCGCGGCCGACATCGTCCAGGCCGCGCGCTGGTTCGGCGAGGCGGGCGCGGCGCTGTCGCTCTACACCATGGGTCTCAACCAGTCGGCCGCCGGCGTCGACAAGAACCGCGCGCTGATCAACCTGCACCTCGCCTGCGGCCAGCTGGGCAAGCCCGGCGCCGGCCCCTTCTCGCTGACCGGCCAGCCCAACGCGATGGGCGGGCGCGAAGCCGGCGCGATGGCGACGCTGCTGCCCGGCCACCGCGACCCGGACAACGCGGTGCACCGCGCCGAGGTCGCCGCTGCGTGGGGGGTTGCGTCGCTGCCCGCGGGCCCGGGGCTGACCGCGGTCGAACTCTTCGACGCGGTGGGCGCCGGGCGCGTGAAGGCGGTGTGGATCGCGGCGACCAACCCGGCGGCCAGCCTGCCCGAGCAGGCGAAGGTGCGCGCGGCGCTTCAGAAGGCGGAGCTGGTGATCGTCTCCGAGGCGTTCGCCGGCACCGACACCCTCGCGTTCGCCGACATCGTGCTGCCGGCGGCGACCTGGCCGGAGAAGGACGGCACGCTGACCAACAGCGAGCGGCGCGTCTCGCGGGTACGCGCGGCCTTGCCGCCGCCGGGCGACGCGCAGGCGGACTGGCAGCTCGCCTGCGCCGTCGGCACGCGGCTGGCCGCGCGCATCGCGCCGGAGCGTGCGCATCTCTTCGCCTACACGGCGCCGGCCGACATCTTCGCCGGACACGCGGCGCTGACCGCCGGGCGCGACCTCGACTATTCGGCGTTAAGCCATGCGCTGATCGACGCGCAAGGCCCGCAGCAGTGGCCGTTCCGGCAGGGGGCGGGGCAGGTGCGGCTGTACACGGACGGCGTGTTCGCCACTGAAGGCGGCCGTGCGCGCTTCGCCGCGCCGGCCTACACGCCGGTGGCCGACGTGGTCAACGCGCATTTTCCGCTGCGCCTGACCAGCGGCCGGCTGCGTGACCAGTGGCATACCGCGGCGCGCACCTCATTGGCGGCGCCCCTGTTGCGCCACGTCGAGGCGCCCGCGCTGTCGATGAACCCGGCCGACCTTGCGCGCCTCAGGCTCGCGCCCGGCGCACTCGCCCGCGTGCGCTCGCGCCGCGGCGAACTGGTGCTGCCGGTGGCCGCCGAGGAGGCCGTGCGCGCCGGCCACGCCTTTGTCCCCATGCACTGGGGACGCGCGTGGATGGCGGGGGACGGCGTCAATGTATTGATGAATGGCGCGCTCGACCCGATGTCGCGCCAGCCCGAACTCAAGCACGCCGCGGTCGCGGTGACGCCGGCGAACCTTGGCTGGCAGGCCGAGGCCTTCGTCGCCGGCGACGCGCCGCTGTTGCGCGGGCGGCTCGCGCACTGGCTCGGGGCGTTCCCCTTCGCGCAGCTGGTGGCGGTCGCCGACGCGGGCGGCGGGGTGTGGCTGCGCGTGGCGGCGCAACAGGCGCCCGACGCGGCGCTGCTCTCCGGGCTTGCGCGCGACTTCGGCGTAACCGACGCCGACCTGAAACTGGACGACGCCGCGCGCGGCGTGCTGCGCCGGGTCGCGCTGGATGCGGGGCGGCCCCGTGCCTGGCTGCTGTGCGGCGACACCCGCGCGCGCGACGCGCTGCGTGACTGGGCCGACGGCGGCGCGGCGCCGCAAAGCGCGGCGGCCCTGTTCGGCGCGGCGACGGGCGCGCGAGGCCGCGTGGTATGCGCGTGCATGGGGGTGCGCGAGGACGCGATCGACGCGGCGATCGGCCGTGGCGCCGACCTGGCGGGCCTGAAACAGGAACTGGGTTGCGGCACCGGCTGTGGCTCGTGCGTGCCGGAAATCAATGGGCGGCTGAACAGGGTGTGTGCCGTGTAAGAGTGTGTTCACGCTCTCGCGAGCGAGGGCGAGGCAAGGTGAAAACGGCTGAGAAAGCAGAATGTACAGCTTGTACATGAGCATTTCGAAACCGTTTTCAACGCCGTATCGGTGATGCACAGCAGATCGTGAACAGGCTCTGAGGGCAAGGAGGCAGGACATGGGACAGGGAAAGGTTTGGCTGGTGGGCGCGGGGCCTGGGGACGCCGAGTGGCTGACGCTGAAGGCGGCGCGCGTGCTCGCCGCGTGCGAGGTGTGGCTCATCGACGACTTGGTCGACAAGAGCGTGCTTGAGCTTGCCGGGCCTCAGACCCGCGTCGTGCGGGTGGGCAAGCGCGGCGGCTGCAAGAGCACGCCGCAGGCCTTCATCCTGCGCCTGATGTTGCGTTACGCGCGGCAGGGGCGCTCGGTCGCCCGCGTCAAGGGGGGCGACCCCTTCGTGTTCGGTCGCGGCGGCGAGGAATGGGCGTGGCTGGCCGAACGCGGCGTGGAGGTCGACGCGGTGGCGGGCGTCAGCGCCGGGCTTGCCCTGGGCGCGGCGCTGGGTCTGCCGCTGACGCACAGGCAGACGGCACGCGGCGTCGCGCTGGTGACCGCGCACACCACCGACGGCACGCGTCCCAACTGGCAGGCGCTCGCACAAAGCGCGCTGACGCTGGTCATCTATATGGGGATGCAGGACATCGCGGCGCTGCAGGCAGAGTTGCAGGACGCGGGGCTGCCCGAGCACACGCCAGTGCTGGTCGCCGAGCGGGTCGGCTGTGCCGGCCCGCGTTCGCGCGCCATGGTGCTGGGCACGCTTGCACGCTCCGTGCGTGAGGCGGGCCTGGCGAGCCCCGCGCTGGTGGTGGTCGGCGAAGTGGCCGCGCTGGCAGCACGGCTGGGGCAGGCGGCGGCCGACCGGCGCTGCGCGTAGCATCCTGTCACGCAAGAGGGGCGATCGGGCAAGGAAGCGGCCGGTCAGACGGTGTGCACTTGGGTACACACCGCCTGGCCGGCCGATTTACTGCCGCCGCAGGGAAGGGGCTTAGCGCGCCGGTGGCGGCGTATTGAGCATGGCCGCGCGGTCGACCCAAGTGCCGCCGAACACCAGGTAGAGCTTGGCCGCGTCGCCGAGCTGGCTGGTGCGCGCCTGTGCCTGGCTGATCTCGGCCGCGTACAGCTGGCGGCGGGCGTCGAGCACGGTCAGGTAGGGCGCGAGGCCACCGTCGTACTGCAGCCAGGCAAGGTCTGCGTACTCCTTGCTGCTGCGCGTGAGCGCCACTTCCGACGCGAGCTTGCGCCCGTCCGCGCTGTACTGGCTCAGCGCATTCTCGACGTCGGCGAATGCCTGCTGCACGGTCTTCAGATACGTCTGCTCCGCAGCGCGCTTCTTCGCCTCGGCGCTGCGCACCTGGCCGAGCGTCGAGCCGCCGGAGAACACCGTGCCGGCCACCGCGGCGCCGACGCCCCAGATCGAGGTGCCGCCCTTGAAGAGGTCGCTCAGCGCGAGGCTGACGTTGCCCGCGTTGCCGGTCAGGCTGATGGTCGGGAAGAACTGCGCGCGGGCGACGCCGATCTGTGCGTTGGCCGCCACCAGTTGCCGCTCGGCCTCCAGGATGTCCGGCCGCTGGGTGAGCAGGGACGACGGCAGTGCCGCCGGTACCTGCGGCAGCGTCAGCGCGTCGATATCCTTGCCGCGTTTGATCGGGCCGGGGTTGCGCCCGAGCAGGAGGCTCAGCGCGTTCTCGCTCTGCGCGATCGACGCCTCCAAGGGCGGGATCGCCGAAAGCGCCTGCTGGTACTGGCTCTTCACCTGTTCGACGTTGATGCGCGCGACCGCGCCGTAACGGAACTGCAGCTCGAAGAGCTTGACCGTCTCCTCGTAGCTTTGCGCGGTGCGCCGGGTGATCTCGAGCTGGCGGTCCAGCCCGCGCAGTTGCAGATAGCCCTGCACCACGGTGCCGGTCACGCTCAGGAGCACCCCGCGGCGCGCCTGTTCGCTCGCGGCAAGCTGTGCCTTGGCCGCCTCTCGCTGCCGGCGCAAACCGCCCCACAGGTCAATCTCCCAGCTGGCGTTGCCGAGGAACTGGTAGCTGTCGGAGCTGCTGCTGTCGCCGGCGAGCCTTTGCGTAGAGGTCACCCCTCGCTGGCCGTTCAGCTGGTAACCCAGTTGCGGGTAGAGTGCGGCCGACGCCGTCGTCAGTTGCCCGGCGGCGGCCTCGACGTTGGCCAGCGCAATCGCGAGGTCGCGGTTGTTACGCAAGGCCTCGTCGACGTAGGCGTCGAGCACCGGGTCGCCGAAGGCGCGCCACCAGGCGTCGTCCAGTACCGCCGCCTGCGCGTCCTTGGGCAGGCCGCTGAAGGCTTGCGGAGTGTCAATGGCCGGCTGGCGGTAGTCGGGGCCGACCGCGCAGCCTGAGACCAGCGCGAAGAGGGTCAGGTAGGCGATGTTCTTCATGGCTGGCCCTCCTTGTGGCCGGCGGTAGCCGGCTCGGGCGTTTCGCTAGCCTTGTCTTTACCTTTCTCGCGCCAGCGCTCGAACAGATAGTAGAAAAGCGGCACGAAAATCAGTGCGAGTGTCGAGAGCAAGATCATGCCGCCGACGATGCCGGTGCCGATCGAATGCCGCGAGTTGGCGCCACTACCGGTGGCGAGCGCCAGGGGCAGTGTGCCGAAGATGAACGCGAGCGAGGTCATGATGATCGCGCGCAGGCGAAGCTCGCCCGCGTCGACCGCTGCCTCGACCAGGCTCTTGCCGGCCTGGCGCTGGATCACCGCGAATTCGACGATCAGGATCGCGTTCTTGGCGGCCAGACCCACCAGCACCAACAGGCCGATCTGCATGTAGACGTCGTTGTCCAGCCCACGCAGCCAGGTGGCGAGCAAGGCGCCCAACAGGCCGAACGGCACTGCCGAAATCACCGCCGCCGGCAACGCCCAAGACTCGAACATCGCGGCGAGGATCAGGAACACCATCAGCATGCCCAGCACGAAGATGAAGATCGAGTCGTTGCCCGAGGTGGTCTCCGAGTACGACAGGCCGCTCCACGCGTAGCTGTAGCTGGAGGGAAGTGCCTCGGCAGCGGTTTCCTCAAGCGCCTTGATCGCCTGCCCCGAGCTGTAGCCGGGCGCCGGCGAGCCGGTTACCTGTACCGCCGGGAAACTGTTGAAGTGCGACATCAGCGCCGGGCCGTTGGTGAAGCGCGTGTTCACCAGTGCCGAGAGCGGCACCATGTCGCCGCTTTGCGAGCGGGTATACACATGCGCGATGTCCTCGGGCGTCTGCCGGAACTTGGCGTCGGACTGCAGGGTGACGTCCCACACCCGGCTGAACTGGTTGAACTGGCTGGCCCGCAGCGAGCCGAACTGCGCCTGCAGGGTGGACAGCACGTCGTTCACCGGTACGCCGATCAGGTTGCTGCGCGCGCGGTCGATGGTCACCTTCAGTTGCGGGCTGTTGGCGTTGAAGGTGCTGGTCATGCGGCCAAGTTCCGGCCGCTTGGACGCCGCCTGGATGAAGCGCTGCACGGTCGCCTGCATCTGCTCGGGGCCGTCGGTGCCGCGGTTCTGGATCCAGAGCTCGAACCCGCCTTGCGTGCCGATGCCGGGGATGGGCGGCGGCACGATGGGGATCACCGTGCCCGCAGTCATCGACTGTGCCTGCGCGCCGATCTTGCCAGAGACTGCAAACACCGATTCATCTTCTCCGCTGCGTTCGCTGAATGGTTTGAGGCCGATGAAGGCGGTCGCCGCGTTCGACTTGACCTGGCCGTCGAGCAGACTGAAGCCGTCGATCAGTGTGTTGAACTGGACAGCGGGCTGGTCACGGATGATCTTGTCCATTTCTTCGCCGGCTTTGGTCGTACGCTGCAGGCTGGCCGCTTCCGGCATGATCAGTGCGGCCATCATGTAGCCTTGGTCTTCCTGCGGCACGAAGCTGGTCGGCACCGTGCGGAACAGCTGCCACAGCCCGACCAGCATCACGGCAAGGCACAGCAGGGAAAAGAACGCCTTGCGGATCACCAGGTGTGACAGCCGGCCGTAGGACTTGGTGGTGCGCTCGAAGAAGCGGTTGAACGCGGCGAACGGGCCCTTGGTCGGCGGTGGGGTGCGCTTGAGCAGCAGCGCGCACAGCATCGGGGTGAGGGTCAGCGCCGAGATGCCCGACACCAGCACGCCACTGGCGATGGTCGCCGCGAACTGCTTGTAGAGCTGGCCGGTGGTGCCCGAGATGAACAGCGCCGGGATGAACACCGCCGAGAGCACCAGCGTCATGCTGATCACCGCGCCGGAGACTTCCTCCATCGACGCGATCGCCGCCTCCTTGGGCGTCATCTCCGGGTGGTCGTGCATCATCTTCTCGACGTTCTCGATTACCACGATCGCGTCGTCGACCACCAGACCGATCGCCAGCACCAGTCCGAACAGCGTGAGCAGGTTGATCGAGAAGCCCAGCGCGTAAAGGCCGATAAAGCCGCCCAGTAGCGACACCACGATGGCGACGCCGGCGATCAGCGTCGCGCGCAGGTTCTGCAGGAACAGGTAGATCACCACGATGACGAGCACCATTGCCTCGATCAGCGTCTTGACCACCTCCTTGATCGAGTCGCGCACGAAGTCGGTGGTGTCCAGCGCGATGTTGTATTGCATCCCCTGTGGAAAGTTTGCTTTAAGGCCTTCAAGCGTATTTCGGACCGCGTCAGAAACATCTAGTGCGTTGGCACCTGGCGCGAGGTAGATACCGATCGCCGAAGTCGGCTTGCCGTTGAAGTAGCTAGAGCTGTTGTAGTACTGGCGGCCCACCTCAACACGCGCGACGTCCTTCAGGCGCACCACCGCGTTGCCATCCTGCGAGGCCTTGAGGATCATGTCCTCGTAGACGGATAGGTCGGAGAATGCGCCGTCGGTGACCACCGGGAAGGTCATCTGCACCTCGCCCTCGCTCGGTGCCTGGCCGATCTGGCCGGCGCCGACCAGCGCGTTCTGCGAGGAGACCGCGTTCTTCACGTCGGTGGTGGTAACGCCGAGCGACGCCATGTTGCGCGGATTCAGCCAGATGCGGATCGCCTGGTTGGGCGTGCCGAACAGCGAGGCCTGGCCGGCGCCAGGCACGCGTTTGATCGCGTCCAGGATGTTGACGTTGGTGTAGTTGTCCAGCTGCTGCGCGTTCATCTTGCCGCTCTGGTCGGTGATGGTCAGTACCATCAGGATGCTCGACGACTTTTTCTGCACCGACACCCCGTTCTGGGTGACAATTTGCGGCAGTTGCGGCGTGGCGAGGTTGACCCGGTTCTGCACCTGCACCTGCGCGATGTCCGGGTCGGTCGCCAGGTCGAAGTACGCACTGATGGTGACGTTGCCGCTGGAGGAGCTGCTGGAGCTCATGTAGAGCAGGTTGTCGACACCGGTGATCTGCTGTTCGATCGGCGCGGCGACGGTCTGCGCGGCGGTCTGCGCGTCGGCGCCGGGATAGTTGGCGGTGACCTGCACCTGTACCGGCGCGATGGTCGGGTACTGCTCGATCGGCAGGCCGGACATCGCCAGCACGCCGATCAGCGAGATCACGATCGACACCACCGCCGCGAAGATCGGCCGTTCGATAAAGAAGCGGGAGAACATGGTTATCCTCCCGGGTTCAGGGTTGGGTGGCGGCCGGGGCAAGGCCCAGCTCGGCGTTGACTTGCGCGTCGCTCAAGGGC
This sequence comes from Crenobacter intestini, assembly GCF_004919095.1. GTDB lineage: Bacteria > Pseudomonadota > Gammaproteobacteria > Burkholderiales > Chromobacteriaceae > Craterilacuibacter > Craterilacuibacter intestini. Next base: position 185,416 of record NZ_STGJ01000001.1, on the reverse strand, counting down.
TTGATCTTGAGCGGGGTGTCCGGGCGCAAGGTGGCGACGCCGTCGACGACCACCTGCTCGCCGGGTTTCAGCCCGCTCTCGATGAACCAGCCCTTGTCTTGCCACGGGCCGACCTCGACCGTGCGGTACTCCGACTTGCCGCCCTTGCCGACCACCCACACGTAGTTGCTGCCCGCACCCTGTTGGACGACCTTTTGCGGGACGAGGATCGCGTTGGGGCGGGTGGCGCCGGTCAGGCGGATGTTCACGTACTGGTTGGGCATCAACACGCCGTCCGGGTTGGGGACCGACGCGCGGACCATGAAGGTGCCGGTGTCGCTGTTGTAGAAGGGCGACGCGAAGGTGATCTTGCCGGTCTGCCCGTACTGCTGGCCTTCGCCGAGCAGGATCTCGGCGTTGAACACGCCGCCGGGCGGCGTCTTGAGCAGGCCCTTGCGCGCGGCGGCGTCCAGACTCTGACGTTGGCTCTCGGACATGCTGAAGTTCACCCACATCGGCGAGAGCGTCGCCACCGTCGTCATCTTGCTGTTGGTCGCGCTGATATAGGTGCCGACCGACGGGATCGCCATGCCCGACACCCCGTCGACCGGCGAGGTGATCACCGTGTAGCTGAGGTTGAGCTCGGCCTGCGTCACCGCCGCCTCGGCCTGCTTCACGCTGGCCATCGCCTGCTGGTAAGTGCCGGTCGCGTTGTCTAGGTCGGCCTGCGCCGCTGCGCCCCTCGGGGTCAGCTCCTGGTAGCGCTTGAGGGTGAGCCGTGCCGTCTCCAGCGCCGCCTGGCTATTGGCCAGTTGCGCGCGCGCGGAATCGAGCGCGGCCTTGAACGGGCGCTGGTCGAGCACGAACAGCGTCTGCCCCTTCTTCACGCGGCCGCCTTCGGTGTACTGCTTGCTGTCGAGATACCCTGCGACCCGCGCGTTGATATCGACGTTCTGCGAGCTCTCGACCCGCGCGACGTAGGTGAAGCTGACCGGCACGTCGCGCGCGGCGACCTTCATCGCGGTCACGGCGGTTGCCGCCTGTTGTGGAGGCGCCTGCTCCTTGCCGCAGCCGCTGACGGCGATGGCCAGCAAGAGCAAGGGCAGGGTGCTGCCGGCCTGCGCAAGTCGCAATTCTGTTTTTGGTTTCATGCCCGCTCCTGAGGGTCGGTCGATCGGATGCCGGCCGCGTTGCACGCCGGCTACACTACGAACATCGTGCCGACCAGCTGGTCTGGCACTGAGATCCGGGGGCCGCCTGCGTGGAAGCGCAGACGGCCCTTTTTATCTTTACACCCTAGTGCAAGCGGGCAAGATTGCACGCTGCGTATGCATTGGAGGTGGCTTGTCGACGGGGCGTGGCAGGGAGCGGGTGCGGCGGGATGGCCCGCATCATGCTGCGGGGGTATTCACACGAAATAAAATCGGGTACATTCACCCGCATGGATTCAAACGTTCGTTTGGAACGCGCAATTAGAACGATCAATCTAAAAACTGGTGGAAATACTCTAGGGCTCTGGTAGTATCGCATTGCCTTGCAATATGCGGGCAACATAGGCAAACAACATCAAAGTCGCACACAGAGGGACACACACATGAAGCTCAAGCACCTCAGCCTGTCCGTGATGCTGATCGGAGCCACTTCCACCGTTTTCGCTTCCGGCTACCACTTCGGTACCCAGTCGGTCAGCTCGCAGTCGACTGCCAACGCGAGCGCCGCCGAGGCGTCCGACGCGTCGACCATCTTCTACAACGCCGCTGGCATGACCAAGCTGGAAGGCACCAATTTCTCCGGCGCGCTCAATGTTGTCGCCCCGAGCGTTAAGTACAGCAATGCCAAGGGTACCTACCCAAGTGGGGTTGCGATCAAGGGGTCTACCGACGGCAAGTTGACCGACGATGTCGTTCCGGTTGCCCACCTCTACCTGACTCAGCAGCTCAATGACAAAGTGACGGCGGGTCTCGGTATCTACGTGCCTTTCGCATCGAAAACTGAGTATCAGCGAGACTCCGTGCTTCGTTACAACCTGAACGAAACCGAACTCAAGACAATCGACATCAATCCGACTATCGCGTTCAAGCTGAATGACCAGCACTCGGTGGCCGTAGGTGTGGTGGCGCAGTATGCGGAAGCCAAACTGCGTCAATACGCAAACTTCGGTGCGCGCGTGCCTGCTCTTGCTGGCGCGTTGGGCTTGACGCTGCCCCCGCTGCCTCCCGGCATGACTACCGATGGCACGGCTGATGGCTACGCGACGGTCAAGGGCGATGACTGGGGCTTCGGTTTTAATCTGGCCTGGCTGTGGGACATCAATGATAACGCTCGCGTAGGTGTGAACTATCGTTCGGCCGTGAAACATACGCTGGAGGGTAATGCCCAATGGACGTTACCATCCAATGTGGTCATCGGTGGAAAACCGGTCTTGACACCTACGCAGGCTGCGCAGGCGCAAGCCACGTTGCGTAAGCTCGGCTACGCTGCTGACGAGTCTGCCAAAGTTGACATCAAGACTCCCGAATCGCTGTCGCTGCACGGCATGTACAAGTTTGATCCGAAGTGGACCGGCTTTGCAGATCTGACCTGGACCCGCCACTCACAGTTTGACCGGGCAGAGATCGTGTACGGCAACGCTAAGCCCGGTCCTGGTGGACTGACGCCGAATACGAACAAGACGATTTTGACTCCGTCCTGGCGTAACACCTACAAGGTGTCGCTAGGGGGTGCCTACGATTACAGCGAGCCGCTGCAACTGCGTGCTGGTATCGCCTACGACAAGACCCCAGTGCCGTCGGAAGACAAGCGTCTCGCGACCATGCCTGACAACGACCGTATCTGGTTCTCGTTTGGAGGCAACTACAAACTGAACAAGGCCTCTTCGATCGATGCGGCGTACAGCTTCATCAAGATCCGTGACGGCTCGGCCAAGGTCAACGGCTACTGCGGTGGTTCGGTGCCTGGCCAAGTTAACTGCGTCTCCAGCTACACCAAGGGCTCCGCTGACTACAAAGCCTACGCCAACATCCTTGGCGTGCAGTACAACTACCGCTTCTAAGTCCCCTCCGGTGGATTTGGGAGCGTGAGTTCTCGGGGTGGGGCGCCGCAAGGCGGCCCACCCTCAGATGCAAGACGGCCCTGGAGGGGCGCCGTCTGATGATTGTTGTGTTTCAACCAACGAGGAAACCATGTCTCAATCCAAATTCATCGTACGCAAGGTCGCCGTGCTCGGCGCCGGCGTGATGGGCGCGCAGATCGCTGCCCATCTCGTGAACGCCAAGGTGCCGACCGTGCTGTTCGACCTGCCGGCGAAAGAAGGCGACAAGAACGGCATCGTACTCAAGGCCGTCGACGCGTTGAAGAAGCAGAAGCCGTCCCCGTTGTCGAACAAGGAAGCCGTGCTGCACATCACGCCGGCCAACTACGAAGACCACCTGCACCTCCTGAAGGACTGCGACCTGGTGATCGAGGCGATCGCCGAGCGCGCCGACTGGAAAGCCGACCTCTACCGCAAGGTCGCACCGCACCTGGGCGAACACACCATCTTCGCCACCAATACCTCCGGCCTGAGCATCAACATGCTCGCCGACGCCTGCCCGGAAAGCGTCCGTCCGCGCTTCTGCGGCGTGCACTTCTTCAACCCGCCGCGCTACATGCACCTGGTCGAGATCATCCCGTGCGTGACCAGCGAGGCAGGCATGCTCGACAACCTCGAGCGCTTCCTGGTGACCACCCTTGGCAAGGGCGTGATCCGTGCCAAGGACACCCCGAACTTCGTCGCCAACCGCATCGGCGTGTTCTCGATGCTGGCGACCATCGCCAACGCCGAAAAATTCGGCATCCGCTTTGACGTGGTCGACGACCTGACCGGCCCGCGCCTGGGCCGCCCGAAGTCCGCCACCTTCCGTACCGCCGACGTGGTCGGCCTCGACACCTTCGCCCATGTGGTCAAGACCATGGACGATACGCTGCCGGCCGACCCGTGGCACCCGCTCTTCAAGTCGCCCGAGTGGCTGCAGAAGCTGATCGCCGACGGCGCGCTGGGCGCCAAGGCCAAGCGCGGCATCTACAAGAAGGACGGCAAGATGATGCTGGTGTTCGACCCCGCTGCGGGCGAATACGTGGCAGGCGGCCAGAAGGGCGACGACGCGGTTAAGGAAATCCTGAAGATTTCCAACCCGGCCGAGAAATTCAAGAAGTTGCGCGAAAGCAGCCACCCGCAGGCACAGTTCCTGTGGGCGTGCTTCCGCGATGTGTTCCACTACATCGGCTTCCACCTGGCCGACATCGCCAACTGCGCGCGCGACGTCGACTTCGCGATCCGCTGGGGCTTCGGCTGGAGCGTCGGCCCGTTCGAGACCTGGCAGGGCGCCGGCTGGCAGCAGATCGCCGCTTGGGTGGCCGAAGACATCGCCGCAGGCAAGTCGCTGGGTAACGCGCCGCTGCCGGCCTGGGTGCTGGAAGGCGACCGTGCGGGTGTCCACTTCGACGCGGGTTCGTTCGACGCCGCCTCCGGCAAGCTGGTCGGCCGCTCGCAGCTTGACGTCTACGCACGCCAGCTCGCACCTGCCAAGGTGCTGGGCGAAACCAACGCGCCGCTGGGCGAGACCGTGTTCGAGAACGCCGGCGTGCGCGCGTTCACCACCGGGGACGACGTGCTGGTGGTGTCGTTCAAGTCCAAGGCACACGCGATCGGCCCGGACGTGATCGACGGCCTGAACGCCGCGCTCGACATCGCCGAAGACCGCTTCAAGGCGCTGGTGATCTGGCAGACCGAAGAGCCGTTCTCGGTCGGCGCCGACCTCGCCTCGATGATGCCGGCCTTCATGATGGGCGACTGGGACGCGATCGAGAACGCGGTGACCCGCTTCCAGGCCATGTCGATGCGCCTGCGCTACAGCCAGGTGCCGGTGGTCGCGGCGACCCAGGGTTACGTGTTCGGCGGCGGCTGCGAATTCGTGCTGCACGCGGACCGCGTGGTGTCGCACCTCGAGAGCTATATCGGCCTCGTCGAAGTCGGCGTCGGCCTGCTGCCGGGTGGCGGCGGCTGCAAGGAATTCGCGATGCGCGCGGCTGCCGAGGCGCGCGGCGACATCCTGTCCGCGCTGAAGGAATACTTCATGACCATCGCCATGGCCAAGGTCGCCACCAGCGCCGCCGAGGCGCAGGAAATGGGCTTCCTGAAGAAGGCCGACGTGGTGGTGTTCAACGCGTTCGAACTGCTGTTCGTCGCCAAGAGCGAAGCGCTGGCGCTCGCCAACGCAGGCTACCGCCCGCCGCTCAAGAGCAAGGGCTTCCCGGTGGCCGGCCGCGCCGGTGCCGCGTCGATCAAGGGCCAGCTCGTCAACATGCTGGAAGGCCGCTTCATCTCCGAGCACGACTACTTCATCTCCGGCCTGATCGCCGACGTGATGTGTGGCGGCGACGTGGAGCAGGGTACGCTGGTCGACGAGCAGTGGCTGCTGGGCCTCGAGCGCAAGGCGTTCATCACGCTCCTGAAGCACCCGAAGACGCAGGCGCGCATCGCTAACATGCTGACCACCGGCAAGCCGCTGCGCAACTGACGCGACGCTCGCAACGCATAGACAGACTTAAAGCGGCAGGGCGGCCGGCCACGAGGGGCCGCCCGGCGCGCCAGACGCGCACCGCAGGAGAAAACAAGGTATGACCAAGCAAGTACAAGAAGCGTATATCGTCGCCGCCACCCGCACCCCGGTGGGCAAGGCGCCGCGCGGCATGATGCGCAACGTGCGCCCGGACGACATGCTCGCGCATGTGATCCGTAGCGCCATGGCGCAGGTGCCGGAACTCGACCCGGCGCTGGTCGCCGACGTGGTGACCGGCTGCGCGTTCCCGGAAGCCGAGCAGGGCCTCAACATGGCGCGTATCGGCGCGCTGCTGGCTGGCCTGCCGGACACCGTCGGCGGCATCACCATCAACCGCTACTGCTCATCCGGCATCAACGCCGTGCAGATGGCGGCCGACCGCATCCGCCTGGGTGAAGCCGACGTGGTGATCGCCAGCGGTTCCGAGTCGATGTCGATGGTGCCGATGATGGGCAACAAGGTGTCGCTCAACCCGGAAATCTTCGCCCGCGACGAAAACCTGGCCATCGCCTACGGCATGGGCCTGACCGCCGAGAAGGTTGCCCAGCAGTGGGGCATCTCGCGTGAAGACCAGGACGCGTTCGCCGTCGAATCGCACCGCCGCGCCATCGCCGCCATCGAGTCCGGCGCGTTCAAGGCCGAGATAAGCCCGCTGACCGCGACCTACCGCACCCCGAACCTCGAGACCGGCGAAGTCATCGTCAAGACCCGCGTGCTCGACACCGACGAAGGCCCGCGCGAGGGCACCTCGATCGAGGGCCTGGCCAAGCTGAAAACCGTGTTCGACGCCAAGGGTTCGGTCACCGCCGGCAACAGCTCGCAGATGTCCGACGGCGCAGGCGCCGTGGTGCTGGTCTCCGAGAAGGTGCTCAAGCAATTCAACCTGACCCCGCTCGCGCGTTACGTGACCTTCTCGGTCAAGGGCGTGCCGCCGGCGATCATGGGCATCGGCCCGAAAGAGGCGATCCCCGCCGCGCTGCGCCAGGCCGGCATCTCGCTCGCCGACATCAAGTGGATGGAGCTGAACGAGGCGTTCGCCGCACAGGCGCTGGCGGTTGCGCGTGACCTGGAGCTCGACATGAGCGTGGTCAACCCGCACGGCGGCGCGATCGCCCTGGGTCACCCGCTGGGCGCCACCGGCGCGATCCGCGCGGCGACCCTGGTGCACGGCATGCGCGGCCGCGGCGAAACGGGTTACGGCATGGTCACCATGTGCATCGGCACCGGCATGGGCGCCGCAGGCATCCTCGAGATCCTGTAAGCCTGACTCTATGTGCCGGTTCAGCCGGTGCTCCCGTAAAGCCCCCGGCCTTGGTCGGGGGCTTTTGTTGGCGGGTACCCTTGAGCAAAGTCATGTGGCTTGCAGAAAGAGGCGGGCGATGGAGGCTGACGCGTGGGGCGATTTCAGTTACGACCATCTCGGCCGTAAGACAGTTGCTGGTGAGGATGCCGTGGGCGCGACGGCTGGGTTGTTGCAAATAAGTAACAAGAAATTTCTGTCGCCTACATAGGCAAAACTGTGCGCAGCGCACCGCTGACGTGCGTAAGCCCTTGTATCGTTGGCTTTGCGGTGTTCAGGGGCGGCCACGGGTAATCACCCTTTTCCTGCTCGCCTAGGAGTAACCTACCATGCGGGTGTTTCATGCGTACGAAGTTCAGCCTGGCGAAGTAAAATCCAAATTGGGTGATTGGCTATTGCCATAAAAAGGGGCGCATAGGCTGGGGGCAACATGAAAAACGGATTTACCCTGATCGAGATGATGATCACGGTCGCGATCATCGGCATTCTCGCTGCGATCGCATGGCCAGCGTATACGGATTATCTGGTCAGGGGGCGCATCAGCGAGGCGCACGGCATCCTGTCGACCTGGCGGGTTCGTCTCGACCAGTTCTATCAGGACAACCGGCACTACGGTTCGAGTGCAAACGCTTGCGGTGTATCAGAAGCGATACCCGCCAACTCTCCCTTTACCTACAGCTGTAACTGGGGTGCAGTCGGAACCAACCAGGGCTTCACAGTCACCGCCACTGGCACTGCCGGCGGCGTAATGGCTGGCTACACCTTCACGATCGATCAGACCGGCACCAGGGCAACTACCGCGTTCCCGGGCTTGTCCGGCAGCGCAGCATGCTGGTTTACCAGCAATGGACAGACATCATGCTGAGGCGTTTTGCCGGTTTCACGCTGGTCGAGGCAATGGTCAGCGTGGTCATCCTGTCCATCCTCGCCGCGCTGGCCTTGCCGTCATTCAACCAGATGGTCGCCAACTTCCGGGTTCGCACGGCGGCCGAAGCGATGCTGAACGGACTGAAACTTGCGCGCTCCGAAGCGGTGCGCCGCAATGCGCAGGTCAGTTTTACCGCCAGCGGTACTGGTTGGACTGTCGCACAAGTCGCGCCGGCGGCAACCCTGCAGACACGTCCGGCCGCAGAAGGCGGGCGCGGACTGACGACGAGTTATGCCGGCGGAAATACTGCCGTGACTTTCCAGGCAAACGGGCGGGTGCTAGCCGGTGCGGCATTGACCGAGATCACCGTTTCCTCCGCTGTCACGGGGGCCGATACGCTGAGGGTGAATCTCGGGCTGGGTGGTTTGGCCCGTCTGTGCAACCCGGCAATCACCGCTGCCAACGATCCGCGAGGCTGCTGATGGCTGTATTTCATTCCAGACAACGTGGCGTGTCGCTGATCGAAGCGCTGGTCGCTATCTTGCTGTTTTCGCTGGGCGTACTTGGTCTGATCGCACTGCAGGGGCGTGCGGTCTACTTGAGTTCGGATGCCAAATACCGGGCCGATGCGGCTTTTCTGGCCGACAGCCTGATCGGCCACATTGCGGTAGCTGATCAAAGCAACCTCGACGTTTTCGCGACGCCAGCAGCCAGCGGGACGATCACCGGCGATTGGGTGGCTGAAGTGGTGGCGACCCTGCCAAATGCCACAGCGCAGACACAGACGGTTGCCGTCAATAAGGCAGCGCGCGAGGTCACGGTCACCCTGCAGTGGCGGTCAAACCCGAATGAAGACCCGCCGCGCAAACATCAAGTCATTACCGTGCTGCCACCGCAATAAAACCAGGGAGAAACAGCGTGAAAGCACTGAGCATTCATCGAAGCAGCCGGGGGTTTACCTTGGTCGAGCTGATGGTCGGCATCACGGTCGGCCTGCTGGTCGTGCTGGCGGTCACCCAGTCGGTCGCTTTCGTCAGCCAGCAGCGCAAGGCAACCACCGGCGGCAACGATGCGCAGGAGAATGCGCAAGCTGCGCTGGTTTATCTGGACCGCGCCCTGCGCAATGCTGGCTACGGCTTGTACGGGCGGAGTAGTGAGATGTCCTGCACGTCTTATAACGTGAAATATGATAATCCAAGTGGCGCAGATATTATTGTTAATGGGGGAGCAGATATATCGACAGTCCCGGGTATTGTGACGCCACTTAATGGAATGGTGGTGCGTATCGAAAGTGGGGTTGATAGCGCGCCTGATGGGTTGACATTCTATCAGGCAGGCCCTTCGGCAGTGACCCCGCTGGGGGATGATGGCTCAATTAGAATTGTCGGGAATAAACCACAAGAGTCGGCAAATTTCGATGTGGATAAGACTGTCGGAGTCTCTGATGGAGACGTTGTTTTAATCCGGGATCCAAATAATTCGGCCACACCGTGCACTCTTTTTACGGTAACTAAAGTTACCAGTGCAGGGCCTGACTCAAAGATCCAGCATAATTCAGGGCAAAAGGGAGCTTACAATCTCCCTGGTGGTCAAATTAACAAAACATTTACTAACTACAGTTACCCTGCGGGCTCAATTATTCAGCGCGCAAATACGACATCTGTTAGCACGTATCTGATTTCTTCGAACCAGCTGGCGGCCTGCATGTCCAGTTTGACCGCGTGTGTCGGCAATAGCCAAACCCCACTGGTCGACGGCATCGTCCAGCTACAGGCGCAGTACGGTATCAGCGCCAACGCAACCTCCAAAGAAGTGACTGAATGGAAAGATCCGATCGGCGTTTGGGCAAACCCGAGCCGCGAGGACGCCAAACGTATCCGCGCGGTGCGCTTGGTAGTGGTCGCCCGCAGCGCAGAGGCTGCTCCCGACGAAGTAACGGCCGCGTGCACCAATGCCGCCAAGGTCGCCAACTTCGGACCGTGCTCTTTCCAGGATGCGGCGGCGCCAGTGATTGACCTGCGTAATGTCCCCCGTCCGACTGGTCGCGATTGGCAAAACTACCGCTACCGCGTGTACACCGCAGTGATACCGCTGAGGAACGTCGTATGGAACCTCTAAGCAAAGGGCGTCGCCAACGCGGGGCGGTGCTGTTTGTCACGCTGATCGTGCTGGTGGTGTTGATGCTTGCCGGCGTCGCCGTGGTGCGCTCGATGGAAACGTCCAGCCAGATCGCCGCCAATACTGCCTTCCGGCAGGCGACCATGCAGGCGGCGGATCGCGCGATCGTCCATGCACTCAACAAAATGCCCAGCCTTGTCAACGATAGTGCGGGCAATACGGGGGTCGCCAACCTCTACCTTGCTACACGCTCGACCAATAAAGACGATTTTGATACACGTGGCATCCCCAAGGCGATCAATTGGGCCAACGTCAGCTGCACCAACGATGACGGTACCAACGGCAATTGCGCGGCGAACAACGGTGACTACCGCTTCCAGTACGTGATCGAACGGCAGTGCTCGTCCAACCCGACTTTAACCGATGAAGTAGACGTCAAGAAAAAGTGCGCGTACGAATTGACGGGTGGGGCGGTTGAGGTCAGGTACCGCGTGTATATCCGGGCACAGGGGCCGCGTGGCACCGAGTCGTTTTACGAGGTGATGTTGGGAGGGGCATACAATTGAAAAACGCTCGAAATATTTTACTGGCAGGTACGGTCGCCGCTTTCCTGCCCGTTTTTTCGGTAGCTGCGGTGTCAATTAGCGATGTGCCGCTGGCGGTTAAAAATAACGTCCGCACAAATTTCATATTCATGCTTGACGATTCTGCTTCGATGGGGAGTATGAGCCCAAAAATTGGCAATAAGTACCGAATCGATATAGTCAAGAGCGCCTCCACGGCTGTATTGGATAAGCTACCAAAAGATAAGTCGCGAGTCGCATTAGTAACCTTCGCTAATGCAAAATCTGGCTATGGTAAAAATGGTGGGGAGCTTGATTATGCATTGACCGATTTGACATATGCATCTTTGACTGATATTAAAGAAAGTATTCAACAGCTGTCTGCTAGTAACTACACGCCTTTGTCCGAAACGTTGTCAGGAATCGGAAATTATCTTGCACGTGAATCAGGCTCAGAGTCTATAAAATTTGTTGATTCGAATGGAATGAGTCAAGCTGTCTCGCGAACGGATTTCTTTGCTCAAAATAACACTGGGAGGGGCGAACTAGTCGGGGCATCAACGGCCACACCTGCGGTGCAATATTGGTGCCAGCGCTCGAATATTATAGTGATGACCGATGGAAATCCGACGGAAGATGTAGGGCTGTCAGACAATAGATATCTGCGTGACTATGACGGTGATTGTTCAAAACCTACTAGTGGCTGTGGACAATACGATAGAAAAGGCACTCTGACTACAGAAAATAGTCATCCAAATACTAAGCACCCAGTTGGTACAGTCCACGATTACGAAGATGGCGAATTGAAGGGTAGTAAAAAAACACTTGAGTATGGCAGCGATTACCTGGATGACGTGGCGCAAGCCCTGCACGAGGTTGACTTGAGGCCGGATTTAAAGCCGCCGCCAGGCAAGAATAAAGGGAAGTTAATTTCCGTTTACATGATCGGCTTTGCAGATTCGACGCTAAAAAATTCACCGCTCATGCAGGAGGCGGCTTGGCAAGGTGGCGGTGGCAAGCTGTTGTTTGCCACCGACGAAGCTGAGCTTACGAAAACTTTTCAGGAAGCGATCGACGACGCATTCTCCAAGGAAAATGCTGCAGCGGCAATTGCAGTCGTCAATCCTCACGTCGAGGTCGACGATGCCGCGTATGCGTCGCGCTACAGTTCGGCCAACTGGAGCGGCGACCTGAGGGCCTACCGGCTTGACCCCAGCACCGGTATCCCTGTTGTAACACCTGAGAAAGAGTACGAGTGGTCTGCTGCCAAAATGCTCGCCTCACGCCAAGCGAATACTCGCTATGTAGTGACTCATAACGGCAGCACGGTTACGAGCCAGCCAAAGGGTGCGACTTTTGGTAATACAGCAACGACAGGGCAATCTGTTGCAGCTCTTCGAACGGTCCCCCTTGGCGATATCGTCAATGCCGAGCCGGTGATCGTCAAATACCCGGATGGACGCACTGTCGTGTTTCAGGCTGCCAACGACGGCATGTTGCACGCATTCGAGGGCAAACTGGACGGTGGTGGCACCGAACTGTTCGCCTATGTGCCGCGCGCGCTGTATACGGGATCGACTCCGGCACTGTCGGCGACTACGCGCCCGCTCGCCTCCGTCGCCGATCATAAATTTTTGCTCGATGCGACTCCCGCTGTCGCCGACATCGATGGTAAAAAGCTCTTGGTTGGTGGGCTTGGCAAGGGCGGCAAGGCGTATTACGCGCTTGACATTACCAGTCTGCCTGCTGATCCCATCAAAGCTAAAGAGACCGATTACATCGGCACGGTGAAGTGGGAAGTCACCCCACCCAACGCAGGCTTCAGCTTTGCGACGCCGCTGATGGTCAATACCAGCAATGGCTGGCGCGTGGTGGTGCCTTCCGGCTACCGCGCGCAAGGCGACAATGGTTCTGGTTACGTGTTCCTGCTCGACCCGGCGGACGGCAGCGTGAAAATGACCATCCCGACAGGTGAGGCTGGAGACCTTGCCTACCTTGCCAAACTGCAGGACGCTGGGGCAGCAGCCGTGGTCGACGTGATCTACGGCGGTGACACCCAAGGCAACCTGTTCCGCTTCAACCTGAAGGACGGCAAGGCGATACGCGTCGCACAACTAAAGGATGGCAGCGGTGTGGCGCAACCGGTCACTTCGCCGCCGCTGGTGACCGCTGGCAGCAAGGCCGGCGAGTACAAGGTGTTTGTCGGCACCGGCCAGTATTTGGACGAAGCCGATATCACTTCGACGCAGTTGCAGACGCTGTACGGAGTGATCGATGACAGTAGCGTGGCTGCACCAGTGTTGCCCTCCATCCGAGGTAGCAATGGCGCCAGCTGCCCGACGGGCGGTGGTGATGGTGCATTCGTCTGCCAAACCCTGACCGGCGACGATTCGTCAGGCTATACGGTGAGCGCCAACGCCCTTGGTAGTAAGAAGGGCTGGTACGTCGACCTGCCGGTCAGCGGGTCTCGCATCATCTCGCAGGGGGCGCTGTCGCGCGGCGGCGTGCTGGTCTACACCGCCAACAAGCCGACCAATAAGCCGTGCGAACCCGGCGGCACAAGCTATTTGTTGACGGTCAGCCCGAGCAACGGCGGCCAGTTGGCCGACAAAGAGAAGGGGATGGTAAAGATCAGCACTGCGTTGGGTAGCCGGCCGGTGCTGGTCGAGACCGCCGACGGCGAGCGTGCGCTGGTGCGTCATGCCGACCAGACTTTTACCAGCACCAAATTGTGGTCTCCCCAAGTGCCGGGCAAGGCGAAATTCAGAGTCCTGTCGTGGCGGGAACTGTTGTAGCTGCTGCGAGCGGGGGGGCGGCTGGGCAATGCTCAGCCCCGCCTGAGCCCCCGCATCGCGCGGGTGAGGCCGTCTACCGTCAGCGGGAACATGCGGCCTTCCATGCGTTCCTGCAGCATGGCAATCGACTGCACGTAGGGCCAGCGCGACGCGTCCTCGGGGTTCAGCCACGCCGCGTGGCGAAAATGCTGGGTGAGGCGTTTGAGCCACACTTCGCCGGCTTCCTCGTTCATGTGTTCGACGCTGCCGCCGGGGTAGGCGATCTCGTACGGGCTCATCGTCGCGTCGCCGACGATCACCAGCTTGTAGTCCTGGCCGTAGGTGTGGATCAGGTCCCACACCGGCAGGGAGCTGGAGTGCCTGCGCGCGTTGTCTCGCCACACCGTCTCGTACACGCAGTTGTGGAAGTAGAAGGTCTCCAGGTGCTTGAACTCGCTGCGCGCGGCGGCAAACAGCGATTCGCACACGCGGATGTGGTCGTCCATCGACCCGCCGATGTCGAACAGCACGATCACCTTCACCGCGTTGTGTAGCTCGGGCTCCATTTGCAGCGAAAGATGGCCGGCGTTGTGCGCGGTGGCGGCGATGGTCGCGGGCAGGTCGAGCACTTCGGCGCTACCTTCGCGCGCGAATTCGCGCAAGCTGCGCAGCGCGACCTTCAGGTTGCGGGTATCGAGTTCGCTGTCGCCGTCCAGGTTGCGAAATTCGCGCTTGTCCCACACCTTGACCGCACGGCGGTGGCGCGACTTCTCCTGCCCGACGCGGATGCCTTCCGGGTGGTAACCCCAGGCGCCGAACGGGCTGGTGCCGCCGGTGCCTATCCACTTGTTGCCGCCCTGGTGCCGGCCGTGCTGCTCCGCCAGCCGCGCCTTCAGCGTCTCCATCAGCTTGTCCCAGCCCAGCGCCTTCAGCGCCTGCTTCTCTTCGTCGCTCAGGAATTTCTCGACTTGTTTTCTTAGCCATTCCTCGGGCAGTTCGCGCGCGTCGTCAGCGAGCGACGATTCGATGCCGTGCGCGAAGCGCGCGAACACCTGGTCGAAGCGGTCGAAGTGGCGCTCATCCTTGACCAGCACGAGCTTGGCCAGGGTGTAGAAGTCATCGACGCGGCCGAAGGCGAGGTGTCGGCGCAGCGCGTCCATCAGCACCAGCCATTCCTTGATCGAGACGGGGACGCCGGCTTCGCGCAGCGCGTAGAAGAAGTCGAGTAGCATGATATGCGGGTGGTGACAGCGTCAGGCGATTGGCTTAGAGTGAAAATACTATGACAAACGACCGTTTGAACGGTCGCCCGGCCACACGAGGATAACATCATATGGACGCACCGACCGCCCCGCTCATGCTTTCCGGCGACCTTGCCGCGCGGCTCGACGCCCTGCGCGGCGCGTGGCGCGCCGACCCCGACCCCCCGCTCGCCGCGCGGCAGCGGGTGCTGGATGCGCTTGGCGAAATGCTGCTGAACCATAAGGGCGAGTGGGGTGCCGCGGTATCTGCCGACTTCGGCCACCGGAGCGACACCGAGACGCGGCTTGCCGAGCTGTTTCCGTCGATGGAAGGCATCCGCCACGCGAAGAAACACCTGGCGCGCTGGATGAAGCCGCAAGGACGGCCGGTGTCTTTCTGGTTCAAGCCGGCGCGTGCCCATGTCCGGCCCCAGCCGCTGGGCGTCATCGGCGTGATCGTGCCGTGGAACTACCCCGTCTACCTCGCGGTAGGGCCGATGTTGGCCGCGCTTGCCGCCGGCAACCGGGTGATGGTCAAGATGTCGGAGTTCACGCCCAAGACCGGCGCGCTGATGGCCGCGCTTTGCAAGCGTTACCTCGCCGGCTGGGTCGACGTGGTGGAGGGCGACGCGAACGTCGCCGCCGCTTTCTCGGCGCTGCCGTTCGACCATCTGCTGTTCACCGGGTCGACCGCGGTGGGCCGCCACGTGATGCGCGCGGCGAGCGAGCACCTCACGCCGGTGACGCTGGAGCTGGGCGGCAAGTCGCCGTGCATCGTCGCGCCGGGGTTCGACGCGCGCCGCGCGGCCGAGGGCATCGTGGTCGGCAAGATGCTGAACGCAGGGCAGACCTGCGTCGCGCCGGACTACCTGCTGGTGCCAGAGGGCGAGGCACCGGCGCTTGTCGACGCGGTCAAGGCCGCCGCCGCGCGCATGTACCCGACGCTCGCCGCCAACCCAGACTACACGGCCATCGTCAACTCGCGCCACCACGCGCGGCTCACCGGTTTGCTCTCTGAGGCGGCCGCGCAGGGCGCACGGCTCACCGAGGTCAACCCCAAGGCGGAAGACCTGGCTGCCTGCGGCAAGCTTGCGCTCACGCTGGTCGAGGGTGCGCCGGAGGGCACGCGGCTGATGCGGGACGAGATCTTCGGCCCGCTGTTGCCCATCGTGCCTTACCGCAGCTTCGACGAGGCGCTCGCCTACGTGAACGCGCGGCCGCGCCCGCTGGCGCTCTACCTCTTCGACACCGACAAGGCGCGCATCGCCCGCGCCGAGCGCGAGACGATCGCCGGCGGCATGTGCGTGAACACCACGGTGCTGCACGTCGCGCAGGACGACTTGCCGTTCGGCGGCGTCGGCGCGTCCGGCATCGGCCACTACCACGGCCACGAGGGCTTCCTCACCTTCTCCAAGCTCAAGCCGGTGCTGACCATGCCGCGCCTCAATACGCTGTGGCTGCTGCATGCGCCGTACGGCGCGCGCGCGCGCTGGCTGCTCGCAAGGATGCTCGGCCGATGAGGGCCGACCGCCGCCGTTTCATTAAGGGAAGCCTCGCCGCTTCTCTGCTGCTCGCCGGCGCGGCCTGGCTCGCCCGGCCCGACGCGACGCAGCCCGTGCCGCTTGCCGGTGCGCGTTTCCTGCAGGGGCAGGACGCGCCCATGCTCGGCGCGCTGGCCTCCCCCATGTTGGGGCTCTCGCTCACCGCAAGCGAGCGCGAGGCCGTGCTGCGCGGGGTGGACGCGGCGGTGGCCGGCATGCCGCTGGCGGTGCAGGCCGAGGTGAGGCAGCTGTTCGACCTGATAGGCTCCAACTGGGGCCGGCGCTACTTGGCCCGGGTCACGCCCGCCTGGGGTGAGGCCAGCGCCGCCGAGGCCGCGGCCTTTCTCGAGCGCTGGCGTACCGCGCCTATTGCGTTGTTGCGCGCCGGCTATCAGGCCTTGCACGCGCTGATTAATGCCGCGTGGTACGGGCAGGCGCCAAGCCACGCCGCCATCGGCTACGCGCGGCCCGAGTTCGCGAGGCGCTTGTTCGAATGACCAGCCCAATCCAAGACACCTCGCTGGATGGCCTCGCCCGCGGCTGGCGGGTCACCGACGCGTCCACGCTCAAGGCGAACCAGAACCTCGAATGCGACGTGGTGATCATCGGCAGCGGCGCCGGCGGCGGCATGGCGGCCGAATCGCTGGCGCGGCGCGGCCTCTCGGTGGTACTCATCGAGGAGGGTGGCTTGCTTGGCGCGAGCCGCTTCAGGATGGACGAGGCGCTCGCCTACCCGGAGCTCTACCAGGAGTCCGCCGGGCGGCAGACGGCGGACAAGGCGATCACCATCCTGCAGGGGCGCACCGTCGGCGGCTCGACCACCGTCAACTGGACGAGCTCGTTCCGTACGCCCGCCACCACGCTGGCCTGGTGGCGCGACGCGCACGGCCTCGCGGGGCTGACCGACGCCGAGATGGCGCCGTGGTTCGCGCAGGTGGAGGCGCGCCTGTCGATCGACACCTGGGCGCTGCCGCCCAACCCCAATAACAGCGTGCTGGAGAAGGGTTGTGCGGCGCTGGGTCTCTCCAGTGCGCGCATGCGCCGCAACGTGAAGGGCTGCTGGAACCTCGGCTACTGCGGGATGGGCTGCCCGACCAACGCCAAGCAAAGCATGCTGGTGACCACCATCCCCGCCGCGCTCGACGCGGGCGCGCATCTGCTTACCCGCACCCGTGCCGAGCGCCTGCTGCTGCAGGGCCGCCGTGTGACGGGGGTGTCGCTTGCCGCCTTGGGCGCGGACGGCATCCGCCCAAGCGGGCCAGTGCTGACCGTGCGCGCGCGCGAGGTGGTGCTCGCCGCAGGCGCCATCGGCACGCCGGCGATCCTGCTGCGCAGCGGCGCGGCCGACGCGTCGGGCCAGACCGGCAAGCGTACCTTCCTGCACCCGGTGGTGCTCTCCGGCGCGGTGATGCCCGAGGCGATCCGGCCGTGGCAGGGCGCGCCGCAAAGCGTGTACTCGGACGAATTCCTGCACCGCTGGCCGCTGGCCGAGCGTGTCGGCTACAAGCTCGAAGTGCCGCCCATCCACCCGGTGCTGCTCGGCACCACCCTGACCGGCTTCGGCAGCGCGCACCGCGAGCAGATGCGGCAGATGCCCAACCTCAACGTGATGCTCGCGCTCACCCGCGACGGCTTCCACCCGGACAGCCAGGGCGGGCAGGTGAAGCTCAGGGGCGACGGCTCGCCGCTGCTCGACTACCCGCTGAGCGAACCCTTGTGGGACGCGTTCCGCCACGCCTGGCTGACCATGGCCGAGCTGCAATTCGCCGCCGGCGCGCAAAGCGTGCTGACCGTGCACGAGGACGCCGCGCCTGCGCGCACGCTTGCCGAGGCGCACGCGCAGCTGCAGGCGCTGCCGCTCGAGGTACTGCGCGCGCGGGTGGTCAGCGCGCATGTGATGGGCGGCGCGGCGATGGGGCAGGACGAGCAAAGCGGGGTGGTCGACGCGTACGGCCGCCACTGGCAGTACGACAACCTCACGGTGGTCGACGGCTCGGTGTTCCCCACCAGCATCGGTGCCAACCCGCAGCTGTCGGTGTACGCCTTCGCGGCGCGCAGTGCCGACGCGCTGGGCAAGCGGCTGGCCTAGCGCGCGCGCTGCGCTTGCCCGCCCCTGCACCCGGCCCGCGCTGGGTGTCGTTTTTTTGGCGCAGCAGAGCAAGGCTGTCTGACCCAGCTCAAGCCCGGATCATGCCTATGTGTTAAAATGCTAATGAATAGTCATTCATTTATCAGGGGTCGGCATGAAGGCCTTGCTCGGTGGTGTATGCCTGTGTGCGGCGTTCGCCGCGCACGCGGAATCACTGGAACAGGCGTGGCAGGCGGCGCTCGCCAATAACCAGGCGCTGTTTGCTGCGGGTCTCAGGGTCGAGGCTGGCGCGGCGACGCTCGAGGCCGCGCAGGCGGCGGCGGGCCCGGCGCTGGCGGTGAACGCCGACCTGCGCCGCTTTGACCGCGCGCCGCAAGGCCGGGTCGACCTCTCCGCGCTGAGCGGCGTGCCGCAGCTTGCGCCGCTTGGCCTGCCTGCCGAGGCGAGGTTCGACTTGACCGACCGCGTGAACACCTATGCCGGCGTGCGGGCGACACTGCCCCTCTATACCGGCGGCGCGCTGGACGCGATGGCGGCGGGCGCACGCGCCGGGCAGGACGCGGCGCGCGCGCGCGAGGACGCGCTGCGCCAGTCGCTCAAGCTTGCGGTCGGGCTCGCCTACCTGGACGTGCTGCGCGCCGAGGCGCTTGGCAAGGTCGCCTTGCAGCAGGTCGCGACGCTGAGCGCCTACCGGCGCGACGTCGGCAACTTCTACCGCGAGGGCGTGGTGGCGCGGGTCGACGTGCTGGGCGCGGACACCGCGCTTGCCGCCGCACAGGGGCGGCGCATCGAGGCGGACAACGCGCTGGAACTTGCGCGTGCCGCGTACAACCGCTATCTGGGCCGTCCGCCGGCAAGCGCGGTGAGCGTCAGCGACCCGCAGCTTGCCGCGCCGGGGCTTACCGCCGCTTACCTTGCCGGGCGCGCCGGCAGCCGCGCCGAACTGGCCGGGCTGGAGAAGCTCGCCCAGGCGCGCAGCGAAGCGGCGCGCGCCAAACGCGCCGACGCGGCGCCGCAGCTGGCCGCGTTCGCCGCGTACGACTGGCTGGACAACCCCAACCTCGTGCGCAAGGGCGCGGCGTCGGTCGGCGTCGGCATGCACTGGCAGCTGTTCGACGGCGGACTCGCGCGCGCCCAGGCGCGCGCGCTCGAACGCGAGGCCGACGCGCTGCTGGCCGAACGTGCCGACACCGAGCGCGCGATCACGCTCGAGCTTGCGCAGGCGGCAAGCGAGCTTGCCAACGCCGAGGCCCGCTTCAAGGTGGCCGACAGCGCACTTGCCCAGGCCGCCGAGCAGCTGAAGATCCAGACCAACCGCTACCGCAACGGCCTCGCGACGCAGACCGACGTGCTCGCCGCGCAGACCATGCATTTTGACAGCCAACGCAACGCCGAAGACGCCCGCTATGGGTGGCAGGCCGCCAGCCTGCGCCTGCGCCGCGCCGCGGGCCTCCTGTAAGGGGACGAAAATGCCGAAGAAAACACGAATCCTTGCCGTAGCGGGACTTGCCCTGGTCGCCGTGCTGGCGGTTGGCGCGTGGTGGCTGAACCGCGCCCCCGAGCTGCCGGCGGGGCTCTTAGCCGTTAACGGCCGCGTCGAGGGTGACCGCACGCTAATCAGCACCAAATATCCGGGACGGCTCTCCGAGGTGCTGGTCGGCGAAGGCGACACGGTGCGCGCGGGCGACGTGCTGGCCCGCCTGTCGTCGGAGGAAGTCGACGCGCGCAAGGCGGCGCTCGACGCGAAAGTGATGCAGGCTGAGGCGGCGCTCTCCCGTGCCCGCGCGCAGGCGGCGCAGGCCGAGCGCGACGCACGCCGTTTCGAGGCCTTGCTCGCGCAAGGCTCGGTCGAGCGGATGCGTGCCGAGCAGATGCGCCTGATGGCGACCCACGCGCACGAGGCCGTGACCCAGGCACGCGCGCAACTGCAGGAGGCGCAAGCGGGCGCCCGCGAAGTTGACAGCATGCAGGCCGAGCTGACCCTCAAGGCGCCCACGGCAGGCGTGGTGCTCAGCCGCCTGCGCGAGCCGGGCGAAGTGCTCGCCGGTGGTGGTTCGGTGTTCGAGCTTGTCGACCTCGACAAGCTGCACCTGAAAGTCTACGTGCCCGAGCGCGAGATCGGCCGCGTCGCGCGCGGCCAGGCGGCCAGGCTATGGATAGACGCGCTGCCGGACGCGCCGTTCGACGCGAAGGTCAGCCAGATCGCCGCGCGCGCCGAATTCACGCCCAAGGAAGTGCAGACCGCCGACGAGCGGGTCAAGCTCGTGTACGCGGTGAAGCTGAATGTCGCGGCCAACCCCGGCCACCGTCTCACCCCCGGGGTGCCGGCCGACGCGGTGATCCGCATCGACTCAGCGACCCCGTGGCAGAAACCGCGCTGGTAGACGCCATGCCAGACTGGGTGATCCGCAGCGAAGGCTTCGGCAAGCGATACGGCAAGCGCCAGGCGGTGTCCGGCATCAGCCTCGCCGTGCGCGCGGGCGAGCTGTTCGGGCTGATCGGCCCGGACGGCGCGGGCAAGTCCAGCCTGATGAAGGCCGTCGCCGGCGTGCTCAAGTACGACAGCGGCACGCTTGAGGTATTCGGCACCGACATGGCGCGCGACGCGGCGGCCGAGTCGGTCAAGGCGCGCATCGGGCTGATGCCGCAGGGGCTGGGGCAGAACCTGTACGGCGACCTCTCCGTCGAGGAGAACGTCGACTTCTTCGCGAAGCTGCGCCTGGTGCCCGATGAGCTTGCGCGCGAGCGCAAGGAGAAGCTGCTCGGGGTGACCCGGCTCGCCAACTTCCGTACGCGGCCGATGAAGCAGCTCTCCGGCGGCATGAAGCAGAAGCTTGGTCTGGTGTGCACGCTGATCCACGCGCCTGAGCTGATCGTGCTAGACGAGCCGACCACCGGCGTCGACCCGGTGTCGCGCCGCGACTTCTGGCAGATCCTCGCCGAGCTGGTTTCTTCGCAAGGGCTGTCCGCCCTGGTGTCGACCGCGTACATGGACGAGGCGAGCCGCTTTGCGCGGATGGCGCTGATGCACGAGGGCAGGGTGCTCGCGCAGGGGCAGCCCAAGGAGATCCTCGCGCTGCGCGCGGGCAGCGTGGTCAGCTGCGTGCCGCACGAGCAGGTGCGCGCCCGCGCGGCGCTCGCCGCGAACTACGCGCAGGTCGAGGCGCTCGGGCCGCGCCTGCGGGTGTTCGTGCCCGAGCTTGCGCGCGAGGCGGCCGAGGGCGCGGTCACCCGGCTGATCGACGCCGCGGGCGGCGCCACCGCCTACGACTCGGGCGAGGCGGAGCTGGAAGACGTGTTCGTCGCGCTCCTGGCCGGCAGCCACACGAGCGCGGACGCGGGCGAGGCGTCGGCAGCGCCTGCCGCCGCGGGTAACGCGGCGGCACCGGCGATCGAGGCGATCTCGCTGGCGCGCCGTTTCGGCGATTTCGTCGCGGTGTCGGACGTGAGCTTCACCGTGCGCGAGGGCGAGATCTTCGGCCTGCTGGGCGCCAACGGCGCCGGCAAGACCACTGCGATCAAGATGCTGACCGGCATCCTGCCGCCGAGTAGCGGCGGCGGGCGCATCGCCGGCGTCGACATCGCCCGCGAGCTTGGGTGCGTCAAGTCGCGCATCGGCTATATGTCGCAGGCGTTCTCGCTCTACCTCGACCTGACGGTCAGCGAGAACATCCGCCTGTACGCCGGGTTGTACGGGCTTACGCGCGCCGAGCGCGCCGCGAGGCTGGACTGGGTGCTCGAGATGGCCGGCCTGCATGCGCTCGCCGACACGCTGGCTGCCGAGCTGCCGATGGGCCAGCGCCAGCGCCTCGCGCTCGGGTGCGCGCTGGTGCACCGTCCGCGCGTGCTGTTCCTGGACGAGCCGACCTCCGGGGTCGACCCTGTCGGCCGGCGCGCGTTCTGGGACGTGCTGTTCCGCCTCTCGCGCGTCGACGGGGTCGCCTTGCTGGTGACCACCCACTACATGAGCGAGGCCGAGCACTGCGACCATCTGGCGCTGATGTTCGCCGGGCGCATCGTCGCCGACGCGACGCCCGGGGCGATGAAGGCGGCGCTCGAGCAAGACATGGGCGCGCTGTACGAGGTCAGCGGCGAGAAGGCGCCGGCCTTCGCGCCGGTGCTCGCCGCCGCCGGCATCACCGGGGTGTCCGTACACGGGCGCAACCTGCACGTACTGTGCCGCGATGGCGCGCGCCTGACGGCGCTGGCGGGCGGGCAAGGCGGCTTGCAGGTGCGCGCGCGCGCGCTGACGATGGAGGACGTGTTCGTCGAGCGGGTGCGGGCGCTGGAGAAGGAGGCCGGGCGATGAAGCTTGAGCGGGTACGGGCGCTGGCGTGGAAGGAGTGGCGCGAGATCGTGCGCGACCGGCTCTTTTTCGCGCTCGCCTTCGTGGTGCCGGCGCTGTTGATGGTGCTGTTCGGTTACGGGCTGTCGTTCGACGTGGAAAATGTGCCGTTCGCGCTCATCGACCACGACCGGAGCGTGCAAAGCCGCGACTACGGCTACCGCTTCATCGGCTCGCGCTACTTCGACTTCAAGGGCTACGCCGCGGACGAGGCGGACGCCTACGACTTGATCGCGGGCGGCGAGGTGCGCGCGGTGCTGGTGATCCCGCCCGGTTTCGGGCGCGACCTCGCGCAAGGCCGGCCTGCCCGGGTGCAGACGCTGATCGACGGCACCTTCCCCAACCGCGCGCTGACCATCCGCGGCTACGTGAGCGCGATCAACGCCGAGCGTTCGCTCGACTCGGCCGCGAACTATCTGGCCGCGCGCAGCGGCACGCCTTACGCCGACGTGCGCGCGCGATTGCAACCGGTCTCGCTCGAGGTGCGCTACCTCTTCAACGAGGCGGTGCTGAGCATCTGGTCGCTCGCGCCCAAGCTGATCATGCTGATCCTGATGATCTCGCCGCCCTTCCTGACCGCGCTGGGGGTGGTGCGCGAGAAGGAGAACGGCTCAATCTTCAATATCTACGCGTCCGATATCAGCCGCGGCGAGTTCCTGCTGGGCAAGCTTGCGCCCTACGTGGCGATCTCCTGCGTGAACAGCCTGTTGCTGTGGCTGATGGCGGTCGGCCTCTACCGGGTGCCGTTCAAGGGTGACTTCGCGTTCTTCGCGCTCGCCAGCATGGTGTACGTGGCGTGCACCACCGGCATCGGCCTCGTGGTGTCGGTGCTGGTGCGCACGCAGATCGCCGCGATGATCGTCACCATGGTGATCACGCTGATCCCGGCGGTGCTCTATTCGGGGCTGATCATCCCGGTGGCCTCCCTGTCGGACGCTGCGTCCTTCGTCGCGCACGCAATGCCGGCGATGTACTACGCGGACATCGTGGCCGGCTGCTTCCTCAAGGGGGCAGGGGGCGCCGAGCTGTGGCGGCCGCTGCTGGTACTCGCGCTCTACGCCTGCGCGCTGTTTGCCGCCGGCTACGCGCTTTTCAGCAAGAGGCCCGCATCATGAACGCGCTGTCACGCTGGTGCTTGCAACTGAGGGTGATGTTCGGCAAGGAGCTGCGCCAGCTGGGACGCGACCGCGTGCTGCTCGCCTTCATCGTGTACGCGTTCACCGTCGACATCTTCCTCGCCGCGTCCGGGGTGTCGCTGCAACTGAAGCTGGCGTCGACCTTTGTGCAGGACGTCGACCACAGCAGCGCCTCGCGCGAACTGGCCAGCCGTTTCTTGCCGCCTTACTTCCAGGTGAAGGGCGCGCTGGAAGACGAGCGCGCGGCGGACGCGGCGCTCTCAAGCGGGCGGGCGATGCTGGTGCTGACAGTGCCGGCGGGCTTCGGCGAAGACCTCGCGCGCGGCGAGCCTACCCACGTGCAGCTGCAGGTCGATACCAGCAACGCGGTGCTCGGCTTCCTGGCCGCCAGCTACGCCGAGCAGATCGTCGCGCGCTTCGGCCTGGAAACGCAGCAGGCGGGCAAGACGCCGCTGCCCGTGATCGAGAACCGCACGCGGGTCTGGTTCAACCCCAACCAGGAAGACAGCTGGTTCATGGGCATCTCGGAGCTCCTGAACGTGATCACCATCTTCTCGGTGCTGTTGCCGGCGGCCGCCGCCGTGCGCGAGAAGGAGCGCGGCACCATCGAGCAGTTGCTGGTCAGCCCGCTCACCCCGCTGCAGATCCTGTTGCCCAAGGTGCTGTCGATGACGGTGGTGATCCTGGCCGGCACGGCGCTCGCGCTGTTCTGCGTGCTCAGGCCGTGCTTCGGCGTGCCGATGGCCGGCAGCGTGCCGGCGTTCTTCGCGCTGACCGCGCTTTACGTGTTCACCAGCGCGGGCTTCGGCCTGCTGGCGGCGACCGTCGCGCGCAACCTCGCGCAGGCTGGGATGCTGACCATCCTGATCCTCGCGCCGATGCTGTTCCTCTCTGGTGCGTGGACGCCGCCGGAGGCGATGCCCGAATGGCTTGCGGTATTCACACACTTTTCTCCGTTGTATTATTTCATCAATATTTCATTTGGCCTGCTACTGAAGGGACAAAGCGTCGCCGCGTTATGGCCTTCGGTGTTCGACATGATGGCGCTGGGCATGGCTGCTTTCGCTGCCGGCTTGTTGCGCTTCAGAAGGCAGTTCGGTTAATTTGCCCATTTTGGATATATTTGTCCGCCAAGGGCGGGCGACGCCCGTCATCATGCTCTCATTCCGTCAACGCTTGTATTGCCCGGGCACGCTGGCCCGCCAGGCCGCGCTTTGGGTCTGCGCGCTGTCGCTGCTGGTGGCCGCGCTGGTCTGGGCGCTGGGCAGGCTATGGCTGATTCCGGCCATCGAGACAGGCGAACGTGCCGCCGCCAGCGCCGAGGCACTGCGCATGCGCGACAGCTACCTTGAGGCCGCGTCGGGCATGGTGCGCGCACAACGGGACTGGACGCGCTGGCAGCAACTGGCCGACGCCGCCAACGGCGTGGGGCTCGAGCACCTGCTACCCTACGTCAGCCCGGCGCGCCTGGCCGACCTCGGCGTCGACTGGGTGGCCCTCTTCAAGCCTGACGCCTCTACCGTCTTCACGGCAGAACTCTCCGGGCGGCAGGTGATTTTCGACAGCCAGCGCCTGGCCGGCGCGCTGCGCCCGGACAGCGAGTTCGGCCGCCACCTGTACCGTCTTGCCGCCTCGGGCGACCCGTATGTGATCTCGGGCATCGTCCGCTTTCCGACCGGCCCTTACTATATTTCGCTCGCGCCGGTGCAGGGCCTGCACGCGAGCGGCGAGCCGGCCGGCTTCCTGCTGTGGGCCTCCCGCGCCGACCGCATCGTGCTCAGGAGCCAATCGACCTTCCTGCGCAACAACACCCGCGTGCTGTCGCTGACCTCGCGTCAATTGCCTGACGAGGTGGTCGCGTGGCGGAATGCAGGCCGGACCACCGATGCGCCGCTGACGCTGATGCGCAGTTATCGTGTCGACAGCTGGATAGGCGTGAGCGACCTGGACGGCCGCCCCGCGCTCTTCCTCGGCCAGAGCCTGCGCCGGGACCAGTCGCAGCTTGCCTCCGCGCAGGTCAACCGGCTGGCCCTCATCGCCGTCGCCGCGATCCTGCTGGTCGGTCTGGCCGCGGTATGGGTCGTGCAAAGCCGGCTGGGCGCGCGCCTCGCCGCGCTGGGCGGCGCGCTGCGGCGCCTGGAACGCCCGGGTCAGGTCGAACCGCTGGCGATCCGCGCCGACGACGAGCTTGGCGAAGTGGTCCGCGCGGTCAACACCCTGATCGGCCGCAAGAATGCCGCCGAGGCGGGACGGGTGATCAGCGAGCAGCGTTTCGAGCACCTGTTCGAGCACCTGGCGCACGGGCTGCTGCTGGTCGAAGGCGGGCGGGTCGTCCAGGCCAATCCGGCTGCCGGCGAGCAGTTTGGCGACTGTCTGCCGGGCACGGCACTTGCCGGGCTTTTCTGCGATGACGACGCGCGGGCGATGGCGATATGCGCGCGCTGCGCGGAGCCCGCGGGCCAGCAGGTGTCCTGGCGCGGTCAGTGCCGGCTGCTCGGACGTAGCGGTGCGTTCGAAGCGGAATTGACGGCCACCCGCCTGCCCGGCGCGGACGGAGGCGGCTTGTTGCTGCAGGTCGACGACATCAGTGAACGCGAGGCGAACTGGCACGCGGTTCGCCAGCTGGCGTTCCACGACGCGCTGACCGGCCTCGTCAACCGGACATTATTCCTCGACCGTCTCGAGCACAGGCTGGCGCAGGACGCGCGCGCGGGTGGCACATTCGTGCTGATGTATATGGACCTGGACGGCTTCAAGGCGGTCAACGACCATCTGGGGCACGCGGCGGGCGACAGGGTGCTGCAGGTCGCCGCTCAAAGGATGGCTGCCTGCCTGCGCGACGGGGATACCCTGGCACGCCTGTCGGGGGACGAGTTTGCCTTGCTGCTGGAGGGCGAGCCGGGGCACGGGAGGGTCGTGCAGATCGCAAACAGGCTGCTCGCCGAGCTGAAAGCGCCGATCGTGCTTGACGGCGGGCCGGTGAGGGTGTCGGCCAGTATCGGCGTGCTCCTCGCGCAGGCTGCCGGCATGTGCGCGGCGACCGCGCTCGAGCGGGCGGACGCCGCGATGTACCGGGCCAAGCACGCGGGCAAGGCGGGCATCGCCTTCTGGGACGGGACGCCCCTGACTGCCTGAACCCATCGGCCGGCGCCTGTGCGCGCGCAGACTCGGCCCAAGTAGCCGGTGCCGGCCAGGGCTGCCGGCCTGGACAAGAGGCTAGCGGTAGCGCGCGTCGAGCGCCTTGAAGCTTTCGAGGTGGTCGGCGCTGACGTAGGGGCGCATCAGCGCGAGCACCTGGCGTGCGCCGCGCCGGCCGGTGTCCGGCGAGATCGGCACCTTGGGCTTGGCCGACTGCTCGAACGCGTACCAGAACTTGACGACGATCCAGATATTGACCGCCAACAGGCTGATGGTTTCCTCGTCGTCGAAACGGAGGAAGCCCGACTGCTGGAAGCCCTTCAGGAAGGCGATCATCATCGGCTGCAGTTCGGTACCGATGAAGTGGTGGTACTCGGCCTGCATCTGCGGGTTGCGCGAGAGCAGCCCCGGCAGGTCGTCGAACATGAAGCGGAAGCGCCAGAAACCCTGGAAGATCGCGTCGAGGTAGCGCGACAAGTCGTCGACCGTCGGCGCGCGGTCCGCCGGCGGCGTCAGCTGCTCACGGATGAAGGCCTCGTACTCGCGGAAGATCTGGAAGACGATCTCTTCCTTGTTGCGGAAGTGGTAGTACAGATTGCCCGGGCTGATGCCCAGGTGCGCCGAAATATGGTTGGTGGTGATCGCCCGTTCGCCGTGCTCGTTGAACAGCTTGAGGCTCTCGATGATGATCTTGTCGTAGGTTTTGATCCGGGTCTTGCTCATGGGAATCAAGCCTGTTGGGAAGGTGAAGGTTGGACGTTGCCTGCCGAAGCGTCGTCGGCAGGCTCGGGGAAGGCCTCGCGCAGGAAATGCTTGAGGATGAGCTGCTCGGTCCGCTGACGCGACTTGGCGGGCAGCGCGATGCGCAGGCTCAAGAGATAGCTCGTGTCGTTCAGCGTCTGCACCGACACCCGCGGCTCGACCGACGGGGTGTCCAGGTGGTGGATCGCCTCGATGCGCGACATATGCCTTTGCGCGGCGGCAAGGAAGGGCGCGACGGCGTCCTGGGCGGCGGCGAGCAGCAGGCGTTCGGCGCGCGCGGGCGGCAGGCTCAAGGGCAGGGTCAGCTTGACCGTGTGCACGACGTACTCGCCCATGTAGTTTTCCTGGATCACCGGCTGCGTCAGCAGCAGGCTGTGCGGGAAGGCGAGGGCGCGGCCGGTCATCTGGTGGCTGTCGTGCTCGGGGCCGATTTCCATCACCGTGGTGGTCAAGAGGCCGATGTCGACCACCCGCCCGCGGATGTGGGCGACCTCGATGTGGTCACCGAGGCCGTAGCTGTTCGACGCGCTCCGAAGCAGGCCGCCGGTCAGGCACATGATCAGCTCCTTGGTCGCCAGGATCACCGCGGCGGCAAACGCGAGCATCGACACCGCGATGGTCTGCAGCTCGGACGCCCAGATCAGCGCGATGCCGGCGACGCCGGTGATGAACAGCACGTTGCGCGCGGTGATCGACCAGCGCCGCCTGTCGTCCAGCGTCCAGTCGGTGTTGGCGCCGATGGCGCGGCCGATCGCGATCCTGAGCGCGACCAGCACGGCGACGAGCACGCCCGAGCGCACGATGTCCGCGGCGTAGCTGCCGCGCATCGTCTGCCAGAATTCGTACAAGTCACCCGCCGCCATGTCCGCTCCGCAATGCTCAGTCGTTCAGCTTGACCGCGTGTTCGCGCGTCTCGTGGAACACGATGTCCGGCCAGCGCTCCTGCGTGAGCTGCAGGTTCACACGGTTGGGCGCGAGGTAGGCAAGGTTGCCGCCGGCGTCGACCGCGATATTGCCCGCCAGCGCCTTGACGAAGTCGTCGAGCTTCCTGCGGTCATCGCAGCTGAACCAGCGCGCCGACCAGATGCTGGCTGACTCGAAGATCGCGTCGACGCCGTACTCGGCCGCCAGACGCGAGGCGACCACCTCGAACTGCAGCACGCCGACTGCCCCCAGGATCAGGTCGCCGCCGGTCTCCGGCTTGAACACCTGCACCGCGCCTTCCTCGCCCAGCTGCTGCAGGCCCTTGGCCAGTTGCTTGAGTTTGAGCGGGTTGCGGATGCGCACCGAGCGGAACATCTCCGGCGCGAAGAACGGGATGCCGGTGAACGACAGCGCCTCGCCCTCGGAGAACGAGTCGCCGATCTGGATGTTGCCGTGGTTGGGGATGCCGATGATGTCGCCGGCAAACGCTTCCTCGACGATCTCGCGGTCGTGCGACATAAAGGTCACCACGCTGGACGCCGCGATGTCGCGGTTCAGGCGCAGGTGCTTCATCTTCATGCCGCGCTCGAAGCGACCCGAGCACACGCGCATGAAAGCGATGCGGTCGCGGTGCTTGGGGTCCATATTGGCCTGGATCTTGAACACGAAGCCGGAGAATTTCTCCTCGGCCGGGTCGACCACGCGCACCGTCGCGTCGCGTGGCTGCGGGGCGGGCGCCCAGTCGATCAGCGCGTCGAGGATCTCGCGCACGCCGAAGTTGTTGATCGCCGAGCCGAAGAACACCGGGGTGAGCTCGCCGGCGAGGAATTCCTCGAGGTTCCACTCGTTGGACGCGCCCTTGACGAGCTCGATCTCCATGCGCAGCTGTTCCATTTCCAGCGGGAAACGCTGGTCGAGCTCGGGGTTGTCTATGCCCTCGATCAGCTCGATATCGGTGATCAGCCGGTCGGAGCCGGCCTCGAACAGGATCACCTGATCGGTCAACAGCGAGTAGACACCGCGGAAATTCTTGCCCATGCCGATCGGCCAGGTGATCGGCGCGCAGCGGATCTTCAGCACGTTCTCGACCTCGTCAAGCAGCTCCAGGCTGTCGCGCACTTCACGGTCGTACTTGTTCATGAAGGTGACGATAGGCGTGTCGCGCAGTCGGCATACGTTCAGAAGCTTGATCGTCTGCTCCTCGACGCCCTTGGCCGCGTCGATCACCATCAGCGCGGCGTCGACCGCGGTCAGCACGCGGTAGGTGTCTTCCGAGAAGTCCTGGTGGCCCGGGGTGTCCAGCAGGTTGACCGTGTGTTCGCGGTAGTCGAACTGCATCACGCTCGAGGCGACCGAGATGCCGCGCTGCTTCTCGATCTCCATCCAGTCGGAAGTCGCGAACTTGCCGCCCTTCTTGCCCTTGACCGTGCCGGCCATCTGGATCGCGCCGGAGAACAGCAACAGCTTCTCGGTCAGCGTGGTCTTGCCCGCGTCGGGGTGGGAGATGATGGCGAAGGTGCGCCGGCGGGCGGCCTCGGCGGCGATACGGGTCAACTCGGTGGACATTGCGCGTTCGGGGTGGGGATTTCGTAAACCGCGCATTGTACCGAATTTTGCCAAGGCTCGCCGGGCAGCCATTTCATGGTGTTGCAGGTACAATGTCGGCATCCGATTTTGCGCAGGATCTTCCAGAATGTTTACCGGGATCGTCCAGGGGATGGCCGAGCTTGTCGCCGTCGCCGAAAAGGAAAATTTCCGCACCCACAAGGTGCGCCTGCCCGAGGCTTTGCTGCCCGGCCTGCAACTGGGCGCATCGGTCGCGCACAACGGCGTGTGCCTGACCGTGACAGGGATCGAAGGCGACGTCGTCGCGTTCGACCTGATGCAGGAGACGCTGCGCGCGACCAACCTGGGCGCACTGAAGGTTGGCGACCGGGTGAACGTCGAGCGCGCCGCGCGTTTCGGCGATGAGATCGGCGGCCATGCGATGTCCGGCCACGTGCTGTGCACGGCGCCCATCGTCAGCGTGATTGACACGCCGAACAACCGCACCGTGCGCTTCGCCTTGCCCGAACCTGTCCGCAAATACGTGTTCGACAAGGGCTACATCGGCATCGACGGCGTCAGCCTGACCGTCGGTGACGTGAAAAACGGCGAGTTTTCCGTCTTCCTGATCCCCGAGACACTGGCGCGCACCAAGCTGGGTGGCTGCGCGGTGGGCGACATCGTCAATATCGAAGTCGACCCGCAGACGCAGGCGATCGTCGACACCGTCGAGCGCGTGCTCGCGCAAAGGGCGTCCGCATGATCGCGAAAGACACGCCGTTTGTCGCGTCGTACAGCGGCGGCAAGGATTCGACGCTCGCCCTGTGGCGCGCGGTGCGCGCGGGCGCACGTCCGCTTGCGCTGCTGACCATGCTCGACGAGACGGGCGAGCGCAGCCGCTCGCACGGCGTCTCCCCTGCGGTACTGGACGCGCAGGCCGCCCTGCTGGGCTTGCCGCGCATCAGCGGGCACGCGAGCTGGGGCGATTACGAACGCGTGTTCGTCGAGAAGCTGGGGCACGCGCGAGAGATGGGTGCTGCGGCCGCGGTGTTCGGCGACATCGACCTCGTTGCGCACCGGCAATGGGAAGAGCAGGTGTGCTTAGCGGCGGGCCTTGCGCCGGAGCTGCCGCTATGGGGCGAGGACAGGCTTGCCCTGGTGCGCGAGTTTGTCGACGCGGGCTTTACCGCGCGCATCGTGGTGATCCGCCGCGACCTGATGGCCGACGATTATCTGGGGCAGGTGCTGGACCACGCGCTGATCGCGCGGATGCTCGCCGAGGGGATAGACCCGTGCGGCGAGGCAGGCGAATTCCATACGCTGGTGACCGGCGGCCCCTTGTTTGGCGCACCGCTCGCGCTGGATGTGCGCGGGGTGCGCGCGGATGGTAATTACCTGAGCCTTGATTTTGGGCTTGCCGCCAGCATTTGAAGTTTGCATACATAGAACGCAGGGATGGTCCCTGTTACAAAGGCTGAAAAATGAAGATCTCCCCCATCCAGGACATCATCGACGATATCCGTGCCGGCAAGATGGTCGTGCTCGCCGACGCCGAAGACCGCGAGAACGAGGGTGACCTCGTGATGGCGGCCGAGCATGTGAGCGCCGACGCGATCAACTTCATGGCCAAGCACGGCCGCGGCCTGATCTGCCTCACGCTGACCGCCGACAAGTGCGAGGCGCTCGAGCTGCCGCTGATGACCAGCAAGAACGGCACGCCCTTGGGTACCAACTTCACGGTCTCGATCGAGGCCGCGCGCGGGGTGACCACCGGCATTTCGGCGGCCGACCGCGCGCGCACCGTGCAGGCGGCCGTCGCGCGCGACGCGCAACCGTCTGACCTGGTGCAGCCGGGGCATATCTTCCCGCTCAAAGCGGTCGAGGGTGGGGTGCTTGCGCGCGCCGGGCATACCGAGGCGGGTTGCGACCTGGCCGGGCTCGCCGGGCTCGCGCCGGCGTCGGTGATCTGCGAGATCATGAACGACGACGGCACCATGGCGCGCATGCCAGAGCTGATCGCGTTCGCCGAGCAGCATGGCCTGAAGGTGGGCACCATCGCCGACTTGATCGCCTACCGCAGCCGCACCGAGAGCCTGGTCACCCGTACCGGCTCGCGCGAGATCGTCACCCCGTTCGGCGAGTTCGAGCTGCACGTGTTCCGCGACACCACCGGCGAGGACACCCATCTCGCGCTGGTCAAGGGCGACATCCGCGCCGACGATGAGGTACTGGTGCGCGTGCACGAGCCCTTGTCGGTGATGGACCTGCTCGATCCGCTCGCCAGCGCGCACAGCTGGACGCTGCCCTTCGCGCTGGAGACCATCGAAGAGGCGGGCAAGGGCGTGGTCATCCTGCTGCACCGCACCGAGAGCGGCGACGACCTGGCCGCGCGCGCGTTGCCGGTGCCTGGCGAGGCGACCCCGCGTGCCGCCTGGGACAGTAAGTTCTTCGGCATCGGTGCGCAAATGCTCAAGGCGGTCGGCGTCGGACGCATGCGCCTGATGGCCTCGCCGGTTAGCCTGCCGTCGATGGTCGGTTTCGACCTGGAGGTCGCCGGCTTCTGCCAGCCGCAATCGCTGCATATCGACATCTGACCCTTGTTTTGCCCGTGCCCGCCGCCGCCCGCGTGCACGGGCACGTGTTTTCCGGTAAAATCCCGCGCCTTGCCGCGCAAGGCGCGCCCACCCCCATGAGCAGGAGAGCAGCATGCTGGACGCCGTCCGTCGTATCGAATCCAACCTCAACGGCCAGGGCCTTCGTGTCGGCGTCGTGATGAGCCGCTTCAACGAGGATGTCTGCCACGGCCTGCGCGACGCCTGCCTGTCCGAGCTGTCCGTGCTGGGCGTCGCTCCGGCCGACATCACGCTCGCCTCGGTGCCCGGCGCGCTGGAAATCCCGCTGGTGCTCAAGACCATGGCCGAAAGCGGCCGCTTCGACGCGCTGGTCGCGCTGGGTGCGGTGATCCGCGGCGAGACCTACCATTTCGAGCTGGTTTCCAACGAGTCCGGCGCCGCCGTCACCCGCGTGACGCTGGACGCCGCCTTGCCGATCGCCAACGCGATCCTGACCACCGAGACCGACGAGCAGGCCGAGGTGAGGATGGAAGAGAAGGGCCGCGACGCGGCCCGCGTGGCGGTCGAGATGGCCAACCTGCAAAAAGCCCTGCGCGGCTGAACACCTGCCGCGCCCGATCTTTAATAAGGACAACACCATGAAAACCGCACGCCGCCGTGCCCGCGAGTTTGCCGTACAAGGCATCTACGAGTGGCTGCTGAACCCGGAAACCCCGGCTTCGCTGATCGAGAAGCACCTGCGCGAGAACGACTACTTCGTCAAGGCTGACGAGGCGCTGTTCCGCAACCTCCTGTACACCGTGATCAAGGACGCGGCCGAACTCGGCCCGCTGGTGGACCGCTACCACGAGCGCAAGGCCGAAGAGGTCAGCCCGGTCGAGCGTTCGGTGCTGCTGATGGCCGCGATGGAACTGACCCAGCTGCCGGAGACGCCGTACCCGGTGATCATCAACGAGGCGATCGAGATCACCAAGACCTTCGGTGGCACCGACGGCCACAAGTTCGTCAACGGCGTGCTCGACAAGCTCGCTGCCGACGTGCGCGCCGAAGAGGTCGCCCGCCAGAAGTCGCGCCGCCAGGGCGCGCAGGGCTGAGTCTGCCACCCGCTACACGCACACCCGCCACGGCGGGTGTTTTTTTGCCCAGATGAACGAATTCCAATTGATACGCCGCTATTTCGACCGTCCCGCGCCGGGCGCCGTGCTCGGGGTGGGCGACGACGCGGCCATCCTCGCACCCGCGCCCGGCATGGAACTGGTGGTGACCACCGACATGCTGGTCGAAGGAAGGCACTTCTTTGCCGGTACCGACCCCGCGTCGCTCGGCCACAAGACGCTGGCGGTCAACCTGTCCGACGTTGCCGCGATGGGTGCGCGCGCGCGCTGGGCGACACTGGCCGTCGCCCTGCCGGCGGCCGACGAGGCGTGGCTCGCCGCTTTTTCACGTGGATTTTTCTCGCTGGCCGATCGCCATGACGTCGACCTGGTCGGTGGCGACACCACCCGCGGCCCCTTAACGCTGTCGGTCACGCTGATCGGCGAAGTGCCGGCCGGGCAGGCGATCCGCCGCGACGGCGCAGTGGCCGGCGACGACATCTGGGTCAGTGGCGAGCTGGGTGGGGCGGCGCTGGCGGTCGCGGCGCGCTACGGCCGCGCGCCGGACGTAGGCTTAGACACCCTCCGTAATGCGGCGCGGCGGCTGGACTGGCCCGAGCCGCGCCTGCAGCTGGGTGAGCGCCTGCGGGGGCTGGCCAGTGCCGCGCTGGATGTCTCCGACGGGCTCACTGGCGATCTTGCGCACCTATGCGAACGCTCGGGCGTCGCCGCCGAGCTGTGGCTATCCGCGCTGCCTTGTGCCGAAGCGTTGTTGGCACTGCGATCCTCGGCACCGGCGCTGTTCGCCGCTGGCGGCGACGATTACGAGCTGTGCTTCACCGCGCCGCGTGCGCACCGTGCGGCCATCGAGGCCTTGCCGGCCGAGCTTGGTCTGCGGCTCACCCGTGTCGGCAGGGTGGCGGCGGGCGAGGGTGTTCGCCTCTTGGACGCGCCTGATGGTGCGCCCGTCCTTCTCACGCACACGAGCTACGACCACTTCCGATGACCAAACCCGACTTGCGTTTCCTGCTGGCCCATCCGGCCCACTTCCTGGCCCTGGGCTTCGGCAGTGGCCTCGCGCCGCGGGCGCCCGGCACCTTCGGCACGCTCGCCGCTTTTCCGCTTTTCGTCTTGTGGCTGTGGCTGGGGCTGCCCGAGGGACTGATGCTGCTGCTCACCGCCTTCCTGTTTGTCGCGGGGGTGCCGATCTGTGCGCGGGCAGGGCGCTCGCTCGGCGCGCACGACCCCGGCGCCATCGTGTGGGACGAGATCGTCGCCATGCTGCTGGTGCTGATCTACGCGCCGCCCACCGCGGCGGGCTGGCTGCTGGCCTTCGCCCTGTTCCGCCTGTTCGACATCGTCAAGCCCTGGCCGATCCGCGTGGTCGACGCGCGTGTCGGTGGCGGGCTGGGCGTGATGCTCGACGACCTGTTTGCCGCCGTGTTCGCGCTGGCCGTGCAGGCCGCCGTGTGGCGCGTGCTCGCCTAGGTGAGCGCGATACCTTGTGCGCGTCTACAACGGCAGGGTTGCCGGGAGATCCTGACCGATGGACGCCACGCGCCCTTTACCTTCGCCGACCCGCGCCGATATGCGTCGTGGCGTGTTGTTCGCGCTCGCACTCGGCATGCCTGCGCTCGGCGGCATCGCCTGCGGCGAGCCGCTGCTGGGCGCCTTCGTCGCACTGGGTGGCCTGTTTGCGTTGACCATAGACCCCCGCGCGCGCGCCGTTTCGCGCACGGTCGCGGTGCTGGCGGGTGCCCTGCTGGTGATCGGCTGCGCGGCGCTGGGGCTCTGGTTTGCCGGCCATCGCTGGGCGGCGCTGTCCGCGCTGCTGCTGGTGAGCTTCCTCGCCGGCCAACCCAAGCCCGAGCACGCCTACCTGAGCCTGCTGGGCAAGTATGCGGCGTCTGCGCTGGTGCTGGCCGAGCTGGGGTTTCCGGCGACGATGGCGCTGGGCGTCGCTTACTTTGCAGGGGCGGTTCTTGCGCTCGCGCTCGCGCTGGCCGCCGGCTTCGAGCAGGCGACCGCATCCCCCTGGCGCGAGATCGGCGCGGTGCTGGGCGGCGACACCAACGGCCCCTTGTACGGGCTGACGCTGCCGCTGACCATCCTGCTGGGCACGCTCAGCGCCCAGGCGCTTGACTTCGTCGAGCCCGGCTGGGTTGCGCTGACCATCCTCTTTGTCATGCATGTTGACGACGCGCTGGCGTGGCGGCGCATCCGCGAGCGCATCATCGGCACCGTCGCCGGCGTGGCGCTTGCCTGGCTGCTACTCGTGTTCCTGCCGGGGAACTGGCCGCTGCTGGCGTCGATTGCCTTGCTATCGGCTGCGTATCCCTACGCCTTGCGTGCCGACTACCTGGCCTTCAGCGCGGTGGTGACCGCGCTCGTGTTGCTGCTGATCGACGTCGCCCGCCTGCCGGGCGGCGATCTCGGACTGGTTGGCTGGCGCTTGTGGGCGACCTTGCTGGGCTGTGCCTGGGTCGGCGCCTCGCTGGTGATCATGCACGCGTTGCGGCGTTTCATCCCGCGCTGGCGCTAAGCGGCAACTCGCCGAAAGGCCCGGTGCGTGCTATGATTCCGCCCCTTTGTCGTGACCCGTCACCTATAGCGCATGAGAGACCCCTGCGACCATTACACCGGCGACCTGATCGGCGGCCTGCGCAAGAAGCCGGGCCGCAAGCCGCTGGGCGAGCGCGCGATGACCGTGGCCGAGCGCAAGCGCCGCAGCCGCGAATTGCGCCGCCGCCGCCTGCAGGAGCTGTCGGTGACGGTCGAGCTCTCGCGCGAGGCGCAGAAGTCGCTCGACAAGATGATCGAGTGGTGGGGGGTCAGCAAGAAGGAGGCAATCAACCGGGCCTTGCTGATCGCCTGTGCGTCGCAAACCGGCCGGATCGGCACCCTGTTCGATACCGACCCCGCCTTTTACCAGCACCTACCCCCGGTTGACGCCAAGTCGGGCGGGGGCAGGCGCTGAGGCCTCAGGCGCCGACCCTGTCCAGGGTCTCGAAGTCGACCTGCGCGGCCTCCTCGAAGGCCGCGGTGCGCTGCTTGACGCGGATCTGGTATGCCTTGCCGTTGGCGCTGAAAATCAGCGGCAGGTCCTGCCTGGCCAGCCGCTCGGGGATCAGCAGCATCCTCGCCGAATTGCGCGCGTTGGCCTGGGTGACATAGAGCGCAGGCAGCGGCGCCGAGTTCTCCCCGGGCTCGCCTTCGGACAGGCCGACCACCAGCGGGTTCTCCGCGATGATCTCGACCCCGACGCGGGTGCCGCCTTCGGCCAGCCGCTGAATGCGGCGGATCATGCCCAGCGTGCTGTCCAGCGAGGCGCTGGACAGCCAGATCAGGCGGCCGAGCTTCAACTGGTCGATGTCGCGGCCGAGAAATACCAGGCCGACGCCGGTCGGGCTCACGTCGCTGATCTTCCAGTTGTCTTCCTGCGCGCTGCCGGCGCCCTGGTAGAGCTTGAGTGCGAGGGCGATGCGTTCGAGGCCAACCTCGACGCGGGCGTCGGTATAGGTCGTCGTGCGCTCGTGGCGGCGCATCGACTTGCCGCCGTCCTGGCTCCAGCGGGTAGACAGTTTCTCCAGCAGCAACTGCCAGTCAGGCTCGGCAAGCCTGGGGACCGCAGTGAGCAGGCTGTCTGGGATCTTCTGCTCGAAGGCCAGCATCAGGTCGGCCAACCGGTTAAGGACAGACTCGCCAGACCAGTAGCGGCAACCATTGCCGGTGGTGCCGCGGCGCATCAGTTGCGGCGGCTGCGGCTTGTCGAGGTTGATCACGTACTGGAAGTCGGTCGCGACCGGGTCCCGCGTCAGGTGGACTTCCTCAATCAGGCGCTGCAGCAGGCGGTCGACCCCCTCGATCTCTTGCGGCAGCAGGTTGTCGGTCTGCGCCAGATGCAGCATCGCCGCACGGATCAGCGTCGCCTCGCAACTGGCGGGGCTTTGCGTCTCGTACGCGCGGATGGCTTCGCGGGCAAAACCCTGCGATTCGGCAAATGCGTAGATGTGGTAAGCCTGCTGCCAGGTCGACCCGTCGGCGGACAGGTAGCGCAGGGCGCTCCACTTGATCAGGCTGAGCTGGTGCTGCAGCGCGCGCAACGCGCACTGCTTGAGCGCGCCGTCGGTCGGCACCTTGCCGCGCTGCGCCTGGCGCAGGCAGATCTGGTAGCCGTTGGAGAGCTCGGACAGGTAGGACAGGATGCTCGGCAGGTGCAGCTGCGGGCGGCCGGTGTTGGCCAACAGGTCGCGGCAGATCTTCTCGTGGAAGCTGTACGCCTTGTCGTCGACGTAAGCGAGTGCCTGCATGCGCTCGGGCAGCGGCACCTCGACGTCGGCGTTGAGCTTGGCGACCGCCTTGATGATTTCGATGAAGGTACTGTAGAACTCGGCCTCGGGCAGGTTCTTGGCAAGCTGGGTGACGCTGGTGGCCGTGGCGTGGGACGTCGAACCACGACCGGCGAGCGTGCCGAAAAAAGCCTTGAGGTCAAACATATCGTAAGATACTCGCTGTC
The DNA here is from genome assembly GCF_004919095.1 of Crenobacter intestini. Lineage (GTDB taxonomy): Bacteria > Pseudomonadota > Gammaproteobacteria > Burkholderiales > Chromobacteriaceae > Craterilacuibacter > Craterilacuibacter intestini. The sequence goes on along the minus strand of NZ_STGJ01000001.1, from coordinate 147,310 downwards.
TACAGTTTTTTTTAAGAATAGGCGATTCTACCCGTTTGCCGCCTTGCCGCGAAGGGATGCGCCGCCGTTAATCGCCATGAAACGCTTACTGATTGTTGCAATCCTGCTCGGGCGGTTCGCCAGTTCGGCGCTGGCCGCGGATGCGGCCCCGGCGCCGCGGATCGGCGTCGTGCTGGGCGGCGGCGGCGCGCGGGGCTTTGCCCACCTAGGCGTACTGCAGGAACTCGACCGCCTGGGCATCCCGATCAGCTGCATCGCCGGCACCAGCGCAGGCGCCCTGATCGGCGGCATCTACGCGAGCGGCCAGCCGCTGGACAGGCTGGAGGAAACCTTCGCGCACACCGACTGGGACCAGCTGACGTCCGGCAAACCCAGGCGCGAGGACGTACCCTTTTCGCGCAAGCGCGAGGATGTCCGCAACTACCTAGACCTGAGCGTAGGCATCGAGGACGGCAAGCTCAAGCTGCCGCGCGGCGCGATCAACTCGCAGCCTGTCGACCTCTATATCCGCTACCTGACCCAGGGCATTCCGGCCGGCGACTTCGACCGGTTGCCCATCCCGTTCAGGGCGGTGGCGACCGACCTTGCCAACGGCGACGCCGTCGTTTTCGACAAGGGAGACCTCGCGACTGCCTTGCGTGCCAGCATGGCGGTGCCGGGCGTGTTCGACGCGGTCGAAGTCGACGGGCGCTTGCTGGTGGACGGCCTGCTCGCGCGCAACCTGCCGGTGTCCGACATCAAGGGGCGCTGCGCGGACGTGGTGATCGCCGTCGACGTCGGCGAGCCGCTGAAGAAGACCGAAGACATCCGCTCGTGGTTCGACGTGCTCACCCAGAGCCTGAATTTCGGCGTCAGCCGCAACGTCGCCGAGCAGAAGAAGCTGCTGGGCCCGGACGACATCCTGATCACGCCCGCGCTGGGCGACACGCCGGTCACCGCGTTTGCAGACAGCCCGCGCATCGTCGAGGCCGGTCGGGCCGCAGTGCGCGCGCAGGCGGCACAACTGGCACGCTACGCGGCAGACCCCGCGGCCTACCAGCTCTGGAGGGCTTCGCTCCCGCAAACGACGCCGGGGCGGATTGAATCGGTCAAGGTCGACGCGCCTGCCGGCCGCAGCCGGCGCCTGCTCGAGGACAAGCTGGCCGTGCCCGCGGGTGGCCAGTCGCAATCGGCCTTTCTCGCCAATTTGCAGGACGTGTTCGCCGAGGGCGACTACGACCGGCTCGCCTACCGCGTCGAGGGCGACAATGGCGAGCGCGCCGTCGTCACGCCGAAGCCGCGTGCGACCGGACCCGACCTGTTGCGTTTTGGCGTCAGCATGGAAGGGGCCAGCAACGGCGACGCGACCTTCGCGGTACTGGCGAGCCACCGGCGCACCTGGGTGAACGAGGCGGGGGCGACCTGGTTCAACGAGGCGAGGATAGGCGAGAGCCTGTATTTCGGCAGCGAGCTCTACCAGCCGCTGAGCCCGACTTCCCCGTTCTTCCTTGCCGGCGGTTTGCGCGTGAGCAAGGATGCCTTCTCGCTGTATACGCCAGAGCACGACCGCCGCGCCGACCTGAGCCTGCGCGACTCGCGGGTGTCGCTGGCCTCTGGCGTCGCGCTGGGGCGTTACGGCGAATGGCGGCTGGGTCTCTTCAGGGGGCAGGTCGATACCGGGCTCAGAGTCGGCGACCCGGGCGAGTTTCCTAGCGCGAGCTACCGGCTGGGCGGTGTGGAGACCCGGCTGACGATCGACCAGGTCGACAATCCGCGCTGGCCGCGCAATGGCTACGCGGTAAGGGTCGACGTGCAGCGCGCGCTGCCTGACTGGAGCGCGAAAGACTACGAACAGCTGGTCAGCTACGACACCGGCTTCGATTACGTGCACACCACGGGCGCAGACCTGACCTGGCGGCTGACCGGCAAGGCCCGCGGCAGCACGCAGGAAGGCGCCAACATCGCCTCGCTCGGCGGCTTCCTCAACCTGTCGGGCTACCAGAACGACGAACTGCTCGGCCAGCGCGCGGCGCTGGCGCGGCTGATGGGCTACTGGCGGGTCGCCTCGCTGCCCTCCGCGCTGGGTACCGGCATCTACGTCGGCGCGTCGGCCGAGGTCGGCCGTATCTGGAACGGCCTGTGGGACGGCAAGGACAGCGAGTGGCTGCCGGCCGCCTCGGCCTTCGTCGGTGCGGACACCCTGTTCGGTCCGCTGTTCCTCGGGGTCGGTAACGGCAGGGGCGGGCGCTGGACGGCCTATTTCTACCTCGGGGCAGACTACTGAGCCTCTCCGGCGGCTTGACGAGGCAATGTTATAGTATAACAATCGCGTGTTTCGATCCGACCGGAACGCGCCGATGAACACAAGCGACTATCTGGCCGCCGCCGACGCCACCTGCGCGGCGAGCGGCACCAGGCTGACCGCGTTGCGCCGCCGTGTGCTCGAGCTGGTGCTGGGCTACCCCGGGGTGGTCAAGGCCTACCAGGTGCTCGCCGACTTGCAGGCCGAGCGCGGTGTCGTCGCGCCCCCCACCGTCTACCGCGCGCTCGACTATCTGGCGCAGCAGGGCATGCTGCACCGGGTGGACGCGCTCAACGGCTATATCGTCTGCCACCATTTCGAGTGCAGCCACCGCGCGTTGATCCTCGCCTGCGAGCGTTGCGGCAAGGTCACCGAACTCTCCGGCGACGACGCCTTCGCCGCGCTGTCGGCCTCGGCCAGCGCCGCCGGTTTCGTGCCGCGCGAACAGACGCTGGTGCTCACCGGTTGCTGCAAGGAGTGCGCATGAACAAGACCCCGATCAACCTGATCACCGGCTTCCTGGGCGTGGGCAAGACCACGGCCCTGCGCCACCTGCTCGCGAACCGTCCGGCCGGCGAGCGCTGGGCGGTCATCGTCAACGAATTCGGCGAAATCGGCATCGACGGTGCTGTCCTTGACGACGGCGAATTGCCCGTCGCCGAGATCGCCGGCGGCTGCCTGTGCTGCGCGGCCGGCCCGCAATTGACGGTGACGGTCGCCAACCTGATCCGCCGCCACCGCCCGCAGCGACTGCTGATCGAGGCGAGCGGGCTCGCGCACGCGGCCGGCGTGATCGACGAACTGCGAGAGAAGCCGCTCGCTGACGGCGTCGAGGTCGCCGCGACGCTGACGCTGGTCGACCCGCGCCAGTTCGTCGACCCCGGCTACGCCCGCAACCCGCTGTACCGCGACCAGATCGCCGTCGCCGACGTCCTTATCGCGACCAAGTGCGACCTGGCCGACGCGACGACGCTTGAGCGTTTCGCCCAACAGGCGGCCGCGCTGTTTCCGGCCAAGGCGCTTGTCGCAGAGGTATCCAACGGCGCGGCCGACCCTGTCTGGCTTGCCATGCCCGCTGCACCGCGCCCGCGTTACCGGCCGGCCGTGCCCAGCGGCGAGACGGGGGGCTGGGTAAGCGCCGGCTGGTCGTTCGCCGCGGACCGCGACTTCAACGGCGAGCGTTTGACCGCGTTTTTCGACGAATTGCCGGGCCGGGTGCCCGGACTGGTCCGCGCCAAGGGCGTGTTCCGCGTGCTGGGTAGCTGGGTGTGGCTTAACTGGAGCGCCGGGCAATGGGGGGCAAGCCAGTTCGCGTGGCGGCGCGACAGCCGTTTCGAGTTGATCGCACCGGCCATCGATGAGGCGACCCTCGAGGCCGCGCTCGCCGGGTGCCTGGAGCCGGAGGCTCAGCCATGAGCGCGAACCACCGTCCGCTGCGCACCTTGTTGATGCGCTCTGCGCTCGAGCGTTTGCTGGGCGCCGCCGTGCTGCTGGCCCTGTTGTGGCTGCTCGTATTCTGGGCACTGGGAGAGGTCGCGTGAAGATCATCCTCGACAACCTGACCGTCTCCTACCGCCGCCACCCGGCGGTCCACCACGCCAGCGGCACCTTCGCCGAGGGCGAGGCGACCGCCATCTTCGGCCCCAACGGCGCTGGCAAGAGCACGCTGCTCAAGACCATGATCGGTGCGTTGAGGCCGGACGAGGGGCATGTCCGCTTTGACGGCGGCTCACTCGCCGATATCGCGTACCTGCCGCAGCAGTCGGAAATCGACCGCTCCTTGCCGGTGACGGTGACCGACCTGGTCGCCACCGGCCTGTGGCGGCGCACCGGCGCCTTCGGCGGTGTCGACACGGCCTCGCTTGCCAGGGTCAGCGAGGCGCTGGCGACCGTCGGCCTGTCCGGTTTCGCCTCGCGGACCATCGATGCGCTCTCCAACGGCCAGTTCCAGCGCGTGCTGTTCGCCCGCATCCTGGTGCAGGACGCCCGGCTGATCCTGCTCGACGAGCCCTTCAACGCGGTCGACGCCAAGACCACCTTCGACCTGCTCGAACTGGTACGGCGCTGGAAAGAAGAGGGCCGCACGGTGGTCGCCGTGCTGCACGACTACGAACAGGTGCGCGCCTATTTCGCGCAGACCCTGCTGTTGGCGCGCGAAGTGGTTGCGTGGGGCGCGACCGCGTCGGTGCTCACCGACGACAACCTGCGCCGCGCGCTCGACAAGGTCGCCGTCTGGCACGCGCACGCGCCGGTCTGCGAAACCGCCAGGGAGGGGGCATGATCCTGCACATGCTGTACGAGACGCTGATCGCGCCGTTTGCCGAATTCGCCTTCATGCGCCGTGCGCTGGTCGCGTCAGTCGCGCTGGCGCTGGGCTCTGCACCGATCGGCCTGTTGCTGGTGATGCGCCGCATGAGCCTGATGGGCGACGCGATGAGCCACGCGGTGCTGCCGGGCGCCGCCATCGGCTTCATGCTGGCCGGCCTTTCCCTGCCCGCGATGAGCATCGGCGGCTTTGTCGCCGGCGTGCTGGTCGCCGCGCTCGCCGGCATCGCCACCCGCTACACCTCGGTGCGCGAGGACGCGAGCTTCGCCGCCTTCTACCTGATGTCGCTGGCGGCGGGCGTGCTGCTCGTGTCGGTCAGCGGCAGCAACGTCGACTTGATGCACATCCTGTTCGGCTCGGTGCTCGCCGTCGACGACGCGGCGCTGCTCCTGGTCGCCTCCGTCGCGACGGTGACGCTGCTCACGCTGGCCGTGATCTGGCGCGCGCTCCTGATCGAGTGCCTGGACCCGGTGTTCCTCTTCTCGATGCGCGGGCACGGGCCGTGGTGGCACCAGCTCTTCCTGCTGCTGGTGGTGCTTAACCTGGTCGCTGGCTTCCAGGCGCTGGGCACCCTGATGGCGGTCGGCCTGATGATGCTGCCCGCGATCAGCGCCCGGCTATGGGCGCGCAGCGTGGGCGGCATGCTGGTCGCATCGGTTCTGATCGCGACAGTCAGCGGCGTGGGCGGCCTGTTGCTGTCCTATCACGTCGAGTTGCCGTCCGGCCCCGCGATCATCCTGCTCGCCGGCGTGATCTATTTGTTGTCGCTGCTGGTCGGCAAGCAAGGTGGCGCCTTGCCGCGCTACCTACGCGGGCGCCATCTCGCCGAGTAGCTGCGGCGACCCCCATTCATTGGAATCCAAATGAAAAAAAATCTGTTGTTATGCGCCGTGTTCGCGTTGGCGGGCACGGCTTGGGCCGCGGCGCCCATGCCGGTTGTTGCGAGCTTCAGCATCCTCGCCGACCTGACCCGCGAAGTAGGCGGGGAGCGGGTCGACGTGGTGCCGCTGGTTGGCGCCGACCAGGACGCGCACGTCTACCAGCCGCGGCCGGCCGACGTGAAGAAACTGGGTGCGGCGAAGGTCTTCGTCGTCAACGGGCTGGGCTACGAGGGCTGGGTCAGCCGGCTGGCGAAGACCTCAGGCTTCAAGGGCGTCAACATCGTCGCGACCCAGGGGGTAAAACCCCTGCAAGCCGGGCACGACGATCACGGCCATGACCACGGCGGTGTCGACCCGCATGCCTGGCACGATCCAAAACGCGTGGTTCAGTACGTGAAGAATATCGAAGCGGGGCTCGCCAAGGCGGACCCGGCCGGGCGCGACTATTACCGCACCCGCGCTGCCGCGTATACGCAAAAAGTCGAGGCGGCCGACGCGTGGGCGGCGAAAGCGTTCGCGGCCGTGCCGGCCGCGCAACGCAAGGTGCTGACCTCGCACGACGCGTTCGCCTACCTTGGGGACCGCTACCAGATCCGCTTCCTGTCCCCGCGCGGCGTCTCGACCGAGGCCGAGGCGTCGGCGAAGACGGTCGCCACCCTGATCCGGCAGGTCAGGCAGGACAAGGTGAAGGCCGTGTTTGTCGAAAACATGAGCGACCCGCGCCTGATCGAGCAGCTGTCGCGTGAGGCTGGCGTCAAGGTCGGCGGCCGGCTGTACTCGGATGCGCTCGCCGGCAGCGCGCCGGCCAACAGCTACCTCGGCCTGTTCCGCACCAACGTCGGCGCCATCGTCAGTGCGCTGCGCTGATTAACAGGCGTGCCAGCGGCCACGCGCCGCTGGCGACTACCGCCAGGCCGGCCACACGGCGCAGCCAGGGTTTTTGCAGCCAGGCGCGCAAGCGGCTGGCAAACCAGCCCATCAGCAGCAGGTTGGGCAGTGTGCCGGCGCCGAAGGCCAGCATGGCCAGCGCGCCGCCGGATGCGCTGCCGCTGGCCAGCGCCGAGAGCGACGCGCTATAGACCAGCCCGCAAGGCAGCCAGCCCCATAAGGCGCCGACCAGTAGCGCCTGCTGCGGCGAGCGTACCGGGATCAGCTTGCGCGCGAGTGGCTGCAGGCGCCGCCACAAGGGCACGCCCAGTCGCTCGATGCGCGTGGTCCACCCCGACCAGCCGGCGATATACAGGCCCATCAGCACGATCACCAGGTTGGCGACCACGAAGAGCGCGACGCGCACGCTGGTAAACGCGGCGTGTTCCAGGAGAAGTGCGCCGGCAGCGCCGAGCAGGGCGCCAACGAGCGTGTAGCTGGCGACGCGCCCCGTGTTGTAGCCAAGCAGCAGCGGCCACGGCACGCGCCCTTGTCCGCCGGCGCTCAGCGCGGCGACGATGCCGCCGCACATGCCAAGACAGTGGCCACCGCCGAGCAGGCCTGCCATCAGCAAGGCAAGGTAACTGGTTTCGAGCATGGTCAGTCCGGAGAAACCCGCATTTTAACAGCGAAGTTGACGCTAGACTTCACGTTGGCTTGTCTATAACGCATGAGATACCCATTCGGGAAATCTGGGGTTGTTGCAAATGGGAGGCCTTTCATTTGCATTGACTGATTTTCAAGGGATAATTGACAGAGCTTCGTCAGCAGCGCATGCCGGCGGTTAATGGAACAGGAGACACTATGAAACCCGTCGTCGTCGAGAAACTGGGCTCGACCGCGATCGTCACGATCGCACACACGCCGGTCAACACGCTGAACGAGCAGGTGCTGCTCGAGATCGAGCAGACGGTCGGGCAACTGGCGCTGGACGAACACGTCCGGGCCATCGTCCTCACCGGTGCCGGCGAACAGTATTTCTGCGCGGGCATCGACATGACCATGTTCATCAGCGGCGACAAGGCGCATGCAGCCGAAGTGGTCGACGCCTTCCGCCGCGCTCAAGGCGCGATCAAGTCGTTCGCCGGGGTGACCATCGCCGCGATCAACGGTTACGCCTTGGGCGGCGGTCTTGAGCTTGCGCTCAGTTGTGATTACATGGTCGCCGAGCGCGGCGCGGTGCTGGGCATGCCCGAGGCAAGCGCGGGGCTGGTGCCCTTTGGCGGCGGCAGCAAGTCACTCGCGCAGAAGGTCGGACTCGCCTGGGCCAAGCGCATGATGCTCGGCGGCGAGACGCTGGACGCGGGCAAGGCGTACGACATCGGCCTGATCGAGGAGGTGGTCGAGCCTGGCTTCTCGAAAATCGTCGCGGTCAGCCTTGCCGGCAAGGTCGCGCGGCAGGGCGAGCAGGCAGTCATCCTGACCCGCAAACTGATCGACGACAGCGTCTCGCACGACATGGACGCCCAGCTTGCCGCCGAAAAGTCGGCCTTCATCAGCCTGGTCGGCAGTGCCGAGCAACTGGAAGGCGTGCACGCTTTCCTCGAAAAACGCAGTCCGTCTTGGGTGGTCGAGGACGAGGATTAAGCCCAGACCAGCACGAGCCAGCTCACCAGCTGACGCAGGGGCTCGGCCACCGCAGCCGCCATCGCGCAAAACAGCGCGCAGCCGGCCAGCGCCACATGGCTGACCGAGCGCCCGTCACTGCACGCGCCAAGGAAAGCCCAGCCTGCGTACAGGATGGCCGCCGTCGCGCCGGGCGAGAACAGGTAGGTCGCGAGCAGAGACGGGGTGTGCAGCGCGCCCAGCAGGATCCCCGTTTGGCCAGCGACGCAAGCGAGCAGGAACAAGGCGCCGCGCCCCGAGAGCTGCGTGCGGGTCAGGCCCGGGCGCACGCAGGCGGGCAGCCAGATCAGCGCGAACAGTGCGAGCCACAGGTAACCGTAACTTAAGGGCAGCAACCAGCGGCCGGACTGCCAGGGCAGTAGCGTATCGAATGCACCGGCGAGCAACAGGTAAGCACTGCCAGCTGCCAGCAACAACAAGCCATGCGGGCGGGCGCGTGACAGGCACAGGCCGTGCAGCGCGTACAGGACGGGCAGTGCGGCCAGCAACCAGTGCGCCGCGATGCCCGTCAGGACGCGCGGGTCCGCCACAGCGCCGCCGACAGCAGCTCGGCAATCCGCACCAGATAGTCGGTGGCGACACCGGCACAAAAGCGTCGGCTGTCTTCACTCGCGAATACGGCAAGGCCGAAGGCCGTGCCGTCCGGGCTTCTTAACGTAGCCAAAGCGAACGACTCGGGCGCCGGGCCTGCCGGCAGCAGGGCGATCACGCGCTCGCTGGCGTAAGGGCCGCAGTAGGGCGCCGAGAGCCGTTCGGCGTAATCGGCAAGCGGGTCGGCTGCACCAGGGAAAAGGTGCAAAGCCGTACGCGGCAGCCCGAAGGTTTCGGCAAAGCAGGTGAGCGACGCCCGGATGCAGGCATCCTGGCTGTCGGCGCCCGCAAGCAGGCAGGCGAGCCTGTGCAGGCGTGCGAGCAATATATCGTTCTCGCGGGCCCGCTCGAGCAGGGTGTCCAGCTCGTCACCCAACTGGGCGACGCGGCCTTGCCAGGCCCGCAGTTGCAGTTGGGAGAGCGGCAAGACCTTGCCTTCACCCACGGTGATCGGCAAGTTGGCGTGCTCGCGCACGAAATCGGGGTTGGCCTGCAGCCACGCGCGTACCTGGGCTTCCTGCATCGCTCAAACCTCGACTTCGCCGGTGAACACCGTGACGGCGGGGCCGGTCATCCGTACCGGCGTGTCGTCGCCTTGCCAGCTGATAGTGAGGTCGCCGCCACGGGTGTGCACCTTGACTTCATTCTCGAGCAGCCCCTGGCGGATGCCGGCGACCACCGCCGCGCAGGCGCCAGTGCCGCAGGCGAAGGTTTCGCCTGCGCCGCGCTCAAACACGCGCAGGCGGATTTCGGTGCGGTTCAACACCTGCATGAAACCTGCATTGACGCGCTGCGGGAAGCACGGGTGCGACTCGACGCGCGGCCCGACATCGCCGACCGGGTAGCTATCCACGTCATCGACCACGATCACCGCGTGCGGGTTGCCCATCGATACGCAACTGACCTCGACGGCCTCGCTGCCGAGGTTCAGCGGGTAGCGCAGCCCTGGCGCCTCGGCGACAAACGGGATCTCTTCCGGCGCGAAGCGGGGCCGCCCCATGTCGACGCTGATCGCGCCTTGCGCGTCCATTTCCGGCACGATCACGCCGCGCTGTGTTTCCACCCGGAGCGCGCGCTTGTTGGTCAGCCGCTGCTCTGTCACGAATTTCACGAAACAGCGCGCTCCGTTGCCGCATTGCTCGACTTCGCCGCCGTCGTTATTGAAGATGCGGTAGCGGAAGTCGTTGTCCGCCGACTCGGGCGACTCGACCAGCAATAGCTGGTCGAAACCGACGCCGAAGTGGCGGTCGCCCAGCTGGCGGATTTTTTCCGTGGTAAGGGTGACGGTCTGGCGCACGCCATCGATGACGATGAAGTCGTTGCCTAGCCCGTGCATCTTGCTGAATTTTACTTTCATGCATGCGGCCCGATTGAGACAGCCGACATCATAAACGATGTTGCCGCACTGCGGCACTTAACGACATCGGCATTGACAGCTTACTGACCGGTAAGTAGAGTCGCCGCATGAAATGCGACCCGTCCGCACGCGGCGATACGCGCCGCAAGATCCTCGACCTCGCCGAAGGGCTGTTCCTTTCGCGCGGCTTCGCCGCCTTGAGCTACCAGCAGGTCAGCAAGGTGCTCGGCGTACGCAACGCAGCCATCCACTACCATTTTCCGCACAAGACCGACCTGGGCGTCGCGCTGATCCAGCGCTACCGCCGCCGCTTCGAGCGCTTTGTCGAAAGCCAGGCGGAACTCGGGGCGGTCGAGCAGCTCATCAACTATTTCGAGCTGTCGACCGTCTATTTCAGCCGCGACCGGCAGATCTGCCCGAGCGGCGTGCTGTCGACCGAATATCCTGCCTTGCCGGACGAGATGCAGCAGGAGGCGCTGGGCTTTGTCGGGCAGATGCGTGCGTGGGCGGTCGCCATCGCGGGCAAGGGCAGGGCGGAGGGCTGCATGCGCTACCCGGGCGAGCCCGAGGCGATGGGGCTTTTGATGTTCAGCGCGCTACAAGGCGCGCTGCAGCTCGCACGCGTCGAGCCTGACGTGCTGCTTGCAGTGAAGGCGCAGATTTGCCGGCTGCTGGACCTGCCGCCTGACGCCATCGACGCGGGCAGCACCACACCATAACAAGACGCCAAACAACCGGGCTTCGCGCCCGCACACGGGGAAATCCATGGCCTTTGTCCAAAACCGCATGAGCCGGATCGCCGGCAAGACCCGCGCCCTGCCGGCATCGCTGCGCAGCATGGTACTCAGCCGCGTGTTCGGCCGCGTCGTGCCGTTCCTTTCAACGGCGGGGGTGCGTTTCGAGGAAGTCGGCAGCCACCGCCTCGCCGTCTCGATCGCCAACCGCCGCCGCGCGCAGAACCATATCCGCGGCGTGCACGCGGCAGCGATGGCGCTACTGGCGGAAACCGCGACCGGCTTCGTGGTCGGCATGAACATGCCCGACGACAAGCTGATGCTGCTCAAGTCGATGCACGTCGACTACCTGAAGCGTTCGCAAGGCGCGATGCGCGCGGTCGCCACCTTGCGCGACGACGACATCGTGCGCTTTCACCACGAGGAGCGCGGCGAGATCAAGGTGCCGGTCACCGTGACCGACGAATCCGGGCAGGCGCCGATCGAATGTACGATGGTCTGGGCCTGGCTGCCCAAGAAGAGGGAGGAGAAATGAGCGAAACAAACAAGGGCTGCGCGGAGGTGCCCGCGCTGGAGACGTTCCGGGTCGAGCTGGTCGGCCAGGTCGCACATGTGCGCTTCGCGCGCGCCGACAAGGCCAACGCGCTGAACGAGACGATGTGGCGAGAACTGGGCGAGGCCTTCGCCTGGTGTGACGAGACGCCTGAAGTGCGCGCCGTGGTGCTGTCCGGCGAAGGGCGGCATTTTTCCTCGGGCATCGACCTCTCCATGCTGATAGGCGTGCAGCAGGCCGTCGCCGACAAGTGCGACACGCGCAAACGCGAGAAACTGCGCAAGCTGATCCTGCAACTGCAAGACAGCGTCAGCAGCCTGGAGATGTGCGGCAAGCCGGTGATCGCCGCGATCCACGGCGCTTGTGTCGGAGGCGGGCTGGATATCGCGCTGGCGGCCGACTTCCGGTACGCGAGCCGCGACGCGGTGTTCAGCGTTAAGGAAGTCGACATGGGCATGGTGGCCGACGTCGGCACCTTGCAGCGGCTGCACCATGTGGTCGGCCAAGGCGTCGCGCGCGAAATGGCGCTGACCGGTTGCGACGTGGACGCTAGCCAGGCGCTGTCGTGGGGGCTTATCAACCGGGTGTTCGATGACGCGCAGTCGCTGATCGACGCCGCGCTGTCGGTAGCGGCGTCGATCGCCGCCAAGAGTCCGGTCGCGGTGCGCGGCAGCAAGCACGTGATCAACTACAGCCGCGACCACAGCGTCGCCGACGGCCTGCAATATATCGCGACGTGGAACGCGGCGATGCTGATGTCGGAAGACATCCAGCAGGCGATGATGGCGTCGATGAGCCGGCAGGTGCCGCAATTCCGAGACTGAAGTCTTGTAGGGTGCGGGCGGCGCGGAATGCGCCGCCCTTTATTCTGACCTATGACTTCGCATAATGTACATTATGTAAAATAATGTGGCTGTTCTCGTGGAGCTATGCTGCCCGTCTTCATGCGTAGTAACCGGCTACTACCCTGCGGCCTGCTGAAACCGGCATGCTCCTGCCGAGGCTGCCGCACCCGCTGCGGGCGGCCTCTAGCCGATACAACAACATGGAGAACACCGATGAGCAAGCGCATCCTGATTATCTGCGGCGACTACGTCGAAGACTACGAATTGATGGTGCCTTTCCAGACGCTGCAGGCCTTCGGCCACCACGTCGACGCGGTCTGTCCCGGCAAGGCCAGTGGCGAGCAGGTCCGCACCGCGATCCACGACTTCGAGGGCGACCAGACGTACAGCGAAAAGCGCGGCCACAATTTCACGCTGAACGCGAGCTTCGACGAGGTCGACGTTGCTTCGTACGACGCGTTGCTGGTGCCCGGTGGCCGTGCGCCCGAGTATCTGCGGCTCAACGCGCGCGTGCTGGACATCGTGCGCACGATGGTCGACGCGGGCAAGCCCATCGCCGCCATCTGCCATGGCGCGCAATTGCTGACGGCGGCCGAAGTGGTGCGTGGCCGCCGCATCTCGGCCTATCCGGCCTGTGCGCCCGAGGTCACGCAGGCCGGTGGCGAATATGTGGGTATCGGCCTTGCCGAGGCGCTGGTCGACGGGCAGTTCGTGACCGCGCCGGCCTGGCCTGCGCACCCCGCTTGGCTCAAGGCCTTCAACGCACTGCTTGGCTGAGCCTGCGCTCAAGGTAGGTCGTGCAGACGACGCGCAGCAAGGAGGCGAGGTTGCCGACCTCGCCCCTTCGCTGCGTGACTTCCGACTGGAGTTCGGCAATGAACGAGCTGGTCTTGCGCCCTTCCCCATCAGCCATCTCGTCGAGCAGTTGCCAGAAGCGGCGTTCGAGGCGGACGCTGGTCACCTGGCCTTGTAGGCGTAGCGAACGGGACTGCACCTCGTAGAGGGAAGGATCGGTCGAAGCGTAGAGTTCGCACATGGACGCACCTGCGAGGCGGCTGGGAGCAGGCAGTCTGCCAGTCTTGCGGCGCCTCCGGCAACTCTATTGTCATGATGGACTTGATGCGATCCCGCACGCCCTCTTCCCGCTAAGCGCCGGTAAACGTGTCCCAGGCCAGCTTGCAGATCAGCGTGCTGGTCAGCAGCAAAAAGAGGATGCGCACGAAGCCGGCGCCCTTGGTGATCGCCAGCCGGGTGCCGACCATCGCGCCGGCCATATTGCACGCGGCCATCGGCAGCGCGTACGCGAAAATCACGTTGCCGCTGGGGATGAAGAACAGCAGCGCGGCGACGTTGGTCGACAGGTTGACCACCTTGGCCGACGCGGATGCGTGCAGGAAGTCGAACGCGAAGAAGCGAATGAACAGGAACATCAGGAAGCTGCCGGTGCCCGGCCCGAACAGGCCGTCGTAAAAGCCGATCGCGCCGCCGATCAGCACGCCGAGCGCCATTTCACGGCGTCCGATGGCCACCGGCTTGTGCAGCTTGCCGAAATCCTTCTTCCATAGCGTGTAGACCGCCATCACCACCAGCAGCACCAGTACCATCGGCCGCAATAGCGCCTTGGGCAGCAGGCTGACCGCAGCCGCCCCTGCAAACGACATCACGAAGGCGGCGATGGCGGCCGGCAGCACCAGCGGCCACGCGATGTTCACCCGGCGCAGGTAGCTGCGCGCCGCCGACAGGGTGCCGACCGCCGAGGCGAACTTGTTGGTGCCGAACAGCGTCGGCGCGGAGACTTGCGGTAGCGCGTTGAAGAGCGCCGGGATCTGGATCAGGCCGCCGCCGCCGACGGCCGCGTCGATCAGCCCAGCCATGAAGGCGAATACGCACAGGAAGGAAAGGGTCAGCATGGGGGTGTTGGCGTGATGAGTACGATATTCTATGCCATAACGCTGCGCTGCCTTCGCACTTTATTGCTTCAAAATGGTCTAAGAAACATGGAGCGACCCATGAACTAGGAGCACGCCATGAGCAGACGTTACCCCCTGCCCGAACAGGCGCCGGAAGAGGAAGAGGGAATGGACACGATCGTGCCGGCCTATCAGCGTTTCGAGAGCCAGATCACCGCGCGCCAGATTTCGTTCTACCTGTCCGGCGAGATCCTCGAGCCGCGCTATTACGCGGAAATCCTTTACACGCTGCGCACGGCGAGCGAGCACGACGTGGTGTTCTTCCACCTGAATACGCCGGGCGGTAACTTCGACAGCGGGCTGCAACTGATCAACAACATGCTGGCGACCCGCGCGCACGTGGTGACCGTGCTCGAGGCGCGCGCGTACTCGATGGGTGCCCTGCTCTTCCTGTCGGGCGACGAATTGATCGTGCACGACAACTGCCAGCTGATGTTCCACAACTACACCTCGGCGCTGATGGGCAAGGGCAACGAGCAGCAGGCGCAGGTGCTGGCGATCGGCAAGTGGTTCGCCAAGGTGATGCAGAACATCTGCCTGCCCTTCCTCAAGGACGAGGAACTCGCGCGCATCCTGCGCGGTGAGGATATCTGGATGGAGTCGGAGGAGATCCGGCGCCGTCTGGTACGCATGCTGCCGGACGAGGCGGAAGACAAGCCCAAGCGTCGCGGCCGCAAGAGCCTGCCGGCGACGCTGGAGGCCGAAGCGGTTCCCTCCCCGACCGAGCCTGCCAAGAACAAGGCCTAGCCAGGTAGTGACGGGCGCGGGTCAGCCGGCCATCGCCGCAGGGTCGAAGTCGCACGGCGCGTTGTCGTGCTCCCACGGGCGCTCCCCCCTGCCCGCTTCCGCCTTCTTTAGCGCCGCCCTGCGCGCGGGCGTGTCAAACAGCGCGTCCCGGATCCGCGCGATGGCCGCGTACATGTCCTGCGGCCCCATCCGCGAGCGCGCGAGCACCCCGGGGCTGTAGGCGCAGTCGAACGCCCGGGTCAGGCGGTTGCCGGCGGCAAACTGCTGGTCGGGCTTCGCGTCGGCGAGCGTCGCCAGCTTCTGCCAGCTTCTCGCGACCTGCATCAACGCCGCGTGGGACACCCCTGAGTAATCCTGACGGATCATGCGCCCCACGTCGTCGCGGACCAGGTCGCCGTCCCGGTCCGGCGAAAACAGCCTGCCGGCCTCCTTGGCAGGCCGGGCCAGGCGCCCAAGCTCGGGCGCCGGCACCAGCGCTGCCAACGTGGCAAACACCGCCAGCAGCAACAAGACCTGCCACAGGCGCCGGCGCACGTGCAAGGAGGCCACGGTCAGATCAGCCCCAGCCCGCTGAGCATCACCGCCAGTACCAACAGCGGCGTCACGTAGCGCAGCAGGAAGAACAACTTGCGCAGCAAGGCTTCGTTGGTGAGCGCGCCGTGGTTGGACAGTTCGGCCTTCATCTTGTCAAAGCCCCACACCCAGCCGACGAACAGGCACAGCGCGATGCCGCCGGCCGGCATGATCAGCTTCGAGCTTACTTCGTCAAACAGGTCGAACATGTTGAAGCCGAACAGCTTGAAGTCGGCCAGCAGGCTGCCGGAGAGCGCGCAGGTCGAGCCGATCAGCGCGAGCAGCAGCAAGGTTGCCACCACCGCCTTCGGGCGGCTGATACCGAAACGGCCGTTGAGTACCGATACCGGCACCTCGAGGATGGACAGCATCGCGCCGGTCGCTGCGATCGCGGTCAGCACGAAGAACAGCACCATGAACACATGGCCGAACGGCATGCTGGCGAACACGGCCGGGATGGTGATGAAGACCAGCGACGGGCCGGCGGCCGGCTCGAAGCCGAAGGAGAACACCGCCGGGAAGATCGCGATGCCGGCGAGCATCGACACGAAGAGGTCGGCCGCCATCACGCGCACCGTGGTCGCCGGGATGTTCTGGTCGTCACGGAAGTAGCTGCCGTAGGTGATCATCGTGCCCATGCCGATCGACAGCTTGAAGAAGGCGAGCCCCATCGCGGTCAGGATCACCGCACCGCTGATCTTGGAGAAGTCGGGCGTAAAGAGGAAGGACAGGCCCTCGGCCGCACCGGGCAGCATCAGGCTGCGCACGCACAGCACGATCAGGAGCAGGAACAGGATGGGCATCAGCTTCTTGGTCACCGCCTCGATCCCCTTGGAGACACCCATCAGCAGGATGCCGCCGATGAAGGCGAGCACCAGCCACTGCCAGAGCAGCGACTGTACCGGGTCGGAGACCAGCTGGCCGAACGCGGCCGAGGTGACCGCCGGGTCGCTGGAGAGGATGCTGCCGCCGATTGCCTTGAACACGTAGGCAAACACCCAGGCTGCCACCTCGGAGTAAAAGGCCATGATCAGGAAAGCCGCCAGCACGCCGAAGGCGCCGACCAGCCACCAGGGCTGTCCGCGCGGCGAGAACTGCACCAGGGTGGTCACCGCGTCACGTTTGGCGGCCCGGCCGAGCATGATCTCGGAAATCATCACCGGCAGGCCGACCAGCAGGGTCGCCAGCAGGTAGACGACCAGGAAGCCCGCGCCGCCGTTAGCGCCGGTCAGGTAGGGAAATTTCCAGATATTGCCGAGGCCGACGGCCGAACCGAGTGTCGCGGCGAGGACGCCGAAGCTGGAGGTGAAGCCGTCGCGGACGGCTTTGGCGGAAGCATCTTGTTGTGTCATGTCGGTGCTTGCTATTTGGTTGGATGGAATCTTGCCGCGCGAATTTAGCTTGGCCGCCGCGCGGGCGCAAACGGTTTCAGGCCCGCCGCTCGATCAGTTGCGCCGCCAGCCTGTCCAGCCAGCGGTCACACAGGGCGAGCTGGCTGCGCTCGACAAATTCGTCGGGCTTGTGCGCCTGCTCGATCGAGCCTGGGCCGCACACCACGGCCGGCACGCCCAGCCGGCTGAAATGGCCGGCCTCGGTGGTATACGCGACGCCGAGGCCGCTGCCGTGTTCGCCCTGCGCGGTCAGCCAGTCGCGTAGCGGGTTGTGCTCGCCGCTTTCGAAGGCGGGGCAATGCACCAGCGACTCAAACGCGATCGCGGATTCGGGCGCGGTCATGCGCATCTCTTGCTGCAGCCGTTCGGCCTCGGCGGCGACCTGCCGGTAGAAGTGCTGCGGATCGTCACCTGGCAGCCAGCGGCACTCGAAGATGAAGTCGCACGCGCGCGGCACGATGTTCGGTGCACTGCCTCCCGAGATCCAGCCCGTCTGCAGCGTGTTGTAGGGGACGTCGAACAGCGGCGCGCGCCGGCCCGCCTGCTTTTCGTTGTCGGCCAGGCGGCGGATGAAGCCCACCAGTTGCGCGGCGTACTCGATGGCGTTGACGCCCTGATGGGTCAGCGAGGAGTGCGCGGCGCGCCCATGCACCTGGCAGCGCCAGTGGGCGATGCCCTTGTGCGCGACGATGGCCTGCATCAAGGTCGGCTCGCCGACGATGCAGCCGGCCAGCGCCTCCCCGCTCTCGAGCACGTCGTCGATCATGCGCGACACCCCCAGGCAGCCGACTTCCTCGTCGTAGCTGACCGCGATCGCCAGCGGCAGTCGCTTGGCAACGCCGGCTTCGGCAAAACGCGCGAACGCCGCCAGCACGCAGGCGAGGAAGCCCTTCATGTCGGCGCTGCCGCGGCCAAACAGACGTCCGTCGCGCAAGTCGAGCTTGAACGGGTCGGACGCCCAGTGCTGCCCGTCGACCGGCACGGTGTCGCTGTGGCCGGACAGCACCACGGCGTCCTGCCCTGCCCCACCCAGCCGCGCGTACAGGTTGGCCTTGCCGCCGGTGTCGTCGTGCGTGAGGCGCACGCTCACGCCCAGCGCTTCGAGCTGGCCGGCCACCTCGTCGATCAGCGCGAGGTTGCTGTTGCGGCTGGTGGTATCAAAGGCGATCAGGCGGGCGAGCAGCTGCTCGCTGGGTGTCAGTTCGAACATGGCATCCGGGGGCGAAAGGATAGGCAGCCCTACCTTATCATGCGGGACTACGGTTGGGGTTGCTGTTAATCACTTTTGTCTATATAGTGCGAAGCCGTGGCGGGTCTCCCCGCATTGCACCGTAGTGAAACTGGTCAGGTCCGGAAGGAAGCAGCCACAGCTATCACGTGCAAGTGCCGGGGGTTAGGCTCGCCACCCTCACGTTCTACCCTCCTGTTGTACCCCTTCCTCTTGAAGAACCCTGGCTGTAACCCCACTTGAATTTTGTTATTGCGACGGAATGTTTCATTTCCGCGTCATTAAGCTCGTATACCGCTGTACTTCTACATTAGCCGTACCTAAAATTAGATCCAGATAATATTTCAGCACCCAACATGCATTGTACTTGGTCACTTGCTGATATTTGCTATGGTACAGGGTGTGCAACGCCCATAACGACAATTACTCTTTCATAAGCTGAGGAATTCACCATGAAACTCTTTGAAAAGATCGCGAACCCGCGCGAAATCCGCCGCAAACTTGGCCTGAACCAGCAGGAATTCTGGAGCCGCATCGGCGTGACCCAGTCCGGCGGCTCCCGCTACGAGAGCGGCCGCAACATGCCCAAGCCGGTACGCGAACTGCTGCGTCTCGTGCATATCGAGCAGATCGACCTGGCCAAGGTCAAGCGCGAAGACTTCGAGATCGTCGAGTATCTGAAGGAAACCCATCCGGACCTGTACAAGAGCCTGCGCAAGGCGGTGCGTGCCCGCATCGAAGCCCAGGAAGGCGAAGCGACCGACGCGGTCGGCGTGCACGGCTAAGCCGTCCGCATCATCGCCACGCAAAAGGCCCGCCCGGAACCACCCGGCGGGCCTTTTGCTGCGCTCGTCATGCCGCCAGGCAAGACCGGCGGCATGCACAAGGCCAGCTTCAGTCTTCTTCCTGACTACGCACCAGCAGCACCGGCACGTCCGTCAGCTTGAGCAGACCCTCGGCGACGCTGCCCATCAGGATATGCATCAGGCCGCTGTAGCCGTGGGTGCCCATCACGATCAGGTCGGCGCCCCACGCGTTGGCGTCATCCATCAGCACCGCGGAGATCTTGTCGCCCCAGCTCTCGAGGATCTGCATCTCCGGCTCGACGCCCTGCTCCCGCGCGACCTGCGACGCCTGCTCGAGCACCTGACCACCGGCCTGCTTGATCGAATCCTGCAATTCGCTGGCGTCGAGAAACTCCGTGCCACCCCAGCCGAATTGCGCGAGGTCGACCACATGCACCAGACGGACGCCGGCCTGCATAGTCTTGGCCAGCTGGCAGGCCTCGACCAGCGCCTGCTTGGACGTCTGGCTGTCGTCGACCGGGACGAAAATACGGTTGTACATTCTGCTCTCCTGAGGTTTCGTAATGCCTTATGAGACTAGTCTAACAAAACAGAATGCTCCGCACTTGATTCAGGTTAAGGACGCCCGTATTCTGCCCCGACCTCTTCCTGAACCTGCATCCCGCCATGGCCCGATTGCAACTGCCCGCCCCGTCGCCCATCCTGTTCGAGACCCGGCTTGAGGTCAGGATCGGCGACATCAACTACGGCGGCCACCTCGCCAACGATGCCGTGCTCGGTCTCGCGCACGAGGCGCGCGTGCGTTTTCTGAAGAGCCTGGGCTACAGCGAGATGGACGTCGAAGGGCTTGGCATCATCATGGCCGACGCGGCGATCTGTTACAAAAACCAGGCCTTTCACGGTGACGCGCTTTGCGTGCGGGTCGGCCTCGCCGACTTCAACCGTTATGGTTGCGACATCCTCTACCAGATTGTCGATGACAACGGCAGCAAGGAAGTGGCAAGATTGAAAACAGGGGTCGTGTTCTTCGATTACACGGCCCAGAAGGTAGCCCGCATTCCGGCGGCTTTCGCCGCCCGCTTCGCGGACCTGACTGGAGAATTGACTTGAACCGTTACGCGAACAACTCACCCGAAGCGATCGCCCGCCTGGTCGCCCTCTTCATGGTGACCGACGGCCATATGGACGAGCGGGAACTGGATACGCTCGAGAAGCTGCACGTGTACGAGCTGATCGGCCTGCCGCGCAAGCGCTTCTTGACCATCCTCACCGAACTGTGCGACGCCTTCGCGGACGCCGAGCGTGAAGACGGCTCGATCGCGCTGCTCGACAAGGAACGCGTCGACGACTACCTCTCGCTGGTGACCGACCGCACCAAGCGCCTGCTCACCTGTGCGCTCGCGCTGGATGTATGCAAGTCCGACGGCAGCATCGGCGACGCCGAGATGGCGCTGTTGCGCTACATGATGGGCAGCTGGCGGATCTCCCTGGATGACCTGGAAGCCGAGCTGATCCGCCGCTGAGCCCGCAGGTTATCCGACAGAGCCGCCCAAGGGCGGCTCTTTGCATGGACAGCCAGCGCAAGACACGACAAGGAAAACCGACCCATGAAGCAACGCTTTACCGGCAGCAGCCAGTATGTCGCCACCGACGACCTGATGCTCGCCGTCAACGCCTCGATCACTCTCGAGCGGCCCCTGCTGATCAAGGGCGAGCCAGGCACAGGCAAGACCATGCTCGCCGAGGAGATCGCGCGCGAGCTTGGCCGTGAGCTGATCGTCTGGCCGATCAAGTCGACGACCAAGGCACAGCACGGCCTGTACGAATACGACGCGGTGTCCCGCCTGCGCGACTCGCAACTGGGGGACGCGCGCGTCAACGAGATCCGCAACTACATCGTCAAGGGCAAGCTGTGGCAGGCGTTCGAGGCCGATACCGCGCCGGTGCTGCTGATCGACGAGATCGACAAGGCCGACATCGAGTTCCCGAACGACTTGCTGCGCGAACTGGACCAGATGGAATTCTTCGTGCACGAGACGCAGGAATTCGTGCGCGCGCGCGTGCGCCCAATCATCCTGATCACCTCGAACAACGAGAAGGAGCTGCCGGACGCCTTCCTGCGCCGCTGCTTCTTCCACTACATCCGCTTCCCGGAGCGCGACACCATGCAGGCCATCGTCGACGCGCACTACCCGGGGCTCGCGCCGCAGCTGGTCAGCGAGGCGCTCGAGCTCTTCTTCGGTATCCGCGAATTGCCGGGGCTCAAGAAAAAGCCGTCGACGTCCGAGTTGCTCGACTGGCTGCGCCTGCTTGACGCCGAAGCGGTCAGCACCGAGCAATTGAGGCAGAGCCAGGCCGCTCAGGCGTTGCCGCCGCTGGCAGGCGCGCTGCTGAAAAACGAGCAGGATACGCAGCTGTTCGGCCGCCTGCTGCAGATGGCCCGCCTGCGCCGGGGGGCCTGACATGGACTGGGCCGCGGCAAGGCAGGGCTTTTGCTCGACGCTCGCGCTCGCCGGGCGTAGCCCGGACACGCTTGCCGCGTATACGCGCGACATCGGCCTGCTGGCCTCTGCCTACCCCGACGTCGCGCCCGGGTGCCTTGGCCGCGCGCAACTCGCGCGCGAGCTCGCGCGCATGGCGCAGCGCGGGCGCTCGCCGCGCACCATAGCGCGCACCCTGTCGGCCTGGCGGGCCTTCCAGCGTTACCTGATCGACCAGGGCGCGCGTGACGACGATCCCTGCCACGGCCTCAAGGCACCCAAGGCGGCGTCCCGCCTGCCCAAGTCGCTGCCGGTCGAACGCACCATGCAGTTGCTCGACGCGTCGCAAGACGGCGACGAGGCACTGCTCGCACGCGACCTCGCGATGTTCGAGCTGTTCTACTCGGGGGGCTTGCGCCTGTCTGAGCTGGCCGGTCTGACGCTTGCCGACCTTGACCTCGCCGGCGACGCTGTCAAGGTGCTGGGCAAGGGCGGCAAGGAGCGTGTCTGCGCGGTCGGCGCCAAGGCGAAAGACGCGATCCGGGCCTGGCTTGCGCTGCGCGCGCCGATGGCCCGCTGCGACGCGCTGTTTGTCGGCGCGCACGGCGCGCCGCTGGGCAAACGGCAGATCCAGCTGCGGCTGGCCGCGTGGGCCCGGCAAAGCGGGGTGGGCCGCCACGTGCACCCGCACATGCTGCGGCACTCGTTTGCCAGCCACCTGTTGCAGTCGTCGGGCGACTTGCGCGCGGTGCAGGAGATGCTGGGGCACGCCAACCTGTCGACCACCCAGGTCTACACCTCGCTCGACTTCCAGCACCTGGCCCGCACGTACGACCAGGCGCACCCGCGCGCGCACCTCGCGGGCCGCACCCCCGTCTCAGCCGCCAAGCAGCCCGGCCGCCAGGTTGACGGTCAGTCCGAGGATGAACAGGTTGAAGACGAATGAGAGCATGCCCTGCAGCAGCACCAGCCGTCGCACGCGGGCGCTGGCGATGCCGACGTCGGCCGTCTGGTTGGTCGCCGCGATGGTGAACGAGAAATACAGGAAGTCCCAGTAGTCGGGCTCTGCCGGTTCGTCGGGAAACTGCAGGATGGGTTTGGCGGGGTCGGCAAGATAAAAGAGGTGCGCGTAGTGGACCGCGAAGCAGGTCGGCAGCAGCAGCCACGCGCTCGTGAGCGTGACGACAGTGAGCGCCACATGCCAGGCACCGTGACTGGCCATCGCAAGCTCGATGACGATCGCGGCGACGCTCATCAAGGAACCCGTGCAGACCAGGGCGAGCACCAGCGCGGCGCTTTCGTCCTCGCGTACCGCGTGGCGGCGGATATGGTGCGGCCGCGCGGAAAAGACGACCAGCCACAGGCCGATCAGGTAGGTCCACGCCGTGACGTTCCACGCGAGCAAGGCCCTGAGCAGCAGGGGGCTGTCGGCAGGCAGCAAGAACCACGCCGCCGCGCCCAGCGCCAGCGCGAAGGTGAGCCTGGGGCGCGTACCGACCAGGGCACGGACCCGCTGGGAAAACGACGCTTTACGCATGCGCTTGACCGGTGAAAAACCATATCGTACTGCGCAAGGGGTGGGCGGGTCATCCAATGCCGTTAGCGCAGTTGTTTAACTTGAGTCGCCGTTGCATGATGTTGTGATTGCTGCGGCAGTCTACGGGCGATGCGTGGCCAAGGCCGTGCAGCCCCTCACTTGAAGGCTTTGTTCAAACCATGCTGTTGATGATCGACAACTATGACTCGTTTACCTACAACCTCGTGCAGTACTTCGGCGAGCTCGGGCAGCGAGTGCGCATCCACCGCAACGACGAGATCACGCTCGACGAGATCGAGGCGCTCGCGCCCGACTACCTGGTGATCTCGCCCGGCCCCTGTTCGCCTGCCGAGGCGGGCATTTCGGTGCCGGCGATCCGCCATTTCGCGGGCAAGCTGCCCATCCTCGGCGTCTGCCTCGGCCACCAGAGCATAGGCGCGGCGTTCGGCGGCGAGATCGTGCACGCCAAGGAATTGATGCACGGCAAGGTGTCCGACGTGCACCACCGCGACCTCGGCATGTTCCGCGGCCTGCCCGACCCAGTGGTGTGCACCCGCTACCACTCGCTGGTGATCCGCCGCGAGACGATGCCGGATTGCCTGGAAGTGACCGCGTGGACCGACGACGGCGAGATCATGGGCGTACGCCACAAGACGCTGCCGATCGAGGGCGTGCAGTTCCACCCGGAGGCCATCCTCACCCAGCACGGCCACCGCATGCTGGAAAACTTCCTGACCGAATTCGCCCCCGCGGCACGCCAGCAACAAGGATGAAGCGATGATCACCGCCCAGGCCGCCCTCAACCGTCTGATCGACGGCAACGAACTCTTCTACGACGAGATGCTCGACCTGATGCGCCAGATCATGCGCGGCGAGATCCCGCCCGCGCTGACCGCGGCGATCCTGGTCGGCCTGCGCGTCAAGACCGAAACCGTGCTCGAGATCGCCGCCGCGGCCGCCGCGATGCGCGAATTCGCGACGCCGGTCCCGCTCACGCGCCGCGAGCACCTGATCGACATCGTCGGCACCGGTGGCGACAAGTCGCATACCTTCAATATCTCGACCACGGCGATGTTCGTGGTCGCCGCCGCCGGCGGGCGCGTCGCCAAGCACGGCAACCGCGCGGTCAGCTCCAGCTCCGGCAGCGCCGACGTGCTCGAGGCACTCGGCATCCGGCTGACGCTGAAGCCCGGGCAGGTCGGCCAGTGCATCGACGAGCTGGGCGTCGGCTTCATGTTCGCGCCCAACCACCACAGCGCGATGCGCCATGTCGCGCCGGTGCGCAAGGAGCTGGGCGTGCGCACCATCTTCAACATCCTGGGCCCGCTGACCAACCCGGCCGGCGCCGACAACCAGTTGATGGGCGTGTTCCACCCCGATCTCGTCGGCATCCAGGCGCGCGTGCTGCAGCAACTGGGCAGCCGCCACGTGATGGTCGTGCACGGCCGCGACGGGCTGGACGAGATCACCATCTCGGCGCCGACCATGGTGTGCGAACTGAAGGACGGCTGGATCCGCGAATACGAGATCGCGCCGGAAGACTTCGGCTTTGCGCGTGCGGAGCTCTCGGCGATCCGCGCCGAGACGCCGGAACAATCCCGCCAGACGCTGCTTGCGGTTCTTGACGGCGCGCACGGTCCGGCGCGCGACATCGTGCTCCTCAACGCGGGGGCGGCGATCTACACCGCCGGCCTCACCGACACGCTGCCGGACGGCGTGGGGCTCGCCCGCAGCGTGCTCGACAGCGGTGCCGCGCGTGCAAGGCTCGATCAACTGGTACAATTGAGCCAATCCCTCGCCGCATGAACTGACCGACGGCCGCCAGCAGGCGGCCGCCGCATTTTGGAAGCAAGACTGATGAGCCACTCGCTTAGCAAAGACATCTTCAAGGCCTACGACATCCGCGGTGTCGTCGGCAAGACGCTGACCCTGGACGCGGCCCGCCTGATCGGCCAGGCGCTGGGTTCGCTCGCGCGCGAACAGGGTGTTGCCGCGCTGGTGGTCGGCCGCGACGGCCGCCTGTCCGGCCCCGACCTGTCCCGTTCGCTGTCCGACGGCATCCGCGCCGCAGGTGTCGACGTGATCGACGTCGGCCGTGTCGCCACGCCCATGCTGTATTTTGCCGCGTACGAGCTGGGCACCCTCTCCGGCGTGATGGTGACCGGCAGCCACAACCCGCCCGAGTACAACGGCTTCAAGATGATGATGGCCGGCGGCACGCTCTCCGGCGACGAGATCCAGGCGCTATTGCGCCGCATCGAGACGGGCGAGTTAGCTACCGGAGATGGCGGCTACCGCGAGCAGGACATCAGTGCCGCCTACCTTGACCGCATCACCGGCGACATCAAGCTCGCACGCCCGATGAACGTCGTCATCGACTGCGGCAACGGCGTCGCCGGCGCCTTCGCGCCGACGCTGTACCGCCGCCTTGGCTGCAAGGTGCGCGAGCTCTTCTGCGAAGTCGACGGCAACTTCCCCAACCACCATCCGGACCCGGCCAAGCCGGAGAACCTGCAGGACGTCACCGTGGCCCTGGCCAAGACCGACGCCGAGATCGGCCTCGCCTTCGACGGCGACGGCGACCGGCTGGGCGTGGTCACCAAGGAAGGCAACATCATCTGGCCGGACCGCCAGCTGATGCTGTTCGCCGCCGACGTGCTCGAGCGCAACCCGGGCGCGCAGGTGATCTACGACGTGAAGTCGACCCGCCTGCTCGCGCCGTGGATCCGCGACAACGGCGGCGTACCGGTGATGTGCCGTACCGGCCACAGTTTCATCAAGGCCAAGATCAAGGAGACCGGCGCGCTGATGGCCGGCGAGATGAGCGGCCACGTGTTCTTCAAGGAACGCTGGTACGGTTTCGACGACGGCCTGTACGCCGGCGCCCGCCTCCTGGAGATCCTCTCCAGGGTGGAAGATCCGTCTGCGCTGCTGAACGCGCTGCCCAACGCGGTGTCGACCCCCGAGCTCAACATCAAGCTCTCGGCCGAGGGCGAGAACCACGCGCTGATCGAGCGCCTGCAGCAGAGCGCGCGCTTTGACGGTGCTGAAGAGGTCATCACGCTGGACGGCCTGCGCGTCGAATACCAGGACGGCTTCGGCCTCGCGCGTGCGTCGAACACCACGCCGGTGATCGTGCTGCGCTTCGAGGCCGACAATGCCGACGCGCTCGAGCGCATCAAGGCCAACTTCAGGCAGGTGCTCGCCGCCGTCACCGACGCCGAACTGCCGTTCTGACGCGCCTGCCCTTCCCTTTGCGGGCGTGCCTGGGGCACGCCCTTCTCACTGGAAACGTAAAAACATGTACGAACAAGCCGCCAAGGAACTGACCACGGTACGCGACTTGCTGCGCTTTGCGGTGTCGCGCTTCAACGAGGCCGGGCTGAGCTACGGCCACGGCACCGACAACGCGCACGACGAAGCCGCCTACCTGATCCTGTCGCTGCTCAAGCTGCCGATCGACACGCTCGAGCCCTACCTCGACGCCCGCCTGCTGCCCAGCGAAGTGACGACCGTGCTCGACGCGATCGCACGGCGCGCGCTCGAGCGCGTGCCGGTCGCCTACCTCACGCACGAGGCGTGGCAGGGTGAATTCAGCTTCTACGTCGACGAGCGCGTGCTGGTGCCCCGCTCCTTCATCTACGAACTCCTGGGTGAGCCCCTCACGCCGTGGATCGAGCACCCCGAGCTCGTGCACCGCGCGCTCGACCTGTGCACCGGCTCCGGCTGCCTGGCCATCCAGCTCGCGCACCACTACCCGGACGCCGAAGTCGACGCGGTCGACATCTCGCTCGATGCGCTGGAAGTCGCCGCGATCAATGTCGAACACTACGGCCTGGATGAACAGATCCAGCTGATCCACACCGACATGACCGAGGGGCTGGAGGAGACGTACGACCTGATCGTCTCCAACCCGCCGTACGTGGACGAGGAGTCGGTCGACGAGCTGCCGCCCGAGTACCTGCACGAACCGGAAATCGCGCTGGGTTCCGGCCGCGACGGGCTCGACGCGACCCGCGTGATCCTCGCCGAGGCAAGCCGTCTGCTCAACCCCAAGGGCGTGCTGCTGGTCGAGGTCGGCCACAACCGCGACGTGCTCGAGGCCGCCTACCCGGCCCTGCCGTTCACCTGGCTCGAGACCAGCAGCGGCGACGGCTTCGTGTTCCTGCTCACCCGCGAGGAGCTGGTCGAAGCCGGCCTGTAAGCGCTGGGCTCGCAAGAAAAAACCGGGGCTTGCCCCGGTTTTTTCTTGGTCAGGCGGCGACCTCCTCGGAGCAGCGCCAGTCCTCAAGCCAGAGCTCGAGCGTCTCGGCCGACATCGGCGGCGAGATCTCGTAGCCCTGCCCGTCTTCGCACCCCAATTCGAGCAGCCGCTGCCAGATCGCCTGGCTCTCGATGCCCTCGGCCACCAGCCGGCGGCGGGTGTGGCCGGCGTAGGCAACCATGCTGCGGATGATCGCCTCGTTCTCGGGCGAGTCGATCAGGATGCGCACGAAACGCTGGTCGATCTTGATCGTGTCAAAAGGCAGTTGCTGCAGGTGCACCAAGGACGACGCGCCTGTGCCGAAGTCGTCGAGCGCGACGCGCAGGCCGAGTTCTCGGCAGCGCGAGAGCTTGCCGGCGATCTGCGTCGCCTCCTGCTGCGACAGGGTCTCCAGCACCTCGATCTCCAGCGAGTCCGCCTCCAGCGTATGGTGTTCGAGCAAGCCCTCGATGAGCGGCAGGAAGCTCTCGTGCTTGAGCGACAGCGCAGACACGTTGACGCTCATCGACAGCTTGCGCCCGGCCGACTGCCAGCGCGCAAGGCTGGCCACCGCCTCGGCGAGCACCCAAGCGTCGAGGCGGCGCATCAGGTCGCAGGTCTCGATCGCCGGAAAGAACACGCCCGGCGGGACGAAGCGGCCGTTTTGCCGCCAGCGCACCAGCGCCTCGACGCCGGTCACGCGGTGGCTGACCAGGTTGATCTTGGGCTGGTAGAAGAGCGCGAGCTCGCCCGCCTCCAGCGCCAGCGCAAAGTCGGCGCGCAGCTTGTGCAGGCGGCGGATCTCGATATCCATCGCCTCGTCGTAATAGTGCCAGCCGCCCCCGCCGCCTTGTCTTGCGCGGATCAGCGCGAGATCAGCCCGGCGCAACATCGCCGAGGCGTCGCTGCGTTCGCCCTTGTCGACGACGATGCCGGCGCTGACGGAAAGCTCGACCGACTCGATGCCCAGCTTGATCGGCAGCGTCAGCGCGGCGACCACCCGCTCGAGCACGGCGTCGACGGCTTCGCGGGCACTGTCGCCGTACACGGCAAAGCGCGCCGCGCCTATCCGCGCGGTGCCGCCGCAGTGCCGGCTCAGGCGGTCGAGCCGGCGCGCGCACTGGCGCAGCAACTCGTCGCCCTGCGCGTGCCCCAGACGCGCGTTCAGTTCGTGAAAACCGTCGAGCGCGACCACGATCAGCCAGCGCGCCGGCACCTGCAGCGCGTCGATCAGTTCGAGCAGGCGCTGCCGGTTCGGCAAGGCGGTGGTCAGGTCGTGTTGCGAAACATAGGTGAGCCGTTCGCTCGCCTGCGACTCGGGCTGTGCGGGGTTGCCCAGCAGGGCGGCAACAAGCTTGAGCTGGGCCAGCGTCTGCGCGTCGTTATCCAGCCCGGCCGCCAGCAAGGCAAAGCGCGGTGCGGGGCCGGGCGTGCCGACGCACAGCGCACCCTCGCCGTGCCAGGGCTGCCCGGCCGATGCCGCGTCGAGTGCGGCACGCAGCGCCGCGTCCGGCAGCAAGCGCTGCGCGCCGCTGACGCGGTGCGCGCCGGGCAAGGCGTAACAGGCAAGCGACATTCCGTGACGTTGGGCGCTGTCGCACAACAAGGCCGGGGTCAGCGCGGTGTCCAGGCCGGCCAGCTCCGCCAGCCAGCCAGGCGGCAAGGCGCGCGCGGCGGGGGCGGAAACGGTGTTCGATGCGAGCGAGCGGCAGGCGGACACCTGCATCAGCAGGTCGATCTGGATGCGGCGGCGGGCGGCTTCGCGCACTTCGCCGCG
This sequence comes from Crenobacter intestini, assembly GCF_004919095.1. Lineage (GTDB taxonomy): Bacteria > Pseudomonadota > Gammaproteobacteria > Burkholderiales > Chromobacteriaceae > Craterilacuibacter > Craterilacuibacter intestini. Next base: position 118,437 of record NZ_STGJ01000001.1, on the reverse strand, counting down.
CACGGCCTCGTCGAGGCGCAAACCGTGCAGGGCCTGGTCGACGGCGCGCACATGCACTTCCGAGAGGCCGGCCAGCAAGGACGGGCACAGGCCGAGCTTGCCGTGGATGCGCCCCATCGCGGCTGCCCTTTCCTGCGCAGCGGCGTCCAGCGGGAGGGCAAACAACTGCTCGTGGTGGCGTTGCTGGCCGTCGATCAGGGCGCGCAGCGCCGGGCCGAGCTTGCGCGTCAGCGTCTCCAGCGGCGGTGCCGCTTCGAGCAGGTAGCCGAAATAGCGGTGGCCGAAGGCGTCGTCGGCGCACGCAAGATTCGCGCCGTGCTCGGCAAGGCAAGCCGCATGCGAAGCGCTGAAACCGACCAGACGGCACACCTCGTCCAGAACCGGCAAATTGGCTGTGATGGTTGTATTCATGTTGCCCTGCTGCTGCAGTGTCTTTTGTCTGGCGGGATGTGCGCGCCTGGCTCCTCCCGGCAAGGCGGCATGCCGCCGATTACCGATCGATGTATATTAAATCGCCACGGGGGCGGCTGTAAACAAATCTGGATAAAAGAAAAAGGGGAGCCTTGAAGGCTCCCCTGCCGTGCCGGTGGCTTAACCGACCCAGCGCCGCGCGTTGGCGAACATGCGGAACCAGGCGCCGTTCTCGCCCCAGCCCTCCGGGTGCCAGCTCATCTGCACGGTCCGGAAGGTACGCTCCGGGTGCGGCATCATGATGGTGAAGCGGCCGTCGGCCGTCGTCACGCCGGTGATGCCGGCGGGCGAGCCGTTCGGGTTCATCGGGTAGGTCTCGGTCGGACGGCCGCCGAAGTCGACGTAGCGCAGCGCAACCGCCACCTCCGCCTGCGCGCCCGGCGCGAACACCGCGCGGCCTTCGCCGTGGCTGACCACCACCGGCAGCTGGCTGCCCGCCATGTCGGCCAGGAACAGCGACGCCGACGCCGGCACTTCAACCATGGTGAAGCGTGCCTCAAACTGCTCGGACGCGTTGCGCTTGAACTTCGGCCACGCCTCGGCGCCCGGGATGATCTCGGACAGGTTGGACATCATCTGGCAGCCGTTGCACACGCCCAGCGCGAAGCTGTCGTCGCGGCCGAAGAAGGCGGCGAACTCGTCGCGCGCACGCGGGTTGAACAGGATGCTCTTCGCCCAGCCCTCGCCCGCGCCCAGCACGTCGCCGTAGCTGAAGCCGCCGCAGGCGGCAAGGCCCTTGAAGTCGGACAGGCGGGTGCGCCCGGCGATGATGTCGCTCATGTGCACGTCGACCGCCTCGAAGCCGGCGCGGTTGAACGCGGCCGCCATCTCGAGCTGGCCGTTGACGCCCTGCTCGCGCAGTACGGCGATGCGTGGTCGCGCGCCGAGGTTCAGGTAAGGCGCGGCCGGGTTTTCGGTCGGCTCGAAGGTGAGTTCGGCGAACAGGCCGCGGCTCTTGTTGTCCGAGAGCAGCAGGTATTCGCTGTCGGCGCACGCCGGGTTGTCGCGCAGGCGCTGCATGCGGTAGCTGGTCTCGCTCCACGCGCGCTGCAGGTCGGTGCGCGGCTCGTTGAACAGCTCCTCGCCACGGTGCTTGATCACGAAGCGGTCCTTGCTGTTGATCTTGCCCAGCACGAACAGCTCGCGGCCGATGCCGGCCTTCATGAAGCGCGAGATCACCTCGGAGGTGTGCGCCTTCTTCACCTGCAGCACCGCGCCGAGTTCCTCGTTGAACAGCACGCGCATGATGCGGCCGTGCGTCGCCGCTTCCGGCGTCGGCTGCACGAAGTCGGCGATATAGCGCTGGGTGTTGCGCCGCTCGATCACCAGTTCCTGCAGGTCGATGCTGATGCCGACGCGTCCGGCAAACATCATCTCGGCGAGCGTCGCGAACAGGCCGCCGTCCGAGCGGTCGTGGTACGCCAGCACCATGTTGTCGCGCAGCAGCGACTGCATCGCGTCGAAGAAGCTGGCCAGTTGCAGCGGGCTTTCCACGTCTGGTGAGCGGCCTTCCATCGCCTTCCAGACCTGGCCGTAAGCCGGGCCGCCCAGGCGGCAGCGGCCGTAGCCCAGGTCGATCAGGATCAGGTCGGTGTCCTTGTCGGACTTCAGCTCCGGGGTGACGGTCTTGCGCACATCCTCGACCGGCGAGAAGGCGGAGACGATCAGCGACAGCGGCGCGGTGACCGCTTTCTGCTCGTCGCCCTCTTTCCACACCGTCTTCATCGACAGCGAGTCCTTGCCGACCGGGATGCTGACGCCGACCTGCTGGCACAGTTTGGAGACGGCCTCGACGGTGTCGTACAGCGCCGCGTCTTCGCCCGGGTGGCCGGCGGCGGCCATCCAGTTGGCCGACAGCTTGACGTTGCCGATATTGCCGACAAAGCTCGCCGCGATATTGGTCAGCGCCTCGCCGACCGCCAGGCGGCCGGACGCGGGCGCGCTCAGCAGCGCGGCCGGCGTGCGCTCGCCCATCGCCATCGCTTCGCCGCGGTAGGAGTTGAAGCCCATGGTGGTGACGGCCACGTCGGCGACCGGCACCTGCCAGCGGCCGACCATCTGGTCGCGCGCGGTCATGCCGCCGACGCTGCGGTCGCCGATGGTGATCAGGAAGCTCTTGTCGGCGACGGCCGGCAGGCGCAGCACGCGGTAAGCGGTTTCCTTCAGCGGGAAGCGCGCGGCGTCGAACACCACGGTCTCGCGTTCGACGCGCTTAACGTCGCGCTGCATGCGCGGCGGCTTGCCCAGCAAGACGTCCATCGGCATGTCGACCGGATTGTTGCCGAACACGTCGTCACGCACCTGCAGGTGGCCTTCTTCGGTCGCGGTGCCGAGCACGGCGAACGGGCAACGCTCGCGCTCGCAGATCGCGCGGAAGGTTTCCAGGTCGTCCGGGGTCACCGCCAGCACGTAGCGTTCCTGCGACTCGTTCGACCAGATCTGCATCGGCGTCATCCCCTTGTCTTCGAGGTTGACCTTGCGCAGTTCGAAGATCGCGCCGCGGCCGGCGTCGTTGACGAGTTCGGGGAAGGCGTTGGAGAGGCCGCCGGCGCCGACGTCGTGGATGGACTGGATCGGGTTCTGCTCGCCCAGTTGCCAGCAGCGGTCGATCACTTCCTGGCAACGGCGCTCGATTTCGGGGTTACCGCGCTGCACCGAGTCGAAGTCGAGGTCGGCGCTATTGGCGCCGGTATCCATCGACGAGGCGGCACCGCCACCCAGGCCGATCAGCAGGCCCGGCCCGCCCAGCTGGATCAGCAAGGCGCCGACCGGGATGCGGTTCTTGTGGATTTGCGCAACCTGGATGTTGCCGACGCCGCCGGCGATCATGATCGGCTTGTGGTAGCCGCGCATCTCGCCCGCGTACAGCTCTTCGAAGGTGCGGAAGTAGCCGGTCAGGTTCGGGCGACCGAATTCGTTGTTGAACGCGGCGCCGCCGATCGGGCCGTCCAGCATGATCTGCAGGGGCGACGCGATGCGGTCTGGGCGGCCGTATTCGGCCTGATTGTCGCTGTAGCGCTCCCACGGCTGGGTGAAGCCCGGGATGTTCAGGTTGGAGACGGTGAAACCGGTCAGGCCCGCCTTCGGGCGCGAGCCGCGGCCGGTCGCGCCCTCGTCGCGGATCTCGCCGCCGGAGCCGGTGGCGGCGCCCGCGAACGGCGCGATCGCGGTCGGGTGGTTGTGCGTCTCGACCTTCATCAGGATGGCGGTCGGCTCGCGGTTGAAGGCGTAGCTGTTGTCGCCGGCCGTCGGGTAGAAGCGGTCGATGAAGCCGCCCTCGATCACGGAGGCGTTGTCGGAGTACGCGACCAGCGTGCCTTCCGGGTGCGCATCGTGGGTGTCGCGGATCATGCGGAACAGCGACTTGGCCTTCTCTTCGCCGTCGACGGTGAACGACGCGTTGAAGATCTTGTGGCGGCAGTGCTCGGAGTTCGCCTGCGCGAACATCATCAGCTCGACGTCGGTCGGGTTGCGGCCGATGCGGGTGAAGTTTTCGACCAGGTAGTCGACTTCGTCGGCCGACAGCGCAAGACCCAGTTCGCCGTTGGCGGCCAGCAGCGCGTCACGCCCGCCGCCGATCACGTCAACCGAGGTCAAGGGCTGCGGCTCGATATGCACGAACAGGCGCGCCGCGTCGTCAAGGCCCGGCAACACCGTCTCGGTCATGCGGTCGTGCAGCAAGGCGGCGACGCGCGCACGCGCCGCTTCGTCCAGCGGCGACGCCGACTTCACGTAGTAGGCGGTGCCGCGCTCGATGCGGCCGACTTTCTCCAGGCCGCAGTGCTGCGCGATATCGGTGGCCTTGGACGCCCACGGCGAGAGTGTGCCCAGGCGCGGCGTCACCAGGAAGAGTTCGCCGTCGGGGCGCGCTGCGAGCGGCGCGTCGCCGTAGACCAGCAGCTTTTGCAGCGTCTCAAGCTCGCCGGCCGAGAGTTCGGCCGAGCATTCGGCGAAGTGCCAGAACTCGGCGGCGATGGCCAGCGGCGGCAGGCCAGCTTCACTCGCGCTTTCCAGCAGTTTTTCCAGACGGAACGAGGACAAGGCAGCACCGCCCTGCAGCTTGAGAAGGTAAGACATTCGACACCCGCGACAAATATCAGGGAAGCGCGTAATAATACAGGATAATGGCTTTTTTTATAAGGCACGCGGATGCTTTTCAGCATTGTATAGGTCATATCCGCGCGCCGGCGATACGATCGCCCGATAGCTTTACCTGGAGAAACCGATGAAGAAAATTGAAGCCGTCATCAAGCCGTTCAAGCTCGACGAAGTGCGCGAGGCGCTGTCCGAGATTGGCATCAACGGGCTGACCGTCACCGAGGTCAAGGGTTTCGGCCGCCAGAAGGGCCACACCGAACTCTACCGCGGCGCCGAATACGTGGTCGACTTCCTGCCCAAGGTGAAGATCGAGGTGGTTCTCGGCGACGACCTGGTCGAACGCGCGATCGAGGCGATCATCGCGGTGGCTCGCACCGGCAAGATCGGCGACGGCAAGATCTTCGTCTACCCGGTCGAACAGGTGGTGCGCATCCGCACCGGCGAGACCGGCGAAGAGGCGGTCTAAGCCCAGACGGCCGGCCTCAAGGCCAGCCAACGCCAAACGCCCCTTGACGGGGCGTTTGTTTTTTCTGCCATCCACCCTCCGGGCGCACAAGCCGGCCAGCGCCGGCCTTGTCGACGCCCGCCCTGTCGCCAGGCGCCACCCCTCACGTCAGACGCCTACACGCACGACCACCTTACCCTCGGCGCCGCCCGATTCGACCAGTCGGTGCGCGTCGGCTACCTGCGTCAGCGAAAACGTGTGCGGATCGATATGCGGGCGCAGCAGGCCGGCGTCCGCCAGTTGCGCGATGCGCGCGAGCCGCTCGCCGACGCGGGCAAGCGAGCCGCCGTGCACGAAGGGCGACAGCGAGAACACCACCGACAGGGTGAGCCCCTTGCCGTGCAACGGCGAGAGGTCGTGCGTCGAGCGCGCGGCGATGGCAACCACCTGAGCGCCCGGCGCGGCGGCGGCAAACGACGCGTCGAGCGACGCGCCCCCCACGCTGTCGAACACCACGTCGAAACCGCGCCCGCCGGTCAGCCTTGCAACGTAAGATGCGACCGGCTCGTCGCGGTAGTAGACGACTTCATCGGCGCCCAGCCGGCGCGCAAGTCTGCCCTTCTCCTTGCCGGACACCGTCGCCGTGACGCGGCAGCCGGCCGCGCGCGCGATCTGCACCGCAATGTGGCCGACGCCGCCGGCGCCGCCCTGCACCAGCACGCCCTGCCCCGGGCTTACCCTTGCGCGCTCGATCAAGCCCTCCCACGCGGTGAGCGCGACCACCGGCAGCGCAGCCGCCTCGACCATGTCGAGCGCGTCGGGCTTCCTGGCCAGCAGGCGCGCGTCGGCCAGCACGTATTCGGCGAGCGCGCCCTGGTGCGAGCGCAGGCCGCCGATCAGGCCGAACACCGCGTCGCCTGCTGCAAAAGAGGTCACCCCGTCGCCGACCGCGTCGACGATGCCGGCGACGTCGCCCTGCAACAGCGCCGGGAACGCCGGCGAGAGCGGCACCGCACCCGCACGGATCTTGCAGTCGATCGGGTTCACGCTGGTGGCCATCACCCGGATGCGCACCTCGTTCGGCCCCGGGTGCGGCCGCGTCAGCGTCGCCTCCTCGAATACGTCCACCCCGCCACAGCGGTTGATCAGCATCGCCTTCATGGTCGTCCCTTCCTGCTTCTACGCGCAAAAAAAGGGCGCCCGCCGTTGCGGGCCGCCCTGTCTGTCCTTCAGGCGCCGGACAACCGGCTTACCAGAACTTCCACCACGCGACTTCCTTGACTTGCCACGGCTGCTGCAGCCACTGGCTGTTCGGGTAGTTGAGCTTGAGTACGCGAGCCGAGTCGGCCGACAGGTCCTTCATGCCCAGCTTGTCGTAGGCGACCACCATGATTGCCAGCGCCTCTTCGTTGTGGCCGGTGTTGCTGTACTCCTTGACCACGTCCTGCGCACGGTTGGCGGCGGCCAGCCACGCGCCGCGCTTCATGTAGTAGCGGGCGACGTGCATCTGGTGGCCACCGAGGGCGGCGACCAGTTGCTGCATCTTCTCGGTCGCGTCCGCGCTGTACGGGCTTTGCGGGAAGCGCACGGTCAGCTCGCGGAAGGCGTTGAACGCCTCGTGCGCGGCGCGCGGGTCGCGCTCGCTCATGTCCTGCCCCGCCCACTTGGCGAGCGTCGTGCTATCGTCGTTGTAGTAGACGAGGCCCTTCAGGTAGTACATGTAGTCGAGGTTGGGGTGCGCCGGATACAGGCGGATGAAGCGGGTGGCCGCGGCGAGCGCCAGTTCAGGCTCCTGGTCCTTGTAGTGGGTGTACGCCTGATCCATCAGCGCCTGCTGGGCGTAACGGCCGTACGGGTAGCGCGCCTGCAGCGTTTCGTAGAGTTTGATTGCGCGCGTATAATTACCGCTGTTCAACTCATCCTTCGCTTCGCCGTAGATCTTCTCGACCGTCCAGCCACGCGTCTCGTCGTTCGGTTCGCTGGTTGAGGCGCACCCGGCGAGGCCCGCCACCATCAACACCGCAGCAAGATATCTTTTCATGACCAATCCTTATTTCGATGGCGACGATTATAACGACATCCCGGAAGAAAACGGGAGTCTCGCGGCACGCGAACTGACCGTGCCGTTCTCGTTCGCCGGCGAGCGCCTCGACGGCGCGCTCGCCAAGCTGCTGCCCGAGTACTCGCGCAGCCGGCTGACCCAGTGGATCAAGGACGGCCTCGTCACCGTCGACGGCAAGGTGGTCGCCGGCAAGACCAAGCTGATGGGCGACGAAACCGTGCGCGTCGAGGCGGTCGAACTGCCCGAGGAAGCCGCCTACCAGCCGGAAGACCTGCCGCTGAACGTGATCTACCAGGACGAGCACATCCTGGTCGTCAACAAGCCCGCCGGCATGGTGGTGCACCCGGCTTCCGGCAACTGGTCGGGCACGCTTTTGAACGCCCTGCTCTTTCACTACCCGGAAATTACCCGCGTACCGCGCGCCGGCATCGTGCACCGGCTGGACAAGGAAACCAGCGGCCTGATGGTGGTCGCGCGCACCGTGCCCGCGCAGACCGAGCTGGTGCGCCAGATGCAGGCGCGCAGCGTCAAGCGCATCTACCGTGCGATCGCCGACGGCGTGGTGCCGTTCGACGGCAAGATCGACACCCTGATCGGCCGCGACCCGCACAACCGCCTGCGCATGGCGGTGGTGAAGTTCGGCGGCAAGCAGGCGATCACCCACGTGCGCGTGCTCGAACGCTTCCCCTACCACAGCTATATCGAGTGCCGCCTGGAAACCGGCCGCACCCACCAGATCCGCGTGCACATGCGCGAGGCCGGCCACCCGCTCGCCGGTGACCCGGTGTACGGCAACCCGCGCCACAAGATGGACGAGGCAGCCAGCGAGGCCGTGAAGGCGCTCGGCCGCCAGGCGCTGCACGCGTACAAGCTCTCGCTCGTCCACCCGGTCAGCGGCCAGACCATGAACTGGACCGCGCGCCTGCCCGACGACATGAAGTCGCTGCTCGCCGTGCTGCGCGGCGAGACGGGCGAGATGCTCAGCGCGGGCGAAGACTGGGAAGACGACGAAGAGTGGGACGACGAGGACGACGGCGACGTGGAGGTGTTGTATGTCCGCGACTGAGTACCTGTCGGCCGGCTGGGCGGCGCCCTCCCGCGTACGCACGCTGGTGACCACCCGTGCCGGCGGCGAGAGCCAGGCGCCGTGGGCCAGCTTCAACCTGGCGATGCACGTGGGGGACGACGCGCTCGCCGTCGCCCATAACCGCGAGGCACTGCGCGCGCACCTGCCGGCCGAGCCGGCCTGGCTCAACCAGGTGCACGGCGTGCACGTGGTCGACGCCGGCAAGCTGGGTGGCACGGTGCCGGACGCCGACGCCAGCGTCGCGCACGGCGCGGGTGCCGTCTGCGTGGTGATGACCGCCGACTGCCTGCCGGTGCTGTTCTGCGACAAGGCGGGCTCGGTCGTCGGCGCCGCGCACGCCGGCTGGCGCGGCCTGGCCGACGGCGTGCTCGAGGCGACCGTCGCCGCGATGGGCGTACCCCCCGGCGAGATCCTCGCCTGGCTCGGCCCCGCCATCGGCCCGGACGCGTTCGAGGTCGGCGCCGAGGTCCGCGCGCACTTTGTCGCGCACGCGACCGAAGCGGCCGCAGCGTTCAGCGACATCGGCGAGGGCAAGTACCTTGCCGACATCTACCTGCTCGCCCGCCAGCGCCTGGCCGAGGCGGGCGTCACCGATGTCAGCGGCGGCGAACACTGCACGGTGATCGAGCGCGATCGTTTCTTCTCGTACCGGCGCGACGGCGTCACCGGCCGCATGGCGAGCCTGATCTGGCTCGAACCGTAAGCGCCCTGCCCGCCCCGCGACAAAACCCGGCTTTACGCCGGGTTTTTGTTTGTCCGCCGTCTGCGATACACCCACTACATGTAGTGCTGATGCAAATTCGCCACCGCAATATCGCTGAAACAGCGCGTCTTTATCCTGTCTGAAAAAATTTTTCGCGCCGCAAAGCCAGCCGCCACAAGGGCTTGCGTATTTATACGTCATGTCAAGCCTTGCGAACGCCCTGCAGCGACACTACCATTTGCGCATCAATAACCATCAAACACAATATGTGGTGTAGTGGCGGGTGCCGCTGCCACCATGCGGAGAGCTTCGATGCAATCGACCGTAGACAGCCAACTGGCGACCGAGATGGGCCGCGCCGCCGCGCCCGCGGCCGACGTCATCCACTACATGACCATCCGCCGCAACGGCGACGTGGTCGCCTTCGAGCCGGTGAAGATCTCGATCGCGGTGAGCAAGGCCTTTTTGGCGGTCGCCGGTGGCAGCCACGCCGCGTCGGCCAGCCTGCGCGACAAGGTCGCCCGCCTGACCGAAACCGCGGTCGGCGCGCTGATGCGCAGGAAGCCCGACGGCGGCGCCATCCATATCGAGGAGATCCAGGACCAGGTCGAGCTCGCGCTGATGCGCGCGGGTGAACACGACGTCGCCCGCGCCTACGTGCTGTACCGCGAAGCGCACGCCAAGGCGCGCGCTGCCGAGGCTGCCGAGCCGGCCGCCGAGGCCGTACCGGCGCTGACGGTGGTGCACGCCGACGGCCGCCACGCGCCGCTGGACGTCGCCGCGCTGCGCGCCGAGGTTGCCGCCGCCTGCGCGGGCCTGCCGGAAGCTGACGTCGAGGCATTGCTCGCCGACACCCTGAAGAACCTGTACGACGGCGTCGCGGCTGAGGAAGTGTCGCGCTCGGCGGTGCTCGCCGCGCGCGCCCGCATCGAGCAGGACCCGGCGTACGACTACGTGACCGCGCGCTTGCTGCTGGGCGCGCTGCGCGCCGAAGTGCTCTGCGAGCCGGTCAGCCAGGCCGGCATGGCCGCCGCCTACCCGCACGCGCTCGTGCGCAGCATCCGCGGCAATATCGACGCCGGCTTGCTCAACCCCGAACTCGCCAGCTTCGACTTCGCACGCCTGGGCGCCGCGCTCAAGCCTTCTCGCGACCTGAAGTTCGGCTACCTGGGCCTGCAGACGCTGGCCGACCGCTACTTCCTGCATGTGGCGGGCGTGCGCAGCGAACTGCCGCAGGTGTTCTTCATGCGGGTGGCGATGGGGCTGGCGCTGAATGAAACCGACCGCGAGGCGCGCGCCATCGAGTTTTACGAACTGCTCTCCAGCTTCGACTTCATGAGCTCGACGCCGACGCTGTTCAACGCCGGCACCCGCCACAGCCAGCTCTCCAGCTGTTACCTGACCACCCTCGCCGACAGCCTGGAAGGCATCTTCGACGGCATCAAGGACAACGCGCTGCTCTCCAAGTTTGCCGGGGGCCTCGGCAACGACTGGACGCCGGTGCGCGCGCTGGGCAGCCATATCCGCGGCACCAATGGCGTAAGCCAGGGCGTGATCCCGTTCCTGAAGGTGGTCAACGACACCGCGGTGGCGGTCAACCAGGGCGGCAAGCGCAAGGGCGCGGTGTGCGCCTACCTCGAGACCTGGCACGCCGACATCGAGGAATTCCTCGAGCTGCGCAAGAACACCGGCGACGAGCGCCGCCGCGCGCACGACATGAACAGCGCCAACTGGATCCCCGACCTCTTCATGAAGCGGGTGATCGCAGGCGAAGAATGGAGCCTGTTCAGCCCGGCCGAGACGGGGGACCTGCACGAGCTGACCGGCGCCGCGTTCGAGGCGCGCTACGCCCACTACGAGGCGCTGGGCCGCGCGGGCAAGCTGGCCGTCTACCGCACGCTGCCGGCCACCACGCTGTGGCGCAAGATGCTGACCATGCTGTTCGAGACCGGCCACCCGTGGCTGACCTTCAAGGACCCGTGCAATCTGCGCAGCCCGCAGCAGCACCTGGGCGTGGTGCACAGCTCCAACCTGTGCACCGAGATCACGCTGAACACCTCGGCCGACGAGATCGCCGTGTGCAACCTGGGGTCGGTCAACCTCGCCGCCCACCTGACCGACAGCGGCGAGCTCGACGACGCGCACCTCGCGCGCACCGTCAGCACCGCCATGCGCATGCTCGACAACGTGATCGACCTCAACTACTACCCGGTCGACAAGGCGCGCAACGCCAACCTGCGCCACCGCCCGGTGGGCCTGGGCATCATGGCGTTCCAGGACTGCCTGCACCGCCTGCGCATCCCGTACGCGAGCGACGCGGCGGTGGCGTTCGCCGACCGCGCGATGGAGCGCGTGGCCTACCACGCGTACTGGGCGTCGACCATGCTTGCCGAGGAGCGTGGCCGCTACCCGAGCTACGAGGGCAGCCTGTGGTCGCGCGGCATCCTGCCGCAGGACAGCATCGCGCTGCTCGCCGAGGCGCGCGGCGGCCTGCTGGAGATGGACCGCAGCGAGACGCTCAACTGGCAACCCTTGCGCGAACGCATCGCCCGCCACGGCATGCGCAACTCGAACTGCCTGGCCATCGCGCCGACCGCGACCATCTCCAACATCGTCGGCGTGTCGGCCAGCATCGAGCCGACCTACCAGAACCTGTTCGTCAAATCGAACCTGTCCGGCGAGTTCACCGTGATCAACGAACACCTGGTGCGCGACCTGAAGGCCGCCGGGCTGTGGGACGAGGTGATGGTCGCCGACCTCAAGTACTTCGACGGTAGCCTCGGCCGCATCGACCGCGTGCCGGGTGAGCTGAAAGCCCTGTACGTGACCGCCTTCGAGATCGACGCCAAGTGGCTGGTGGAGGCCGCCAGCCGCCGCCAGAAGTGGATCGACCAGGCGCAGAGCCTCAACCTGTACGTGGCCGGCGCCTCCGGCAAGCTGCTCGACGAGCTCTACAAGCTCGCGTGGCTGAAGGGGCTGAAGACCACCTACTACCTGCGCACGCTGGCCGCCACCAGCGCCGAGAAGTCGACCGGCCGCGGTGGCGAGCTCAACGCCGTGCCGACCGCCCCCGAGCCTGAGGCGCGCTTCTGCTCGATCGACAACCCCGACTGCGAGGCGTGCCAGTAAGCGGCTAGCGGGGCTACAACGGGGGTACGCTGTTTGAAACCATCCAATCGAAAGGACAAAACCATGCGCACCCTCGCTGCCCTGCTCCCCGTCTTGTTCGCCACCGGCTGCACGACGATGGCCGACCGCCTGCAAGGTTCGCTCAACCCGCCGCCGGGCGAAGGCTACGCGATCTTCTCGCTGACCGGCCGCACGCAGGACGCCAGCCGTTCGAGCGCCAGCGTTGAATGGCGCGGGCTTACCAATACCCTGTCGGGCAATGTGTACGCCAGCATGGGCACCGACACCGTGTTCGGCCCGAACGGCGACATGGCCGAGGGCAAGCTGGAACTGCTCACCCTGCCCGCCGGCCGTTACGAGCTGACCCGCGCGTACGGCTACTGGCCGACCGACACCGGCCCGTTCGGCAACGCGTTCACGCAGATCAGGAGCTTCACGCTCAATACCCCCTTTACCGTCGAGGCGGGCAAGGCGGTGTACCTCGGCCAGGTGCAGGTCCAGATGGACTTCAGGCCGACCGTGGAGCTGGGTGACGCGCAAACGCGCGACTTCGCCCACATGAAAAACGTCTGGAAGATAGACAACCTGAGCCAGGTGGTGGTGGCGCCGTTTGCGCCGCGCACCATCCCGGCCAACTGAAAACACAGGAAAGCCCATGCTGCATTTTGAAGAAGAAACCCGCGCCGCCACCCCCGCCCCGGCCGCCGGCCGCGTCAACGCCGTCGACAAGCGGGTGATCAACGGCGCGACCGACGTCAACCAGCTGGTGCCCTTCGCGCACAAGTGGGCGTGGGACAAATACCTCGCCCAGTGCGCCAACCACTGGATGCCGCAGGAAATCAACATGCAGCGCGACATCGAACAGTGGAAGACCGGGCAGTTGAGCAGTGACGAGATGCGCATCGTCAAGCGCAACCTCGGCTTCTTCACCACCGCCGACAGCCTGGCCGCCAACAATATCGTGCTGGGCACCTACCGCCACATCACCTCGCCCGAATGCCGGCAGTTCCTGCTGCGCCAGGCATTCGACGAGGCGATCCACACCCACGCCTACCAGTACATCGTCGAATCGCTGGGGCTGGACGAAGGCGAGGTATTCAACGCCTACCACGAGATCGGCTCGATCCGCGCCAAGGACGAATTCCTGATCCCCTTCATCGATACCCTGTGCGACCCGGCCTTCAAGACCGGCACCCAGCATGCCGACCAGCAGTTGCTCAAATCGCTGATCGTGTTCGCCTGCATCATGGAAGGGCTGTTCTTCTACGTCGGCTTCGTGCAGATCCTCGCGCTCGGCCGCCAAAACAAGATGACCGGCGCCGCCGAGCAGTACCAGTACATCCTGCGCGACGAGTCGATGCACTGCAATTTCGGCATCGACCTCATTAACCAGATCAAGCTGGAAAACCCGCAACTGTGGACCGAACCATTCAAGCAGGAACTGCTCGGCCTGTTCCGCCAGGCGGTGGAACTGGAATACGCGTACGCCGAAGACACCATGCCGCGCGGCGTGCTGGGCCTCAACGCCCCGATGTTCAAGGAGTACCTGCGCTTCATCGCCAACCGCCGGCTGCAGCAGATCGGACTGAACCCGCTCTACCCCAACGCCAACAACCCCTTCCCGTGGATGAGCGAGATGATTGACCTGAAGAAGGAAAAGAACTTCTTCGAGACGCGGGTGACGGAATATCAGACTGGTGGGGCGTTGAGTTGGGATTGATTTGGCCCACCGTCAAACCCCACCAAGCGTGACATAAAGCTCAATTCACTCGGCGTTGGCTGAAACCATCAATTCCTGCTCCGGATTCAGCCACGCTGTTCCTGCCAGTGGCCAGTTGTGCACCTCGCCTGACCCGCGCATACGGCCCGGCCGCCTGAGCCAGTAGCGCGACCTCATCTTGGCGCGTGAGATCGACGGGTAGATGTCTGGATGGATTGGCTCGAAGTACCTCACCCAGTTTGGGCTAGCTTGGCATCAGCACTTCGCGACATAAGGAACAGCAACACAGACAAAACCTGATTTTTCGTGGATGTAGAAACCTGCCCACCCACAACCAGCTAGTCAAGAAAGCGGCAGCCCTCCTCCATTGCCATTTCGCGAGGATGTCGATGATGGTGAAATCCGCACAAAACACCAGACACAATTGACATATCACTGCCCGATACGTACGCTGTAATACTGCACCGCAACGCCTCGCACAGCATGCAAAGCAAGCGGGGCGCGACAATCCCATCTGGCTGAGTAATTTCAGGCATCTGTAACACCACGTGTTTGAAATCAATGGAAAAGCACGTGGTGTCAGTAGTTATGCAGAAAGGGTAAATATACACTTGCACAGGCGTATACTTAACGCCAGTGGTTCATAATCCAGTTCGCAGATGAAAATACTACACAACATTTACCTTGGCATAAAGCGTCACCCACTAAAATTCTTGGTCGAGATATTCTTTGCTTACAGCGCCCTTTGGACGCTAGTCGAGTCGGGGTCCTACTTTTTTCAAGACATTAAGCCACAAGGCATTCTTTGTTATCTCGTGCTCGTTTTTATCGGCATCCTAGCTGCTTGCATACGCGCATACCAGCACCGCTCCTTTAGCTTCAAGATTAGCCATTCCAATACTGAAGTCACCGTTTCGTTCGGTGATTTATTTGACCATGGCGGATATCTCGCCATCCCAGTCAATGAGTTTTTTGATAGCAAGCTCGGACTCCCCGTCTCGCCAAAGTCGCTGCACGGAATAGTAGTTGACAAATTCTTCGGCGGTCATCCAACCTCGTTTGACCAGCTTCTCACAGTCGACCTCGCCAATACACCAGGACAAGATATTCAACGTGCTAACGGAAAGACGCGCCGATATCCAATCGGCACCACGGCCTCTATAAATACAAATTCACATCGGTTTCTTCTGTTCGCGCTATGCACTACTGATATTGTCACATTCAAAGCGTCCGCGACGATACCCGACTTGGTACGAGCACTTGAAGGCTTGTGCGCAAGAGCTCGTGTTGTGCTTGGAGGCGAAAGACTGATTATACCTCTCGTCGGCTCTGGATTATCCGGCATCGGCTTGCCCGCCAATCAACTCCTACAGCTAATTCTCTTGGTGCTCGTGAACGAGACTAAGAAGAACCAAGTCGCCTTGGATATCGAGATCGTGATTCATCCTGACCGATTTGATGAAATTGATTTTCACCTAATCGAAAACTTCTGGAGGTAACGTGGCATACCGTAACGGCACCTATGTAGCCTTTCATGCTGGCGGCACAACTAACCCAACAGCTTCAGATATAAAGTATTACAACACTATGAAGATGTGGTGTGCTAACAAGAATATAAATTTTTCACTGATCAATAGTCACGAAAAGACATCTGCTGTTCGAGACTCGTCGACTAGGGACACCCTTCGGCGAGCTCTAGTGGCGCGATTGAAAAACTCCAAGCATATGGTACTCATTCTTACGGCCGAGACAAAGAACGACACCGACTGGGTGCCGTTCGAAATCACTTACGCAGTCGATAAGTGCCAAATGCCGATCATCGCGGCATATCCAGACTTCGAATCGATACTGGCACCAGCACAGCTTTCCAATTATTGGCCGCAAGCTCTAGCTACTCGAATTTCAAATGGCACAGCTCGCGTGATTCACATCCCATTCAAAATGATTGCAGTACTCGACGCCATCGACCAATTTGGCATCGGGAATATCAAGTATCCCACCAATGGCTACGGCTTCTACAACCGAGAAACGCAAATTCAATGGGGCCTAATCAAGCCCTAACATTCGTAGCAGGGGGCGGCCCGCCCAACCCCGCTTATACAATCAAATATTCTGATATGCTACGAATCCTAGCCGAACAAGGAGAGTGGCATCATGACTATCAAATCTCGCGCCGCCGTGGCCTTTGCCGCCGGAGAGCCGCTGCAAATTGTCGAAGTCGACGTCGCGCCGCCGCAAAAGGGCGAGGTGCTGGTGCGCATCGTGGCGAGCGGCGTCTGCCACACCGACGCCTTCACCTTGTCCGGCGACGACCCGGAGGGCGTGTTCCCGGCCATTCTCGGCCATGAAGGCGGCGGCATCGTCGAAGCCGTCGGCGAAGGCGTGACCTCTCTTTCAGTGGGCGACCACGTGATCCCGCTGTACACCGCCGAATGCCGCGAGTGCAAGTTCTGCAAGTCCGGCAAGACCAATCTGTGCCAGGCGGTGCGCGCAACGCAAGGCAAGGGCCTGATGCCGGACGGCACCACCCGCTTCTCTTACAAAGGGCAGCCGATCTACCACTATATGGGCACCTCGACCTTCTCCGAGTACACGGTTGTGCCGGAGATTTCGCTCGCCAAGATCCCCAAGGACGCGCCGCTGGAAAAGGTGTGCCTGCTCGGCTGCGGCGTCACCACCGGCATCGGCGCGGTGCTCAACACCGCCAAGGTGACGGCCGGCTCGACCGTGGCCGTGTTCGGCCTGGGCGGCATTGGCCTCGCCGCCATCATCGGCGCCACCATGGCTAAGGCCGCGCGCATCATCGCGGTCGACATCAACCCGGACAAGTTCGCCAAGGCGCGCGAGCTAGGCGCCACCGACTACATCAACCCCAACGACTACGACAAGCCTATCCAGGACGTGATCGTCGAGTTGACCGACGGCGGGGTCGACTACTCGTTCGAGTGCGTCGGCAACGTCAAGCTGATGCGCGCTGCGCTGGAGTGCTGCCACAAGGGCTGGGGCGAATCAACCATCATCGGCGTGGCCGGCGCCGGGCAGGAAATCAGCACCCGCCCGTTCCAGCTGGTGACCGGCCGCGTCTGGCGCGGCAGCGCCTTCGGCGGCGTGCGCGGGCGCACCGAACTGCCGGCTTACGTGGACAAGGCGCAAAAGGGCGAGATCCCGCTCGACACCTTCATCACCCACACCCTGCCGCTGGAAGAAATCAACCAGGCGTTTGCGCTGATGCACGCGGGCAAGAGCATCCGCACCGTCATCCACTTCTAACGCACGCACGCCGGGCCGCCCGCGCGCGGCCCGCGCCGGGAGGCTTTCATGGATCTGGAAAAACTTTCCGATAGCCTGTGTTTTGGCGGGCGCCAACAGCGCTGGCGCCATCGCTCGGCAACGCTTGGCTGCGAGATGAGCTTCAGCGTCTACCTGCCGCCTCAGGCGGAGGCCGGCGCGCCGCTGCCGGTGCTGTACTGGCTGTCGGGGCTGACCTGCACCGACGAGAACTTCGTGCAGAAAGCCGGCGCCCAGCGCACGGCGGCCCAACTGGGGCTGATCCTGGTCTGCCCGGATACCAGCCCGCGCGGGGCCGAGGTTGCCAGGGCGCCCGACGGCGAGTGGGACCTTGGCCTTAGCGCCGGCTTTTACCTGAACGCTAGCGAAGCGCCGTGGGCTAGCCACTACCGCATGCACGACTACGTCGCCGACGAGTTGCCGTCTCTTATCGAGGCGCACTTCCCGGCCAGCGACCGGCGCGCGATCAGCGGCCACTCGATGGGCGGCCACGGCGCGCTGGTCACCGCCTTGCGCCGGCCGGGGCGCTACCGCTCGGTGTCGGCGTTCGCGCCGATCTGCCACCCCTGCGACTGCCCGTGGGGGCAGAAGGCGTTCCGGCACTACCTGGGCGACGACGAAAGCCGCTGGCAGGCATGGGACGCCAGCGTGCTGATCGGCCAGGCGCAGGAGCGGCTGCCGCTGCTGATTGACCAGGGCGAGGCCGACGCCTTCCTCGCCAGCCAGTTGCGCCCGGAAGCGCTCGTGGCGGCGGCAAGCGCCGCCGGCTACCCGCTGACGCTGCGCAGGCACCCGGGTTACGACCACAGCTACTTCTTCATCGCCAGCCTGATCGACGAGCACCTGCACCACCACGCGAAGGCGCTTGGCCGCCTGGCGTCATAGGGCTGCCAACCCTGCCCGCGACGACCGGTGTGGCCAGGGCATATGAATGGCTACGCCGTAATTAAAAGTTGGGGGTGCTGTTGCGGACATCGCGGGCTGTTCTTGCGCCAGTCTCCCTTCCGCGTAGGCTCGCGCCGGCAACAAAGGTGCTGGCGAGGTTTTAAGCTGGCCCTTGTTCGAGCGATTCGACGGTAGCGAATACCCCGCTGGGCGAATCAAAGATTCGCACGCATGGAGTTGGCCAGCGCCTCGCCAGCGTCTTTGTTGACGGGGAAGTCGCGAGCCTTCGGGGGCGCTTGGGATGCAAGGGGCTTGTCGCCACAAGCCCCTTGCCCGTTCGTATTCCCTCGCGCCGCTACGCTTGCCGCGCTCGGTCAGCGCGGAAGCGGCACTCAAACACGTCCGCGCAGCGGACACAAAACCCTGGCTCAACCTGCCAACTTACTGTTGGGTATCGCCATACAAAAACCGGCCAGACATACGTCTGGCCGGTTCCGTTTTTAGCAAGGCAGCCAAGCCGCGTTACAGCTTGAACCGCCCGAACTCGTCGCCCATGCGGCGGGCGGCGGTGTTGAGCGCCTCCAGCGTGCTGCTGACGTCCTGCAGCCGGCTGTCGTTTTCCAGCACCTGGCCGTTGATTTGCTCGGTGCTCTGAGCGATCTGGGTGGTCGCCACCTGCTGTTCGCTGGTCGAGTGGCTGATTTCACCCATCTTGCTGACCACCTCGCCCATCGCACGGCGGATGCGCTCGATCTGTTCGACGGCGTCGCGGGTGACGGTAACGCCGTCTTCCACCGACCCGACGGTGCGGTTGACGTCGCCCACGGCCTGCTCGGTCTCCTCGCGGATGGTTGCCACCATGCCGGCGATCTGCTGGGTCGCCTGCGCGGTGCGTTCGGCAAGCTTCCTCACCTCGTCGGCGACCACCGCGAAGCCGCGGCCCTGTTCGCCGGCACGCGCCGCCTCGATCGCGGCGTTCAGCGCCAGCAGGTTGGTCTGGTCGGCGATGTCACGGATCACGTCGGTGATGCCGGAAATTTCCTGCGAGCGGGTGTTGAGCACGCCCAGCATGTCTTCCAGCGAGCGCACCGAACCTGCCGTGCTCTCCATGCCGGTGCACAGGCGGCTGATGCCCTGCGCGCTCTCTTCCAGTTCGCCGCGCGTCGCACGCACCAGCTGGTCGGCCTGCTGCGCGCCGTCGGCGATCTGCGCGATGCTGACGGTAATCTGTTCCAGCGTGGCCGCGTTGGCGCTGGAGACGTCGGACAGGCTGCTCGAGCCGGCCGCCACTTCGCTGACCAGGCGGCTGGAGTCGGCCACGCCACTGGCGACCTGCCCCGCCTCGCCGCGCAGGCTGCCGAACAGCGTGCGCAGGCCGGCGACGAAGGTGTTGAATGCCTCGGCGGTTTGCGCGATCTCGTCCTGCCCTTTCACCGGCAGCGCACGGGTGAGATCAGCGTCGCCCTGCGAGATTTCGCGCATCGCGTCGCGCAGGCGGGTCAGCCCGGCGAGCATGCCGCCGATCACGGCGCCGCCGACCAGCACCAACACCAGCATCACGCCGACGGTCGAGCCGCCCAGCAGGTAGCTCAGGCGGGTGATCGGCGCGTCGAGCAGCGCCTCGTCCATCGCCACACCGGCGATCCAGTCGGTTCCATCGACCGGGTGCAGGGCGACGACCATCTCGCGTCCGTCGACCACGATGGAGCGCCCCTCGTCTTCGGCCGCCATGCTGGCGATCTTGTCGCCGGTCAGCATGGGGGCGACCTCGGACACCGGCTTTTGTACATGCTCGGCCTGCGGGAAGGCAATGACGGTGCCGTCCTTGTCCAACAGGAACACGTAGCCGTCGGCGCGCACCTTGCGCTCGGCCAGCTGCGCGAACAGCTTGTCGACCAGCACGTCGGCGGCGATCACGCCGGCGAACGCGCCGTTTTCCTTGAACGGCACGCTCAGGGTGACCGCCAGCTTCTTGCTGAGCACGTCGACGTAAGGTTTGGACAGCGCAGCCTCGCCGCTTTGTTTGGCCTGCTGGTACCACGGGCGGGTGCGGGCGTCGAAGCCGGCCGGCAACACCTTGCCTTGGTCGGATACGAAGCGGCCGTCTTCGTAGGCGACGCCCAGGTTCTCGAAGCCGCTGATGCGCGCCTGGCGGTCGATCAGGCGCGGCAGGTCGGCCGCCTGCGTTTCGTCGTCGATGCTGCGCGCGTCACGCAGTTGGTCGGTATACCACTGGCCGAGCAAGTCGGCCTCGCTGCGGGCGAGCGAGCTGATCTCGGCGTCGCTGCTGTCGATCAAGGCGCGGCGCATCTGGGTAAACGAGATGGCAAACAGGATGGCTGCCAACAGCAGCAACAGGCCGGCGCACAACAACACCAGCCGAGCTTTCAGGGTCTTGAACACGGACGCTCCTCGTTGGGCCGGCGCAGGTGGTAGTCTCAGCCATGGCCGGCAACTTTGCATAAAACGTACGCACAGTATATCCATATACGCTTATGTTTTAATGGATATCTACTCAAATCGAGGATGCTACTTGCGAAATGCTCAATAACGGGACGGCCAATCCATTTGACAAGTCAAGTTGGCGTGCATTAGCTTTCAAACATGGAATCTACGCTCTATGCCTTGCTCGATCGCAACGCCCTACCCTACCTGCGCTACACCCATCCGCCGGTGTACACCTGCGAAGAGGCGGCGCGGCTGTGCCCGGCCATGCCCGGCGCCGAGACCAAGAACCTGTTCCTGTGCGACAACAAGGGCAAGCGCCACTTCCTGGTGACGGTGCCGGCCGACGCGAGCGTGGACCTGAAGGCACTGGCGCCGCTCTTGGACGCCAAGAGCGTGCGCATGGCGTCGCCCGAGCGCTTGTTGCGCTGCCTGGGCCTGACCCCGGGTGCGGTCACCCTGCTGGCCACCTGCAACGACACAGACCACGCGGTCGAGGTGGTGATCGACCGCGCACTGTGGGACGCCGACGCGGTGCTCGCGCATCCGCTCGTCAACACGGCGACGCTGTCCTTGCCGCACGACACGATGGTTCGTTTCCTGGCCGTGACCGGGCATACGGCCCGGGTCATCGACGTGCCGCGCCCCGCGTAAGACACGGCGCCTTCCTTTTCCCACGGGCGCGACGCGCCTGTTTTCTGCCGGCACCCGATGAACCGACGCCATACCGTACCGTTCGCCTTCGCGGCCGCCATCGCCGCCACGCTGGCGGTCGCCGCCATTTCGTCCGCCTTGCTGTTCTGGCAATTCAACGCCGAGCTCGACCAGCAGGTCCGCCCGGCGCAGGCACGCAGCAGCCGGATGGTCGACACGGTGTTCGCCGAACTGGCGGCAGGCAGCCGCTATGCGCTGGCGCTCTACCGTGCCAACCCTGATTGCACCGCCATCAAGCCGCGCCTCGCTCAGTGGGAGTTCGCGCGCCCCTTTGTCAGCGCCCTGCTGGTCGGCGACCGCGACTGGCAGCTTGTGTGCAGCAACTACAATACCGGCCTCTCCTGGCGGATGGACCCGCGCCCGGATAACAGCTTCACCGTGCTCTACCCCAACCAGCCACCGGCGCAGCCGGCACAGCGCCTGCCCTTGCTGTACCACACGCGCGTCGGCGACGGCTTCACGGCCAAGACCAGCGTGCCGCTGGCTGCGGCGACCCTGATGCTCGACAACGCCGAGCACGACCTGTTCGAGCACCAGCTGCTGGTCAACGGCAAGCTCGCCGGCACCGGCCTGCCTCCCCCATCGGCAAGTCCGGACGAACTTGTGTGGGCGCACGGCAGCCCGCGCTACCCCTACACGATCCGGACACTGCTAAGCACCCGCAATCGCGACACCCTGTTTATCCAGCAATCGCACACCGCCCTCATGGCCCTTGCCCTGTTGTCGCTGAGCGTCGGCGTGTTCGCCTACGTGTGGCTGCGCCGCAGACTGGGCATCGAAGAGTTGCTGCATCAAGCCTTGCGTCGCGACGCTTTCGAGCCCTATCTGCAGCCGATCGTCGACGGCCGCGACGGGCAACTGGCCGGCGCCGAACTCCTGATGCGCTGGCCGGGCGCGCCCGAACACTATGGGCGGCCGGATCTCTTCATCCCCCCGGCCGAGCAAAGCGGCCAGATCGTGCCGATGACCTGCGCGATCATGGCCAGGCTCGAGGCCGCTCTCGCAGGGCACCGCCTGCCGCCAGACTTTCACCTGAGCGTCAACGTGGTGCCCGCGCTTTTGACCGCCCCGGCCTTCCACGCGCGCTGTGCCAGCCTCGCCGCAAGGCTCGCCCAGGACAATGCGCGGCTGTTGCTGGAAGTCACCGAGCGCCAGCACGCCTCGCTCGACACGCTGCCGCCAGCACTCAGCGGACTGCTCGACCGCTACCGGATCACGCTGGCGATCGACGACTTCGGCACCGGCCGCAACAACCTCGCGACGCTATACGACTGCCAGCGGGTCTCGGTGCTGAAGATCGACCGCAGCTTTGTCGACGGTTACCGGCCTGGCGACGACAACCCGCTGCTTGACGCAGTGATCATGATCGGGCGGCGCATGGGGTTTGAGCTGGTCGGCGAAGGCGTCGCCGACGAAGGCGTGCGCGCCTACCTGCTGGCGCTCGGCGTCCACTACCATCAGGGCTTCCTGTACGGCCATCCGGTGCCCGTGGCCGACTTTCTCCGGCATCTGGACGCACACGCAGTTAGCACAGCCGGCGCAGCTTTGCCGCCGCTTGCAGCCCGTTCCGAGCACTCTATTCAAATTTACTAATACTTGACGCCAATCAAATGACACATGCGCCGAAGGGGTTGTCTGGCAACGCCATCGGCGTATGGTGGCGCTTGCGATAGCGCTATCGATTTCACGGGTCGCCTCCACGACCAGCCGGCCACAAGCCGGCTGCCTGCGGCCGGCACACGCCTGCCGCCCTGCCGCGCGCGACCTTGCCTACCGGCTTTTGCCGGGTGACTTCGACAAGGAGCGTCGCATGAGTACCACGCCCCCACGCTGGCGGCTGTTCAAGACCTTTCCGTCCGCCTTCACCATCCTGTTCCTGATCATGCTGGTCGCCATCGGGCTGACCTGGATCGTCCCTGCCGGCGCCTTCTCCAAGCTGTCGTACGACAAGCCCGCGCAATCGCTGGTCGTCACGCCGCCGACCGGGGCGAGCCACAAGGTGCCGGCGACGCAGGCCGAACTTGACCGGCTGGGCGTCAGCATCGACGTCAAGCAGTTCGTCGACGGCACCATCCGCAAGCCGATCGCCATTCCCGGCACCTACGAGCGGCTGCCGCAGTCGCCCAAGGGGCTGGCCGACGTCACCGAGAGCATGGTCAAGGGCACCATCGAAGGTGTGGACATCATCGTGTTCATCCTGGTGCTGGGCGGGCTGATCGGCGTGGTCAACTCGACCGGCGCGTTCAATTCGGGCCTGGTCGCCCTCTCCAGGAAGGCACAGGGCAACGAGTTCCTGTTCGTCGCCCTGGTGTGCACGGTGATGGCGCTGGGCGGCACCACCTGCGGGCTGGAAGAAGAGGCGGTCGCCTTCTACCCCATCCTGGTGCCGATCTTCCTCGCGCTGGGGTACGACTCCATCGTCTGTGTCGGCGCCATCTTCCTCGCCGCGTCGATGGGCACCACCTTCTCGACGATCAACCCGTTCTCGGTGGTGATCGCCTCCAACGCGGCCGGCATCGTGTTCACCGAGGGCATCCTGTGGCGGGTGTTCGGCCTGGTGGTCGGCACCGCCACCGTGATCGGCTACCTCTACTGGTACTGCAAGCGGGTCAAGGCCGACCCGAGCTTCTCCTACACCTACGAGGACAGCGCGGCCTTCCGTGCGCGCTTCCTGGAAGGCGGCTCGCTGACCGAGGCCGAACCCCTGACGCTGCGCCGCAAGCTGATCCTTGCGCTGTTCGTCGCGGCGTTCCCGCTGATGGTGTGGGGGGTGATGGCCGGCGGCTGGTGGTTCCCGCAGATGGCCGCGTCCTTCCTCGCCATCGCGATCATCATCATGTTCATCTCGGGCGAAGCCGAGAAGGACCTGGTCGACGCGTTTACCAAGGGCGCGTCCGAGCTGGTCGGGGTGTCGTTGATCATCGGCCTCGCCCGTGGCGTCAACATCGTGCTCGACCAGGGCATGATCTCGGACACCCTGCTGCACTACGCGTCGGGCCTGGTGGCCGGCATGCACGGCAGCGTGTTCGCGGTCGCGCAGATGCTGGTCTTCACCCTGCTGGGCTTCGTGGTGCCGTCCTCGTCGGGTCTTGCCGTGCTGTCGATGCCTATCATGGCGCCGCTGGCCGACACCGTCGGCATCCCGCGCTACATCGTCGTCTCGGCGTACAACTGGGGGCAGTACGCGATGCTGTATCTGGCGCCGACCGGCCTCGTGCTGGCGACCACGCAGATGCTGGGCATGCGTTTCAACCACTGGGTGCGCTTCGTGCTGCCGATGGTCGGCTTCGTGCTGGGCTTCGGCGCGCTATTGCTGGTGGCGCAGGTGATGCTGGCCTGAGCTTCGCCAACCGGCAAATGGTGGCAGGCGGCACCCGCCGCCTGCCTTTTCACTTTGAGGGCGGGTTGACGGCAAACAGCAGCAGCCGCGCGCGCCGGCAGGCGCGGTCTTCACATACGCCGTGCGCCCACAATTCACCATCGCCGAACATCACCCCGTCGGCGTTCTCGAACAGGGCGTCCGCGACCTGCGCGCGCACCTTGGCAATCAGCGCGGGGGAAAACACCCGGCCGTATTCGCGGCGCAAGGCGCTGCGCGCGACCAGCCTCACCTTGCCCGGCGCGACGTTGACCCTGAGCGGCCACTGGCTGAGGCGCGCCAGGCGCCGCGTGTCGTGGTGGGCGAGCGCGTCCTGCACCTCACGCGCGAAAGCGGCAATTTCCGCCCGGGTAAAACCGCTGGGCCCGACCGGTTCGGCCAGCACAGGCCCCGCCATGAAGAGCGACAGGCACAGCACCACGGCGACCCACTCCATCCTTGCGGCTAACCCGGCCATATCGGGCCTAATGTGCCGCCGGGCGCAGGAAGGCGGCCAGCGCGGCGACCGCCGCCTCGCGCGTCTCGTGACACTGCGCGCTCACGGCGAGCATCAGGTTCAGCGGCAGGCCGAAGTTCTCGACCGCCATCCCCTCCGCGTCGCGGAAGGCGTCGGCATCGGCCGTCAGCGGCACCTCACCGGCCAGCCGGCGCAGCATCGGCACCGCCGGCACATTGTAGGCGAACACCGGCTTTTTCAGCGCGGCGGCGTAGCCCAGTTCGAAGGCGGTGCCCGAGTCGGGTTCGGTGCCGCGAAACCACGCGAGGTTGGCGAGCACCGCGTCCGCCTCGGCGATGCGCGCGATATTGGCCTGGTAGATGGCGCGGGCCAGTTCGGCCGGGGCTTCGTTCGCGGAGAGTTCGCCATCCAGCGGCGAGACGCCCTCCAGGCCTAGCGCGGAGAGTTCGGCCTTGAGGTGGGAGAAATAGGCGTCGGCGTTATTGCGGAACACGTCGGGGCCGGCCAGGTAGATTTTCAGGGACATCGGGCTACTCCGCTTGCAGGTTTGATTCGGCTTCTCTCTGGCAGACAGGCGCCGGCTAGCCAAAGTTCAGGGCAGGTCTTCCAGGTGGCAGCTACCCGGCGCGAGCGCGCGCACCGACTCGACGTTGAGCCGGTAACCCCCGGCGTCGGCGCTTGCCCGCGCCAGCAGGCTTGCCTGCACGGTGCCCGCACCCGCCTGCCACGCCGCATCAAAACGCCCGGCCTCGCTGGCGGGCAGCACCAGCCGGTAGCGCGTCTTGAGAGCATTGCAGCGCACCAGCACCCATTGCGCGTCCACGCGCGCGAGCGTCCCCTGGAACAGGTCGGCCGCCATGGCCGATGGCACGGCCAGCGTACTGGCGGCGAGCAAGGCAGCGTACCGCATCCGGTCATGCATCAAGACATCCTCTCAGGATAGGGAAAAACCAAATGGAAGACAGGCGTGAGGGCGGTAAAATTGCGCCATGAAAAAACTGTCCCCCCTGTTTGCCGCGCTGGCGCTCGCCGGCTGCGCGAGCCACGCCCCCGACACCGCCGCGCCCCTGCCCGGCCCCGACTGGCAGGTGGTGCGTGGCCAGTGGCAAGGCGTGGGCGACAACGGCGTGAACGGCAACTGCCTGACGCCCGACCAAAGGCGGCCGAACAGCAGCTGCGGCGGCGACAAGATGGCGGTGCTGCGCTCGCGCGTGCCCTTGCCGGCCAACTACCGCGTCGAGACCGAGATCGTCGTGCACCAGGGCGTGCTCGCCGAACTGATGCTGTCGTGGCACGAGGCGCGCTTCACCCGCTTCGTGATGTACGGCATCGACCGGCGCGCGTACGCGGGGGTCGGCTACCTGCGCCTGCCGGACATCGACCGCGGAGAGCCCTCGCGGGTGCAGTCGGCATTCGAGCTTTACACCGGCCGCCGCTACCGGCTCGCCGTCAACGTGTGCAACCGGCAGTTGACCGCGTGGGTCGACGGCCAGCCGCTGCTGCGCCACAGCGACCCGCAGCTTGCCGGCGGCGTGCTGGGCCTGCGCGCCAACGGCAGCGTGAACTTCTACAAGCTGCGGGTGAAGCCGCTGGACGATTTCGACTGCCCGCGCGACTTTGGCGGCGGCGACTTCATGCGCGACGCCGAGGGCATGCTGCCGCCCGAGCCCGCCCCGATCTGCTTTAGCTGCTAGTCGCCCAGCCGCGCGACCGGCCACAGCCGCTCTTCGGCCCAGAACGCCCAGCCGGCGCCTGCCACGCCGGGCAAGCCGGTCCAGTCGAACGCACGGCGCACGGCAAACAGGCCGTAACCCTCGACCATAAGCGCGCAGCGCGGCAGCAGGCCAAGTTCGGAGCGATCGCGGTTGGCCAGCGTGCTGGCGCGCTGCGCGACCCAGCGCCCGTCAGGCAGGGCGATCTCGACACGGTAGGCAAGCTGCCCGTCCTGCCGGCTTTCCGACACGCGCATGGGCTGGGCGCGCTCGCCCGGCCACTGGATCTCGTAGCGGCCGGCCAGGCCCGGACAGTCCGCTGCGACGGCCACGCCATGGGCCAGCAGCAGCCCCAGGGCCAGATACCTCATGGCGAGGCCTCCCCGAAGGCGGTGCGGTACACGCAGTAACCCGCCTCACCGCCGAGCGCGACCGTCCTTCCGCTGTCGCCGACCCGCAAGGCAAGCTCGCTGTAATGGCCGTCGGCCAGCGGACACGGGGCAAGCGTGCCGCGGGCACCGTCCTGCAAGTTGACCCAGGCGACGTGCCGGTCTTCAAAGCCCTCACCGTCCGGCCACAGGTAGTAGTGCCCGGCAGGCGAAAACGCCCCCAGCATGTGCAGGCCGCCAGCCAGATCGAACTTCTTGCCGGCACGGCGCACGCGCACCTTGCCGTCTTCGCCCAGCATCTGCAGCGCGCGCCCGTCGGCGGACGCGCGCACGGCATAGACGTCGCCGAAGCCGGCACCTGCCAGCGTTTCGGCGGCAATGGCCTCGTCGCCATGGGCGAGGCGGATCCGCCACGCCTCGTCCTGCCACACCTTCCACGCGGTAAGCGCGCCTTCGCGGGCGAACAGCACCGGCCGTGCGTCGGCGACCTGCTCGCGCGCTTCGCCACCGGCCTGCCACTGCGCGACGCCGCTCACCACCGTTTCGGTGGTGTCGGCACCAAGGCCGGCGAGCGCGAGCAACTGCTTGCGGAAGGCGGAAAAACGCGCGGGGTCGTCGATCCCGGCTTCATCGAGGTACAGCGCGCGCGCGCTGTGGCGGTAGCCTGCCCCGGCCTGCCACCACCAGGCACGGTAGCTGCCGGTGGCCGCCGCGTCGCCGCTCTGAGGGCGCACAAAGTAATAACCGACCGCGGATTTAAGGTCGTGGCTGACTGCGACCGCGTCGCCCCAGTCGCCCTCTGCTGGCCCCTGCAGGCTGCGCATCAGGCCTTGGCGCGCAAAGGTGTCCGCGTCCGGGCGGCGGCTCAACCCGAAAACCCGGGCGCCGTCGGCCGACACCGCGAACGGCAGCCACAAGGGCTCGGGCAACAGGCGGTAGCCCCGGCCGGCCTGCCACAGGAACCCCTGCGGCACGTCGCCCGCCTTGGCCTGCAGCCAGCCGGCCACCGTGTTGCCGTCGGCGCTGGCGTCGATCACCCCGCTGAAGGCGGCCGCGCCGCGCGGCAGCAGCCGCTCGCGCGTGCCGTCCCGCCCGATGCGCCACGCGTCGAGCGCGCCGTTTTCACCGGCGCCGAGCAAGGCCTGCCGCCCGTCGCCGCTTAACAGGACGCGCTGCACGTAGGCAAAACCCTGGATGGAGCTGAGGCGGCCGCCCGTTTCGAACACTGGCGCGCCGCCGAGCAAGGGCTCGGCGCGGTAGCCTTCCTCGCCCAGCAGTTCGGGGCGGATCTTCAGGCGCGCAACCAGCGCGGGCGGCAACGGCGCCGCCTTGGACAGCGCGAGCCGCGTGCCGCCGTCGGCCGATTGGGCGACAAGGCGCAGGCCGGCGTGTTCGACCGGCGCGGCCAGCACCACGCACGGGGCGGCCAGCAATAAGGGGATCAGGCCACGCATCAGAAGCCCCCGAACACGCAGTAGCCGTCCGGCTGGCTGACGGCCAGCGTGCCGCCGTCGGCCGACAGGTACACCAGGCCGGCGCCAGGCCCGCCGAAGTCGCATTCGCGCGCGGCGGCCGGCCCGTCCTGCCAGCGCGACCAGCGTGAACAGCACCGCCTTCAAGGTGCGGGCACCGTGCGCACGCGCGAGTGGCCGACGCCGGCGCCCTTCTCGACGCGCACCTGCACCGGGATGCGCGCCTTCATCGCGTCCACATGGCTGATCACGCCGATCAGGCGGCCATCAAAGCCCAGCGCGTCGAGCGCGTCGAGCGCGACGTCCAGCGTCTCGGCGTCCAGCGTGCCGAAGCCCTCGTCGAGGAACAGCGTGTCGATCGGCCGCTGGTGGCTGACCAGGTCCGACAGCGCGAGCGCGAGCGCGAGGCTGACCAGGAAGCTCTCGCCACCGGACAGGGTACGGGTGTCGCGGCTGACGTCGCCCTGCCAGGTGTCGACGATCGCCATCTCCAGCTCGGTACCCGCCTTGCGCGCGAGCCGGTAGCGCGGGTGCAGCCGCGCGAGCTGGCGGTTGGCGAGCATCACCAGTTGCTCGAGCGTCAGCCCCTGCGCGAAGCGGCGGAACTTGTCGCCGCGCGCCGAGCCGATCAGCGCGTCGAGTTTCTGCCACAGCTCAAGGTCCGCGCGCAGCGCGGCCAGCCTCGCCTGCGCGCCGCCCAGCGCCTCGCGCTCGCGCGCGTCGTCGGCGAGGCGCGCGTCGGCCTCGCCGATCTGGCGTGCCACCGTCTCCAGTTCGGCGGCGGTATCGGCCTTCTGCACCTGCAAGTCATCCGCGCGCTCGCCCGGCGCCACCGCTGCCTCGCACGCGTCGAACGCAGCACGGGCGAGCGCAAGCGCTTCGCTGGCGTCCTTGAGTGCCTGCGCGCGGGCGGCGAGGCCGGCGGCGAGCTGTTGCCGCGCGGCGGCACTCAGGCGGGCGGCGGCAAACGCCGCCTCGTCGATAAATACGCTGTCTGAAAGCGCCGCGCACCACGCGTCTTCCGCCGCGCTGGCCGCGTGTTCGGCCTCTTCTTGCCGCGCGCGGGTCTCGCTTGCCGCGGCACGCGCACCCGACAACGCCGACTGCGCGGCGTCGAAGGCGCGCTCCAGCGCGTCGGCATCTATCGCTTGCTGCGCCACGTGCGGCAGGGCCTCGCCCCATTTAGCCACCCGCGCACGCCAGCGCGCGGCCGCCTGCTGCAGCGCCTCGGCCCGCGCGCCGTGCGTGGAGAGCGCGGCGGCAAGCGTTTGTAACTGCCCCGCGCGGCTCTGGAAGGCTTGCCAAGCCGCCTCGCGCGCACGAAGCCACGCGGCGCTGTCCGCGGGCGGTTCGCTGCCCAGCGCGGCGGCGAGCAACTCGCCAGTGGCGGCCAGTTGCCGGGTGGCGTCGGCGACGCGCGCCTGTTGCGCGGCGCATAGCGCGTGCTGCGCGGCGTGCTTCTCGTCGGCGAGCGCCTGCGCCGTTCGGCAGTTCGCCAGCGCGTCTTTCGCGCCGGCCAGTTGCTCGCGTAGCGCGGCCATCGCCGTCTCGGCCGCCTCGCGTGCCTTCAACTGCCGTTCGATGACCGCAAGCGCCTCGGCGGCGCTGTCGATTGCGGCGGAAAGGCTGCCTGCGGCAAGCCCGCCCGCCTCCGCCAGCCAGCGCCGGGCAAGCGCGTCGCCCTCGGCGTCTTGCATTGCAAGCTGCTTCACCGCCGCCTTGTGTTCACCCTCGGCTTGCCCCAGGTCGGCTGCGGCCTGCTGCCCGGCCGCGAGGATCGTCTTGAGCTCGGCCTCCGCCCGCTGCAGCTTCGCCTGCGCGGAGTCCGCATCCGCCAGCGGTGCGCCGTCCTGCGAGGGGTGTTCGAGTGCGCCGCATAGCGGGCAGGGCTGGCCTGCTTGCAACATGTCACGATGGGCGCTCAGCTCATCCATCCGCCGAGCAAGCTTGGCAAGCTCCTCCAGCGTGTCGACCTGCGCCTTTTGCAAGCGGTAGCGTTCACGCTGCTGCAGGTAGTCCGCCTCACAACGTTGCTGTTTGGACAGCGCGGCGGCGACGGACGCGTGCGCCACGGCGACGGCGCCGGCGTTGCGCGATTGCGCGTCGGCCAGCGCCTGCAGGGCGCCCAGCCGTGCCGCCTCCTGGTGCACGGCGCGCCAGCGCGCCTGCAACGCAGGCAAGGCGTCGCCCGACAGGGCGATTGCGTGCGCCTCTTCCAGCGCGCTCGCTTGCCCGGCGAGGGCCGCGAGCGCGGTCTCGGCGCCCGCCACCCCCTGCCGCGCCGCGTCCTGCGCCTGCGCGTGACGAGGCAGCGCCTGCCGCGCGGCCGCGAGCGTCGCCGCTTCACTGGCGAGCGCTTCTGCTTCGCGTGCTTGCCGCGCGAACAGCGCGCGCCATTCGGGCAGCGCTTCGCCAAGTTGCGCGTCATCCGCGTGCGCGTGTTGCAGGGCGGCCAGTGCCTGTTGCCTATCAAAGAGCCGCGCGCCTTCATCGGCGTGGCCAGCCAGAGCAGCCTCGGCACCGGCGGCCGCGGCGGCGAGCGCTTGGCCGGCGCGGGCGTGCGCGCCCTGTTCGGCCGCGGCTGCCTGCGCCGACGCTTGGCGCGCGGCAGCCAGCGCCGCGCGGGCGCCCTCCCTTGCCTGCCACGGCGCCGTCAGCGCCTCGGCCGCGTCGGCGTGCGCGAGGCGCGTACGGTCGGTTTCATCCTGCGAGCCCGCAGCTTCGGCGGTGGCGAGCCTGGCCGCGGCAGCACTACGCGCGGCGTCGGCCCGGCCCAGCGCGTCGACGCGCGCCAGCCGCGCCTCGATCGACGCCAGCGACTCGCGGCCTGCATGCTGGCGCAGCACAAGCGTGTCGCGGTTCTCTGTCAGCTCGGCTAGCGCGTCGTCGTCCAGCACACGGATGCCCGCCGAGGTGGCTTCCAGCTGTGCGCAGGCCTCGCGCGCGCTGCGGGTGCGCTCGAACACCCGCTCGGAGATGCGGCCGTACACCTCGCTGCCGGTCAGCTCTTCGAGCAAGGTGGCGCGCTCGTTGGCGTCGGCGTTGAGGAAGGCCGCGAAGCCGCCTTGCGCGAGCAGCACCGACTTGGTGAAGCGGCCGAAGTCGAGGCCGGTCAGCGCCTCGGTCTGCCGCAACTTGTCGTGCACCTGGTTGGCGAGGATGGTACCGTCGGCACGCGCAAGCTCGACGCGCGGTGCCTGCAGCGCGCCGTCGGCCTTGTCGCGCGCGCGGCGCTGGCTCCAGAACGCGCGGTAGCGCACCGCGCCGACCTCGAACTCGACCTCGGCCAGGCACTCGGCGGTGTGGCGGGTCATCAGCTCGTTGCTGCCCTGCGATAGCGTGTCCAGCCGCGGGGTCTTGTGATAGAGCGCGAGGCAGATCGCGTCGAGCAGCGTGCTCTTGCCGGCGCCGGTCGCGCCGGTGATCGCGAAGAGGCCGCTGCCGGCGATCGGCGGGCGGTCGAAGTCGATGCGCCACTCGCCGGCGAGCGCGTTGAGGTTCTTCAGCCTGAGCGAGCAGATCTTCATTGCGCGTCCTCCGCTGCGAGCGTGTGCACCACTTCGTCAAAACGCGACACCAGCGCCAGCCGGGTTGCCTCGTCGATTTCTTCTGCGGCGAGGCGGCGCGCGAATACCTCGGCCGGCGTGAGTTCGGACAAGGTTTCGCGCGCCGTGCGCTCGAGCGTGGCAGACGCCTGGCCGCGCGCGCGGCGCACCCTCAGCACGTCCAGCGGCAGCTCGCCGACCATGCCGGCGACGCGCCCGAGCAGGTCGTTCAGGTAGTCGTCCGACACCACCTCGACGTCGACCCACGCCCGCTCGCCCGCTTCCAGCTCGCGGGAAAGCGCGCTGAGCCTCGCCGGCAGTACCGCAAGCGAGCCGCTGACGGACAACAGGCGCTGGAAGCAAGGCACCGCCAGCGGCGTCACCCGCACGGGTTCGCCCGGCGCAAGGTCGACCAGCAGCACCTCCTTGTCCTGCGCGGCCTCGTCAAAGCTCAGCGCCAGGGGCGAGCCGCTGTAGCGGATATGCTCGGCGCCGCCGACCTTCTGCGCGCGGTGGATGTGGCCGAGCGCGATATAGTCGGCCGGCGGGAAGCTGGCGGTCGGAAACGCCGCGAGCGAGCCCACGTAGATTTCGCGCACCGACTCGCTGCTGCTGGCGCCGACCGTGGTCAGGTGGCCGCTGGCGACTACCGGCAGGCCGCCGTGCGTCTCGGCCAGCGCCCTGGCGTACGCCCACAGCCGCGCGTAGTGGTCGGCCAGCGCCCCGGCGAGCGCGCGCGCCTTGTCCTCGCCGCTTTGCCCGGCCTCGCTTTTGGCCAGTTCGCGCGCACGCAGGAAGGGCACCGCGCACAGCACGGCGCCTGGTTCGCCCGCGCGCGTGCTGAGTAGCAGCGCCTGCGCCTCGATATTCTCAGCCGCCGCCTCGATAACCGTCGCGCCCAACTGGCCGAACAGCCGCTTGTTCTCGGCGAGCACCGCGGGCGAGTCGTGGTTGCCGGCGAGCAGCACCAGCGTCACCTGATGGCGCGCGAGCGCGACGACCAGGTCGTTCAGCGCCTCGCGCGCGTAGCTCGGCGGCGAGCCGGTGTCGAAGATGTCGCCGGCGACCAGCACCGCGTCGACCCGGTGGGTGTTGACGGTATCGACCAGCCAGCCGAGGAACGCCGCGTGTTCGGCCTGGCGGTTCTTGCCCATGAAGTGCTGGCCCAGATGCCAGTCGGAGGTATGCAGGAGGCGCATGGCGATTTGCTGTAAGGGGATGGCGCCAAGTGTACCGCGCCCCCTGCCCTTGCTGCAGCGCAAGCTTGCCGCGATGACAAAAACATGACGATCATCAGGAACCGGCGCACCTGCACGCGCCGGCCATACTAAGACCACGAGGAGCGCACCATGAAGACCGTCACCGAACAGCTGTCCACCTACGCCGCCTACCACCGCGACCGGCGCAATATCGTCAGCCACTTTTTCGGCATCCCGCTGATCGTCGTCGCCGTCGCGACCCTGCTAGGCCGCACCGAACTCCTGCCCGGGCTCACCCCGGCGACGCTGGTTACCGCCCTGTGCATCGCCTACTACTTCATGCTCGAGCACACGCTGGCGCTGGCGATGGCCGTCTTCATGGGCGTCGCGCTATGGCTGGGGCATTGGCTCGCCTCGGGCAGCCAGGCCTTGTGGCTTACCAGCGGCGTCGGCCTCTTCGTGACCGGTTGGGCGATCCAGTTCGTCGGCCACTTCTGGGAGGGGCGCAAGCCCGCCTTCGTCGACGACCTGATGCAACTGGCGATCGGCCCGCTGTTCATCGTCGCCGAGTGGCTGTTCGCGCTCGGGCTGTTGCCGGCGCTGGCGGCCGAAATCGAACGGCGCGCGGGGCCGGTGCGCGGCGCGGGGACACACGCATGATCTTCGAGGACCGCGTCGACGCCGCCCTGCGCCTGGCACCCAGGCTCGCCGCGCTGGGCCTTGCCAACCCCCTGTGGCTGGCGATCCCGCGCGGCGCACTGCCGCTGGCGGTGGCGCTTGCAGCCAGGCTTGGCGGTGAAGTCGACGTCGTGCTAGTGCGCAAGCTTGGCGCGCCGGGCAACCCGGAGTTCGCGGTTGGCGCGCTGGCCGAAGACGGCCAGTGCATCGTGCTGCCGTGGGCGCGGCAGGCCGGCGCGGATGAGGCGTGGATCGCCGCCGAGCGCGCGCGCGAGGCGGTGAAGATCCGCGCGCGGCGTGCTCTGCTGACGCCGCAGCGTCAGGCTTGCCCGGCCACCGGACGCGACGTGGTGGTCATCGACGACGGCATGGCGACCGGCGCGACCATGCAACTGGCGCTGATGTGCGTGCGCGCCGAGCAACCCGCGCGGCTTGTCTGCGCGGTGCCGGTCGCCTCGCCCGACGCGCTCGCGCGGGTGCGTGCGCTCGCCGACGACGTGGTCTGCCTGTCGGCGCCGGCCGACTTCTCCGCGGTCGGCCAGCATTACCGCGATTTCGCGCAGGTCAGCGACGAAGACGCCGCGTCCTTGCTGCGCCGCGCGCGCGGCGAACACCCCTGAAGGAGAGCGCCATGAGCACCATCGTCATCCACGGCCACAACTTCGTCAAAGCGCTGCTCGACAGCCAGTCCTACGGGCCGCAACTGATCGAGTCGGTCAACGCCTACCTCGCCTACCTGACCGAGCAGGCCGAATTCGCCGGACACTCCGTCGAGGTCGACAACAGCGACGGCGGCGAGGGCGCCTGGCATGTCGAGGCCGGGCAGGACAGCGCCGAGGCCGCGCGCGCCGACGCGTTCATGCGCGAACGCGTCGAAGGCTTCTGGCGCTGGCACCAGCAAAGCGGCCGCGCCTGAGCCTTAGCCGTCGGCGAGCAGGTGGTGCTCGCGGTGTTCGGGCACGCACACGTCCCAGCCGAAGCGGTGTTCGATGCGCCGCCTGAGCGCGTCGGCCGCCTCGGCCTCGCCGTGCAGCACGAAGGTGCGGATCGGCGGCGCCTCGAAGCCTTCCAGCCACTGCACGATCTCGTCGGCGTCCGCGTGCGCGGACAGGTGTTCGAGCGAGACGACCTCGGCGTTGATCGGCACGTCCTGCCCGTGGATGCGCACGCTGGCTGCGCCGCCGACGATCAGCGCGCCGCGGGTGCCACCGGCCTGGAAGCCGGCGAACAACAGGGTGTTGCGCTTGTGCGGGCCGAACGCCTTGATATGGTGCAGCACCCGCCCGCCGGTCGCCATGCCGCTGCCGGCGATGATCACGGCGGGGTGGTCGATGCGGTTGAGCGCCTTCGACTCCTCTACCGTGCGCACCCAGTGCACGCCCTGGCACATGGCGGCGACCTCGTCCTGCCCAAGCTTCAGGTCGTCGTGGAATTCGTAGAACAGCTTGGTGACCTCGGTCGCCATCGGGCTGTTCAGGTAGATCGGCACGTTGGGCAGGCGCCTGGCCTGCTTGAGCCGCCACAGGTGCAGCAGCAGCGTCTGCGCCCGCTCGACGGCGAAGGCCGGGATCACCACCACGCCGCCGCGCCTGACCGTGCGCCGCACCACGTCCTCCAAGAGCGCCTCGGTGTCCTCGGCCGGGTGGCGCCTGTCGCCGTAGGTCGACTCGACAAACAGGTAGTCGCAGCGTGCGACGCGTTCGGGCCGGTACAGCATCGGGTCGTGCGGCCGCCCCAGGTCGCCCGAGAACAGCAGGGTCTTGTCGCCGACCTTCAATTCGGCCATCGCCGCGCCGAGGATATGCCCGGCTTGCCTGAGCGTCAGCGTGATGCCCGGCGCGATCAGCCTTGGCGTGTGCAGCGGCAGCGGCGCGAAGCGGTGGCTGACCCGCGCCGCGTCCTGTTCGGTATAGAGCGGCTTGGCCGGCTGGTGGCGCGAATAGCCGCGCCGGTTCGCGTACTCGGCCTCCTCTTCCTGCAGGCGGCCACTATCGGCGAGCAGGATGGCGGCCAGTTCCGCCGAGGCCGGCGTGGTGTGGATCTCGCCGGTGAAGCCGTCCCTCACCAGCGCCGGTAGGTAACCCGAGTGGTCGAGGTGGGCGTGGGTGAGCACCACCGTGTCGATCTCGGCAGGCGGCACCTCGAAAGGCTGCCAGTTGCGCAGTCGCAGCTGCTTGAAGCCCTGGAACAGCCCGCAGTCGACCAGCACCCGCCGTCCGTCGTATTCGACCAGCGTCTTGCTGCCGGTCACCGTTCCGGCCGCACCGAGAAAACTCACACGCATCTTGCCCTCCTTCACGTTAAGCCCGGCACCAGCACCGCCGCGCCCTGCAAGCGAGAGCAGCGCAAGTCGTCCAGCGCACGGTTGGCCTCGCCAAGCGGGTAGGCGTGCGCATGCACCTGCAAGGGCAGCGTGCCTGCCGCGGCCAGAAAATCCAGCGCGTCCTGCCGGGTCAGGTTCGCCACCGATTCGATACGCCGCTCGCCCCACAACAAGGCGTAGGGGAACGACGGGATGTCGCTCATGTGGATGCCGGCGCACACCACCGCCCCGCCCCGGCGCACGCTCGAAAGCGCCAACGGCACCAGTTCGCCCGCCGGCGCGAAGATCAGCACCGCGTCCAGCGGCACCGGCGGCGCTGCACTCCCCGCCCACACCGCGCCGAGCGAGCGCGCGAATGCTTGCGCGGCGCGGTCGCCCGGCCGGGTCAGCGCGTACACCTCGCGGCCCTGCTGGGCGCATACCTGGCAGAGCAGGTGCGCGGCCGCGCCGAAGCCGAACAGGCCGATCTTGTGTGCGCGCCCGGCCTTGTTGAGCGCGCGCTGGCCGATCAGCCCGGCGCACATCAGGGGCGCGCTGTGCACGTCGTCGAGCGCCCCCGTCAAGGCAAAGGCGTAGCGTGCGTCGGCGAGCATATAGGCGGCGTAACCGCCGGGCAGCGTATAGCCGTGAAAGCGCGCCGCGACGCACAGGTTCTCCCGCCCCGCCCTGCAATCGGCGCAGGCGCCGCAGCTATACCCCAGCCAGGGCACGCCGATGCGCGCACCGACCGCGAGCCCCGTCACCTCCGCCCCCAGCTCGGCGACCGTACCCACCACCTCGTGCCCCGGCGTGACCGGGTAGACGATGTCCGGCAATTCACCGTCAATTACATGCAGGTCGGTGCGGCAGACACCGCAAGCGGCGACCTTCACCAGCACCTCTCCGGGCCCGGGCGAGGGCACCGGCAAGTGCACGCGCTTAAGCGGCTGCCCCGGCCCTTCCGACACCATCGCCATCATCTGCGCTTGCATGCGCGTCCTCCCTCAGCCTATGCCGCTGGCGGCGAAGCCTTGTTGCGCCATGTCAAATGTATGGCCGCGCCGGCGCTTTACGATAGTCCATGATGGCAACCGAAAAGGAGCAAGTCATGGAACAGATCCGCGTCATCCAATACGGCTGCGGCAAGATGGGCCGCATCATGCTGCGCTACCTGCACGAGAAAGGCTGCCGCATCGTCGGCGCGATCGACGCCGACACGGCGCTTGTCGGGCGCGACGTCGGCGAGGTGGCCGGCCTCGACATGCGGCTGGGCGTGCAGGTGGCCGCGGACGCCGAGGC
This sequence comes from Crenobacter intestini, assembly GCF_004919095.1. Classification (GTDB taxonomy): domain Bacteria; phylum Pseudomonadota; class Gammaproteobacteria; order Burkholderiales; family Chromobacteriaceae; genus Craterilacuibacter; species Craterilacuibacter intestini. The sequence continues at coordinate 80,958 of NZ_STGJ01000001.1, read as the reverse complement.
GGTGTTCGCCGGCTGTGACGCGCATGTCGCGCTGATCGCGACGCGCAGCCTGATCGGCGAGCTCGAGGACGCCTACACCCTCGCCGCGCGGCACGGGGTGTGCGCGCTGTCGACCTGCGAGGAGGCGTTCTACCCGTGGACGACGGCAGCGCCGCTGACCAACCGGCTCGACCGACTGGCCAAACAGCACGGGGTGACTTTATCCGCCTCGGGCTACCAGGACGTGTTCTGGGGCAAGCTGGTGTCGGCGCTGGCCGGCGCGACCCACCGCATCGAGCGCATCGAAGGGCTGTCCAGCTACAACGTCGAGGATTACGGCATCGCGCTGGCCGAGGCGCACGGCGCCGGCCTGTCGGCCGATGAATTCAGGCGGCAGATCACCGACGCGGAGGCGCTGCCTTCGTATATGTGGAACAGCGCCGAGTGGCTGGCTGCGGAGCTGGGGTTCAGCGTGCGCAGCGTCTCGCAGGTACTCGAACCCATCCTCGCGCCACACGATGTCAAGAGCGCGACGCTCGGGGGCACCATCCCGGCCGGCCACGCGCTGGGGATGCGCGCGGTGGTCACGCTTGAGACTTACCAGGGGGTGGTGATCGAGGCGCAATGCGTCGGCAAGGTCTACCTGCCCGGCGAAGTCGACCGCAACGACTGGACCGTGCGCGGCGAGCCGACCACCACCTTGCAGATCGCCGCGCCGGACACCGTCGCGCTGACCTGCGCGACGCTGGTGAACCGCATCCCGCAGCTGCTTGCCGCGCCGCCGGGCTTCGTCACCTGCGACCGTCTCGCCGCGCCGCGTTACCAGCCCTACCCGCTGGGCCTGCCCGACTAGGCGCCGGGCGCGCGCGTGCCTGCTATAACGACCGCGTACCCACTTGAGGAGAGCATGATGAAAGCGTACGCGGCCGAACTGATCGGCACTTTCTGGCTGGTGTTGGGCGGCTGCGGCAGCGCGGTGCTCGCCGCGGCCTTCCCGCATCTGGGTATAGGCTTTGCCGGTGTCGCGCTAGCGTTCGGACTGACCGTACTCACCGGCTGCTACGCGGTCGGCCATATCTCGGGCGGCCACCTGAACCCGGCGGTCACCGTCGGGCTGTGGGCGGGCGGCCGCTTCGAGGGGCGCCATGTTCTGCCCTACATCATCGCGCAGGTCATAGGCGGCTTGATCGCCGGCGGCGTGCTCTACTTGATCGCCAGCGGCAAGGCGGGGTTCTCGACGGCCGGCGGCTTCGCCAGCAACGGTTACGGCGCGCACTCGCCCGGCGGCTACGACCTGGCGTCGGCGGCGCTGATCGAGACCGTGATGACGATGATGTTCCTGTTCGTGATCATGGGCGCGACGTCCAGGAAGGCGCCTGCCGGCTTCGCGCCGATCGCGATCGGCCTGTGCCTGACGCTGATCCATCTGGTCACCATCCCGGTCACCAATACCTCGGTCAACCCGGCACGCAGTACCGGCGTCGCCCTGTACACCGGCGGCTGGGCGATTGAACAGCTCTGGCTGTTCTGGCTCGCGCCGCTTGTCGGCGGCGTGATCGGCGGCCTGCTTTACCGTTGGCTGAATGATGAACGGTCACTCGCCTGATCGGTTAGTCTAAAAAAAACCCGTATCACACAGCGACATTCTCTTTCAAAACATCCACTTCCGTGGAACCGGCCGGTTGCAACGCGGGTCACTCTGGCTTTACGTTGCAGCCATCCCTTTTGCCAAAAAGGCAAAAGTCGCGAACCGGATAGAAAGAGAACACGAATGACCGAGATGATCTGCCACACCCCGGCCTGTTGTTGTCAGGATCAACCGAACCCGCCCCTGCGTCTCGAGCAGAGCGAGATGCGCCTGTGCCGGGTCGAGCCGGGTGAGCACGCTTACGAGGCGCACCCAGCGACCGAATTCATCGTCTGCCTGCAAGGCGCGCTCCTGCTGGAAGACGCCGACGGCGGCCGCGTGCAGGCCGACCCGGGCGAGGTGATCGAGATCCCCGCCGGCGTACGCCACCGCTTCGCGCCGCCATGCGACGCGGCCATCATGCGCCTGACGCCCCAGCTTTCGGCGTAAGCAAGCCTTGCTGCGCGGCCTCAAGCAGGCCGACAATTGCGCCGGTGGGTACGCCTCCCTCCTCTTCCCGGGTGCCCGCCAGCGCCGTCATCCGCTCAGGCAGTTGTTGCCAGGCCGCCTGTAACGCGGCGAGCGCCTGGTGCGCGGTTTCGGCCTCGCTGCGCGCCTCGCTGCCGGCTTGCTGCGCGGCAAGCAACTGGCCGTCCAGCCGGCCGATTTCGCGTTCACGTTCGGCCAGCCTTTCGCGCCACTCATCAGACAGGCGGCCGTGTTCGCGCCTCATCTGGCGCAACGCGTCCTCGGCGGACGCCTTTTCTTCCTGCATGCGCCGCCGCTCGTCCTCGACCTGTTCGTACAGGCGGATGCGCAAGCCTTCCAGCCGCTCGTAGGCGAGCGCCTCACGCCGCTCGGCCGTCTCGCGCGCGTGGGCAAGCTCTACCCTGGCCTGCGCGTCGCGCTCGGCCTGCCTCGCCTGCGCGTCGGCCTGCGCGTCCGCCAGGCGCCGCGCCGCCGCGTCGCGTTCGGCACCGAGCGCCGCCAGCTGGGTGCGCAAGGTGGCAAGCTCGTCGGACAGCAGCACGGCCTGGGCCTTCGCCTGCGCAAGCTCCTGGTGCGTCGCGGCCAGGTCGAGCCGCAAGGACGCGACGCGCTGCGCTTCTTCGTTCTTTTCCGCCTCCAGCGCCGTACAGGCCTCAGCGAGGGCATCGCGTTCGGCAAACGCCTCGCGCCGCGCGTCGGCCAGCGCGTCCTCCGCCTGCTGGCACGCCTGCTGCCATACCGCATTGAATGCCGCGCCCAGTGCCGCCGGCCACTCGGGGCGGCGGTTCGCCGCCGCGGCGCGTGCGAGAAAGTCCTTGCGCCAGGCCTTCAGCGTATTGTTGATCGTCGTGTTCGAACCGGTGCCCAGCCGCTCGCGCACTTCAACCACCGTCGGCCACACCCCTTCGGCCAGTAGCTCCTGCGCAGCTGCGCGAATTTTTGCGTAAATATCGTCGGCCATGATAATTCCTTACGTATGACGTGAATTATATCATGGCATCACACCATCAAGCCGCAAGCTGGCACGCTTCGTGCATCGAACCGGCAAGCCTCTGCCCATCTGGTTTACAATGACGACACGTTTCAACCAAGCCAAGAGCCTTTCGCCATGCTGAGCGACCGCTTCGGGCGCACCATCGACTACCTGCGCGTCTCGGTCACCGACCGCTGCGATTTGCGCTGCACCTACTGCCTGCCCAAGGGCTTCAAGGGCTTCGAGGAGCCGGCCAACTGGCTGACCTTCGACGAGATCGAACGGGTGATCGCCGCGTTCGCGCGCCTTGGCGTGCACCGCTACCGCCTGACCGGTGGCGAGCCGCTGCTGCGCAGGAACCTGCCCGCCCTCGCCCGCAAGCTGACCGCCCTGCCGGGCGTCGAGGACTTGTCGCTGACCACCAACGCGACACAACTGGCCAGCCAGGCTGCGGCACTGACCGACGCGGGCGTCAGCCGCATCAACGTCAGCCTCGACTCGCTCCAGCGAGACCGCGTGCACGCGATCAGCGGCAGCGACTGCCTGGACAAGGTGCTATCCGGACTCAAAGCCGCATCGGGCGCCGGCTTCAGGTCGGTCAAGGTCAATATGGTGCCAATGGAGGGCGTGAACGACGACGAGATCGAGGCGATGGTCGCGTTCTGCATCGAACACGGCTTCATCCTGCGCCTGATCGAGGCGATGCCGATGGGACAGACCGGGCAGAACACCCGCGGAGTCGACCTGAACGCGCTGCTGCCACGGCTGCGCGAACGCTTCGACCTTCACCCCTCTTCGCGCGAACTCGGCGGCGGCCCGGCACGCTACTGGGAGCGCGCCGACGGCAAGTTCACGCTGGGCCTGATCACGCCGATGTCGCAACACTTCTGCCCGACCTGCAACCGCGTACGGCTGTCGGTCGACGGCACGCTCTACATGTGCCTGGGACAGGAGGCGAGTTACGAGTTGCGCCCGCTGTTGCGCGGCGGCGCCAGCGACGCCGAACTCGAGGCGGCGATCCGCGCCGCGATCGAACTGAAGCCCGAACGCCACGAATTCGTCGAGTCGCCGGGCAAGGTGGTGCGTTTCATGTCGATGACCGGCGGCTGAAACGCCACCGGCCACAAACAAAAAGCCCCGCGATGCGGGGCTTTTTTCAGATCAGGGCTGTAAATTACAGCGGCTGGATCTTGGTAGCCTGCGGGCCTTTTTGACCCATGCCCGGCTCGTAGGAGACCTTCTGGCCTTCCTGCAGGGACTTGAAGCCCTGGGACTGGATTTCGGAGAAGTGCGCGAACAGGTCGCTGCCGCCTTCGTCCGGAGTGATGAAGCCGAAGCCCTTAGCGTCGTTGAACCACTTAACGGTACCGGTAGCCATGATGAATTCCTTTTGGGATTACTGTGGGTGGGCGTGAGCCCGGAAATGCATGACGATCAAGGAATGAAGCATGGAACAAGGAAGTACCGCTTGGCCTACGATGTCGCAATGATTCTGCTGCTTGAAGATCCTGCGAGAAACGTTATACGCACCTTGAGCAGCATCGTCAATCATCCGCCCTCCGCAATGTGTGGTTTTTGGCTAAAAATCATTCTGGAATATTTTTCCGACCAGACTTTAATCAAGAGAGATAAACGGCCGCGCACAGCACCCCCTCCCTACACGCCACATGGAGTCCACCCGATGAAAATCAGGTCAATCGCCATGGCCGCATTACTGGCCACCACCCTGGCCGGCTGCGCCAGCACCCGCGGCACCAGGATCAGCGAAGGCAGCGCAGTCGCAGAAATGCCGCAAGCCGGGTTCCTGACCGACTACTCCCGCCTGCAACCGCAAGACCGGGGCACGTTGCAGTACCTCGACCGCTCCGCCAGCCTCAAGCGTTACAACAAGCTCATGCTCGAACCCGTCGCCGTCATCCTGAGCAGCAACCCGGAATACAGCGATAACACACTGCCGCCAGCCACCCAGGCACGCATCGCGGACGGCATCACCGCCGCCATGAAGAAGGAACTTGGACAGGATTTCCAGCTCGTCAACACGCCCGGCGCAGACGTCCTGCGCGTTCGCCTCGCGCTGACCGGCGTACAGGCGGTCGACCCCGCGCTAACCCCTGCCGACTTCATCCCTGTCAAGGCAATCTTCAACGCCGGGCGCGCGATGGCAGGCCAGTCGCCGCGCGTGGCGGAACTGACCGGCGAGGTGGAAGTCCTCGATGCCAACAACCGCCAACTAGGCGCAGCCATTTTCTCGCGCAAGGCAGACACCTCCCTCTCCCAAGGCGTCCGCCTCTCATGGAGCGACCTGGAGGCGCTCTCCCAAGCGTGGGCAAAACAACTGCACATGCTGCTGCTGCGCGGCAAGAACCGCTGAAACCGTTCGCGCGGCCGCGCCTGTCAGATGGCGGGCTGAGGCCATGCCGGAGCACGAAACCCGGGCGTCACGCCTTGCGCCGCCCCCGCCAGGCGCGAGATCCGTCTGGCCAGCTGTGATCTGCCAAGCTGCAAGCCACGCACCACACACGCGGCGGCCGGCCCCGCACCCATCGCCCAAGCCACATCCCGTTCGTCGAGCAGGCCGCCGATGGCGACGACAGGCGCGGGACTCACCGCGACCCACCACGCCAGGTTGTCCAGCCCTTGCGCCCGCCACGGCATGTCCTTGGTCGTGGTCGGCCTGACCGGCCCGCACGCGATATAGCTGGGCGCGCAGCCAGCCGCCCGGGCCATCTCCCACGGGCAATGGCTGGACAAGCCCAGCCTTTGCGTGCCGGCACGCGCACGCAAGACGCGCACCGCAGCTTCCGGCAGCGCCGCCAGGTCCTCCTGCCCCAGATGCAGGCCGGCCGCGCCTTCACCAGCCCCGAGCACGGCGGCGTAATCGTCGTTCACCCACAACTGCGCGCCGTGTCGCAGCGCAAGCAGTCTGGCGCGGGCCAGCTCGCCAGGCACGAGCGGCCGCTTCACTCTTAACTGCACCAGACGCAAGCCGGCCGACAGCCCCCTTTCAAGTGCAGCCAGATCGGCGACGATGCCGTAAAGCGGCGACGGCGCGGCAAACGGCGCGAAGCGTACGCCCTCGCACGCCCATGGCGGCGCGTCACCCAGCCCCAACCAGGGCAGGCGGCCGCGCACGGACAACGACGCGAGCACTGCCGCGTCCGCCTCCCCATGCCCTGCCGCCGCTGCGCACCGCCAGGCTTCAGCCAGCGCAGCGAGTGGCGCCCCCCGGTGGCCGACCAGCACCCCGCTCGCCTCGCCCGTGCTCAGGCGGTCGACACCCTCGCCCTCATCGATCAGCCAGCACGCCTCGCCACCGGCCTTGGCCGCCAGAAATTGCTCCGCATGGGTCGTGAAACGCATGGCTCAGCCCACCAACAGCGGCTGGCCGCACACCGGCGTGCTTGCCACCGCCATCGGCTGCGGCGCCATCACCCCCGCGAGATAACCCGCCCGTGCGCCGGCGACCACCCGCGCGAACGCACGCGCCATACCCACCGGGTCGCCGGCATGCGCGATCGCCGAATTGAGCAGCACCGCATCGAAGCCCAGTTCCATCGCCTGCGCCGCGTGCGCGGGCGAGCCCAGCCCCGCGTCGAGCACCAGCACCGCCTGCGGCAGGCGCGCGCGCAAGGTGGCGAGCGCCCACGGGTTGAGCAAGCCCTGCCCCGAGCCGATCGGCGCGCCCCACGGCATCAGCACCTGGCAGCCGGCATCGAACAGGCGCTGGCACAACAGCAAATCATCGGTCGCGTACGGGAAGACGGCGAAGCCTTCGCCGACCAGCGTTTCGGCCGCTTCGAGCAATTGCCAGGGGTCGGGCTGCAAGGTGTACTCGTCGCCGACCACCTCAAGTTTCACCCAGTGCGTGCCATAGAGTTCGCGTGTCATGCGCGCGAGCGACACCGCCTCGGCGGCGGTACGGCAACCCGCGGTATTCGGCAGCAAGCGCACGCCGCGCGCAGTGAGGCGCGCAAGCAGGCCGGCGAGAAAGCCGTTGTCCCCGCCGGACGCCAGCGTGCGGCGCAGGCCGACCGTCACCACTGCCGCCTCCGACGCGTCGACGGCGTCGGCGAGCACCGCGGGCGAAGGGTAAGCAGCGGTGCCGACCATCAGGCGGCTAGCCAACCGCTCCCCATACGCTTCGAAACTGTCTTCCATATCAGCCCCCGACAATAGGCTGGAACAGCGTCACCCGCGCGCCATCCGCCAGCAAGAATCCTGCGCGCGCGCTGCGCGGCACGAATACCCCGTCCACCGCGGTCGCCACCGCATCACGGGCGACGCCCTGCATGTCGAGCAGCGCGTCGAGCGTCAGCCCCTCGGCAAGCGCCAGCGGCACATCGTCCAGTTCTATCCTGATCATCCGTTTTCCTTCAGTTGAGCCCCGCACCAGAGAGCGCGTCTTCAAGCAGCGCCGGCGCGACCAGCCAGCCGTGGCGGAACAGCCCGCCGACCCGCAGCAGGCCGTCCGCCAGCTCGATACACGGCAGGTTGTCCGGCAAGGCCGGGCGCAGGTTGGTTTCCATATGCACGACGCGCGCTTCGGCGAGCGCGGGCATGGCACTGACCGCCGCGCCCATCAGTTCGAACGCGCTGCGCACACTCACCGGCGAACGGTCGGCACTCTCGATCTCACTGGCGCCGACCACCACCACGTCGCCCGGGCGCGGCACCAGATAGACGCGATGGCGCGCATGCATCAGGCGCAAGGGCCGCCCGAGCGCCACGCCGGGCGCATGCAGCCACAGCACTTCGCCACGCACACCGCGCAGGCTTGCAAATCCCGCACCGACGCCGCGGGCGTCGATGGCCAGGTCGCAGCCATGCCGCACGCCCGTCGACGTGACCACACAGCCCGGCGCCACCGTCGCCACCGGCTCGCCCCAGCGCCAGCGGGCGTGGCTTGCCTCGGCAAGCGCAGGCAACACCCGCTGTGGGAAGACCTGTCCCTCGCCGGCCAGCCGCCAACCCTTAAGCCCCGGCGCAAGCGCAGGCTCCAGCGCGGCAAGCGTGGCAGTGGCAAGCGCCTCGGGCGTGCCGATGTCCGGCGCCAGCGCGAGGCGGGCCAGTACCCGCGCGGCCGCACCGTGGTCGGCCGGGTGCGCAAGCAGCAGCGAGTCGTCAAACCGCGCAAAGGCAGCGGCGGCGTCGCCAGTCGCCTGCGCCAGCGCCGCCGCGATTTGCCGCCAGCCCTCCAGCGAGCGTAGCCCCAGCCGCGCGATGGCGGCTGGCGCGTGCTCGAGCTCGGCCAGCGGGCTTAACATGCCGGCCGCGGTAAAGCCGGCCGCGCCTTGGCCGCCCAACCCGGCGCCGGGGCCCGGCGCCGGGTCGAACACCGTCACGCGATGGCCGCGGCGCGACAGCTGCCACGCGGCCAGACGGCCGGCGACCCCGGCGCCGGCGATCGCGATGCTCGCCATCGTTCAGCCTTCCTGGATAGGGATGTAGAGCTCGCTACCCGCCTCGCGGTAGCGGCGCGAAGCCTCGGCCATGCCAGCCGAGAGCGCGTCCGCCTCGGCCAGCCCCTGCTCGGAGGCGTAGGCGCGCACCTCCTGGGTGATCTTCATCGAGCAGAACTTGGGGCCGCACATACTGCAAAAGTGCGCGCTCTTGGCCGCCGGCGCAGGCAAGGTCGCGTCGTGGTAGGCGCGCGCGGTGTCCGGGTCGAGCGCGAGCGCGAACTGGTCTTCCCAGCGGAACTCGAAGCGGGCGCGGCTCATCGCGTCGTCGTGCGCGCGCGCGCCGGGGTGACCCTTGGCGACGTCGGCCGCGTGCGCGGCGATGCGGTAGGCGATCAGGCCCTGCTTGACGTCGTCGCGGTTCGGCAGGCCCAGGTGCTCCTTGGGCGTCACATAGCAGAGCATCGAAGTGCCCATCCAGCCTATCATCGCCGCGCCGATGCTAGATGCGATATGGTCGTAGCCGGGCGACACGTCGATGGTCAAGGGCCCCAGCGTGTAGAACGGCGCCTCGTGGCAGAGGCGCAGCTGCTCGTCCATGTTCGCGCGGATCATGTGCATCGGCACATGGCCCGGCCCCTCGATGATGGTCTGCACGTCGTGCCGCCACGCGACCTGCGTCAGTTCGCCCAGCGTCTCAAGCTCGGCGAACTGCGCCGCGTCGTTGGCGTCGGCGAGCGAACCCGGGCGCAGGCCGTCGCCCAGCGAGAAGGTCACGTCGTACGCCTTCATGATTTCGCAGATCTCTTCGAAATGCGTATAGAGGAAGTTTTCCCGGTGGTGCGCGATGCACCACTTGGCGAGGATGGACCCGCCGCGCGAGACGATGCCGGTGCGCCGCTGCGCGGTCAGCGGCACATGCGCGAGGCGCAGACCGGCGTGGATGGTGAAGTAGTCGACGCCCTGCTCGGCCTGCTCGACCAGCGTGTCGCGGAACAAGGTCCAGCTAAGATCCTCGGCGACGCCACCGACCTTCTCCAGCGCCTGGTAGATCGGCACCGTGCCGATCGGCACTGGCGAGTTGCGCAGGATCCAGTCGCGCGTGGTGTGGATGTGGCGGCCGGTGGAGAGGTCCATCACCGTGTCAGCACCCCAGCGCGTCGACCACACCAGTTTTTCGACCTCCTCCTCGATCGACGAGGTGACCGCCGAGTTGCCGATATTGGCGTTGATCTTGACCTTGAAGGCACGGCCAATCGCCATCGGCTCGAGCTCGGGATGGTTGATGTTGGCCGGGATCACCGCGCGGCCGCGCGCGACCTCGTCGCGCACCATCTCCGGGGTGATCGCCTGCAGCGCGAAATCCAACGCTTCACCGGTAAGGCGCGCCTCGCGCGCGACATCCCCCAGATACTCGCGCATCCACTCGCGCCGGCCGTTTTCCCGCAGCGCCACATATTCCATTTCGTCGGTGACGATGCCGCGGCGCGCGTAATGCATCTGGGTGACGTTGGCGCCGGAGCGGGCGCGGCGCGGCGTGCGCTGCAAGCCGGCGGAGAGTTCGCGCAGGCGCGCGAAGTCCGCGTCGTCGCGTGCACCATCGTCCCCCAGCGTCGCAGCACGGCCCGCATAGGTTTCGGTGTCGCCGCGCAGCGCCAGCCACGGCGCGCGCATGGCGGCCAGCCCCTGACGCACGTCAAGCGCGCAGGAAGGGTCGGCGTAGGGGCCCGAAGTGTCGTACAGGGAAACCGTTTCGCCATTGGTGAGCGCGATTTCGCGCAGCGGCACCCGGATGTCGGGCCGGCTACCGGTGAGATACGCCTTGCTGGAGGCGGGAAAGGGCTCGCAGGCAGCGGCGAGCAGGGCGGCAAAGCGGTCGGGTGCGTTCATGGCGGCCTCGGTAGCGTTAGGGTCAACGCTCCGGGGCTTGCGAGTGCGGCGGACGTGGCTCCAGCCCCCGTTCGGGTACTGGAACCTGCGCGCCCGCGGCAGCGGGCACGTACGTCCTGGCTCTTCTTACGCCGGTATTATCCGGATCAAGTCCATCGGGTTCGGTTGTCACCATCTCAGCTGGGCCTCGCAAGGCCCGGCACCCCGGAGCAGACGCCGATCTTGGATGCATTTATCATTACCGTCAACCACGGCACGGCGGGCTTACTGATCCAACACGCCCCTGACACGCCCACTCCCAAGCGCAAAACCGGCAAATTTGATAATCAACCGTAAAAAAACTTGACGGCCGCGGACGGAACAGGCAATATGCTCCTCCTCAAGTGGAGGGATTCCCGAGCGGTCAAAGGGATCAGACTGTAAATCTGACGGCTCTGCCTTCGAAGGTTCGAATCCTTCTCCCTCCACCACCCGATGCAAAAAAAGACGCCTTGCGAGGCGTCTTTTTTATTGCCCGTCTTACGCGTGCCACAAGGGCACGCCCAGCGACAGCTGGCGCACCCCTTCGGCCAGGTCCGCCGCCATCACTTCTTCCGGCACCTGGGCGCCGCCGGTTGCCCACGCCAGGTGCAGGGTGCCGAGCGGCAGGCTGTCGTTTACGCGCAGCATGCCCGGCACGCCGGCCAGCGCCGAAGGCTCGAGGCGCAGGTTTTCGCTCTCGGCCAGCGCCGCCTGCAAGCGGTAGAGCACGCCGTCGTCGACCGTGTAGCAGCCGTCGACGAGCCGAAAGAGCGCACGCGAGACCAGCGCCGACGGCCGGGCGACGGCGAGCCCGTCAGCGCGGGTCGCGTTGTCCAGCCCCAGGTCGTATACCGAGGCGTTTTCGAACAAGCCACTGGCGAGGCCGAACAGCATCGCCGGCGAGTGGGTCGGCTCGGCAAAGTAACAGCGCACCGCGTCGCCGAAGGCAAGCTTGAGCCCGTAGGCGATGCCGCCGGGCGCGCCACCCACCCCGCACGGCAGGTAGACCGCCAGCGGCCGCTCCGGGGCAATTACCTCGCCAGCCTGCGCGAGCTGGCGCGCCACTTCGGCGCCGGCCAGCGCGTAGCCGGTGAACAGCGCCAGCGAATTTTCGTCGTCGACAAAATGGCAGCCGATATCGGCCGCCGCCTCGGCGCGGCCGGCCGCGACCGCCGCGCCGTAGTCGCCCGTGTGCTCGACCACGTTGACACCGGCCGCGCGCAGGCGCGCCTTCTTCCACTCGCGTGCGTCGGCCGACATGTGTACGGTCGCGGCAAAGCCCAGCCTGGCGGCAAGGGTGCCGATCGCGAAACCGAGGTTGCCGGTCGAGCCGACCGCGACCTTGTGCCGCGCGAACAGCGCACGGCATTCGGGCGCGTCAAGCGTTAGCGCACCATCCACCGGCAACCTGTGCGCGAGCGCGAGCGCCTCGGCGTGCGCGAGCACCTCGTAAAAGCCGCCGCGCGCCTTGACCGACCCCGCCAGCGGCAGATGGCTGTCGAGCTTCATCCACAGCGCACCCTGCCCCGCCCCCATCGCCGCCTGCAGTCTGGGCAGGCAAACCAGCGGCGACTCGATCACTCCGCCGCCTTCCTCCTGCCCGAACAGCCGCGCGAGCGTTTCCGCGTGGCGCGCCAGGCGAGCGCGGGCGGTGTCAAGCGCGGCCGCGTCCAGCGGCACGTCCGCGAGCGCCCCGGCGGCAGCGACACGTGAGGGGTTGATCCAGCAGGTTTCCTGATACGCACGCAGCGCCCCGAACAGTACCGACTCTGCGGCGACTTGACTCCCCAGCATCCAACCTCCAGCTCAAGGCGGGGCAAGGCTCCGCCGACAAAATATGACTTTACCACGTAAAGGTCATAATAAATGCCATCCGCTATCCAAATTACCAAAACTCAAACACAGCCGGTTGACTCAAACACGCGCGCCGCTTAACATCCGCGCTCCCCCGCAGGAGAGCGGCCGCAAGGCCCGCCGAAGGCGCAAACTCCCATGATCGCTCAGGCAAACAGACTGCGGGTTTTTTGATACGCCGATTGGAGAGCGGCCGCGTCGCGGCCCACCGAAGGGGCAGCCGGCCTTGCGCCGTAAACTCTCAGGTAAAAGGACAAGGGGAGAGGCAAACACGCGGCCATGCCGCAGAAAGGCCTTGCCATGTCCGGCACGTCTGGCGCTCATTTTCCGTATCCCTGCCACCTCCTGCCGGAGGTGCGCGCATGCTGACCCTGATCTACCTGATTGCGATCACCGCCGAGGCGATGACCGGCGCGCTGGCGGCCGGCCGCCGCAACATGGACATCTTCGGCGTAGCCGTGATCGCCTTCCTGACTGCCCTTGGCGGCGGCACCGTGCGCGACATCGTGCTCGGCCGCTTCCCGATCGGCTGGACGCAACACCCCGAGTACATCTACCTGGTGCTCGGCGCAGGCCTCATCGCCATCCCGCTGGCCCGCCATATCCAGCGGCTGACGCCGCTCTTCTTGTTCCTCGACGCGTTGGGCCTGGTCGCCTTCACCGTGATCGGCTGCGACGTCGCGCTGGGCATGGGTTACGCGACGCCGGTGGTGGTGATGGCCGGCATGATCACCGGCATCGCCGGCGGCGTGATGCGCGACGTGCTGTGCAACCGCGTGCCGGTGGTGTTCCGCCAGGAGCTGTACGCCAGCGTGTCGCTGGTGGTCGCCTTTGCCTTCATCCTGATGGTCAAGCTGGGCGTACCGCAGGAAGTCGGCATCTTCACCAGCTTCTTCGTCGGCGTCGTGCTGCGCATGGTCGCGCTGCGCTGGCAACTGGGCCTGCCGGTCTTCTCCTGGCAGGGCGCGCAGCACTGAGCTTGCAGCGCCACGCCTGCTATGCCATCACGTAAGGGCGGCGCCTTCGCGCCGCCCCTTTTGTTCGATGGAGTCCGCCATGAAGTCGAAAACCCCGACCCTGCTGCCCTTCGGCCAGGCCTCGAGCATCGCGCCGACGCCCAACCCGGCACGTCCGCACGCCCGACCGACCCCGCCGCGCGCAACCCTGCTGCCTGTCCGCCACCGCATCGGCCGCCACACCTGAGGGGCTTGACGCTAGGTGGGCCGCCCCCATATAAACTGAACGAAACCGTCCGGATGCGGACGGGAAACGCCGACAGGGAGTACGAGCGATGAAGCAATGGATCCGGCAACTGGCAAGAGAGCTTGAGCGGGCACTACAGGGGCTGCTGTCCCCGCAACCGAAACTGGTCCCGATCCGCGTGCGCAACGAAGCCTCGCCACGCCGGTACCGCTGACCCCTGCCCCCTCCAAACAAAAAGCGCGGCTAAAAAAGCCGCGCTTTTTTACGTCCGCCCGTTTGACCTTACTCGCGCGAAGACACCAGCACCGTGCGGTTGCCGTTGCTCTCCATCGCCGAGACGATGCCGGAGGCTTCCATCTCCTCGATCAGCCGCGCCGCACGGTTGTAGCCGATGCGCAGATGGCGCTGCACCGAAGAGATCGACGCCTTGCGCGTGCGCAAAACGATCTCGACCGCCTCGTCGTACAGCGGGTCCGACTCGGCGCCTTCCTTGCGCGTCGAGGCCTGCTGCTCGTCGTCGGCTGCCGCCTCGCCGGTCAGCAAACCTTCCACATAACAGGGCTCGCCCTGCGACTTCAGGTGTTCGACGATCGCGTGCACCTCGTCGTCGGTGACGAAGGCGCCGTGCACCCGCTGCGGGTAGCCGGTACCTGGCGGCAGGAACAGCATGTCGCCTTGCCCCAGCAGGCTCTCCGCGCCCATCTGGTCGAGGATGGTGCGGCTGTCGACCTTGCTCGACACCTGGAAAGCGATGCGGGTCGGGATGTTCGCCTTGATGAGGCCGGTGATCACGTCGACCGACGGGCGCTGGGTGGCAAGGATCAGGTGGATGCCGGCCGCGCGCGCCTTCTGCGCGAGGCGCGCGATCAGTTCCTCGATCTTCTTGCCGGCGACCATCATCAGGTCGGCGAACTCGTCGACCACCACCACGATGAAGGGCATGGGCTCGAGTGGCTCCGGGTCGTCCGGCGTCACCGTGAACGGATTGGTCAGCTTGTGACCGGCAGCGGCCGCTTCGCGCACCTTCTGGTTGTAACCGGCGAGGTTGCGCACGCCCAGCGCGCTCATCAGCCGGTAGCGCTTTTCCATCTCGCCGACGCACCAGTTCAGCGCGTTGGCGGCGAGCTTCATGTCTGTGACCACTGGCGCCAGCAGGTGCGGGATGTCGTTGTACACCGACAATTCGAGCATCTTCGGGTCAATCATGATGAAGCGAACCTCGTCGGGCGTCGCCTTGTACAGCATCGACACGATCATCGCGTTGACGCCGACCGACTTGCCCGAGCCGGTAGTGCCGGCCACCAAGAGGTGCGGCGCTTTGGCAAGGTCGGTCACCACCGGCTCGCCGGTGATGTCGTGTCCCAGGCACAGGGTCAGGCGCGAGCGGGACCCCTGGAACGCGTCAGAGGCGACGATCTCGGACAGACGGATCATCTGCCGGGTCGGGTTGGGCAATTCGAGGCCCATGCAGGTCTTGCCGGGGATGGTCTCGACCACACGGATCGACGCGAGCCCCAGCGCGCGCGACAAGTCCTTCATCAGGTTGACCACCTGGTTGCCGCGCACGCCGACCGCCGGCTCGACCTCGTAACGGGTGATCACCGGCCCCGCGTATGCGTCGACCACCGCGACCTTCACCTTGAATTCGGCGAGCTTCTCCTCGATCACGATGCCGCGCTCGATCAGCGCGTCCTGGTCGCACACCGTCGTCTTGGTTGAGGCCGGCAGCAACAATTCAAGCGCAGGCAATTCGTGCCAGCTTGCGGCCTCGCTCGCCGCAGGCGCGCTGTCGACGACCTGCCAGGCCAGACCGGACGCATGCGCGGACGGGGTTTCCGGTGCCAACGGCGCCGGCGTATCGTCGAGCACCTGCCAAACGAGGCCCGCCGGCTGTACGGCAGGCGCAGAAGCTACCGGCTGCGCGGCCGCGCTGGATTCGCCAGGGGCTTGTGCCGTTACACCCTCAACCGCATCCGGCACATCAGCGGCCACGTCCTGCTCCGGCGCTTCGTCTTCCAGCAGATGCCAGACCAGGTCGCCGCGCTCGATGGCGCCCCCCCCCGCAGCGGGCGGGTACTGCGCGGCAGGCGGCACGGGCAGCGGGTCAGCTACTGCAGGTGCCGGCCGGGCAGGTGCAAGCTCGGGCACCGCCAGAACGCCCTGCGGCGTTACCGCGACAGGCGCCGCGACGACGGGCTCGGCGAGTGTCGCTGTTGCCGGTACGGCGGGAACGAACACCACCTCGGATGCCGGCCTGAACGGGGCGGCATCCGTCGGCACCGGTGGCTGTGACGCGGCCGGCGCTTGCGGCGGCAGCACCCAGCCCTGTTCCTCGCGCGGCATGGGCACGGACGGCGCTTGCTGGGCGTGGCGGGGCGCGGCGGGCTTGTGCGGCACGAACACCACGTCGGCGGCAGGCCGGAACGACGGCGGCGCCGTAGGCGGCGCGACCGGTTTGTTTCGCCTGGGCAAGTCGACCTTCAAGAGCGGCAATTCACCCTTGGATGGCTCGGCGACCACTGCCTTCGGGTGCAACTGGCGCACCGTCTCGCGCACGGTTTCGAGCGCGATGGTCGGCAAGGCCGGTTCGGGCGCGCCCTGCCCCGTCTCGCGCCGCTGGCGGCGACGGCTTTCGGTCTCCAGGTTGCGCTGCACGTCGTTCAGGCTGATCTCTGGCAAGGCGGATGTCGCGCCTGCCGGCGATGGCGTCTCGGCGCGCTTCTTCACGAGGTGGCGCGGAATGCTGGTGATCAGCTCCGCCTGAGGCAGGGGCTGACTGGGCGCGGCAACACGAGGGGGCGGCGTCAGCACGGGCTCAGGCGCGGACTCGGACCCTGATTCGGGACTTGTCCGCCCGACTGCGACCGGCTCCTCACCCAGATCCAGGCTGCGCCGCGGCGGGCGTACCGGTGCACCCTGCACGGGAAGGATGGATGCGGCCGGCTTGCCGCCCAACCTGGGCGAGAAGTCGTCCGGTGCCACGCTGAACGGCTCGTCGGCGTCGTCGATAAAGCCGAACGCGCGCGCGCGCAGCCACGCGAGCACGTCGCGCGGCGACATGCCGCGCCGGTAACACCAGAACGCCCCTGCCCCGAGGGCAGACAGCACGAACAAGGACAGCCACATCATCGTCTAGGGTTCGCTGCGGGAAATCGATAGAAAGCGTTGATTGTACGCGGCGCGCCAGGGCACGTCAGCCGCGAGACGCTCAGCGCGGCTGCACCCAGACGAGGCGCGAGTTCGCCTTGTCTTCGCCAAACTGCTGGCGGCGCCAGTAGCCCTGCGTGCCATACGACACGCCCGTGACAAGTTCGGGATAACGGCAGTGGGTGACTTCGACGTAACCCTGGGTTAGCAAGGCGCTGCGCGCCTTCTGGCGGGCTTTCGGCGTCGCGCCCGAGGCCGCAGCGGCCACCAGCTCGGCAGGCGCCGACGCCTCCCATTCGCGGGCAAGCTCGGCCTTGGGCTGGGTCAGTACCGAGAGCGCGCCGATCACGGCATTGAGGAGCGGCTGCCACACCTCGGGGACTTCGGCCAGTTGCGGCGCAAGCTCGCCCGGGTAGCCGACCCGCAGGGCGATCATGGGCTCGGCCTCTTCCAGCCAAGCCGTGCTGTCGTCGCCCAACGCGGCGCCGATCAGGACCAGGTCGAGCGCGGCGTCGCGGCTGTCGTGGTAGAGAAAGGCGCCGCCCAGCCCTTCGACGTGCAGGAAGCACGCCTCGGCCGGCAGGCGCAAGGTGTCGGGCAGTTGGGTCGGCAAGCGCGTCGCGGCGAGCGCTCCGGCGAGTGCGCCGTCCAGGTGTGCGATCACGCGGCCGCCGCGCACGAAGCAGCCGTAGGCGAGCGCGAGCAGGCCTTCGTTGCGACAGGTCTCCTCGCTGACGGCGAATACCTGCGCCGCACGCTCCAGTTCGCGGCGCACCGCCTCGGCCAGGCCTGCGCTGGCGTCTTCCAGCTTCAGGGTCTGGCTGAAAATCTGCCCGGCGCGCTTGGCCCACGGGCGGGTGGCGGCATAACGCTGCGCTGCGTACGGCATTGACATCGCGGATCCTCGCTCGAAGAAAAAGCGCGCATTCTAGCGAAAGTGGGCATTGCAAAGAACCCTGCGCGCAAAACTTGCCATAGGCATTGCTGTTCGCCCAATAATCCTGCCATTGCATATCAAGATACAAGGAGCACGCGATGAGACTCGCGTTTCTCGGGCTGGGGCTGATGGGCAGCCGCATGAGCCGCCGCCTCGCCGACGCCGGCTATCGCCTGGCGCTGTGGAACCGCAGCGCGCCTGATGCGCTGGCGCTGCCGGCCGGCTGCATGCTCGCTGCCACGGCCGCGGAAGCCGCGCAAGGCGCCGATATCGTTTTTTGCTGCGTCAGCGACGCGCAGGCTGTCGAAGCGGTCGCCTTCGGCGACGCGGGCGCCGTGCACGGCATGCAACCGGGCAGCCTGTTCGTCGACTGCTCGAGCATCGCCCCCGCCGCGACCCGCGAAATGGCCGCCCGCCTCCACACCCAAACCGGCGCGCGCTGGATCGACGCACCGGTGTCCGGCGGCACCGGCGGCGCCGAGCGCGGCGAACTGGTGGTGTTCGCCGGCGGCAACGAGGCCGATATCGAACGGCTGAGGCCGTGCGCCGCCGCGTTCAGCCGACGCCTCACCCGCATGGGCGACACCGGCGCCGGCCAGCTTGCCAAGCTGTGCAACCAACTGATCGTCGCCAGCAACGCGCTGCTGATCGCCGAGGCGGTCGCGCTGGCCGAACAGGGAGGCGTCGACGCGAGCGCGCTCGCGCCGGCACTCGCCGGCGGCTTCGCCGACTCGCTGCCGCTGCAGATCCTCGCGCCACGCATGAGCACGGACAGCTTCGAGCCGGTGCAATGGAAGGTATCGACCCTGCTCAAGGACCTGGACAACGCGCTGGCCGCCGCCGCGGGCACGCCGCTATTGCCGCTGGCCGCCCGCGCCCGGGAACTGATCGCCGCGCACGCGGCTGCGGGCTACGCAGACGCCGACCTCTCGACGCTGATCCACGGCGCGAGGACGGGCCGATGCTGAAACCCAGCGCCAACCTCTCCACCCTGATGACTTCGCTCCCGCTGGCCGGGCGCTGGGCGCGCGCGGCCGAGGCGGGGTTTGCCGGCGTCGAGATCCAGTTCCCGTACGAGGCAGGCCTCGCCGAGATCCGCCGCCTGCGCGACATGCACGGCCTGCCGCTGGTGCTGATCAACGCGCCGGCCGGCGACCTGATGACGGGCGGCACCGGCCTTGCCGCCCACCCCGATCGCAAGCAGGCGTTTGCCGCCGCGCTTGACACCGCCTGCCGCTGGGCCGACACGCTGTCGGTCCCCGCCGTCAACGTGCTGGCCGGCAGGCTGCCGGCGGACACCTCGGCCGACTGCGCGATGGACACCCTGTGCGACAACCTCGCGCTTGCCGCAGCTCGCCTGGCCGACGCCGGCGCGCGCTGCACCTTCGAGGCGATCAACCGCTTCGACATGCCGGGCTTCCTGGTTGCCAGCCGCGCCGACATGCAGGCCATCAGCGACCGGGTCGGCCACCCCAACCTGTGGTGGCAGTACGACACCTACCATATGGCGCGCATGGGAGAGGACGTACTGACCGACCTTGCTGCCTACTGGCCGCGCATCGGCCACCTGCAGTTTGCCGACACCCCGGCGCGCGGTGCGCCGGGCAGCGGCGATTTCCCTTTCGGAAAACTGTGGCCACTGATCGCGCAACTGCCCTACCCTTTTTACTGCGGCGCCGAGTACCGCAGCGGCGACGACGACCTTCAATGGATGCGGACACTACCCAAGATTGATTTCCATCAAGGAAACTAAACACTATCGATTACAAAATGTCCTCGCAATATCACCACTGACAGGATGAGGACAAAAACATGGATCGTCGTACGCTTCTGAAGTCTTCCGGCATGCTGATCGGCGCACTGGGGCTGGCACCGCTTGCCAGCCGCACCGCCTTCGCGGCGCCAGCTGCCGCTCCTGCCACCACGCCCGCCAACGCGCTCGTCGTGCCGTCCGCCAAGACCCCGTTGCTGCTTAACTTCAACGAGAACTCGCTGGGGATGTCGCCCAAGGCACAGGCCGCCGTGGTCAGCGAACTGCCCAAGGTGTTCCGCTACCCGGACGACGCGCGCGCCGATCTCGTCGGCAAGGTCGCGGCCCGTGCCGGCCTCACCGACAAGCATGTGGTGATCGGCAACGGTTCGAGCGAAGTGATCCAGATGGCGATCCACGCCTTCTGCGGCAAGGGCACCCAGCTCGTCGTGCCGGACCCGACCTTCAACTACGCCGAGCTCTACGCCGAGCCGATGGGCACCAAGATCACCAAGGTGCGCCTGAAGCCCGACACCCTCCAGATCGACCTGCCGGCGATGAAGAAGGCAACCGAGTCGTTCAAGGGCCAGAGCGTCGTCTACCTGTGCAACCCGAACAACCCGACGGCGACCATCCTGCCGGCGAGCGAAATCGAGGCGTGGATCAACAGCGCGCCCGACAATGTATTCTTCATCGTCGACGAGGCCTACCACGAGTACGTGACCGACCCGCGCTACGCGTCGGCCGAGCGCCTGGTGAAGGCCGGCCGCAAGAACCTGGTCGTCGCGCGAACCTTCTCCAAGATCTACGCGCTGGCCGGCCTGCGCGTAGGCTACGGCTACGCCGCGCCCGAGATCGTCAGCAAGCTCGACACCTGGGCGAGCATCGACAACACCAATCTGGCCGGCGCCGTCGCCGCCAGCGCGTCGCTGGACGACACGCCCTTCATCAAGCAAAGCCTGGCCGCGACGGCCCAGTCGCGCCGCATCGTCACCGACGCGCTCAAGGAACTCAAGCTCGCCTACCTGCCCTCGCACGCGAACTTCATCTTCCACCGCGTCAATGCCAGCAGCGCCGACTACCGCGCCGCGATGAAAGTCCGCCACGTGATGGTCGGCCGCCCGTTCGACCACACCGACGGCTGGAACCGCCTGTCGCTGGGCACGCCGGACGAGATGCGCGCCTTCGTGCGCGAACTCAAGGCGCTGCGCGCTGAAGGCAAGGCTTAAGCCTCGCCCGCCCCCAGAACAACCGGACGGCCAGCCCCGTCCGGTTTTTTTGCGCGAAATTTTGTCAAAACCGCCGCATACGCCCGCAAAAATCAATTACTTAGCGGCGTTAATTTGCAGAAATCCTTGCCCATGCCGGTTTTTTCGCGTATTGTGCGCCCCTCACGTCAACGCCGGCCGCCCAGCGAGTGCGGCCTCTGGCGTCATCCTCATCGTCCCTGACCTATCTTCGTAGCTTCGATCTTGCCGCGACCCGACCGCACGGGCGGGCCGTTTATCGCCGCTTGCCAGGTTGGTGCCGATGATTTTTGGCCAAACGGGCTAAAACACGCCTACCAGGCAAACGCCGGCACCCCGGCAAGAAAGGACATCATGAAGTTCTCCGAACTCGGCCTCGAGCCCTCCATCCTCACCGCCCTCGAAGAAGCAGGCTACGAAGAGCCGACCTCCGTACAGGCAGAAGCCATTCCGGCCGCGCTCGCCGGCAAGGACCTGCTGGTTTCCGCGCAGACCGGCTCGGGCAAGACCGCGGCCTTCCTGCTGCCGGCACTGACCAAGATGGCCAAGCGCTCCGACGTCAAGAGCATCGGCCCGCGCGTGCTGGTACTGACCCCGACCCGCGAACTCGCGCAGCAGGTCGAGAAGAACGCCCTCGAGTACGGCAAGCACCTGCGCTGGCTGCGTACCGTATGCCTGGTCGGCGGCGCGCCGTTCGGCTTCCAGATCCGCGCGATCAGCCGTCCGGTCGACCTGATGGTCGCCACCCCGGGCCGCCTGATGGACCACATGCGTTCGGGCCGCGTCGACTTCTCGCGCCTTGAAATGCTGGTACTCGACGAAGCGGACCGCATGCTCGACATGGGCTTCATCGAAGACATCGAGACCATCGTCGCCGCCACGCCGGAAACCCGCCAGACCGTGCTGTTCTCAGCCACGCTTGACGGCACCGTCGGCCAGCTGGCCCGCCGCCTGACCCGCGACCCGCAGCGCATCGAGATCGCCCGCCAGGAATCGGCCGGCACCATCGAAGAACACCTGCTGTACTGCGACGACATGCGCCACAAGGAGCGCCTGTTCGACCACATCCTGAAGGAAGCAGGTTTCGACCAGATGGTGGTGTTCACCGCGACCAAGATCGGTTCCGAAGAGCTGGCCGACAAGCTGTGCGAACAGGGCCACCAGGCCGCCTGCCTGCACGGCGACATGCCGCAAAGCTGGCGTAACCGCACGCTGAACGACCTGCGTCGCGGCCGCATCAAGATCCTGGTCGCGACCGACGTCGCCGCACGCGGCATCGACGTGCCGACCATCACCCACGTGATCAACTACGATCTGCCCAAGCAGGCGGAAGACTACGTGCACCGCATCGGCCGTACCGGCCGCGCGGGCCGCGACGGCACCGCGATCACGCTGGTCGAGTCCAAGGAATTCCACAAGGTGCGCCGCATCGAGCAGTACCTGAAGCGCCAGATCACCGAAGGCGTGATCGCGGGCATGGAACCGACCCGTCGCCCGCCCAAGGGTGGCCCGAAGCGCCACAACCAGCGCAAGCCGGGTTACGGCAACAAGGGCGGCAGCTGGGGCGACCGTCGCCCGGGCGGTGGCGGCTACGGCAAGCAGCGTGAAGGCGGTTACGGCCAGCGTGACGGTGGCCAGCCGCGCGAAGGCGGCTTCAGCCAGGAACGCCGCGAAGGCCAGGCACCGCGCCGTGACGACAACTTCGGCAACCGCCGCGAAGGCCAGGCGCCGCGCCGCGACGACAACTGGGGCAACCGCCGCGAAGGCCAGGGCCAGCGTCGTGACGACAACTTCGGCAACCGCCGCGAAGGCGGCTACGGCAGCAAGCCGCGCGGCGACAACTGGGGCGCCCGCCGCGACTTCAACCGCTAAGCGCTGAAGCAAGCAAGACAACCGCCGGCATGTCCGGCGGTTTTTTGCGTCCAAGCCCTACCAATGCTGGCATAATCGGCTTAGCCAATGCCGGATTTCACGCCATGCCCGACGCAAGCCCAGACCAGGATACCCTCTGCTGGCCCGACTATCAGGGCGGCAGCCTCGTCAACCTCAGCGTCAGCCTCGCGCAAGCAATGGGCGCAGAGATTGCCGGCACCCCGCTCCACCCCGGCCTGCTCGGCCCGCTCGCGACGGAAGGCCGCGACATCGCCCTGCTGCTGGTCGACGGGCTGGGCGACGCGCAACTGGCCAGGCACGGACCTGCCTCCTTCCTGCGCGCGCACCAGAGAACCACTCTCAGCTCTGTCTTCCCGTCGACCACCGCCAGCGCGCTGACCAGCGTGCAGACGGCGACCCCGCCCTCGCAGCACGGGCTGACCGGCTGGGAAATGTACAGCCCCGCCCACCGCGCCATCGTCCACCCGCTGACACTGGGCTGCCGGCACAGCGAAGCGGCTGCGCCGACCCACGGCGCGCTGGCCTCCGCCCTTTACCAGACGCCCAGCTGGTTCGACCGGCTCGCTCGCCCTGCCGTCTGCGTATTGCCGCAGCATCTGGTGCCGACGCCGTTCAGCCGCCACCACGCCGGGCGCACCATGCGCGTCCCCTACCGCGACTGGCCGGCGCTGTTTGCCGCGCTGGAGCAGGCACTCGCCTCGCGCACACCCGCCTTCGTCTACGCGTATACCTCAAGGCTGGACCACGAGATGCACGCGGCCGGCCCCGACGACTGGTCGGTCAGCCGCAGCTTCACCGAGCTTGACGAGCGCATCGAGGCTTTCTGCCAAACGCCCAGACGCCGGCCGCTGACGCTGCTCGTCACCGCCGACCACGGTTTCGCGGCGACGCCGCGCGACAAGCGCGTTGCCTGGGAGACGCTGCCCGAGGCACTGCAGGCGCTACTCGCGCGCCCGCTCTCCGGCGAGGGCCGGGTGCGCTTTTGCCATGTCAGACAGGGGGAAGCCGCGCGCTTTGCCGCGCTGGCGGAGGAAACACTGGGGGAGGTGGCGTGGGTCGAGACGAGCGGGTCGCTGGTCGAGCGCGGCGCATTCGGCCCGCCGCCCTACCACCCTGAACTCATGGCGCGCGTCGGCGACGTGACCTTGCTGATGAAACCGGGGCATACGCTGCGCGACACGCTGCCCGGCGAGCGCTGGCTGCACCTGGACGGCTCGCACGGCGGGGTCAGCCGTGCGGAAATGCGGGTCCCGCTGATCCGCGTCGATATCGACGCCTGATCAGGCCAGACGGTCGCGCCAGGCCGCCAGCGTCTGCCGCGTCAACTTGACCGGGACGATCACCCGCTCGATAGGCTGCAGCTTGCCCAAGGCGACGGTCTCGATATTGAGCGGGATCCCCTCCTCGCCTTCGCCGGGCGAGCGCAGCACGCCCATGCGGTCGAGGAACAGCGACTCTGTCCTCACCGCAACAAAGTCCTGCGGCGCGCTGCACACCTTGCGCACCTGCGCGAGCTTCCCCTCCAGCGTGCCGATCGGCGCGAGTTCGGCGAGCGATTCGTTGATTTCGGCCAGCCGCCGCTTGAGTGAGGCGGCGTCGACCGGCAGGCCGTCGGTCGCCGGCAGGGCGTCAACCACCGTCGCCGACCCGCCCAGCGTCGCCAGCCTCAACTCGACCTGCATCTTCTCGGTCCCCAGCGTCTGCTGCTGCGCGCTTAACAGCGCGATCCTGCGCGCGGCGACCGCCGCGACCGAACGGAAAGCCCGTCGCGCGACCTGGTGGCGCAGCGAGGCTTCGTCGGCACACACGTCGACCAGCCGGTGCGCGCCGAAGCTGACCACGGTCTGCGCGACATCGTCGACCAGCTGGCCGTTACGCATTGCCTGCCCGAAGCGTTGCGAGCGGTGGCACTGCATCACCAAAAGCGCGTACGCCTCGTCGGGGTTGCTCGCGCTGAGGAAATAGTCGCGCAGCGCGTCGCTGCCCTCCAGCGTCGCGAGCAACACCTCGGGGGACGAGAACATCAGCCCGATGCGCGCGTCGGCGCCGTAACCGGCGGGCGACAAATCAAGCGGCGAGAGCTCGTGCGCCCCCAGCTCGTCAGCGTAGGCGAGCGTGCGGCGCACGCCTTCGCGCAGCGCCTGCACCGCGCCGGGCAGCAGCTCGAGCTTGGGTTCGGCTACATGGATCAGCGCCTTGACCGACGCGTCGACCGAGCCTTGGTCACCGCCAAGGCCGAGCATGGATTTGAACGTTTGCCAGACAGACATCCCCGCCCCGCTTTCAGAATTGTTCGCCCGGCGCGAGGTAGCGCCACTTGCCTACCGGCAGGTCGCCGAGCATGACCTTGCCGATGCGGACACGCTTGAGGCCGACCACCCGCAGGCCGACCAGTTCGCACATCCGGCGGATCTGCCGCTTCTTGCCTTCGCGCAGCACGAAACGCAGCTGGTCCTCATTCTGCCAGCCGACCTTGGCCGGCAACAGCTTCTTGCCGTCGAGCTCGAGCCCGTGGTTGAGGCGGGCGAGCCCCTCGGCCGACAAGCGGCCGGTCACCCGCACCAGGTATTCCTTGTCGACATCGGAGCGCTCGCCGATCAGCTGCTTGGCCACCACCCCGTCCTGCGTGAGCACCAAGAGGCCGACCGAGTCGATGTCGAGGCGGCCGGCCGGCGCCAGGCCCTTCAGGTGGTCGCGCGAGAAACGGATGCCGCTCTTGTCGCCCTTCCAGTGGTTGTCGGGGGTGACCAGCACCTGCGCGGGCTGGTAGCCGTCTTCGGCCTGGCCGGACACGTAGCCGACCGGCTTGTTGATCAGGATGGTCACGCGGCGCGACTGGGCCTGGCGCGCGCGCGCGTCCAGCTCGATCACGGCGTCGGCGTCGACTTTCTGCCCGAGGATGGCGACCTTGCCGTCGACCTTGACCCAGCCCTGCTCGATATAGCTGTCGGCCTCGCGGCGCGAACACAGGCCGAGCTCGGCCAGACGTTTGGACAGACGGACGCTTTCCATGGTGACTCCAAGACAAAAGGGCGACACAGGGTCGCCCGGTTTCAAAGAGCCATTTTAAGTCAACGGACGATTTTGCGCACGGGCACGAGGCGTGCCAGCAGCCCTTCCGGCTGCCCGTTGCCGCAAGCGATGCCCGCGAAGATGGCGGCAAGGCCGGCCACGTGGTAGGCATGCACCGCCTCGCCCAGGAACATCACCGACATTAGCGCGCCGAAAGCCGGCATCAGGTAGAGCCAAGGCGCGGCGCGTTCGCTGCCCATCACCGCGAGCGCACGGTTGTAGAGGATGAAGGCAAGCACCGACGGGAATACGCCCAGATAGGCGAGCGCGAGCCATTGCGGCGCGGCCATGCCGCTTACCGCGTCGCCGCGTGCGAACTCGGCCAGCATGAAAGGCGCGAGGGACGCGCCGCCCAGCGCGAACAGCAGCAGCATCAGCGCATTGGCGGGAATGCCGGCAGGCAGGTAGCGCAACGAAACCGTGTAGCACGCCCAGCAGGCGCCGGCGGCGAGCACCAGGTAGTCGCCACCTGCGAAGCTGAGCCTTGCCAGAGCGGCCGCGTCGCCGCGCACGACGATCAGCAAGGCGCCGCAGAGCGCGAGCAGCATGCCGAAGACCTGCCCCGCGCCGACGCGGCTGCGCGCGACGAGCGCGCCAAACAGCAGCACCAGCACCGGTGTCGCGCTATTGATCACCACCGCGTTGAGCGCGCTGGTGGACTTGAGCGCGAGGTACAGCAAGGTATTGGTCAGCGCGATGCCGCTGGCGGCGAGCAGCATCACCAGCGGCCACGCGCCACGGATAAGGGGCCACGCCGACTGGAGCGGCCGCCACGCGAAGGGCGCGAGCACCGCCAGCGCGATCAGCCAGCGCAGGCAGGCCAGCGTGAACGGGCCGATCGCGCCGGCGAGCGCGCGGCCGATGATGAAATTGCTCGACCACATCAGGAGGGCGAGCGCCAGGAACAAGGAAGATTGGTGACGGCGGAACATGGCATTTGCATTTTGTGCGATGCAGCCATTTTACCGGCCTACCAACGTAGTGAATGCCAAAGCCCCGCCACGCAATCAAACTAAATTGCCAGTTTTTGTTTGATTGCAAAACTACATGCCAGAAAATCGGAAAATAACAGCAACAATCACTTCAGGCGCGTGCCATCGGCGTCGAGCACCGTCACTTCGACGCGGATGCCTTGGCGGACGCTTTGCGTGACCGTGCAATAGTCCTCGAAGGTCGACAGCACCCGCTCGACATGCTCAAGCGTCGCGGCCGGCCGCCCAAGCTGCAGGGTGACGGCGATGGACTCGACGCGCAGCCGCCTGTCTTCATTGCGGCCGATCACGCAACTGGCCTCGCCCGACAAGGGCGTGACGTCCTGCTTGAACTTGCCGAACGCGAACAGCAGGCTCGCCGCCAGGCAATTGGCGGTCGCCGCGACCAGCAGCTGCGACGGCGACGGGCCGCTGTCCTCGCCCAGCGGCGGCGGCTCGTCGGTAAACAGTTCGGGCACGCCGCCACCGAACAGGTTGGAGAAACGGTAGCGTTCGAGCTGCGTGAAATTCAGGGTGAAATCCGCGGACACGGGGTCTCCTTAAGCAAAGGTGCGCCCGAGCGCGGGCGCAAGCGCGCGCATCTGCGCGCCAAGTTGTTGCAGCGACGCCGTATCGAGCGCATGCGCCTCGGCGCCGACGTCGACCATCAGGCCGTCCGCGCCGGCAGCCAGCGCGGCCAAGGCCACCGGCGCCACCAGGTCGGCACGGCCGACGGCACGGCCGGGGTCGGCGATCACCGGCAGGTGGCTCTCGCATTTGAGCCAGGCAATCGCGCCGGCGTCAAACAGCGCGGGGGTCGCGTCGTCGAAACCGCGCACGCCGCGCTCGCACAGCACGATGCGGTGGTTACCGCCCACCGCTACGTACTCGGCGGCCATCAGCCACTCGGCGGCCGTCGCCGCCAGCGCGCGCTTGAGGATCACCGGCTTGTTGACGCGGCCGACCTCCTTCAAGAGCTCGAAGTTCTGCATATTGCGCGCGCCGATCAACAGCGCGTCCACACCGTACTCGAGGAAGGTCTCCAGCAGGCGCACGTCGGTCAGCTCGGCGATCGCCGGCAGCGCGCGCGCGCGGGCCGCCGCGAGCAAGTGTTCGAGCCCGGCCACGCCTGCCCCTTGCGCCTCGTACGGGCCGCCGAACAGCGCGGGGCCGTAGACGCCGCCGTGCATCAGCCGCGCGCCGCAAGGTGCGAGGCTCGCCGCGACCGCCTCGGCCGCGCCCGGGGTGGCGACGCTGGTCGGCCCGACGATCAGCTGCCACGCCTCGCCGCCGATGGGTACGGCGCCGACCTGCACCACGCTGTTCACGCCGACCAGTTCGCGCGAGACCAGCCGGTAAGGCTTGACGATGCGCAGCGCGCGCTCGACACCAGGCAAGCGCCCGATCAGCGCCGTGTCGAGCACACGCTCGTCGCCGATGGCGCCGACCAGCACGCGCTCGGTGCCGCGCGACACATGTTCACGCAGGCCAGACGCCCGGATGTGTTCGACCAGCAGGGCAAGCTCGGCCTCGCTCGCGCCCGGCTTCATCACGACGATCATGGTGGTGCCCCTAGCCGCGCGCCAGCGCCGCGCCCAGCACCTCGATAAAGCGCGCGTTCTCGCCCGGCAGGCCGATGCTCACGCGCAGCCAGTCGCCCATGCCGTACGGCGCGAGCGGACGCACGATCACGCCCTCTGCGAGCAGGCGACTGTTGAGCCTGGCCGCGTCGGGCGCGCGGAAGGTCACGAAGTTGGCGCTGGACGGGATGTATTCGAGGCCGAGACGGTCGAACGCCTCGGTCAGCGCGCGCACCCCCGCGTGGTTGACCTCGACCGAGCGCGCCAGGTAGTCGGCGTCGTCCAGCACGGCGACGGCGGCCGCCTGCGCGAGGCTGTTCACGTTGAAGGGCTGGCGCACGCGGTTGATCAGGTCGGCGACTTCGGGGTGGGCAAAGGCGAAGCCCACGCGCAGGCCGGCCAGGCCGTAGGCCTTGGAGAAGGTTCGCGACACGATCAGGTTAGGATATTGCGCGAGCGCGCCGACGCTGTCGAAACGCGCCTCGGGCGCCAGGTACTCGGTATACGCCTCGTCCAGCACCACCAGCACCGACTCGGGTACCGCAGCGACAAAGCGCGCGATCGCCTCGGGCGAGAGCAGCGTACCGGTCGGGTTGTTCGGGTTGGCGACAAACACCACCCGCGTCCTGTCGTTGATCGCGGCGAGCATCGCGTCGAGGTCGTGCCCCCACGCCTTGGCCGGCACCGCGACGCCGCGTGCGCCGGTCGCCTGCGCGACCAGCGGGTAGACCGCGAACGCGTACTGCGAGAACACCACCTCGTCACCGGGCTTGAGGAAGGCGCGTGCGATTAGCTCGAGCACGTCGTTCGAGCCGTTGCCGAGCACCACCTGCGCCGCGTCCACGCCGAAGCGGGCGCACAGCGCGGCCTTCAGCGCGAAGCCGTTGCCGTCCGGGTAGCGCGCGAGCTCGGCGAGCTCCCGCTCGATGGCCGCGCGGGCCGAAGCCGGCAGGCCCAGCGGGTTCTCGTTGGACGCGAGCTTGACGATGGTGTCCTCGGCAAGCCCCATCTCGCGGGCAAGCTCGGACACCGGCTTGCCCGGCTGGTAGGGCGCGATCGCACGGACGTATTCGGGTGCCAGGTCGACTGGATGCATGGGTTCTTCCTTTGTTGTCGTGATGGGTGGCTCAGCCGCGCGAGAGGTCTTCCCACTTGGTGACATGGTGTGGGCGGTGCCCGGCGAGCGCGCCGAGCAAGGCGTCGGCGCCGCGCTCGGCGACGAACAGCGACAGGTTTTCCTCGCGCGCGAAGCCTTCGTCGACCGTGTGCCGCGCCAACGCAAGCCACGGGTCGAAGTAGCCGCTGACGTTGAGCAGGCCCACCGGCTTGTCGTGGATGGCAAGCTGCGCCCAGGTCAGAATCTCGAAGAGCTCGTCGTAGGTCCCGAAACCGCCGGGCAAGGCGACGAAAGCGTCGGCGAGCGACGCCATCTTCGCCTTGCGCGCGTGCATGCTCTCGGTCTCGACAAGCTCGGTCAGCCCGGTATGCGCGACTTCGCGCTCGCGCAGGAAGCCTGGGATCACGCCGGTAACCTTGCCGCCGGCGAGCAGCGCCGCGTCGGCGACCTCGCCCATCAGGCCGACGTTGCCGCCGCCGTAAACCAGGGTGATGCCGCGGGCGGCCAGCGCGGCGCCGAAGGCACGCGCGGCGTCGGTGTACTCGGCACGCGCGCCGTGGCGTGCGCCGCAGAAAACGCAGATCGAACGGATGCTTGTCGTCATTCAGATCACCGCCTGCGGGTAGGCGCCCAGCAGTTTCACGTAGGATGCGCGGCTGCGCAGCGCGGCGAGCGCGTCGGCGAGCGCCGCGTCGCTGGCGTGGCCTTCCATGTCGATGAAGAACACGTAGTCCCACAAGCCCGCCTTGGACGGGCGCGACTCGAACTTGGTCATCGACACGCCGTAACGCGCGATCGGCTCGACCAGCTCATGCACCGCGCCGGGGCGGTTGGGCGCAGAGACGATGACCGAGGTGCGGTCCTTGCCGGTCGGCGCGACGTCCTGGTAGCCCAGCACCAGGAAGCGCGTGGTGTTGTTCGGCTCGTCCTCGATGTTCTCGGCGAGTTTCACCAGGGCAAAGCGCTCGGCGGCCGCCTGCCCGGCGATCGCGCACGCGCGCTCGTCCAGGCTCGCCAGCCGCGCCGCCTCGGCGTTGCTGGCGACCGACACCCGCTCGACATTGTCGGGCAGCTGGCGGTTCAGCCACTCGTGGCACTGTGCGAGTGACTGCGCGTGCGAATACACGCGGCGGATGCCGTCCATGCCCGGCACCTTGCGCAGCAGGTGGTGGTGGATGCGCAGCACCACCTCGCCGCAGATCTTCAGCGGCGTGGTCACCATCAGGTCGAGCGTGCGACCGACCGCGCCTTCGGTCGAATTCTCGACCGGCGCGACCACGTAGTCGTGGGTGCGCGCCTCGACCAGACGGAACGCCTCGTCGATCGACGAGCAGGCGACGGTGCGCGCGGCGTGGCCGAAATGCTTGGTCGCCGCCAGCTGGCTGAACGTGCCCTCCGGCCCCAGGTAGGCGATCGACAGCGGCTTCTCCAGCGCCAGGCACTCGGACATGATCTCGCGGAACAGCCGCGCGACCGATTCGTCCGGCAGAGGGCCGCGGTTGATTGACTGGATGCGGCGCAGCACGTCCGCCTCGCGCTCGGGGCGGTAGATCACGCCGCCACCCTTGATTTCGCCGATCTCGCGCGCGTGGCCCGCGCGCTGGTTCAGGAGGTCAAGCACCTGCGCGTCGATCGCATCGATCGCGTCGCGGTGCTGCTTCAGGAGTTCATCCGACACGTTGTTCTTTCAGATTTGCGCTAATTTCTCGAATTACATAAGTGTCCACGGCTTGGGCCTCGCCCGCAAGTACCGATACCCCTTGCGTACCGTTCAGCCACAGCCGGCGAGCAGGTTGGCGGTGTCGATCACGAAGGCCGGTGACAGGTAGGCGTCGAACACGCCCGCCAGCACGGCCGCCAGCAACAGCACACCGCCCCACTTCATGCGGCGACCTGCTCGGCCACCGGGCCCTCGCTGATCGGGTAGCTCGCCAGGCTTGCGAGCACGCCCAGCACGATCGCACCGCCCCACACCAGGTCGTAGCTGCCGGTACGGTCGTAGATCATCCCGCCCAGCCACACGCCGAGGAAGCTGCCGACCTGATGCGAGAAGAACACCGCACCGGAGAGCAGGCCCAGGTTGGCGACGCCGAACTGGCTGGCGATCACGCCGTTGGTCAGCGGCACCGTCGACAGCCACAAAAAGCCCATCGCGGCGGCGAACACCGCGGTCGACAGGGCGCTTAGCGGCAGCAGCAGGTAGGCGGCGATCACCACGCTGCGCGCAAGGTAGATCCCCGAGAGCAGGCGCGGCTTGGCAAAGCGGCTGCCCAGCTCCCCCGCGCTGAAGGTGCCGAAGATGTTGAAGAGCCCGATCAGCGCCAGCGCAAGGCTCGCCACTGCCCCGGACAGGCCGTGGTCCTTCAGGTAGGCCGGCAGGTGCACGCCGATGAACACCACCTGGAAGCCGCACACGAAGTAGCCGGCCATCAGCAGGCGGAAGCCCCGCACTCGCCATGCGCGCGCGAACTGGCGCGCCATCTCGGCAAGCAAGGGCGGATGCGCGCCCCCGTGCCTGGGGGTGGCGTCCATGGCGGCGGGCACCCTTGTTGCCGGGATGATCAAAAGCGTCATCGCCGCGAGGATCATCAGCGCCGGCATCCAGCCCGCGCCGTCGATCAGGCTGCGCTCGATCGGCACCATCGCGAACTGGCCGAACGAGCCGGCGGCGGCGGTCAGCCCCAGCGCACGCGAGCGGTAAGCCACCGGCACCACCCGCCCGACCACGCCGAAGATCACGCTATAGGTCGTGCACGCCATCGCGATGCCGACCAGCACGCCAGCCGACAGCGCGAAGGCAGCCGGCGTCGCCGATACGGTGATCAGCATCAGGCCCGCCGCGTAGACCAGGCTACCGCCGATCAGCACCCTCCCCGGCCCGTGCCGGTCGGCCAGCGCACCACAAAAGGGCTGCGCCATGCCCCACACCAGGTTTTGCAGGCCGATCGCGAAGGCGAACGCTTCGCGCGTCCAGCCAAACTCCATGGTCAGCGGCGCGAGGAAGAAGCCGAAGCCATGGCGGATGCCCATGCTCAGCGACACGATGACCCCGCAGGCGAGCAGCAGGCGGACGTGCGAATGCTTCATGTTTATTTATATCTTTATGTCATTACTTGAGGGCGAGCCAAAAAAACCCGCCAGCGGCGGGTTCTCTCGTTCGGGTTGGCCTTTAGCCGTGCTGGCGGGCGAATTCCTGCATATAACCTACCAGCGCCTTCACGCCTTCGACCGGCATCGCGTTGTAGATCGACGCGCGCATGCCGCCGGCGACGCGGTGACCCTTGAGCTGGACGAGCCCCGCCTTCTTGGCGCCGGCAAGGAAAGCCTCGTCGAGCGCGTCGTCGGCCAGGCGGAACACCACGTTCATCTGCGAGCGCGCCGCCACCTCCACCGGCGCGCGGTAGAAACCGCCGCTCGCGTCGATCGCGTGGTAGAGCAGCCCCGCCTTTTCGCTATTGAGCGCGGCGATGCCGCGCAGGCCGCCCTGCGCCTTCAACCACTTGAAGACGAGGCCAGCGATGTAGATCGGCCAGGTCGGCGGTGTGTTGTACATCGAGTCGGCGTCGGCGTGCACGCGGTAGTCGAGCATGGTCGGCGTAGCAGGCAATGCGTGGCCGAGCAGGTCTTCGCGCACGACCACCACCACCATGCCTGACGGGCCGATGTTCTTCTGCGCGCCGGCGTAGATCAGGCCGAAGCGCGACACCTCGATCTCGCCCGACAGGAAGTCGCTCGACATGTCACAGACCAGCGGCGCCGCGCTCTCAGGGATGTACGGAAACTCGACGCCGTTGATGGTCTCGTTCGACGTGTAGTGCAGGTAGGACGCGCCGGCCGTGCCCTGGTAGCTGCCCGCCTGCGGCACCGTCGTGTACGCCGACGCCTCGCTGCTGGCGATGACGTCGACGCGGCCGTAGCGGCGCGCTTCCTTGATCGCCAGGCGCGACCAGTGGCCGGAGTCGATGTAGTCGGCGTGGCCGCCCTCGCCCATCAGGTTGAGCGGCACCATGGCGAACTGTTGCGACGCGCCGCCTTGCAGGAACAACACCTTGTAGCCGGCCGGCACGTTCAAGAGTTCGCGCAGGTCCGCCTCGGCGTCATGGATGATTTCCATGAACTCGCGTCCGCGATGGCTCATTTCCATCACCGACAGGCCGCTGCCGTGCCAGTCGAACATCTGCGCCTGCGCTTCGGCCAGCACCGGGTGCGGCAACAACGCCGGACCCGCGGAGAAATTGTAGAGTTTGCTCATATGGCTTCCCGACCTTGGCCGCGCTTACGCGGCCGATAACAGAAAGTGTGCGCGGGCAACCGCGACTGGCCGGACCCGGTCTTCCTGCCAGGCTTCGATCAGCACATGCGCGACGCGCTTGCCCTGCTTGGTGATCTCGCACTGCGCGTACAAGGTTTGCGGCTTGCCCGAGCGCAGGTAGTCCAGCGAGAAGTTGACGATCTTCGGCGTCTCCTGGCTCTCGCGGTTCCAGATCAGGTGGATCAGCGCGGCGTTCTCGAGGAAACCGCCGATCAGCCCGCCGTGCAGCGCCGGCAAACGGGTGTTGCCGACGTTGTGCGGGCTGAACGGCAGGGCGAACAGGAGGCCACTGTCCGTCACCTCGAAGGTCGCGCCCATCAGCTTCGCGTACGGGATCGCGTCGATCACGCCCGCAAAGTCGTTGGCCTCGCGCAGCTGGCTGAAGCGCTGCATGAATTCGCTCATGATTCGCTCCTGTCGACCATCGGGATCGGGCTCGAGCCGCGCATGAAGGTGGCGACCCCGTGCGCGATCGGCCGCTCGGGGCTCTCCTGGTAGCACACCGCGCGGGTGAACGCGACCTGGCTGGCGAGCCGGTAGCATTCGGCCGTGCAGTACACCGGCAGCCCTTGCCTGGCGCCTGACAGGTAGTCAATGCGCAAGTCGAGCGTGGCGATGGTCTCGAAGTCCGGCAGGTGCGCGCAGACGGCCAGCGCGCTGGTGGTGTCGACCAGCGAGGTAATCACCCCGCCGTGCAGCACGCCGGTGGCCGGGTTGCCGACCAGCTCTGGCTTCCAGTCGACCACCAGCGTCGGCTGCCGGCCATCGGTGCCGTGCCAGCGCATGCCCAGCGTCTCGCAGTGCGGCAAGGAGACGAAGAGTTGCCCCATCGCCTCCAGCACCTGTGCGTTGACCGGCGAGGGCACCATTACGCCTCGCCTTCGGCGGCGCCGTCGTCAGTGTCACCGCCCGCGTCGGCGACCTTCTCCAGGCCGATCAGCTTCTCGCCCTCGTCGAGGTTGATCAGCTTCACGCCCTGCGCCGTACGGCCGGTCTCGCGCACTTCCGAGACCTGGGTACGGATCAGCACGCCGCCGGTGGTGATCAGCATCACGTCGTCGCTCTCCTCGACCAGCTTGGCGGCGACCAGCTTGCCGTTGCGCTCGCTGGTATCGATCGCGATCACGCCCTGCGTGCCGCGGCCGGACAGGCGGTAGTCGCCGACCGGCGTGCGCTTGCCGTAGCCGTTTTCGGTCGCGGTGAGCACCTGCTGCGTCGCCTCGTTGGTGACCAAGAGCGAGATCAGCTGCTGGCCTTCGGATAGCTTCATGCCGCGCACGCCCTTGGACGTGCGGCCCATCGGGCGCACCTTGCTCTGGCTGAAGCGCACCGACTTGCCGGCGTCGGAGAACAGCATCACCTCGTCGCCCTCGCCGGCGATATCGCCGCCTTCGAGCTCCTCGTCCGCCACGCCCTCGTCCAGCACCTCGTCCTCGTCACCCAGCACGGCGGCGGCCTTGCCGCGGGTCAGCGCGACCGCGACCAGGTAGTTGCCCTCTTCGAGGTTGATCGCGATGATGCCGGCCGCGCGCGGGCGCGAGAAGTCGACCAGCGGGGTCTTCTTGACGGTGCCGTTGGCGGTGGCCATGAACACGAACTGGTCGTCGGTGAATTCCTTCACCGGCAGCACCGCGTTGATCTTCTCGCCGTCCTGCAGCGTCAGCACGTTGACCATCGGCTTGCCGCGGCTGGTGCGCCCGCCCTGCGGCAGGTTGTACACCTTGATCCAGTGGCAGCGCCCCAGGCTGGAGAAGCACAGCAGGTAGTTGTGCGTGTTGGCGACGAACAGCGTCTCGACGAAGTCGTCGTCCTTGGTCGCCGCCGCCAGCTTGCCGCGCCCGCCGCGGCGCTGGCTCTGGTAGTCGCCGACCGGCTGCGCCTTGATGTAGCCGGCGTGCGAGATGGTGACCACCATGTCCTGCGGGGTGATCAAGTCTTCGATATTGATGTCGGCACCGAAGGGCTCGATCTCGGAGCGGCGCGTATCGCCGAACTGCGCCTTGATCGCGCACAGCTCTTCGGAAATGATCGCGCTCACGCGCTCGGCGCGCGACAGGATGTCGATCAAATCGAGGATCTGCGCCATCACTTCGCGGTACTCGCCGACGATCTTGTCCTGCTCGAGGCCGGTCAGGCGCTGCAGGCGCAAGTCGAGGATCGCCTGCGCCTGCGTCTCGGACAGGCGGTAGCCGTCCTGCGACAGGCCGAAGCCTTCCGGCAGCCACTCGGGGCGTGCCATGGTCGCGTCGACGCGCGAGAGCATCTCCTCGACCAGCTCAGAACGCCAGGCGCGGACCATCAGGCCGGCTTTCGCCTCGGCCGGCGTCTGCGACGCCTTGATCAGGGCGATGATCTCGTCGACGTTGGAGAGTGCGACGGCCAGGCCTTCGAGCACGTGGCCGCGGTCGCGCGCCTTCTTGAGTTCGTAAATGGTGCGGCGGGTGACGACTTCGCGGCGGTGGCGCAGGAACTCTTCCAGCACCTGCTTGATGTTCAACAGGCGCGGCTGGCCGTCGACCAGCGCGACCATATTGATGCCGAAGCTGTCCTGCAGCTGGGTCAGCTTGAACAGCTGGTTGAGCACCACCTCGGGCATTTCGCCGCGCTTGAGCTCGATCACCATGCGCATGCCGGACTTGTCCGACTCGTCGCGTAGATCGGAGATGCCTTCGATCTGCTTCTCGCGCACCAGCTCGCTGATGCGCTCGAGCAGGCGCGCCTTGTTCACCTGGTACGGCAGCTCGTCGACGATGATCGCCTGGCGGTCGCCCTTGCCGATATCCTCGAAGTGGGTGCGCGCGCGCATGATCACGCGGCCGCGGCCGGTACGGTAACCTTCCTTGACGCCGGCGAGGCCGTAGATGATGCCGGCGGTCGGGAAGTCCGGCGCCGGGATGATGTCGATGATCTCGTCGATGCCCAGCTCGCTGTTGGCGAGCAGCGCCAGGCAGGCGTCGACCACTTCGACCAGGTTGTGCGGCGGGATATTGGTCGCCATGCCCACCGCGATGCCGGAGCTGCCGTTGATCAGCAGGTTCGGGATCTTGGCCGGCAGCACCAAGGGTTCGTGTTCGGAGCCGTCGTAGTTCGGGCCGAAGTCGACCGTTTCCTTCTCGATGTCGGCCAACAGTTCGTGCGCGATGCGCGCCATGCGGATTTCGGTGTAACGCATCGCCGCGGCGTTGTCGCCGTCGACCGAACCGAAGTTGCCCTGGCCGTCGACCAGCGGGTAGCGCAAGGAAAAGTCCTGCGCCATGCGCACGATGGTGTCGTACACGGCGATGTCGCCGTGCGGGTGGTACTTACCGATCACGTCGCCGACGATACGCGCCGACTTCTTGTACGCACGGTTCCAGTCGTTGGAGAGCTCGTGCATCGCGAACAGCACACGGCGGTGTACCGGCTTGAGGCCGTCGCGGACGTCCGGCAGGGCGCGCCCCACGATCACGCTCATCGCGTAATCGAGGTAGGAACGACGCATCTCCTCTTCCAGGCTGACCGGGATCGTTTCCTTGGCGAAAAGCTGATCTGTCATGGGTTACGCGCTTGTCTTCTTTTGATGGCAATAACTCGGGATTCTATCATGCGCAGCCCCTGCCCGCATGGCCTGACAGCACAAAGGCCGGCGCATGGCCGGCCTTTGTGGCGGATCGCGCGACGCGCTAGCGTCCGGCGACCTGGTAACGCTTCTCCAGCCTCGACAAACCCCAGGCCATCAACATGGTCAGCGCGAGGTACATGAAGGAAATGGTCAGGTAGGGTTCCCAGTAACGCGAGTAGACGCCGGCCACCGTGCGCGCGGCGAAGGCGAGCTCGGCCAGACCGATCGCCGAGACGAGCGACGAGTCCTTGAGCAGCATGATCGCCTCGTTACCCAAGGGCGGCAGCATGCGGCGGAACGCCTGCGGCACCACCACGAAACGCATCGCCTGCCCGTAGGAGAGACCCAGCGAGCGCGCCGCCTCGACCTGCCCCTTGTCGATCGACTGGATGCCCGCGCGGAAGATCTCGGTGATGTACGCGCCGGCGTTCAGCGTCAGCGCGAGCAGGCCCGAGATGAAGGCGCCGTAGTTTTGGCGGATCTCACGCGCGAGGTCACCGTCGAGCAGCAGGCCGTCGACCGGGTGGATCAGCGTCGGCATCAGCGCGAAGTGCGCGAGCAGGATCTGCACGAACAGGGGCGTGCCACGGAAGAAGGTCACGTAGGCCGTGGCCGGCCAGCGCACGAAGAATTCGAGAAAATACTTGGCAAAGCCGTGCGGGGCGCTCGCCAGGCGCGCCATCCCCATAAAGAGACCGATCAGGGTCCCGACGATCACCGCGAAAAAGGTGATCACCAACGTCATGATCGCGCCGTCAACAAAGAGTGGCGCGTACTCGACAATCATTCCCCAGCGTAAATCCATCCTCTTCTCCGAGAGTGTTCCGCCCGGCGGCGAAAGCCGCCGGGTCGTCGTTGCAAAAGCTTACTTGCTGCCGAAGTACTGCGTGTGGATCTTGTCGTAGGTGCCGTCGGCCTTGATCGCCTGGATGCCCTTGTTGAGCTTGTCCAGCAGTTCCTGGTTACCCTTCTTCACTGCCATGCCGTAGAACTCGGGCTGGAAGCTCTGGGTGTCCTCGACCATGCGCAGGTTGGCCTGCGGGTTGTTGGTCACGTAGTTGGCGACCACGCCGTTGTCGCCGACCACTGCCTGGACGCCGCCGTTCTCGAGCTCCTTGATCGCCAAAGGCAGGCTCTCGAAGCGCTTGATGTCCGGGCTGGTCTTGCCCAGCAGCTTCTGCACCACTTCGTCGCCGGTAGTGCCGGTCTGCACGGCGACCTTCTTGCCCTTCAGGTCCTGGAACGACTTGATGGCCTCGCCGCCCTTGCCGGTGGCGATCAGCTGGCGCGCCTCGAAGTACGGCTCCGAGAAATCCATCGACTGCTTGCGCTCGTCGGTGATCGTCACCGACGACACGATGATGTCGCGGTCACCCTGGTCGAGCGTCGCGAAGATGCCTTCCCACGGCGTGTTCACCACCTTGACCTTGAAGCCACCCTTGTCGGCGACCGCGTTGAGCACGTCGACGTCAAAGCCGACCACTTCGCCCTTCTCGTTCTGGAATTCGAACGGCGCGTACGCGGCGTCGGAGCCGACCACGTACACCTTTTCTTCTGCCGCAGCCTGCGGCGCGCTGGCCGCGCCCGGCGCCGCCGCTTCATCCTTCTGTCCGCAGCCCGCCAGCACGAAAACGCCGGCCAGCATGGTCGCCAGCAAAGTCCTTCTGTTCTGTTTCATCCCAGGTCTCTCCTTATTGATTGAATAAGCGGCCAACGCAAAGCCCGTGCGGGCTGCGTGTTACTATAACAACCCACCGATGCCGCAACAACGTATTGGCATTTTTTTTGCAGAATTAAATCCACCTTGAATACCATGTTTTTGCGCAATTTACTGCCAGCCTTCGTCGCACTGACGCTAGCCGTCTCGCCTGCGGCCTACGCAGAAGACGCCCCGCTACCCGGCGACTTCGGCCCCAGCTTCCGCAGCGCGCCCAGCAAGCCGCGCGCCGCAAGCCCAAGCAACAGCCATGCCACCAAACTGGACGGCAAGCGCGCGGACACCGGCCGCAAGGCGACCGCCAAGACGGCCCGCCATGCCAAGCAGGCGGCTCCCAACGTCCGCAAGGCACGCTCGACCAAGGCCGTCAAGGCGCGCCAAGGCACCCGCTCCGTCAAGGCAGCAGGCACCAAGCGCGTACACAAGGCCAGCGTGAAAGCCAAGCGTGGCGGCAACAAGAAACAGGTCGCAAAGTCGGCCAGCACCCGCACGGCCAAGGCCGGCAAGGCCCGCCAGAGCACCAGGGAAGCCAAGGCGGTACGCGCCAAAAAGGCCGGCAACCATGTCAAGCCGCGCCAGGCAGCGTCTGCCGGCAAGGCCAGGCAACAGGCCAAGACCGGGAAAAACCGCAGCAGGCAGCAGGCAAAGTCAGGTGTCAGCCCGCGCAAACAGGTAGCCAAGGCACCCAAACGCGCCACCCGCAAGGCAGCCGCCAAGAAGCCCGCCGGCAAGCAGAGCGCCAAGGCCGCCGCTACGCGCAAACGGGCGTAGGCTGCATAAGCCTTGCCAGAAGGGCGCGCCTTATGCATAATTCGCGTCCTTGGCCGGCTTAGCTCAGTTGGTAGAGCACCTGACTTGTAATCAGGGGGTCGCGAGTTCGAATCCTGCAGCCGGCACCAATATCCACGGGGCTTCCAGACATGGAAGCCCCGTTCCATTTCCTGCACGGCGCAACGCCGGTGCAACATTTCCCTGAAGCCGACCACCCGTACGCGCGGGCTGAATTGCACCCTCGTCCTGAGCGCCTTCGCCG
The DNA here is from genome assembly GCF_004919095.1 of Crenobacter intestini. Lineage (GTDB taxonomy): Bacteria > Pseudomonadota > Gammaproteobacteria > Burkholderiales > Chromobacteriaceae > Craterilacuibacter > Craterilacuibacter intestini. Next base: position 41,146 of record NZ_STGJ01000001.1, on the reverse strand, counting down.
CCCGCAGACTGCCCTGCCTGCAGGGCACGGCTTGGCCTACCTTCGGTCCGCCTTGCGCCCCAAGCGCCAGCCGCTGATGCTCCAGCCCCCTCAACACGCATGGTTCTGCGCCCACCACGTCCCTCACTGTGTCGCCGTGGGCTACCTCCTCCCCTGACAGTCTGCCGCCATGCCCCCGACGCCGCCCCTCTTGAATCTGCACGCTCACATGCCGCCTTCGCCGCTGGTCTTGGCGCAACACAAGCGCCCAATTTCCCGCCCTAAAGTTGACGCTAACGTAAACGTCATTAGAATGAATGCATGACGTCGTGAAAAGGCCGCACCCACCGGCCCCACCCGGGACAAAGGAGACAGACATGTACCACAGCCTGCGTTTTGACCTTGGCGAGTCCTGCCAGATGCTGCGCGAAGCGGTGCGCGACTTCGCCGCGCGCGAGATCGCGCCGCGCGCCGCCGCCATCGACCGCGACAACCTGTTCCCGACCGAATTGTGGCGGCAGTTCGGCGAGATGGGCCTGCTCGGCATCACCGTGCCCGAGGCCTACGGCGGCGCCGACATGGGTTACCTTGCGCACATGGTCGCGATGGAGGAGATCAGCCGCGCCAGCGCGTCGGTCGCCCTCTCCTACGGCGCGCACTCCAACCTGTGCGTGAACCAGATCTACAAGAACGGCAACGAAGCGCAAAGGCGCGCCTATCTGCCCAAACTGGTATCGGGCGAGCATGTCGGCGCGCTGGCAATGTCCGAGCCGAACGCGGGCTCGGACGTGGTGGGCATGAAGCTCAAGGCCGACAAGGTCGACGGCGGCTATTTGCTCAACGGCAGCAAGCTGTGGATCACCAACGGCGGCGACGCCGACACGCTGGTGGTGTACGCGAAGACCGACCCTGCCGCCGGCGCCCGCGGCATCACCGCCTTCATCGTCGAGAAGGGCTTCGCCGGTTTCAGCCACGGCAGCAAGCTCGACAAGCTCGGCATGCGCGGCTCGAACACCTACCCGCTGTTCTTCGATGACTGCTTCGTACCCGAGGCCAACGTGCTCGGCGGCGAGGGCAAAGGGGTGCAGGTGCTGATGAGCGGGCTCGACTACGAGCGCGCGGTGCTCGCCGCAGGCCCCTTGGGCATCATGCAGGCCTGCCTCGACGTGGTGGTGCCTTACCTTAACCAGCGCAAGCAGTTCGGCCAGGCGATCGGCGACTTCCAGCTGATGCAGGGCAAGCTTGCCGACATGTACGTGAAACTCTCGGCCAGCCGCGCCTACGTGTACGCCGTCGGCCAGGCGCTCGACCGCGGCGAGTCCGGCCGCCAGACACGCAAGGACGCCGCCGGCGCCATCCTGTTCGCGGCCGAGGGCGCCACCCAGCTGGCGCTGGACGCCATCCAGTGCCTGGGCGGCAACGGCTACATCAACGAATACCCGACCGGCCGCCTGCTGCGCGACGCCAAGCTCTACGAGATCGGCGCGGGCACCAGCGAGATCCGCCGCTACCTGATCGGCCGCGAGCTGATGGCCGAGACCCGCTAGACCCTGCCACCCCCGAGGCCGCCCCATGCCCGTCATCGAATCCAGGCTCTCTCCACGCAGCGCCGACTTCATCGCCAACGCCGAAAAGATGCGGCGCATGGTGGCCGACCTGAAAGACAAGGTCGCCCGCGCCGCGCTAGGCGGCGGCGAGAAGGCGCGCGACAAGCACGTCGCGCGCGGCAAGCTGTTGCCGCGCGAGCGCGTCGACCTGTTGCTCGACGCAGGCGCGCCCTTTCTCGAACTGTCGCAACTGGCCGCCTTCGGCATGTACGGCGGCGACGCGCCCGGCGCCGGGCTGATCGCCGGCATCGGCCGCGTCAGCGGCGTCGACTGCCTGATCATCGCCAACGACGCCACCGTCAAGGGTGGCACCTACTACCCGATGACGGTGAAGAAGCACCTGCGCGCGCAGGAAATCGCACGCGAAAACCGCCTGCCCTGCCTCTACCTGGTCGACTCCGGCGGCGCCTACCTGCCCCTGCAGGACGAGGTGTTCCCCGACCGCGATCACTTCGGCCGCATCTTCTACAACCAGGCGCAGCTCTCCGCCGCCGGCGTGCCGCAGGTCGCGGTGGTGATGGGCAGCTGTACCGCCGGCGGCGCCTATATGCCGGCGATGAGCGACGAGACGGTGATCGTCAGGGAACAGGGCACCATCTTCCTGGGCGGCCCGCCGCTGGTGCGCGCGGCCACCGGCGAGGTGGTCAGCGCCGAGGAGCTGGGCGGCGGCGACGTGCACACCCGCGTCAGCGGCGTGGCCGACCACCTCGCGCAGAGCGACGCACACGCCCTCGCCATCGCCCGCCGCATCGTCGCCTCGCTCAACTGGCAAAAGGAAGGCCGGCTCGACCGCACGGCGCCCAAGCCGCCGCGCTACGCGGCCGAAGAGCTGTACGGCGTGGTCCCGGCCGACAGCAAGAAGCCGTTTGACGTGCGCGAGATCATCGCCCGGCTCATCGACGACTCCTGTTTCGACGAATTCAAGGAGAACTACGGCGCGACGCTGGTCACGGGTTTTGCCCGGCTCAACGGCTACCGGGTCGGCATCATCGCCAACAACGGCATCCTGTTTTCCGAGTCCGCGCTCAAGGGCGCGCACTTTGTCGAGCTGTGCTGCCAGCGCGGCATCCCGCTTGTCTTCCTGCAGAACATCACCGGCTTCATGGTCGGCAAGAAGTACGAGAACGGCGGCATCGCCAAGGACGGCGCCAAGCTGGTGACGGCGGTCGCCTGCGCGCAGGTGCCGAAGTTCACCGTGCTGATCGGCGGCAGCTTCGGCGCCGGCAACTACGGCATGTGCGGGCGCGCCTACAGCCCGCGCTTCTTGTGGATGTGGCCGAACAGCCGCATCTCGGTGATGGGCGGCGAGCAGGCCGCCGGCGTGCTCGCCCAGGTCAAGAAGGAGCAGCTGGGCGACGCCTTTACGCCCGAGCAGGAAGAGGCGCTGAAAGCGCCGGTGCGCGAACAGTACGAGCACCAGGGCCACCCCTATTACGCCAGCGCCCGGCTGTGGGACGACGGCGTGATCGACCCGGCGCAGACGCGCGAAGTGCTCTCCCTCGCGCTGGAGGCGAGCCTCTCCTCCGCTATCGAGCCGACCCGTTTCGGCGTGTTCCGCATGTAAGGGAAAGGCTTGCAATGACAGACATGAGCGTGGAAGTCACCCGCCAGGACCCGGTCGCCACCGTTTGGCTGAACCGCCCCGAGCGGCACAACGCGATGGACGAGCATTTGATCGCCGCCGTGACGGCGGCGTTCGACACCCTCGCAGGCGACCAGGCGGTGCGCGTGATCGTGCTCGCCGGGCGCGGCAGCAGCTTCTGCGCCGGCGCCGACCTTGCCTGGATGCGCCGCGCCGCCGGTTTCTCCGACAGCGAGAACCTTGAAGACGCGCGCGCGCTGGCGGCCATGCTCAAGGCCGTCCATCGCTGCCCCAAGCCGGTCGTCGCGCGCGTGCACGGCGCGGCACTCGCCGGCGGCACCGGTTTGGTCGCCGCCTGCGACATCGCCATCGGCACCGGCGCGGCGCGCTTCGGCCTCTCCGAAGTCCGGCTGGGGCTGATCCCGGCGACCATCGGCCCGTATGTGGTACACGCCATCGGCGAGCGCCACGCACACCGCTACTTCCTTTCCGCCGAGCGCATCGACGCGGCCACCGCGCATCGCATCGGCCTGCTGCACGAAGTGGTGGCGGACGACGCGCTTGACGCACGCGTGGCCGACCTCTGCGCCGAGCTTGCCCGCGGCGCTCCCGGCGCGCTCGCCGCGGCCAAAGACCTGCTGGGCGTACTGTCCGGCGTGTCGGTGCAGGACGACGCGCTCTTGGACGACACCGCCCGGCGCATCGCCAAGGCCCGCAGAGGCGAAGAAGCCCGCGAAGGGCTGGCCGCCTTCTTCGACAAACGCCCACCCGACTGGATCCAGCACTGATGCACGCCTACCCCACCCCGGAGCAACTCGCGCAGGCGGCACCGCCGTGCTGCCTGCCCAAGCCGCCAAGCGCCCGCCCCCTGTTCGGCAAGATCCTGGTCGCCAACCGCGGCGAGATCGCCTGCCGCGTCATCCGCACCGCGCGGCAGTTGGGCATCCGCACCGTCGCCGTCTATTCGGACACGGACGCCAACGCCCGTTTCGTGCAAATGGCCGACGAGGCGTGGCGCCTCGGCCCGGCGCCGGCGGCCGAGTCCTACCTAAAGGCCGACACGCTGCTTGACATCGCAAGGCTCAGCGGCGCCGAGGCGATCCACCCCGGCTACGGCTTCCTGTCGGAAAACGCCGGCTTCGCCGACGCCTGCGCGCGCGCGGGCGTGGTGTTCATCGGCCCGCCGGCGGCCGCCATCGCCGCGATGGGCAGCAAGTCCGCCGCCAAGCGTCTGATGGAACAAGCCGGCGTGCCCCTGGTGCCCGGCTACCACGGCGACGCGCAGGACGAGACCTTGCTGGCGGCCGAGGCGGCAAGCATCGGCTACCCGGTGCTGATCAAGGCAAGCGCCGGCGGCGGCGGCAAGGGCATGCGCATCGTCGAGGCGGCCGCGGACTTCGCGGCGGCGCTCGAGAGTTGCCGGCGCGAGGCGCGCGCGAGTTTCGGCGACGACAAGGTGCTCGTCGAGAAATACCTGACCCGGCCGCGCCACGTCGAGATCCAGGTGTTCGCCGACAGCGCCGGCGGCTGCGTCTACCTGTTCGAGCGCGACTGCTCGGTGCAGCGCCGCCACCAGAAGGTGCTGGAAGAAGCGCCCGCGCCACACCTGCCCGCTGCCACCCGCAGGGCGATGGGCGAGGCGGCGGTCGCCGCCGCGCGCGCCGTCGGCTATGTGGGCGCCGGCACCGTCGAGTTCATCCTCGACGTCGACAGCGGCCGCTTTTACTTCATGGAAATGAACACCCGGCTGCAGGTCGAGCACCCGGTCACCGAAATGGTCACCGGGCAGGACCTGGTCGAGTGGCAGCTGAAAGTCGCCTGCGGCGGGCGCCTGCCGCTTGCGCAGCACGAACTCACCCTCTGGGGCCACAGCATCGAGGCGCGCATCTACGCCGAAGACCCGGACAAGGGTTTCCTGCCGGCCACCGGCACCCTCTTCCACCTTGCGCCGCCCGCCGAGGGCGCGCGGGTACGCATCGACACCGGCGTTGCCGAGGGCGACAGCATCAGCCCCTACTACGACCCGATGATCGCCAAGCTCATCGTGTGGGGCGAGACGCGCGAGGCGGCGCTCAGGCAGCTGGACAGCGCGCTCGCCCACTACCAGGTGGCCGGCGTCGCGACCAATATCCGCTTCCTGCGCCGCATCGCCGCCAACGTCGACTTCGCGGCGGGCCGCGTCGACACCGGGCTGATCGCCCGCCACCAGCAGAGCCTGCTGCCACCGCCCGCCGAGCCCGGCCCCGAAGCGCTCGCGCTCTTTGCGCTGGGCGAGGTGCTCGCCGCGGCGAGGCCGGGCGACAGCGCGGCGCCCGCCGCCTGGCGCCTGAACGGCGCGCACACGCGCCGCGTCCGCTTCGGGCAGGGCGACGCGCGCTTCGAGGTCGGCGTGCGCCATCAGGACGGGCAACTCGAGGTCGAAGTGGCCGGCCAGTGGCAGGCGGCCGAGGCGGCGCTCGCCGGGACCGCGCTCACCGTCACGCTCGCGGGCAAACGCATCAGCGCCACCCGCGTCAGCCACGACCTCAAGCGGGTGCTGTTCGTGGACGGCGAGCAGCTGTGCGTCGACTACCTCGACCCGTACGCGTTCGAGGAAGCCGCCGCGCACGGCGACACCCACCTCAAGGCACCGATGCCCGGGCGGGTGGTCGCACTCCTGGCCACGGCCGGCGGCCGTGTCGCGCGCGGCGAGCCGCTGATGATCCTCGAAGCGATGAAGATGGAGCACACGATCTCGGCGCCGGGCGACGGGGTGGTGCGGGCGTTCTACTTCGCCACCGGCGAACAGGTGAACGACGGTGACGAACTGCTGGACTTCGAGGCGGACTGAATGGCACGGGTCAAGATTGTCGAAGTCGGCCCGCGCGACGGGCTGCAAAACGAAAGGCAGGCGATCCCGCTTGCGGTGAAGCTCGCGCTGATCGGGCGCCTCGCCGACGCGGGCCTGACCCACATCGAGGCGGGCGCCTTCGTCTCGCCCAAGTGTGTGCCGCAGATGGCCGACACCGCCGAGGTGCTCGCATCCCTCAAGCTTGACGGCGCGGTCCGCTACCCGGTGCTGGTGCCCAACCTCGCGGGGCTGGAGGCGGCACTCAAAGCCGGCGCGCGCGAAATCGCAATCTTCGGCGCCGCAAGCGAGACATTCAGCCGGAAGAACATCAACGTAGGCGTGCACGACAGCCTCGCGCGTTTCGAGGCGGTCGCGCAGCGTGCGCTGGCGGCGGGCCTGTCCGTGCGCGGCTACGTCTCCTGCGTGGTCGGCTGCCCGTACGAGGGCGACGTCTCCCCGCGCAAGGTCGCCGAAGTCGCCGCCGCGCTCTACCGGATGGGCTGCTACGAGGTCTCGCTGGGCGACACCGTCGGCGTCGGCACCCCCGACCGGGTGCTCGCCATGCTGGACGCGGTCACCGCCGAAGTGCCGGTGGACAGGCTCGCCGGGCATTTCCACGACACCTACGGCATGGCGATCGCCAATATCTACGCCGCGCTCTGTGCCGGCGTGCGCACCTTCGATAGCTCAGTGGCGGGCCTTGGCGGCTGCCCGTACGCGCGCGGCGCGTCCGGCAACGTCGCGACCGAGGACGTGCTCTACCTGCTGCACGGCATGGGCTACACCACCGGCGTCAACCTGGATGCCGTCACCGACGCGGCATGGCAGATCGCCGACGCGCTCGGCCGCGAGCCGGGGTCGAAATACGCGCGCGCACGCGGGCGTTCACCCGCCGGCGGAAACGCCTGAACACGGAGACACCGCATGCACAACCAGATGCTTCCCGTTTGGCGGCCGTCGGCCGCGCGCGTCGCGGCGGCCCACCTGACCGCCTTCACCCGCCTCGCCGAACACGCCGACGGCAAGGCCTACCCCGACTACGAAAGCCTCAGGCAGGCGAGCCTCGCTGAGCCCGGCCGCTTCTGGCGCCAGGTGTGGGATTACTGCGGGGTCGTCGGCGAACCGGGCAACGTCGCCTTTGCCGGCAGCGAAGACATGCGCGAGGCGCGCTTCTTTCCCGGGGCGCGGCTCAACTACGCCGAAAACCTGCTCAGGCACGACGGTGACGCGCTGGCCGTCGTGTTCTGGGGCGAGGACCGCGTCCAGCGCGAGCTGAGCTTCCGTGCGCTGCGCGAACTGGTCTCGCGCTTGCAGCAGGCGCTCGCCTCGCAGGGCGTGCGCGCCGGCGACCGCGTGGCGGGCTTCATGCCGAACATGCCCGAGACGCTGGCCGCGATGCTGGCGACGGCGAGCCTGGGCGCCATCTGGACCAGTTGCTCGCCCGACTTCGGCGCCGAGGGCGCGATCGACCGCTTCGGCCAGACCGCGCCCAAGGTCCTGTTCTGCCCGGACGGCTATTTCTACAACGGCAAGCGTGTCGATATCGACGCCAAGCTGCACGCCGTCGCGCATGGCCTGCCCTCACTTCAGAAGCTGTTGGTAGTGCCCTACACCGGCGGCGCCGACGCGCTCGCCGCCGCCCTGCCCGGCGGGCAGACGCTCGACGCCTTCCTCGACGGCTTTGCCGCGCAGCCCCTCACCTTCGAGCGGGTCGGCTTCCGGCACCCGCTCTTCATCCTGTATTCCAGCGGCACCACCGGCGCGCCCAAGTGCATCGTGCACGGTCACGGCGGCACCTTGCTGCAGCACCTGAAGGAGCACCAGCTCCACGCCGACCTGCACCCGGGCGACGCGCTGTTCTACTTCAGCACCTGCGGCTGGATGATGTGGAACTGGCTGGCCTCGGGCCTCGCCAGCGGCGCGACCCTGCTGCTCTACGACGGCTCGCCGCTGGCCAACGACGGCCGCATCCTGTGGCAGTACGCCGACGCCTACCGTTGCACCCACTTCGGCACCTCGGCCAAATACCTCGACGGCCTGAGCAAGACCGGCCTTGAGCCCGGCAAGGCGTACGCGCTGGCGGGCTTGCGCGTGCTGATGTCCACCGGCTCGCCGCTGCTGGCCGAGCGCTTCGACTGGGTCTACCGGGCCATCAAGGCCGACCTCGACCTCGCGTCGATCTCGGGCGGCACCGACATCCTCTCCTGCTTCGCGCTGGGCAACGCCTGCCTGCCGGTCTACCGCGGCCAGCTGCAGTGCCGGGGCCTGGGGATGGCCGTCGAGGTCTGGAACGACGCGGGCGACGCCGTCATCGGCGAAAAGGGCGAACTCGTCTGCACCCGCCCCTTCCCGTCGATGCCGGTCGGCTTCTGGAACGACGAAGACGGCGAAAAGTACCGCAAGGCCTACTTCGCGCGCTTTCCCGGCATCTGGTGCCACGGCGACTACGCCGAGCTGACGGCCGAGGGCGGCATGATCATCCACGGCCGCTCGGACGCGGTGCTCAACCCCGGCGGCGTGCGCATCGGCACGGCCGAGATCTACCGCCAGCTCGAACGGTTCGACGAAGTGCTGGAGAGCGTGGTGGTCGGCCAGCGCTGGCAGGGCGACGAGCGCGTGCTCTTGTTTGTCAGGCTGCGGGAGGGCTTAGAGCTTGACGACGCGCTGACAGCGCGCATCAAGGCGGCGATCCGGCAACAGGCCAGCCCGCGCCACGTGCCGGCCAGGATCGTCGCCGTCGCCGACATCCCGCGCACCCTCAGCGGCAAGCTCGTCGAGCTGGCCGTCAGGAACGTGATCCACGACGAGCCGGTCAACAACCTCGGCGCGCTGGCCAACCCGGAGGCGCTCCTGCTGTTCGCCAGGCTGCCGGCGCTACAGGACTGAGCGCCCGGCGAGTTATCCGTTAACAAAAGCGGCCCTGCGCACTGGCAGGGCCGCTTTCGGTTTTACGGCAGGCCTCAGCGTTCTGGCGGCGCGAACAGGCCGACGATGCTGGAAAAATCGAGCGCGCCGTGGCCCGAACTGCTCCACTGCGCGAAGAGTTCGCGGGCGAGCCCCCCCATCGGCACTGACGCGCGCGCCGCGATTGCCGCCTCCACCGCCAGTCCCAGATCCTTCAGCATCAGGTCGGCGCCGAAGCCGCCGGCGTAGCCGCGCGCGGCCGGCACGTTGTCCATCACCCCCGGCCACGGGTTGTAGAGCTCGGTCACCCAGCCCCGCCCCGAACTCTTGGCGATGATGCCGGAGAGCACGGCCGCGTCCAGCCCTTGCCTGACGCCCAGCGCGAGCGCCTCGCTGACGGCGAGCATCTGCACGCCGAGCACCATGTTGTTGCAGATCTTGGCGACCTGGCCCGCGCCCTGCGCGCCGGCGTGAAAGAGGTTGCGCCCCATCGCCGACAGGATGGGCCGCGCCAGCTCCAGGTCGGCCGCCTCGCCGCCGACCATGAAGGTCAGCGTGCCGGCCGCCGCGCCGGCGGTGCCGCCGGACACCGGCGCGTCCAGCATGCGGAGGCCCTGCCTGAGCGCTGCCGCCGCGACCTTCTGCGCGCTTTGCGGGCTGATCGTCGAGCAATCGATCACGAGCGTGCCCGGCCGGGCCTGCGGCAACACCCCGCCCCCCGCCGCGTCCCCCAGGTACAGCCGCTCTACATGCGGGCTCGCCGGCAGCATGGAGATCACCACGCCGGCCTCGCTGACGGCGGCCGCGGCGGACGCGGCAAAGCAGGCGCCTGCCGCGACGAGAGGCTCGGCGAGCGCCGGGTTGAGGTCGAACACCTGCAGCTCAAACCCTGCCTTGACGAGGTTGAGTGCCATCGGGCCGCCCATATGCCCGAGGCCGATGAATGCGATGCGTGTCATGCGGTTTCCTTTGTACGTTCACCCAGCGCGGCCAGCGGCGAGCGCGGCCACGGCGCCTCGAAATGGCTGGTAAGCCAGCCCGGGTCCACTTGTTGCAGCGTCGGCGGCTGCCAACGCGGCGCGTTGTCCTTGTCGACCAGCAGCGCGCGCACGCCCTCGGTGAAATTGCCGTTGGCACAGCAGCGCAGCGCAAGGACCAGTTCCATGCGCAGCACGTCGGCGAGCGACAGCCCGCGCGCGCGCGCGAGGGTTTCCCACACCAGCGCGAGCGTCGCCGGGCAACCCGCCGCGAGCTTGCCGGCGGCGCCGGCAAGCCAGGCATCCGCGTCGCCTTGCGCGCCTAGCACCGCCTCGCAGACCGCCGCGAGCGTCGGCTGCGCGGTCATCGCCCCGATGCGCGCGAAGTTGGGCTCGACCTGCCCGGCCGGCAGGTGTTCACGCGCCGCGTGGGCCATGCCCTCAAGCAGCGCGTCCAGCCGCGCGCGGTTGTCCGCGGCGTCGGCCTGCCAGTCGCACGCGGCGAGCGCCGTCATCAGCGCCGGCAGCGCGTCGTCTTCCAGCGCATAGTCGGCGAGGCCGACATACAGGCAGTCGGTCGCGTTGAGCGGCGCGCCGGTCAGCCCGAGGAACAGGCCGACCCGGCCCGGCATCCGGTTCAGGAACCAGCTGCCGCCGACGTCCGGGAACAGGCCGATGCTCACCTCGGGCATCGCCATGCGGGTGGACGGCGTGACCACGCGGTGGCTGGCGCCCGCCAGCAGGCCGAGCCCGCCGCCCATCACGATGCCGCGCCCCCACACCAGCACAGGTTTTCGGTAGGTGTGGATCAGGTAGTCGAGCGCGTATTCCTCGCTGAAATAGGTCTCGGCGAGCGGGTGCGGGCACGGCGCCGGCGTTTCGCTCAGCGCGCGGTAGAGGGCGCGCACGTCGCCGCCCGCGCAGAAGGCGCGCTCGCCGCTGCCCGAGAGCACCACCAGCGCGACCCGCGGGTCGTCCTGCCAGCGCGCGAGCTGCGTGGACAGCGCGCGGATCATGTCAAGCGTCAGCGCGTTGAGCGTGCGCTCGCTGTTGAGCGTCGCCGTGGCGATCCGGTAGCCGTTGGCGGCGGCGTACTCAGCGAACAGCACGCAATCGGCCGCGCTCATGGACGCGCCCCCGCTGATGGCACCTGCCATGCGGGCGCGCGCTTCTCGAGGAAGGCGCGCACGCCCTCCTGCTGGTTGGGGTCGGCGAACAGGCCGACGAACAGCTCGCGCTCCAGCGGCAGGTTGAGCGCCGGCGGCACGCTGCGCGCACGCTGGATCAGCGTCTTGCACGCAAGCAGACTTGCCGGGCTCTGCCGCGCGACCTTGTCCGCCATGGCAAGCGCGGCGGACAACGCCTCCCCCCGGGCGGCCACCTGCTCGATCAGGCCGATGCGCATCGCGGTGTCGGCGTCCACCCGCTCGCCCAACAGGATCATCCGCTTGGCCCAGCCCTCGCCGATGAGGTGTGGCAACAACTGGGTGCCGCCGGCGCACGGCAACAGGCCGACAGCCGCCTCGGGCAGCGCCAGCTGCGCCTGCGCCTCGGCCACCCGCAAGTCGCAGGCGAGCGCGACTTCCAGCCCGCCGCCCATCGCGTAGCCGTTGATGGCGGCGATGCTGACCCCGCGGTAGGCCGACAGGCGCTCGAAGGCGCGGCCAAACGCCGAGGCTGCCTCGGCGGCCACCGCGGCGTCGCCTTCGGCAAACTGTTTGAGGTCCGCCCCGGCGCAGAAGAACTTGTCGCCCGCGCCCACCAGGATCAGCACCCTGAGCGCGGGGTCGGCTTCCACGTCGTCGATCAGGCGCACGAGGTCGGCGAGGCTCTGCCGCGTCCAGGTGTTGGCCGGCGGGTTGTCCAGCGTCACCACGGCGGCGACGCCGTGTTTTTCCAGGCGCATGCCTTGGTAGGTGTTCATCTGAGGTTCTCCAGTACGCCGTCCGCAAGCAGGCGGCGGGCAATGATCAGTCGCATGATGTCGTTGGTGCCTTCCAGGATCTGGTGCACGCGCAAGTCGCGCACATGGCGCTCCAGCGGGAAGTCGCGCAGGTAGCCGTAGCCGCCGAAGCACTGCAGCGCCTGGTTGGCCACGTTGAAGGCAAGGTCGGTGGCCAGGCGCTTGGCCATCGCGCAATACGCCGACGCTTCCGGGTGGCGCGCGTCCAGTTGCCAGGCCGCCAGCCTGACCATCTGCCGCGCGGCGACCAGTTCGGTCTGCATGTCGGCCAGCCGGAACTGGATGTTCTGCAACTGGGCGAGCGGCGCGCCGAACTGCTGGCGTTCCCCCACGTAGCGGCAGGCGGCGTCATGCGCGGCCTGCGCGGTGCCGACCGCGGTAGTCGCGATATTGATGCGGCCGCCGTCCAGCGCCTTCATCGCGAAGGTGAAGCCCTCGCCCTCCTCGCCCAGCCGGTTGCCAAGCGGCACGGCCACGTTCTCGAAGCTGATCGCGCGCGTGGGCTGGCTGTTCCAGCCCATCTTGCCTTCTTTCTTGCCGTAGAGGATGCCGTGGCTGTCGGCCGGCACCAGGAAGGCCGAGATGCCACGCGGGCCGGCGCCGCCGGTGCGCGCCATCACCACCAGCACGTCGGTGCTGCCGGCACCCGAGATGAACATCTTGCTGCCATTGAGCACATACTGCCCGCCCTGGCGCTCGGCGCGCGTCGTAAGCGAGGCCGCGTCCGACCCTGCGCCCGGCTCGGTCAGGCAATAGCTGCCCAGCACTTCACCCGCCACCATGCGCGGCACCCAGGCTCTAGCAAGTTCGGCCGGGCCGAAGCTTGCGACCATCCAGCTGACCATATTGTGGATGGTGAGATAAGCCGCGGTGGACGTGCAGCCGTAGGCGAGTTCCTCGAACACGAGGGCGCTGTCGAGCCGCGGCAGCTCAAGCCCGCCGTAGGCTTGCGGCGTGTAGAGGCCCAGAAAGCCCATTTCCCCGGCACGGCGGATGGTGGAGAGCGGAAACTCCTCGTCGGCGTCCCAGCGCGCGGCATGCGGCGCGAGCTCGTTACGGGCAAACGCACGGGCGCTGTCCTGAAACGCCCGCTGTTCTTCATTGAGCGCGAACTCCATGCGGTCTACCTCAGGCTGATGGTGGTGTGGATGCGGCCGCTGGAGGCGTCGTCGTCGAACCAGCGGCTGGTGACGGTCTTGGTCTGGGTATAGAAGAGCACCGCCTGCTTGCCGTAGGGGCCGAGGTCGCCCAGCTTGGACGCGCGCGAACCGGTAAAGCTGAACAGCGGCACCGGCACCGGGATCGGCACGTTGATGCCGACCTGGCCGACGTCGATCTCTTCCTGGAAGCGGCGGGCGGCGGCGCCGCTCTGCGTGAAGATGGCCGTGCCGTTGCCGTTGGGGTTGGCGTTGACAAGCTTTATCGCCTCGTCGAGCGTGTCGGCCCCCATCACGCACAGCACCGGCCCGAAGATTTCCTCGCGGTAGATGCGCATGGTGTCCCGCACGCCGCTGAACAGCGTCGGGCCGACGAAGTTGCCGTCGGGGTAGCCCGCCACCTCGGGGTGGCGGCCGTCCAGTTCAAGCGTCGCCCCCTCGGCCACCCCCGCTTCGATCAGCGCGTGGATGCGCGACCTGGCCGCGCCGGAGATCACCGGGCCCAGGTCCGGGTTGTCGCAACCGGCGCCGATCTTCAGGGTACGTGCGCGCGCGACCAGTTCGGGGATCCACGCCTGCGCCTCGCCGACCAGCACCGCGACCGACAGCGCCATGCAGCGCTGGCCGGCCGCGCCGAACGCGGCGCCGACCAGCTGGTTGAGCGTCTGCTCGCGGTTGGCGTCCGGCAGCACCACCGCGTGGTTCTTCGCGCCCATCATGCACTGCACCCGCTTGCCGGCAAGGCTCGCGCGCTGGTAGACATGCGTGCCGACCCGGGTCGAGCCGACGAAGCTGACCGCCTTGACCGACGGGTGGTCGCACAGCGCGTTGACCACGGACTCTCCGCCGTGCACCACGTTGAGCACGCCTGCCGGCACCCCCGCCTGCATCGCGAGCTCGACCAGGCGCATGGTCACCATCGGGTCCTGCTCGGAGGGCTTGAGCACGAAGGTGTTGCCGCAGGCGATCGCCATCGGAAACATCCACAAGGGGATCATCGCCGGGAAGTTGAACGGCGTGATGCCGGCGCACACGCCCAGGGGCTGGATCACGGTATAGGTGTCGACCCCGCCGGCGACGTTCTCGGCGAACTCGCCCAGTTGCAGCGAGCCGATATTGGCCGCGTGCTCGACCACCTCCAGCCCGCGGAAGATATCGCCCTCGGCGTCGGCCAGCGTCTTGCCCTGCTCGGCACTCAACAAGGCGGCAAGCTCGGCCATATGCTCGCGGATCAGCTGCTGGTACTTGAGGAAGATGCGCGCGCGCGCGCCAAGCGGCGTCTTCTTCCACGTGGCAAACGCCGCGCGCGCGGCGGCCACCGCAGCGTCCACTTCCTTGTCGGTCGCCATCGGCACGCGGGCGAGCACGGCCTGCGTCGCCGGGTTGACCACTTCGCGCCACTCAAGGCTCTCTGACGCAACAAAACGCCCGCCGATCAAGAGCGGCATGGTCGGCACGTCTGCGCTTGGCGTGCCGTGGCGGGTGTTCGAATCGAGCAGGGTCTGCATGGTGTGTTTCTCCGTGTGTTGCCGCGCGCCGCCTGGGCACTGCCCGGGCACACGCGTCTTGTTGTCAGGTTCAGTGGCTGCGGCAATCGTCGATCACCTTGCCGTCCGCGGGCAGGCTGCCGGGCAACACGGCGACGACGTCGGCGCGCAACTGGGTCAGCTCGCGAAAGCCGGTCGAGAGCGCGTCAAGCAGCGCCGGCGTATCCGCGCACTCGGCCTTCAGCGTCAGGGTGTCCTGGGCGCCGGCCCGGCTAACTTCCAGGCGCAAGCGCCCCACTTCGGGAACGCGCTTTTGCAGGGCAGCAAGCTGCGCGGGGTGGACGAACAGGCCGCGCACCTTGGCGGTCTGGTCGGCGCGGCCGAGCCAGCCCCGCAACACCCGCCCGCTGCGCCCGCACGGGCTAAGCTCGGGCGAGAAGGCTGACAAGTCGCCGGTGGCGAAGCGCACCAGCGGGTAGCTGCGCTGCAAGGTGGTGACCACCACCTCGCCCACCTCGCCGAAGGGCACCGGCTCGCCTGTGCCCGGGCACACGATCTCGACCAGGATGTCCTCGTCGCAGATAAGCCCGCCGCCGGGCACGCCCTCGTACGCGATCAGCCCCAGGTCGGCGCTGGCGTAGCACTGGTAGGCCGTCACGCCGAACCCGGTCAGTTGCTCGCGCAAGGCGGCTGGCAACGCTTCGCCGCTGACCAGCGCGCGTTTGAGCCTGGGGAGCGGCACGCCCGCGTCGCGCGCGCGCTCGAGCAGGATGGCCAGGAAGGACGGCGTGCCGACGTAGGCGTCGGGCTGCAGCGCCCGCATCGCACCCACCTGCAGCTCGGTCTGGCCGGGCCCGGCCGGGAACACCGCGCAACCGGCGGCCTGGCAGCCCAGGTCCAGCATGAATCCGCCGGGGGTCAGGTGGTAGGCGAAACTGTTGTGCACCAGGAAGCCGGGCGCGAAGCCTGCCGCCTGGCACGCGCGGCGCATCCGCCAGGGGTCGGCGCCCTCGCCTTGCGGCTCGAAGATCGGGCCGGGCGAGGCGAACACCCGCCCCGCTTCGCCCGGCGCGCAGGTCGCGTAACCGGCAAAGGGCGGCAGCTCGGCCTGCTCTTCCGGCAACGCGGACTTGCGCGTCAGCGGCAGGCTGGCCAGCGCCGACCAGCTGTTGACGAGTGACAGGTCGACGCCGGCGAAGAGGCGCCGGTACGCCGGGCTGTGCTCGCGGGCGAAGGCCAGTTGTGCGGGCAGGCGCGCGAACCATTCGGCCTCGCGTTCGGCCATGCTGCGGTATTCGCGTGGGTCGTGCATCGCGTCCTCCTCAGGCCAGCCAACGCTTGCGGCGGCGGTAGTGCTTGACCTCGCGGAAGCTCTTGCGCCCCTCGCCGCCCAGGCCCAGGTAGAACTCCTTGACGTCCTCGTTGCTGGCGAGCGCGGCGGCCTCGCCGTCCATCACCACGCGGCCGTTCTCCAGGATGTAGCCGTAGTCGGCGTACCTGAGCGCGATGCTGGTATTTTGTTCGGCCAGCAGGAAGCTGACCCGCTCCTTCTGGTTGAGCTCGCGGACGATCTCGAAGATTTCCTCGACGATCTGCGGCGCCAGCCCCATCGAGGGCTCGTCCAGCAAGATCATCTGCGGGCAGGCCATCAGCGCGCGGCCGACCGCGACCATCTGCTGCTCGCCGCCCGAGGTGTAGCCGGCCTGGCTCTGCCGGCGCTCCTTCAGGCGCGGGAAATAGTGGTAGACCTTCTCCAGCGACGCCGCGATCTCGCCGCGGCCCGCACGCCGGGTGTACGCGCCGGTCAGCAGGTTCTCCTCGACGGTCAGGTGGCCGAAGCAATGCCGCCCCTCCATCACCTGGATCACGCCACGCTTGACCAGCGCGTCGGGCGACAGCGCTTCGATGCGCTCGCCGCGGAACTCGATGCTGCCCTTGGTGACGTTGCCCCGCTCGCTTGAGAGCAGGTTGGAGATCGCCTTGAGCGTGGTGGACTTGCCCGCGCCGTTGGCGCCCAGCAAGGCGACGATGCGGCCTTCGGGCACGTCCAGCGACACCCCCTTCAGGACGAGGATCACGTGGTTGTAGATCACCTCGATATTGTTGACCGACAACAAAAAGGGCGACGCGACCTCTGGATGGGCGGCTGTCACCGTGGCGGTGGCTGTCTGCATGCTGCGTCTCCTGATGGGGCGCCGTGCCTGCCGGCACGGCGCCGGGCCTGACTTACTTTTCCTTGCTGCAATCGCGCGGGGTGATGCCCTTCTCTTGTGCGTACTTGGCCGCGCTGGCCTTGACCATCGGGTCGAGCACGGAACGGTCGGCCGGGATCCAGTTCGACACCGGCTTCCAGTCCTTGCCGTCCCACTGCATGAAGCGGGTGTAGCCCGAGCCTTCATGGTTGCTGCACGAGGTCTTCAGCGGCGGCACCATATTGCTGATGCCCAGCGCCTTCTGGCGCGCCGCGTCGATGTTCAGATTCTCGAAGCCCCAGCGGATCTGCTCGCCGGTCAGCGGCTTCTTGCCGTACTTGCCCTGCGCCACACGGATCGCCTCGACCAGCATCACCCCGCCCACCACGCCGCGGTTATAGTTGACGGTGCCGATCGAACCCGTGTCGGAGAGGTTGCCCTTGCCCTGCGCGTAAAGGGTTTTCTCGATGTCCTGGATCAGCGGGAACTGCTTGCCGTCGGCGGCGAAACTGCCAGCGATATAGCCCTTGGCGGCTTCGCCGGCCGGGATCACGTCCTCTTCCGAGCCGCCCCACCAGTTGGAGATGATCTTGTCGCGCGGGAAGCCGACCTTGGTCGCCGCCTTGATCGCGGCCGGCGTCATCACGCCCCAGCTGCGCAACAGCACGAAATCGGGCTGCTGGCGGCGCACTTCCAGCCATTGCGACTGCTGCTCGGTGCCCGGCGCCGGCACCTCGACGTTGACGAGCTCGAAGCCGTACTTCTTCGCCATCGCCTCCAGCACCGGCAGCGTCTCCTTGCCGTAGGCCGAGCCGTGGTACAGGTTGACGAGCTTCTTGCCCTTGAGCTTGTCCATGCCGCCCAGGCGCTGGCCGATGAACTGGATCTTGGCGGTCGCCTGGCTCCAGTAGCTGGTCACCAGCGGGAACACGTAGGGGAACACGCTGCCGTCCTTGGCGTCGGCACGGCCGAAGCCGATGGTCATCAGCGGGATCTTGTCCTTGTCGGCGCGGTCCATCGTCGCGTAGGTGATGCCGGTCGACATGAAGTTGAACGCCGACGCGCCGGTCGCGCCCTTTTTCTTCAGGCGCTCGTAACACTCGACGCCGCGGTCGTTCTTGTACTCGGTCTCGCACTCCTCGTAGGCGAGCTTGACGCCGCCGACACCGCCCTCCTTCAGGTTGACGTAGTTGAGGTAGTCGATCATCCCGCCGTAGTACTTGGCACCGCCGGACGCGTACGGTCCGACGCGGTAGCTCGGTACCGGCACGAATTGTTCGGCCGCAAAGGCGGAACCGGCAAAGACCAGGCCCAGGGACAGGGCAAGCAGACGTTTCTGCATGGCGTTTCTCCTCTTGGAATCGTGGGTGCAGCGACAAACATCGGGGTGGGAACTATCAGTGCGGGAAGGGCCACAGGCGCAGCTTTTCCTTGGCGATCTGCCACAGCCGGGCGAGGCCCAAAGGCTCGACGATCAGGAAGAAGATGATCAGCCCGCCGAAGATCATCATCTCCAGGTTGGAGAGGAAGGAAGTGCTGACCGCGCCGTGCAACAGCTGGCCGGCCTGGTTGAGCACGATGGGCAACAGCACGATGAAGGCCGCGCCGAGGAAGGAGCCCAGGATGGAGCCGACGCCGCCGATGATGATCATGAACAGGATCTGGAACGAGCGGTGCAGATCGAAGGCCTGCGGGTCGACCGTCCCCAGGAGCACGAAGGCCCACAGGCTGCCGGCGACGCCGCAGTAGAACGAACTCACGGCAAACGCGGTCAGCTTGGTTTTGAGCATCGGGATACCGATCACCTCGGCGGCGACGTCCATGTCGCGCACCGCCATCCACGCCCGCCCCAGGCCCGAGCGCACCAGGTTCTTGGCCGCCAGCGCGAGCACCGCGACCACCAGCAGGGTGAACACGTACTTGCTCGCCGGGGTGTCCAGCGCGATGCCGAACACCTGCAGCTCGGACACGCTGATCACCCCCGAGCTCGAGTAGTTGGTGAACCAGCCGAACTTGGTCAGCGCCCACTCGATGAAGAACTGCGCGGCGAGTGTCGCCACCGCCAGGTAAAACCCCTTGATGCGCAACGACGGCAGGCCGAAGGCGACACCGACGACGGCGGCGACCAGCCCGCCCAGCAGCATGGCCGCGATCAGCGGGAGCCCCGGGATGCGCAGCATGAAGTTGTAGGTGGCGAACGCGCCGACCGCCATGAAGGCCGCCGACCCCAGCGAGAGCTGGCCCGCGTAGCCGGTCAGGATGTTGAGGCCGAGCGCGGCGAGCGACAGCACCAAAAACGGGATCAGGATGCCGGAGAGTAGGTAGTCCGACGCCAGCGCCGGCACCACCACCAGCGCGGCCAGCAGCAGCGCGCCGACAAACAGGCGGTCCTGCAGGATGGGGAAGATGACGCTGTCGGCGCGGTAGCTGGTCTTGAACTGGCCGGATTCACGATAGAACATGGGTTTCTCTCCAGAATGAGCTAGACGCGCTCGATGTGGCGCTCGCCGAACAGGCCTTCGGGGCGGATCAACAGGAAGACCAGCGCCAGCATGTAGGGGAACCAGTTTTCAATGCCGCCGGACAAGTAGGGCCCGAGGTAGACCTCGGCCAGCTTCTCGCCGGCGCCAACGATCAGGCCGCCGACAATGGCGCCGGGAACCGAAGTGAAACCGCCCAGGATCAGCACCGGCAGCGCCTTGAGCACGACCAGCGTCAGCGCGAACTGCACGCCGAGGCGCGAGCCCCACAGCAGGCCAGACACCAGCGCGACAAAGCCCGCCACCCCCCACACCACCGCCCAGATATGCTGCAGCGGGATGCCGACCGACAGCGCGGCCTGGTGGTCGTCCGCCACCGCGCGCAGTGCACGGCCCAGCTTGGTGTACTGGAAGAACAGCGCGAGCGCGGCGACCAGCAAGGCCGACAGCCCGGCGGCGAACAGGTCGAACTTGGAGATGAACACGCCACCGACCTCGAAAGGCTCGTCGGCGATGCCAAGCTCCAGCCCGTGCACCTCGGTGCCCCACACCATCTGCGCCAGCCCCTCGATGAAGAAGGACAGGCCGATGGTCGCCATAAAGAGTGCGATCGGCGGCTGGTTGACCAGCGGGCGCAGCACCACCCGCTCGATGGCGACCCCCATGCCGACCATGATGACCAGCGTCGCCGCCATGCTCAGCCAGAACGACAGGCCCATCGCCTGCAGGCTGACGAAGGTCAGCGCGGCGAACAGCACCAGCGCGCCCTGCGCGAAATTGAACACGCCGGAAGCCTTGTAGATCAGCACGAAGCCGAGCGCGACCAGCGAATACATGACCCCGGCGAGCAGGCCGCCGACCAGCACTTCGATAAAAAACTGCATGTCGTCTTCCTCGCTTTGGGCTTAGTGGGCGGTGCCCAGGTAGGCGGCGATCACGTCCGGGTTGTGCTTGACCTCGTCCGGGGCGCCGTCGCCGATCTTCTTGCCGTAGTCGAGCACCACGACCCGGTCGGAGATGTCCATCACCACGCCCATGTCGTGCTCGATCAGCACGATGGTGGTGCCGAACTCGTCGTTCACGTCGAGGATGAAGCGGCACATGTCCTGCTTTTCCTCGACGTTCATCCCGGCCATCGGCTCGTCCAGCAGCAGCAGCGTCGGCTCCATCGCCAGCGCACGCCCCAGTTCGACCCGCTTTTGCAGGCCGTAGGGCAGCCGGCCGACCGGCGTCTTGCGGATATGCTGGATCTCGAGGAAGTCGATGATTTCCTCGACCCGGCACCGCTCGCGCAGCTCCTCGCGCTCGGCCCGCCCCCACCACAGCGCGCGCTCCAAGAGGCTCGCGTGCAGCTTGTGCTGGCGCCCGGTCATGATGTTGTCGAGCACGCTCATGCCCTTGAACAGCGCGATGTTCTGGAAGGTACGGGCGATGCCCTGGCGGGCGGCCAGGTGCGCGCTCATCCGTTGGCGTACCTGGCCGCGGTAGCGCACCTCGCCCTCTTGCGGGTGGTACACCCCGTTGATCACGTTGAGCATCGAACTCTTGCCGGCCCCGTTCGGGCCGATGATGGCGAGTACTTCGTGCTCGCGCACGTCCAGGCTGATGTCGGTCAGCGCCTTCACGCCGCCGAAGCGCAAGGAGATATGGCTGGCTTCCAGCACGACGTCGCCGATCCTGCGGTTGGGATTCATGGGCTCGCTTCCTCAGGCTGCCCGCGGGTAGGTGCGGGCGGTTTCGATCTTGAGGTCGGCGCTCAGGCGGCCGCTGCGGCCGTCTTCGAAGCGCACTTCGGTTTCGATGACACCGCGGCTGGCGTCGCTGTACAGCGCGTCGACCAGCGGCGCGTAGCGCTCGGCGATGAAGCGGCGCCTCACCTTGCGGGTACGGGTCAGCTCGCCGTCGTCGGCGTCCAGCTCCTTGTGCAGCACCAGGAAGCGGCTGATCTGCGAACCGGACAACCGGCTGTCCGCCGACAGGCTCTCGTTCACCTGCTCGACGCAGTCGCGCACCAGTTCGTACACCGCGTCCTGCGCGGCAAGGTCGGTGTAACCGCTGTACGCGAGACCCCGCCGCTCGGCCCAGTTGCCGACAGCCTCGATGTCGATATTGATGAAGGCGGCGGCATGCTCGCGCCCGTCGCCGAAGGCGACCACCTCCTTGATGAAGGGGAAGAACTTGAGCTTGTTCTCCGGATATTTCGGCGCGAACAGCGTACCGTCGGTCAGGCGGCCGACGTCTTTGGCGCGGTCGATGATCCTCAGGTGGCCGGCGTCGTCGATGAAACCCGCGTCGCCGGTGTGCACCCAGCCCTCGGCATTGCGGGTCTCGGCGGTGGCGTCCGCGCGCTGCCAGTAGCTGTGGAACACGCCCGGCCCGCGGAACAGCACCTCGCCCTTGTCGTCGATGCGCACCTCGACGCCCGGCGCCGGCTTGCCGACCGTATCGGCGCGCACCTCGCCGTTGGGCTGCACGCACACCATCACGTAGGCTTCGGTCGAGCCGTACAGCTGCTTGATGTTGATGTTGAGCGCGCGGTAGAAGGCGAAGAGCTCGGGGCCGATCGCCTCGCCCGCGGTATACGCGAGGCGGATGCGCGAGAAACCCAGCACGTTCTTGACCGGTCCGTAGACCAGCCAGTCGCCGAGCCGGTAGCCCAGCCTGTCCCAGAAGCCGACCGGCTCCTTGTCGACGATCCTGACGCCGACCTTGCGCGCGTGCGCCATGAAGTAGCGAAACAGCGCGCGCTTGATGCGGCCGGCGTCCTCCATGCGGATGGTGACCTGGGTGAGCAGGTTCTCGAACACGCGCGGCGGCGCAAAGTAATAGGTCGGCCCGATCTCGCGCATGTCGGTCATCACGGTCGTCGACGACTCCGGACAGCTGACGCAGAAGCCGCACACCATGGACTGCGAGAACGAGAACAGGTTGTCGCCGACCCACGCCATCGGCAGGTAGGCCAGCACCTCCTCGCGGTCGGTCAGCCCTTCCATCGCAGCGGCCGCGCGCGCGGTGTGGATCATGCTGTCGAAGGTATGCACGACCCCCTTGGGCTGGCCGGTCGTCCCCGAGGTATACAGCATGATCGCGAGGTCATGCCCCTGCCCGGCCTCGACACTCAGCTGGAAAAAGGCCGGGTGCTGCTCGTGGAAGACCCGGCCCTCGCCCAGCAGGGCGTCCATGCTCAGAAGGCCTGTCGCGTCGTAGTGGCGCAGGCCGCGCGTGTCGTCGTAGACGATGGTGTGCAGCGCAGGCAACTGCTCGCGGATCTCCAGCAGCTTGTCGACCTGCTCCTGGTCCTCGACCACCGCCACGCTGATGCCGGCGTCGCGCAGGGAGAACACCATCTCGTCGGCGACCGCGTCCTGATAGAGGGGTACCGGCAGCGCGCCGATGCTTTGCGCCGCCAGCATGGCCCAGTAAAGGCGCGGACGGTTGTCGCCGATGATCGCCACCCGGTCGCCGCGGGACACGCCGCGCACATTGAGGCCGCAGGCCATCGCCCGCACCTCGTCGGCGACCTGACGCCAGTTCCAGGTTTGCCAGATGCCCAGGTCCTTTTCGCGCATGGCGGGGCGCTCCGCCCGTTCCTGGGCATGCCGGCACAACAACTGAGGGAAGGTATCCGCAGCCGTGCCGGCCTGCGTGGTGATTTGCTGGGGCAAGTCAAAGGGGCTCGCCATACCGGTGTCTCCTTGTGTTTGAACTTGCGGCCTCTGCGGGCCCTACACCATTACATTGACGTTAACGTAAACCAAAACAACCTTAGCCAAATAAAATGCCAGTGGCAAGATATTTGTCCTGCACGGTGCGACGCCGCTCAGGCGGTGTAGTCATAAAACCCCCGCCCGCTCTTGCGGCCCAGCCTGCCCGCCTCGGCGTAGCGCACCAGCAGCGGGCAGACCCGGTACTTGCTGTCGCGGCTCTCCCGCCACAACACGTCCATGATCGCGACACAGGTGTCGATGCCGATCAAGTCGGCCAGCCTGAGCGGCCCCATCGGGTGATGCATGCCGAGCGTCATCACCTCGTCGACGGCCTCGGCGGTGGCCACGCCTTCGTGCACGCAGAACGCCGCCTCGTTGATCATCGGCATCAGCACGCGGTTGGAGACGAAACCTGGCGCGTCGCCGACCGTGACCGGCGTCTTGCCCAACTGTCTGGCCAGCACCTCGGTCGCCGCGTGTGTCGCGTCGTCGGTCTGCAGCGCGCGGATCACCTCGACCAGCGGCATCAACGGCACCGGGTTCATGAAGTGCATGCCGATCACCCGCGCCGGGTTGGGCAGCGCGGCGGCCAGCCGGGTCAGCCCGATCGACGAGGTATTGCTCGCGATAACCGTCTCCCCTCCCACCACCTCGGCGGCTTCCTTCAGTAAGCGCAGCTTGAGTTCAAGCTGTTCGGGCGCCGCCTCGATCACCCAGTCGCAAGCGGCCAGATCGGCGAGACGGCCCACCGTCACCACCCGCGCCATGACCGCTGCCGCGTCAAGCTGCGGCGTCTTGGCGGCGAGCCTCGCGAGGCTCGCCGTCATCGTGCGGCGCGCGCGCTCAAGCTGCGCGCCTGCCACGTCATACAGGACCACGTCGTGGCCGGCCTGCGCGCACACCTGCGCGATGCCGCTGCCCATCTGCCCCGCGCCGAGAACGGCGATCCGTCTGCCTTGCATTGCCTGCCCCTTTACCCTGGCCGTGTCATGACGCTAATATATGTTTACGCGAACGTAAACGTCAAACAACGGATTCAGACTTCGCGTCAAACCGAGTGTACTGTTGCGGGCAGCACAAAATATTGCACCGCGATAGAATCGTGTAACCATCCGGAGCAGCAACATGGACGACAACAAAAGAACCTACACCATCAGTGAGCTGGCGCGAGAATTCGACGTCACTACCCGCACCATCCGCCACTACGAAGACCAGGGCCTGATCGCACCGGAGCGGCGCGGCCAGCACCGCATCTATTCGCGCCGCGACCGCACACGCTTGCTGCTGACCCTGCGCGGCAAACGCATCGGGCTCACGCTGCAGGAGATCCGCGAACTCTTCGACCTGTACGACGCGGCGCGCGACGATGCTCCGCAGCTGCTCGAATTCCTGAAGATCCTTAACCAGCGCGAAGCGCTGCTGATGCAGCAGATCGAGGACATCCGGGTGGTCACCCGCGAGGTGCAGTCGCTGCGCCAGATGTGCGAACACCTGATCGAGAAGCGCACCGGCGGCACGGGCTCCGCGTCAGGCGAACTCTGAACCTCGCCTATGGCGTGGTTTTTTTACCTCAAGCTGTACGCTTACGTAAACGAAAGGCAACCATGTCACAGCCAGATCCGGTCGTAATCATCAGTGCCGCCCGCACCCCGATGGGCGGTTTTCAGGGCAGCCTCGCCGCGCTTGGCGCGAGCGGGCTCGGCGCAGTAGCGCTCGCTGCCGCACGCGAGCGCGCCGGCCTCGCGGCCAACGCCGTCGACGAAGTGATCATGGGCTGCGTGCTGCCGGCCGGCCAGGGCCAGGCGCCGGCACGGCAGGCCGCGCTCGCGGCCGGACTGGACCTGCACACCCCCTGCACCACCATCAACAAGATGTGCGGCTCGGGCATGAAGGCCGTGATGATGGCGCACGACGCCCTGCTCGGCGGCAGCGCGCGCGTCGTGCTCGCCGGCGGCATGGAGAGCATGTCGAACGCGCCCTACCTGCTGCCCAAAATGCGCGCCGGCCAGCGCCTCGGGCACGGCGTCACCCAGGACCACATGTTTCTCGACGGATTGGAAGACGCGTACGAAAAGGGCACGCTGATGGGGGTGTTCGCCGAGCGCTGCGCGGCGCACTACGGCTTCAGCCGGCAGCGGCAGGATGAATTTGCGCTCGCGTCGCTCTTGCGCGCGCAAGCCGCGATCAGGGAAGGCGCGTTTGCCGCCGAGATCGCGCCGGTGAGCGTGCCGCTGCGCGGGGGCGAGCAGCGGGTGGACACCGACGAGCAGCCCCTGAGCGCCTGCGCCGACAAGATCCCTACCCTGAAGCCCGCGTTCCGGGCGGACGGCACGGTCACCGCGGCCAACTCAAGCTCGATCTCGGACGGCGCGGCGGCGCTCGCCTTGACCCGCGAGTCGACCGCGCGCGCGCTCGGGCTCACGCCGCTGGCGCGCATCGTCGGCCACGCAAGCTACGCGCACGAACCGGCCTGGTTCAGCACGGCGCCGGCGCACGCGATGCGCCGCCTGCTCGGACAGATCGGCTGGCGCGCCACTGACGTCGACCTTTACGAGATCAACGAGGCGTTCGCCGTGGTCGCCCTCGCCGCGATGCACGACATGGACCTGCCGGAGGGCAAGGTCAACGTGCACGGCGGCGCCTGCGCGCTGGGCCACCCGATCGGCGCGTCCGGCGCGCGCATCCTGGTCACCTTGCTGCACGCCCTGCAAAGACGCGGCCTCAGGCGCGGCATGGCCAGCCTGTGCATCGGCGGCGGCGAGGCGACCGCGCTGGCGATCGAGCTTTACTGACACCCGCAAAGGAACAGCCCGCACGCGGCGGGCTGTTGCCGTACGGCAGGCGATGCGGCCAACGGCCTGCGCTCAGCTGCCCCACACCGGCTTGGCCGGCACCGCCTCGCCGATCAGGCGGGCAACCACCTGGCCGATCGACGCGGCGTCGAAGGCCACGCCGCCTGCCCTCGCCTCGGGGCCGGAGCGCCAGCCGTCGCACACCGACACCCGGTCGCCCTCGATCTCGAACACCTGGCCGCTGACGCCGCGGCTTTCTCCGCTCGCAAGCCACACCACCAGCGGCGCGACGTTGGCCGGGTCGTAGTGGTCGAAGCCGCTGTCGGGCTTCTTCACGAGCTCGGGCATGCCCTGTTCGGTCATCGAGGTGCGCGCGGCGGGCGCCAGCGCGTTGGCGGTGACGCCGTAACGGGCGAGTTCAGCTGCCTGCACCAGCGTCAGCGCGGCGACGCCGCCCTTGGCTGATGCGTAGTTGGACTGGCCGATCGAGCCTTGCAGGCCGGCGCCGGAGGTAGTGTTGATGATGCGCGCGTCGACTGCGATGCCGTCCTTGGCAAGGTTGCGCCAGCGCTCGGCGAGCACGCGGGCGAGGCAGAAGTGCCCCTTCAGGTGCACGCGCATCACCGCGTCCCAATCCTCCTCGGACAGCGAGACGAACATGCGGTCGCGTAGGATGCCGGCGTTGTTGACCACGGCGTGCACTTCGCCGAAGGCGGCCAGCGCCGCCTCGACGATGCCGCGCGCGCCTTCGAGCGAACAGATGTCGCCTGCGTTGGCGAGCGCCTTGCCGCCGGCAGCGGCGATCTCGGCCGCCACCGCCTCGGCGGCCTCCAGCCGGATGTCGTTGACGACGACGCTGGCACCGGCCTTGGCCAGCGCCAAAGCGTAGGCGCGGCCGAGGCCGCCGCCGGCGCCGGTGATGATCACGGTGCGGTTTTCGCAAAGCTGCATGGGGTGTCTCCCTGTGTGGCGGCTTTTACAGCCGCTCGATGATGGTCACGTTGGCCTGGCCGCCGCCTTCGCACATGGTCTGCAGGCCGAAGCGGCCGCCGGTGCGTTCGAGCTCGTGCAGCAGCGTGGTCATCAGCCGCGCGCCGGAGGCGCCCAGCGGGTGGCCCAGCGCGATCGCGCCGCCGTTGACGTTGGTGCGCGCAGGATCGAACCCCGTCTCGATCTGCCAGGCCATCACCACCGACGCGAAGGCCTCGTTGATTTCGACGAGGTCGATGTCGGAGAGCTTCATCCCGCACCTCTTCAGCGCGTATTCGGTGGCCGGGATCGGTGCGCGCAGGTGCCAGATCGGGTCGTCGGCGCGTACCGACAGGTGGTGGATGCGTGCGCGCGGGGTCAGCCCGTAACGCTTGAGCGCGGCCTCAGACACGACCAGCACCGCGGCGGACGCGTCGGCAGTCTGGCTGGACACCGCGGCGGTAATCCCCGGGTACACCGGGTCGACCGGCTCGAGCTCGGCCATCCTGGCAAGGCTGGTCGAGCGCACCGTCTCGTCGTGGGCAAGACCCAATAGCGGGACGATCTCGCGCGAGAAATGGCCGGCCTCGGTCGCGCGGCGCGCCTTCTCGTGGCTATCCAGCGCGAACGCTTCCATCGCCTCGCGGCGGATGCCCCAGTGGTCGGCAATGCGCTGCGCGGCGTAGAACTGGTTGACCGGCGCGTCGGCAAAGCGCGCGCGCCAGCCGCTGCTCTCGGCAAACGGCGTGCTGTAACCGTAGGCCTGGCCGGCGAGCATCGCCGCCGAGATCGGGATGCGGGTCATGGTCTGCACGCCGCCGGCGAGCACCACGTCCATGGTGCCGGACATCACCGCCTGCGCGGCAAAGTGCACCGCCTGCTGGCTCGAGCCGCACTGGCGGTCGACGGTGGTGCCGGGCACCGCCAGCGGCAGCCCGGCGGCAAGCCACGCGGTGCGCGCGATATCGCCGGCCTGGCTGCCGATGGTGTCGACGCAGCCGAACACCACGTCGTCGTAATCTTCTGCTGGGATCGCGTTGCGCGCGACGATGGCGCCGATCACATGCGCGCCTAGGTCGGCCGCATGCACCTCGGCGAGCGTCCCCTTGCGCTTGCCGGTCGGGCTGCGCAGCGCGTCGACGATATAAGCTTCTGCCATGGTCTGTCCTTGTGGATTGCGTTTACGCGAAGGTGACGCCGGGGCCGGCGGCACCGTCGGCAAGCACCCAGTCGGCGACGCGCGCCTTGTGGTAAGCGGCGTCGCCCCACGCCGATTCGAGCGCCCAGACCCGCTTCATGTAGATCTGCAGGTCACACTCCCAGGTGTAACCGATCGCGCCGTGCACCTGGATGCCGTTGCGCGCGGCGAGCCACGCGGCCTCCCCGCAGGCGAGGCGCGCGTGCGACACGTAGGCGCCGGCGTTGGGGTGGCCGTGTTCGAGCGCGTAGGCGGCGCGGCCCAATACCGGCCTGGCGAACTCGCTCTTGACCGCGACGTCGGCGAGCAGGTGCTTGACCGCCTGGAAGCTGCCAATCGGCTTGCCGAACTGCTTGCGTTGCGCGGTGTAGTCGATCGCAAGGTCAAGGATGCGCTGGGTCAGCCCCAGTTGCTGGCCGGCGATCGCGAGCGCCATGCGGTCGACCAGGCGCTGCCACAAGCCGCGGCCGGCTTCAGCGTCGGCGACGCGGCTGGCGGAGGACGGGTTCCAGCTGACACGGCACAGGCGGCGGGACGGGTCGACGCTCGCCACTGGCGCGATATCGACGTCGGCGCGCGGCAATGCGTGCACCTCGTCCTCGTGCCACAACAACAGCAGGTCGGCGCGGTCGGCGTCGCCCACCAGCGGGCTGAGCGGGTGCCCGACGGCGACCGACAGCCGCCCTTCGCAGAGCGCCGGCAGCCACGCCTGCTGGCGGTTGGCGGCGTCCGGCAATTCGCGGATCAGGCAGGCGGCCGGGTAGCTGGTGGTAAGCAGCGCGTCCGGCACCGCGTAGTAGCCGAATTCCTGCGTGAGCAAGGCCCAGTCGGTATCCGACAGGGCGAGGCCGCCAAACGCCTCGGGCACCGACAAGGCGGTCAGCCCCTGCTCGGCGATCAAGCCCGCGAGCGACGGCGCGACGCCGGATGCGTGTTCCCAGCCTTCGCGCACCACGTCGGGGGTGGCCTCGACCATGAACGCCGCGCGTACCGCGTCGCGGAAACTCTTCTGGTCCTGCGTAAACGTGAAGTCCATCGTGTCCTCCTTAGCGCGGCAGCCCGAGCATGCGCTCGGCGATGATGTTGCGCTGGATCTCGTTGCTGCCGGCGTAGATCGGCCCGGCCTGCGCGAACATGAAGCCTTCCATCCAGCGGCGTGCCTCGGCCGTGTCGAGCTCCGCGTGGCTGCCCAGGATGGCCAGCGCCGCCTCGTGCAACTGCAGGTCAAGCTCGGACCAGAAGATCTTGCTGGTACTGGCCTCGGGGCCGATCTTGCCGCCGGCGGCGAGCAGGCTGACCGTACGGTAGGTTGACAGCGCGTACGCCTCGGTCGCGGCGAGCGCGGCGGCGACGCGCTCGCGCAGCGCCGGGTCGCGCCGTGCCGCCTCGGAGTGCGCGCGGTATAGCGCGGCAAGGCGGCGCGCGGTCGCCTGGTAACGGGCGGGCGACCTGAGCATCAGCCCGCGCTCGAAGCCGGCGGTCGCCATCGCCACCGACCAGCCCTCGCCCTCCTCGCCCAGTCGGTTGTCCACCGGCACGCGCACCTCGTCGAAGAAGATCTCGGCGAACCCGGCCAGCCCGTTGAGCTGGCGGATCGGCCGCACGGTGACCCCGGGCGCATCCAGCGGCACCATCAGGTAGCTCAGCCCGTGGTGGCGCTGCGAGCCTTGTTCGCTGCGGAACAGGCCGAAGATCCAGTCCGCCCAGCGCGCGCGGGTCGACCAGGTCTTCTGGCCGTTGATCACGTAGTGGTCGCCGTCGCGGTAGGCGGTGGTGCGGATCGCCGCCATGTCCGAGCCCGCGCCCGGCTCGCTCCACGCCTGCGCCCACATGTCGTCGCAGCGCGCCATGCGCGGCAGGAAACGTGCCTTCTGCGCGTCGGTGCCGAACTCCATCAGGGTGGGGCCGAGCAGGAAGATGCCGTTCTGGTTGAGCCTGAGCGGCGCGCTGGCCGCGTAGTACTCCTCCTCGAAGATCAGCCACTCGAAGAGGTCGCAGCCGCGCCCGCCGAGCGCCTCGGGCCAGGTGACCATGCCCCAGCCGCTGTCGCCCAGCTTTTGTTCCCAGGCGCGATGCGCCTCGAAGCCTTCCCAGGTGTCGTAGTCCGGCAGATCGCCCGGCACGTTCTCGCGCATCCAGGCGCGCACTTCCTGACGGAATGCCTGCTGCGCGGGGGTATAGTTGAGGTCCATCGCCGTCTCCTCGCCTCAGAATTTCGCTTCGCGCTTCTCGACGAAGGCATCCCGGGTCTTCGCCGAATCCGGGCTCATGTAGGCCTGCAGGGTGAAGCCCTGCTCCCAGCGGTACTTGGCCTCCAGGTCGCCGTCCTCGACGCCGTTGAGCGCCTCCTTGGCGATGCGGATCATCGCCGGGCTCTTGGCGGCGATCTTGCGGGCGACGGCGAGCGCCGTCTCGCGCAGCTCGACACGCGGCACCACGCGCTCGATCGCGTTCAGGCGGAACGCCTCGTCCGCACCGATCATCTCGCCGGTGAAAAACAGGTAGCGCGTCTTCTGCACGCCGAACATCCGCTGCAGGTGCGCCGCGCCGCCCATCGCGCCGCGGTCGACCTCGGGCAGGCCGAAGCTTGCGTCGTCGGCGGCGATCACGATGTCGGCCGCGCCGCAGATGCCGATGCCGCCACCCAGCACGAAGCCGTGCACCGCCGCGATCACCGGCACCCGGTTCCGGTGCACCGCCTTGAAGGTTTCATAGTTGCCGGCGTTGACCGACACGATCAGCGTGTCGTCGGCGGCGAGCTCCTTGATGTCGACCCCCGCGCAGAAGCCGCGCCCCTCGGCACGGATCACGATCACGCGGGTCGCCGCATCGTTGCCCAGCCGCGCGATCTCGGCGGAGAGCGCGTGCCAGCCGGCCGCGGGCAAGGCGTTGACCGGCGGATGGCCGATCACCAGTTCGGCGACGCCGTCGGGGTGCAGGGTGGATTCGAAATAGGCCATGGGGTTTCCTCTGGAAGCGCTCGCAGCACCGGGCACGCCGCCCGGCAATACGGGAATGGTGCAGGGGCGCGCGATAAGGCGCGCCCCCTGAACGGACTAGTGCGCGGCGGTGACGCGCACGGCGGAGGGCTGGGCGAAGCGCGCGAGCAGCGCCTCGGCGTCGCGCGCGATGCCGCCGATCAGCGCGTCGCAGCTGAGTAGCGCGTCGATCGACGCGGCGACCTGGCCGCTGGCGAGCAGGCCCTCGTCGGGCACGCCGTCGACCATCGCGCGCTGAAGCAGCATGGGCTGGCTCGCCGCCATCACCGTCTGGCTGAGGGTGGACGGGTCCTCGCGCAGCGCGCGCATCAGCGTCGCCACCATCTGGCCTGCGCTCATGCCGGTCTCGCTGCTGAAGCGGCGGGCACTTTTCACCGCCAGCCACAGCCGGGCGAACGGCCCTGCGCCTTCCAGGCGCTCGAGCACCGGGTTGCGGATCAGCCGGTGGCGCATGCCGTCGACGGCGAGGCTCACCTCGATGCGCGAGACGTCGTTCACCGCGACGTATTTCGCGAGTGTCGGCGCCGGCACCGGCGAGTCGGTGGTCATCAGGAAGCGCGTGCCCATCGCGATGCCGGCAGCGCCGGCGGCCAGCGCCATCGCCAGGCCCCGCCCGTCGCGGAAGCCGCCGGCGGCGAGCACCGGCACGTCGACCGCGTCGAGCACCTGCGGCAACAGGATGGTGGTCGGCACCGAGCCGGTGTGACCGCCGCCCTCGCCGCCCTGGATGGTCAGCGCGTCCGCCCCCAGTTCGACCGCCTTTAGCGCATGCTTGAGCGCGCCGACGGTCGGGATGCACAGGATGCCCGCGTCCTTCAGGCGGCGGATCTGCGCCTTGTTCGGGCCGCGCCCGTAGCTGACCGCGCGCAGGCCATGACGGATCGCCAGCGTGATGATGTCGTCGGCGTTCGGCTGGAACAGGTGGAAGTTGATGCCGAACGGCGCGTCGCTTGCGGCCTTCACCGCGAGGATGGCCGGCTCGACCTCTTCCGGGCGCAGAGTCGCCGCCGCGAGGAAGCCGAAGCCGCCGGCGTTGCCGGTGGCCGCGACCAGACGCGCATCGGCTACCCAGCCCATCGCGGTCTGGATCACCGGGTAGCGGCAGCCGAGCAGCCGGGTGATTTCGGTATCGAGCACGCCCATCAAGCGCCCTCCCGGTTGGCGCGCGCCATCGCGCGCGCATCAAAGCCGGCGAGCTTGTCGCCCGACACCAGCTCGTTGTGCGCGTGCGCGAAATGGTGCCAGGCGAACGTCGCGTCCATCGACGCGCGCTTGCCCATCAGGTCCTCGGCGTGGTTGATCGCCTGCTTGGTCAGCGCGACGCCCAGGCGCGGCTGCGCGGCGAGCTTCTGCGCGATCTGGCCGACCGTCGCTTCCAGTTCGTCCCGCGGCACCACCTTGTTGACCATGCCCATCTGGTACGCCCGCTCGGCGCCCATCTTCTCGCCCAGCAGCAAAAACTCCTTGGCGATGCGCGGGTTCAATTCGAAGGCGTGCGCGAAATACTCGACACCGGGGATGCCCATGCGCACCACCGGGTCCTGGAAGAAAGCGTCGTCCGAGGCGACGATCAGGTCGCACACCCAGGCGAGCATCAGCCCGCCGGCGACGCAGGCGCCCTGCACCATCGCGACCGTCGGCTTGGGAAGGTCGCGCCAGCGCCGGCACATGCCCAGGTACACCTCCTGTTCGCGCGCGTACAGGAACTCGCCGCCGGGCTTGTTGCTGTGGTCCCACCACATCGACGCGCGCCGCTCGAAGCTGCGGTTGACGTCGCGCCCCGGCGTGCCGATGTCGTGGCCGGCCGAGAAGTGGCGGCCGGCGCCGGCGAGCACGATCGCGCGCACCGCGTCGTCGCCCGCCGCGCGGCCGAAGGCGTCGTCCAGCGCGTACGTCATCTGCGAATTCTGAGCGTTGTTGAAGCCCGGGCGGTTCAGCGTGATCCACGCGACGTTGCCCTTTACCTCGTAGAGCACCGGGCTGTCGGTCTCGTAGACCGCGTCGTCCGGGCGGCTGACAAAGTTCGTGTCGTCCATCTTGGCCTCCTGCGGGCGCTCTTACAGTTCGGCGCGGTTGGCCGGCGGGTTGCCCTTGATCTGCTGCGCGCGCATCTCGTGCGGGTCGAGCCGGCGGATGATCGCCAACTCGTCCGGCGTCGGCGCGCGGGTGACCGGGGTATCGGCAAGGAACTCAAGCGGGAAGCCGGTTGCCCCCGCCACCTGCTCGCGCGTCACGCCCGGGTGCAGCGAGATCACGCGCACCGCATGGTCCGCGCCGCCAAAGTCCATCACGCACAGGTCGGTGACGATGCGGCGCAGGTCGACATAGTCCTGGCGCATTCCCTCGCCCCAGCGCGCCGGGTTGTAGCCGACGCCGGAGACCATGTCGACTTCGCCGGCGACGAACACGCGCGTGCTGTGCGACGGCACCAGCATCGAGCTTGCGTGGTTGATACTGTTGCCCGGCAGGCCGCGCACGCCGAGCATCGCCGCCTTCGGTTTGGCGTAGTCGCCGACTACCGACAGGTTGGTCTGCCCGAAGCGGTCGATCTGGGTCGGGCCGATCATCACGTGGCGGCGTCCGCCCCACACGCACTCGAACACGCGCTCGAAGCCCATATAGCCCGAGTAACGGGGCTCGAAGTCGCCGCGCGGCCCGAGCGGCACCGGCTCCTCGACGAGGAAGGCCTCGCTGTCGGTCATCAACAGTTCCGGCGTGTGGGTGAGCTTGGCGAGGCTCGCGCCCAGGCGCGGGATCACGCCGATGCCGGAGGCGAGGATCTCGCCGTCGCCGCGCCACGCGTCGGACGCGGCTGTGACCATCAGTTCGGCAAGCGTGTAGTCGTAAGGCTGGCTCATCGCGGCCTCCTCAGAAGATCGGGTGGGAAAGTTCGGCGAGCCTGGTAGGAAGGCCGTTTTGCGCGCGGTACGCCGCTTCGCCGCCGTCGATATGGCGGGCGCGGTACGCGGCCCAGCCACCCTCTTCGGCCGCGGCAGCGACGTACGCCTTCATGTGCGCGAGGTCCCAGCCGTAGTCGGGGTTGTTCAGCGTCGGGTGCGCACCGCCCGGGGCGTGCACGACACCGCTGACCAGATAGCGCTCGAACAGGTTGGCGCGCGCTTCTTCTGCACTGAGCGCGAACTTGTCCGTCAGGCGCTCGCAGCTGACCAGGGTGCATTCGGCGGCGCGCGCGAACAGGTGGTCGAAGTAGGCGTCGCGCCCGGTGATCAGCGTATTGCCCCAGCGGTCGGCGTCGTTCACGTGCAAGAGCGCGACGTCGAGCGTCAGCGCGGGCATCGCCAGCAGCACCTCGCCGTCGTCATACGGCGAAGCGACGGTCTTGAGGGCCGGGCACTTCGCCAGTACGTCGCTCGCCAGGCCGCAGCGGGTCGGCAGGTAGGGCAGGCGCATGCCGGCGGCGCGCAGGCCCCACTCGAGCATCCCCTCGTCCAGCTCCATCAGTTCGAGCTCACCCGCCTCGCGCGCCTTGCGGTAGAAGGGCTCGAGCGGGATCGCGTCCATGGTCACGAAGCCGAACACCAGCTTCTTCACCTTGCCGGCCGCGCACAGCATGCCGACTTCGGGGCCGCCGTAGGCAACCACGGTCAGGTCGCGCACGTCGCTGCGGACCAGTTCGCGCACCAGCGCCATCGGCTTGCGGCGCGGACCCCAGCCGCCGATGCCGATCGTCATCCCCGACTCGATCTGCGCGCACGCCTGCGACAGCGTCATTTCCTTGTTCATGGTCTGCCCCTTACTGCTCGTTGAAACCGACGCCGAAATCGTGGCCCCACACGCTGACCTCGGTCGCCTCGAACGCGCTATGCCGCTCCCAGTCGCAGACGAGGCCGCCAAAGCCGTACTCGAGCGCGAACATCGACGGCGTGCGCATGTAAAAGGACGTCATCTTGTCGTTCAGGTGCTGGCCCAGCGTCGCCATCAGCTTGACGCCGTGTTTCGCCCGCCGGTCGTGCGCGCGGCCGACGTCGGTCATGTTCGGCACTTCGAGCATCATGTGCACGCAGCCTTCCGGCGACGGAAAACCGGCCAGCGCCAGGCTGTGGTGACGGCCGTTCGCGCAGTGCAGGAAATGGATAGGGATCGCCGGCGCTGCCGGGTCGGGACGGAAGTTGAAGGTGTCGGACACGCCAAAGCCCAGCACCTTCACGAAGAAGTCGCGCGTGGCATCGAAGTTGACCGCCGGCAGCACGGTGTGGCCCATACCCAGTTCGCCCGTGACGAAGTGCGACACCCCCTGCGGCGACGCGAAGGGCTGCGCATCGAGCTGCGGCCCCCAGAAGAATTCGTGGCGGTTGCCGGAAGGGTCGGTCAACGCGAGTAGCGCGTTGACCTTGCGCGACGCGCACAGCGCTGCGTCCGCCTCGACGAAAGCGCAGGCGGCCGCGTCGAGCCGCGCCTTGAGCGCGGCGTAGGCGGCTTCGCCGGCCAGCTCCCAGCCCGAGGCGAGGTAACGGTCGTCGTCCCCGCGCTCGACCAGGATGCGGTAGGGGCGCTCGTCGACTTTCACAAGCACGCTGCCGTCGTCCCGGCTTTGCGCCATCGCCCCCAATACCTCGTGCGCGTAAGCCACCCAGCGCTCGGGCGAGCGGCATTGCGCGACCACGTAGGCCAGCGCCCTGATCTGGACCATGTTCCACCTCCGTCGTTGACACCCGTGCGGGCGATTGGACGGATTGTGGCGGCGCGGGCAAGGGCGGGCATCGTCCATCCGGACGGCGGCACGGCACCTGCCACAAAAACAAAAAGCCCACCCCGCAGGGTGGGCGAGCGTACGCCGGGCTGTGCGCCTAGCGCTTGTCCCAGGTCACGATCTCGACGCGCTCCTTGAGCTTGGCCGACACCTCGTCCTCGTCGGTGAAGAACTGCTCGTACCATTCGCGCAGCTGGTAGACCGGGCCGTCGCCCTCGGCCAGCACAGGGTTGTTGACGCGGATCTTGTTCTGCCAGATCGCGACGTCCTGGTAGAAGGAGTCGCGGTTCTGCTGGACGTAGCCGCGCGCGGCCTCGAGGTTCTGCTCTGCGGTCCAGTCCGGCTGCTTCTTCACGCGCACGCCGAAACGCAGCTGGAAGCTGGTCTGTGTGATCGGCGTGTTGGCGTTGAGCAGAATGCACTCCATCAGGCGGCCGTCGTAGTTGGCGCGCATGCGCGTCAGGTGCACCGCCGGGCCGTAGTACGCCGACTCGGCGATGAGGTCGCCGCCGAGGCGCTCGGAGTCGCCGTGAAAGACCTGGTGCGCGACATGGCCTTCGAACACGTTGGCGAAATACTTGGTCGGCGCACCGTGTACCGGGCCGAAGTGCTGCGCGTCGACCAGGTTGTCGACCAGTTCGCGCGGGTTGGTCTCGATCAGCAGGGTGTCGAGCATCCAGTCGTCCGACCATTCGTCCGAATCGAGCTCAGGCAGGTGCGGGATGACGATGCCCTCGGCCGGCGCGCGGCCCTCGACGTTGTGCCAGACGAACAAGAGGCCGTTTTCCTCGCAGGTCAGCCACTTGCGGGTCTTGGCCTTGACCGGCACCCGCTTGCAGTACGGGATTTCCTGGCACTTGCCGTCGGCACCGAAGCGCCACTGGTGGAACGGGCAGACCAGCAGGTCGCCTTCGATCGTGCCGTGCGACAGGTCGGCGCCCATGTGCGGGCAGTAGGCGTCGAGCACGTTGATCTTGCCCTGGCTGTCGGCAAACACCGCCAGACGGGTGCCGAAGGCGTCGAGGGTGTGCGGCTTGCCGTCACGGTAGTCGGCGGCGACGCCGATGCAGTGCCAGCCGCGCGCGTAGCGGGTCGGCAACTCGCTCTTGAATACCGGCAGGTCGGGGGCGATGGACAGATTGGTCATCTAGGTTCTCCATGGTCACAGCCGGGGCAGCCCCGGTCATGCAGAAGAACTTAAGGCCGGCAGGGCCGGCCCTTCATACCCCGGACGGACTACCCCACCCCCGCCCGGGGCATTTATTTGACGCAGATCAAAAACGGCAGGGGCGCGCCAACGCGTCGATGCCACCGTCGACCACCAGCAAGCTGCCGTGCACGTAGCTTGCCGCATCCGACAGCAAGAAGCCGATCACCTGCGCGATCTCGGCTGGCTCGGCCCGCCGGCCCAAGGGCGGGATGAACGCGGCGGTCGCCTTGCCGACCACCGGGTCGGCGATGCTCTGCTGCAACAGCGGCGTCTCGACCGCGCCGGGCGCGACCGCATTCAAGCGCACGCCGCGCGCGCCCCAGGCGGCGGCGCGCCGGCGCACGTCGCACACCACCGCGTGCTTGGAGGCAGCGTAGGCAGCGGCGGCATGACCCGTCGCGGCGCACAGCGCGCGCGCCTTCTCTTCGTCACCGGCGAGGAAGGCCTCCCGCAACGGGCTACCCTCCCATTCGCCGTGGGTCGCGGCGACCGAGGCGACCACCACTACCGACTTCATCGTGCCCGCCTCGAGCGCACCCTTGAAGCCGTCGAGCAGTTCGCTGACACCGAAATAATTGACCGAAGCAATCTTTTCCGGCGCGTGGGTCGCGCCCAGCCCGGCGCACAGCACCAGCGCGTCGATGCGCCCGCCGCAACGGGTCAGCGCGCCGTCGATAGCGGCGGCGCGGCCGGCGGCGCTTGAGAGGTCGACGCACACTTCGGCGCCGGCGACGTCGACGCCGACGACCTGGTGTCCGGCCTCGCGCAGCATGGCCGCGGTGGCCGCGCCGATGCCGGACGCACTGCCTGTAATGACGATTGAAGCCATGGTTTACTCCCTATCTGGTTAGAGCCCTGCAGGTAACCCGATTCTCAGGCGCACCCGCGTGCGCGACACCCTCCGAACGGACGATGAGGTGCATGGCATATGCACAGACACTCGTGCGATGATGGGCCGGCAGCGACCGGCCGGCAACCGCCTAGCTGGAGGAGACCGCACCATGAGCGCCAACGCCCCCTATTCCCGCCTGATGTCGCCGCTTTCGATCGGCAGCCTGAAGCTTAAGAACCGCATCATCCTCGCGCCGATGGGCGACAACATGGCCGAGACCGACGGCAGCTGCACCGAACGCATCCAGGCCTATTACGAGGCCCGCGCCGCCGGCGGCGCCGGCCTGCTGATCATGGGGGTGGTCTCGGTCGCCTTCCCCGCCGGCACCGCCGAGCCTTTCCAGAGCGGCTTGTCGGATGACCGCTTCATCCCCGGCATGGCGGCCATCGCGCGGCGCGTGCATGCGGCCGGCGGCAAGATCGCCGTGCAGTTGCAACACGCAGGCAAGACGGCGATCCGCGACCTGGTCGACGGGCGTGAACTGTGGGTGCCGTCGCTGCCCACGCCCAAGCAAAGCGACATGATGGCGACGCTGACGCCCGAGGAGCGCGCCGGCTTCATCTCAAACCAGATCCGCAGCGCGCCGAAGATCCGCGTGATGGACAAAGCCGACATCGCGCAGATGGTCGAGTGGTTCGCCGCCGCCGCCTGGCGTGCCAAACAGGCCGGCTTTGACGGCGTCGAGTTGCACTGTGCGCACACCTATATCATCGCGGGCTTCCTGTCCGCGCACAGCAACCACCGCGATGACGAATACGGCGGCCCGCTCGAAAACCGCGCACGGCTGATGGTCGAGGTGATCCGCGCGGTCAAGGCGCGCTGCGGGGCGGACTATCCGGTATGGGTGCGCCTGGACGGCGAGGAGATCGATTTCGAAGGCGGTATCACCCCGAACGACGCGGTCGCCGCCGCGCGCCTGGCCGAGGCGGCTGGCGCCGACGCGATCCATGTGTCCGCTTACGCGTCGGCGCACCGCAGCATCAACTTCACGCGCGCACCCTTGGTGCACGCGCAGGGCGGGCTGTTGCCGCTGGCAGAGCGGGTCAAACAGGCCGTCAGCGTGCCGGTGATCGGCGTCGGCCGCGTCGAAGCGGAAGAGGCCGACGCGGTGATCGGCCGCGGCGCGATCGACGCGATCGCGATGGGCCGCAAGCTGTTGGCCGACCCGGAGTTACCCAACAAGCTCGCCCAGGGCCGCGCCTCCGAAGTCCGCCCTTGCATCTATTGCTACACCTGCGTGAGCCAGATCTTCGTCAACCAGAGCGTCAAGTGCGCCGCCAACCCCTCGTGCGGGCGCGAAAGCGAAGAGGCGCAAGGCCCGGCCGACGCCCAGCGCCATGTGGTGGTGGTCGGCGGCGGGCCGGCCGGCATGGAAGCCTCGCGTACCGCCGCGCTGCGTGGCCACCGGGTGACGCTGGTCGAGAAATCAGCCCGTCTGGGCGGTACGCTGTTCTTCGCCTCGCTCGCCTACCCGGAAAACGGCCGTCTGCTCGACTACCTGGCAGCCGAGATGCGCCGCCTGCCAATCGATGTGAAGCTGTCGACCGAGGCGACCCCAGCGCTATTGAAGGAGCTGGCACCCGACCTGGTGCTGGTCGCCAGCGGCGCGCGCCGTGACGGCGCCGCCATCGAAGGCGCCGACCAAAACCATGTGTTCAGCGGCGACGAACTACGCGCACTGTTAACCGGCGACGGCGCCGAAGACGTCGCCCGCAAGAAGCTCAGCCTTGCGCAGCGCGCGCTGATGAAGGCAGGCAACCTGTCGGGCGTCACCGGTAGCGGCGCTGCCCTGCAAAAGCTCAGCCATGTCTGGATGCCGCTGGGCGAAACGGTCGCGATCGTTGGCGGCGGACTGGTCGGGCTGGAACTTGCCGAATTCCTGGTCGCGCGCAAACGCAAGGTGACGGTGATCGAAGAGAGCAGCTCGCTGGGGCGCGAACTGTCCATCGTCCGCCGCTGGCATGTACTGGGCGAGCTTGGCAAGCATCAAGTCACGCTGCTGCGCGACACCCGCGTCCGGCTGATCGACGGCAAGACGCTGGTGTGCGAGGGTGCAGACGGCGAGACGCGCGTACGCGCCGACTCGGTGGTACTCGCCAGCGGCGCGCGCGGCGACGACAGCGTGGCGCGTTCGCTCGAAAGTGCGGGCTTCAGGGTCGCGCTGATCGGCGACGCGGCGGGCCTTGGCTACATCGAAGGCGCCCTCGCGGCAGGCAGGCGGGCGGGCCTTGCCGCATAAACTAGTTGTTTGTCATTTCCCTTTGCGGTACAAGGGTAAAAAATCGGGCCGCTCCCATGAGGGCGGCCCTGTCCAAAAGGGGATAGCCATGCCATACCTCCGTACCTGCGTGCTCCTGCTCGCCGCATCCGGTGCCGCCCACGCGGCCGACCTCAACGTGCTGTCTTTCGGCGGCGCCAACAAGGCGGCGCAGGAAATCGCCTACTACCAGCCCTTCCACCGCGCAAGCGGCGTCGGCGTCTACGCCGACGACTACAACGGCCACTACTACCGCGAGATCGTCGCCGGCCGCAACACGGCACCCGGCGGCCGCTGGGACGTGGTTGAGGTGTCCGCGCCGGAGTTGGCGCGCGGCTGCGCCGAGGGTCGCTTCGAGAAGCTCGACTGGGCGGCGATCGCGCCGCGCGAGGCCTTCCTGACCGGTGCCACCAGCGAATGCGGCGCCGGCATTTTCACCTGGTCGGCGGTGCTCGCGTACAACCAGAAGATGCTCGCCAAGGCCCCACAAGGCTGGGCCGACTTCTGGGATACTCGCCGTTTTGCCGGCAAGCGCGCGATGAACCGCAGCGCGCGCTACACGCTGGAGGCGGCGCTATTGGCCGACGGCGTGCCGGCGGCCGAAATCTACCCGACGCTGTCGACCGAGGCCGGCGTCAAGCGTGCGCTGAGGAAGCTCGACGCGTTGCGCCCGCATATCGTGTGGTGGGAGTCGCCGGCGCAACCGGCGCAGATGCTCGCCCACGAGCAGGTGTCGATGGCGCTTGGCTTCAGCGGGCGCATCACGCGCGCCGCCCGCGACTGGCCGCAACTGAAGGTCAGCTGGCCGGGTAATATCAACAACGTCAACTACTGGGCGGTCCCCAAGGGCGGCAACACCGCGCTGGCGACGAGTTTTATCGCGTTCGCGAGCCAGCCGGAAAACCAGGCGACCTACTCGCGCTATATC
Organism: Crenobacter intestini; assembly: GCF_004919095.1. Lineage (GTDB taxonomy): Bacteria > Pseudomonadota > Gammaproteobacteria > Burkholderiales > Chromobacteriaceae > Craterilacuibacter > Craterilacuibacter intestini. Next base: position 325 of record NZ_STGJ01000001.1, on the reverse strand, counting down.
GACTACGGCCCGACCCGCAAGGAAGCCATCGCCATGCTGCCCGCCGAGCTTGCCCAGCGCCTGCCCGGCAGCGACGCCAACCGCCAGGGCGCGCTGCAACTGGACAGCGCGTTCTGGGCAGCCAACGGCAAGTCACTCGAGGCACGCTTCGAGCGCTGGCTCTCCACCGGCAAGGACTGACCCGCAGCGCCGAGACGCTGCAAAGCACAAAGGCCACGGCGAATGCCGCGGCCTTTCCATTTGATCTGGCGCTGCCTTAGGCGTGCTCGGCGCCCTTGACCAGGTCTTCGACCACCTTCTTCGCGTCGCCGAACACCATCATGGT